>NZ_CP139438.1:0-1480034 GCF_034258515.1 Pseudarthrobacter oxydans | reverse complement strand
ACGGTGAAGGTGTATTCGGCTTCGGAATTGTTGGCCGTGAAGTTGGCCGTCCGTACCGTGCCCGGGATGGCCTGGGTCTGCGGCGCGCCGCCGCCGCCGCTCATGGTGACGTAGTAGTTTCTGATCGCGTCACCGTTGGTGTCGGGTTCGGTCCAGTTCACGCGCAGTTGGTTGGTGCTCCCCACAGCAGACGCCACGGCGGAGGTCGGTGCCGCGGGCGCAGCGGGCACGCCGGCAGGGTTGTCTTCGGAGGAGTAGATGCCCCAGTCGGACGGGCCCAGCTCGTTGACCGCCTGGGCGCGCACCTTGTAGCGGACGCCGTTCGTCAGGCCAGGCCAGGTGTAGGTCAGGCCCGTGACCCCGTTTTTCACGGCGATGCCGCTGGCTGGCGGTGGCGAGATCTCCAGGTTGTAGCTCTTGACGGCCGAACCCTCGGTCCTGGCAGGGGGCCAGTCGATCACCATGTTCTTGTCGCCGGCTTTGACCGTGGGCGCCTCCGGCGGGGACGGCTTTTCGTCGGGCCGGATCTCGTTGGACTGCGCAGACGCCTGGGAGTCGCCCACCTCATTGGTGGCGGTCACAGTGAAGACGTACTTCACGTCGTTGGTCAGACCGCTCAAAGTGCACGTGGTGGTGGCGCACTGTTGTTCAAATCCGGTGTTGGAGCGCACGGTGTAGCCGGTGATGGTGGCGCCGTTGTCTGACGGCGGCGCCCATTTGAGCACAGCCGTCCGGCTGCGCACGTCCGTGGCGGTGGGGGCCGAGGGCGGGTCCGGCTTATCCCGGACGGTGATGCGCACCCGGCCGTCAGCATGGCGGGAAGGGTCATCGGTCTTGTCCGAAATGACGTAACGGAGCACCATGACGCCTTTGAATCCCTCTGCGGGAGTCACCGTGAGCGAGTCCCCGGCGACCACCGGCTGCCCTGTTGCGGACCCCGTTTCCACCGCCACTGAAACGATTTCCAGCGGGGTGTCGGCAAAGGGGTTGAAATCATTGGCGAGGACGTTGATGGTCTCGGCCCGGCCCGCGTTGGCCTTTTCGATGACGTCTTCCCCGGCTGTGGGAAGGGGCCGGTTGGAGGCGACTACCGTGGCTGTTACCGAGGCCTTGACCGGTTCGGATCGGCCGTCGGTGACCTTCAGCGGGATGTTTCCCTTCCGGCCGGCGGGCGAGCCTGCTGCAGCACTGACCTTGAGTGTCTGCCCCTCGAGGGAGGCAGTGAAGCCCTCCGGCGTGGTCCCGTCAAACTCAAATTTGAGCTTCTCCTGGTCCCCGGCATCCACGTCCCTGGCCAGGGTGCCCAGTTCAAGGGCAGCAGTTTCGGCCTTCGGCACGTCAAGGTCGGTTCCCCTGAAGGTGGGCTCGTGGTTCGCGGCCGGGTCCGGAATGACCCGGGTGATGATGGTCAGGGTGGATTTCAGGCCCTGCGGATCTTCCGGACCGGACCCGTCTGTCACTTCGAACGTCACGGAGCCGGGGCCGACGTAGTCTTTGAGCGCCGCATAGCGCAGGGCGTCGCCGTTTCCGGCGATGACGCCCTGGGTGTCAGCGCCCTGGACCTGGACCTTGTCTGCCTGCGTAATGTGGGGAGAGCGGCCCTCCCGGACCCGCACGTATTCGCTCAGGGCGAAGGTGATTTCCTTGCCGGCCATCACTTCCACAACGTCGGTCCTGGCCAGGCTGGGGTGCTGTTCACCCTGACCGGGCACCCAGATGACAGCAGTGGCGCTCTGGCCGTCCACGTCGGTGACAGTGTAGGGAACCAGCTGGTCCCCCGCGGCAAGGCCGACCACAACGTTGCCGTCGCCGCCGACGCGGGCGTTCGGGTTGCCGTCCGGCAGGCTGACCTTGAGTTCGGCGGCCACGCCGTCGGGGTCTGAATCGTTCTTCAGCACCGGCACGTCGACAGCGGACTTGCCCAGCGTCTCGGCGGGGGTGATCACATCGTCTTTCGCCACCGGCGCCTTCAGCGTGGCGTCGGGAGAGATGCTGACCCGGATCACTGCACTGCCCTGGGCTTTTTTGTCATCCTGGATCTTGTAGCTGACGTTCTCATTGCCCGCGTTGCCGGGCGCAGTAAGCAGCACCCTGCCGTCAGCGGTTTCGACACCGAGTTCCGGCCGGGCTTCAAACGCGTTACTGACGAGCCCGATCGGGTCACCGTCCGGGTCGGAGTCGTTGCTGAGCGCGTCAACGGCGATCTTGCGTCCGGGACGGACATCCACGGAATCGTCCACTGCGATGGGTCTCTGGTTGTTGGCCTCGGGTGGCGCGATGCCCGCAATGACCGTGCCGGTGTTCTCGGCGCCGATTCTGTCCCTGACCCGGTAGGTGAAGGTATCGGTGCCGGCCGCCGTGCCCGTGGCGGTGAATTCGAGGTAGCCGTCCCTGGCCACGGCGGTTCCCATGGCGGGGGCTTTGTCCACCCCGATGAGCTGCACGGAGTCGCCGTCGGAGTCGATGCCGTCCAGCGGGACGGGGATCCGAACCACCATTCCAGACACCACGCGGGCGGTGAGGTTCTTCGGCTCGGGACGGGTGTTCCGCTCGTCGTCCCGGGCGCGGACGCGGATGGTGACCTGCTGCGAATCCGACTGGCCGGATTCATTGGTGACTTTGTAGATTGCGTAGACGGTCTTGGGCACGTCTCCGGCGATAAAACGCAACGTGTCCCCGGCGTGGAACATCCGTCCGTCGGTGTCGTCGGGCTTCTGCGCCAGTTCGGGCTCAAGCGTGAGTTTCTCGCCGTTGGGGTCGGAGTCGTTCGCGAGGACCGGGATGGTCACCACGTCGCCCACCCGGACGGACACTTCGTCGGGTTTCGCCTGGGGGGACTGGAGCTTGGCCGGGGCGGGCACCACCAGCACTGCGATGTCGCCACTGGCCGAGGCCAAGCCGTTCGAGATTGTGTATTTGACGTTGAGCTGGCCTTGCGCCCGGATGTCGGTGATCCGGATGACCGCGTGGTCCAGCACTGAAACGCTGACCGGCAACCCGTCGGCAGCTGTGACGGACTGGACTACCAGGACCCCGCCGGACGGGTCCGAGTCATTGCCCAGGACGTCCACCAGCACAGTTCCGCCGCTTGGCAGCAGGGCTGTGTCGCGCACCGCGACGGGGGCGCCGTCACCGTCGCCGGACACCACGTCCACCCGGACCAGCTGCTGGGCGCTGGCCGGCCCGTTGGTTACCAGGTAAGTGACGTAGTGCGGTCCCTGGGCCGCGGAGTTGAACGTAAAGGTCTGCTGGTCCGCCCGCAGGGTTGCTGTGGCGTTGCCGTCCGGGGTGACCTGGGCCAGGCGGAGGGCGCCGCCCTGGGGGTCGGAGTCGTTTTTGAGGGGTGCTATCACCGCGTCGACGCCTGCGACGGCCACCACGTGATCCGCGTTGGCGATCGGGGGCAGGGCGCCGGGGGCGCGGACGTCTACCGTGACCTTGCCTTCCGTTGTGGACTGGCCGTCGGAAACGGTCAGGGTGACCACCTTGCGGCCGGGCTCCGTTCCGGCGTCCTGGAAGGTCAGCAGGCCGTCCGGTCGGACCTTGACCTGGTCGCGGGGATCGCTGCCCGCAGCGCTGACCACGTACAGATCGTCGCCGTCCGGATCCATCCAGTCAGGAAGCACGTTCTGGCTGACGATCTTGCCCGCCTGCACAACGAGCGTGGTGTTGCGGTTCGGCTTCTGCCGCGGGGCGGAGTTCTCCCCTGCCGGGATGATATTGAGCGTGACGTCGGAGGAGGCGGTGAGGCCCCGGCCATCGTCCACTGAGTATTTGAAGGTCTCGGAACCGGCTTTGTCGGCAGGGATGGCGACCTGGAAGCCGGTGGACCCGTAAATCGGGGCGAGAACGCCGGACTTAAGCTGATCAGGGGCGCGCACGGTGAGGATGTCGCCGTCCGGATCAGTGTCGTTGTCCAGGACGGGGAGCACAGCGGTCTTGCCGGCCCGGACCCCGAAAGTGTCCGGCTTGGCAACCGGAGCGCTGTTGGGCTTGGTGCGGTCCGGCAGCACCGTCTGCTGGACTTCGTCGGCGGAATCCTTGTCCGCGTCATCGGACGTTTCCTTGGGCGGGATGACGTCGTCCCAGTTGTTGACCAGCTGCATGTTCTGGTTCACCAGCCACACGTTCCCGGAGTTCACGTCATTCAGGACCACCAGGTCCCGGTTCACCCGGAAAACATACGACGGCGAGGCACTCGCCTTGGGCACGTCAACGTTCTTGTCATCACCATCATTGACACAGTCCCGCACATACTTGTTAGCCCCGGACCACGCCGCATGCACACACCCGCCCAACTGGACCGGGGCAGCCGGCACGCCCTCGCCGTCGAACGCCACCGTCTTCGCCGCGGATCCGTCCAGGGGCTGCTTCAGCAACGCCTTCCGCGTGGCGATGGCCACGAAACCGCTGGCAGGGCCGCCCTGCTGCAGCTTCGCCTCCCGCGCATTCTCCAGCTGGAGCCGCTTCCCGCCGGGCAGGAACAACTTCCCGGCCGCCGCATCCAAAAGCACCGGCTTGTCCCCCACCACCGTGATCTGCAGATCCCCCGAACCCTTCAGCTCGGCCCAGGTCTCCGACTCCGAGGCCGTCACCTCGCCGTTGGCGTCAACAGCCGTCACCGTCACCGCGCCGGACTTGGGGTCCGCCGAGTAAATCCGGTCATCATCCCCGACCGCCGAGACAATGCCCTCCGAACCCACCATCACGGGCTCCGACGCTTCCTCGTCAAAACCATTAACAGTGGACGGCGACACAGCCCACACCTTGCCCGACGCCGCATCCGTCACGGAAATAACCTCCGAGCCGAAGCTCACGTCCGCCGATCCCGGCAACTGCTTATCCCCGCCCAGCCGCATGTTCGCCGGCGACACCTGGTTCAGTGTTGACCCGGTCTCATCATCGACGAACACATCCCCCGCATCCTGCAGGATGTCGAACGTCGTCGAAGCGGGCGTCACAGCCCCATCAAGAACGCGGGAGGGGTAGTTAAGCCGGCCCACCGCATTCTTCGACTTCGAGACCACCCACACCCCGCCGTCGTTCAACTCCACCTCGGTGGTCTTGAACCCCGGATACAGCACCGCGCCAACCACCAGCACAATGAGCGCCAGCCCAAATGCGGTGCTGCCGAAAAGGCGGGAACGGAAGAGCCTGTGGCGGAACGCGGGTGCGGATACGGCGCCTTTTGCGCGTGCTTTCCCGCGAAGATTCATGGATCGGTTCCCCCAAGTAGACCCCGGCGACGGCCGGCTTCCGGCTTTAACAGCCGGGCACAACAAATATAGCCCTATTGGCTAACAAATGGATAAACCTCCGGCCTTTCCCAGGCCTTAGTCCAGCACCAAGCCTTTGCCGAGCCCGCGGCTAAGCCGCACGGGGCGGATTTCGCCGAATCCGCGGACGTTTTCGGGCGGCTGCGGTTCCAGCACGAACCGTTCGTCGTGTTCCAGTGCCGAGGCGGTCATCGAGTCCACCAGCACCGTGCCGGGATCCGCGAGGGTGGTGAGGCGGGCGGCCAGGTTCACGGTGGGGCCATAGATGTCGCCGAGCCGGGACAGGATCCTTCCCCACACCATGGCCACCCGTGCTTCGGGAAGGATTTCGTCTTCCGTGAAGGCCTGGGCAAGAGCCAGGGAGATCTCGGCACCGGCGGCCGGGGTTTCGGCGATGTAGAGGACTTCGTCGCCCACGGTCTTCACCAGCCGGCCGCCGCCCACGGAGATGATCTCCGCGCACTTGTTCTCGAAGCGCTGGACCAGCCGGGCCAGGGTTTTTTCGTTCATGCGGCGGGACAGGCTGGTATACGAAACAAGGTCCGCGAAGCCGACGGCGCGCGCCAGCGGAAGCGGGGCATCGTCCTCGTCGCCTTCCCGGCCCTCTTCGCTCGCCTGCAGGCCCGCTTCGGCCCGGACCGCGAGCCGCTGGACGCCTGCGTTGAGCTGGCGCCGCCAGGAGTAGACCAGCATTTCTTCCAGGGCGTCCACCAGTGCGGGAAGCTCATTGACCAGGCGCTTGCGGGCAACGGCGTCGGTAACACCCTGCTCATGGACCATGTCCTCCACCAGGGCTTCGATCTGCCACACCACCATCCGGTCAGTCATCTGCCCGATGGAGCGGGTGACGGAGATGGCGGCTTCCTCGGTCAGTTTCCCCGAGCGGACCAGGTCCACCACGGTGGAGAGCGCGGCCTGGTCGCGTTCAGTGAACGCGACATCCTCGTCGCCGAAGTTGGGGAAGCCGAGGGCACGCCACAGTTTGCGTGCGGACAGCAGGGACAGCCCGGCGCCGGCGGCGACTTCGCGGCGCCGGAGCTTGCGTTCGCCGCCCAGCAGCCTGGCCTCCAAAGCCTTCATGGCGAGCCGCTCGGCAGACATGGTGCCGGTGGCGGGGTGGGACTCCATCGCGGGCGGGGGTGTGGTGGAGTCCACGCGCTCCTGCTGGTCCTCATCGTTCATCCCGTCCACCTTCTCTCAATTCCCAGGGCAAAGCTCCGGCCGGATCGTCCATTGCTCCGCCGGCCTGGCTGTCATGTTCGTCGGGCAATTCCTCGATGGCATCAAGGATGAAATCCCGGAACGTGGCAACCTCCGGCACGTCCTGGAATGTCACCACGCCCTGGTACCCGGTTTCCAAGGATATATTCCCGGAACGCAACAGGCGCTGAAGTACCGATTCATGGACAGTCAGATTGCGCACCGAAGCCAGGTTCACCTGCTGGTCCCGTCGCCGCAGGATGCCGGACCGGGCAACGAGCCGCCGGCTGGTGAGCGTGTACCTGGTGCCCTGCCACCGCAGCAGCCGGGGCAGGCAATAACCCAGCCAGACCCCCGCCACCGCCAAGGCAAACCCGGCCACCAGCCACGGCGTCCACCGGGGAGCCAGCGCGGGAATGAGCTTGGCCGCCTCCCCGCGGGTTGCCCAGGCGGAAGCGAACGCGGCAAGCGCCGGTGAAAATATAAAGGCCGCAGCTGCCCCGGCCAGCTTCCTCGGCTGCGGGCGGGTGGTGACAATCACCTGCTCGCCCGGAACGAGGTCTTTACGCATAACCGCCCTGGCCGGAACCCTCCGGGGAATGCCACGGACGCAAATGCACAACGTCGCCGGCCGTCACCACATGCTCCTTGGACTCGCGGTCCACCACCAGCAGTGAACCATACTCGTCGAGGCGGGTCGCGTGGCCGATAATTTCGTGGTCGCCCGGCAGCTGCGCCCGCACCTGCTTGCCCAGGGTGGTCAGGACGGCTTCCACCCGCTTGTGCAGCGAAGGGCCGCCGGCCAGGCCTGCCGCCGGGTCGCCGTCGGCGTTGCAGAAGCCGCGGTAGAGCACGGCGAAGTGCAGAAGGTAGCTCTTCAGCAGCTCCGTACGGTCCGCAGTGCGCGGTGACTCCAGCACCACCGACGTGGCGGTGGGGACCGGGAGTTCGGCCGCCTGGAGGGTGACATTCAAACCGGTTCCCAGGATGACCGGGGGCGCGGAGCCGTCCACCATGGGGCCCAGCTGGGCCAGGATTCCCGCGATCTTCCTGCCGCGCACCAGGACGTCGTTGGGCCACTTCAACTCGGCAGGCAGGCCGGCCGTTTCCAGGAGGGTTTCCCGCAGCGCCAGGGCGCCGATGAGGGAAAGCCAGGAATAGCTCTGGGTGGGAAGCGGCCTTCCTTCGGCGTTGGCCGGCCGCAGAACGACGGAAACGGAGACAGAGCTCAGGGGCGGCGCTTCCCAGCGCCTGTCCAGGCGGCCGCGGGCCGCCGTCTGGTACTCCGCGGTCAGCACTGACATGTCCGGCCAGGCCGAAGGCTCCACGGTGACAGAGCGAAGGAGATCGGCGTTGGTGGAGCCGGTGGAGTTAACAACGTCGAGCCGCGGGATGCCGGCCGCGGACAGAAAGTGCTGGTCCGCGAGGGCCCTCCGGTCCAGTGGCGTGCCGGGGGCATGTGCGTCATCCATAGCTAAACTCTACCGACCCTGCTTAGTCCTGGCAGCCCGGCGTGCCGGCCCGCGGGAACCGGAAGGACGACGGCGGAGGCCAGGGGAAGCGGAGGCTAGAGGAAAATGTCCGGCACCAACTGGTCTTCGGGAGCGCCAAGGCTGTACGACCGGAAGTCGGTGACCCCGGCTGCCGCGAGCACTTCCTCATCCGTGTAGAAGTTGCCGCTTGGCCGGCCGCCGTCCGTGAGGTTGGAGCCCGTAAGCACGGCATGGGCTGCGTCCGCCATGATCTCCGCGCCCCTGGCGGCCTGGACGATCCTTTCCCCGTGCGGCATGTTCCTGATGGCAGCGGTATCAATGAGGGTGCGCGGCCAGAGCGAATTAACCCGGATTCCGTCAGCCTTCAGCTCCTCTGCAAGGCCGAGGGTTGTAAGGCTCATCCCGTACTTTGCCATGGTGTAGGCAAGGTGCTTTCCCGCCCAGCGGGGATCGAGGTTCAGTGGCGGGGAGAGCGTAAGGATGTGGCCCTGGTCGGAGGCCCGGAGCGCCGGGAGTGCCAGCTTGGACATCAGGAACGTCCCGCGGACATTGATGTCCTGCATGAGGTCATACTTTTTCATGTCCACGTCATCGGTCCGGGAACGGTCGATGGCGGAAGCATTGTTGATGACGGCGTCGATGCCCCCGAACCGTTCCACTGCTGCCGCCACGGCGCCCGCGACGTCGTCGTCATTCCGGACGTCACCCACCAGGGGAAGCGCCTGTCCGCCCGCCTCCACCAGTTCCAGGGCAGCTGTGTGGACAGTCCCGGCCAGTTTTGGGTGCGGCTCCCCCGTCTTGGCCATCAGCACGATATTGGCGCCGTCCTGCGCCGCGCGCAGGGCGATTGCCAGGCCGATACCCCTGCTCCCGCCGGAGATGAGGATGGTCCTCCCCTTGAGTGAACCGGCAGCCTGGTAGGGTCCGCCGAGGGCACGCGAAGCGTCATTGCTCGAAGTCATGGCACCACTGTAACCCAACTAAGTTACCGGCAAGTAACATTGCGCTACTGCTGATGACGGCGCAGAAAATTGTAGGTTCCCTACAGCCGCAGCCGCCGGAAGCGTCACTAGACTTGCCAGCAGGGTTCGCCTGTTGTGTGGAAGCTACTTAAACCTCAGTGCCACAGCCCGCCAGCATTCACAGCACCACAGAATCAATCTGCTACAGAGCCGGAGATACTTGATGAGCCACGATCTGACAACGACAGCGGGAAAGATCGCCGATTTCCGCGACCGCCAGGCGCGTGCCGAACAGCCCTCCGGTCCCGAAGCAATCGAAAAGCAGCATGCGCGCGGCAAGAACACGGCCCGGGAGCGCATTGCGCTCCTCCTCGACCAGGACTCCTTCGTTGAATTCGATGCCCTGGCTGTACACCGTTCCACGGCGTTCGGCATGGAGAAGAAGAAGCCGCTCGGTGATGGACTGGTTTCCGGTTACGGCACCGTGGACGGGCGCCTGGTGGCCGTGTACAGCCAGGACTTCTCGGTTTACGGCGGGTCGCTGAGCCAGGTCAACGGCGAAAAGATCGTCAAGGTGCAGGAGTTTGCGCTGCGCAACGGCTGCCCCGTGGTGGGCATCCTGGACGGCGGCGGAGCACGCATCCAGGAAGGCGTTGCCTCGCTGGCCATGTTTGCGGACATCTTCCGGAACAACGTCCACGCGTCCGGCGTGGTCCCGCAGATTTCGCTCATCATGGGCCCGTCGGCAGGCGGCGCCGCTTACTCCCCCGCGCTCACCGACTACGTGGTGATGGTGGACAAGACCTCCCACATGTTCATCACCGGACCGGACGTCATCAAGACGGTCACCGGAGAGGACGTTGACATGGAAACCCTCGGCGGTGCGCGGCAGCACAATGCCACCACGGGCACCTCCACCTACCTTGCCTCGGACGAAGCGGACGCGATCGAGTTCGTGCGCGAACTGCTGGACTTCCTGCCGTCCAACAACCTTTCGGAGGCACCCGTCCTGGAGCACACGCAGGAACTGGAGCTCGACGACGACGACCTCGCCCTGGACGCGCTGGTCCCTGATTCCGCCAACCAGCCCTACGACATGCGCACCGTGGTTGAGCAGATCGTGGACGACGGCCACTTCCTGGAGATGCAGGCCCTCTACGCGCCGAACGTGATGATCGGCTACGGCCGGGTGGAGGGCCACACGGTGGGCATCGTCGCCAACCAGCCCCTGCAGTTCGCCGGCACGCTGGACATCGCCGCCTCGGAAAAGGCTGCCCGGTTCGTCCGCCACTGCGACGCGTTCAACATCCCCATCATTACCCTGGTGGACGTTCCCGGCTTCCTGCCCGGCAAGGACCAGGAATTCCAGGGCATCATCCGCCGCGGCGCCAAGCTCCTGTATGCCTACGCCGAAGCCACGGTTCCCAAGCTCACCGTGATCACCCGCAAGGCCTACGGCGGCGCCTACATCGTGATGGGCTCCAAGAAGCTCGGCGCCGACCTCAACCTCGCCTGGCCAACCGCCCAGATCGGCGTGATGGGTGCCCAGGGTGCCGTCAACATCCTGTACCGCCGCGACCTTGCGGCGGTTGCGGAGGCCGGCGGCGACGTCGAAGCACGGCGCGCCGAGGTCATCCGGCAGTACGAGGAAGAGCTCCTCAACCCCTACCAGGCGGCTGAGCTCGGCTACGTTGACGCCGTCATCGCCCCGTCCGAGACGCGGCTGCAGATCATCAAGGGCCTGCGTGCCCTGCGCGACAAGCGCGCCAGCCTCCCCGCCAAGAAGCATGGGAACATCCCGCTGTGAACGCGGAGAAGCCGGTGGCCAAGGCTGCCGAAACCGAGGCACCCGCTGAACCCCTGCTGTCCATCGTCAAGGGGCAGCCCACCGCCGAGGAACTGGCGGCGCTGACCGCCGTCGTACTTTCCCTGGGCGGTGCAGAACAGGCGGAGACGGAGAAGCCGCCGGTGCGGCACTGGGTCCGCCGCCAGCAGCTGAGGCTGGAGCCCACCCCCGGCCCCGGAGCGTGGAAGCGGAGCCGCGGCTGAAAGGCAGGCCTTCCCGGATTCCGGGCGCTAGTCTCGGAGTGTGACTACAGACACTTCTCCTGCCGCCCGCCCGCACACCCGGATTGACGCCGTCGCAGATGACTACACCGAGACGCTCATCAGGCTCAATCCGTCCTTCGCCACCACCCTTGGCCTTGCCGGACACGAAACCGAATACCAGGACTTCTCCCCCGCAGGCATCGCCGAATTCGCGGAGGCCGCCCGGAAGGCCCTGGTTGACCTCGAAGGCCTCGAGCCGGAGGACGACGTTGACGCGGTCACCCTGGACGCCATGCGGGAGCGGCTGGGCCTGCAGCTGCTGATCCACGCCTCGGGATGGGATTACGCCGACCTGAACAACATTGCCTCCCCCGCCCAGGACATCCGGGCGATCTTCGACCTTATGCCCACGGAGACCGAACAGGACTGGCGGCATATTGCCGGCCGCGCGTCCAACGTACCCGGCGCCATCGCCGGGTATACAGAATCCCTGCGGCAGGCGAAGGACGCCGGCCGGGTGGCCTCCGCCCGCCAGGTGAAGATCGTCATTGAGCAGGTGACGAAGTACGCCGCGGAGGATGGCTTCTTCGCGAAGCTGGCGGCGGGGGCAGCCACTGCCGCCGGGCCGCTGCCCGCAGCCATCCGGGAAGAGCTCGACGCCGGTGCTGCCGCCGCCAGGGCAGCCTACGCCGGGCTGGCGGACTTCCTCCGCGCAGAGCTGCTGCCCGCAGCGCCCGAAAAGGATGCCGTGGGCCGGGCCCGTTACGCCCTCGCCTCCCGGTCCTTCCTCGGCGCCGCCGTGGACCTCGAAGAGACCTACGCGTGGGGCGTGGAGGAACTGGACCGGCTCATCGCCGAGCAGGAACAGGTGGCCCACACCATCAAGGACGGCGCCACGATCGCCGAGGCCAAGGAGATCCTGGACAACGATCCCGCCCGCCAGCTGAAGGGCAAGGACGCGCTGCGGCGGTGGATGCAGGAACTCTCCGACAAAGCCGTGGCCGAGCTTGCCGGCGTCCACTTCGACATCCCCGACGTCATGAAGAAGCTGGAATGCCTCATTGCCCCCACCGACGAGGGCGGCATCTACTACACCGGCCCGTCCGACGACTTCAGCCGGCCGGGCCGCATGTGGTGGTCAGTCCCCGCCGGTGAGGACACGTTCACTACCTGGGCCGAAACCACCACGGTCTACCACGAGGGCGTCCCGGGCCACCACCTCCAGGTGGCCACCGCCACCTACCGCCGCGAGTTGCTGAACAAGTGGCGGCGCAACGTGTGCTGGACTTCGGGCCACGGCGAAGGCTGGGCGCTGTACGCCGAGAAGCTGATGCAGGAACTTGGCTACTTGAGCGACCCGGGCGACCACATGGGCATGCTGGACATGCAGCGGATGCGCGCCGCCCGCGTGGTGTTCGACATCGGCGTCCACCTTGAACTGGAGATGCCGGAACGCTGGGGCTCCGGCACCTGGACCCCGGACAAGGGATATGAATTCCTGAAGGCGAACCTGCCCATCAGTGAAGGCCAGCTGAATTTCGAGTTCACCCGCTACCTGGGCTGGCCCGGCCAGGCGCCCTCCTACAAAGTTGGCCAGCGCCTGTGGGAGCAGATCCGCGCCGAACTCGAAGCCCGCCCCGGTTTCGACCTCAAAGAGTTCCACACAAGGGCTTTGAACATCGGCTCCGTAGGACTGGACACCCTGAGGCGTGCGCTGCTTTCCTAGCTCTGGCTCCGCAGTCGCCCGGGCCGCCGAGGGTGCCTTCCTCTGCTTGCTGCTCCTTCGTCGCTTTGACGCAAGCTGCCGGAAGGCACCCACGTCGGGCCTTTTGCCCCTGCAACGGAGAGACATTAACCACACCGGCACCGGGAATAGGTAATATAGCCGCCGAACACCCTTGATTTCTCGGGGAATATCGGCTCCGGCAGAATCTTGGGCCGCGTAATATTTCTCAATGTTCGTTCGCCGTGGTATTCGGGGTGGCTCTAGCGTGTTCGGGTGAGCACTCAGACAAGCACCCCCTCCCCTGCCGGGAAGACCGGCTTCCAGCTGCCCAAGTGGGCCGGCTCGTTCGGCGTCCAGATCATCGCCGCCCTCATCGTGGGGCTGGGCCTCGGCCTGCTGGCCAAGTACACCGGCAGCACCAAGGCAGCCCCGAACGGCCTCGGCGCCACGCTGCAGACCATCGGCTCCAGCTATGTGTCCCTGTTGCAGACCGCCGTCGTACCCCTGATCTTCACCGCTGTGGTCAGCTCCATTTCCAACCTTCGCCAGGTGTCCAACGCCGCGAAGCTGGCCTGGAACACCCTGCTGTGGTTCGCCATCACGTCGCTGATCGCCGTACTGATCGGCATCGGGCTGGGCGTTCTCCTGCAGCCCGGCGCCAACACGGGCATCACCCAGGAAGCCAAGTACTCCGGCAAGTCCGGTGACTGGTGGGCCTTCCTGGTCGGCCTGTTCCCCAAGAACTTCCTGGGACTGGGCGCCAGCTCCACCGTTGCCGAGTCAGGCGCCGTCACCACCTCGGTCAGCTTCAACGTGCTCCAGATCCTGGTGATTGCCATCGCCGTCGGCGTTGCCGCGCTGAAGGTGGGCAAGGCTGCCGAACCGTTCCTGAACCTGAACGCCTCCGCACTGGCTGTCATCCAAAAGGTGCTCTGGTGGATCATCCGCATCGCGCCCCTGGGCACCGTGGGCCTGATCGGCAACGCGGTGGCTGTCTACGGCTGGGACACCATCGGGGCCCTCGGCAAGTTCACCTTCGCCATCTACGCGGGCCTTGCCCTGGTGCTCTTCGCGGTCTATCCCATCCTTGTCCGCACCCACGGCCTCTCCGTCAAGCAGTACTTCTCGGGCGTGTGGCCTGCCGTCCAGCTGGCCTTCGTCTCCCGCTCCTCCGTGGGAACCCTGCCCCTGACCCAGCGCGTCACCGAGCGAAGCCTGGGCGTCCCCCGCGCCTACGCCTCCTTCGCCGTTCCGCTGGGCGCCACCACCAAGATGGACGGCTGCGCCGCCATCTACCCCGCCATCTCCGCGATCTTCGTGGCCCAGTTCTTCGGCATCCAGCTGGACTTCACCCAGTACCTGCTGATCGCCCTGGTGTCCGTCCTCGGTTCCGCTGCCACCGCGGGAACCACCGGAGCCGTGGTGATGCTCACGCTGACGCTGTCAACGCTGGGACTGCCGCTGGCCGGCGTCGGACTCCTCCTGGCCATCGATCCCATCCTGGACATGGGCCGAACCGCAGTGAACGTGGCCGGGCAGGCACTCGTCCCCACCATCGTGGCCAAGCGCCAGGGCATCCTCGACGAGCAGCTGTACAACGCTCCCCGCAACGGCACGCCCTTCGTGGACGATTCTGTTGCCGGCGCTGATACCGATGCCCCGTCCGACGGAGCCTCCACGGACACCGCCTCGCGTGAACTGGCGGACGCGAAGGCCTAAGGGCCTCTGCTCACCCCCTGCAACAACGCAGTAGAAGTTCCCGGGAAGTCTTCCCGGGAACTTCTACTGCGTTAGGCGGCCGGCCCACTTGGCGTCATGGCCGCGTCAGTGACCGCCGCCGCCGATTATGCCGTTTTCCACCGCCTTGGTGACAGCGTCGGCCTCGGCCTGCGTCAGCTTTCCGTCCGTGACGGCCTGGTCCAGCCGCGTCTTGAGGGCCGCAGCCTGCGCGGACTGCCTCTCCGTGCGGAGCTCCTCCAGAGCAGCAGTGACCTTGGACTCCTCGATGCCCAGCGATTCGGCAAGCGACTTGGCCAGCGCGGCATCGCGGGCGGCGGGGTCCGGCCTCTCCCCCTCCGCAGGCGGCGTGGCAGGCTTATTGGCTTCGCGGAAGGCCTGGAGCGCTTCGGCCACCTTGGCTTCGTCGACACCCAGCTTCCCGGCGAGCGCGGCTGCCTGGGCTACGCCCCGTTCGCCGCCCCGGCCGTGCTTGCCCATGCCTCCGCCGGGAGCGGTGCCGGCGCTCCCGTCCGGGGACGCGCTGGAGCTGGCACTGGGCGTGGGAGCGGGTGTGGTGGTGGCGGAGGCCATGCCGGCAACTCCGATACCGGCACCAAGGGCCAGCGCCGTAGCTGACAGGCCAAGGGTCATCTTCTTTGTGCGTGACATTACGTGTCTCCTGGATCCGCCGTCGGGTGACGGCTGCTAATGATTGGTCCTTTTCGGGACACTTCCAGAATTGGGCAGCAAGTCATGCGGGGCCTGTTCGGAACCTTTCATTCTCCTGTGAAAGTAAGTTGCGCAGAGTGCAAAGTTGCACATAGTGTAAACGGGTGACTGTTTCTGCAGAGTCTGCCCAAGAGGGAACCTCCGTCCCGCCACCGGCCGCACCATCGCGCCGCGAGCTGAACAAGGCGGCCACCCGCCAGGCCATTACCGACGCCGCACTGGGCCTCCTGCGAACCAAGGGCCCCGGCAACTTCACGGTTGAGGACATCGCAGACGCCGCCGGGATTTCACGCCGGACGTTCTTCAACTACTTCGGCAGCACCGACGCCGCCCTGGCTTCCATCACCCATGGCTTCCTGGATAACGCGATACAGCAGTTCAAACTCCGGCCAGCGGAGGAGCCCATCCTGCAGTCGGCGCAGGAGGCCCTGATGGCGCTGGCGGACCCCATGACAGTGGCCCCGCTGGCGGAACTCTTCACCCTGACCCAGCAGAGCACGCTTATGTCCCACTCCGAACTGGAAGCATGGGACCACTGCCGGGAACAGATCACCGCCGTGGCACGCAGCCGGGCTGCCGCCACTCCGGGCGCCGAAAACGAGCTCTACCTCCGTGCCCTGGCCGGTTCCGTCATCTCCTGCGGCAAGGCGGCAATGGAGGTCTGGTTTGCCCGCCGCGGCGCGGACCTCTCGCCGGCATCCCTGGCCGAGCTGCGGCAACTGCTGATCGACGCCATGGCACTGCTCGGCTCAGGCTTCACCACAGGCAGTGCACCTGCCCCATCCTCTTCCGCCACCCGTTCCTCCTGATCAGATCGGTTTCCTCGCATGGCACTGTTCCTGTACCGCCTGGGCAAATTCTCCTACCGCCGGCGCTGGCTGGTCATCTCACTGTGGCTTGCCGCCCTGGTGGCCGTGGGCGGTTCCGCCGCAGCCTTCCACGGCACACTTTCCAACAACTTCCAGATCCCAGGCACTGAGACGCAGCGGATCGCGGACAAGCTGAAGGACGAGCTTCCCTCGGCGTCCGGAGGCACCGCCACCATCGTCTTTGAAGCGCCCGACGGCGGTTTCACCGCCGGGAGCCGGGCCGCCGTCTCTGAGGCCCTGGAGAAGCTCAAGACCGTGCAGGGTGTCCGCGGCACCGTGGATCCCTTCGCCACCCAGGCCCAGGTGGACCAGGCCGGCCATGCCATCACCGACGGCGAGCAGCAGCTTGCCGCAGGCCAGGCACAGCTGGACGCCTCCCGCGCCCAGCTTGAAGCCGGGCAGGGGCAGCTCGCCGCAGCGGAACAGCAGCTGGCGGCGGCCGGCGCCCCGGCGGCCCTGATCGAAGCCCGGCTCGGCCAGCAAAAGGCAGCCCTTGCCGAAGGGCAGGCCCGGCTCGAAGCCGGCACCCGGGAACTGGAAGCGGGCAAGGCAAAGCTCGAGCTGGGCAAGCGCCAGGCCGAGGCATCGTCCGCCATCCGCTTCGTGTCGGAGGACGGGCGCGCGGCAGTGGCACAGGTGCAGTTCAACACCTCCATCAATGGCCTCAGCCCGGAGGTCCGCCAGCAGGTCCAGGACATCGCCCATGAAGCTTCCGCTGCCGGCGTGACCGCGTATGCCAGCAAGGAGATCACCGAGGACATCTCCGAACTCTTCGGGGCGGCCGAGGTCATTGGCATCGCCGTCGCGGCCCTGGTCCTGATCCTCATGCTGGGCACCCTGGTTGCCGCCGGGCTGCCCCTGCTGATGGCGATCGTGGGCGTCGGCATCGGGGTCGGCATCACGTTCGCCCTGTCCGGCCTGTTCGACATGAGCTCCATTTCACCCATGCTGGCCCTCATGCTGGGCCTGGCCGTCGGCATCGACTATTCCCTGTTCATCGTGAACCGGCACCGGACCCAGCTGCTCGCCGGAATGGATCCGGAGGAATCCGTGGCCCGGGCAACCGGAACGTCCGGCAATGCGGTGGTCTTCGCCGGGCTGACCGTGATCATCGCCCTTGCGGCCCTGGTGGTTCCCGGGCTGCCCTTCCTCGCCGTAATGGGCCTGGCCGCGGCCGGCACCGTGGCAGTGGCTGTCCTGGTGGCCATCACCCTCACCCCGGCCATGCTGTCCCTGATCGGGCGCCGCATCATCTCCCGGCGGGCCTGGGCCAAAGCCGAGGCCCACAACGCCGAACCCGGCCATGAAGCAGCCGATGAGGCCAAGGACCGCGAACGCAGCACGCACGGCTGGGGCGGCCTGGTCACCCGGCACCCCATCGTGGCGCTCCTGGCCGGGGTGCTCCTCCTCGGCACCCTCGCGCTCCCGGCCACCCAGCTGCAGCTTGCACTGCCCGACGGCGGCTCGGAGCCGGTGGACTCCGAGGCCTACCAGGCCTACGACCTGACCGCGCGGAGCTTCGGCGAAGGCGTCACCGGCCCCATCGTGGCCGTGGGTGAGTTCCCGGAAAACCTGGACGAGGCCCAGGCGCAGGCACTGCAGTACGACGTCGCGGACAAGCTCCGTGCCGTGGACAACGTGGTGGCCGCCGTGCCCGTCGCACTCAGCGAGGACCGCCGCACCGCGGTGTTCCAGGTCATCCCCGAGGAAGGCCCGGCGAGCGCCAGCACCGTCCGGGTCGTCTCGGAGCTTCGCGGCCTGAATGACGACATCCAGTCCGAGTATGGCGTCGCCATGGGCCTCACCGGCCAGACCGCCGGCAACATCGACGTCTCCACGAAGCTCGGCGACGCCCTGCCGCCCTACCTGGCAATCGTCGTCGGACTTTCCCTGGTCCTGCTCCTGCTGGTGTTCCGCTCCATCGTGGTGCCGCTGCTGGCAACCGGCGGCTTCCTGCTGTCCCTCGCCGCTGCCTTCGGCGCGGTGGTGGCCGTGTACCAGTGGGGCTGGCTGGGCGGCGTGTTCGACGTCGCCAACCCCGGCGCCGTGCTGAGCTTCCTGCCCATCATCCTGATCGGCGTGCTGTTCGGCCTGGCCATGGACTACCAGGTGTTCATCGCCTCCGGGATGCGCGAGGCCTACATGCACGGTTCCACCGCCAAGGAAGCCGTCCGGGTGGGCTTCCGCCACGCGGCCGCCGTGGTGACCGCCGCCGCGATCATCATGGTCAGCGTGTTCGCCGGCTTCATCTTCAGCCACCTCACCATGGTCCGGCCGCTGGGCTTCGCGATGGCGTTCGGCGTGCTCCTGGACGCCTTCGTGGTGCGCATGACCATCGTTCCGGCCGTGATGTACCTGCTGGGCGAAAAGTCCTGGTGGCTTCCCCGCTGGCTGGACCGGATCCTGCCGGATGTGGACGTGGAGGGCGCCAAGCTCAGCCGGCCCGAGGCCGCACGGGCGTCCGGGGAACTGGTCCACTAGGCTGGAACCGTGCCCCGCCTGATTCTCGCTTCCCAGTCGCCCGCCCGCACCAAACTCCTGGCCGAGGCCGGCATCCGCCACACCGTCCTGGTCTCGGACGTGGACGAGGACGCCGTCCAGGCCCGGTACGGCGTTACCGACCCCCATGACACCGCGCTGCTGCTTGCCCGGGCAAAGGCCGAAGCGGTGGCGGCCCTCCCGGAAGCAGAAGGGGCGCTGGTCCTTGGCTGCGATTCCGTCTTCGAATTCGACGGCGAGGCGCACGGCAAGCCGTACACCGCCGCCGTGGCCCGTGAGCGCATGCTGCGGATGAGCGGCAACACGGGGGTGCTGCACACGGGCCACTGGCTGGTGGACTGCCGGGACACCGATCCGGACGACGACGGCGGCGGGGAACAGGGTTCGGGCGCCACTTTGGGGACGGTTGCCTCCGCCGCGGTCTCCTTCCTGGAGATGGAACCGGCCGAGATCGATGCCTACATCGCCACCGGCGAGCCGCTGCACTGCGCCGGGTCCTTCACCATCGACGGCCTGGGCGGGGCGTTCATCCGGAAGGTCGACGGCGACCCGCACACCGTCGTCGGGCTTTCCGTCTCCACCCTCCGGGACCTGCTGGCCTCGGCGAACGTGCGCATCACCGACCTCTGGCCCGCTTGAGCGGAGCCCCGCCCGGCGCGGTAAAAGCGCCGCATTTCGTAGCGTCTTGTAGCTTCCCTACAAAGGCTGGAGCGTTTACACGCGGATTCCGCAAGTAATATCGGCGGAACCCTCAAAACCGCGCTAGGCTCCCTGAAGGAAAGAAGGAGACGCCTTGTCAGCAAATTTGGAGCAGTCCGCAGGAACCACGCAGTCGACCCTCACGAAGGTGCTGATCGCCAACCGCGGTGAAATTGCCGTCCGCATCATCCGCGCCGCACGTGATGAAGGCATCGCCTCCGTGGCGGTCTACGCGGACCCGGACCGTGACGCCCTGCACGTCCGCCTCGCTGACGAGGCCTACGCCCTGGGCGGGAACACCGCGGCCGAGTCCTACCTGGTGATGGACAAGATCATCGACGCCGCCCTCCAGTCCGGCGCCGACGCCATCCACCCCGGCTACGGCTTCCTTGCCGAAAACGCCGAATTCGCCGCGCGCGTGATCGACGCCGGCATCACGTGGATCGGCCCGTCGCCGGAAGCCATCTCTGCCCTCGGCGACAAGGTCCAGGCCCGGCACATCGCCGAAAAAGTGGGCGCCCCCCAGGTTCCCGGCACCGCCGACCCCGTGCAGTCCGCCGAGGAGATCCTGGACTTCGTGGACCAGTACGGCCTGCCGGTGGCCATCAAGGCCGCCTTCGGTGGCGGCGGCCGCGGCATCAAGGTGGCCCGGACCAGGGAAGAAATCCCCGAACTGTACGAATCGGCTGTCCGTGAAGCCACCGCCGCCTTCGGCCGCGGCGAATGCTTCATCGAGCGCTTCCTGGACGCCCCCCGGCACGTGGAAACCCAGTGCCTGGCGGACGCCCACGGCAACGTCGTGGTGGTCTCCACCCGCGACTGCTCCCTGCAGCGCCGCAACCAGAAACTGGTGGAGGAAGCCCCCGCCCCGTTCCTGACCGAGGACCAGAACCGGCGCCTCTACGAATCCTCCAAGGCCATCCTCAAGGAGGCAGGCTACCTGGGCGCCGGCACCTGCGAATTCCTCGTCGGACAGGACGGCACCATCTCCTTCCTGGAAGTCAACACCCGCCTGCAGGTGGAGCACTGCGTTTCCGAGGAAGTCACCGGCATCGACCTGGTGCGCGAGCAGTTCCGGCTGGCACGTGGCGAAGAGCTCGGCTACGGCGACCCCGAGGTGCGCGGCCACTCCATCGAATTCCGCATCACGGGCGAGGACCCGGGCCGGAACTTCATGCCGGCTCCCGGCACCGTGCGCGTGCTGAAGAATCCCACTGGCCCCGGAGTCCGGATCGACTCGGGCATCGAACAGGGTGACGAGATCAGCGGCAACTTCGACTCCATGCTCTCCAAGCTGATCGTGACGGGCGCCAGCCGGCCCCAGGCCCTGCAGCGGGCCCGCCGCGCCCTGGAGGAGATGGTGGTGGAGGGCATTCCCACTGTCATCCCGTTCGACCTCGCGGTGGTTTCCGATCCCGCATTCGCCCCGGCCGAGGGCCCGTTCAAGATCCACACCCGGTGGATCGAGACAGAGTTCGTCAACAACCTTCCGGCCTGGACGCCCGACGGAGTTGCTGACACCGACGGCGCGGAAGAGCGCCGGCGCGTGGTGGTGGAAGTGGGCGGCAAGCGGCTCGAGGTGGTCCTGCCCGCCTCCCTCGGTTCCCTGGGAACGGGCGGGGCGGCAACGGCAGCCAAGCCCGCCAAATCGAAGAAGCGCTCACGCTCCGGCGGCCCGGCTGCCGCCACCGGCAACGCCCTCACCTCCCCCATGCAGGGCACCATCGTGAAGGTCGCCGTCGCGAACGGCGACCTTGTGACCGAGGGAGACCTGGTGGTGGTCCTCGAGGCGATGAAGATGGAGCAGCCGCTGACCGCGCACCGCTCGGGAACCATCATCGGGCTCCAGGCATCATCCGGCGAAACAGTTTCTGCCGGCGCTGTCATTGCCATCATCGAAGACTAAGCGCCGGAGGCACCCATGCTCGCACCCAGCTTCCAGGAAGAAGTGGACCGCTACCACCTTGCCGTCCCCGAAATCACCCAGGGCAACCCCGGCCCCATCAAGGAGCTCTATTCGCGGCTCGACGACGTCACCCTGGCCAACCCGTTCGGCGGGATAGCCCGCGGCTGGGCACAAGTGGAGGCCAGGCTGGACCAGGCTGCCCGGCAGTTCCAGGACGGACAGATGCTCGGGTTCGACACCATCTCGTCCTACACCGCCCGGGACACCGCCTACCTCGTGGAGACCGAGCATTTCCGGGCACGCCTGGACGGTGCTGCCGCCGCGGAGGAGTTCGCACTCCGGGTCACCAGTATTTTCCGGCGCGAGGAAGGCTACTGGAAGCTCGTGCACCGGCACGCGGACCCCGCCGCGCGGCCGCAGTCGCGCCGCTCCCTCACCCAGCCTGCCAGCTGATATTGGCTGACAGACCGGTCTCCAACCGGCACACTTAGCAGATGTTGCCTTTCCTGCTCCTGGCCTCGCGGGCGGAGGATGCTGCCGCCGAGGACGAGTACGCCGCCTACCTCCGGTACGGCGGGCTGGAGCCGCGGGAGCTGCGGAGGGTGCGCCTGGAAGCTGCGCCGCTGCCCAGCCTGGACCTTTCCAGCTACTCGGGCGTGATTGTGGGCGGCAGCCCCTTTACCTCGAGCGATCCCCCGGAAACGAAATCCTCCGTCCAGCACCGGGTGGAGCGCGAGCTCGCGGGACTGCTGGACGAACTGGTGGCCCGCGACTTCCCGTTCCTGGGGGCATGCTACGGGGTGGGGACGCTGGGGCGGCACCAGGGCGCCGTGATCGACAGGACCTACGGCGAACCCCTGGGCGGGGTGGAGATCGAGCTGACGGAGGCCGGGCTTGAGGACCCCTTGCTGGAGGGACTCTCCCCGACATTTACGGCGTTCACCGGCCATAAGGAGGCCTGCACCGTCCTGCCCCCGCATGCGGTCCTGCTGGCCCGCTCCGCGGCCTGCCCGGTGCACATGTTCCGGGTCCGGGAAAACCTGTATGCCACGCAGTTCCATCCGGAGCTGGACGCTGAAGGCCTGTGCACCCGGATAGACATTTACCGGCACGCGGGATATTTCCCGCCGGAGTCGGCCGAGGAGCTGATGGAGAGCGCACGGCAGTTCACTGCCACCGAACCCATGAAGATCCTGCGGAACTTCGTGGCCCGCTACGCCCGGTAGGCAAGAAAATGCCCGGCAGGCCGAAGGGCCATACCGGGCATCTCCATCAGGGCCGGGTCAGGCCACGTTGTTCTCGTAATCCAGGTCGCGGGTCTCTTTGCTCACAAACAGGGCAATGAGGGTCAGGACGGCCATGGAGGTCAGGTAGATGCCCACCAGGACCGGGCTGCCGTCCGCCATTTCCCACAGCGCCACGGCGATGAACGGGGCCACCGCCGCACCCAGGATGCTGGAGAAGTTGTAGCTGACGGCTGAGCCCGTGTACCGGACGTTCGTGGGGAACAGTTCGGGCAGCAGCGCACCCATCGGCCCGAACGTCAGGCCCATCAGGGAGAAGCCGATCACCAGCAGCGCCATGGTGCCAATGAAGCCGCCGCTGAACAGCGGGACGAACAGCAGGCCGAAGACGAAGATGCCGCCGGTGACGGCCAGGAGCATCTTGCGGCGGCCGTACTTCTCGGCCAGCGGTCCGGAGACCAGCGTGAAAATGCCGAAGAAGACGACGCCGGCGATCAGCATCCACAGGAAGTCGTTGCGGGTGTAGCCCAGGCCTGGGACGAACGCGGCGGCGGCCGCTTCCGACATAGGCTTGCCGGCCTTTTCAGCCGCGGCCCTGGCGGCCTCGAGGCTGGCGGGGCGGGTGCCGTAGGTCAGGGTGAAGGTGGTCATCAGATAGAAGAGCACGTAGGTGGCGAGCATGATGAACGTACCCAGGATGAGCTGGCGCCAGCTGGTCTTGAACACCCGGCCCAGCGGCAGTTTGGCGACCTCGTTGGACTCGATCACCTTGGTGAAGGCGGGGGTTTCGATCAGCTTGAGCCGGACGTACAGGCCGATGATGACCATGACGGCACTGAGCAGGAAGGGAACGCGCCAGCCCCAGGCCTGGAAGTCGGCCGGGGAGAGTGCGTAGCTGAACACCAGGAAGATCACGTTGGCGATGATGAAGCCGATGGGGGCGCCCAGCTGGGGGAAGGTGCCGTAGATGGCCCGCTTGTTCGCGGGCGCATTCTCGGTGGCCAGGAGCGCAGCGCCGCTCCATTCACCACCCAGGGCCAGGCCCTGGGCGAAGCGCATGACCACCAGCAGCGCGGGGGCCCAGAACGCCCAGCCCGGAACCAGGGCGGTGGGCAGGCAGCCGATGAGGAAGGTGGCAATACCCATGGTGAGCAGGGATGCCACCAGCGTGCCCTTGCGGCCGAACTTGTCGCCGAAGTGGCCAAAGACGATCGAGCCGAGCGGGCGGGCCACGAAGGCCACACCGAATACCGCAAAGGAGCTCAGGAGCTGGGTTGTTTCGTTCTGGTTGGGGAAGAACAGCTGCGGAAAGACGAGCACCGCGGCCGTGGCGTAGACGTAGAAGTCGTAGAACTCGACCGTGGTGCCGATCAGGCTGGCTACGATCACGCGGCCCCGGGAGTTCACGGGCTGCGGGGATCCGGGCACCGTGGAGGTTTCGGTGGATGACATAGGTAAACGCTTTCGTGAGAACCGTCCGGAGGCAGCAGTCGTGCTCCGGGTCGAAATATTTAGAGTCCAATATTAGTTCCCGCGTTCCAGTGAATGGACAAAAGGTCCAGCATGCGGACAGATGCAGTCCGTCTCATTTTTGGCCATTAACCCTCGCCTAACAGCCGCCCATGGCCGCCGATAGGCAAATGTCACAGCGCGTTAACAAACATCGTCGGTCCGTGAAACGCGGCTTCTTTACCTTGGAGGAACAACATCCCCCGAAGGAGGTACACCGTGACTGTTGATCGCACCGCTGATGCCGGCACCGGCAATTCCCTTGACCTCGACGTACAAGGTTCCGCAGCCGCCAGCGCACAGCCCGGCACCACCCGCACCACAGACTCCCCTGCCCTTGAATTCCGCCCCGGCCGCTGGATCGCCAACTGGGATGCCGAGAACAAGGAGCAGTGGGAAACCGCCGGCCGCACCATTGCCCGCCGCAACCTCAACTGGTCCATCTTCGCCGAATTCCTCGGCTTCGTCGTATGGCAGCTCTGGTCCATCGTTGTGGTCCAGCTGCCCGCAGCAGGCTTCACGTTCTCCACCTCCGAGATTTTCTGGCTCATCTCCATGCCCAGCCTGGTGGGCGCAACCCTCCGCATCCCCTACACCTTCATGGTTCCCCGCTTCGGCGGCCGCAACTGGACCATCGTGTCCGCCCTGCTGCTCCTGATCCCCGCCATCGGCCTCGGACTCTGCGTGTCCAACCCGGAAACCCCCTTCGGCGTCATGCTCCTCGTGGCAGCCCTGGCCGGCTTCGGCGGCGGCAACTTTGCCAGCTCCATGGCCAACATCACGTTCTTCTACCCCGCCCGTGAAAAGGGCTGGGCACTGGGCCTGAACGCTGCGGGCGGCAACATGGGTGCCGCCGTGGCACAGCTCGCCGTCCCGATTGTGATCACCATGCTCGCCGTCGGCAGCGTCAACCTCCCCATGGCTGGCTGGATGTGGGTCCCCTTCATCCTGATCGCCGCGTTCGGCGCCTTCAAATACATGGACAACCTCACCAGCGCCAAGGGTGACGTGGCCGGTTCGATCGCAGCGCTGAAGGAACCGCACCTGTGGATCATGGCACTGCTGTACATCGGCACCTTCGGTTCGTTCATCGGATTCGCCGGTGTCTTCCCCAAGCTCATCAAGGACTACTTCCCGGCCTTCTCCTCGATCGGAGTGGGGACCGTGGCACTGTCCCTCGCGTTCCTCGGCCCGCTGGTGGGTTCCCTGGCCCGGCCCTACGGCGGACGGATGGCTGACCGGATGGGCGGCGCCCGCATGACCATCGCGGCATTCGCTTCCATGGCCGTGATCACCCTGACCATGATCTGGACCCTGCCGCTGAAGAACTTCTGGCTCTTCCTGGCGCTCTTCCTGATGCTCTTCACCGCCAGCGGCTTTGGAAACGGCGCCACGTACCGGATGATCCCGGTCATCTTCGCCACCTCCAGCCGGGCAGCAAAGAACGGCGCCAGCTCCGTAGCCACCCAGCGCCTGGCCTCCTCGGCCCTTGGCCTCATCTCGGCCATCGGCGCCTACGGCGGATTCGTGATCCCCCAGGTACTGAACGCATCGAACTCCGCCAGCGGCTCCTACACATCCGCTTTCTACGGCTTCGTCGGAGCGTATGTCCTGATGCTGGTTGTCTGCTGGGCCTGCTACATCCGCAACGCCAACCGAAATGCGATGGGACACGTCTAACATGACCACAAGCGCCGACACGCACTGCCCTTACTGCGCCCTGCAGTGCGCCATGACGCTCACGTCTCCAACGGGCCTGGCCCCGGCTTCCCAGCCGGGGCCAGTCCCCGTGTCCGCACCACCCGCAGCGGAACATGAAGCGCCCCAGGCGCCCACCAACGTTCCGCTCACAGTCCAGGGACGGGATTTCCCCACCAACCGCGGCGGCCTCTGCCGCAAGGGCTGGACGTCCCCCAGCCTCCTGAACCACGCCGGCCGGATCACCGAGCCGCTGCTGAAAGGCCCCGACGGCGTCCACCGCCCCATCAGCTGGGAGCAGGCCCTGGACCTTGCAGTCGCCGCGGTGAAGGATGCCCGCGCACGCCACGGGGCGGACGCCGTCGGCGTTTTCGGCGGCGGTGGCCTGACCAACGAAAAGGCCTACATGCTGGGCAAGTTCGCCCGGCTTGCCCTGGGCACGTCGAGGATCGATTACAACGGCCGCTTCTGCATGTCCTCCGCCGCGGCTGCCGGGATGCGGGCCTTCGGCGTCGACCGCGGCCTGCCGTTCCCGCTCGAGTCCTTGGACACCGCCAGCACCATTTTGATGCTGGGCTCGAATGTGGCCGAGACCATGCCGCCCTTTGTGCAGCACCTCAAGGGAACGCGCGACGCCGGCGGGCTGATCGTGGTTGATCCCCGCCGCTCCGCCACGGCTGCCTTCACGGCCGACGGCGGAGGCCTCCACCTCCAGCCCCTGCCGGGCACCGACCTGGCCCTCCTCCTGGGCATTTCCCACGTGGTCATCCACGAGAACCTGGTGGACACTTCCTACCTGGAGGAGCGCACCTCCGGCTACAGCGCCGTAGCCCGCAGCGTCAACTCCTTCTGGCCCGAACGCGTCCAGTCCCTCACCGGCGTCCCGGCCGAACTCATTCGGGAAACAGCCCGCCGGCTCGCCGCCGGGGCCCGCCAGGGCGGCAGCTACATCCTCACCGGCCGCGGCGTGGAACAGCACGTCGACGGCACCGATACCGCAACGGCGGCCATCAACCTGAGCCTCCTGCTGGGCCTGCCCGGTTCCGCCCGCAGCGGCTACGGCACCCTCACCGGCCAGGGCAACGGCCAGGGCGGCCGCGAACATGGCCAGAAGGCGGACCAGCTCCCCGGCTACCGCAAGATCACCGACCCCGCCGCCCGCGCCCATGTAGCCGGCGTCTGGGGCGTTCCCGAGGAACTTATTCCCGGCCCCGGCCTGCCCGCCGTCCAGCTGCTTCAGTCACTGGGAAAGCCCGACGGCGTCCGTTGCCTTTTCGTCCATGCCTCGAATATCGCCGTGGCTTCCCCTGACGCGAACGCGGTGATCCAGGGGCTCCGCAGCCTGGACTTCCTGATGGTCTGCGACTTCTTTATGTCCGAGACCGCAGTCGAGGCGGACCTCATCCTCCCGGTGCTCCAGTGGGCGGAGGAGGAAGGCACCCTGACCAACCTCGAAGGGCGGGTGCTGCGCCGCCGCCGCGCCCTTGCGCCCCCGCCGGGTGCCCGCAGCGAACTCTGGATCATGGCGCGGCTGGCCGAGGCCCTGGACGCACCGTCCACCTACAGCGAAGACCCCGAAACCGTCTTCGAGGAACTCCGCCTGGCCTCCGCCGGCGGGCTGGCCGACTACTCGGGCATCGACTACGCCATGCTGGACCGCGGGGAGGCCGCCTACTGGCCCTACCCCGCCGGCAGCACCGGCACGCCGCGCCTGTTCCAGGACGCTTTCGCGCACGCTGACGGCAAAGCCGTGATGGTCCCGGTGACGCCGCGCCGCCGTCGTACTCCTGCTGCGCCCCCTGCAGGGGATGGCATAGCTGCCAAGACCATGACACTGATCACGGGCCGCCTCCTGGAGCACTACCAGTCCGGCGCGCAGACCCGACGGGTGCCGGAACTGCTGGCAGCGCAGCCGGAGGCACAGGTGCAGATCCATCCGGCAGCCGCAGCATCGATGGGCATCACCGAAGGCGCGCTCGTGTCGGTGGCCAACGAGCGCGGCGAAGTGGTGTGCCGGGCCCAACTCAGCAACGCCATCCGTCCCGAGACGGTCTTCCTGCCCTTCCACTTCCCCGAACTGGAGAGCGCCAACCGCCTCACCGAGGCGGCCACGGACCCCATCTCCGGGATGCCCGAATTCAAATTCAACACCGTGTGGGTCCGGCCCGTGGCCGTTCCCCTCTCCACCAACGTGCTTCAAACGACGGAGGCCTCATGAGCGAGCAGATTGTCATTGTGGGATTCGGCCCGGTGGCGGCCCGGCTGGTGGACGAACTCCTGCCCGCGGTCCGCACCGGCCTGGCCACCCTGATTGTGGTGGGCGAGGAAGCTGAAGCAGCCTACAACCGGGTTCTCGTCGCCGACCTCGGCGTTGGACGCACCACGGCCGATGCCCTGGCACTCTCCGACGCGGACGCCCTGGCCGGCGACGGTGTGGATGTCCGCCTCGGCCTCCGCGTCCGCAGAGTGGACCGGGCCCGGCAGCAGGTCATCCTCTCCGACGGCGCAGCAGTCCACTACGACCGCCTGGTCTTTGCCACCGGCTCACGCCCGGTCATTCCCAACCTCACCGGCATCAACCCGGACCCCACCCACCCTGTCCTTCCGGCCGGCGTCACCGCGCTGCGCGACCTGCGTGACGCCGACGTGCTGCGCCAGGCAGTGGAGGGCGGCAAGCGGGTAGTCGTCCTGGGCGGCGGCGTCCTGGGCCTGGAGACGGCCCTGGCCGCGGCCGAAGAAGGCGCCACCGTCACCGTGGTCCACAACGGGCCCCACCCCCTGGGACGCAACATCGACCGCGGCGGCGGCGCCGTCCTGGCTGCCAGCCTGCGCCGCTGCGGCGTCCGGATGGCCGGCAATGCCCGCTCCACCGGGGTGGAGCACAACGCTCCCGACGGCGGTTTCTCCGCTTTGCTGCTTGATGACGGGTCAGCGATCGACGGCGACCTCCTGGTGCTGTCCTGCGGCGTCCGTCCCCGAACGGAGCTGGCCGAGGGCTGCGGGCTTTCCACGTCCGCAGGAATCCTGGTGGACCACAAGCTCCGCGCCCACCACGAGCCGCACATCTTCGCCATCGGCGACTGCGCGGAGGTGCGCTGCCCGGACCCTGGCTGCGCATCCTGCCGCAATGCCAAAGGACCGTCTGGCCTGGTGGGGCCGGGCTGGCGCCAGGCCGAATGGCTGGCCGAATACCTGGCCCTCCTGGCCGCAGGCACGCCGGAGCAAGCCGAAGTCCTGCCGGAACTGCCTGCGGAGCAGGCCGGCGTCATCGTCCTGAAGGCACGCGGCATGAACATGGCCGTGGCCGGGGACAACGCTGCCGAGCCGTGGGACGAGGAAGCACTGTCCGCCGGTGCCGTGGACGGGCGCCCGCGCCTCCAGGTTGCCCAGTGGGCGGATCCGGAGCACGGCCGCTACGTGAAGATGACGACCCGCGGCGGCGTTCTTGAAGGGCTGGTGGCTGTGGGCATGCCACGCACCGCCGCCGAGCTTGTGGGGCTGTTCGAACGCAGCGCCGAACTGCCGGCAGACCGGTCCCTGCTGCTGCGCCTTGACGGCCCGGACCAGCTGCCCGGCACGGGTCCCGCCGATCCCGCCGGCACCGTATGCCGGTGCGCGGGCGTCAGCGGAGCCGCCATCCAGGGCGCAGTTGAGGAAGGCTGCTCCACGGTGGCAGACGTGTCCAAGGCAACCCGTGCGGGCACTGGCTGCGGCGGCTGCCACGAGGACATCAAGGGGCTCATCGAAAAACACTTCCAGGCGGTTCCGGCCGCCTGAATTTGGGCCTTGTGGTTGAGGTTCTCCAGCCGCCCTAGGAGGGGTTTGCCGGACGCGCCAGCCGGGCCAGGAAATCCTCCGTGAAGTGCTTTACGCCGTCCCATTCGGTATAGATGTAGTCGCGGGAGGTGTCGAGGTCCTGGGAGCCCTTGTCCTTGACGATCTTCTTCATCAGCTGGCGCTTCAGGAAGTTGTACCGCGTGTACAGGAGCGCACCGCCGAACATTGCCACGTGCCGGGGATGCCAGCCGGTCTCCTCCTCGAACTGCTTTACCTGGCTTTCCGCGTTGGCTTCGTCCCCGTGGGCGGCCAGGCTGACCGAAACCAGGGCGGAGGGCACCTGGTCTAGTTCCGTGCGGTTTTCGCGGACGAAGTCGGCAACAAAGCCCTCGTGCTTGCCCATATGCACCGATGCCGCCACGATGACGCCGTCCTGCCCGTCCGGAAGCCTGCCCGTGTTGTGCTTGAGGTCCACCGTTTCGGCCTGGTGCCCGTGGGCCCGGATGACGTCCGCGATGTACTCGGCTATGTGGGCTGTCTGCCCTTCAATGCTGCCGTAGGGAATATAGATCTTAGCCATGCTCAACTGTGCGTGCAGGGCGCAGCGGAAGACTAGGGCACAACGTCCCAGCGGCGCGGACCGGTCCGCAGGCCTTCCGGCCCGGGACCCGGCCCCCGGCCAGCATGTGTGGTTACGCCGGTTCCTTGGGAATGATGATCCACAGCACGATGTAGGCGAGTTCGCCTACCCCCACCAGCCCAAAGATCACGAAGCCCAGCCGGACCAGGAATTTCGGGAGTCCAAAGCGGGCTGCCAGGGCTGCGCAGACGCCGCCAATCATCTTGCCGCGGCGCGGCCTCACAAGTGCTGTTGTCATTGCTGGTACCTAACCTTTCATACCGGTTGATTCATTGCTGCCGAATATGTGCGCATGGTCAAGGGCCAAGGAAACCGGCCACCAGGGCATAAATTCCCCAGAGCCCGGCCCCGAGCAGGGCTCCCAGATACGTCAGTACCAGCCTGGTGTCCTGAAGATAGCAGTTTGACTTCTTGAGGCCATTGCGCCGGGCTTTCCAGTAGCCGGCGAACCCGATGGTTGCGAACACCGTCAGCGCTGCGGGGCCGGCCACCCAGCCGAGCAGGGCGATAGTGGCGAAAATGCACAGGCGCAGCGGATCGTACGGTGCCGTGGGCTGGTTGTCATGGCCTGCGCCGCTGCGGGACGGGTGCGGGGCCCTCCCGGACGCCACAAGCTCCGACGGCAGTGCCCCCGCTGCAATGCGCCCGGCATCCGAGGCAGAGCTCATCATTCCTCCTTAAACCTGGCGGACCGGGAGAAGCTGTTGGCCAGTGGCCGTGCTCATCCGCTGCACCGCCAGGGCTGGCCATGCCTGGACTGCGCAGAAAGGAGCGCACTGGTGGTCACCGGTGTCGCTCTTGGTTCCCACGTGCACGCAGCACTGGGTGAGCCGTTCCTCGATCATGGTGGACATATCCATGAACGGTTTCACCATGATCCTGGTGACCCGCTCTGCGAGGAGCCGGCGCAGCCGCTGTTGCTGGCCCGGAAGCTTGCCGGCGGCAAGCGTGGTGAGAGTACCGATGCCAAGGTCGCACTGGGTGCAGATGTTTTTCCAAAGATCGGCTGTCCGCGGATGGGAAAGGGAAGACTGCTCGCTGAGCAGGTCGAGAAGCGAAGACTTCATGAGGCTGCGCAGTTCAAGCGGGACTGCGCTGTCGGCGATACGGTTGGCAATGCTGTCAGGATGCAGCTCGAGCCATGCCAGCAGTTGGTCATGCCCGATCAGGGCAGCGAGCGATCGCCACGTTCCGGAATCGTCCTTCAGCATGTACCCGACGGACGCGCAGTGCGGATGCGAGCACGGCAGGGCTGTCAGGTCGTGCCAGGAAACTACGCCGTTGGTTTGCTCCGCGAGCCTTTGGAGTACGCCCGTATGCGTGAGCCGGTCCATGGGGTCGATGCCGTGCCCGCGTCCTGAACCAAACACCGGTTGCAATGCGACTCCACCGACAAACGGGGTCTCCAAGGCGCGCATGACGACGGCGCCGACCTCGCCGTCGTTGACGCCGAGGGTTACCGTCATGGTCAGCGTGGTGAAGACGCCCGCCTCGGAGAGGCGTGAGATCGCTGCGTCCTTGAAGCGCGTCAGGTCACCGCCGCGGTGGTGGACCGAGGCCTCCTTCGACGGCCCGTCGTACTGGAGGTAGACCTCCACACGGTCCCGGTGCCTGGCCAGCAGCGAGAGCAACTCATCGTCGGTGGCGAGCAGCATGCCGTTGCTGTTCACCATGATCCGGACAATCGGCCGCGCAACCAGCTCCGCCAGCAGTTCGGCTAGCTGCGGGTAGAGCGTCGGTTCCCCGCCGGACAGCATCAGCACATCCAGGCGCCCATTCTCACGGGAAAGCCGGGTGTCAACGTTCGCCAGCACCTGGTCCAGGGGCGCGACGCCCTGTAGCTGCGGGCCCGATGCTGTGAAGCAGGTGGGGCAGCGCAAATTGCAGTGCTCGATGATGTCCTGCAGGAGGATGCAGGTGTGCTGCGTCTGCATTGCCGGAAGCCCGTAGGCATACGCCTCGGGTATCTGGCGGTAATTACCGGCCTGGTCAGGGATGTGCTGCTTGGTCGGCGCCTGCCACTTCTCCAGGTAGCGCAGGATTTCCGGAGACTCGTCGTACAAGGTGCTGACCAGCCCGTGGTCCGGGCAGCCGCGTTCCAGCCACACCCGGTCATCCCGGATCAGCAGCGCGCCGGAGAGCCGCCGCACCTGTGCGAGCGGTCGATTCGTTTCGTGGCAATAGGGACAGAATGCTGTGACGTACCGGTGGATCCGGTCGCCGCGCAGCGGTTGGCCGGGGCCGGGCAGGGTCCGTGCCGGGGACGCAGAGGACGGGTTCATCTCAGGCTCGCATCCGCGCGAGGGCTCCAACGCAGATCCCGCCGCCGAGCAGGGTGAAGATCCCCAGGCCAATAAGCAGCCCCGCACCCAGCCGGGACGTGCGGGGCTGGACTGCAAGCACAACTGCCAGCCCCAGGTAGGCTGCCACTGGTATTAATGCGGCGGGCCCCGCGAGGAAGGTCTTATACCCTTCATCCGGAGCAATGCCACTCGTTGTCCCGAAATAGAGGGCATAAAGGGCAGCAGCCCCCACCAGGATTCCGAGCCCCATGGAACCGCGCCTTGGTTCGGCGGGCGGCTCCTCACGCCCGGGCGGTGGGGGCGGGTTCCGCGGAACGTCGGGGTTGTCCTCGCTCATGCCATTTTTCCTTCCAACTTCGGGCGGAGTGGTTTCCCGAATACCCGCAGCATCCGCCAGGACAGCAGGGGGAGAATCACCAGGAGGAACCATTGGGGACGGCTCATCCCCAGCCAAAGCACCTCGTTGCCGCGCACGAATTCGACCCCGAACCGGAACAGGGCGTAGGAAGTCACGTAGCAGATGAAGAGGTCGCCAGGGCGGGGCAAGCTGTCCCGATAACGCCACATTGCCGCAAACGCCACAAGATGGAAGGCAATCTCATAGGCAAAGGATGGATGAAGTCCCACTTCGGCCGGCCCGCCGAGCACCGCAGCCTGCGCCGGGGTGAGGGCTATCCCCCAGGCTCCCCCGGTCGGGGTGCCGGGCAGTTCGGTCAGGAGGCAGCCGACGCGGCCGATGACCAGCGCCACGGCCACCGCGGGGGCCAGCAAGTCACCGGTCTTCTCCCGGTACCCGGTCAGCCGTTTGCCGAGGAGGACACCAAGCCAAGCGCCCACAAGGCCAGCCAGGATACTGCGGTCGCCGTTGCCCCACCAGTCTGCAAGGGAAACCTGACGGGAAATATCCCAGGTGAGCACCCTGGAACCAACGGCCCCGAAGGCTACTGCGAAACCGGCAATGGGCCACAGCCGTGGATCGGACAGGCCGCGGCGGCGCTTTTCATAGGCGTAGAACAGCAGGGCTGCGAGGATTCCCAGCCCGACGAAGCCGGCATGCACCAGCCCGTTTCCCGTGAAGGGAAGCCCAACCATGAGCAGAGTGTAGCAATGGGGCGCAACCCGGCAGGGGACTTTGGGCCCTTACCTATGGACTACAGATGCACGTGCAGGCGCCGCGCCGCTTCCGAGATCGATCCGCTCAGGGATGGGTAGACGGTAAAGGTGCTGGCGACGTCGTCAACGTGCAGCTTCTGCTTCACCGCGATGGAGATAGGGAAGATCAATTCGGATGCGTTCGGTCCCACCACCACCCCGCCAATGACGGTGCCTGAGCCCTTGCGGGCGAAGATCTTCACGAAGCCGTCCCGGTGGTTGCGCATCTTGGCGCGGGCGTTGCTGCGCAGCGAGAGCTTGATGACGTCGCCCTGGTACTTGCCGGAATCGATCTCGGCCTCGGAAACCCCAACATTGGCAATTTCCGGCGAGGTGAAGATGTTGGACGCCACCTGGTGCAGCTTGAGCGGCGTAACGGTGTCGCCCATGAAGTGGGCCACTGCAATGCGCCCCTGCATTGCCGCGACGGAGGCCAGCGGGAGCACGCCGGTGCAGTCGCCTGCGGCGTAGATGTTGGGCGCGGAGGTGCGTGAAACGCCGTCGACTTTAATATGGCCGCTCTCGCTGAGCGCCACTCCGGCCTCCTCGAGGCCGATTCCGGCCGTGTTGGGGATGGAGCCCAGGCACAGCAGGCAATGGCTGCCGGTGACCTTGGACCCGTCGCTGAGGGTGACCAGCACGCCGTCGTCCGTCCGTTCCACGCTCTCGGCGCGGGAACGGGACAGGACGCGGACGCCGCGGCGCTCGAACACTTCCTCCAGCACCACTGCAGCATCCACGTCGGACCCGGGAAGCACGCGGTCACGGCTCGAAATCAGCGTCACCTTGGACCCCAGGCCGTTGTACGCGGAGGCGAATTCTGCGCCCGTGACACCGGAACCCACCACGATCAGTTCCTCAGGCAGTTCATCGAGGTCGTAGATCTGCGTCCAGTTGAGGATCCGCTCGCCATCCGGCCTGGCCGTGGCAAGCTCGCGCGGGTGGGCACCCACGGCGAGCAGGATGGTGTCCGCTTCAACTGTTTCGGTGCCCTCCGCCGTGAGGACCTCGATGGTGTGGTCGTCCAGCAGGCGGCCGGATCCGGCAAGGATCCGCACTCCCTGGTGCTCCAGGCCGTCATGGATGTCCTTGGACTGGCTGCGCGCGAGGTTCAGCAGCCGGTCGTTGATGTGCTTGAGGTCGGCGCGCATTACCGGGACAAAGTCGCCGCCGTCGACGTCGAATTTCACTCCCAGCTCGCCCGCCTCGCCGACGCGCGTCATGAGGTCCGCGGTGGCGATCAGGGTCTTGGACGGGACGACGTCGGTCAGCACCGCTGATCCGCCCAGCCCGGCCCGCTCGATGATGGTGACCTGCGCCCCGAGCGAGGCGGCCACCATGGCGGCTTCGTACCCGCCGGGACCACCTCCCAGGATTGCGATCCGGGGCGAGCTGAAATCTGGATGCGTAGTCACAATCCACCATTCTCCTGCAACTCCCCCGCACCGCCAAAGAAAACGGTCTCTCAGGACCTGGCAGGAAGGCGGACGGCAGGGCGGGCGGCCGGGGTGGGCGCCAGCGCAGGCGGCAGGATAGCTTGTACCAGTGAGTACAACTGACTTCCTGAACACCGATCCCTTCGCGGCCGCACATGCCGCCGCCGACTACATCGCCGAGGAAACAGGCGTGGACAGCCACGACGTCGCCCTCGTGCTCGGCTCCGGTTGGGCTGAGGCGGCCGACCTGATCGGCGAGACCACCGCGACCCTGTCCGCGGAAGAAGTTCCAGGCTTCCATGCTCCTGCCGTGGAGGGCCACGTGGGCACCATCCGCTCGGTGCTGACCAAGGGCGGCAAGAGGGCCCTGGTCCTGGGCGCAAGGACGCACTACTACGAGGGCAAGGGCGTGCGCGCGGTGGTGCACGGCATCCGCGCGGCCGCGGCGGCGGGCTGCAAAACCCTGGTGCTCACCAACGGCTGCGGCGGCCTGCAGGAACAGTGGACCCCGGGAACTCCCGTGCTGATCAGCGACCACATCAACCTCACCGCCGCCTCTCCGCTGGAGGGCGCCACCTTCGTGGACCTCACGGACCTTTACTCGGCGCGGATCCGCGGCCTGGCCAGGGAGGTTGACGCCTCCCTGGAGGAGGGCGTGTATGCGCAGTTCCCCGGCCCGCACTACGAGACGCCGGCCGAGGTGCAGTACGCCAAGCGCATCGGCGCGGACCTGGTGGGCATGTCCACGGCGCTGGAGGCCATCGCCGGGCGGCACGCAGGGATGGAAGTCTTCGGCATCTCGCTGGTCACCAACCTTGCCGCCGGCATCAGCCCCCGGCCCTTGAGCCACCAGGAAGTCATCGAGTCCGGACAGGCGGCGGGGCCGCGGATTTCCAAGCTGCTCGCCGAAATCATCGCCCGGCTCTGACGCGGGACAGCCCTGCGGTGAATTTTCCGCTTTTCCGCGGGAGGCGGCACGGCTTCGGCGGCCAATGACGATAGCGTTAGGCCCATGACGTCTTCCGATGCCGATTTCCGCCTGCTCAATGAAGCCCGCGAATGGGCTGCCCAAGACCCGGATCCCGTCACATCGGCTTCCCTCCTGGAACTCGTCCAGCTCGTCGACAACGGCGTCCCCGCCGCACGCCAGGAACTGGCGGACAGCTTCCGCGGCACACTGCAGTTCGGCACGGCGGGGCTCCGGGCCGCCCTGGGGCCGGGCCCGAACCGGATGAACCGGGTGGTGGTGCGGCGGGCCGCTGCCGGCCTCGCGGACTTCCTGCTCTCGGCGGTGGCCGAGGCCTCGCCGGGAACGCGGCCGCGCGCCGTCGTCGGCTACGACGCCCGCTACAACTCGGACATCTTCGCGGAAGAAACTGCCGCCATCTTCACGGCCGCCGGAATCGAGACCTTCCTGATGCCCGCGGCGCTGCCCACTCCCCTGCTGGCCTACGCGGTCCGGGCGCTGGAGTGCGACGGCGGCGTCATGGTGACCGCCAGCCACAATCCTCCCCAGGACAACGGCTACAAGGTGTACCTGGGCCGCCACGCCGTGGCGGACAGCGGCAACGGTGCCCAGATCGTGGCCCCCTACGATGCCGAGATCGCGGCCAGGATCAACGCCGTGGGGCCGCTGGAATCCATCACCCTGGCCCCTGCCGGCTGGACCCTCCTGGACAGCTCCATCGCGTCAGACTACGAACGGGCGACCGCCGGGCTGGCCCTGCCGGACCACTTCCCGGCCCGCGACCTGCGCATTGTCCTGACCCCCCTGCACGGCGTGGGCGGCGGGACCGCACTGGCAGTGCTGAACGCGGCAGGTTTCACGGACATCACGCTGGTGGCGGAACAGGCCGAGCCGGACCCGGACTTTCCCACTGTCAGCTTCCCGAATCCGGAAGAGCCCGGGGCACTTGACCTCGCGCTGGAGGCCGCTGAGCGGCAGGCCGCGGACATCGTGATCGCCAATGATCCGGATGCCGACCGGGCCGCCGTTGCGGCCAAGGACCCGGACACCGGGGCCTGGCGGATGCTCCGCGGGGACGAAGTGGGCGCGCTGCTTGGCGCGCACATAGCCGCCCGGCTTGCCGCGGGCGGAGGAAAGGACGACGGCGGCGCGGACGAAAGCGGCAAGGGCGTGTTCGCGAATTCGATCGTGTCCTCCAGGCTGCTGGCCCGCATCGCTGCGGCAGCCGGATACGCCCACCAGGAAACCCTCACCGGTTTCAAGTGGATTTCCCGGGTTCCCGGGCTGGTGTACGGCTACGAGGAAGCGCTGGGATACTGCGTGGCCCCGGACCTGGTGCGGGACAAGGACGGCATTTCGGCTGCCCTCCTCATTGCCGAACTTGCCGCGGCCGCCAAGGCTGACGGCAAATCCGTCTTTGACACCCTGGACGAGCTCTACCTGCAGCACGGCCTGCACGCCAGCGACCAGCTCAGCATCAGGGTTGCGGACCTGGGGCTGCTGGACGCCATGATGAACCGGCTGAGGGTTTCCCCGCCGGAAACGTTCGGGTCATCCGCAGTCGAGGTTTATGCCGATCTTGCCGAGGGCAGCGACGGGCTTCCGCCCACTGACGGCCTCCTGTACGTCACCAGGAACCTCACCAGGGTGATCATCCGGCCCAGCGGCACCGAGCCCAAGCTCAAGTGCTACCTCGAGGTGATCCACCATGTGGGGTCCGCGGCCGAACTGCCCGCCGCCCGGCAGGCGGCGCGGGCCGCGCTGGACGAGGTGCTCCGTGACGTCAGCGAAGCCCTGGGGCTCTAGCCCTGCTACAGCTCGATCTCCACGACTCCGCCTGCAACGCGGGTCCGGAATGTGGCAAGGCTCAGGTCCGGGCTGCTGAAGCATTCACCCGTTTCAAGGTCGTAGACCTCTTTGTGCAGCGGCGAAGCGATGGTGGGACGCTCGCCGCGTGAGCCCAGGATTCCGCGTGCCATGACATGGGCGCCCGTTGCAGGGTCCTCATGGGCCACCGCGAAAACCTCGTCGGCGCCGGTGCGGAAGAGTGCAACCTGGCGTCCCGCGATCAGGGCGGCTTCACCCCAGGCAACCTCCAAGTCGTCCACCCGGCAGACGGTGTGCCAGCCGGCAATGCCGGAGACAGCCTCATCCATGCCGGCTTCGAGTGCCCCAAGTTCCAGTGTTGCCGTCATGTCCGGCTCCTCTCCCTGTGCGTGTAGTCCTGCTCATTGGCCACCTCTGCGGCCGTTATCCACGCTAGGCCCGCGGTGTTTCAGAGGCATGCAGTGAATGTGTCCACAACGTAAAAGACACCTCACGCGGCCGGAAATGCGTTCGTGATGCAGAAGTTAAGTTGACGAAACAATTGGGAAACTGAAGCGAAACTGCGCCTCCCTAGTCTGAATGGACAGCTCGTCAGAGAAGGCTGCAGGAAAACTGCCTGCGGCCCATGCGAAAGGCCCATCAGTGACCGAACAGACTTCAAGCACAGAGACTCCGCGCCGCATCGTCGTCGCCGGCGGCGGCCCCGCGGCCCACCGTTTTGCGGACGCAATGCATGCCCGTGGCCTCGATGGCTGGCATGTCACGGTCCTCACTGAGGAAGCCCACCTCCCCTACGACCGGGTGGCCCTGTCCAAGGCCCTCACAGACAAAGACGTCGACCTGACGTTGGGGACGGCGGCCATGTGGGAGCACCCTTCCCTGGAACTCAGGACCGGCGAGCGTGTCGTCAAGATCAACGCCGAAGCCAAGAGCGTGGAAACCGCTGCCGGCAACACTTTCGAGTATGACGAACTGGTGGTTGCCACCGGTTCGAATGCTGCCCGCCTTCCCATCCCGGGCGCCGAACACACGCACGTCTACCGCACCCTCGAAGACGTGTGGGCCATCAACGAGGCCATCGCCGGGCTGAAGGAGAAGCTGGGCCGCAAGGTCAACGCCGTCACCATCGGCGGCGGGCTCCTGGGCCTCGAGTCCGCCGCCGGCACTGAGCAGCTGGGCGCCAACCCCATCGTCATCGACGGTTCGCAGTGGCTGATGGCCACACAGCTGGACGAAGGCGCGGGCCAGGCCATGGGCCGGCTCATCAAGGCCAAGGGCTTTGAGGTCCACGGCGGCGTGTTCCCGTCCGAGGTTCTCTCGGACGACGACGGCCAGGTCACCGGCGTCCTCATGGCGGACGGCCGCATCATCGACGCGGACATGGTCATTGTGGCCATCGGCGTCCGGCCCCGCGACGAACTCTTCCGCGCCGCCGAGGGCGAGGAACAGGTGTTCAGCCTGGGTCCCCGCGGCGGCGTGGTCATCAACGACTACTGCGAAACCGAAGTGCCGGGCATCTGGGCCATCGGCGAAGTGGCCAACTACGGCGGCATGTGCCTGGGCCTGGTCGCTCCGGCCAACACCATGGCGGAGATCGTGGCAGACCGCCTGCACGGCGGGGACGCCACCTTCCCGGGCTTCGACACCGCCACCAAGCTCAAGCTGTCCGGCGTGGACGTGGCCAGCTTCGGTGACGCGTTCGCCAAGACCGAGCACGCCCTCGAAATCGTTTATGCCGACCCGGCCCGCGGCGTGTACCAGAAGATCGTCACCACCGATGACGCCAAGACCCTGCTGGGCGGCATCTTCGTCGGCGACGCCACACCGTACATGAGCCTGCGTCCGCTGCTGGGCCGCGAACTTCCCGCCGAGCCCGGCGCCTTCCTCAGCGCGGCAGGCGGCGGCGACGCTCCCGAAACCGAACTGCCGGACGACGCAACCCTGTGCTCCTGCAACAACGTCACTGCCGGAAGCATCCGTGACGCCATCAACGGCTGCGGCGCCTGCGAGGGCAACGCCCCCGTCCAGGAACTGGGCGAACTGAAGGGCTGCACCCGCGCCGGCACCCAGTGCGGTTCCTGCGTGCCGATGCTCAAGAAGCTGCTGGAAACCGAGCTGACCAAGTCCGGCGTCGAGGTTTCCAAGGCACTCTGCGAGCACATCGAACTGTCCCGCCAGGAACTGTTCGACGCCATCCGCGTCCTGGAGCTGACCTCCTTCGAAGAGATCATGGCCAAGTACGGCACCGGCGCCGGCTGCGACATCTGCAAGCCGACCATCGCCAACATCCTGGCCAGCCAGAACAGCGCCTACGTCCTGGACGCCGGCCGCGGCACCCTGCAGGACACCAACGACCGCGCCCTGGCCAACATGCAGAAGGACGGCACCTACTCGGTGGTCCCCCGCATCGCCGGCGGCGAGATCACCCCCAAGAAGCTCGGTGTCATCGCGGCCGTCGCGGAGAAGTACAACCTGTACACCAAGATCACCGGCGGCCAGCGCATCGACATGTTCGGCGCCCGGCTCGAGCAGCTGCCGGAGATCTGGAAGGAACTGGTGGACGCCGGCTTCGAATCCGGCCAGGCGTACGGCAAGAGCCTGCGCACCGTGAAGTCCTGCGTCGGATCCACCTGGTGCAGGTTCGGCGTCCAGGACTCGGTGGCCATGGCCATCCAGCTGGAGTTGCGCTACCGCGGCCTCCGCAGCCCGCACAAGCTCAAGATGGGCGTCTCCGGCTGCGCCCGTGAATGTGCCGAGGCCCGCGGCAAGGACGTCGGCGTGATCGCCACCGCGGACGGCTGGAACCTGTACGTCGGCGGCAACGGCGGCGCCACTCCTGCCCACGCCCAGCTGCTGGCCAAGGACCTGGATGACGAGACGCTGATCAAGTACATCGACCGATACTTCATGTACTACATCCGCACCGCGGACAGGCTGCAGCGCACCGCACGCTGGCAGGAAGAGCTCGACGGCGGCATCAAGCACGTTGAGGACGTGGTGGTCAAGGACACCCTGGGCATCGCCGCGGACCTGGAAGCCGCCATGGCCAAGCACGTGGACACCTACATTGACGAATGGGCAGACACCCTCAAGGACCCCGAGCGCCTGCGCCGGTTCCGCTCCTTCGTCAACGCCCCCGACCAGAAAGACGACTCCATCACCTTCGTCCCGGACGAGCGCGGCCAGATGCGCCCCGCCACCCCGGAGGAAAAGGCGGCGGCCGCCCAGCAGCCAGTCCTGATCGGAGCCTCCATCCCCGTCCGGCCCAGCAACGGGAACGAGGCATAGGCATGCAGCTCAGCATTGATCTGACCGGCCGGGAAGTGCTGGTCACCGGCTCCGACCACGCTGCCCGCCAGGCCGTCCGCCGCTACGAAGCGGCCGGCGCCGTCGTCTACCGCCTCAGCACCCCCCAGGGGGCAAGCCATGACGGCCCGCTGCCCGAACGCCCCTTCCTGGTGGCGGCAGTCGACGACGGACAGCCCGGCTGGGAGGTCCTGCTGGAGCGGTGCCGCACCACCGGCATCCCGGTGGCAGCCGAACCGGCAGCCGGCCCAGCGGGCCACGTCACCCTGGTGGGCGGCGGACCCGGAACCACCGAACTCCTCACGGTCGCTGCGATCAAGGCCCTGCGTGACGCGGACGTCGTCTTCTATGACCGGCTGGCCCCGTACCAGGAGCTGCCGTCCATGACCTCGGCCGAACTGGTGGACGTCGGGAAGAAGCCCGGCCACCACAAGGTGAGCCAGGGGGACATCGAGAAGCTCATGGTGGAAAGTGCCCTGGCCGGCAACAACGTGGTCCGCCTCAAGGGCGGGGACCCCTACGTGTTCGGCCGCGGCGGCGAGGAAGTTGCCGCCTGCGTCGCCGCCGGCGTCAAGGTCCGCGTCATCTCCGGCGTCACCAGCGCGATCTCCGTCCCGGCCGCCGCCGGGATCCCGGTGACCCACCGCGAAGTCAGCCACATGTTCACCGTGGTCTCCGGCCACGCGCCGCTGACCGAAAAGGAGCACAAGCACCTGGCCGGGCTGGGCGGGACCATCGTCGTGCTGATGGGCATCGGAACCCTCCACCAGCTGGCTGCCGGCCTGCGCAGGGCGGGGATGCGCGCAGACATGCCCATGGCCGTCGTCGAACGCGGCTACCGCCCCGGCCAGCGCACCACCATCGCGGATCTTGGCACGATCACCTCGGCCGCTGCCGGATGCAGCAACCCTGCCGTGCTGGTCATCGGCGAGGTGGTTCGGGTGGCTGAGGCCAACCGCGGGCATGCCGAGGCCGCCGCCGACCTGGACAGGCTGGCGGCCTCGCTGCTGGGTTCATGAAAGGATTGACCCCCATGACTGCACTTGCACCGGCCGAAACACCGCAGGTCGAACAAAGGGCTGACGAAGCCCCGGACTCCGCCGAGTCGCCCCTGGAGGGCTTCCGCATCGGCGTGACCTCGGACCGCCGCTCCAGCGACCTCATCGAGGCCCTGGAACGCCGCGGCGCCGAAGTGCTGCACGCCCCCGCGTTGAAGATCGCCCCCGTGCAGGAGGACATGCGCCTCATCGAGGACACCAAGGCCATCATCGCCGCCAGGCCGGACCTCTGCATTGCCACCACCGCCTACGGGATGCGCCGCTGGTGCGAGGCAGCGGATTCCTTCGGGATCGGCGAGCAGCTGCTGGACGCCCTGGGTGCCTGCCGGATGTTCGTCCGTGGACCCAAAGCCCGCGGCGCCGTGCGCGCGGCCGGCCTTGCCGACGTCGGAATCAGCAGCGACGAAACCACCGCAACACTGGTGGACATGCTGCTCAAGGAGGGCGTCCGGGGCAAGACCGTCGCGGTGCAGCTGCACGGCTACACGGACGTGCGGCAGCTGGAGCGCCTGCGGATGTCCGGTGCCACGGTCCTGACGGTCACGCCCTACCGCTGGGTAAAGCCCGACGGCGAGGACCGGCTTCCGCGGCTCATTGAGGCTGCGTGCAGCGGCAACCTGGATGTCCTCACCTTCACCAGCGCGCCCGCCGTCGATGCCCTGTGGAGCACCGCCCACGAGATGGGCGTGTACAAGCAGCTGATCGAGAGCCTGAAGACAAACGTCACCACCGCCGTGGTGGGTCCGGTCACCGCGCAGCCGCTGCTGGATGCCGGCGTCACCCCGCTGATCCCGGAGCGCTTCCGGATGGGCGCCCTTATCCGCCTGGTATGCGAGCACCTTGCCCTGAACCACGTGCGCCGCCTCGACACCCGGTCCGGGAACATCGAACTGCGCGGCCGCAGCCTCCGCATCAACGGCCAGCTCATCGAACTGGCGCCCGCTCCCCTGCTGCTCCTGCGTGCCCTGCTCGGAGCGGGCGGCGCCGTCCTGTCCCGCGAGTCGCTGTCCGACCTGCTGGAACTGCGCGGTTCCGTCCACGCGCTGGACATGACGGTCAGCCGGCTCCGTTCGTCCCTGCCCGACGGGCGGCTGGTGGAGACCGTGGTCAAGCGCGGCTACCGGATCCGCGTCTAGCCTGGCCGGAGCCGGGCGCTCATGTGTCAGCCGCGCACGCGGATGAGAGGCACGTCACGGGTTCTGTTACCGGCCGGTAAATACTGGCGAACACAGCCCTGATAAACAGCAACTGCGGGGAAACACCCCGGAAAAGGCGCGGGCCTACGCTGGGTCCATCACGAAGTTACGGCCGTTTCCGGCCGCCAGCGAAAGGGCCAGCACATGTCCGCTCCGGCACCCTCCACCTCCGCCGCTCCCGCCACCCGCATCGTCATCGCAGGTGCGGGCCCGGCTGCCCAGGCACTGGTCAGCCAGCTTGACCGGGCGCGTTTCACCGGCACCATCACAGTCCTGAGCAACCGGGACGACACCCCGGCGGAACTGCTGGAGCTGGCGATGCTGCCCCAGGTTTCGGTGCGGTTCGGGCAGCCGGCCAGCCACATCGACGCCGTGAACCGCACGGTGGCCACGGCGGACGGCATGGAATTTGCCTATGACCAGCTGGTCATCGCCACCGGCTCGGCACCCGTGGCCACCCCCGTCGAGGGAGCGGGCCAGTGCCTGAGCTACTCCACCATCGACGACGCCGCCCGCGTCGGCGAGGCCGTGAGCCAGGTGGCCAGGGAGCTGGGCCGGCGTCCGCTGGGAATCCTGGTGGGCACCGGCGCCGCAGCCGGCCAGGCAGAGGCGGTCCTCCGGGCCCGCGGCGTGCGGCCCATCCGCACCACGGCCCGCCCGGCCTCCGTGATCCCTGCCCCGTCAACCTCGGGCTTTGCAGCCTCCGGCGTGGTTTTCGAGGACGGCAGCAGCATGTACGGCGACCTGGTGGTCCTCGCCGAGGAACGCGAATCCCGGGACGACCTCGCCGCCAGTGCCGGCCTGGAGACGGCGGCCACCGGCGGGATCGTGATCAGTCATGACTTCCGGACGTCCGTACCGGGCATCTGGGCCCTCGGAGACGCCGCGGCGTTCGACGGCGTCCGGCTGGGCCTCCTGGTGGCCGCCGCGTCCGCTGCGGGAGCCTGTGCCACCCAGCTGCTGACGGCGGCCTGATCAAGCAACGCGGGGTCACTCCCCGCCCGATAACCGGCTCGGATTGGGCGGAAACTGACCGCGCGTTGCCGTTAGTCGGGGGTGGTTCTGGCCGCTTCAGCGTATGGCAAGATGGTTGCGAAACGAGTCGCGGGCGTTACAACGTCCGGCCCACAGGCCCTTGGAGAGGACCATCATGAGCAACGAAGCCACCCCTTCCGTTCAGGCTGCAGCCACCGGCGCCGCGGGCTCCGGCAGCATAGCGTCCTTCATCGACCACACGCTGCTGAAGCCGGAGGCCAGTGAGGCTGAGGTCCTCAAGGTCTGTGCGGAAGCAGCTGAATACGGCTTCAAGTCCGTATGCGTCAACCCCATCTGGGTCAAAACGGTGAAGAAGGCCCTCAAGGGATCCGGCGTCCTGACCTGCTCGGTGGTGGGGTTCCCGCTGGGTGCCACCCCCACCGACGTCAAGACCTTCGAAGCCCGGGGCGCAGTGCTGGACGGTGCGGACGAAGTGGACATGGTCATCAGCATCGCCGCCGCCCGGGCCGGGGACAAAGGGGCGCTTGTCGAGGACATCGCCTCGGTGGCGGAGGCCGTGCACGCCAGCGGGGCCATCCTGAAAGTCATCATCGAAACCGCGCTGCTCACCGACAGCCAGAAAGTCCTTGCCTGCGAAGCCGCAGTGGAGGCAGGCGCAGACTTCGTGAAGACCTCAACGGGCTTCAACGGCGGCGGCGCTACGGTGGAGGACATCGCCCTGATGCGCAGGACTGTGGGGCCTGGCCTGGGCGTCAAGGCCTCCGGCGGGGTGCGGTCCCTTGCAGACGCGCAGGCTATGATTGCAGCAGGTGCAACACGTATTGGTGCGAGCTCCGGAATTGCCATTGTCAAGGGTGAACAGGGTTCATCCGGCTACTGACGGCAACCGGACGCGGCCACAGATTGAGCCCCGAGGGGCCGAGGAGGAACGAATGTCCAGCAAGATTACGACGTCCAACGACGGCACGGATTCCAGCCGCGGAGCACATCAGGGCACGCTGCAGACCCCGCAGAACGAGAACAAGCTGGGAACCAGTGTCTTCCTCTTTGTGGTCATGATCGCGCTGTTCCTTGGTGCCGTCTACTCGCTTTCCTTCCTCACGCTGGACAACCCCTGGCCGATGGCTGTCTGCATCGCGCTGTTCGCCCTGGCCTTCTGGATTCCGCAGACCGTCCTGGGACGCTCCGACTCAGCCGGCGAGCACTAGCCCACACCAACCAGCCAGCACAAAACCCCTGGACGCTGTCCGGGGGTTTTGTCGTATGCCCGGCGGACGCCGCCCGGGCATTACAGCCAGAGCCGGGCCCAGGCCACCGCTGCCTCTGCCGCGCGGCCCCAGTGGCTGTGCGCTATGGACCAGCCGGCCATGCACATCCCCACCATGGCGTAGGCGCTCACCGGGATCAGGACAAGCCACTCGCGTTTTGACCCCGCCCGGCCCAGCAGCGGGAGGGACAATGCACCGTTGGGCCGCCAGACCTGGCGCAGCAGCGGTACCCTCCGCAGGGGTTTGGGCGGCCTGACCACCAGTGGCCACAGCAGCGGCACTCCTCCCGTGGTGACCAGGTCGCCCACGATATGGACCACAACGCCGGTCAGCATCGAAATGGGGAGCCAGGTCCACTGGTCCGGGGCAAACCAGGTGACCAGGCCGGCCATGGTCAGCGCGAAGATCCAGTTGCTGATGAACCCCGCCTTCGGAAAGAGCTTCAGTGCCTTGGCCGCGATGTTGATCATGAACATGCACAGCAGCCCCGCACCCACGGACAGCAGTCCCCAGTCCGTCTCCAGCTGGAATTGGCCTGCCAGGGTGGCGAGAAGGACAAAAAAGGCTGCCCCGAGGACGGAGTGCGTGCCCTGGCGGTGCCCGCCGCTGGCGTTTTCAATCCCGACGGCGATCACATTGGACAACGGCGGCAGGGAATTTGCCACCGTGCTGTGCCGGTGGTCCCAGTCGCACACGAGGGCGGTTCCCGCCGTCGCCATCCCGCCGATCAGGATGCCAGTGGCGTCCAGCGGGTACCAGCCAAGGGTGTACGGCCCCGTTGAGGCAATAGCTACCCACGCCGCGGCTCCCGACGCGGCGTGGTGTCCTCCCATCAAGTGCTAGCTCCCGGTCGGCGCGACAGTGACCGGTTGGTCCGAGAAGATGTTCCGGATCACGCCGTTGGCCCATTCCAGGATTTCCGCATCCTGCAGGTCCCGGCCCCCGATCCTCGCGGTCTTCGGCTTGGGGATGAGCACGGCATCGAGGGCGGGCTTGGACTGGGACCCCGGGTACATCCGGTTCAGGCGCATGACCTTGGATTCAGGAAGGGTGGCCGGCGAGAACTTGATGAAGTTGCCCTGCAGGGCAACATCGGACAGCCCGGCTTCACGGGCTCCCACCCGGAAGCGGGCCACGGCCACCAGGTTCCGGGCCGGGAGCGGCGGCTCGCCATACCTGTCAACCAGTTCCGCCAGGACTTCGTCGATTGCCTCATTCGTGAGCGCAGCCGCGAGCTTGCGGTACGCCTCAAGGCGGAGCCGCTCCCCGGGCACGTAGTCGTGCGGAAGGTGCGCGTTGACCGGCAGTTCAATCTTCATCTCGGCGGCCTTCTCCTCGGCCTCGCCGCGGAAGTCAGCCACGGCCTCGCCCACCAGGCGGATGTAGAGGTCGAAGCCCACGCCCTGGATGTGGCCGGACTGCTCACCGCCCAGCAGGTTTCCGGCGCCGCGGATCTCCAGGTCCTTCATGGCCAGCTGCATGCCGGCACCGAGCTCGTTGTGGGTGGCCACGGCCTTGAGCCGTTCCAGCGCCACCTCGCCCAAGGGCTTCTCGGACGGGTAGAGGAAGTAGGCGTAGGCGCGTTCACGGCCCCGGCCCACGCGGCCGCGGAGCTGGTGCAGCTGGGACAGGCCGTACTTGTCCGCGCCGTCCACGATCAGGGTGTTGGCGTTGGAAATATCCAACCCGGTTTCGATGATGGTGGTGCACACCAGCACATCGAATCGCTTTTCCCAGAAGTCCACGATGATCTGCTCCAGGCGGCTTTCGGACATCTTGCCGTGCGCCACCTCGACGCGCGCCTCCGGGACCAGCTCACGGATTTTCGCCGCGGTCCGCTCGATGGTGGAGACCCGGTTGTGGACGAAGAAGACCTGGCCTTCGCGCATCAGCTCACGCCGGATGGCCGCGGAGGTCTGCTTGTCCGTGTAGGGACCCACGTAGGTCAGGACCGGGTGCCGTTCCTCCGGCGGGGTGGCCAGGGTGGACGTCTCGCGGATTCCCGTCAGCGACATCTCCAGGGTGCGCGGAATGGGGGTTGCGCTCATGGCCAGCACGTCCACATTGGTGCGCATCTTCTTGAGAGCTTCCTTGTGCTCCACGCCGAAGCGCTGTTCCTCGTCCACGATCACCAGGCCCAGGTCCTTGAAGGCAAAGTCCTTGGACAGCAACCGGTGCGTGCCGATGACGACGTCCACCGAGCCGCTCTTGACGCCCTCCACGGTCTCCTTGGTTTCCTTTGTCCCCTGGAACCGCGACAGTGCCTTGACCCGCAAGGGGAATCCGGAGAACCGTTCGGTAAACGTCTCGTAGTGCTGCTGTGCCAGCAGCGTGGTGGGCACCAGCACGGCCACCTGCTTGCCGTCCTGCACTGCCTTGAACGCGGCGCGCACGGCGATCTCGGTCTTTCCGTAGCCTACGTCGCCGGAAACCAGCCGGTCCATGGGGATCTCGCGCTCCATGTCCGCCTTCACCTCGTTGATGGTGGTGAGCTGGTCCGGCGTCTCCACGTAGGGGAAGGCTTCCTCAAGCTCGCGCTGCCAAGGAGTGTCCGGGCCGAAGGCATGCCCGCGGGACGCCATCCGGGCCGAGTACAGCCGGATCAGCTCGCCGGCGATCTCCTTGACGGCTTTCCGGGCCTTGGACTTGGTGCTGGCCCAGTCCGCGCCCCCCATCTTGCTCAGGACGGGGGTGTCACCGCCCACGTAGCGGGTCACCTGGTCCAGCTGGTCCGTGGGAACGAAGAGCCTGTCCCCCGGCGCGCCGCGCTTGGATGGCGCGTACTCGAGGACCAGGTACTCGCGCACCCCGGCTGTATCTTTCGAGCCGCCGACGGTGATCTTGCGTTGGATCAGCTCCACGAACTTGCCGATGCCGTGCTGTTCGTGGACCACATGGTCCCCCGCCACGAGCTGCAGCGGGTCCACGGCGTTGCGGCGTTTGGAGGGCATACGGCGCATGTCCTTGGTGGACCCGGCGGAGGTGCGGCCCAGCAGATCGGCTTCGGTGAGCAGGCCCAGTTTGAGCCCGTCCAGGACAAAACCGCGTCCGACGGCGGCGGTGGTCACCTCGATGATGCCCGCCTGGGGCTCGTGGTCCAGGGTGTCCACGCGGGCGCACGGGATGTCGTTCTCATGGAACAGCTCTGCCAGGCGCTGGGCAGGACCGGGGCCTTCCGTGGCCACAACGATCCGCCACTGGTCCCGGACATGTGAGCCGATGAAGTCCATCATCTCGGCCACATCGCCCTGGTAGCCGCGCGGTTCCCGCGCATGCAGGTTCAGGACGTCGATGTCCGGGAGAAGTTCCTCGTCCTGCGCGAGCGACGTGATGGACCACCATGAGACCCCGTGCTCCAGGGATGAGGTCCGCGTTTCCGTGAGGGAGCGGAAGCTGGCGGAATGGAGCGCGGCGCTTGCCTGCGAGCTGAGATCCAGCGGCGCCGTCCCGCCGTCCGAGGCGGTGGACCAGGCGGCCTCGAGGAACTCCTCATTGGTGGCGGCGAGGTCGTGGGCCCGGGTCCGGACCTTCTCCGGCTCGATGACCACCGAGATGGAGCCTGCGGGCAGCTGCTCCACGAACGGGACCATGGAGTCCACCAGCACGGGTGCCAGGGATTCCATGCCCTCCACGGTGATGCCGCCGGCGATCTTTTCGAGCATGTCGGCAGCTGCCGGGAGCTGCGCCTTGAGGGTGGCTGCCCGGGACATGACGGCCGGGGTGATGAGGATTTCCCGGCACGGCGGGGCATGCAGTTCGGTGGGGTGGTGCAGGCCGGGCGAGGACAGCGAGCGCTGGTCCGCCACCGCGAACCAGCGCATCTGGTCCACCTCGTCACCGAAGAACTCGACGCGGATAGGGTGGTCCTCGGTGGGCGGGAAGACGTCGATGATGCCGCCGCGGACGGCGAACTCCCCGCGGTGCGTCACCATGTCCACCCGGGCGTAGGCGGCGTCCGCCAGGCTCCGCACCACCTCCGTGAAAGGTTTCTCCTGGCCCACTTTCAGGGTGACCGGGACCAGCTCGCCCAGGCCGGCCACCACCGGCTGGACCACGGCGCGGACGGGCGCCACCACCACCCGAAGCGGGCCCGACGCGGACGTTTCCGGGTGCGCCAGGCGGCGCAGGACGGAGAGGCGGCGGCCCACGGTGTCCGAGCGCGGCGAGAGGCGTTCGTGCGGGAGGGTTTCCCAGCTGGGGAATTCGGCCACGCAGTCCGCAGGAAGGTACGCCCGAAGCGCCGCAGTCAGGTCCTCGGCCTCGCGGCCGGTTGCGGTGACGGCAAGCACGACGCCAGGCCTGCCGTCGTCGTGCCCTTCGCCCGCGGCGGCCGCCACGCCGTCCGCCATCTCGGCAAGCAGCAGCGGGCGAAGCCCGGCGGGTGCGCTGATCTGGTAGTCCCGGCCCCGGACCTCGAACCCACGGGCGGCCTCGGCGCGGACGCGGGCGAAGGTCTGGTCCGCGGCGAGGGCGCGGCGCAGTCCGTCCAGCGATGGGCCCGTGCTGGTGTGGCCGGCGTTGGACGGGCCTGGAAGGCTCATGGCAGAAAGCTCCTGTGGTGTGCAACGAAAGGCAGGCAACGCGAAAACCCGAAATTCTCTTCGAATCCCGGGTAAACCCAGCCTACCGCGCAGCAGCGACAATGCGAGCCGGCCCGGGGATAGGCTGGCAGGGCGGGGCCCGCCGGCAACGGGCCGCAAGACAGGCAGTCCAAACAGCAGGCCGCTCCGAATGGCCTGTGGACACTAAGGAGTCAGCATGACCGAACCCGGGAACACCGCCCGCACCTCCAGAACGGTCCTGGTCACCGGGGCTACCGGCTACATCGGCGGCCGGCTGGTGCCCAAGCTCCTTGAGGCCGGCCACAGGGTCAAGGTCCTGGTGCGCTCACCGGACAAGATCGCCGGGGTGCCATGGCGGGACCGGGTGGACGTGGTGGAGAGCAGCCTCGACGACGGCGACGCCCTCCGCCAGGCGCTGGCCGGCGTCGACGTCCTGTATTACCTGGTCCACTCGATGGCAGCAGGTGCGGGCTTTGAAGCGAAAGAGCAGGCGATGGCGCGCACGGCCGCGGACGCCGCAGCCGCCGCGGGCGTTGGCAGGATCGTCTACCTGGGCGGGCTGCACCCCACGGGCGTCGAACTGTCAACCCACATGCGGTCCAGGGAAGCGGTGGGGAAAGTCTTCCTGGATAGCCCCGTGGACGCCATCGTGTTCCAGGCGGGCGTGGTCATCGGCTCCGGCTCGGCGTCCTTCGAGATGATCCGCCACCTCGCCGAGACACTCCCCCTGATGCCCGCGCCCAGCTGGGTCCGGAACCGGATCGAGGCCATCGCCGTGCGCGATGTCCTGTACTACCTGGTCTCCGCCGCATCGCTGGATGGCCCGCTCAACCGCACGTTCGACGTCGGCTGCCGGCAGGTCCTCACCTACGCCGGGATGATGCAGGAGTACGCCGCCGAGGCCGGCCTGCCCTACCGCCCGGTGCTGGCACTGCCCATCCCGGCGCCGAAGCTGGCCGGCATGTGGGTTGCCCTCACCACGCCGATCCCCTTGTCCATGGCAATGCCGCTGGTCCAGTCCCTGCAGCACGATGCCGTGTCCGACGAGCACGACATCGACCAATACATCCCGCAGCCCGACGGCGGCCTGACCGACTATCGCACCGCCGTCGCCCTGGCGCTCGGCAAGGAACGTGACGGGCAGGTGGAAACCACCTGGGCAAACGCCGGAGCTGCTTCCGATCCCCTGCCCAGCGACCCCGAGTGGGCCGGCCACAAGGTGTACATCGATGAGCGGACATTCCACGGGGACGTGGATCCCGCGAAGGTGTGGACGGTCATCGAGGGGATCGGCGGCCGGAACGGCTGGTACTCCCTGCCGCTGGCATGGCAGGTGCGCGGCTGGCTGGACAAGCTGACCGGGGGCGCCGGGCTCCTGCGCGGCAGGCGGCATCCCCACACCCTTGCGGCCGGCGAGGTGGTGGACTGGTGGCGTGTTGAACGGATTGACCGCGGAAGGCTGCTGAGGCTCCGCGCGGAAATGCGCGCCCCGGGGCGCGCCTGGCTGGAACTCTCCGTGGAGCCGGACGGGAACGGCAGCCGCTACCGGCAGCGGGCCATCTTCTTTCCTAAAGGACTCAGCGGCCGGCTGTACTGGCTGGCCGTCCTTCCGTTCCACAGCCTGATCTTTCCCGCCATGGCCAGGAACATCACCCGGGCCGCCCGGGAGATCGCGGATGCGGAGCACGCGGCCAGGACACCGTAGGATGTTTGGAGCCTAATCCGACCCCCACGTCCCAGGAGGACCCATGGCCTTGAGCGCAACCACCACCCTTCCCCACTCCGTCGACAGCGTCGCAGCTGTGCTGGTGAACGAAGATTTCCAGCGCCACGTCAGCCAGCTGGTGGGCGGCTCGCTGGAGTCATTCACCGTGGACGGAGACGTCGCCGGAGCGTTCAGCGCCACGTCCGTGCGCACCCTTCCCACCACCCGCCTCCCCGAGATCGCGCGGAAGTTCGTGGGTGAGCACCTCAAGGTCACCCAGGTGGAGAACTGGGACGCCCCCGCAGCGGACGGCTCCCGCCAGAGCAACATCTCGCTGAAGATCGCCGGCGCCCCCGTGGACGTCACCGCCGTTCAGCGCCTGGTGGCAGACGCCGGCGGAACCCGCGTGGAGCTTGAGGGCGCCGTGAAATCGTCCGTTCCATTCCTCGGCGGCAAGATCGCGGATGCAGCGGAGCCGATGGTGTCCAAGGCCCTGAACCTCCAGGCCAAGCAGGCGCAGGCCTGGCTGGAAAGCCACTAGTTCATGGAGCTGCCCGTTTTCGCTTCACTGGTCCTGATCATTGCGGGAGTATGGTCCCTGGTGGTCTGGCCGCAGTTCCTGCGCCGGGTCATGAAGGATCCGCGCGCCAGGGACTCCGCCGGGAAGGCCACGAAGTTCCTCACCGTCCACGTGGTGCTGGTGGGCGTCTCCATGGTGCTTGGCGCGGCCACTGCCGTGATCGGCATCTTGGCGCTGGCCGGCTAACAAACTGCATGAGGAAGGCCCTCGTCCCGCTGGGACGAGGGCCTTCTCCGTATGAGGCGGGAACCTGCGCCCGCAGGCTTGGGTCAGGCGGCCTGATTCAGCGCATCCTCCGCCGCAACCCAGGAAATCATGGCGCACTTGACCCGCGCCGCGTAGCGGGCCACGCCCTCAAACGCCGCGGCATCGCCCAGCAGCGCCGGATCCGCAGGGACCTTCCCCCGGGAGCGCAAAACCTCCCGGAAGCTGTCAATCACTTCATGGAGCTCCGCCACGGTCATGCCCTCCGCCAGTTCGCTGAGCACGGACGCGGAGGCCATGGAGATCGAACAACCCGCCCCGTCCCACGAAACCTGGGCCACTTTCCCGTCAGCGACAGCGAGCCTCAGGGTGACCTCGTCCCCGCACACCGGGTTGAGCTGGTGGGACTGGCCCGTGGAAGCGCCCTCGGGGGCCTCTGTCCCGGCCAGTCCACTGCCGTGCCGGGCCTTTGAATGGTCCAGGATGATCTGCTGGTACAGCTGGTCAAGGCTCATGGTGTCCTTCGGTCTTCCCCGCTAAGCGCGGAAATAGGCCCGCACGCCGGCTACGGCATCCAGGAATTGGTCGACGTCGTCCGTCGTGTTGTACAGGTACGCGCTGGCCCTGGTGGTGGCAGTAAGGCCCAGCCTGCGGTGCAGGGGCTGCGCGCAGTGGTGGCCAACGCGCACGGCGATACCCCGTGAGTCCAGGAACTGCCCCACGTCATGGGCATGGACACCCTCGACGTCGAAGGCAGCCAGTCCGATGCGTTCCTGGCCCGCGGCGGGGCCCAGGACCCGGATTCCGGGAAGGGACTCAAGCCCGGTGACCATACGCTGGCCGAGCCCGGCTTCCCACTGATGGATCCGGTCCAGCCCGGTTTCCGTCAGGTAGTTGGCCGCAGCCGCCAGCGCCACGGCCTGGGAGATGCGCTGCGTTCCGGCCTCGAAGCGCTGTGGTGCCGGCAGATACTCCGCACGTTCCATTGTGACAGTGGTGATCATGGAGCCGCCGGTCAGGAAGGGCGGCAGGACATCCAGCAGCTCCTGCTTCCCGTACAGCACCCCGATCCCGGTGGGGGCCAGCATCTTGTGGCCGGAGAACACGGCGAAGTCCACATCAAGGTCCTTGACGTCCAGGGCCAGGTGCGGCGCGGACTGGCAGGCGTCGAGGACCACCAGGGCGCCGGCCGGGCGGGCGAGGGCCACAAGGTCGGCGACGGGGTTGATGGTGCCCAGGACGTTTGACGCGTGGGTGAACGCCAGCACCCGGGTCCGGGCGCCGATGATCTCTGCGGCTGCATCCATGCGGAGGTGGCCGGCGTCGTCGACGGGGATGTAGCGCAGGGTGGCACCGGTACGGAAAGCCAGTTCCTGCCACGGGATCAGGTTGGCGTGGTGCTCCATTTCCGTGACCACGATTTCGTCACCCGGGCTCAGTGCGAGCTCCTTGAGCCTGGCGTCGCCCCGGCCCTGGGCGGCCCATAGCCCTGCATTGGACAACGCGTAGCTCAGCAGGTTGAGGCCTTCAGTTGCGTTTGACGTCCAAACGGTCTCCGCGTAATCCGCGCCGATAAAGTCCGCGATGGTCTGCCGGGCATCCTCGAAGGCCTCGGTGGCCTCGACGGCGAGGTGGTGCGCCCCCCGGTGCACGGCCGCGTTGCGCTGTTCGTAGAATTCCTGTTCGGCTTCAATGACGCTCAGCGGGTTCTGTGAGGTGGCGCCGGAGTCGAGGTAGACGAGCGGCCTGCCGTTGACCAGCTGGTTCAGGACGGGAAAGTCGTTCCGGATGCGGAGTACCTCGGCGTCATCCATGGCCGGCAAGGCGCGTTCCAGTGTGGCTGGCGTTGATACTACGGCCAAGACTAACTCCTTGAGATGCCAACGGATGACACTCAATTGTCCCACAGCACGGCTGTGGCGGCCGCCCGGGAAGGGTAGCCGCCACAGCCGCTCCGGGCTTCAGCCCGCGGAATGGAGGGCCGGCGACGGCTGGGGGGAGAGTCTCGGTCTCAGAAGACTCTGACGTCGCCGGCCCCGTCTGGCCCGGTCACGGGGACCGGAAACTCAAGGAGCCTTGTACTGCTCTCAGCATGCTCTGCGGCTTTGTTTCCGCCGCGTCCTTTGCTTCCTTAAGTAAATACTGCGGCGGCGGGAGGTACACGAGTAGGCAGTACTCGAATTCTGCGAGCCAGTACTACCGGGACCGCCCGGCATATACCCGGGAGGGTGATTTGCGGCGGCGGGTGGCCACCACGTCCATCAAGCAGAGGCGGGCAGGCAAAAGCGGCTGCGCCGCCTGGGCACAGCGGGGGCGGGTGTCTTTTCCGGTACCGGCTGCCGGGGCTACTTGGGGAGCGCTGCGTCGAGCTCGTCCCGGCTGCGCACACCGAGTTTCACGTAGGTGCGGTACAGGTGTCCCTCTACCGTACGGACAGAGACCATGAGCCGCTGGGCAATCTCGCGGTCGGTGAGGCCCTGCACGGCAAGCTCGACGATGTCCTGCTCCCGGCGGGTGAGCTGTACGGCCGGGGTGGCGGCAATGAAACGGCCCTCCCGGAACCGCTCGCCCAGTTCGTGGTCGCACTTTTCGCGCTGGGCCACGGCCTGCCTGGAGCGGCGGCGCTCCCCTGACTGCTCCAGCACGGTGCTGGCGCGGGCGTAGGCCTCACGTGCAAGGTTGACGAAACCGGATTCCTCCAGCGAGGCCGCGGTATCCATCAACGCATCCCCGTCAGCGGCTTCCCAGTCCGTGGCCAGTTTCAGCATGGCGGCTGCCCAGCGGCCTTCCACGCCGTGAGCTGCCCTCTGCACCATGGGGATCACGGAGGGGTCACCCAGGTCCCAGCCGAGTCCGAGCAGCTCCAGCAGGGTGCCGGCCCTCGTGGAGGCCTCATGGGTGGTCATCAGCGTGTGCAGCGCAGCCAGGCCCTTGCCGTCCCTGGACAGGTACTCTGACGCGGCGGCAGCGTAGGCGCGGGCAAGGAAATCATGGGCGGGGGCACCTGCCAAGGCATCCTTGTAGTCCTGTTCCAGCCGCTTCCCTTGGGCAGTGTCTCCCAGCCGCGCCGCGACATAGAAGCCCAGCGCAGAGCCGAAGCGGAACAGCTGGAGCGGATCGTTGAGCCGCAACGCTTCCACCGCCGGCAGCAGCAGCTGGTAGGCCCGTTCCATCCGGCCCTGCCGCAGCAGGGAGTAGCCGCGCAGCACCTGCAGGCTGCCATTGAAAGTGGCGGCCGAGGACGTATGCCCTGCGGCGTAGCTTTCGATCTCACGCTCGGCGGAGTGCCATTCCCCCATGGCGAGGTAATCGGCGACCAGCCGCCCCAGGACGAACTCTGGAAAGAAAAACAGCTTCCCTTCCAGGGGCCGCAGTTCCGCGGACGCCACAAGCGCTGCCTCGAGTCCTTCGGCGGCCTTGCCCGCTGCGGCCAGGGCATGTGCCAGGAGCGCCTCCCCGACAGCCCTGACCGGCACCTCTTCTTCGGTGGAGCTGCGGTTCCTGATGTCCGCTACGCGCCCGCGCAATCCTTCCGCATCCATGTCCGCACCGAGCTGGAGCAGCTGCAAGAGCTGTTCCAGCCACCATGCTGCGGGCTCCGCTGTGCCAGCGTGTTGTTCCCCGCCCTCCTCTGCCAGGTCCGCCAGGGGGCGTCCCGTTGCCTGATGGGCCGCCGCCCTCAGCAGCAGGACGGACGGACCCTCGGGGTGGCCTGCCAGCTGGAGCCAACAGGCGTCGAGCAGGGCCGCAGCGTCCGCATACGAGCCCTCGTTGTACAGGGCGCGCGCTCGGACGGCATGGGCAAGGGGAAGGAACTCGGGGTCCTGGACCTTGGCAGCGATGGCGCGGGCGCTGTGGTTCCGAAAGCGGGTCAGTGCCTCGCGTGCGGCGTCCAGCATCTCGGCGTCGGGTACGCGCAGGCCGCACTCAAGGGACCACTCCACGGACCGCAGCCGGCCTTCTCCCCGCAGGGTGGCGGGATCCTTGTGTTCCCGGATCTTTTCCAGGAGCTGCAGGCTGCGGGAGACCGAAATGGTGTTTCTGATGGCCTCCGCGAACAGGCTGTTCCAGACGGTCAGTTCAGCGGGGACGCCTGAATTCTCGACCACCATCTGCTGATCCAGCAGGGAGCGGACCACCGGCGCGCCGCAAATGTCTTCGATGACCTTCCGGCCCACCGGCCCGGCAAGGGCAATGAATTTCAGGGCCTCCTGTTCCTCCGGCCGGCGGCGGAGGTGATCCTTGGTAACAACTCCCGTGAGCCGGACGCCATCCGTGGGCAAAGACCCCAGCAGGACCCAAATTCCGTTCCGCTTGGCCAGTATTCCGGCCTCTGCAGCGTCGTGGAGCAGGGCGTCCAGGAGCCGGGGGTTGCCCCCGGAGGCGCTCCAGACGGCGTCCACGGTGGCATCCGGCACTGTCCCGTCAAGAACGTGGGCCAGGACTTCCTCGATCTGGTCGCGGTTCAGCGGGCGCAGGTCCACGCGTTCGGCCAGGCCGTCGTACCAGAGCTGGTCCAGTGGCTGCGGAAGGCCCGGCCGCGGCCTGGCAGCCGCAACCACTGTTGCCCATCCGGCCGAGATCAGGTCCGCAATCACACCGGCCGAAGCCTCGTCCAGGTAATGCGCATCATCAATGAGGAGGAGGACAGGGGCTCCGCTTCCTGCCTTCAGCTTTTCGAAGTAGCTCCACATGGACCGCAGGACGGCAACCGGAGAGACAGACTCCTCGGCAGTCAACTCGCCGGTGTAGGGAGTGAGGACGCCGAACGGCACGGCAGCCAGGGCGGAACTGCCGTGCAGCTGCAGAACATTCAGGTCCCCGCCAAGGCGTTCCGCGATCCCCTCCGTCAGGGACGATTTTCCAATACCCGGCCCTGCCATGACAAAAACCGCCTGGCTCGCATGGTTCCGGACAATATTGCAGATCCGTTCAAGCGGCTCCCGGCGGCCGGTGAGGAGCCGGTGCGCTGTGGCAGGCTTATGGCCGTTAGACGAGTCCAGTCAGATCACCCCTGGAGGTTACGCCGAGCTTCGTGAAGACCTGGTACAAGTGGCCTTCCACGGTACGGACCGACACGCCCATCTCCAGGGCGATATCGCGGTTGGAGGAACCCCGGCCCGCCAGCCGGGCAATCTGGCGTTCCCTGCTGGTCAGCAGCGGGCTTCCGCTGCTTGGGACGATGGGAAGGTTCGACACGGTGGCGGCGAGGATGTCCAGCCGGGCCTGCGCGGTCCGCGCGGTGAGTGAATCGCCGTCCTGTCGTGCGAAGTCCACAGCGAGGGCCATGCACCGCGCCTCCACGGCATCCAGTTCGAGGGTGGCGGCCAATTCACCACCGGCAAGGAGGGTCCTGGCGTCCTTCGTCCTGCTTCCCACGGCGATCAGCCGGGAAACTTCGGCAAGCGGGCCCTGGCGGTGGCCCGCAATCTCCTCAAGCAGGCGGAAGTCCGCATCGCTGCCGTTGATGGTCGCAGCGAGCAGGTTGATCCCGGCCAGGGTGAAGCGCCCGGCCTCCATTTCCTGCCGGGCGCACCGCTTGAGGCCGGTCACGGCGTCGGGATCGCCCAGCCAGCGGCCCGCGACGAGCGAGCAGAACTCAACGATGCTGTCAGTGATGAAGCTGGACTTTCCGGACGTCCTTTGCAGTTTCGCCAAGTACTTTCGCGCCTGGGCTACGTTGCCGGTCTGGGCGTGGGCCAGTGCAATGGCCGCGTACGCGCAGCGCAGGGCGGCCTGGACCGGCTGCAGCTCCAGCTGCGCCGCGGCGGAGATCAGGGGGTCAAGGGCCGCCATGCCCCGGCCCGAATAGACATAGGCAATGCCGGCTGCCAGTTCGGTTGCTGCACTGCGGAAGGGAAGGCTGTGCGGCTCCTCGGTGGCCTGCGGACCCAGGAGGTCAATGCACCGCCGCCATTGCCCCGCCGTCAGTAATACCAGGTAGGCCTCCCTGGTATAACGTTCCCGCAGACCAACAATGTGGGAGGCATCGCTGATTTGGCCGCCCAACTGGCGCATGAGGCTCAGCGCATCCATCTCGCGTCCGGTCATGGCCAATGCGGTCATCAGCAGGACGGCCGAATCCATGCGGTAGCCGGTATCCGGGTTCAGCGCAGGGTCCGCAGCCCTTTCAAGGTCCGGGATGATGGCGGCGTAATCACCCACGAACGCGCGATACTCGAACCCGCTCAAGGCCACCCGGTTCGCTGCGGCGGCCGCAGGCTCCGGCCACCCAGTAAAGTTCGGGGCCGACTCCAGCCTTTGCCGGGCTTCACTGAGCAGGTCCGGCACCTTGCCTGCCGCCTCCGGGAGCCGCATCATGACCTGCGACTTGGCGGCTATGACGTCCGCATACTCCTCGACGTCAAGGCTTTCGAGTTCCGGCTGCGAAATGTCATCAAGTGCGGCCATGGCCTGGACCGGCATGTCCAGCTGAAGGTACGCGGCGGCTTTCTGCCGCTGGCCGGCCGTCCACTCCCGGTCCGTCCGCTGAAGCATTTCGGCGTACGTCAGCGCAAACCGCGGATCGAAGAGCTGGACTGCCGCTTCCGCGGCAGCCAACGCCAGGGCGGGACTCAGGTCCGCCTCGCATTCATGCGTCCACGCCGCGAAAGCCATCAGCTCCTCGACGGTCATGGCGGCAGGATCAGGTTCCGCACCGGCCAGGAGCACGCTGCGCAGTTCCCTGCGCCGGGCAATGCTCAGCCAGGTGCGCACCACGTCACCAATGTACTTTTCACGCAACGAAACCCAGCGATGGTCGGACTGGTCGATCTCCAGCAGGCCGCCGTCTTCCATGTCGGCCACCACTTCGGCACGGTAGATGGCCGTCAGCCTGGACAGCTCAACCCTGCGGGCGCAGGAAAGCATCTCGATGACTTCCCGGGTTTCGGGCGTTTCCCTGGACCATCTGGAGCGAACGATGTCGTCCAGGCTGGCCGCGCCGTCGAGCACCACTTTGTCCCGCAGGGTCCAGACTGAATCGGAGAGCACCAGGTTTCCGGACAGCTGCTGTTCGGTGACGAGCGCCTTCAGGAGCAGCGGGTTGCCGCCCACCATGTGGTGATAGGTGCTGACCAGGGAGGCCGAAACGCGGTGCCCCAGCAGGGACAACAGGACCTGGCGGGTCTGCAGTTCGTTGAGGTTGTTCAGCCGGACTTCGGTCAGCCGGTGGTCCGTGAGCAGCCAGTGGAAATCGGCAGGAAGATCGCTGATTTTCGGGGCCACAGCAATGATCTTGGCGGTGCCGGTCAGCAGGACGTTGAGCAGCACTCCGGCGCTCATGTCGTCAATGCTGCCGGAGGTGTCAAGGGTGATGATGCAGGGACGTCCTGCGGCGTCACTGCGGATCAGGGAAGTAATGCCGCGGAGGATTGCCGTGGGCGAGCCCATGTACGCCTGCGGAAGCCTGGCCAGGAGAAAGGAGAGGCAACCATAGGGCGTTGCGGAGCCGGCGGGTCCGCTGCGGAGCTGCAGTGACCAGATGTCGGGGCCGAGGTCCATCACGGCAGCGCGGGCCAGGGAGGACTTTCCCACGCCGCGGCCGCCGGTGATCACCACCCCAAGGGAGTCTGCGCCGGTCAGGGCGGTGCGGACCGACTCAAGGTTTGCGCCGCGTGCAGGGGCAGACCAAAGCTGACCCTCCCGCCTCTCGGAGGTGTCTGTGTTCAGCCCGACGTGGTGAGGTGTTGACCCACGTCCCCAGCTAAGTGGCTCGATTGACATGAACTTTTCCCCTACATCCCGCGATAGCGGGATGTAGCCCCATCGCTCCCCCGCATAGGTAGAAGACTACCCCGCACCAGAGACAAGGAGACAGGGCCAAAGGCACTTAAGTTTTCAAAGTTACCGGAGATTTCAAGTTGCTGGAGTAATTGACTGACCGGAGTTCTTGGTTACTGGCGTTCGGACTTCGCTGGATGGAACTTCTGCTGCGCCGCCGTGAGGCCGTCGCGCAGCAGCGCTTCAACCGCATCAGCAGCATCGTCCAGGAGGAAGGGCAGTTCCTTCAGCTCGGCGGAGCCGAAGTCGCGCAGCACGTAATCGGCGGTCTCCATGCGTCCCGGCGGCCGGCCCACCCCCACCCTGACGCGGAGATAGTCCTTGGTGGCCAAGGCCCTGGAGATGTCCCGCAGCCCGTTATGGCCGCCTTCTCCCCCGCCGATCTTGAGCTTGACCGTATTAAAGGGAATGTCGATCTCGTCGTGGACCGCCACCACATGGTCCGGGGCAATGCCGTAGAAGTTCGCCAGCGCCGCAACGGGCCCGCCGGAAACGTTCATGTAGCTCATCGGCTTTGCCAGCACGACGCGGGGTCCGCCGATGCCGAGGCGGCCTTCGAGGACCTGGGCGCGGGCCTTGTGGCTTTTGAAGCCGGCACCTATGCGGCCTGCCAGCTCGTCTAGCACCATCTGGCCGACATTGTGCCGGTTGCCCTGGTACTGGGCGCCGGGGTTTCCAAGGCCGACAATCAGCCAGCTATCAGTCATGAGTCAATCCTAGGGTGGGTGGCCCGCCGGCCTGGTGCCGCAACGGGCAGTAGACATGCCAATGGCCGGACCCCGCGGGAGTCCGGCCATTGGCAGGGAATGCGGCTGATTACTCGGCTGCGGCTTCCTCGGTGGCCGCGGAAGCGGCCTCGGAGGCAGCTTCGGCCTCTTCGCCTGCTTCTTCCTCTGCGACCTCAACGGCCTCGGAGATGTTCACCACGAGGGCCTCGGGGTCGGTCAGCAGGACCGAGCCCTTGGGCAGGACCAGATCGGAAGCGTGGATGTGCTCACCGGCGCCACGGCCTTCGATGCTCACCTCAACGGCCTCGGGCAGGTGCGTGGCCTCGGCCTCGAGGGACACCACAGTCAGTTCCAGGTTGTGCACGGTGCCGGGGGCGGTTTCGCCGGCAACATGTACGGGAACGTCAACGGTGACCTTTTCGCCCTTGCGGACGGTGAGGAGGTCGATGTGCTCGATGATCTGCTTGATGGGGTCGCGCTGGACGTCCTTCACCAGGGCCAGGTGGCCTTCGCCGTTGATATCCAGGGACAGCAGGGCGTTGGGGGTGCGGACAGCCAGGGTGGTGGCCTTGGCCGGAAGCGTGACGTGGATGGGCTCTGCGCCGTGACCGTAGATGACGGCGGGGATGAGGTTGGCCATCCGGGCGCGGCGGGCGTAGCCCTTGCCGAATTCGGTGCGCAGTTCTGCTGCGAGCTTCTGCTCAGACATGGAAATCTCCTTGAATCCTAAACGGTGTTCAGCAAGGGCGGAGGTCTGTTGCGACCTTCAACGCCGGGCGGCCGGAGCCGGCCCATCCTAGAAGGGAGATTCAGACCCAGTCGATAACGGAGACCTGCAACGGCTTCCCGCATATGCGGTTACCGGTGCTCTCCCTCGCCAAGGTATCGCTGAACAGCTTACCAGCGCCGGGCCCGTTTACTGAAAACGGTCCCCGCCAGCTCCCCAGGCTCGCCCAGGGAACCCTGCCGGCGTGGGCCCACTGCAGCCGACGCCGTCAGGCGTTGCCGTCGAAAAGGCTGGTGACCGAACCGTCGTCGAACACTTCACGGACGGCGCGCGCGATCAGCGGGGCGATGGAAAGCACCGTCAGCTGGGGGAACCGCTGGGATGCAGTGAGCGGCAGGGTGTTGGTGACAACCACTTCACGGGCGCCGGACTCGGAGAGGCGCTTGGCGGCGGGATCGGAGAAGACCGCGTGGGTGGCCGCGATGATGACGTCCTTGGCACCGGCGTTCTTCAGCACCTGCACGGCGCCGGAGATGGTTCCGCCGGTGTCGATCATGTCGTCGATCAGGACGCAGGTGCGCCCCTCGATCTGGCCCACCACGGTCTTGGACACGGCCTGGTTCGGCACAGTCAGGTCCCGGCTCTTGTGCACAAAGGCGAGCGGCGCGCCGCCCAGGCGCTCGGCCCACTGCTCCGCGACCCGGACGCGTCCGGTGTCCGGGGAAACGACGGTAACGTTTTCGGCGGCCACCCGGGTGCGGATGTAGTCAGCAAGCAGCGGAATGGCCATGAGGTGGTCCACCGGGCCGTCGAAGAAGCCCTGGATCTGCGAGGTGTGCAGGTCCACGCTCATGATGCGGTCCGCGCCGGCGGTCTTGTACAGGTCCGCCACAAGGCGGGCGGAGATGGGCTCCCGGCCCCGGCCCTTCTTGTCCTGGCGGGCGTAGGGGTAGAACGGGGACACCACCGTGATGCGCTTGGCGGAGGCACGCTTCAGCGAATCGATCATGATCAGCTGTTCCATCAGCCAGTTGTTCAGCGGGAAGGGGTGGGCCTGGATGACAAAAGCATCCGTGCCGCGGACGCTTTCACCGGCGCGGACATAGATCTCACCGTTGGCGAAGTCATAGGCGTCCACCGGCAGCAGGTCGGTACCGAGCTCCTTGGCGATCTCCTTGGCCAGCTCCGGGTGGGCCCGGCCGGTTGCGAGCACCAGCTTCTTCTCGCCGCGCGCCGTAATTTCGCTCATGGTTACTTGCCCTCTTCTGTAGATGCCGGGGTACTTGAGGAATCTGTGGTGGCCGCCTGGGCCAGTTCAGCGGAGCGGGTTCCCGGGCGGTTGGCCGCGACCCATCCCTCGGCATTGCGTTGGGCGGCAACGGTCACGGCAAGCGCTCCCGCCGGCACGTCTTTTCTGATCACGGCGCCGGCACCGCTGTAGGCGCCGTCGCCCACGGTGACCGGAGCAACGAACACCGTGTTGGAGCCTGTCCGGACGCCCGAGCCGATGACCGTGCGGTGCTTCTTCTCGCCGTCGTAATTCGCCGTGATGTTTCCGCAGCCGATGTTGGTGTCCTCGCCGATTTCGGCGTCCCCGGCATATCCGAGGTGTGACAGCTTGGAACCGCGCCCGATAGTCACGTTCTTGGTTTCGTAGAACGCGCCGATCTTTCCGGTGTCCCCCAGGACAGTGCCCGGACGCAGGTAGGTGAAGGGGCCGACGGCGGCGCCCGCGCCGATGACGGCGCCGGAACCGTGGGTTCGGGTTACCTTTGCGCCCTCGCCGATGGTGACATCCGTCAGGGTGGTGTCGGGGCCGACGACGGCGTCCCTCGCCACGGTGGTGGCGCCGTGGAGTTGGGTGTTGGGAAGGATCCGGACGTCCTCGTCCAGGGTTACGGACGAATCGACCCAGGTGGTGGCGGGGTCCACTACGGTGACGCCGGCGCGCATCCAGGCCTCCACGATGCGGCGGTTCAGCTCTGCGCCGAGGGCGGAGAGCTGGACGCGGTCATTGGCGCCTTCCACCTGCCAGCGGTCGGCAGTAACGACGGCGGCGACGCGGCCGCCTGCCTTCCGGGCGAGTCCGAGCACATCAGTGAGGTATTTTTCGCCCTGCGAGTTGTCGGTGGTGACGTGGGTGAGTGCGTCCCGGAGGACGGCTGCGTCAAAGGCGTAGATGCCGGAGTTGACCTCACGGATCAGGCGTTCGGCGTCCGATGCGTCCTTGTGTTCGCGGATGCCGGTCACGGTGCCGTCCTCGCCGCGAAGGATCCGGCCGTATCCCGTGGCATCGTCAAGATCGGCGGTCAGCACGGTGACGGCATTGGCTTCACGCTCGTGCGTGGCCACAAGCTCGGCCAGCAGTTGTCCGGACAACAGCGGCACGTCGCCGTAGGTCACCACCACGGTGCCGGTAAGGTCCTGTTCTGCGTCCAGGGCCTGCAGGGCCACTTCCACAGCACGGCCGGTGCCGGGGATGTCGTCCTGGTCCACGATCAGGGCAGCAGGGTCCAGCTCCGCGACGTGGCGTGCCACCAGGTCGCGTTCGTGGCGGACCACGATGGCCAGCTGCCGGGGGCTGATGCTGCGGGCGGCCAGCAGTGCGTGGCCCACCATGGACCTGCCGCCGATTTCATGCAGGATCTTGGGGGTACGCGACTTCATCCGCGTACCGGCGCCTGCCGCCAGGACGATTACTGCGGCCGGGCCGGTATTCTCGGGGATCACGTACGGGCTCTCCTTGCTTGGTTACGCTGGCGCTTACGGTGTCCCGGCGAAATTGCGGGCGGCACCGTATGTCATCCTACTGAACGCTCCTCGCACAGCAGTTCCGCCCATAGGATTCGAACCTATACTCCACGGCTCCAAAGGCCGGGGTGCTGCCATTACACCAGAGCGGACCATGCCTTGGCGCGCGGCCGGGCACAAGTAGTTATTTTGCCACGGGTTCGGGGCGCCGCGCGACATGGGCCCTTCATCCCCTGCCCTTCCCCCGTTCCTGTCCCGCCCCGCCCGCTTTCCCGGCCCGTCCGGAGCGCCGCAAATCCGCCGGGAACGCGTAGTGCATGATGGAACGGTGAGCACCAACCCCCCGCGGAGACGGATGACCGGGCTTCAGCGGCGGAGCCAGCTGATCGACGTCGGACGCGGCCTCTTCGCCGTCCGCGGGCTCGACGGCACCACCATCGAGGAAATTGCTGCCTGCGCCGGAGTCTCCAAGCCGGTCATCTACGAACACTTCGGCTCCAAGGAAGGCCTGTACACCCAGGTGGTAGAGCACGAGTTTCGGCTCCTCCTGGACTCCATCAACGGCGCACTCACCGAGGAAGCCAAGCCGCGCGTCCTGGTGGAACGTGCCGCCCTGGCCCTGCTCACCTACATCGAGGACCGCACCGAAGGTTTCCGGATCCTGATGCGGGACGCTCCGCCGTCCCAGCCGGAAGGCGCCTTTTCCACACTGCTCTCGCACGTGACCGCCAAGGTGGAACACATCCTCTCCGACGAGTTCGACCGGCGCGGCTTCAGCGCCCGGGACGGCGCCATGTACGCCCAAATGCTCGTAGGCATGGTGGCAATGACCGGCCAATGGTGGCAGGACTCCCGCCAGCCCGACAAGCACACGGTGGCCGCACACCTCGTCAACCTCGCCTGGAACGGCCTGACCGGCCTCAAAAAGGACCCGGAACTGCAGTCTGAACTCTAGGCCTCGCCGTGGTTCCGTCCGCGGCGAAGGGGGTCATCCTCTGCATGCTGGCTCGTTCCTCGCCTCTGACGCATGCTGCCGGATAACCCCCTTCCCCGCTTGTGAGGGTCAATCGCCCAGGAGTTCCGAGGACTCAAGCCATTCGAGTTCCAGGGCGTCCTTTTCGTCGGCCAGGTCCTTGAGCTGCTTGTTCTGTTCTGCCAGGGCGTCGAAGTCGGACTTCTCCGTGCTCTTGACCATGTCGTCGTGAAGCTTCTTTTCCTGCTGGTCGAGCTTCTTGATCTGCCGTTCGATCCTGTTGAGGGCCTTCCGGGCGTCGCGCTTCTCTGCTTCCGAGGCGCCTGACGGGGCTGAGGCGGCGGTGCTGCTGCCGGCGCTGGTGACGGGGTTCCCGCCGCCGGTGACCGTGGAGCCTGCCAGGGCAGACTCACGCAGCTCGAGGTACTGGTCCACGCCGCCGGGCAGGCCGCGGAGCTTGCCGTCGCCGAGGAGTGCCATCTGATGGTCGGTGACCCTTTCCAGCAGGTAGCGGTCGTGGCTGACCACCACCAGGGTTCCGGGCCAGCCATCCAGGACATCTTCGACGGCCGCAAGGGTATCGGTGTCGAGGTCGTTGGTGGGCTCATCCAGCATCAGCACGTTGGGTTCGCCAACAAGCAGGCGAAGAAGCTGGAGCCGGCGGCGTTCGCCACCGGACAGGTCCTTGACCGGGGTCCACTGCTTCTCGTTGGTGAAACCCAGCTGCTCCACCAACTGGCCGGCACTGAATTCCTTGCCGCCCACGTTGAAGGACCGCTTTTCCCGCTCAATCACCTCGATGACGCGCAGGTCCTTGACGTCGTCGAGTTCCTTGACCTCCTGGGTCAGGACAGCGGTGACCACGGTCTTGCCCCGCTTGACCTTTCCGGCGTCGGGAAGGATCTCTCCATTGAGAAGCTTCAGGAGCGTGGTCTTGCCGGCGCCGTTGACGCCCACCAGTCCCAGGCGTTCGCCGGGGGCAAGACGCAGGGTGATGTTGTCGAAGAGCTTCCGCCCGTCATCGCTGCCCTGAAAGTTGAGGGAGACGTTCTCCAGGTCCAGCACGTCCTTGCCCTGGCGGGCGGTTGCCATCTTGCTGAGGGCCATGGAGTCCCGCGGCTCAGGCACATCTGCGATGAGGGCGTTGGCGGCCTCAATCCTGAACTTGGGCTTTGCCGTCCGCGCGGGTGCCCCGCGGCGGAGCCAGGCGAGTTCCTTCTTGACCAGCTGCTGGCGCTTGCCCTCGACGACGGACGCCATCCGGTCCCGCTCGGCACGGGCCAGCACGTAGGCGGCATAACCGCCTTCAAAGGGGTCAACGATCCCGTCGTGGACTTCCCAGGTCTTGTTGCAGACCTCATCGAGGAACCACCGGTCGTGGGTCACCACCAGGAAAGCACCCTGGTTGGGCCGCCAGCGCGTCCTCAGGTGGCGCGACAGCCAGGCCACACCCTCCACGTCGAGGTGGTTGGTGGGCTCGTCCAGCATGATGACGTCGTGGTCCTCGATCAGCAGTTTGGCAAGCGCCACGCGCCGCTTCTGGCCGCCGGAGAGTGCATGGACGTTGGCGTGCCAATCGACGTCGGACACCAGCCCGCCCATGACTTCGCGGATCTGGGGATTGCGGGCCCACTCGTAGTCCGCCTGGTCCCCCACGATCGCGGCACCCACTGTCAGGTCGCCGTCGAGCACGTCGCTTTGATCCAGGTATCCCACGTTGACGTCACCGCGCTTGGTGACCCTGCCCGAATCCGGCGTGGAGCGCAAGGCAAGCAGCCGCATCAGGGTGGATTTGCCGTCGCCGTTGCGCCCCACCATGCCGATCCTGTCACCCTCCTCAAGCCCCAGGGTTACCCCGTCCAGGACGGTACGGGTCGCGTAGGAGACCGTCAGGTTCTCGCCGCCAAGAAGGTGTGCCAAAGGAACTGCTTTCTGCTTCAGGTAAAAAACTGGAGGTTTAGAGGAGGGTGTCGGAAATGATGCGCGCCCCCGGAACCGGGCCATGGACTGCGAGGGCTGTCAAGCCGTAGTGCCGCAGATCCGCGGCCAGGCCTTCAGCGGCCACCGAATCATCAGTCAGCAGGGCCACCGTGGGCCCCGATCCGGAGACGATGCCCGCAATTGCTCCGTGCGATTCTCCGATACCCAGCGTATCGCGCAGGGCGGGCGCCAGTTCAATGGATGCCCGCTGGAGGTCGTTGACCAGGACACGGCTCAGCGCTTCGGCGTCACCGCTGCGCAACGCTGTCAGGATCTTCGGGTCCACCCCGGTGGGTTCTGCGGCGTTGGCGCCGGCCGCTTCGCGGAGGCGGTCAAGGGTGCGGTACACCTCGGGAGTGGGAAGCCCGTAGTCCGCGGTGACCAGTACCCAGTGGGTCTGTGCCTTAGCCAGCGCCGGCGAAAGTTCGTCGCCCACGCCCAGGCCAACCGCCGTGCCGCCAAGGAGGGAAAAGGGGACGTCGGCCCCCAGTTCGGCAGCGAGGTGCGCCAGCTCTTCCCGCGACAGGCCACTGTTCCAGAGCGCGTCGCAGGCCAGCAGGGTTGCGGCAGCATCTGCCGATCCGCCGCCCATGCCTCCTGCCACCGGCACGCGCTTGGTAATTTCCAGATGGACCCCGGTGGAGTGCTCGGAGACGTCGGCCATAATCGCCGCGGCCTTGTGGGCCAGGTTGTTTCCGTCGAGCGGGATGTCCGCGGCGTCAAGATCGACCGTGCTGGCCGGGCTGAGGCTGATGGTGATCCCGGGCGTCTCCGTGCTGGTGGCAGCCACTTCCTCGTAGAGGGATACGGCCAGGTACACGCTGGCAACGGAGTGGTAGCCATCCGGTCGCAGCGGCCCCACTTCCAGCGAAACGTTCACCTTGCCGGGGGCTTTGACGCGGACTGTCCTTGCGGTGAACCGTCCCGGGGCGCTCATGCCAGCGCCTGCTTGGCTTCCGCGATTTTCGCGAAGGCTTCGATGCCGATGACCTCGCCCCTGGCGGTGGGGTCGACGCCGGCGGCAACGAGGCAGCGCTCCGCTTCCGGCGCCCCGCCGGCCCAACCGGCCAAAGCGGCCCTCAGGGTCTTGCGCCGCTGGGCGAAGGCGGCGTCCACCACGGCGAAGACCTGTTCCCTGGTGGCTGTGGTGACCGGAGGCTCACGCCGGGTAAAGGCCACCAGCCCCGAATGGATCTTGGGCGCCGGCCAGAAAACGTTCATGCCGATCACCCCCGCTTTGCGCATCTGGCTGTACCAGGCCGCCTTTACCGACGGCACGCCGTAGGTCTTGGAACCCGGCCCAGCGGCCAGCCGGTCCGCCACCTCATCCTGGACCATCACCAGTCCGTGCTGGAGGCTGGGGAAGTGCTGAAGGAGGTGCAGCACCACGGGAACGGCGACGTTGTAGGGCAAATTGGCCACCAGTGCCGTGGGCTGCACCGGCAGCTCCGTGACCTTCATGGCATCGGCATGCACCAGGTGGAAGGCTCCCGCGGCGGCCGGCCGCCATTCCCTGACGGTTTCCGGCAGTTTGGCAGCCAGCACCGGGTCAATTTCCACCGCCACTACCGACGCCGCAGCATCGAGGAGTCCGAGGGTCAGGGATCCCAGCCCCGGCCCCACTTCCAGCACTGTCTCTTCCGGGCCAACATCCGCGGCGGCCACGATCCTGCGGATGGTGTTGCCGTCGATGACAAAGTTCTGGCCGAGGGTCTTGGTGGGGCGGACACCGATCTCCTCCGCGAGCCGGCGTATGTCGGATGCACCAAACAATGGTGCGGGCGCGGGGATTGGTTCAGTCACCTAGGTATCCTATCCCGCGCGGTACGGGCGCCCCACCGGAAAAACAGGAGGGGGAAACAGGCGGGGAACCCGCCGGGAAAGACTGCCCGGTTAAACGGCTGCGGCCGGCCCCGGGTATCCGGGACCGGCCGCAGTGCCCGCATGGGCAGGCAATCCGCGAGGTCAGCTGGTGGCAGCCCAACCGCAGCCCCACGGCTGCAGGCCGCGCTGTGCGTAAACGCGGTTGGCAATGTCGATCTGCTGGGCCTTGGTGGCAAGGCTGGCGTTGGGGGCGTACGCGCCGCCGCCGGCGCCGATCCAGGTCCGGATATCGAACTGAAGGCCGCCGTAGTAACCGTTGCCGGAGTTGATGCTCCAGTTTCCACCGGACTCGCACTGGGCAATCTTGTCCCACATGGCTTCGTTCATCATTGCCGGAGCAGCGGCCCCGGTGTTGGCGCCTGCAGATGCCGAGGTGGCAGCCTGCGCAACGGGCTTGGGCTTGGTGCCCACGGTGACCTTCTCAGGTACGGGCTGGACCGCAACAGTCTCCGACACAAGGGTCCGGGACGCTTCGCGGCCGTCCACCAGTACCAGCTTGAAGGTCTTCTCCAGCTTGCCTGCGACGCCTTCCTGGGTGACTTCTTTTTCACCCTTCAGCAGTTCGGCGCTCTCACTGGTGACAATCTCGAAGGGGACGTCCTCTGTGGCGACCGCAGTCTGGCCGGTGTCGACGCGCGAGACCTTGATGACCATGTTGTTCACCACGTGCGCGTTAGCCGGCTGCGACGTGCGGTCGTTGGCACCAAGGGCCAGGCCGGCGTCTTCGAGGACCTTGCCGACGGTGGCCGCCGTGGTGGTTGCGGTGTCCACCTTGCCGTCGGCAACAATGCTGACGGACTTCGGTGTGGAGATGGAAACGTAGGATCCGGCAACTGAAAGCTGGGCATCCTTGGGCGCGGAAACCGAGGACGCGCTCGCGACGCCGAGTTCAGTAACCAGCCCCGCGACGTCCTGCGCGGTAGTGTTCACCGTCTTCTCGGCACCGTCGAGGCTCACCTTGACCTCTTTGGCCTTGTTGACGTTGATTACCGTGCCGTTCTGGACCGACGCATCAACGGACGGTGACACGCGGTCTGCAGGGTTGAGTTCCAGGTTGGCGCTCTTGACCACTTGGCCAACAGTTCCGCCGAACGTCTGCACGGACGAGACCTTGCCGTCAACATTGAGTGTGATGGTCTTGTTATTGCCGACGAAGGCTACGAGGCCCACCACGAGTGCGCAGAGCACCAGCAGTTGCGCGCCAACCTTGACAAAGCTGAACTTGCCGTCCGACGTAAAGAACTTGATCACGATTGCCCGTAACTTTAGGTCCATCCGGGCACGGGGAATCGCGCAATAAAATGCCCGGTACGGCCACAAGGGGCAGTCCGGGCACCGTTGCGCCGCCTAAACTCCGCTCAATCGGCAGGCCGGGCAACGCCCGAGAGCCTGCTGCAGAAAGAAGTGAATTACCCGCTGGCCTTCCCCGACCCCGGCTAATATCTGTCCACTGTAACCGTAGCGTTATAAAGCAACCAACAATTGTGCATACCGGGTATTTATTTGACAATGCCCGGGAAACGGCCGCCTAGTCCCAGGATCCGTATGCCCGTACGGTATTTTCGCTTATTCGGGCGCATATTTCTGCAAGATCGGATTCTGTCAATTCGGCCATGGCGCGGACTGTGTAAGGAACCATGTAGCTGGCGTTCGGCCGCCCGCGGTGGGGGTGCGGAGTCAGGAACGGCGCATCGGTTTCCACCAGGACCAAACCAGGGTCCGCAACTGCGAGGGCCCGGCGCAAATTCGCCGCATTCCGAAAAGTCAGCGTACCTGCAAAGGACATCCACCACCCTTCCTCGTTGCAGATCCTCGCCAGCTCGTCGTCGCCGGAGAAACAGTGGAAAACCACCCGCCCCGGCGCGCCTTCTTCCCTCAGTACCTGGACGACGTCGTCATGCGCGTCCCGGTCGTGGATCTGGAGCGTCAGGTCCAGGCGCTTGGCGATGTCGATATGGCGCCGGAAGGAGTACCTCTGATGCGCCAGCCCCTCCCCCTCGGTGCGGTAGAAATCGAGCCCGGTCTCCCCGATGGCCCGGATCCGGGGGTGGGAGGCGAGCTGCTCAATCTCTGCGAGCGCTTCTTCCAGTTGGCCGCGGGCGGCGTAACGGGGGGCGTCGTTGGGATGCAGCGCCACCGCCCCCAGCAGCCGCTCGTCCAGGTCCACCGCGCGGACCGTGAACCGGGACGATTCCAGGTCGCAGCCCACCTGGACTGCTCCCTGGACACCCACGGCCGCGGCGGCATCCAAAGCCGCCTTCACTCCGACCGGGGCCTGTCCGTCCGGGAAGTCAAGGTGGGTGTGGTTGTCCATAACGGGTACCGGCAGGGGTTCCGGAGCGGGCGGAAACGCCTTTTGCCGTGAGTTCCCCGGCTCCGGTGCGCCTGCCGTTGCGGGGTCCTGGTAGGCAGCGGGAGGAAGCGGATTGCACATCCGTCCAGCCTAGCCGCGGATGCTGCCGCATATTTGTCGGAACTCTCTGTCTGCGGTGGCAGTTGTGTTAGTAGTCTGGTACGAACACATGCGAACGCCCACCCGACGGGCGAAGGCAGGCTTGCTGTCCCGTCCAGGTGAACCAGCGCTGAAAGGTTGCCGATGGAACCCCACCGACGCACTGCCAACGATGTGAGCGCTGTGCACGGCAACCTGGCGGGAATTACCGATCCCGTCAGCCGTTTGAACGGTCACCGCCCCGCAGCCATGGACGCTGCTTCCTTCCACGCAGCGAGCCAGCGCATCCTCACGTCCGTTAATACAGTCATCGATGGGAAATCCGACGCCGCCAAACTGGCGCTGACCGTACTGCTGGCCCAGGGCCACCTGCTGCTTGAAGATGTCCCGGGCGTAGGGAAGACACTCCTCGCCAAGACACTGGCACGCACCATCGACTGCACCGTCAACCGGATCCAGTTCACCCCGGACCTGTTGCCGTCCGATGTGACGGGCGTGTCCATCTACAACCAGGCCTCCCGGCTGTTTGAGTTCCGTCCGGGGGCTGTCTTCGCCAACATCGTCATCGGCGACGAAATCAACCGCGCCTCGGCCAAGACCCAGTCCGCGCTGCTTGAATGCATGGAAGAGCACCAGGTGACGGTGGACGGCAACTCGTACCGGCTCGACGAGCCGTTCATGGTGGTCGCCACCCAGAACCCCATCGAAATGGAGGGGACCTACCCGCTGCCCGAGGCGCAACGGGACCGTTTCATGGCCAGGATCTCCATGGGATACCCGGACAAGGACGCCGAGATCGAGATGCTCGAAACGCATCAGGCAACCTCGCCCCTGGCCAAGGTTTCCGCTGTCGTCACTGCAGCTGAGGTGGCGGCCATGATCACCACCGTCCAGCAGGTTTACGTGTCCCAGGCTGTCAAGGAGTACACAGTGTCCGTGGGCAGGGCCACCAGGGAAAGCCCGCTGCTCCGGCTGGGTGCCAGCCCCCGGTCCATGCTGCAGCTGCTGCGCGCGGCGAAAGCCACCGCGGCCCTGGACGGGCGCGACTTCGTGCTGCCGGACGACGTCGTCCACCTCGCCGAAGCCGTGCTGGCACACAGGATCATCCTGGACCGGAAGGCCGCTGGTGCCGGGGAGACCCCCCACAGTGTCCTGCGGGGCATCCTGTCGCGCTTGCCCGTCACGTCCGGGACCGCTGGAGCCGGCACAAGGGCCCCTGCCCCTGCCGGCAGGACGGCTGCCCCGGTCACCGGCCTGGGCAGGAACCGCTAGGCGGCTACCCATGGCACTGCTGGACAAAGTGCCCCGGCACCTCTTCACCACCCGCGGCTGGGGCATGATCACCGCCGGGGGCATCGCCCTCGGAGCTGCGTACATCATGGGCCGCAGGGACTTGTTGACGTTGAGCGTGCTGCTCATAGTCCTTCCTTTGGTTTCCCTTGCCGGGATCCGGCTGGTGAAACCCAGGTTCCAGGTGTACCGGGAGTTCAACCCCTCCCCCGTGGAAACCTCCGCGCCCACGACCGTCCGGCTCGCGGTGGCCAGGACGGGAACCGGCAGCGGCCGGGCCACCATGGAGGAGCGGTTGCCTGCCCGCCTGGGCGAGTCGCCGGCATTCCGTTTCCCTTCCCGCTCCGCCACAGGGGGCACCAGCCGGTACGAGTACCACCTGCGCTCAGCCCGGCGCGGGCAGTTCCTCATTGGCCCGGTGACGGCTGAGTTCACGGACCCGTTCGGCCTTTCGCTGCACCGCCAGGCGATTGACGACGGCGACATCCTCACCGTGACGCCTGCCGCCGTCGTGCTTCCCCTGACCGGGCTGGCCGGCGCCCGGGGCAACGACGGCATCACGGCCACCAGGATCCGGGCCAATCCCAGCGACGACGACGTCATGACCCGCGAGTACCGGCACGGGGATCCCATGCGGCGGGTGCATTGGGCCGCCACTGCACGCCACGGCGACCTCATGGTGCGTCAGGAGGAGTCGGTCACCACCCCCGAGGCAACAATCGTCATGGACCACCGGTACAGCGCGTTTTCCGGGGGCTCCGCAGGTCCGGCCGGGCAGGCTGGCCAGGACGGGCCCTCCATGGCCAGCAGCGCGGCCTTCGAGTGGAGCGTTGTGGCGGTCATGTCGATCAGCGCGCACCTGGCGGAGCGAAACTACGCCCTGCGCCTGCTGGACACCGGCGGCGGGCCTGCCTTCCTGCACTCGCCGTCCGCTCCCGAACCTGATGTTGAGGAGTACAGCGGCGGTGCCGGGCTCCAGTCCATCGGAGAAAGCCTTGCGGCCATCCAGCTGACCGGATCCCACCACGCCCGCCGCGACAATGTCCTTCACGAGTGGGCGGCCCGGGCGGCCACTCGCGACCGCACGTCCCATGACCCGGGGCCGGAGGCTTTCGACGACCTCCTCATGGACAAGCTGTCCGCACACCGCATGCGGGGTCCGGTGATCGCGGTGCTCGGAACCATTAGCCGCATGGAGGCCCTTGCGCTTGCCCCGGCGGCAGGCTACGCCACCAATGCCTTTGCCATCATCGCTGCCGAAAGGCCCGCAGAGTACGCGGATGTCCTGGAGGTGCTCCGCCAGGGAGGCTGGCGGGCAGTGGCCGTTGCCCCCTCGGTTCCCGTAGCGGCGGCCTGGAGCCAGTTCGACCAGGACCTTGCCATACCCGCCCCGACCGCCGACGTCCGCCGCGGAACGGGGGTGTCCCGGTGACCATGGCACCAGCCCGCAGGCACGGAACAGACCTGCCGTCCGGGACGCCTGGTGGAAACCCCGCCGCCCGGCCCCCGGTGGGCGCCTACCCCTGGGCCATGGCCGGAGCGATCGCCGTGGCCGTGTGCGGTGCCGCCCTTTCGCTGAACGGCGTGCTCCGGGGCTGGGGCTGGTACTGGCCGGTGCTGACCACCGTCCTGGTGGTCAGTTTCACCCTGGCCGCCCTCCGGTCCCTGCGCGCGCAGCCTCTGCTCGTGACGGCCGGCGGGTTCCTTTCCCTGGGTGCCATCCTGACGCTGACTTTTTTCCGCAGCTCAAGCTTTGCCGGGCTTGTCCCCACCGGAGGCAGCTTTGCCGAACTGGACCGCCTGGTCCGGCGCGCCAGCGAGACTGTTCTCTCCGAGACCGCGCCCGTGGCGCCCAATGTAGGCATCGTCATGGTTGCCTGCGCTGTCCTGGGCCTGGCGGTGATCCTGGTGGATGCACTTGCGCTGCCGCTCGGCATGCCGGCCGCTACCGGGGTGGGGCTGCTGGCGATCCTGGTGGTGCCCGCGATGATCAAGCCGCAGAGCGTAGGCTTCTGGGGATTCGCCGCAACAGTTGCCGGATACCTGATGATCCTTGCCTGCAGCCAGTATTACGCCCCCGATGCCCGGCTTCAGACCGATGCCGCCCGGAGTCCGGGCCACCTGCGGCGTGCCGTTCTCACGGGGTCCGTTGCCCTCGCCGCAACCCTGGTGGCGCCCCTGGCCATTCCCGGCTTCGACCAGGGCACCTTCCCGCAAGGATCCCGCCTCAATCCGTGGGGCACGTCAACAGGACTGAACCCCATGATCACCCTGGGCAACAGCCTGCGCACTCCCGACGGAAGCGGGCGGATCACCTACGCCACCAATGCCGCCGCCCCGCTGTACCTGCGCTCGGTCACCGTGGACAATTTCGACGGCGAATCCTGGGGCCCCGACGACCGTGACGCTTCCCGCCTGCCGATGGGCGGCAGGATCGACCCTGGCTATACGGTGCTTGCCGACGAACAGCTCCGGCTGGTCACGGCCATCGACGCCGGCAGTTTCAACAGCCCCTACCTTCCCGCACCGTATGCCCCCGAAACGGTCCGCGGGCTCAGCGGCCGGTGGACCTGGGACCCGGCGACCTTGAGCATCAAGGGATCCGGCACCACAACATCACGAAGGCAGGAGTACCTGGTGACGTCCTCCGTGCCCAAACTGACGGCAGCGCTCCTGAATCAGTCCTCCGCAGCAGTCCAGGGCATCCCCGAGGACTTCACCCGGATCCCCGGCAACGTTCCCGACATTGTGCGCGCCACCGCCGATACCGTCGCCGGGACAGGCACGCCGTACCAGAAGGCGATGGCGATCCAGAAGTACCTGCGTTCGGCCGCGTTCACCTACTCACTGCAGTCTCCGGTGCAGGGCGGCTACGACGGCAACGGGCTCTCGGTGCTGGCTGACTTCCTCGAGCAGAAGAGCGGATACTGCATCCATTACGCGTCCGCCATGGCCGTCATGGCGAGGCTGGAAGGTATCCCCAGCCGGATCGCCGTAGGCTACGCCCCCGGCAGGCTCACGGGTGCCACCGTTTCCGTGGCCGGTCAGGGAGCGCTGCCCGAATATGAGGTGGATGCGCGTGATGCCCACGCGTGGCCGGAACTTTACTTCCAGGGCCTCGGCTGGGTGCCCTTCGAGCCCACTCCGTCCCGCGGTGTGGTCCCCGAATACGCCACGGAATCATCGGTATCTGCCTCCCCCGACGCACTGGACAACAACCAGGACCTGGTTCCCGGCGCCACGCCCGCTCCCGTTCCTGCACCCAGCACCACTCCCCTGCCCGCCCCCGGCGGTGGCGGCGGAGGCGCTGACGCCGGCGTCCAGCTCCTGCCGTGGCTCCTGGGCGCCGGCGGCGTCCTGGCGGTGGCGCTCCTTGCGGCCGCCCCCAGGATGGTTCGGGCGGGAATCCGGGCACGGCGGCTCCGGCCGCAGGACCCCGGCAAGGCCGTGCCCATGGGATGGCGCGAACTGCTGGATCTCGGCACCGACTACGGACTGCCCCCAGGCGCCAGCGAGACACCCCGGGCCTATTCGGCGCGGCTCCGTGGCACCCTGCTGGGAGACCCGGAAGGCGTGGACCGGCCCGCGCACCAGGCAGCCGCTGCCCTCACGGAAGAGTTCGAACGCCACAGCTACGGCCGCCCGCCCCGCACCATACCGGAACAGGATACCGATGACGCAAAGTCCCAGTCCGCCCGGGACAGGGCAACGGCCATGGCAGCCGAAGTCGGGGCCGTGGAAGAAACACTGCGCGCCAATGCTCCGCTCAGGCGGCGGCTGCAGGCCGCCTGGGTGCCGCCGTCGGTCATGGGCGGCCTGGGGCGCTTCCTCGCCGCCCCGTTCCGCTCCACTGGCCGCGCCATTGGCCGAGTCCTGGCCAGGACGGCAAAAGCCGCCGCACGCTCCTGGCCTGTTCCTTCCAGGCCCGGACCGCGCGACGGCGTCCACCGGCGAAGCGGGGGCTGACCGCTACCAGCCCGTCGACTTATCCGGCGTAGGGATCGGCGATGCCGATGTACTGCGTGTAGAGGTACTCCTCGATGCCTTCGAGGCCGCCCTCACGTCCCAGGCCGGACTGCTTGACTCCGCCGAACGGGGCAGCCGCGTTTGAAATGACGCCGGCGTTCAGGCCGAGCATGCCGGTCTCGAGGCGCTCGCCCATCCGGATGCCGCGGTTCAGGTCCTTGGTGAAGACGTAGGCCACCAGCCCGTATTCGGTGTTGTTGGCCAGGCGGACGGCGTCGTCCTCGCTGCTGAAGGTGATGATCGGGGCCACGGGGCCGAAGATTTCCTCGGACAGGATCCGGGTGCCCTCCGTGACCCCGGACAGGATCGTGGGCTGGTAGAAGTAGCCCGGACCCTCCACCGGTCCGCCGCCCACGATGGCTTTCGCGCCGGAGGCAACAGCGTCGGAGACCAGTTCATGGACCTTGTCCCGGCTCTTGGCATCAATAAGCGGGCCCACTTTGGACTCAGGCTCGGTGCCGCGTGCGGTGGTCATGTCCTTCATTTTCGCGGCGAACTTCTCCGCGAACTCGGCGGCGATGGACTCGTGCACGATGAAGCGGTTCGCTGCCGTGCAGGCCTCCCCCATGTTGCGGAGCTTGGCGAGCATCGCCCCTGCGACGGCGGCATCCAGGTCAGCGTCCTCGAACACCACGAATGGGGCGTTGCCGCCCAGCTCCATGGAGGTGCGCAGGACTGTTCCGGACGCATCGGCGAGCAGGCGGCGGCCCACTTCCGTGGAGCCGGTAAACGAGAGCTTCCGCAGCCGGGAGTCCTTGATCAGCGGGCCGGTGGTGGCACCTGCCGTCGAGGTGGGGATGACATTCAGCACGCCCGCCGGCAGGCCGGCTTCCATCATGACGGCGGCAAAGAGCTGGGAGGTCAGCGGGGTAAGGTTCGCCGACTTCAGGACCATGGTGCAGCCGGCGGCGACAGCGGGGGCGATCTTGCGGGTGGCCATGGCCAGCGGGAAGTTCCAGGGCGTGATGAGCAAACAGGGGCCCACCGGCTTCTTGGTCACGAGCAGGCGCGACTTGCCGTCCGGAGACACGGAGTAGCGGCCGAAGGCCCGGACGGCTTCCTCCGAGAACCACCGCAGGAACTCTGCGCCGTAGGTGACCTCGCCGCGGGCTTCGGCCAGCGGCTTGCCCATTTCCATTGTCATCAGCAACGCGAAGTCCTCGGCGCGCTCGGTCACCAGTTCAAAGGCACGGCGGAGGATTTCGCCCCGCTCGCGGGGAGGAACCTTCGCCCAGGACTCCTGCGCGGCGGCGGCCGCGTCCAGGGCTGCGGCACCGTCCTCGGGCCCGGCGTCGGCAAGGCTCAGCAGCACCTTCCCGGTGGCGGGATCTTCGACGTCGAAGGTCTTCCCGGAGATGGCATCGCGCCATTCGCCGTTGATGAGCAGGCCAGTGGGGATAGTGGCCAGAAGGGCGCTTTCGCGGTCTGCGGAAACGGCCGGCTGTGCAGTGACAGTCACGATGACTCCCTCGTCAGTAGGGTTGGTGCAGCCCGTCGGCAGCGGCCGGAGTGACCGGGCCCATACAGGCTGGATTACTGCCAGACTACTGCGGCGGCTTCACGCTGGTCTACGCCGTTGCGCACTGCCGGTCCGCGCTGGTGCTGTGCAGCTGCACAGCCGGTGCGGGTGCGGCCAGGGATTCTCAGCGGGCCGCCAAAACGGCTGAATAGAGCTCCCTCTTGCTCACCCGGACGTCCTCCGCGACGGCTGCAACGGCTTCCTTGAGCCGGATGCCCTGGGCCACGAGTTCGTTAACTGCCGCCACGTGGTCCTCCGGCGTCCCTGCCGCCTGGTCCGGCGCACCGCCCAGGACAACGGCGATCTCTCCCCTGATCTCCGTGCTTTCCGCCCAAGCCAGAAGTTCACCGAGGGTGCCACGGATTACTTCTTCATACGTCTTGGTCAGTTCGCGGCACACCGCACCGGGACGGTCCGGCCCGAACCGTTCGCGCAGTGCCCGGAGCATGGCCTCCAACCGGTGCGGCGCTTCGAAGAACACCATGGTCCGCTGCTCGCCTGCCAGGTCCGCGAGCCGCGAGGCCCTCTCCCCTGCCTTCCGTGGAAGGAAGCCTTCAAAGCAGAACCGGTCCGTGGGCAGGCCGGACAACGCCAGGGCGGTGAGCACTGCCGATGGCCCTGGCACGGCGGTGACCGTCAGGCCCGCCGCCACGGCACCTTGCACCAGCCGGAACCCGGGGTCCGACACCGAGGGCATGCCGGCGTCGGTGACCATGACCAGGGTGTTCCCCGCCCGAACCTGGTCCAGCAGCTCGGCGGTCTTCGCGGCCTCATTGTGTTCGTGGTAGCTGATGATCCGTCCGGCCACGGTCACGCCGAGGCTCTGGACCAGGCGGTGCAGCCGGCGCGTGTCCTCGGCGGCCACGATGTCAGCGGTTCCCAGCAGCTCCACCAGCCTTGCGGAAGCGTCCCCGGTGTTGCCGATTGGAGTGGCGGCAAGCACGATGCGCCCTGGAGTTGCCGGGCCGGAATCTGGAGGGGTGCTGGGGTTAGGGTCCACGCCACCAGCCTACTGCTGCGGAGGACTGCCGGCCGCAAACGGTAGCATGGGGCTCGTGACGCAGACCTCGACGCGGCCGGGCGGGACCGGACACGCCGCCCCCGCAGCAGCAGGCAGCGAAACACGGGGGACCCCGGGCGGTCCGGGGAGTACCGCAAAACGGCCGTGGGTCAGCCGCCCCGCCGAGGCGTTCACGGTGGAATCCCTCACAGCCAGGCTCCTCGGCAGCGTCCAAACATGGCGCGACTACCCGCCGTCGCTGCGGCTGTGGCTCCTGCTGGTTCCCGTCCTGGCTGCCCTCGTCGGCGGGATCCTGCGGCTTGTCCGGCTCGAGGCGCCGCCCAAGCTGGTCTTTGACGAAACGTATTACGTGAAGGACGCGTACTCCTACCTGATCAGCGGCTACGAACGCAGCTGGCCGGACAAGGCCAATGACGCGTTCAACTCCGGAAACCCCGGAGTGCTGCTGGAGTCCCCCGAGTACGTGGTCCATCCGCCCGTGGGCAAGTGGATGATTGCGGCGGGCATGTGGCTTTTCGGCCCTGACAACCCGTTTGGGTGGCGCTTCTCCGCCGCGCTGACCGGCACCCTGTCCATCCTGCTGCTGTCGCTGATCGCCCTGAAGCTGTTCCGGTCCCTTCCGCTGGCCGGAGCCGCGGGACTCCTCCTGGCCGTGGACGGCCACCACCTGGTGATGTCCCGGACCTCGCTGCTGGATATCTTCCTTATGTTCTGGGTTCTCGCCGCGTTTGGCGCCCTGCTGCTTGACCGGGATGACGGCCGGCGCCGGCTCGCGGTTCGGCTGGCCCGTGCTGCCGCAGGAAACGGCGGCATCCCCACGGCGGCCCACCTGCTCTCCGGCCCCTGGCTGGGCGTCCGCTGGTGGCGGGTAACGGCAGGAATCTGCCTGGGGCTCGCAATCGGGACCAAATGGTCCGGCCTGTTTTTCCTGGCCGGGTTTGGACTGCTCACCGTCCTGTGGGACCTGAGCGCCCGGCGCGTGGCAGGCATCCGCGGCTGGATCAGCGGAGGCGTCATCAAGGACGGCATCCCGGCATTCCTTAGCACCGTTCCGGTGGCCGGTGTCGTCTACGCGGCCACGTGGACAGGCTGGTTCCGGTCCGAACATGCGTACTTCCGCCGGTGGGCCGAGGGCAACCCCTCCGCCGAGTGGGGCTGGCTGCCAGACTCTGTCCGCTCGCTGGCCCATTACCACCAGGAGGCCTACACGTTCCACCAGGGCCTGGGCTCGGAGCACCCGTACGAGGCATCTGCCTGGAGCTGGCTGGTACTCGGCAGGCCGACGTCGTTCTTTTACGAATCGCCCCAACAGGGCACACCCGGCTGTGCAGTGGAAAAATGCACCTCTGCGATCCTGTCCGTGGGAAACCCGCTGATCTGGTGGGGTGCGGCGATAGCCCTGGTGGTCCTCCTGTTCTGGTGGGCCGGGCGCCGGGACTGGCGCGCCGGAGCGGTGCTGGCCGGCGTGGCCGCAGGATACCTGCCATGGTTCCTGTACCCCGAACGGACCATGTTCTACTTCTACGCGGTCTCCTTTGAACCGTTCCTCATCCTGGCCCTGACATACTGCCTGGGGCTCGTCCTGGGCAAGGCCGCCGACCCGCCCTGGCGCCGCCGCTCGGGGCTCTACCTGGTTGCCCTTTTCGTGGCGGCCGCCGTCCTCCTGTCGGCTTTCTTCTATCCTGTCTGGGCCGCCGAAACCATTCCCTACGAGGACTGGAAAGTCCGGATGTGGATGCCGTCCTGGATCTAGGGCAGGATGGCATCAGACCCCCAACGGAGCCGCTGCCGCGGCGTGGCAGCGGAAACGGAGACCTGATGTGAGAGAAGCGAGCACCGAACTGCTGGTTGAGCTTGACGCCGCCAGCAATGTGACTGACCTGCTGCTGGAGCAGCATGAGGCCAACCCTGCGCACGCCCTGTACCGCAGGAAGGGGCCCAACGGCTGGGTTGACGTCACAGCCCACAAGTTCCTGCAGGATGTCAGCGCGTTGGCCAAGGGCCTCATCGCCGGCGGCCTTGAGCCGGGCGACGCCGTGGCCGTGATGTCCCCCACCTCCTACGAATGGACCCTGGTCGATTTCGCGATCTGGTTTGCCGGCGGTGTGACGGTCCCCATCTACGAGACGTCCTCCGCACGCCAGGTGGAGTGGATCATCCAGGACGCCGGCGTGCGCCGCGTCTTTGCCGGCGACCGGGCCACGGTGGACCTGGTCACCACTGTGCTCGAGGGCTCCTTCCTGCTCCGGGACCGGCTGGTCAACGTAGTGCGGATGGATTACGACGGCGAAGCACCGGACCTTGCCAGCCTCGCCGCTGCCGGCGCGGGGGTTACCGACGCGGAGCTTGAGCGGCACCGCAGCCGGGCCGGCCTGGCGGACGTCGCCTCCCTGGTATACACGTCGGGCACCACGGGAAATCCCAAGGGCTGCGAGATCACGCACGGAAACTTCGCCCTGGTGGCGAAGAACATCGTGGCGTTCCTTCCGGAGCTGCTGCTGCAGGACCAGGCCCGCACCCTGATGTTCCTGCCCCTGGCCCACGTCCTTGCCCGTGCCGTCCAAGTGGTGTGCCTCGCCGCCGGGGCCACTCTGGGCCATACCCCGGGAGCCGCCCGGCTCCTTGAGGACCTGGGCACGTTCCGGCCCACTTTCCTGCTGGTGGTGCCGCGGATCTTCGAAAAAGTCAGGGCCACCGCCGCCCACAAGGCTGCCCTCTCGGGCAAGGCCTGGCTCTTCCGGGCTGCATCGGCCACGGCCATTGAGTTCTCGCAGGAAGAGGATAAGCGGAACCGCGGGAAGGGCAGCGGCCCCGGGCTGCTGTGCCGGGTGCGCCATGGAATCTTTGACCGGCTGCTGTATCCCCGCCTTCGGCAGGCCCTGGGCGGACAGGTCGGGTACACCGTATCCGGGGCCAGTCCGCTGGCCCTGGAGGACGCCCACTTCTTCCGGGGCGCCGGCATCCCGGTACTGGAAGGCTACGGGTTAACCGAAACCACGGCGCCGTGCACCGCCAACACCCCGTCGCGTACCCGGGTGGGCTCAGTGGGGATACCCATCCCCGGCACCACCATCCGGGTGGCGGAAGACGGTGAAATCCTGGTGAAGGGAATTGGCGTCTTCAAGGGCTACCACGCCAACCAGGCCGCGAATGCCGAGGCTTTTGTGGACGGTTTTTTCCGGACCGGCGACCTCGGGGAACTGGATCCGCAGGGGTTCCTCACCGTGACGGGCCGTAAGAAGGACCTGCTGGTCACTGCGGGCGGCAAGAATGTGGCACCGGGCCCTCTCGAGGAAAAGATCCGTTCCCATCCGCTGGTGGCGCATGCGGTTGTGGTGGGCGATGGGAAACCCTTCGTCTCGGCGCTGGTCACCCTCGACCCCGAGGGCGTGGACAACTGGCGTTCGGAGCAGGGCCTGCCCGCCCTCTCAGCCAGCGACGCGATCAAGGACCCGGACGTCCTCGCGGCAGTCCAGGATGCGGTGGACCAGGCGAACCTGCTGGTGTCCAAAGCCGAGTCCGTCCGGAGCTTCTCGCTCCTCGATGCCCAGTTCACAGTGGAGTCGGGACACCTGACCCCGTCCCTCAAACTGAAGCGGGCCGCCGTCGTGCGTGACTACGGCGACGAGATCGCCAAGCTGTACGCCTGACCCCGTCCGCCCGGGCTGTATGGAGCCGGCTGCCCGGACGGCGATCCTGTCCCGGTTACTCCTGGCCTGCGGCGGGAACCGGTTCGTCCTTCACCAGTCCGCGCCGCCGGCGGGTGGGCCAGGTGAGGATGAGCGTCAGGAGCGCTGTCAGGAGAACCAGGGCGGCGATCACCATCCCGGCATCAATCCAGAACTGGCCTGGGAACAGCCGGATCAGGGTGTCATCCATGCTGAAGGTCCAGGTGCCGTCGGCGAAGAAGATCCGGTGGAACTCGGTAAAGAACTGCTGCCAGCCCAGGAACGCCAGCGTCCCCAGGCCCAGGATGAGGACTAAGGTGACGATGGAGCCGGCGAACAGCCCCCGCCGGACGCCCCCGGTGCTTCGTTTGCGGAGGTAGAGGACGGCGATGAGGCCCAACAGGAGCAGCAGGACACCTGCGCCGAAGGTTGAGAGGATCACCAGTTTTACGTCCGCCATGTGGCTGACTTCGCCGTCCTTGAACAACTTGTCGCCGCCGCGGTGCACCAGGTCGCCCAGGTAGCGCGGGCCGGACCAGTTGCTGAGGTAATCCACTGCGTAGGAGCCGTAGGTCATCCGGTCGTCCGTGCTGAACCCGTACCCGTCGCCGGGGAATCCGGGGCGGTTGTATTCCACCCACAGGAACAGCGGACTGGTCACCGCCCGGACAGCCAGGATCAGCAAAGTCACCGGGAAGAAGACAGCAAGCAACACCTGCATGACGCGCGGCGCCACCGGCTTGGCGTTCGCGGCACTCTCACGTTGGGCATTGCGGCGCTCCACCTCTTCCTCCGGCGGGCGGACCTGCAGCGCGGACGTGGCAAGGGGCTCCCTGAAGACCGGGGAACTGCCGTCGCCGTCGGGGTCGGCGGCGGCTTCGGCTGCTTTCCGGTCCGCCCTGGTCTCAGCCCGGCCGGTCCCTTCCGGAACCCTTGATGTGGCTTCAGCGCCTGCGGAGCCGGCGCCTTTCGTCCCGGCCGTGCCGCTGGAAGCGGGGGAACCATCTGCGGTGGCGGTGGGAGTGGCGGAACCGTCAGCGGTGGATGGGGCCGGGGCGCCGGAGGCTGGGGCGGCCGAGGACCCGGATGCTGCGCTGGAACTGCTGGCTGCACTGGAACCGCGCCCGGGGGTCAGCCAGGAAAAGGCGGGCTCGTCGGAGTCCCGGGAGGTATCCAGGAGGGGTTCCGGCTGCGGCTCCGGGCTTTTGGCGCGGGCCGGTGTTTCGTCTTTCACAGCAGGTCACTTCCGTCGAATGTCCGCGCCGGGCCGGGGTCAGCAGGCGCGCTTTATCTGTTGACGAGCCTACCGTCCGCGCCTTCGGCTGGGCGAGGAACCACCCCGGTCGGATTACAACGATTCAGGCAGCGATTTCCGGGTAGCCCGCGTCCTCACGCCGGAGGTCCCCGCGTTCTCCGGCCAGGTAAGCCGGCCTGCCCCACTTCAGCACGTAGAACCAGTACGCAGCCAAAACTGCGGCGCCGATGGCAATCTTGGCCCACACCGGCAGTGCACTGGGAGTGACAAATCCTTCCACCAGCCCGGAGACAAACAACACCAGGACCAGGCCAAGGGCCACGGTGATCAGGGACCTGCCTTCCTCGGCCACCGCCCTTCCCCTGGTTCTCGGTCCCGGTGAAACCATCGCCCAGAAGATCCGCAGGCCGGCGGCACAGGCGATGAAGACTGCAGTGAGTTCCATCAGGCCGTGCGGCAGGATGTAGCTGAAGAAGACGTCGGTTTTGCCGGCAGCGGCAAAGATACCGGCGGCGACCCCCACGCCCTGGGCGTTGCTGAACAGGATCATCGGAACCCAGAAGCCGGTGATCCCCAGGGCGACAGCCTGTGCGCTGATCCAGGCGTTGTTGGTCCACACGGCGCCTGCAAAGGACGCAGCCGGGTTCTCGGAATAGTAGTTGATGAAGTCTTCCTCGACGTACTGCCGGGCCGCGGCCTCGGACGCCACTGCCCGCAGCGCTTCCGGGGACGTGCCAATCCAGAGTGCGTACGCCGCACCGATGAGGGCGAAGGCCGTGCCGCAGGCAAGCGTGAGCCAGGTCAGCCGATAGAACGCAGCCGGAAGTGCGACCACGAAGAACCGTGCCAGGTCCGCCATGGGATTGGACCGCGCGCCGGTGAACCGTGTCCTCGCCTGGGCGAGGGTGGCGGACAGCGAGGCGGAGAGCCCGCTTTCGGGGGCAACCGAGCGGATCAGGGACAAGTGCGCGGACGTGGACTGGTACAGCGCCAGCAGTTCATCGGCCTCGCGGCCGCTGAGCCTGCCCTTGGAGGCAAGCTCGTGCAGCCGTGCCCACTTGTCCGCGTTGACAGCGGAGAAGGCGTCCATATCCACGGGACCAGCCTAGCGCTCCGGCACTAGACTGTGAGCGACCACACCGTAAGCCTCGAGAACGGGAAAAACCTGTGAGTTCGATTGTCACCGGCGAGGCCGTGGTGCTGGAACTGCGGCCGGCGTCCTTTGCGGCCCGCGCCCTTGGCCTGCTCCTTGATGTTGCCTTCAGCGTCATCCTGCTGGTGGCGATCCTGATTGGCCTGTCCGCTGCCGGTGAGGACCTCGACGAGGCGGCCACGCGCGCCCTGATCCTGGTGGCCGTGGTCTTTTGCCTGGTGATTGTTCCGGTAGGTGTTGAAACGCTCAGCCGCGGCCTGTCCCTGGGGAAGCTGGCCACCGGCCTCCGGGTGGTTCGGGAGGACGGCGGCGCCATCCGTTTCCGGCATGCAGTCATCCGCGGCCTGACCGGATTCCTGGAGATCTACCTGACTTTTGGCGGGATTGCGCTGACCGTTGCGCTCTTCAATGACAAGTCACGCCGGCTGGGTGACCTCATGGCCGGAACCTATGCAGTCCGTACGCGCGTCCCCGTGGAGCAGCCGGTGCCGGTCTTCGTTCCGCATCGGCTGAAAGCGTGGGCAGCCGCCGCCGATATCGGACGGATCCCTGATGCTACGGCCCGCAGGGCTACGCAGTTCCTCCGCCAGGCAGGGCGGATGGCCCCCCTGTCCCGCTCTGAAATGGCCGCGTCCATCGCCACCGAACTGTCCGCCCACGTGGCTCCGCCCCCTCCCGCCGGTACCGGGCCGGACGACTACCTTGCCGCCGTCGTGGCTGAACGCCGCAACCGGGAGCTGACCCGGCTGGCCCAATCGCGCCGGCGCAACACCGAGACGGGCGAGCGGCTGCAGCGGCTGCCTTTCGGCAGCTGACCGTCAGTTGTCGTACTCACTCCATGGAATGTTCCAGTCGCCGAACCCGTCGTCGTGGGCGGCGTAGTCGCCCTCGGTGTTCACGATCTGCACCACATCCCCGGTGCCCATGTTGTCGAAGACCCAGGCAGCGCCGTCGGGAGCGAACCCGATGCAGCCATGCGAGACGTTCGTGTTGCCAATGAACGGAAAGGCCGACTCAAGGGCCTGGTGGATGTAGGCGCCGCTGAGGGTGAGGCGGATGGTGTATTCCACGTCGACGTCACCGTAGTAGGCCGGATCGTCGGGTTTCAGGCCGATGCTCGAGGCCCGGAAGTGGTCGAACCGCTTCTTTTCCATCAGCACGCCATAGCCACGGGCCGACGGGAAGCGCTTGTCCCCCATGCTCACCGGCAGGGTCTTCACCACCTGGTCATTGACGCTCAGCGTGAAGGTATGCGCGGCGGCGTCGGCAACTGCCACCTTCTTGTCGCCGATCGAGACGTTCACCTTCTTGTTGAAATTGGCAATCTGGCCGTTGCCCAGGTCCACGCCGAAGAGCTTCATATCCATGCTGATGGTGGAGTTGGCGGCCCAGAAGGTCTCTGGCCGGTACCGGACCATGGTGTCGCTGTACCAGTGGAACGCTCCCACCTGGCCGGCGCTGCTGGTGATGGTGATGGCCTTTTCCACGGCTTCGCGGTTGACCACCGGCTCGCTGAAAATGACCTGCAACGGCTGCCCGACGCCGACTTTCATGCCATCAAGCGGGTAGATGGCAGCGTCCGCCTCGTGCGTGCTGGATACCGTGCTGAAGGACTGCGTGGTGCTTGTTTCGCGGCCCGCCTGGTCCTTGACGACATACGTGTAGCTGTAGTCGGTGTTGAACTTGAGCGGTCCGGCCGCAGACCAGCCGGTGCCCGCGGCGTCAATGCGGCCCTCGACGATTTCACCTGAGGTACTGGTCAGGGTGACCCGCTCGATGGTGCCGTTGGTTACCTTCAGCGACACCGGGGCCGCCGGATTTACCTGCTTGGCGCCGCCGGCCGGAACGGCGTCGGACTTGACGGGAGCAATAACCGGCGAGGCAATGCCGGGGGAAGTCCTGATGGCGGATCCCGCCTCGGATTCGATGGCACCCCGGGCGATGCCCGGCGCAACCGCAGCTAAAACGCCACCGATGGCGGCGAGGACACACACGGCCACCACGAGGAGGATTTTCTTGAGGCGTCCCGGACGGCGGGACTGGACTTCGGGCTCCATATGTTTGATCCTAGGCGCAGAAAGTAACGGCCCGGGCGCAGTGGGCGCCCGGGCGCTTTACTTCTTAGTAACGATAATGCTCGGGCTTGTATGGGCCGGCGACGTCAATGTCCAGGTACTCGGCCTGGTCCTTGCTCAGCTCGGTCAGCTCAACGCCCAGGGCATCCAGGTGCAGGCGGGCCACCTTTTCGTCCAGGACCTTGGGCAGCACGTAGACCTGGTTTTCGTATTCGCGTTCGCCTTCGGGCTGGTCCTTCTTGGTCCACAGCTCAATCTGCGCAATGGTCTGGTTGGCAAACGAGTTGCTCATGACGAAGGACGGGTGCCCGGTGGCGTTGCCCAGGTTCAGCAGCCGGCCTTCGGAAAGGACGATGATGGACCGGCTGGCCTCGCCTGTGGCAGGGTCCTGCTCGAAAACCCATTCGTGGACCTGCGGCTTGATTTCGACCTTCTTGATGCCGGGGACCCTCGCGAGCCCCGCCATGTCGATCTCGTTGTCGAAGTGGCCGATGTTGCCCACGATCGCTTTGTTCTTCATGCCGGCCATGTGCTCCGCCATGATGACGTCCTTGTTGCCCGTGGTGGTGATGAAGATGTCACCCTGCGCGAGGACAGACTCCAGCTTGGCCACCTGGTAGCCGTCCATCGCGGCCTGCAACGCGCAGATGGGATCAATTTCGGTAACGATGACCCGCGAACCCTGGCCACGCAGCGCTTCCGCGGCGCCCTTGCCGACGTCGCCGTAGCCGCAGACGACGGCGACCTTGCCGCCCATGAGCACATCCGTGGCGCGGTTGATCCCGTCCGGGAGCGAGTGGCGGATCCCGTATTTGTTGTCGAACTTGCTCTTGGTGACGGAGTCGTTGACGTTAATGGCCGGGAACAGCAGCTTGCCCTGTTCAGCGAGCTGGTACAGGCGGTGCACGCCCGTGGTGGTTTCCTCGCTGACGCCCTTGATGGTGGCAGCCGTCCGGGTCCACTTCTTCGGATCCGCGGCCAGGGAGCGGCGGAGGACCTCAAGGAAGATTCCGTACTCTTCCGAATCAGTGGGATCAGCGGACGGCACGTTGCCCGCTGCCTCGAACTCCACACCCTTGTGCACCAGCATGGTGGCGTCGCCGCCGTCGTCCAGGATCATGTTGGGTCCCAGTTCGGGATTGGACTCCGCGCCCGGCCAGGTAAGGATCTGCTCGGCGGTCCACCAGTACTCTTCGAGGGTTTCGCCTTTCCAGGCGAACACCGGCACACCCTGAGGGTCCTCCACGGTGCCCTTGCCGACCACCACGGCGGCGGCGGCTTCGTCTTGGGTGGAGAAAATATTGCAGGAGGCCCAGCGGACCTCCGCGCCCAGGGCCGTGAGGGTTTCAATCAACACCGCTGTCTGCACTGTCATGTGCAGTGACCCTGCGATTCGGGCGCCCTGGAGCGGCTGGGTGGGCCCAAACTCCTCGCGCAGCGACATAAGCCCCGGCATTTCGTGCTCGGCAAGGCGGATCTGGTGGCGGCCGGCTTCCGCCAGGGAGATGTCGGCAACCTTGTAATCAAAAGTCATGGATGGTCCTTAATTCGTTCCGGAGGCTGAGTCATGTTGGTCAGATCCTGCCGCGGAGGCTGCAGCGAGCAGCTCCGGGGGCAGGAGCAGCGGTATGCCGTCCTCGATGGCGTAGCGGGGCTTGACCCCGGATTCCGCAGCGACGGCGGCAACCAGTTCCTCGCCTTCCTGCACCAGGGGCGAACCGGTCACGGGACAACGCAGGACGGACAGCAGTTCGGGACTGATCTTGGGCATTTATTGGTGCTCCCTGGCGGGCGCGCTCGCGCCGGTAGCGGACTGATGTGCAGCTTCCAGCCTACCGCCACATGGATGTCAGGAGGGTTCACGCAGGACGCGCAAGTGTCCCCTGCGGGTGCCTTCGGCGCCGGCCGGCGCCTCAAGGGCTGAATGGGGGCCGCGCTGCGCCGGCGGCTGCTTCGCCTGGTTGGGCAGGGCCGCAGCATCCCGGACGGCATTCGCAAGGGCGAGCAGGTCATCAGGGCCGGGCTGCTGGGGAGTCGACGGCATCGCCAGCCGCAGGACCTCCCAGCCCCGCGGGACCGTCAGGGAGCCTGCGTGCTGCTCGCACAAATCGTAACAATGCGGCTCGGCGTACGTGGCCAGCGGACCGAGGACTGCTGTGGAGTCTGCATAGACGTACGTCAGGGTGGCCACCGCTGACTGGCGGCAGGCAGATCTTGAACACTGACGGATAGCTCCCACGACATCACAGACTACTCCGTATCGCGGCCAAAACGGCGCATTGCTACCCCGGGGCCGCCGCGTCCGTGCCCCAGGCAGAATGTATCGCGTAAATGTTCCGCCGGGTTTACAGTCAATGTATGCAGTCATCGAACCAGAAATCCGGTTTCACGGTCCGGTTGGCTGATCCGGATGCCCGCAGGGATTTAGGGACCGGCTCACCGGGCAAGAGCTTCGCAATGCGCCGGCGCAACCGCCACGGGCGCGGGCTCCGCGGGGAAGTGGTGCTCCCGACCCATCCCGGCTACCGGACCCGCTCGGACCGCTTTGATGACATGGTGATGGATTCCGCCCAACGGCTTCACGACATCTGGGGCAAGACGCTGGACGGGGTCCGGTTTGGCGTGGACGAGATCCCCCCGGACCTGGAGCAGCTGGCAGCCAGCACTTCCCCCGCTCCCATGGGCTCCTATACTCCCGCTGCGGACGGGGAAGGACCCATGATTACCGTGTACCGGCGCGTGGTGGAACAGGCGAGCCCCGGCCCGGAAGAGCTCCAGGACCTGATCCACGATGTCGTTGTGGAGCACACCGCCGAGATGCTCGGAGTGGCTCCGGAGACACTGGACCCGGTCTACCGCCGCCGGTACTGAACCGGCCGCAGCGGCTGTGCCGCCGGCCTAGTGGCTGAGCGTCACGGGCACTGTTTCCTGGCCGGCGGCGGCCGCCAGGAACGCCAGCGTTGAGACGTCGTTCCTGCCATCCTGCTGAACCAGCACAGCGCCGTACGCGGCATCTCCGGATGCGGAAACTACGTAGCCCACGACGCCCACGTCCTCAACCTTGTCCGGCACCGCTATGGAAGACGTGGTTCCGCCGGCAATATCGGCGGTGGACGGGGTCCGGACTTTGCCGTCCGATGTGATGGCGGAATAGGTGATGGTGGCCCTGGCGTCCAGGGCGCCGAAGATCAGGCTGCGGCTCCCGCCCTGGGGAACCGGAACCACGTGCTGGCTGCCCAGCCTCACCCCTGACGCTGCCCAGGCGACGTCCGACGGCCGGTCTTCCTGGAGCCCCCGGGGGATCCGCGTGGCGGCGACGAACGAGACATCCGAGGACGCGGCCACCGTGTACTGCCCGGCGGGGACACCAGCGAGCGAGACTTCGGTGACGGCGCCTGCCTTTGCCGTAATGACGCCCCCGGAGGGCAGGGCCTTTTGGCCGTCCCGGCCGTAGAGCTTGACCTCCACCACTGCGTCCGACGGCCCCGGAACCGTCAGCTGAAGTGCCGGGCCGGCATCCCCATACCCTGGCTTCCCGGTCAGCTGGGCCAGCCCGGCGGGGTCCTGGATGTCCACGCCCGTCATCACCTGGCGCACAGCGGGAGCTGCTCCCGGCGCAATGAAGTCCACTCCCCCGGGGGTAAGGCCGCGCAGTACGCCCTGTTGGATCACGGCCGCGACGGGACCGCCGGCGCTGCGGATGTGGACACTGAGCTGCGGCTCCCCGGGCGCAAGGCCTGCGAGGACCACGGATCGGGAGGTGCCCGGAGCGACAAGCAGGCCGCGGCTGCCAGGCGCCTGGATCTGCCCTTGGGCGCCAAAAAGTTCCAGGCTTACGGTCGCCGGCGTGGTGGAGGCATTTGTCAGCACCAGCACGGACGCCCGGCCCACGGTTGTGCTCGCCCCTGCAAGCCACTGGTCGTTGGAGGGCGGCTGGCAGTTGGATGCTGCGGTGCCCTGGAGATCCCCGTCTGTGGCAGTGAACTTCATCACCGCCGCGGCCGATGCCTTCTGGTTTGCCAAGGCGTCGGCGCTCAGTACGCTGGCCTTTTCCACGGGACGGGCTGCCACCACTCCGGCCAGGAGTTCCTGGGGCGAACCGGCAGAAGCAGCCTGGCCGGGCTCCTTGGAAATTTCGACGGCGGTTGTCCCGTCCAGCTGCGACAGCCGGCTTGCCGGCAGCACTCCCGCCGAGCCGAGGACCGCCGCTGTGACAGAAGTGGCGGCCGTAGCGGACACCGGACTGAACTGGGGATCAGTTCCAGCCTCGGTGCCTTCCAGCAGCCGGGCCGGTCCCGGGCACACACCCAGGCTCGTCCCGGCGGGAACAGCTACTGCCGGGGCGGCCACCGCACGGCTGGAATCCGCCTGTGGCAGGAGGGATCCACCCGCTACCACTGCCCCCGCTCCGGCGAGGATCACTGCCGCCGAAGCGAGCCCCGCCAGCGCCGCTTTGCGTCCCGGTACTGAAGCCCGCCGGAACGAACGATGGTCAGTGTCCGAGGTGCTTTCGGCGCCCGTTGCGCTTTGCGCCCCGCCGGAGGCCAGGGCTTCCGGCGCTTCAGCGGGCGGAGTGTGCTCATGCATTCTGGTGTTCCTTACGCAGGGAGCCCTCGTCCCGTGAAAGGCCGGTCCGTGTCCTCCGGGCGGGCATCGGGATGGCGAGCAGGACCGTCAGGCCAATCACCGTGACCTGCGCTACGGCCGTCCACAGCGCCCAAGGGTTCTCATAACGGATGGTCAACTGTCCTCCGGAGGCAGGGAGCGTGAAGGCCTGGGCCCAGCCCGAGGTGGTTGCCGTGAGCCTGCGGCCGTCGATCCAGGCGCTCCAGCCCGGATCCGCGCGTTCTGCCAGGACCACAAGGCGCCCTTCCGGGCCGGCACCCACGGGGGCGTCGACGTCCGTGTAGGCGGAGGGAACCAAGCCGATGGAAGCACCGCCTGCGTCCACGATCCGCACCCGGTGCGCAACATCGGCAGCCTCCAGTACCGGCTGGTTCAGCGGGGTGATCCGCCAGAGCCATCCCACGTCGGTCTGGCCTACCGCCACAAGTCCGGGTACAGCATCCATCCTGCTGGCTGTCAGTTGCGCCGCGGTGTCCGCTGAGCGCAGCACAATGAACCCGACGCCGAGCTGCTCGAGGTCGTTCCGCGGGTCCACGCCCTGGCCTGCAACAAGGGTGGCCACCACGCGGCGGACGGCGGCGGCGACGTCATCATCCTCGCGTACTGACTCTGCCCCCGGCGCACCGATGATGTTCCGTGCGGACGCAATGGCCGAGAAACTGTCCAAGGTGGTACCGGCGCCCCGCATCAGGGTCGCATCGAAAGTGCCGTTGTCCCGTGTACTGATCAGCAGGGTGCGGGTCTGCTCCGGCCCCGTGCCGCGGTCGATCGCGGTAGCCGGGAGGGTCCGCGGGGTGGCGGGCTCCACCAGGCGGGGAGCTCCGAGCGCGTCAGCGTCGTCGGCAACGCCCGTTGCCGTGGCACCGGCGCCCGCCGGGCCCGTCCCCGCGGCGGCCGTCGCAGGGCGAAGCAGGTTCTGGGCGGACCAGGCCGCCATTCCCGCCAAGGGGCCGGCCAGCAGGAGGACCATGCTGACGGCAGCAACTGACCGCAGGGCAGTCCTGTGCTTGGTGGTGCTGCTGGCCACAGCTTTGTCGGTCATGGCCAGGAGTTGTTCGGCACCCAGGATGCCTGCGGCCAGGAGTGCGAAGGCCGCGGCCGAGACGGCCGGCCCGGTGAAGGGGGTCACCATCGTTTCCGCGCTCAGTCCGGTAGCCACGTGGCCTGCCAGCCAGCCGCCTGCCAAGGCAATGATGCCGGCCACCCAGAAACACCTCACTGTCCTGGCGCGGTGTCCGGGGACCAGCAGCCCGGCAACGGCCAGGGCGAGCACCGGGACCGCCCCCAGGAGCGCCAGCAGCAAGGCCCAGGGGAATGGGCCGCCGGTGAAGTGGGGAAGCCCCTCAAGGCCGCCCTGCGGATCAAACTGCAGCGGCTGTCCCAGCAGCTGCTGCCACAAAGGTGCAGCGTCAAAGGCCAGCGGCGGGCCGGGATCCGCCAGCAACGCCCTCGGCCTGTCGAGCACGGAGATGCCGAAGGGAATGAAAAGGGCCGCGGCAGGCAGCAGGGCCCACCAGACCGTGCGCCCGCGGCGGCCGAGCAGGAGGCCGCAGAGCACGATGACCACGGCGGCCGGAGCCAGGAGCGACGGTGCCGACGCGGCAACAACGGCCAATGTAAGGCCCGCGGCCGCGGCAGCGGTCCAGGACGGCGTGCCGTTGATGCCGGGCCGGGCCGGCGGCCTGTCGCCGAGGCGGCCGTCGGCAGGGGCAGGCAGTGTGAAGCGGCCGTGCCCTATTGCAGAGCCGGTGGCCCGCAGCAGCGCAAGGACCAGCAAGGGAAGCATGATGTGGGCAACCAGTGCGCCGGCCCGGCCCTGGTTAAGCGCCACCTGGAGGGCAGGGGCGGCAGCCCAAAAGACCGCTGCGGCCAGCCGCAGGCGGCGCCGGACTGTCAGGCCTCCCGCAGCGAACCACGCCGTCAGCCCGGACAGCGGAGTTGCGAGCAGCAGCAGCCAGGCGATGGCAGGGTTGGCGTCGCCCCCGCCGAGTACGCCCAGGATCCACAGGACGTATCCAAAGGGGTCTCCCCGCCCGGGCAATCCTGCGCCGAGCGTGATCCACCAGCTTGAGGCGTGGTGCCACAGATCGCCGAGCTCGCCGGAAACGGGAATGAGGGCGCCACCGGTTACGGCGTCGGCACGGAAAAGTCCCGTAAGGGCCAGCATTGACGCGACGGATGCGATGATGACGGTGGCCAGGGCGCCGTTGCCCACCCAACCGCGTTTTGAGGTGGCAAGGGCCGCGAAGTCGTCCGACGCATCCCCCGTGGGTTGGTGCGCCAGTGGATCCTGCTCGAGGTCATCGGCAGGTGAATTGTCCGAGCCGAGCGCCTCCATCAGGGACCGGCGGTGGCTCCAGACCTCGCGCCTGGGCGTTTGGAGCTTGCGGATCACCGACCTGCGGATCCGGCGGGTTTGGCGGGCGCTGCGTCGGGCCTTGGCCACGGCGCGCGGCCTGCCGAGGGCGGCGCAGGTAGCAACCAGCTGGGACAAGCCGTGGCCGGGGTCTTTTACCAGAATGCTGAGCACCAGCTTGAACAGGCTGCCCAGGAGGGCCCCTGTTCCATGGACGGGTACCATCCACAGCGGCGAGTGTTTCAGGCGCAGATGGACCTGGGCTTTCCGGGCGGCTGCGGCATTGCCCAGCGCGTGCGGCCGGTGCGCGACGTGGAACATCCTGGCCGCGGGCACCACCACAACGCGGTGCCCTGCCAGCCGGTTGCGCCAGCAGAAGTCGACGTCATCGCCGCTGCCGGGCAGGGCGGGATCGAAACCGCCCAGCTGCTCCCAGATGTCGCGGCGAACCAGCATTCCGGCGGAATTGACCGCAAAGGTGTCACTGCGCCCGTCGTACTGTCCCTGGTCCAGTTCGTCGGCGTCGATCAGGGTGAGCCGTTCGGCCCACCGGCTGGTGGACAGGCCGACGTCGATCAACTTGCGTCCGGCGTCCCAGTCCAGCTGCTTGCAGCCGGCTACGGTGACGGAAGGCGCGCGTTCGACGGCGCTGAGCAGCTCGGCGAGGGCCTGCGGTGCGGGTGCTGCATCGTCATGAAGCAGCCAGATCCACTCGGCCTTGCCGCCTGCATCGCTTCCGCGCCATGGCGCCAGTTCAGCCAGGCCGGCCAGCACCGCCGCCCCCATGCCGCCTTTACCCCGCTGCTGGCTGACGACGTGGGCCGTGCCCAGGGCCTGCTGGAGAAGGGCCTTGGAATCATCCCGGGATCCGGTGTCGACGCCAATGGCGTAGTCCACGGGCCGGGTCTGGTCCGCAAGGGCTGCGAGGGTTCTGGGCAGATAGGCACTGCCGTTGTGGGCGACCACAACGGCAGTGACATGGACATCCTGGTGAATTAGATTGCTCGCTTCCTAAGCCGCCGGCGCTCGCGCTCGGAAAGGCCTCCCCAAATGCCAAACCGTTCGTCGTTCGCCAACGCGTACTCCAGGCATTGCGAACGCACGTTGCAGGCCCCGCAAACCTTTTTTGCGTCGCGGGTGGAGCCGCCTTTTTCAGGGAAGAATGCCTCGGGGTCAGTTTGGGCGCACAACGCGTCCGTTTGCCAGCCCAGCTCGCCCTCGTCGTCGAAATCCTGCTGGAAAGGCAGTCCGATCCATACGGGCTGGGTGGCGCCTCCTGCGGCAAGCTCCATGGGAGGGTCGAGTTCATCCTCCGGCTCGGCGCCGCCGTCCAACAGGGCCTCGTGCGCGGCGAGGAAGGCAGTGGCCTGGTCCTCAAGGGCGCCCCCGGCGTTCCTGTTGTACCGCTCGGCGGCATGGGGGTCGGCCGGGTCAACGTACCAGTCGCTCGGCACCCCCCGCGCGCGGTATTTTGCCGTTGCCTGGCCGGCCACGACGGCATCTTCCTGGATACGCTCTGCTTGCCCCATGGCGACCCTCCTGATGTTGCAGCCCCTGCCTGGATACGTGGCACTCGGTTGTGTGCCGGCATTTACGCAGTTGCCTTTAGTTATCTAATTACACGTGTGTAACTTGGGCGAGTCAAGCCGCTGCCGGATAATAATCACTCTGGATCACGAATAAGGCGTACGCCACGCCCGGTAATTTATTACGACCGCGCGGTGCAGGAGTCCGGCAGCCCGAACCGACGGCCCTGAACCCTCAAATTCACCGCCGTTTGCCGGAAAATAGCCGCAATCCCAAGAAATAGCAAGCACGCTGAGCATCTGGTGTGAGATATCTCACGCCGTGTTACGGGACGGGCCCTTGAGCGCTGCGCCGGCGGAGGCCGGCAAACCGTGGTCCAAAGACCTTCGCCGGTGGCAGGATGTAGCCATGACCAACCCGGCAGCCGACCTCATGGCAACCCTTCGTTCAGGCAACTCCACCGCCCCGCGCCTCACCTGGTACGGCCCCGGCGACGAGCGCGTCGAGTTATCCGGCCGGGTGCTGGACAACTGGGTTGCCAAGACCAGCAACCTGCTTCAGGACGAACTGGACGCCGCCCCCGGCATGCGGCTCGGCCTGGAACTGCCGGCGCACTGGAAGTCGATGGTCTGGGCACTTGCCGCCTGGCAGCTCGGGATGCAGACGGTCCTTGACGGCAGCTCGGCGGATTACCTGGTCACCGCCGATCCGGGAACAGTCGAGGGAAGGTACGACGCCGTCATCGCCGTCGCGCTGCCTGCGCTGGCCATGCGCTGGCCGGGTGAGCTGGGCACTGGCTATATCGACTACGCGGCGGAAGTCCGCTCCCACGGCGACGTGTTCATGGCCCACGCCGAAGCTGATCCTTCAGGCTGCGCGATCGTGGCCAGCGACGGCCGGCGCCACCTTCACCGGGACCTGCTCGACGGCTTCGCGGCACCCCATGAAGAGGGCGTGCGGCTGCACATCCCTGCCGGGAACGGCCTCGAGGCTGCCCTGTCAAACGCCCTCGGCGCCTGGCGGCGCGACGGCTCGGTGGTGGTAACCCACCCGGACGTGCAGCTGACGGACAAACTGCTCGCAGCGGAACGCATCCACGGCAGCTGAGCTGCCGGGCCGGCTAAGCCTTGCCCTGGCCTTCGGCCGAGGTTTCCCGCTCGACGGCGACGGCGTGCTCCGTGGTGCGGCGGTCGTGCTCCTTGGCGTGGTGGTGCAGCTCGATGAGCTCGTGGTCGTGGGAAAACTCCGGCTCCTGGTCCAGTTCCTGGTTGAACACCAGGAACCGGTAGGCGAAGAAGCGGACAACAGTGGCCACCAGGATGCCTACTATTCCAGCGAAGAACAGCATGTTCTTGTCCGTCACGCCCATACCGTACTTGGCGAGGGCCGTGAAGCCGGTGGAGATGCCGATGCCGATCCCGTTGATGAGGACGAACATCAGGAATTCCCGGAGCACGTTGGCCTGCCGGCGGTGCCGGAAGGTCCAGAGCCGGTTGGCAATCCAGGAGAACACCGTGGCCACCGAGGCGCCGACAAACCTTGCCTTGGCCTCGCTGTCGGTCATGGGGCCGTGCATGAGGTAGTAGGTCAGGCCGTTGTCGATGACGAACGCAACGCCGCCAACAGCTCCGAATTTGGCTACTTCACGCCAAAAAAGGGACGCGAGCCCCCGGATACGGTCTGCAAGTGCGGTAAACATGGCCCTCCATGGCTGTCTGAAATGTGGGCCATCGGGCCAGACGCCTATTTTAGCCCCCAAACCTGCGTGGCAGCCTCCCCAACCTGCGCCGGGGCCTTCGGCGGCCGAAACACTCCTGCCGCCGCGGACCGGAAACGTGGGATACCGGGCGGTCTTCGGTAGGCTGGCAATGTGACTTTTCCAGTAATAGGCGTGGTGGGCGGCGGCCAGCTTGCCCGCATGATGGCCCCGGCCGCAACCGCACTTGGCTTTGAACTACGCGTCCTTGCCGAAGGTGACGATGTCTCCGCTGTCTCGGCGGTGCCGTCCTCGCCCGTGGGTGACTACAAGGACCTGCAGACCCTCCTGGACTTCGCAGAAGGCCTGGACGTCATGACCTTTGACCATGAGCACGTCCCAACGGCCCACCTTCGTGCCCTGCAGGATGCCGGCGTCAATATCCAGCCCGGACCCGACGCGCTCGTCAACGCCCAGGACAAGCTGGTAATGCGTGCAGCCATCGATCGGCTGGAACTTCCCAATCCTGCCTGGGCCGCCGTGAAGGATGTGGCCGGCCTCGTCAGCTTCGGGGAACAAACCGGCTGGCCGGTTGTGCTGAAGATGCCGCGCGGCGGCTACGACGGCAAGGGTGTCCGCATGGTGGGCTCAGCGGAAGAGGCTGCGGACACAGAGGAATGGTTTGACGCCATGAGCCCCCTCCTCGCCGAGGCCAAAGTCGAGTTCACGCGGGAACTGTCTGCGTTGGTGGCACGGACGCCCGACGGCGAGGCCCGGGCATGGCCCGTGGTGCACACCATCCAGGTGGACGGCGTGTGTGACGAGGTCATAGCGCCCGCGCTGGATATCCCCGTGGAGGTTGCCGCGGCAGCGGAAGACGCCGCACTGCGGATTGCCGGCGAGCTGGGAGTGACGGGCGTGCTGGCCGTTGAACTCTTCGAGACGCCGGGCTCCGGGGCAGGGTTCCTGATCAACGAACTCGCCATGCGCCCCCACAACACCGGCCACTGGACGCAGGACGGCTCGGTGACCAGCCAGTTCGAGCAGCACCTCCGGGCGGTACTGAACCTTCCCCTTGGCGCCACCGATGTCCTTGCACCGGTGGTGGTGATGAAGAACTTCCTGGGCGGCGAGAACCAGGACCTGTATTCCGCCTTCCCGCTGGCGCTTGCCAGCGAACCTGCCGCGAAGGTGCATTGCTACGGCAAGTCCGTCCGGCCCGGCCGCAAGATCGGCCACGTGAACCTGGTGGGTTCATCAACCGCGGACGTCGAGTCCGTTCGCCGCCGTGCCACCATGGTGGCCAACATCATCCGCGACGGGCGGGTGGCGGCGGAGGAAACGCCAAGCACTTTCGAGGAGAACGCATGAGCGCCCAAGCCACACCAGCCACCGCTTCGGAGACAGCGCCCCTGGTAGGCCTGGTCATGGGCTCCGACTCGGACTGGCCTGTCATGGAAGCCGCCGCGGACGCGCTGGCGGAGTTCGGCATTCCGTTCGAAGCCGACGTCGTGTCAGCCCACCGCATGCCTACGGAAATGATCCGCTACGGGCAGACGGCCCATGAGCGCGGCCTGAGGGTCATCATTGCCGGCGCCGGGGGCGCGGCCCACCTGCCGGGCATGCTGGCCAGCGTTACGCCGCTTCCGGTCATCGGCGTGCCTGTCCCCCTGAAAACCCTGGACGGCATGGACTCACTCCTGTCCATCGTCCAGATGCCGGCCGGCGTCCCGGTGGCTACCGTTTCAATCGCCGGGGCACGCAACGCGGGACTCCTGGCGGTGCGGATACTGGCAGCCGGCACGGACGAGCTTGCCGCATCGCTTCGCGCAGACCTCCTTGATTTCGCCGCGGACCTCAACGCCGTCGCAACCCGCAAGGGTGCGAACCTGCGGCAAAAGGTCAGCGAAGTCTTCGCCGAAGGCAACGGCGCCCTGCGGGGCAGCCGCTAGGGCGGCGCGTATGTCCAGCAGCAAGCTGCACGACTCCGCTCCCGGCGGCGCAATGACAGACCCCGTCCGGTACCCGGTCAGCGCCTCTCCGCACGTCCGCACCAAGCGGGCCTTCGTGCTTGTCCTCCTGACTCTCCTGGTCCCGGGCAGTGCCCAGATTGTGGCCGGCGACCGCAGGCTGGGCCGCGCCGCACTGGCCGTAACGCTCTCCGTCTGGGCAGTGCTGGCGCTCACCCTGCTCCTGCTGCTCCTCAACCGGCCCCTCCTGATCAACATCATCACCAACCCCTTCGCCTCCCTGGCGATCGTGATCCTGCTGGTAGCGCTGGCCGTCGGCTGGGCGGCACTGTTCATCAACACCCTGCGGCTGATCCGCCCCGTACTGCTGGAGCCCTCGGTACGGCCCGCCGTCGGGTTTGCCCTGGTACTGGCCCTGGTCCTCGGGAGCGGGTCGCTCGGCTACGCCGCCTACCTCCTCAATGTGGGCCGTAACGCGATCGGCAACATTTTTTCCGCCGGGCCCGCTATCGACCCCGTGGACGGGCGCTACAACTTCCTGATGATGGGCGGCGACGCCGGTGAGGACCGTACCGGACGGCGTCCGGACAGCCTCTCGGTGCTGAGCGTTGACGCCGAAACCGGCCAGACCGCCATCATTTCCGTCCCCCGCAACTTCCAGAACGCGCAGTTCAGCAAAGACTCGCCGATGCGGGAGATCTATCCCGACGGCTACAACTGCGGCGACGAATGCCTGATCAATGCCATTAACACCGAAGTCACCAACCAGCACGCGGACCTCTACCCGGGGGTGGCCGATCCGGGCGCGCAGGCAACCATGGAAGCCGTCTCCGGAACGCTGGGAATGACAATCCAGGCCTATGTCCTGGTGGACATGGAGGGCTTTGCCACGCTCATCGACGCCATGGGCGGCATCAAGATCAAGGCCGGCGGCTGGGTACCCATGAGCGGCTACTTCGACGATTACAGCCAAACCCACGGCATGCCCCTCGGGTGGATCCCGGCCGGAGAGCAGACACTCGACGGCAACCAGGCGCTCTGGTACGGACGGTCACGCGAGTATGTGGATGACTACGCCCGCATCCAGCGCCAGCAATGCGTCCAGCAGGCCATGCTGAAGCAACTGGACCCGGCCACGCTGCTGGCCAAGTTCGAAGACATCGCCAACGCGGGCACCCAGGTTGTGGAATCCAACATTTCCTCCTCCCAGCTTGGCAGCTTCCTGGACCTCGCGATCAAGGCGAAGGGCCAGGACGTCAAGCGGCTTACGATCGGCCCCCCGGACTTCGACGCCTCCTTCTCCACCGTCCCGGACTTCGACCAGATCCACCAGCGCGTGGACCAGTTGCTGGCGTCGGCCTCCGCCAAGGGCGCCCAGTCGGCAGGAATTCCCGACGACGCCATCGCCGTCCCGAAGGCGGGCGCCGGCCGCATCCAGGCGGCCGGGGCCTCCCCCGCCGCCCTGCCGGCCGGCGGCCGCGCCCCGCAGCAGCCCACGCCGTCGGACTTCACCCCGGTGACCACAACCCCCGACGGCGAGCCGATCACTGAAGAGATGCTGAACCAGCTCAAGCGCAATGGCGATGAAGAAACCATCCGCCAGCTCGTGGCCACCAACGGCCAGTGCGCCCCGCTCTAGCGGCCAACCCACCAAGGAACGGAACGGTTTTGTACCAGATTGACAACGTCCTCCGGGATTACGCCTGGGGTTCGACGACGGCCATCGCCGCCCTCCTGGGACGCCCGGAATCCGGCGGCCCCGAAGCGGAACTGTGGATCGGCGCGCACCCCGATTCCCCGTCGGTTGCCCGCGTTCCCGAGGACGGTTCGGCGACTACGGGCCTGGACGCCCTGATCTCGCGCGATCCGGAGCATTTCCTTGGCGCGGACTCCGTGGCCCGCTTTGGTCCGCGGCTGCCGTTCCTGGCCAAGATCCTGGCGGCAGCCCAGCCACTGTCCCTGCAGGTCCATCCGAGCCTGGAGCAGGCACGGGCGGGGTTTGCGCGGGAAAACGCAGCGGGCCTGGCTCCGGATGCACCCAACCGGAACTACCGCGACGACAACCACAAGCCGGAGATGATTCTCGCCCTGACGCCGTTTGAGGCGCTGTGCGGTTTCCGTCCGGCAGCCCGGACCGTGGACATCCTGCAGCATGTTGCGGCCGCCTTCGACTCCGTGGAGGGCGGGGCTCCCGCGCTGGTCAATGGGCTGCTTGCGGACCTCCAGTCCCCCGGTGAAAGCACGGGCCTGCGGAAGGCCTTCGAGCGCCTGATCAGCGGCGGCCAGCTCGTGGCTGATGCTACTGCGCTGGTGGTGGCTGCGCTCCTCTCCGGAGCGCCCCTTGCCCCCTACGAGGCCGAACTCAACACAGTGATCAGCCTGAACGAAAAGTACCCCGGCGATCCCGGAGTCCTGATCTCCCTGCTGCTGAACCGCATTTCGCTGGCACCGGGTGAGGCGGTATACCTCCCCGCCGGAAACGTCCATGCCTACCTGCACGGCCTGGGCGTGGAGGTCATGGCATCCTCCGACAATGTCCTGCGCGGCGGCCTCACCCCCAAGTTCGTGGATGTGCCCGAACTCCTGCGGACTGTCGACTTCCAGCCAGTGGCCGTGCCCAGGCTCGCGGCCGAAAGGACGGTCCTGGACCAGGAACTGTTCCGCCCCCCGTTCGAGGAATTCCAGCTCCAGCGCATCGAGCTCTCACCCGGCGCGGGACCGGTACCGCTGGCACAGTCCGGCGCGGCCGTGGTCATTGTTGTGGCCGGCAACATCTACCTGGATTCGCCCAAGGGCGACCTGGAGCTCTCCCGGGGCGGCAGCGCCTTCCTGGCCGCAGCCGAGGCTCCGGTCAACGTTCACCCGGTGGCAGGGAGCACGGAACCTGCGCTTGCTTTCGCCGTGACCACGGGCCTTTAGCAGGCTGCGCCCCGCGGCTTACTGGCGGCAACGGCAAAGGGCGACGGCGGCACCCGCCCGGGTGCCGCCGTCGCCCTTTGCCTGCCGGGGCTAGCTGCCCGGGCGCAGCTTCTTGAGTACGGGCCGGACCCTGCCGGCAGCAGCCTTCAGCAGCCGCCGGCCGGTCTGCAGCCCGCGCCGCGCCAGTGGCATGGCCTGGGCATAGGCCGGGTAGAACGGCGAGAGCGGTTTTTCCCAGGTGCCCAGCAGCATGTTCTCGTGCTTGGCGAACTGCTTCTTGAAGTCGGAGATGCCGTCGTTGAGCAGCCCGTTGAAGTCGTAGCGGGAGCATCCGTCCTCGCGCATCGCCTGCAGCGCCGCCCATTTCACGCCGTAGTTGACGCGCTGCTTCTGCCCCTCGCCGGACACGCCGCCGTAGAGCTCGAAGGCGGTGGCGCCGCTCCTGGCGAGCCAGACAAACGCCAGCAGCTGCTCGCCGTCGAACGCCCCGATGATCGGCGAGCCGTCCGCCATGTTCTTGAAGATGTCCCGGTAGTACTGGTCCTCGTGGATCCCGAAACCGGCCCGGTCCGCGGTCTCGTGGTAGACGGCCAGTACCTGCTCAAGTTCGGCGTCGTTCTTCACTTTGCGGAACTCAACGTCGCTGCGCATGGCCTTGCGGATGTTGGCCCGGGTGGACTTGGACATGTCCGCCATGAGCTCGTCATCGGTCCTGGTGAGGTCAAGGATCAGGGTCCGCGGGATAAGCACCGTATTGCTGGATGACCGGAACCCGGCGGCCGCCACTGCACCGGCGAAAACTGAATCCTGGTCCCAGTCCGGTTCGATGCTCAGGGCCACTCCCCGGTGGCGGACGGCGGCATGGCGGGCCAGGCTGTTGAGGACCGCCTGCGCATTCTCCGGTGCGCACATGGGGCCACGGGGAATGTACACCAGCGCACGGAACGGAAGGGGAAGGCGCCGGACCAGCAGCTGGGCGCAGCCAATGGTGTTCCCGCCGTCATTGATGAGCACACGGTCCACGGACCAGCCGTGCATGGCCTTGGTCTCGCCCCACCCCCAGAGCTGTTGCGGATGTCCCTGGAACCGGTCAACGTGGTCGTCCCAGAGGGCGCGGTCAGTACAGGGCACAACAGCAGGAATCATGGCTTCAACCCTATACCAACGGCTTAAACGCCAGGCCCCCGGAACGCGGTGCGCTCCGGGGGCCTGGGATCACAACGCGGCCGGGGTCAGCTCTTGCGGGCGTAGCCTTCCCACTTGTCAGCCCGGTGCTCGCCGTCAACGAAGCGGATGGTGCCGGACTTGGAACGCATGACGATGGACTGGGTGAGGACCCTGTCCTTGGAGTAGCGGACGCCCTTGAGGAGGTCGCCGTCGGTGATGCCGGTGGCGGCAAAGTAGCAGTTGTCACTGGAGACGAGGTCGTTGGTGGACAGGACCCGCTCGAGGTCGTGGCCGGCGTCGATGGCCTTCTGCTTCTCTTCGTCGCTGGTGGGCCACAGGCGGCCCTGGATGACACCGCCGAGGGACTTGATGGCGCAGGCGGCCACGATGCCCTCCGGGGTCCCGCCGATGCCCATCAGTGCGTCGACGCCGGTGCCCGAGCGGGCGGCCGCGATGGCGCCTGCCACGTCGCCGTCCATGATGAACTTGGTGCGCGCGCCTGCCTGCCGGATTTCCTCCACCAGCGGCTTGTGGCGGTCACGGTCGAGGATCATGACGTTGAGCTGGTTGACCTTGACGCCCTTGGCCTTCGCGATCAGGTGGAGGTTCTGCTTGACCGGGAGGCGGAGGTCCACCATGTCAGCGGCTTCCGGGCCAGTGACGAGCTTCTCCATGTAGAACACGGCGGAGGGGTCGAACATGGAGCCGCGCTCTGCCACTGCCAGGACGGCGAGGGCGTTGTTGATGCCCAGCGCGGTCAGCCTGGTTCCATCGATGGGGTCAACGGCCACATCGCATTCGGGCCCCGTACCGTCACCGACGCGTTCGCCGTTGAAGAGCATCGGAGCTTCGTCTTTTTCGCCTTCACCGATGACCACGACACCGTTGAAGTGGACGGTCTGCAGGAAGGAGCGCATGGCGTCAACGGCGGCACCGTCAGCCTTGTTCTTGTCGCCGAAGCCAACCCAGTGGCCGCCGGCGATGGCGGCTGCTTCGGTGACGCGGACGAGCTCGAGGGCAAGGTTCCGGTCCGGCTCATCATTGCCCACCGCCAGGGACGGGGAGAGCGTGGAGTACTTCTGGGTCATGGACGCTGGTGACACGTGAACCTCTTCTTCGAGTGGCGATCATTGAACCCACCCCGCCGGTGCAGCAGGGCGGTGATTCCTCTGATATCGATCATAGTCGCGGCACCGCCTTCGGAGCGGCGGATGACGCACCACCGCAATGTGCCAGGAGGCCGTGCCAGGGAGCCCGCGGAGGCCAAATGGAAGTTGACTGCCGCCATGGGCGACTATAGAGGGGTGAATGACATGCAGGAAAAGACCACCCCCAGTCCCGAGCCGCACGGATCCGGAGGCAGCAGCGTGTCCGGCGCCACGGCAGGACAGGGGCAGGTCAAGCCCGTCATTCCGGCGGCAGCCGCCAAGCGCGCCAACGCCTCGGTGATTGGAATGGTCATCGCCCTGGTGGTGAGCATCGCCGCGTTCCTGCCCATCATCCTCATGAATCCGCTCCCCAAAAGCGAGGGCTACCGTCCGAACATCGATGTGGGAGCCACCGCACGCAACGCCACGGATGTGGCGGGATTCACACCCGTGGCCCCGGACACCGGCAATACTTTCCGGCCGAACTACGCCCGGTGGGAAGCCGGAACCGGCAGCGGTGTCCCCACCTGGGAAGTGGGCTACCTGACGCCCAGGGAATCCTTCATCAGCCTGGTCCAGACCAGGAGCGCCAACCCCACCTGGCTTCTTCAGCAAACCAGGAACGCGCCCGTCACCGGCTCCCGGAACGCCGGCGGGCAGGACTGGCAGCTTCGGGACACCGGCAAGGGCGAAAAGTCCCTGGTGCTGGACTACCGCGGCACCACCGTTGTCCTGTCCGGGGAGGCCCAGCTGGACGAGATCGCCGTGCTGGCGGACGCCGTCGTCAGGTCCCTGGAAAGCAACCCGGCTGTCACAGTTTCACCCTCCGCGCCCGCCGCACCGTAAGGTAGGCGCGTGGCTACCTATCTGACTCCTGCACTCGCCTGGCGCCGTCTGCGCGAAGGCAATGAACGATTCGTAAACGGTGAGACCTCGCACCCCAACCAGGATGCGTCACGGCGGTCGTCCCTCGTGGAGAACCAGCACCCCTTCGCCGTCATCTTCGGTTGCTCCGACTCGCGGCTCGCCGCAGAGATCATCTTCGATGTGGGTCTCGGCGACGTCTTCGTCGTCAGGACGGCCGGCCAGGTCATTGACGACGCCGTCCTGGGCTCGCTGGAATACAGCGTGGCAGTGCTGGGGGTGCCCTTGATCGTGATCCTGGGGCACGACAGCTGCGGGGCCGTCAGCGCCACGAAGTCCGCGGTGGAAACCGGAGAGATGCCGACAGGTTTCATCCGGGACCTGGTGGAACGGATTACGCCGTCGGTCCTCACCTCCCTGCGCAATGACGAAACCGAAGTCAATGACATGGTGGTGGAACACGTCAAGCAGACATCGCAGCGCCTCGTGGACAGCTCCCGTGTGATTTCCGACGCAATCGGCTCGGGCAAGACCGCGGTCATCGGCCTCTCGTACAGCCTGGCCGAAGGCCGCGCCAACCTGGTTTCCGGAATCGGCGAGCACTAGGAGCTTCCCAAAACTGCCGCGGCGGTGGGCCTGTAGCAAGCAGTTCACGGTTTTCGATGCGGCGCCCGTGCGTCCTAAGCTAGCCCCATGACTTCCACTGAAGAGTTCCGCATTGAACATGACACGATGGGCGAAGTCCGCGTCCCCGTGAACGCACTGTACCGCGCGCAGACGCAGCGGGCAGTGGAGAACTTCCCCATTTCCGGCAAGACCCTGGAACGTGCGCACATTGAAGCACTGGCCCGGGTCAAGAAGGCTGCCGCCCAGGCCAACGCTGAACTGGGTGTGCTCGACGGCGAGCTGGCCAAGGCGATCGCAGATGCAGCCGATGAGGTGGCCGCCGGCAAGTATGACGGCGACTTCCCCATCGACGTCTTCCAGACGGGCTCCGGCACGTCCTCGAACATGAACACCAACGAGGTCATCGCCGAGCTCGCCTCGCGCGCCCTCAAGGCCGCCGGCAGTGACAAGGTTGTCCACCCGAACGACCACGTCAACGCCTCACAGTCCTCCAACGACGTCTTCCCCACATCGGTCCATGTCGCCGCCACCTCGGCCCTGATCAACGACCTCATTCCGGCCCTCGGCTACCTTGCCGAGTCCCTGGAGCGGAAGGCTGTCGAGTTCAAGGACGTCGTCAAGTCCGGCCGCACCCACCTGATGGACGCCACCCCGGTGATGCTCGGCCAGGAGTTCGGCGGCTACGCCGCGCAGGTCCGCTACGGCATCGAGCGGATCAACGCCTCGCTCCCCCGCGTCGCTGAGGTTCCGCTCGGCGGCACGGCCGTGGGCACCGGCATCAACACCCCGGCGGGCTTCCCGGAGCGCGTCATCGAACTGCTTGCAACCGACACGGGGCTTCCCCTGACGGAGGCCCGCGACCACTTCGAGGCCCAGGCCAACCGCGACGGCCTGATCGAGGCGTCCAGCCAGTTGCGCAACATCGCGATCTCGTTCATGAAGATCAACAACGATCTCCGCTGGATGGGCTCGGGCCCCAACACGGGCCTTGGCGAAATCGCCATCCCGGACCTGCAGCCGGGTTCCTCGATCATGCCGGGCAAGGTCAACCCGGTCATCTGCGAGGCATCCATCATGGTGGCGGCACAGGTCATCGGCAACGACACCGCCATCGCCTGGTCCGGCACCAACGGCGCGTTCGAGCTTAACGTCGGCATCCCGGTCATGGCGTCCAACCTGCTGGAATCCATCCGCCTGCTCGCCAACACCAGCCGCGTCATGGCGGACAAGATGATTGACGGCATCACCGCGAACGTGGAGCGCGCCCGCTTCCTGGCCGAGGCCTCACCGTCCATCGTGACCCCGCTGAACAAGTACATCGGCTACGAGAACGCGGCCAAGATCGCCAAGACGGCCGTGGCTGAGGGCCTTACCGTACGCCAGGCAACCGAGAAGCTGGGCTTCGTCGGGGACGGCGAGGGCAAGGTCTCCGAAGCCGATCTGGACAAGGCACTGGATGTCACCACCATGACGGCTCCGGCCCACAAGGCCTAGGTCCCCTTCCCCGCCAGGTCCGCCTGGCGGTGGCAAGCACGACGGCGGCCGCCCATCTTCCCAGCGAAGGCGGGCGGCCGGCGTCTTTAAGGCCAGCTGCGAGCGCCGGGATTTCCCGCGAAGGCGGGCGGCCGTCGCATGAACGCCCGGGAGGGCTCAGGGTTCGAAGTGGGCGGCTTCCGCCGGAGCCAGGGCACGGTGGATGCTGGTGAGGTGGCCGGCCATGAGTTCAGGCAGTTCATTAATGCCGAACCACCCGACGGCCAGGGATTCGTCGTCATTCACCCGGGCGGTTCCGGAAACGTAGCGGCAGAGGAACACCACATCCAAGAACTCGCACACGTCGCCGTTCGGGTAGGTAAAGGGACCAACGGCCCCGACGGAGACCACCCGCTCGGGTTCGGCCACCACTGCCGTTTCCTCGAAAATCTCCCGCACCAGGCCGCGGGCCGGCTGCTCCCCGGGCTCCAGCATCCCGCTGACCAGGGCCCATTGTTTGTTGTCCGCCCGCTGTGCGAGCAGGACACGTCCCAGCGCGTCCACCACCACGCCGCGGACCCCGGGAACCCACAGGGGATCATTGCCGATTTTCTTACGGAGCTTCAGGACGTAGTCAGGCGCTGGCATCCCGCCAGCCTACCGAAGTGTCTGCCCCCTTTGCCCGCTGGAAGCTGTCCCCGGGCCCCTTGCTGCCGAGGGTCAGGCCGGAAGCAGCATGGCCGCAGCAGTTCCTGCGAGCATAAACGGCCCGAACGGGATGGAGGATTTCAATGTCCCCCTGCGCGCGGCCAGGAGCACGATGGACCACACGCCGCCCAGCAGGAAGGCCAGGAAGGTACCGGCAAACAGGTGGCCCCAGCCAAGGTAGCCGAGGTACATACCCAGGACTCCTGCGAGTTTCACATCGCCAAATCCCATTCCGGGTGGGTAGGCCGCCCGGAGAATGAAGTAGAAGAGCCACAGGATGGCGGCTCCGGCCACTACCCGGAGCACCGGAAGGGCCAGGATGCCTGCGGGAGATCCGGGAGAATCCGGGGCCCCGCCGTCGCCGGTTCCGGGAAAGGCCGACGCCGCGAGGAGGAGCACTCCGGCAACGGCGTAGGACGGGAAGACAATCCGGTTTGGCAGGAGGTGGTGGCGGACGTCAATCACTGTGAGCCGCACGGCCATCACCGCGAAGTAGGCGCAGGCAGCCAGCACCAGCCAGAAGGCCAGCGGGGTGTGCTGCCACAGTTCGCCCAGTCGTTGGATCACCCTCGGATGCTACTGGATTTCCGCTCCGTGGCAGTACTGGCCGCGCGTAAACTGTGGATATGGCGACGTGGGAATCCCGGCACCGGCCGGATCCGGACAGTGGTGCTGCCTCGACGGACCTCGCGGCCATGTTCCGGGACCTGTGCCGGTCCTCTCCCTGGAAGTGGCAGTCGCTGCGCTTTGAATACTGGGACGAGCCGTTTGCAGTTATCTGCCCTCAAGTGGGGTTCACAGCGATGTAGGTTCTGCATTAGGGTCGTCTCGGAACGCACGGATTATCTACCCTGACGAGGTACGTTCGTATGCCGCAGTCCCTGATTCCGTTTCCGTCGACCACCCACCCGATCGTCCCGATTTCACGGCGCTGGATCGCGTTCAGCGTCATCCACAAGGCTGGAGGCCCGTCCTGGGCAGTAGTGGACTCCTCCACCTACGAGTTGCATTCTGAGGCCAGCGCCTACCTTCACTACCTTCTGGGTTCTGCCCGGTCCGCCAACACCATCCGGGCCTACGCGCAGCGCCTGGCCGCTTTCTTCACCTGGCTCGGTCCGGCGAGGTTGGACTGGACTGACGGTGTTCCTGTCGTTTCCCGGTTCATCCGGGAGCTCGCCGTCACCGCGTTGAACGCCCCGGAGGGAAACGCGGAATATCGTGAGCCGCGCTACCGGAGCGGGAAAACAATGAACCAGTATGCCGCGGCAATAACCCAGTTCTACATGTGGGCCGCGCGCAGTGATCTGGTCAGTGAGAAGACGGCCGCAGGCTTCTACGAAACCAGAATCGCCTACGGCTATTCCGGTGACAGACTCCTGCCGGGCCAGGTGTTGAGGTCCCGGGCAGTTCGCGTCAAGGAAATCGAAGAAGCCCCGAAGTTGCTGAATGAAACCGGTGCGGAGTCGTTGCTGGAGGCGGTCTCCAACCACCGTGACCGTTTCCTGGTGGCACTGATGGTCGAAACGGGCGTCCGGATCGGTGAGGCCTTGGGGCTGCGGACAGAGGATCTGCACCTTTTCCATGACTCGCGTGCCGTCGGTTGTGTGTCCGTTGGGCCACATATCCACGTCCGGCGGCGACAGAATCCCAACGCTGCGCTGTCCAAATCCTCGAACCCACGCACAGTCCCGGTCACTGAAGCGGTCTGCACCCTGTATTACCTGTACCTTGAGGACCGCATCGACCGGTTGGCCCAGGATTCCAACCCGATGGTCTTCGTCAACCTGTATTCCCGGTCCCATGTCGGGGAAGCGTTGAAGTACTCCAACGCCGTGAAGATGTTCTACCGCTCTTCAGGCCGTGCTGGGCTCCGGGTAAACCCGCACATGACACGGCACACCGCGGCGACCCGCTGGAAGAGGGCAGGAGTGCCGACGCGGGACGTTCAGGCACTGCTCGGGCACCGCAGTCCCTCATCCCAGCTCATGTATGAGCACTCCTCCGACCAGGACCTGCGCGAGGCCATCGAACGTGTCCGGTTCCGTTCGTCGGAGCCCACATGAGCGGCGGACAATCAGTCATCTTCGATGTTTCTCCGGTCCTACCGCGGCCGGAACCAGTCGACCCGGCCGCGGACCTTGCAGGCTTCCAGCACATGCTTGCCCAGGAAATCCGGGACGATTGGCGGCCGGAGGAATGGGACAGCGAGGCCTGGGTCTTCACCGGAGTTCCTGGCCACTTGGGCACGCTCGTCAACCAGTGCAGGTTCCCTGGCTGCCATGGCCCCTCATTTACACGCCGCAGCGGGCTGTGCAACGTCTGCACCGGCCGCTACCTCCGGCACACCAGACGCCTCGGCGCCATGACCGCCGAGGCCTGGGTCGAAAGGGCAGTCCAGCTGCAGGACACCAACTGGGCATCCCGCGTCGTCCCGATCCTGTGTTCGGTGACGAACTGCACAAACCGTAGCAAGGGACTTGGTGTGCCCTTGATGACCCCGACGGAGGGGAACCCCAAACGATGGCACCAGCAAAAAGACCGGCTCCCTCCCCTGTGTCTGGGCCACCAACCACGCCACACAGTCGAAGACATCAAGGAATGGATCGCGTCCCAAGCCGCCAATCCGGTAGCAGCGCCAGAGTATTGCGCAGTTCCGTGGTGCGGCTACAAACGTCACCACGCCAACCAGACGGGCATCTGCAGAATGCACGCCAAGCTGATCCACGACCCGAGTGAGCTTGCGCTGCATCTTGAACGCGAAGCTGTCGTCTCTCTGGAACCTGACGGCTACCGGGAAATCCACGCGCCGCCGGCGAGAACCGACGGGTACGAACTCAACCTGGCCCCTCTACGCCGCCGGCACCCGGGACTGGCCACGGAACTGCTGTGGTCCCTTCAGCATCAGGACCGCATTGGCTTCCCGATCAACATCACCACGACCAAGGCCCTCATCAAGTCGGCGCTGGAATTCCCTCAGGCCACGAAGTCCTTCCTGAACGCCGACACCCACGCACTTGCTGAGGGCAATATGCTGTGTTCCGTAAATGCCTGGTCCATGTTCCGGGTGGTGCGGGCGAGGTTGCTGGAACGCTACGTCCCGTGGTCCACGGACGGTGATCTGCTGCAATCGGACCTCATCCCGTTCGGTCTGCTCATGACCTCTTCAAACAGATCCGGCTCCGCACGATCCATGGCTGCCCTGGATTTCCGCCCGATCCCTCTGGACTGGGCCCGGCACATGACCAAGCTCTGGATCCTGGAGCGGTCCACCACCGAAACCTCCTCGACGACCCTCATCACTCACGTCGCAAGACTATGCACCGACTTCATCGTCCAATGCTCGGCGCGACGCCTTCCCGCGCCGACCAACGCATCCGGACTGACCCGCGAGCATGGCAAGGTGCTCGCACATGCACTGGCCGGCCTGACGCGGCTCGACGGAAAACCCCTGACCAACGCCTACAAACGCTTTCTCGGGTCAACCGTGGCGGGCATGATCGACTACACCCGGAAGAACTCTGACCTGTTCGAACACACCACGCTCTCCTTCTCCCTCGACTACGACCTGCAAATCCCACTAGAAGACGCCCCAGGGACAGACGCTGACGACGAGACCGGACGGGCAATCCCCGAACCCGTCATCGAGTACCTCTTCAAACAGTTACCCACGGCCCGTGTCGCCAGTCCGACCTCGGCCGCGGTCCCCAATGACGTCTATAAAGCAGCCTTCACCTGCTACATGACCCTGCTGCGCGACGCCGGGAGGCGGCCGAACGAGACGGCAAGCCTCCGAAGGGAATGCCTGAGCTACGACAGGACCGGTCAAGCCACCCTGCTGTGGCACAACGACAAAGGCAGACGCAGGGGCAGGCGCCTCCCCATCTGGGCAGAAACCGCCCACGCCCTGGAGTCGTGGTTCATCATCCGCGACCGCCACATCGAGGCGATGCCTGCCGGGCAGCAGGACTGGCTGTTTCCCACGTTCCGCTCCCGCGCCCGGGACAAACACCTCAAAACGGCCTGGTTCAACCGCCGGCTCCGTGACTGGATCGATAACCGGCTCCCGGACCTGCCCGGCCCGGCAAACGGCCCCGGAACGGGGACTCCTTTCGGCAAAACCTCCGTCTTCGCCTATGCATTCCGCCACTCCTACTGCCAACGGCTGGCCGACGCAGGAGTCGCCCAGGAAACCCTCCGCCGCCTCATGGACCACCGATCCGCGGACACCACAGCCAGGTACTACACGGTGACCAACGCACGAAAACGTAAAGCCATCGAATCCGTCAAAAGACTCTCCTTCGACACCCACGGCACCCACGCCCCCGTCGCTGAAGAGCTCTACTCAATGGCCGCCGTGGCCGTCCCGTTCGGCAACTGCACCGAACCGACCAACATCAAAGCAGGAGGCAAGGCATGCCCCGCCCGCTTCCAATGCGGCGGCTGTACGTTCTTCAGATCGGATCCTTCCCACCTGCCTGACCTCAAGGCGCATCTGGAACGCATGAAAGAAGACCTCGCGTGGCAGATCGCCCAGAACCTGCGCCCCTCGTTAATCACGGACACCAAGAATGAAATAGAAGCGTTCACGGGCCTTATCCAGGCACAGGAATCACGCCTTGCCGACCTGCCTTCCATCGAGCGGGAGTCACTGGCCGAGGCCTCCGCTGTGCTCCGCCGGGTCCGCGCCAGCGTCCCGACCGCCGTCGAGAAGCCCTTCATCCCGGTCGGAAGCCTCAGACTCAGGACCGATAACGGCAAGGAGATCGAGTGAGCAGACATCCGGGCAACGCGGCCGCCATGGTCCGGCAACGAAAGAAGGACAGCAATAACAAACGAGGTGCGGTTCTGGCAACCCTTGAGGCCATGGAACGTACGCGCAGCCCCATCACGGTAGCCGAGGTTGCACGCCTCGCCGGTGTCAGCCCGTGGCTCGTCCGACAGGAACCCCTCCTGGACGAGGTCAGGAAAGCACAGAAACGACATGCCACGGGCTCCGTGACATCCCCGGAAACAACAAAATCAACGACGGGCTCGCTCCAAGTCGAACGTGATCTTCTGCGCCAGGAGAACCAACGGCTCAGGCACGAACTACAGAGGCACCAGCGACGCATCTCCGAACTGCTCGGGGACCAAATCGACGGCACGGACGCCCACTCCCAAAGCCTTCGCGTCCAGGAACTGACAGATCAAAACGCCATCCTCTCCAAACAAACCAGCGAGAGAACCCAAGAGCTTCATCACGCTCAGCAGCAAGTCGCAGCACTCTCATCAGACCTGCAAGCAGCCCACAGCGTTAACCGTTCCCTGATGACCGAACTAAACCGCCCAGAACGAACCCGCCCCGGCCGAACTTAAACTTCAGTCTTACAGCTTCGGTTGCAGCTACCTCTTCTGGTCTGGACTCGGGCCGAGGGAACAAGCTGTCCTGTCGCGCTCCGGCTCCCATTCGTCAGTAACTGGCCGGGCCCACGAAGGCACAGACAAGATATTCCCGGGAGGGAGGGCCTGCCGTTACAAGCTGTAGCACGGTCTCCTAGACGAGCGGTTCAGCAGCCACCCTGAGCTCGCGAAGTTCGTCCTCCACCGCACGGGCCGGCCAGTGGTCATGCGTCAGGTCCTGAATCCGGTTCCGATCGGCTGCCGGGAATAGCTTCTCAAGCAAGCGCGCTGCGTGCAGGAGTGCGATCAGCGCCCGGTTCCTGGGATCTGTTTCCGCGCGGGCAGTTTCTGAAGGCTCCAACTGCTCGGCACGGGAACCGGACGCCGATTCGGCGCGGCCACCGCTCAGCGCCGACTCGATCCTCTTCAGGAGCGCCGCTTCTGGAGTATGGTCCTTCTCCGGGTACCGCACGCTCTTGAACACGCCGAGGTGCTTTTCGCCGACTTGATCCAGGATGCCTCGGGAGGCCATGCTCTCGTAGACGCGCTGCACCTCGGCACGGCCCTCGAGCATGGAGACCCACTTTTTAGGTGGGTGCGGACGGGATTTGTGGCGGATGATCTCCAGTTCGTGCTGGAGGTGTGTTTGTGGCTCTGTACCGGTGGCCCGGACATTCTTGCCCTGCAGTTCGATTGCGCCAAGCAGGTCCAGTTCGGCCAGGATTGCCCCCGCCACCGTGGTCCTGAGTACGTAAGACGGCAGCTCCGGTTCGCCGTCGATATCGTTCGTTGCCAGCAGGAGGAACGCCTGTGGAAGGCTCAGCTCTCCGCCATTAGCTGTTTGAGGATCCATAAGATCATGGTGCTCCCGTCAGGGTTCCGTCACAACCAGTCGCGTTGATTCATAGAAGATGACTGGCTAGACGCGTGTCTGCCGTCCCGGCGCGGGGTGCGGCCACGGCAACGCGGATAGATCCCCTGTCCGTGCTGCCGTGGCTGTTGCCATAACTGCCCTAGTTACGGTCAGGCGGTCATTTCGTGGCGAAGGTATTGGAAAGCCGGAGCAAGGTGTCTACGACGCCTTGTCCGTCACTGCAGTTCTGACGCGGTAGCGGTGCCGTCCATGGCCGGCGTTCCTGCGTGCCCGATGTCCGCTCCCGTCCTGAAGTGCTAGCGATGTCATCCGGTAGGAGCGCTGACCCTCAAGCTTTCTGGGCTCGACCCACACCTCGTGTCCTTCAGCGGCTTCGATCAGAACACGGCCGGTGAGCCCGTCGGCGGCGATCCAGAGCGCCGAGGAATCGGGCATGACATCCTCAACGAGTCCTTCCCGAACGACCGTGCCGTTTTTCCGGACTTCCACGAGGGCGCCGAGAAGGGTGTGCCAGAGGTCATGGCGGTAGAAAGTCATGCGGGTACCTTTCGTTCAACTGCGGAGGGGAACGGAAACTGCGTTGGTGCCTTTCGGCCCGGATCCTACCGGGCGATAATGACGTCGAGCTTGCGGGGGCCGTGGACTCCCTCGACGCGTTCAAGTTCGATGTCGCTGGTGGCACTCGGGCCGCTGATCATGGTCAGGGGCCGAGTGCCGTCGATCCGGCGCAGCGCTTCGGGCAGGATCCCGGTTATATCAGTGGTTTTGACGATGCAGATGTGGTGGTCCGGGACCAGGGTGATCGCGCGGCGGCCCTGGTTGGGGCTGCCGTCCAGGATGATGGTCCCGGTCTCGGCGACGGCGACGGCGCTGCCGGTCACGACGGCGTCGATGCCGTCGAGCTCGGCGACGGACAGCGGCGCTGCGGCCGAGTCCTGGCGGCGCCGGCTGTCGTGTTCGAGTTCGAGTCCTGTGAGCCAGCCGGCGTCGAGCCCTGTGGGCACGACGTAGCTGCCGGCGTCGGCGAGGAGTTCCGCGATCCGCGCCGGGACCTCTGCGTTGTCCACGACCGAGACCTGTGCTTTGTAGTCGATCAGGCGGTCCACCAGCAGCTCGATCAGTGCCTCCTCATCCAGCTGGGATGCCGCCCGGTACTCCCGCGGGATCTCGGGCGCCACGGGGCTGTCTTTCAGGGCGGTGCGGATCCGCTCGAGGATTTCTTCGCGTGCGCTCATGGCTGGTTTTCCTGATCTTGGGACGCGGCGGGGGCAGCGTCTGGCTCTGGTGTCCGGTGTTCCTTTTTCCACCAGTCCCGGAAGGACTGCGAGGGGGGTGCCGGGATGTCGCGGCTTTGGGTCCAGCCGGCGGCGATGCCGGGCAGCTTGGTGATCTTCTTGTCCGGGCCGGCGGCCAGGCGTCCCAGCGGCAGCCCCTTTTCGAGAAGGCCGAGACGTTTTCCTGAGGACAGCGCCCAGGAGGCGGCGTTCATGCCGACATCCATCTGGGTGGGGATCTTCTTCTTGCCGCGTTTGCTGTCCACATCGACGCTGCGCAGGTGCACCAGGATGTCGGGGATGTTGATCTTTACCGGGCAGGCGTCATAGCAGGCCCCGCAGAGTGAGGACGCGTAGGGCAGCGAGTTGTTCTCCTCGGCCTGGATGCCGGTCATCAGCGGTGAGAGAATCGCCCCGATAGGCCCGGGGTAGGTGGAGCCGTAGGCGTGGCCGCCCGTGCGCTCATAAACCGGGCAGACGTTCATGCAGGCGCTGCAGCGGATGCAGTGCAGCGCGGACCGGCCCATTTCATCTGCCAGCGCGGCGCTGCGGCCGTTATCCAAAAGCACCAGGTGCACGTTCTGCGGCCCGTCGCCTTCGGTGACGCCGGTCCAGAGCGAGGTATAGGGGTTCATCCGTTCCCCGGTGGAGGAACGCGGCAGCAGCTGCATGAACACTTCAAGGTCCTGCCAGGTGGGGAGAAGCTTCTCCACGCCCATCACCGTAATCAGTGTCTCGGGCAGTGTCAGACACATCCGGCCGTTACCTTCAGATTCAACAACAGCGAGGGTGCCCGAATCTGCCAGTGCGAAGTTGGCCCCGGAAACGGCGACCTTGGCGGTAAGGAACTTCCGGCGCAGGTGCGCCCTGGCGGCACCGGCGAGGCGGGCCGGTTCGTTGGTCAGATCAGGGTCCACGCCCTCCATTTCGCGCAGGAAAATGTCCCGGACCTGGCTGCGGTTCTTATGGATCGCCGGGACCAGAATGTGGCTGGGCTTGTCATGGTCCAGCTGGACGATCAGCTCGGCGAGGTCGGTCTCGAACGCTGCGATGCCCTGCTCTTCGAGGTACTCGTTCAGGCCGATTTCCTGCGTGGCCATGGACTTGATCTTGACCACTTCAGTTTCACCGGTCTCCCGGATCAGCCCGGCCACGATCTCGTTGGCCTCCGTGGCGTCGCGGGCCCAGTGAATGACGCCGCCGCGGGCCGTGAAGGTCTTCTCGAACTGTTCCAAGAGCTCGGGCAGCCGTGCCATCACAGATTCCTTGATCGCGGAACCGGCATCGCGCAGCTGTTCCCAGTCCGGCAGTTCGGAGACCACAGCGATCCGCTTGTCACGGATGGTGTGGGTGGCGTGGCCGAGGTTGGCCCGGAGCTGGGCGTTCCCGAGTTCGCGGTGGGCGGCCTTCGGGAAGGACTCGGAGGCGTGCAGGTTGCCCGTGCCATAGACAGGTATGGAGGGCATGCCGAGGTAAGTGCTCATCGCGTGGCCTTTCCGGTGGAGATGCGCACTTCGCCGGTGACGGACGCGGGCTCCTCGAGGGTGCTGGCAAGGATTTCGGCCAGGTGCAGGGTGGTGATGTCGCTGCCCTGGCGGGAGAGGCCGCCGCCGATGTGCATGAGGCAGGACGCGTCCCCTCCGGCGCACAGGCTTGCCCCTGTTGCCGTGATATTCGCCGTCTTGTCCTCAAGCATGGCGGAGGAGACGTCGGCGTTCTTCATCGAGAACGTGCCGCCGAAGCCACAGCACTGGTCAGCTTCCGGCAGTTCGGCCATGTCGATCCCTGCGACACTGCCCAGCAACCGCGCCTGCCGGTCCCCGAGCCGGAGCAGGCGCATGCCATGGCAGCTCGGGTGGTAGGTGACGCGGTGCGGGAAGTAGGAACCGAGCTGCGCGCCAGCATCGGTCACGCCGAGAACGTCCACGAGCAGTTCGGAGAGCTCATAGGTTTTGGCACCGACTGCGGTGGCACGTGTTTCCAGATCCTTGTCGCCGCACGAGCGGGCGACCATGGGGTGCTGGTGCTTCACGGAGGCGACGCAGGAACCGGACGGTGCGACGGCGACGTCGTAGTCCTCGGTGTCGAAGGCGGCGACGTGGTTGGCGATCACGGGGACAGCTTCCTTGAGGTAGCCGCTGTTGACGTGCATCTGCCCGCAGCAGGCCTGGCCGGACGGGAACACAACTTCGTGTCCCAGCCGTTCCAGGATTTTCACGGTGGCACGCGCTGTGGCGGGGTACATCGCATCCACGATGCACGTAGCGAACAAAGCGATTCGCATGGCAGCCTTTCGGGCTAAGGGGTTTGTGGTCTGACCATAGTAGATCACGTGACCGACGCCACTGGCAACCGGCGAATCCAAGTGAAGCCGCTCACACTTTCAGGAAAATTTACGCTACACTCTGATGGTCCGACCACAGAGGTCTGACCATATCCCCTGTCACCCCCCTCAATGTGGAGGAACTCCGTGGACCAGTTCACACCCAGCACCGACCCGGTGCTCAACAGCGTCATGTGGTCGGCCATCGTCGCCCTGCTGCCGCTACTGACGTTCTTCATCCTGCTCGCCGTCGTCAAGACCAGAGCCCATGTCGCCGGGGCCTTCGCCCTGCTGATGGCCCTGCTCGTTGGCATCGTGGCATTCCAGATGCCAGCCGGCCTTGCACTGCTCTCCGCGACCCAGGGCGGCGTCTTCGGCGCCTTCCCTGTCCTGTGGATCGTCATCATGGCCGTCTGGCTCTACCAGGTCACTGTCCTCAGCGGACGCTTCGAGGACCTCCGCCGCGTCTTCGACGTGATCGGTAAAGGCGACGTCCGGCTCCAGGCTGTCCTGATCGCCTTCTGCTTCGGCGGCCTGCTCGAAGCCCTCGCCGGATTCGGCGCACCTGTCGCGATCACCGCCACCATGCTCCTCGCCCTCGGACTGCCGCCGCTGCGCGCCGCGGCAGCCGTCCTGGTCGCCAACACCGCCCCGGTCGCTTTCGGCGCCATGGCCATCCCCATCACCACCGCCGCGGGACTCACCGGACTCCACGCCACGGACATCGCCTCGATCGTCGGGCGCCAGGCACCGCTGCTGGCCACCATCGTGCCGCTGATCCTGCTCTTCATCCTCGATGGCCGCAAGGGCCTGAAAGACTGCTGGCCCGCCGCACTCGCCGTCGGCTTCGCCTTCGCCATCGCGCAGTTCCTGTGCTCGAACTACTTCTCCTACGAACTCACCGACATCGTCGCATCCCTCGCCGGCCTCGGCGCTGCCGTACTGTTCTTCCGCGTCTGGACCCCGAAGGGCAGCTCCGAAGCACGCGACCGCCTCGGTGTGGCCGCCGCAGCCGTTGAAAAGGAATCCGCCATCACAGGCGGCGGCTCACACCGGGCCACCACCCTCACCAGCACCCCCGACACCACAGCGGACCGCCTGACCCCGATGCGGACCTGGCTCGCCCTGTTCCCCTACTTCCTGGTCATCGTCGTCTTCGGCATCGCCAAACTCTGGAAACTCGGTGTAAACGTCCCCGCGTTCCTGGCCTCCACCGACATCAAGATCCCGTGGCCGATCCTGCACGACGCACTCGTTGACGCAGCAGGCAAGCCCGTCTCCTCCACCATCTACTCCTTCCAATGGCTCTCCACCCCCGGCACCCTTCTCCTGCTCACCGGCCTGATCGTCGCCGCCGTGTACTCCAAGTACAACGAAAACGGCCGCTACAACATCACCGTCGGCAACGCCGTGAAAGAAATCTGGAACACCATCTACCGGATGCGCTGGGCAGGCCTGACCATCATCACCGTCCTGGCACTGGCCTACGTCATGAACTTCTCCGGACAGACCATTTCCATCGGCACCTGGCTGGCCGGCACCGGAACCTTCTTCGCCTTCCTCTCACCCGTCCTCGGCTGGATCGGCACGGCCGTCACCGGCTCCGACACCTCCGCGAATGCCCTGTTCGCCAAGCTGCAGCAGACCGCCGGCATGAAAGCAGGAATCGATCCGAACCTTCTCGTGGCCGGCAATACCTCCGGTGGTGTTGTGGGCAAGCTGATCAGCCCACAGAACCTCGCCATCGCGGCGTCCGCGGTCAACCTTGAAGGCAAGGAATCGGTGATCCTGCGTAAAGTAGTCGGGTGGAGCGTGGCGCTGCTGCTGGTGCTGTGCACCCTCTCCTACCTCCAGTCCACTCCCATCCTCGGCTGGATGCTGCCTTAGCGTCCAGCCTACTCAAGACGCAGTGTGCGGGCCGCCCCCTGGCCCGCACACTGCCCGCCCGTAAGGAACCGCCCGTGATCACCGCCGAAGCAGGAGCAACACCCCGCCGTCGTACCCATGACGCGCTCCTGAAGGACATCGAGGCGGACCTCCGCTCGGGCAAAATCAAAGTCGGGGACCGGCTCCCGGGAGAACGCACCCTCGCCGAAAGCTACGGGATTTCCAGGGCGTCGGTGCGGGAGGCCATCCGGGTACTGGACGCCATGGGAATACTGCGCAGCTCGGTCGGATCCGGACCCTCCTCCGGGGCAATCGTCGTCTCCGACCCCTCCGCGGGCCTGTCATCGGCCCTACGACTGCACGTCGCCAGCAGCACACTGCCGGTCGAAGACATTGTCGAGACCCGCATCCTGCTCGAAACCTGGACCGCCCGGGCCGGCGCGAACCGTACAGGAGGCGACGAGGACCTAGAACAGGCAGCCCAGCTCCTGCAAGCCATGGACAATCCCGGCATCAGTCGTGAAACGTTCCATGAACTGGACGCCAGGTTCCATGTCGCCCTGAGCTCCCTGGCAGGGAACGCTGTGGTCGCAACCATGATGGAATCACTCAGCGGCGCCATTGTTGGCTACGTTAAAGGCGCAATGGACGCCATGGACGCCTGGCCCGACGTAATCTCCACACTTCGAAACCAGCATCACGGCATCTTCGACGCCGTCCAGTCACACGAAGGAGAGCTCGCAGCCCGACTCCTGCAAGAGCACATCGAGTGGTTCCATCAGAAGGCACAGGAAGCGACCGCCGCCGAAATCGGGAGCTGAACTAGTGTGACGATTCATGCAGGCGCTTTCGCACGTCCGCCACACTGACCGACCCTTACAGCGGGGTGGGAGCTAAGTCATGAAAATCAATGAACTAGCGCCATCACCAAACGACGTCATTGAAGCTGCGCGCTCAAGCCCTCCTCATGTGAACCTCTAACCGCCCAACCACGCCGTGAAGAAAAACGGCCATTTCTGGACAAAAGCCACACTACGAACAGCACAAGACCTCTGGAACTGATGGAAGTAGCTACAACAGCACCGACGTGCCCAACGTGGCTCACACCAGCACCAGCTCCTGACCAGCCCATACGATCCACAAGGGGAGATAATCAGACAGGCCCCCAGTCCTGCTGCTCCGCTTGTCCGCGCCTGGCTGCGCCGGCCCGGGGCACTCCGCCTCGAAAGCCCTGAGGGACTGGTCCTCCACAGCACCACGGGAATCAACGATTCAAAGGACGGCCTTTACACCAGCTCCACCCGGAGATCCTGGCTCCTCCCGCCCCATCTGGTGACGCCCGTCTACGACGACCTGGGGCTGGTGCGGCGCCGCCCGGAAGCAGCCTACGGCGAGCCGGGCTTCGGCAACGGACGCTTCTCCGCCGCCCTGGACCCGGTGGAACTCGCAGGCAACGCCCCCGTGCCCCTCGAGTTCCCGGGCAGTAACGCCATGGAACTCCACGACATCCACCGTAGGGAGCATGAGGGCCGGCCCGCGCTCGAGGCCGTCGTCTCCCCCACCGCCGCCTACCATCCCGTGGATCCTGCCGCTCCCCTGTGCCTGCCGGGCCGCAGCCGGATCCGGGTGGACCTGGGAACGGGTGTGTGTGTTTCCAGCCGCTCCCTTGAATCCGACACGGACCAGTACGGGCACTGGCTGCGGATCCTCGCCGTAGATGAGTACATGCTGGACGACCTGTTCCTGGCCGAGTCCATGAACCTTACGGACGTCCGGCGCCACATCAGCTGGGATGTCCCCGCCTGACTGTGACAGGCCGCAATGCGGGCTCATCGGCTAGGCTTCGCGGATGACGACGCTGAACACCGTGTGGCCGCTCTTCGATCTCACGCTGGCAACGCCCCGGCTGGAGCTGCGCCCCATCCAGGACCATGAGATTCCGGCGGCAGTTGCAGCGGCGCAGAGCGGGATTCATGCCCGCGACAGAAACCCGTTCAGCACTCCATGGACTGAGCTTCCGGCCGAAGAGCTTGGACCGAACATGGCCCGCTGGTACTGGCGCTGCCGCGCGGAGTGCACCCCCGAGTCGTGGACCCTCCTGCTGGGCATCTGGCGCGGGGGTGAGTTCATCGGCTGCCAGGACGTCGGGGCCAAGGACTTCGCCACCCTCAAGACGGTCAGCACGGGATCGTGGCTCAAGCAGTCAGTGCAGGGCCGCGGATTTGGCAAGGAGATGCGTGCCGCCGTCGCCCTTTACGCGTTTGACTGGCTGGGCGCAGAAGTAGCCGAGTCCGAGGCCGCCAGCTGGAACGAAGCCTCCCTCGGCGTCTCCCGCTCCCTCGGCTACGAGCTCAACGGCATCACCAGAAAGGCCTGGGGCACGCAAGTCGAGACAGTCCAGCACGTCCGCCTCACCCCGGACTCCTTCAAGCGCCCCGACTGGACCCTCAAGGTAGAGGGCCACGAAGCAGCCGCGAACTTCCTGAAGGTGACCTGACCACGAGGCGGGTTACGGTCCTTCGCGTAGGAGCGCATCGCCGACCAGAGCGATGCGCAGGTCGCCCAGCGACCGTAGCGGCGCGCCGGGAGGTGTCTAAGCGACGGCGAAGGGCCGTGGCCCGCCGAACGGAACCACGGCCCTCCAGCCACCCCCGCTTAGCCTTCGAGCAGTTCGGTGACCAGGGCTGCGATCGGGGACCTTTCGGAGCGGGTCAGGGTGATGTGGCCGAAGAGCGGGTGTCCTTTCAGGGTTTCGACGACGGCGGCGATGCCGTCGTGGCGTCCGACGCGGAGGTTGTCGCGCTGGGCGACGTCGTGGGTCAGCACGACCTTTGAGTTCTGGCCCATGCGGCTCATGACGGTGAGCAGGACGTTCTTCTCGAGGGACTGGGCTTCGTCAACGATCACGAAGGCGTCGTGGAGGGAGCGTCCGCGGATGTGGGTGAGCGGCATGACCTCGAGCATGCCGCGGTCCATGACCTCCTCCACTACTTCCTGGCTGACCAGTGCGCCGAGGGTGTCGAAAACCGCCTGCGCCCAAGGGTTCATTTTTTCGGATTCGGAGCCGGGCAGGTAGCCCAGTTCCTGGCCGCCCACCGCGTAGAGGGGCCGGAACACGATGACCTTGCGGTGCTCTCGGCGTTCCAGCACTGCTTCCAGGCCGGCGCACAAAGCAAGGGCGGACTTGCCGGTGCCTGCCCTGCCGCCGATGGAGACGATGCCGACGGCGGGATCCATCAGCAGGTCGATGGCCAGCCGCTGCTCCGCGGACCGTCCGTGGAGCCCGAACACGTCGCGGTCGCCTTTGACGAGCCGGACCTGCTTGTCTGCCCCCACCCTGCCCAGGGCGGAGCCGCGGTTGGAGAGCAGCACGAGTCCGGTGTTGACCGGCATCTCCGCGGCGGCGGGGATGAAGACGGGCTCGTGGCCGTACAGCGTGGAGATCTCCTGTTCGCCGACTTCCACTTCGGCGATGCCGGTCCAGCCTGAATCCTTCACCAGCTCGTTGCGGTATTCGTCGGCGGTGAGGCCCATGGCGGAAGCCTTGACGCGCATCGGAAGGTCCTTGGACACGACGGTGACGTTGCGGCCCTCGTTGGCGAGGTTCTTCGCCACGGCGAGGATCCGGCTGTCGTTGTCGCCGCTGCGGAATCCCAGCGGAAGGACCTCGGAGGAGATGTGGTTGAGCTCCACCATCAGGGAGCCGCCGTCGTCGCCGATGGGAATGGGCTGGTTGAGTCCGCCGTGTTTGACCCGAAGGTCGTCGAGCAGCCGGAGCGCCTTCCGGGCGAAGTAGCCAAGCTCGGGATCGTGCCGTTTCGCTTCCAGTTCCGTGATGACTACCACCGGGACGATCACCTCGTGTTCCGCAAAGCGGAGCAGCGCACGGGGGTCGGAGAGCAGGACGGAGGTGTCGATGACGAAGGTGTTAATGGCGGCTTCCCTTCCGGAGACAGCAAAACCGGCCGCGGCATCTTCTGCCGCACCGGTTTGTATGGTGGCTCGCATGGCGCGAGAGGTAGCTTTCTCTCCCTGGTCGGAAAGGACCTCGGGCAGTTGTTCAGAAGTAGCCACATCGACTCCAGCCCCGGGCACCAGCCCGGAATTGTTATTGGTGAGGCGGCTCGGCCACGAGGCCGGGTCCGGCCTCCCATACAACCGGTGCGATGTTTCGCTCCATGTACTGGCCTCCCCGATCAGCCGGCGGTTTTGCCTGCTGATGGATATAACGTAAATCCACGCCAACTAATTTCCGCAACCATTACGCGGCGATTCCTGTTGCGGGACTATGAATTCGTGATTAACCGGATGTGTCAGGAGCCGAAGCGGCGCTGCCGGCCAGCGTAGTCGCGCAGGGCCCGCAGGAAGTCCACCTTGCGGAATGCGGGCCACAGGGCCTCGCAGAAGTAGAACTCGCTGTAGGCGCTCTGCCACATCAGGAAGCCTGAGAGCCGCTGCTCCCCCGATGTGCGGATCACCAGGTCCGGGTCCGGCTGGCCGCGGGTGTACAGGAACCGGGAAATGTCGTCCACGCAGAGGTCGTCGGCCAGTTGGGAGATGTCCGCTCCCCTCGCCACGGCATCGTGGAGGAGTTCCCGCACCGCGTCGACGATCTCCCGCCGGCCGCCGTATCCCACGGCCACGTTGACATGGATCTTCTCCCTGACGGGAGTCCGCGCCGTCAGCTTGTTGAGCCGTTCTGCCAGGTAATCGGGCAGGAGCTCCGGGGCTCCCATCGCATGGACCGAGATGTTGGCGTCCTCGTCCAGGCGGTCCAGGGTGTTGGCGATGATGCCCATCAGCAGGTCCAGTTCCTCGCTGGACCTGTTCATATTGTCGGTGGACAGCATGTACAGGGTGACCACTTTGACCCCGAGTTCCTGGCACCAGCCAAGGAACTCGTGGATCTTGTCTGCGCCCGCCTGGTGGCCCTGGCTGGTGGGGGCATTGAACTGCTTCGCCCACCGGCGGTTCCCGTCCACCATCACGCCGATGTGCCGGGGTATCCGGTCACGCGGAAGGTCCTTGAGCAGCCTGCGCTCGTAGAAGCCGTAGAGGAACCCGGGCAACTCCACGCGCTCACTCACCTGACTTCCTTGCTGTACGTACTTGCACATCCTAGGCTACCGTCCGGAGCGGCCAGGACCTGCAGACGTGCTCCGGAAGGCCGTTCCGCACATAGCTACTCATCAGTAACTTACTGCGGCGTAGGTTATTCTGGGAGCATGAACAGCGACACCCCGGACGCCCCGCGGACGCCGCAGCGCAAGGACAGCAGGGCGGAATCAGGCCACGAAACAAACGCTGTGGACGACGCCGCCGTCCGGCTGGCCGAACTCCTGATGATCAAGCCGAAATGGCGGGGCTGGATCCATACCGTTACGGCGCCGCTCGCACTGGCGGCAGGAATCGTGCTGGTGGTTCTTGCCCCCACGACGGACCGCAAAATTACGTCCGCCGTCTACGCGGCAACGGGCGTCCTGCTGTTCGGAGTCAGCGCGGTGTACCACCGGGGCAACTGGTCGCCAAGGGTTAAGATCGTCCTCAAGCGGCTGGACCATACGAACATCATGCTGGTGATTGCCGGCAGCTACACGCCCCTGGCCTGGACCCTGCTGGAGCGCCCCCAGGCGGTCCTCCTGCTGTGGGTCATCTGGTCCGGGGCCATCCTCGGGGTGCTGTTCCGGCTTCTGTGGACGGATGCCCCGCGCTGGCTCTACGTACCCATCTACATAGCCCTGGGCTGCGGCGCCCTCGTTTACCTGCCGCAATTTTTCCAGGCCAGCATTCCATCGGCTGTCCTCATCTGCGTGGGCGGCATCCTGTACATCACCGGAGCCGTGTTCTATGCGCTGAAAAAACCGAACATCAGCTACCACCACTTCGGCTTCCACGAGCTGTTCCACGCCCTGACCGTGGTGGCCTTCGCGGCACACTTCACGGCCATAGCCATGGCGGTCCTCAGCTAGCGCGGCCGAACACCGCGGGCGAAAGGCTCCGCACTCCATGGGAAGCCGGTGCGGATGGTCAGTGCCGCTGGTCTCCCTGCACGGGCCCTGTCCCGCCGTCGGCCGTTCCCTGCACGGTGCCGGGCACCTGCCCGCCGGACGCATCCTGGGCGGCGTCCGCCGCCTCCACGTCCGCCGCGGCTGCGGCAGCAATGCGGTCCTCTTCCACCTGTGCCCGGTACCGCACGCGCCGGATGCGCCGGACCATGTCCACGATCAGCAGTGCGGTGGCAACCACGAAGAACGCCGTCATGATGAAGCCCAGCAGGCCGGGCGTCACCTGGTCCTCGGAAATCCCCTCACGCAGCGTGGGCGTGGGCAGGGGCGTGGGGGTGGTGGCCAGGCTGAGGAGCAGGTGATGCACGGTTGTATACCTTCTGTGGTGCGGGTGGCAGAAGCCGCGGCGGGACGGCGAGGCGCCGGACCCTATCTTCTACGCGACATAGAAATTGCCGGCTGCTTCTATCTTAGCCCCGCGAACAGATCCCGCTCGGGGAGCTCCGAGGGAACCCTGGAGTGAATCAGGGAGTAGTCCTCCCACGGCCAGGCCCGGCGCTGCATCTCGGGCGAGACGGCGAAAAAGAACCCCAATGGGTCCACCTGGGTCCTGTGGGCCCGGAGCGCGTCGTCGCGTACTTCGAAGAAGTCCCCGCAGTCCACCTGGGTAGTGGTGGGGTGGGTGGCGGGAGGCGGGGTATGGCCCTCCGCGTCCGCTTCGAGCCACGCTGCCAGCCGCTCGGCGTACGGAGACTGGAGGCCTGCCTCCTCCAGGGCAAAATGCAGTGCCCGGAAACGCTCCGGACTGAATGCCCTGTCGTAGTAGAGCTTGCTGGGTTCCCAGGGCTCGCCGGCGTCCGGATAGCGCGAACCGTCACCGGCGGACTCGAAGGCTTCCACTGCCACCCGGTGGGCCATGATGTGGTCCGGATGGGGGTATCCGCCGTTTTCGTCGTAGCTGAGGATGACATGCGGCTTGAAGGACCGGACCAGCCGCACCAGGGGCGCAGCCGCTTGGTGCAGGGGCAGGGTGGCGAAGGATCCGGCGGGAAGCGGCGGAAGGGGGTCGCCCTCGGGCAGGCCCGAGTCCACGAAGCCCAGCCACCGCTGCCTGATGCCCAGGATGGCCGCTGCCCGTTCCATTTCCAGGCGCCTGGCGCCGGCCATGTCCCGCTTGGGATGCGGCTCCCCCTCAACTGCCGGGTTCTGGATGTCTCCCCGGGACCCGTCGGTGCACGTGGCCACCAGGACGTCCACGCCGGACGCGGCGTATTTGGCCATCGTCGCAGCGCCCTTGCTGGACTCATCGTCCGGATGGGCGTGGACCGCGAGCAGCCGTAGCGGCGCCGGGGAGGTGCTGGACGCTGTCATCGAGGGACGGCTCCTTATTCTTTTCTGCGGCCTGTGGGCGCTTGACGGATCACTTGGGCGGGCGGACGCTGGCCCGGGCTGGGACCAACAAGCTTCCGCCGGAAAGGGCACTAAACTGGTCTGGTGACTTCCCCGGACCAGCCGGCCCAATCCGCGCCCGCAAACACTAGCCTAGCCAATCGCTATGGTGCTAAAAAGCGCAGGCTGCAGCCAGGAGCCAGGCGCGCCATCGGCGGTGCGGCGCTGGCCGCGGGAATCGGGTTCCTCGCCTGGGTTTCCACCTCCCAGTCGCTGTCCGACGTTTCGTTCAAGGACATTGGCTACAGCACCACGGACGCCACGCTTGCGGAAGTTGACTTCCAGGTGACGCGCGAGCCCGGAACCGCCGTCAAGTGCGCCGTCAAGGCACTGGACTCCAAGTTCGCGGTGGTGGGGTGGAAGGTTGTGGACATTCCGCCCGCACAGGCCGACGGAACAGCCGACGGCGGCCGCACAGTTGCGCAGAGGGTGCCCGTACGCACGGAGTCACTGTCCGTCTCCGGGGTGGTGGACAGCTGCTGGGCCGCTGACACATAAGTCCGGTGTTGCCTGGGGCCGGCGCCTGAAAAAGTGGCCGGAGCATGTGACGTGCGCCGCTTCGTTGTTGGGTTAACTCCAAGGGATTGACTACAATGAAGGCATACCTTTACCCCGCTGAGCTGGTTACTGTTCCACAAGTGGCCACCGTGGCGGGGTCTTTTGCATGTAGGACCACAAGAGGAGAAGTCCGTGTCTACCACCAACAGCGCAGCTGCAGCCTGGCTCACCCAGGAAGCTTTTGACCGCCTGAAGGCAGAGCTGGACCACCTTTCCGGCGCTGGCCGGGCAGAGATCGTCCAGAAGATTGAAGCAGCCCGGCAGGAGGGTGACCTCAAGGAGAACGGCGGCTACCACGCAGCCAAGGAGGAGCAGGGCAAGATCGAGGCCCGCATCCGCCAGCTGACCGCGCTGCTCCGTGACGCCCACGTCGGCGCGGCTCCCGCGGACGACGGGATCGTGGAGCCCGGCATGATCGTCGTTGCCAGGATCGCTGGCGACGAAGAGACTTTCCTGCTCGGTTCCCGCGAAATCGCCGGTGATTCCGATCTTGACGTATTCAGCGAGAAGTCACCCCTGGGGGCAGCCATTCTTGGACACAAGGAAGGCGAAACCCTGAGCTACACGGCTCCCAACGGCAAGGACATCAAGGTGGAGATCCTCTCCGCCAAGCCTTACGCTGCATAGCCGTCCATATCCTGGAAACGCCGGCCGTCCCGAAAGGGGCGGCCGGCGTTTCCAGTTAAGCGGCAGGAACCTAGATCGCCGGACCCATGGCCTGGCTGCGGCGGCGAAGCAGGAGGGCGGCCACCACTCCCCCGGCCGCCCCGCCGAGGTGCGCCTGCCATGAGATGTAGCCTGCCACGATGGGCAGGACCCCCAGCAGTATGCTCCCGTACCCCATGAAGAGGACCACGGCCAGGAGGATCTGCCGCCAGCTGCGGTTAATGAATCCCCGGACCAGGAGAAAGGCAAACAGGCCGAACACCAGGCCTGACGCTCCCACTGTGATGCCGCCGTCGCCAATCAGCCACACGGTGAGGCCGGATCCCAGCCAGCTGAAGGCCAGGGCAGTCAGGAATACCCGGAGCCCCGAAAGGAACACCAGGAAGCCAAAGATGACCAGGGGCAGGCTGTTTGACAGGAGATGGTTCAGGTTGGCGTGCAGGAGCGGGAAAGTGAAGATGTCCAGCAGCCCGTCGGCGGTCCTGGGCCGGAGTCCGAACGTCGCGTTGAGCGAGCGCAGCATCACCATGTTGAACAGTTCGATGACGAAGAGGAACACCACGAAGCTGCCCAGCACGAGCAGCCCGCCCTTGGCCCGGGCGGCGACTGTCCGCCGCTGCCCGAGGCTCCCGTTTCCCGCCAGTCCGGCCATGGGGCGTCCTAGTGCACCACGATGGGCTGGAAGCCCTCGGCACGCAGGGCGCTGAGCACCTGTTCCCCGTGCTCGTGGCCCTTGGTTTCAAGGTTCACCGTGATGGACACGTCCCCCATGCTGATGGCGCCACCCACGCGGGTGTGGTCCAGGCCGGTGACGTTGGCATCGTTCTCGGCGATGATCCTGGCGATGGTGGCCAGCGAACCGGGCCGGTCATCGAGCATCATGCGGACCGTCATGTAGCGCCCAGCCGCGGAGAGGCCCCGCTGGATGACCTTGAGCATGAGCATGGGGTCGATGTTGCCGCCGGACAGGACCGCTACCGTGGTTCCCGGGTTCTCGATCTTGCCGTCCATCAGCGCTGCCACGCCAACTGCACCCGCGGGCTCCACCACCATCTTGGCGCGCTCCAGCAGGAAGATCAGTGCGCGGGCCAGCGAGTCTTCACTGACCGTCACCACGTCATCGACGAGCTCACGGATGATGCTGAAGGGGAGCTGCCCGGGCCGGCCGACGGCGATGCCGTCAGCCATGGTGGAGACCTTCTTCAGGGGCACCAGGGCATCCGCGGCGAGGGAGGGAGGATAGGCGGCGGCATTTTCGGCCTGGACCCCGATGATGCGGATGTTCCGCCCGAGTTCCTTGGCCCTGGCTTTGACAGCGACGGCGACCCCGGCCAGGAGCCCTCCGCCGCCGACGCCCATGAGGATGGTGTCCACTTTGGGAACCTGCTCGAGGATTTCCAGGCCCAGCGTGCCCTGGCCCGCCACCACGTCCACGTTGTCGAAGGGGTGGACAAAAACGGTTCCCGTCTCGTTGCTGTAGCGCTGGGCCTCGGCGAGCGCCTCGTCAACGTTGTGGCCGTGGAGGATCACCTCGGCACCATGGCTGCGGGTGGCCGCCAGCTTAGGCAGCGCCACGCCCAGCGGCATGTAGATGCGGGCTTTGATTCCCAGGCTCTTGGCGGCAACGGCCACGCCTTGGGCATGGTTGCCGGCAGAAGCAGCCACCACTCCGCGCTTCTTTTCCTCGGGGGAAAGCCGCGCCATGCGCACGTACGCGCCGCGGACCTTGAACGATCCGGCCCGCTGGAGGTTTTCGCACTTGAAGAAGACATCCCCGCCCACCATGGTTCCAAGGGCGCGGGATGATTCCACCGGCGTCCGCGCAATAATCCCGTCGAGCAGCTTCTGCGCCTCCAGGACATCGTCCAGCGTGACGGGAAGGGTTTCGAGGATGTTCACGGACTATTCTCCTTTGGGTTCGGCCCCGGCGCCCCGTTCCGCAGCGGGAGGGGCATCAGGTTGTTCTGCTTTCGTGCCGGCGGCGGCGCCCTTGCCGCGGCTGAGTACTGCCGGCGGCTGGACGTCCCGGATGGTGTTGTCCACTCCGGCGCCCGCCGTCAAAGGCTCTCCGGTGAATGCCGGCACTTGTTCATGTTCCCACGTTCTGGCGGCGATGTAGCGAATGGCAGTGTTTGCGACGGCGAGGATGGGCACCGAAAAGAGCGCGCCCGGAATGCCGGCAAGGTAGGATCCCGCTGCCACCGACAGGATCACTGCCACCGGATGCAGGGCCACGGCCTTGCCCATGACGAGCGGCTGGAGGATGTGGCTTTCCAACTGCTGGACGAGCAGGACGATGCCGAGCATGATCAGGGCGTTGATGGGGCCGTTGGCCACCAGTGCCAGCAGGACCGCGATGGCGCCGGTCACGAGGGCGCCGACGATCGGGATGAACGAACCGATGAAAACGAGCACGCTCAGGGGAAGCGCCAGGGGGACGCCGATAATGGCGGCGCCCACTCCGATCCCTACCGCGTCAACGAAGGCCACAAACATCTGGATGCGGGCGTAGCTGACCATTGATGCCCAACCCTTGCGCCCGGCACCGAACGTTGCTGCCCTGGCCTTCCTGGGGAGCAAACGGACCAGGAACGCCCAGATCCGGTCCCCCTCCAAGAGGAAGAAAATCAGGATGAACAGAGCAAGGATGAGACCGGCAGCAAAGTGCCCCGCCGTGCTGCCGAAGGACAGGGCCCCGCTGACAATGCTGCTGGTGTTGTTTTGCAGGGCGGTGGTGGCTTCCCTCAGGTACTGGTCCATCTGGTCTGCCGTGACATGGAGCGGCCCGTCAGCCAGCCAGTCCTGGATCTGCTTGACCCCGGCGAGCGCCTCGGACCAGAGCTCCCCGAAACCGGCGACCAGTTGCCTGCCCACCAGCGCCAGGGATCCTGCGATCAGGCCGATGAAGCCCAGCACGGTGACGGCCACAGCCAGCCCGGACGGCAGCCTGTTTTTCTTGAGCCATCGCACCACCGGGCTCAGGAGCCCGGCGAGCAAGGCAGCCACCATGACCGGAATGATAAGGAAGCTGATCCTGCTCAGCAGCCAGACCAGCGCACCTCCCACCAGGAGGATCAGTCCCAGGCGCCAGGCCCAGGACGCCGCGATCCGCACGCCGTAGGGTATGTCGCGGTCCAGTTCACGGTCCGCAAGGACCCGCAGGGGCTGGTTCAATGCAGGCAGTTGCTGGCTTGGGGAAGGGCTGGGGGAGGTAACGGCATCCTCTGCTGGCGTCATAGCATAATACTTCCCCAGCCGGGGCTTATTCGGAAACCGCTACCCTTCGCTGCCCGGAGTGTAGTCAATCCCCCATTCGATGGTGAAGGACTCACCCGGGTTCAGCCAGCGCAGGCCGTCCCCGGAGTTGAAGGCGTTGGCCGGCCCGGTCATGGGTTCAACGGCCACCGCGCGGCTGCGTCCGGGATACTCGGTGCTGACGAAGACGTGGACGTATTGGCAGGCTTCGTCCTGCCAGAGGCTCACGTTCCTGCCGTCCTTCCCCGCGAGCGTGTGGCGGGCTTTCCCTGCTTCGAAGTGCAGGCCTGTCAGCGCGACGTCCACGGCGAGCGCCGCGATGTTCTGCCCGGCCCGGAAATCGGTCTCGCCCTGGACGGCTGCCGTGCTGCGCGGGATGAGGCGCTCGTCAGCCACCAGGCGCGTGTCGGCAGCAACGGTCAGCACCAGGTCCTCGACGGGCGTGTCACCCAGCCGCAGGTAAGGGTGGGCGCCCAGGACGAAGGGTGCCGGCTCCTTGGCATCGTTGAGCAGGGTCTGGCGGACCACCAGCCCCAGGTCATCCCCGAGCTGGTACTGCACGCGGTGCCGCGCCAGGAAGGGGTACCCGTGCTGCGGAAAGATGGTGGCCTCCAAGGTAACCGAGTGCTCTGACTCGTCCACTAGGGCATAGGCGGAATTGCGGAGCAGCCCGTGGCTGGCGTTGTTCCTGGCCACCTCGGTGATGTCCAGCTGCTGCTTTTTCCCGTTCAGGAACCACTTGCCGTCCTCCACGCGGTTGGCCCACGGCGCCAACGTAATGCCGGCAGCGCCGGGTGCGATCTGGTCGTCGCCGTAGGTTTCCGTCAGGAGCGTTCCTCCCCTGCTGAAAGACCGCAGGCCGGCGGCAAGTTCGGTGACCACGGCCAGGGCATCGCCGCGGCGGAGCTCATACTGCCTGCCGGTGGCATAGCTCCGCAGGCCAGGCTCGCTGTTGGATTCACGGGGATAACTGGAAGTCATGGGCAACACCGTACCCCGGCCGGACACGTGCCCGCAGCAGGCTCGATGTTATATTTTGTTGTTAACTATTCTTTTTTGATCGAACGTGTCACACTTTTTTCATGACAGCTATCACGAGCACCACGCTCTCCGACGGCAGGGAGCTCATCTATTTCGATGACGCCGGGACTCCCAAGCCGCGAGCCGCCGAATTCACCACCGACCACCGGGGGCTTCCCCCGAGGGGGGAACCGGGCGAGGTCCGCTACGACGCACTGACGGATGAGTGGGTTGCCGTCGCCGCGCACCGGCAGACCCGAACGCACCTCCCGCCGGCGGACCAGTGCCCGATCTGCCCCACCACCCCCAGCAACCCCTCTGAAATCCCGGCTTCGGACTACGACGTGGTGGTGTTTGAAAACCGCTTCCCCTCACTTGGCCCCGCGCTGGGCCCGATACCGGGCGAGGCATCGTGGGGTACCAAGGGTCCCGCGTACGGACGCTGCGAGGTAGTGGCGTTCACACCCGCCCACACCGGATCATTCAGCGAACTGGGCGAAGAGCGGTCCCGTACCGTCATCGAGGCATGGGCGCAGCGAACGCAGGCCCTGAGCGAGCTGCCCGGAATCAAGCAGGTCTTCCCCTTCGAAAACCGTGGGGCGGACATTGGAGTAACGCTCCACCACCCCCACGGACAAATCTACGCCTACCCTTACATCACCCCCCGCGCGGGCGTCCTCGGCGCCGCAGCACGAAGGTTCTACGATGCCCAGGGCGGCGGCGACACCCTCACCGGCTCACTGCTGCGTTCCGAGCGGGAGGACGGAAGCAGGATGGTCCTGGAAGGGGAGAACTTCAGCGCGTACGTTCCCTTTGCCGCCCGCTGGCCGCTCGAAATCCACCTGGTGCCCCACCGCCAGGTCCCGGACCTCGCGGCGCTGAGCGGCGAGGAGAAGGACGAACTCGCGTGCGTCTACCTCGATCTGCTCCGGCGGGTGGACGGCCTCTACCCCACGCCAACCCCGTACATTTCGGCCTGGCACCAGGCTCCCCTGGATCCGGTCCTGCGGCCCGCCGGCTACCTCCACCTCCAGCTGACCTCCCCGCGGAGGGCGGCCGATAAGCTGAAGTACCTGGCAGGATCGGAGGCTGCCATGGGCGCCTTCATCAATGACACCACCCCGGAAAGCGTCGCGGAGCGGCTGCGCGCGGTGACCCTTCCGCTTTCCACCACCCCCGCCGCCGCAGCGGCCGCACCTGAAGGAGCGCACGCGTGAACCTCGCACCGGATCCCCTGGCCACGGGCGCGCCTGCCGGGACCCAGGACCTTGCAGCACGGTTTTCGCGGGAATTCGGCGGCGCTCCGGACGGAATCTGGCAAGCGCCGGGCCGCGTAAACCTAATCGGCGAGCACACGGACTACAACGAGGGTTTCGTCCTGCCCTTCGCCATCGACCGCACCGCCCGGGTGGCCGTCAGGGTCCGCCCCGATTCCTCCGTGCGCCTGCTCTCCACCTACGGCGACCAAGGCATGGTAAGCACCACGCTGGATTCCCTGGAGCCAGGCTCCGCCAAAGGATGGACCAAATACCCGCTCGGCGTGATGTGGGCCCTGCAACAGCGAGGCATCGCTGTCCCGGGCGTTGACCTGCTGCTGGACTCGGATGTCCCCCTCGGAGCCGGACTGTCCTCCTCCCACGCGATTGAATGTGCGGTCATCTCGGCACTGAACGATCTGACCGGGGCCGGGCTCGAAGCCCGCGAAATGGTGCTGGCCACACAGCGTGCCGAGAATGAGTTCGTCGGCGCTCCCACAGGGATCATGGACCAGTCCGCCTCGCTCCGCGGTTCGGAAGGCCACGCGGTCTTCCTCGACTGCCGCGACCAGAACGTGCGCCTGGTTCCCTTCGAGACAGGGCCGGCGGACCTGGTGATGCTCGTGATCGACACCAAGGTCTCGCACTCGCATGCCGACGGCGGCTACGCCTCCCGGCGGGCATCCTGCGAACTCGGCGCGGAGGTGCTGGGGGTCAAGGCGCTCCGTGACGTGCAGGTGGGCGATCTGGAGGAAGCCGGCGGCCTCCTGGATCACGTCACGTTCCGGCGCGTCCGCCACGTGGTCACGGAAAACGATCGCGTACTCCAGACTGTGGAGCTCCTGGCAAGCCAAGGGCCAGCGGCCATTGGTCCCCTGCTGGATGCCAGCCACACGTCCATGCGGGACGACTTCGAGATCTCCTGCCCCGAGCTGGACCTGGCAGTGGACGCTTCCCGCGCCGGCGGCGCCATCGGTGCACGGATGACCGGGGGCGGATTCGGCGGGGCGGCCATAGCGCTCACCCCGGTGGCCCTGGAGCAAAAGGTGCGTGACGCCGTCGCCACTGCTTTCGCGGATGCCGGCTTCAAGGCGCCGGACATCTTCGCGGTCTCGCCCGCGGCGGGAGCCCGGCGGATCGCCTAGCGCCGGCCCCAGTGCGGTTAACTGCTGAGGGCCCCACCATACGGTGGGGCCCTCAGCTATTGGGAAGGTCCGACGGCGGTTGCCGCCTTGTGCGCTACTCTTCCCCGCGCAGGATGGACAGCAGGCGGATGATCTCCACGTAGAGCCATACCAGCGTGACCGTCAGGCCGAATGCGGCCGTCCAGGAGAAGCGCTGGGGAGCGCCATTGCGGACGCCCTCCTCGATGCTGGTGAAGTCCATGACCAGGGAGAATGCCGCGAGGCCGATGGCCAGGATGCCGATGGCGACGCCGATGATGCCGCTGCGCAGCCCGAAGGGTTCCGATGTCAGGCCGGTCATCATCATGACGAGGTTCACGACGGAGAAGAGGGCGTAGCCAACCAAAGCGATCATGAAGAACTTCATGGCCTTCGGGGTGGCGCGCACCTTGCCGCTCTTGAACAGGAGCAGCGTCACCGTGAACACGGACAGCGTGCCGAGCACAGCCTGAAGCCCCACTCCCGGGTACATGGTGTCCAGGACCCGGGTGAGGCCGCCGAGGAAGAGGCCTTCAAGGCCTGCGTAGGCAAGAATCAGTGCCGGCGACGGCTGCTTCTTGAAAGTGTTGACCAGGGCAAGCACGAAGCCGCCCAGCGCGCCAACGATCATCAGGAGCGAAGCCAGGCCCATGCTGACGAACATTGTCACCGCGGCACCGGCGAGCAGCACTCCGAGGCAGGCGGCGGTCTTGACGATGACGTCGTCGAAGGTCATCCTGCCGGTGTCCGCCGGGCCCGCAGCGGGCTGGCTGTACATCTGCTGCAGCTGCTCAGTGGTCATGTTCTGTGGCTGGCCGTATGCCTGCTGGCCGTAGGGTGCCTGCCCGTACGGCTGCTGGCCATAGGGTGCGTGTCCGTAGGGAGCCTGCGGGACAGGCGGTGCCTGGGTGGCTCCACGGAAGCTTTTTCCGTTGAAGATCGGGTTGCCGCCAAGTGCCATTGCTGGATTCCTCCATAGGGATGTGTTGAAACCTTAAGGTTTACGGTACCAATTCTCACGTAATTGCACCCGTGAAAGTTCCCCGCCCCCGTCAGGACGGCGGAGTTGTTATCCGATCGCTACCATCGGCGCCTGAACCTCGGCATTTCCCGCAACATCCGCGCTGTACCATAAGCCAAGCAGGGTGACGGAACTCACACACGTGCGGTGCCGCGCCAGATTGGCACCATCCCCTCCCTGCATCCGTTCGCAACGGCTGCAAAGGCGCAGCCGAGACCGCCCCCCAAGTGGAGGTTTTTCAATTTGAGAAGTACACCCCAAGGCCGGCCGGCCGGAGGACGCCGTGGGTTGCTGAGGTTAATGGGAGCCGTAAGCGCCTCCATCCTGGCAATCCTTCTCGTGGCAGCACCGGCATCGCAGGCCACTTCCCCGGCTCCGACACCATCCCCGTCGAACCAGACATTCCAAAACAACATCAGTGGATTTCTCCGCGATGACACCCGCGCACCCCTGGCGGATGTGACCATCACGGCCAAGAAGGACGGCTTCACCGGTACGGCCAAATCGTCCGCGAACGGATCCTGGAACATCGGCGTCCCCGATCAGGGCACGTACACGGTGGAACTGGACGAATCGACCCTTCCCGAGGGCATCAAGCTGGCTGATGGCCAGGAGAATCCGCGCCAGGTGACCTTCAGCCAGACCTCAAACCTGTCTGTGATCTTCGCCTTCGGCAAGGGCATCGTGGTGCAGCAGCAGGACTTCGGCCAAAACCTGCTCAACCGCCTCGTGGCCGGCCTGAGCTTCGGCCTTCTCCTTGCCCTCGCCTCAGTTGGCCTGTCCCTGATTTTCGGCACCACCGGGCTCACCAACTTCGCCCACGGCGAGATGGTCACCCTTGGAGCGGTGCTGGTGTTTGCCTTCAACGCCATCGGTCTTCCCTTCTGGCTGGCCCTGATCCTGTCCCTGTTGGGCGGCGGCCTGTTCGGATATGCCCAGGACCGGGGCCTGTGGCGGCCGCTGCGCCGGCGCGGCACCGGCCTGGTGCCCATGATGATCGTCAGCATCGGACTTGCACTTGCCGTCCGGTATGTCATCCAGTTCTACTTCGGCGGTGCCACCCAGCAGCTGCCGTTCGCACAGAGCCCCGAAATCCAGCTGGGCCCGGTTTCCATCTCGCCCAACAACCTCTGGTCCCTCGGGATCAGCGCGGTGGTGATCGCCCTGATCGGCATCGTGCTGCTGAAGACCAGGCTGGGCAAGGCAACCCGTGCGGTAGCCGACAACCCTGCCCTTGCGGCCGCCTCGGGCATCGACGTCGACTCCGTCATCCGGATCGTCTGGATCACCGGCGGCATGCTGGCCTCCCTGGGTGGCATCCTCTGGGCCTACTACCGTCCCGGCGTCACCTTCGACATGGGCTCGGCCATCCTCCTGCTGATCTTCGCCGGCGTCACCCTGGGCGGCCTCGGCACGGTCTTCGGCGCCCTGATCGGTTCCGTCATCGTGGGCATCTTCGTGGAGCTGACCACCGTGTTCGGCCTTGCCGCGGACCTTAAGTACGTGGGTGCCCTGTTCATCATGATCGTTGTCCTATTGTTCCGGCCGCAGGGAATCCTGGGCCGGCGCGAGCGCGTGGGTTAGGAGACAGCCATGGATTTTGGATTCATTCTTGCCAGCGCTGCAAGTGAAATTTTCAGCCCGACGACGGCCGCATACGCCCTGGCCGCGCTCGGGCTCGCCGTGCACTTCGGCTACTCCGGCCTGCTGAACTTCGGCCAGGCCGGCTTCATGGCGGTGGGAGCCTACGGCTTCGCCATCTCCACCCTCACCTTCGGTGTCCCGTTCTTCGTGGGACTGCTGATCGCCATCATTGCCTCCGCAATTTTTGCGCTGCTTCTCGGCATTCCCACCCTGCGGCTCCGGGCAGACTACCTCGCCATCGTGACCATTGCAGCGGCGGAAATCGTCCGGTACATCGTGACCACCAACCAGCTCACCTCGGTGACGGGATCGGCCAACGGGCTGGCGGCCTTCGAAGGCGGGTTCTACGCAATGAACCCGTTCCCTGAGGGCTCCTATTTCGGCATGAACAACCGAGACTTCTTCATCCGCGTGGTGGGCTGGGCACTGGTAGCCCTCTGCTGCACCCTGGTGTGGCTGCTGATGCGCAGCCCCTGGGGACGCGTCCTCAAGGGCATCCGCGAAGACGAGAACGCGGTCCGGTCCCTGGGCAAGAACGTCTATGCCTACAAGATGCAGGCACTCATTATCGGCGGCGTCCTTGGCGCACTCGCCGGCATGATCTTCACCCTCCCCCGCGGAGCGGTGCAGCCGGCCAACTACGGCACTGAGCTGACGTTCTTCCTCTACACCTGCCTCCTGCTGGGAGGCCTGGGCACCGTGCTCGGACCGGTCATCGGCGCGATGATCTTCTGGGTCGTGCTGTCACTGACCCAAGGCATCCTCTACGGCCTGATCGAGTCAGGGGCCATCACGTGGCTGAACACGGTCCAGGCCGGCCAGCTGCGCTACATCCTGGTTGGCGTCGCCCTGATGCTGCTGATGATCTTCAGGCCCCAGGGCGTCTTTGGAAACAAGAAGGAGCTGGCGTTCGCATGAGCATGCACAGCGAAGAACCCACACCGGCCGGTACGGGCGAGTTGGACTACATGACCGACACCCGGCCCATCGCGGCCGGAGAAGTGGGGCCCGGCTGCAAAAAGCGCGACCCCATCGTGGTGGCGGAAAATGTGACCCGCAGCTTCGGCGGCATCAATGCGGTGGACGTCGAGTACCTCGAAATCCCCCGCCACAAGATCACGGCGCTCATCGGCCCCAACGGCGCGGGCAAGACCACCCTCTTCAACCTGCTCACCGGCTTCGACACACCCAATACCGGTAAGTGGCAGTTCGAAGGCAAGAGCCTCGCCGGAGTGTCTCCCTACAAGGTGGCGCGGATGGGCATGGTGCGCACCTTCCAGCTCACCAAGGTCATGGGCAAGCTGACCGTGATGGAAAACATGCGCCTCGGTGCGGCAAACCAGCCCGGCGAGCGGCTGTCCAAGGCGCTGTTCAAAGGCATGTGGGGCGGCCGGGAGAAACAAATCACCGGCGAAGCCGACGTGCTGCTGGAGAAGTTCAAGCTCGACGCCAAGAAGGACGACTACGCGGCGTCGCTGTCCGGCGGCCAGCGCAAGCTCCTGGAGATGGCCAGGTCCCTCATGGTGCGGCCCAAGCTGGTGATGCTTGACGAACCCATGGCAGGCGTCAACCCGGCCCTGACCCAGTCGCTGCTGGACCACATCAAGAACCTCAAAGCCGAAGGCATGACAGTCCTGTTCGTGGAACACGACATGCATATGGTCCGCCACATCGCAGACTGGGTTGTGGTCATGGCCGAGGGAAAGGTGGTCGCGGAAGGCCCGCCCGGCGAAGTGATGAAGAACCCTGCCGTCATCGACGCCTACCTGGGTGCACACCACGACGTCGACCTCGGTGACTCCGAAGGCCTCAAGGAGCTTGCAGCCGAACTTGTTGCGGACGAGGAATCGATCGTCGGAACGGAAAATGCGGGCATCATCTCGCTCGACGTTGTGGCCAAGGAGGCGGACGAGGACCGCCCGGGCGGGGCCCGGGGCCGCCACGGCAGCACGGACACAGGCAACACAGGGAAGGACAGCCAATGAGCAGCACCAGCGCGGCACCGGCCGCATACCCGGTCATTGACGGGGATTCGGTGGTCAAGGTCACCGACCTTGTGGCGGGATACCTGCCGGGAGTCAATATCCTCAACGGCTGCAGCATCGAGGCCCGCAAAGGCGAACTGATCGGCATCATCGGCCCCAACGGCGCCGGCAAGTCCACCCTCCTGAAGGCGATGTTCGGCCTGGTGAAGGTCCATTCGGGCACGGTGGTGGTCCGCGGCCAGGACATCACCGGGCTGAAGGCGAACAAGCTGGTGTCCCGCGGGGTGGGCTTCGTCCCGCAAACCAACAATGTGTTCGCCACGCTGACCATCGAGGAAAACCTGCAGATGGGCATGTTCCAGCGGCCCAAGGATTTCGCCGAACGGTTCGACTTCGTGGCCGGCCTGTTCCCGGAACTGGGCAAGCGGCGCGCGCAGCGGGCCGGCTCGCTCTCCGGCGGCGAACGCCAGATGGTGGCCATGGGCCGTGCCCTGATGATGGACCCGGCCGTGCTGCTGCTTGATGAGCCCTCCGCGGGCCTCTCCCCCGTCAAGCAGGACGAGACCTTCCTGCGCGTCCATGAGATCAACCGCGCAGGGGTCTCGGTGATCATGGTGGAACAGAACGCCCGGCGCTGCCTGCAGATCTGCGACCGCGCCTACGTCCTGGACCAGGGCCGGGACGCCTACACCGGCACCGGCCGCGAGCTGATGAAGGACCCCAAAGTCATCCAGCTCTACCTCGGGACGCTGGCCGACACCGTCGAATAGCACCACCGCGCAAAGGAGCCCCCGTCCTCTTGGACGGGGGCTCCTTTGTGTATCAGGCGGGGCTGTTAGAGCTTGCCGAACTCTTCCTTGACTGCCTTGTACTTGTTGTCATCCTGGTACTCGTAGATGCCGATGTAGGCTTCCGTCGGGTCACCGGCGTCAGAGAACGTCACCGGGCCGGACTGGCCGTCATAGTCCGCATCCTTGCCCGCACGGATCAGCGTGACGCAGGAGGCGTAGGACGTGCACTTCTCGCCGCCTTGAGAGACTTCCTTGAGCTTGGCTGCAATATCCACGCCCTTGGTGCTCTTCGCCGACTCGGCTGCCAGCGCGATCAGGTTGACGGCATCGTAGGATTCACCGGCGTAGCTGTAGTCCTTCAGGGCGGGGTCGATGGCCAGCAACTTCTTCTTGAAGTTCTCCTGGGCGAAGGTGCCCGGGATGGTGCCCCGCGCGCCCTTCAGGGTGCCCGCCTGGAAGTCCTTGCTGTAGTCGGAGGTGTTGCCGTCCACCAGGAACATCTGGGTGGGCTTGACGCCCTTGCCCGTCATCAGCGGGACGATGCTCTTGGCCTGGTCAAAGGTGATCAGGGCGATGGCATCGGGCTTGGCGGCAATGACCTTGTCCACCTGGCTGCTGAACTGGGTATCGCCCTCATTGAAGAGCTCCTCTGCCACAACCTGGCCGCCGGCCGATTCAAAGGCCGACTTGATGTTCTTGGCCAGCCCGGTTCCGTACGCGTCATTGAGGACGATCATGCCCACGGTCTGCGCGCCGCAGGTGGCCATGTAGTTGCCGAGCACCTTGCCCTGGAGAACGTCGGAAGGCGCTGTACGCCAGTACAGGCCCTTGTCATCCCACGTGGTGAAGTCCGGGGAGGTGTTGGCCGGTGAGAACTGGATGACACCGGCGCCGGTGATCTGGTTGATGACCGTCTTGGATACACCGGAGGACGCTGCACCGATGATGGCACTGACCCCCTGGCCCAGCAACGCGGACGTGGACTGCGTGGCGATGTCGGTCTTGGTGTCACCGGAGTCGCGGTGGATTACTTCGACCGGCTTGCCCAGGACGCCGCCCGCCTTGTTGACTTCCTCGATGCCAAGGTTGACGCCGGCGATTTCGGGCGGGCCGAGGAAGGCCAGCGAGCCGGTGGTGGGAAGGAGCGAGCCAATCCGCAGCGGGGTTTCAGTAGTGGCGGTTGACGGCGGCACCGAGGGGGTGTCGGCAGCCTGGCTGGCGGCCGCGCCTCCGCCGCCCTCAGCTGCCGGACACGCGATTCCTGCCGCAGATCCGGTGGCGGAAGATTCGGTTGCCGTGGGTGTGGACGAACCGCCGCATGCCGTTGCCATGAAGGCAACGCCGATGCCAAGCGCTGTCAGCTTGGCAACACGGGTTCCCGCCTGGGGGAATAAAGTCATTTACGAGCTCCTCGATCTAAAGGTGCGAACGGCCTTTGACACGAAAAAACCAGGTGTTCCTGATTTAGTTTCAAGCTAATGCATATACACGGGGAAGATAAGTGACTGAGGTCACATCCTTATAACAGTAGTTGCATATGTGGAATTAAACGCCGGAAGCCGCCCGCTGCGTGCGGGCGGCTTCCGTTTCTTGGGCCCTTGGCCTGCTTTTGTACCCCAGGTGGGACTCGAACCCACAACACGCGGATTTTAAGTCCGCTGCCTCTGCCAATTGGGCTACTGGGGCGCCCGGTCAATGGTATCCCGTCAGACGAGCCTGAACGGTTCGGCGTACCGGAAGGTGCCGTGGACTCCACCCGGCCAGAGCGCGAGCGGCAGCAGCTGGAAGTGGTCTCCCCACGATTCCTCGGGCGGCAGGACCCCCAGCGACGTGGCGGGGACAAAACCAAACCGGGAGTAATACGCGGGGCTGCCAAGGAGGGCGATGCCGCTCTCCCCGGCAGCGTTCGCCCGGCTGATGGTCTCCTTCATGAGCGCCGAACCGATACCGTGCCGCTGGAGCCGCGGCGTGACCCCGAGGGGACCCAGGCCCAGCAGCGGGTGATCGCCCACCCAGCCCCGGGTGCTGATGACGTGGCCCACCACTCTGCCGTCCTGGACCGCCACCACACTGAACTCCGGCAGGTACTCCTCCGACCCGAAAAGCCCGCGCAGTACCCGCACCTCCGCCGACTCACCCTCCACGGGCAACCCCGTGACCGGCGAGACGGCGAAGGCATCAGCCGTGAGGGCCAGGATCGCTTCCCGGTCCTCCGGCCTTTCGTCCCGCAGCACCAGCTCCGACGGCGGCGCCTGCCGGCTCCGCGCGGAAAGCTCGGCAAGGACCTCCAGGGCCCGGGACGCATCCGCCACCGGCACCAGCAGGTGGTCATGGTGGAAGCCGGCCAGCACGTTGCAGCTGATCCTTGCCTCGGTGAGCGCCTTGCTGACAGCGGCGGTGAGGCCTACAGCCTCCAGGGCGGAATGCACCTGCAGGGTGATCCACGCACCCACGAAGTCGTAGGGCAGGCCTTCCCTGTCCGCCACCGCCCGGGGCAGCACCACCGTGAGGCCTTCCGCCTCGCGGACTGCCGCCTCAATGCCCTCCACCAGCGCCCTCCCGTAGGGCCACAGCACGTAGACGTATTCGCCGTCGCGCTGTACCGGATGCATCCCGGCCAACAGTGCCTCGAGGTTTTTTTCGCCAGTCATGGTGCCAGTCTAGAAGCCGGGCAACGCCGTCGGCGGGAAGTGCGGCCGGCCCGGACACATCCTGCCGGGCCCACGCAAACGGCGGCTGCCCCCTGGAAGGGGACAGCCGCCGTCGGACGTTGCAGCGCAGGGCGCGGCGCAGGCGCTATTTGGCCTTGGCCGAAACGGTTTCCTTGGCTTCGGCAGCGGCAGGTGCCGTCGCCGTGGAACCGGATCCGGCGGACACAGCCGCGGGCACCGGAGCGGGCGCCGGGGCCGGCGCAGCCGCCGGCTTGGGTGCCGGGGCGGCTGCTGCCACGAAGGCGCCCCGGGGGTTGTCCAGGTCCAGCAGCTGGGTGGTGTCGCGGCCGGCAAAGAAGGCGATGACCCAGTTCAGGATCACGCGGAACTTGCGCTCGAACGTAGGCATGGCCAGGCCGTGGTAGCCACGGTGCGCAAGCCACGCGAGGCCGCCCTTGAGGCCGATGCTGCCAACCAGGTTGATGTTGGCGACGCCCTTCCACTCACCGAAGCCGGCTACAGCGCCCAGGTTCTTGTGCTTGTAGTCCTTGAGCGGCTTGTCCCAGCGGGAAGCCCACAGGTTCTTGGCGAGGCGCTTGGCCTGGCGGAGGGCGTGCTGGGCGTTGGGGACGCAGGTGCCGTCCGGGAGGCCCTTGCCGGTGAGGTCCGGAACAGCCGCGACGTCGCCGGCGGCCCAGGCGTTCTCGATGATGCCTTCGTCACCGGCGATGCGGAGGTCCGGCAGGACGCGGACGCGGCCGCGGGGCTCGAGCGGGAAATCGGTGGAGCGGACCATGGGGTTGGCCTGCACGCCGGCGGTCCACACGAGGGTGTCCGCTTCGAACTCCTGGGCCGGGGACTTGTCCGGAAGGTTGATGAGCTTGAGGGTGCCTTCGGCACTGTCCAGCGAGGTGTTCAGGAGCACCTCGATGCCGCGGCTGCGGAGGTGCTCCACAACCCACTCAGCCTGCTTTGCGGTGACCTCGGGCATGATCCGGCCCATGGCCTCAACCAGGACGAAGCGGACTTCCTCCTGCTTGATGCGCGGGTTGTTCCGGACGGCGGCCCGGGCAAGGTCCTCCATCTCGGTGATGCATTCGATGCCGGCAAAGCCGCCGCCGACCACCACGAAGGTGAGGGCCTTGGCGCGGGCAGCGGGATCGGTCATGGTGGAGGCCAGTTCGATGCGCTCCAGGACCTTGTTGCGGAGGGCAACCGCTTCCTCGATGGTCTTCAGGCCGATGCCCTTGTCCGCGAGTCCCTTGATGGGGAACGTACGCGTGATGGCGCCGGCCGCCAGGACGACGTCGAAGTACGGAACCTCGAAGGGAGCCCCGCCGTCGGCGGGAGCCACAACCGCGGTGCGGTTCTCGTGGTCGATCGAGGTAACGCGGCCCTGGATCAGTTCGGTCTGCTGGAGGTGCTTGCGGTGGGAGACCACAGCGTGGCGGGCCTCGATGTTTCCGCCGGCTACCTCAGGGAGGAAGGGCTGGTAGGTCATGTAGGGCAGTGGATCCACGAGGGTGACGATGCCACCGGCATTCGCGATCTTCTTCTGCAGTTTGAGTGCTACGTACAGGCCGACGTACCCGCCGCCGACGACGAGTACCCTGGGACGGTCCTGGAGCTCTGGGGTGGTTGCCATGGGTTTAAGAATACAACAGTTTGTGAAAATCTTCACTAACTGGGAGTTCGGCCCGTAATCTCAGGTTTTCCGCGGGATTCCACCCTTTGGACAGCCCCCGTTTCCGCTTCTTCACTGAGCAGGGCGGGGTTCCTGGCGGCCCGGCGCAGCTGGACCGCGGCGGCCGCGATGATCGCCACGAACAGCACGGCAAAGCCAATGACGACGGCGGCGCCGATGGCACTGTCACGCTTCGAGGGCGCCTCAGCTGCAGGCACCGTTGCTTCGGGCAGCGTGGGGACTGCGCTGGGAACGTCGGTGGTGGGCAGCGGCGCGGGAGAAGCCAGGTTTCCCCTGCGGTGGACCCTGATCCATTCGGCGATGGACCCCAGCGGGTTGCCGGTGACTTCCGGGACATCGTCCTTCAGCGCCGCCTCGGCGTTCAGCACGCCAAAGCCGTACAGCGGATCCTTCCCCGGCGCCCCGGCATCCTTGGCCGTGGACACAATCCTGTTGATCACCTGCTCTGCGCTCATGGCCGGCCACTTGGAGCGGATCAGTGCCGCCACGCCGGAAACAATGGGGGCACTGCCGGACGTTCCGGCCCATTCGGCGTAGCCACCGCCCGGAAGGCCGCCCAGCAGGTTCTCCGCCGGGGCGGCCACGCCGATACTGATGCCCTGGGAGGAGGCGTCAACGCTGGCCACGCCTTTGCGGTCCAGGCCGGCGACCGTGAGGACGCCGGGGATGGTGGCCGGAGCCCCCACCTGGATGTTGCCGCCCACCCGGTTTCCGGCAGCCGCAACGATGACCACGTCCTTCTGCTCGGCGTAAAGGAACGCCGCATCCCAGCTCTGGGGCCACTGCGGAGTAGTGCTGCCGAGCGAGATATTGATGACCTTTGCCCCGTTGTCCACCGCCCAGCGGACAGCTTCCGGGATCTGGTCCTGATCGCTCTTGCCGGAGGGGTTGGTGGAACCCAGCCACGTGGAGACGGAGAGGAGCTGCGCCTCGGGTGCCACGCCTACGATTCCTTCCGGGGGCAGGCCGGCCGGGCCGGGCGCCGGGCTGGGGCTGGCACTGGCCGGCTGGTGTCCGCGTCCGGCAAGCATCGTGGCCACCAGGGTGCCGTGTTCCGGCTTCACGCCCACGCTTTTCTGTCCGTCCGGCTGGCCCGAGCCGGAGGCGTCGTAGCCGCCGATCACGGCGCCCTTCAGGTCAGGGTGCTGCGCGTCAATGCCGCTGTCGATGATGGCCACCTTGACCCCCGCACCCTTGGAAACTTCCCAGGCCTTGGTGATGCCGGACTCAGGAAGCCAGTACTGCTTGTCCCGCCATTCGTCCGCGTGCGCTGCGGGAGCGGCGAAAAGGCCGGTACCCAGGCAGCAGGCAGCCAGGAGCAGGGCAAGCAGCGCTGCGGCGGCACGGCGAAGCGGGGGCGTTGCCCGTGGAATGAAGTAGTGCATCCGTTCAGCCGATGCTCAGGGCGATGCCGTCGAGGATGTCGTGCTCACTGGCGGTAGCTGTGGCGACGCGGCCGCCGGTCAGCTCCCCCAGCTGTTCCAGGATGCGCCGCCACACCAGCCCTCCGGCACCGATCACGTCGACCCGCCCGGGGTGCATGTAGGGCAGCGCGGCCCGCTCCGACCTGGTCATCTCCAGAAGGCCGGTGGAGGCCGCCCGGACGGTTTCCAGGGGCAGTTCGGTGCCGTGGATTGCAGCCGGCGAGTACTCGGCCAGTCCGAGCGCGTGTGCGGTGATGGTGGTGATGGACCCGGCAACACCGACGACGGCGGTGGCGCGTTCCAGCGGCACGTCGCGGCGGGCGCGGGCGATGGCTGCGTCCACGTCCGCTTCGGCGTCCGCTATCTGTTGGGCAGTGGGGGGATCGTCCTGGAGGTGCCGCTCAGTAAGGCGGACGCAACCGATATCCACGGACTTTGCGGCCGTGACCCCGGCAGCCGTACCCAGGACGAACTCGGTGCTGCCGCCGCCCAGGTCCACCACCAGCACCTCGTGTCCGTCCAGGATGGGCAGCACGCTGCTGGCTCCGGCGAAGGACAAGGCGGCTTCCTCGTCGCCGGAGATCACTTCGGGCTCCACGCCAAGCAGGTCGCGGATCCCGTCAACGAAGACCTGCCGGTTGCGTGCGTCGCGGCTGGCCGAGGTTGCAACAAAACGGACCCTGGCGGCGCCGTGGTCGCGGATGAGCGCAGCATAGTCAGCGGTTGCCGCAAACGTGCGCTCCAGCGCCTCCGGTGCCAGCTCGCCCGTTGCGTCCACCCCCTGACCCAGCCGCACCACGCGCATTTCCCGCACCACGTCCTTGAGCGAGGTGGTGCCGTTGGTCCGTTCAACGTCGGCAATCAGGAGGCGGATGGAGTTGGTGCCGCAGTCAATGGCCGCAACGCGTGTCACTCCGCGGCTCCAGCCGTGCCGGCGGATTTCCGCACCGGGGCCGGCCGGCCCACGATGTCCGGCAAACCCTGCGGCCCGTGGCGGCTCAGGTCCCTGGACGGTGCCTCTCCCGTGGTGTCCCAGGCGCCGTCGCAGTAGCACCTGTCCGCGGTCCACCATTCGGTGATGCCGGCCAGCGCCTGGTCCCCGAGCGGGTTGACCCCGGGCCCGGCGGCCAGGGAATGCCCCACCAGGACGTGCAGGCATTTGACGCGCGTGGGCATGCCTCCGGCGGAGATACCGTCAATTTCGGGGACAGCCCCGATGCCGGACCGCTCCCCGATGGCGTCGCGGGCCGCGAGGTAGTCTTCGTGTGCTGCGCGGTAGGCCGCGGACAGTTCTTCATCACCGGCCAGCTGCTCATTCATCTCGTTCATGACGCCTGCGGCTTCGAGCCGCGACACCGCTGAGGTGATGACCGGGTGTGTCAGGTAAAAGGTGGTGGGAAACGGAGTCCCGTTGCTGAGCCGGGGAGCCGTGGCGGCCACGAGCGGATTGCCGCAGACGCAGCGGGCAGGAATTTCCACCACATCACGGACCGGCCGTCCCAGCTGGCGGCTCAGGACTTCAAGATCGTGCGCTGATGGTTGGCGGGATTCGTCCCGGGCGGCTGCCGTGTTGTGTTCCACTGTGGCGGGCCGTCCTTCCTGTTGCGGTTCAGTCTGTAGCCGCGCGCGTAATGGACTCCCACAGGGAATCCACCCACGGCAGATCGGCGGGGTCTTGTGTTGCTGCACCGGCCTGGCTGCTGGTTTCTCCGGCCGGCAGATCGCTGCCGAAGACCCAGTAGCCGGTTTCTCCCGGCATAACCATGTTAATGCGGTCGCGGGCCTGCTGCTTCACGTAGTTGGGGTCCTGCCAGCGGGACACCTGCTGCCGCAGGGTGTCGCCTTCCGCCTGGCGGGCAGCGATATCGGCATTCAGCGCGTCAATCTCGGCCTTCTTGTCGAAGAAGATCTTCACTGTGGGCGCAAGCATGATGGTGATGGCAATCATCACCACGGCCAGCGCCAGCATCCGCCCGGAGAACGCCTTGGCCGGTACCGGCTGCTGGTCTTCGTCGTCTGCGGGAGCCGCCGGGCCTGCCTTGCCGTCGGTGGCGCTGCTGCCCTTGCGGCGGGCCTGTTCAGGCCCCTTGCGGGAGGCCTGGTCCCGGCGCCCGGCTGCGGTGCCGGCCGGTTGTGCGCCGGCCGCGTCTCCTGCCGTCGTGTCCTTGCCCGGGCCGAAGTCCGCGAGGATGACGTCCGCGCCCTCGGGGGCTTCCTTTGCGGCGCGGGATGGGGCGACCTTGGGAACTTTGGGACGGCGGGTAGCCATGACACTCCTGAAACGCGCAGCCTGCCTGGGCCGCCACTATCTGGGCTGAAACAAATGCTGCCGAAACAGCAACGGTGGCTATGGTCTTTCAACCATAGCCACCGTTGTTTGCTTTACGCGGCTACTAGCCCTTGAAACGCGGGAACGCGCTGCGGCCTGCGTAGCGGGCGGCGTCGTCGAGTTCCTCTTCGATGCGCAGCAGCTGGTTGTACTTGGCCACGCGCTCGGAGCGGGCGGGGGCGCCGGTCTTGATCTGGCCGGCGTTGGTGGCCACCGAGATGTCGGCGATGGTGGTGTCCTCGGTTTCGCCGGAGCGGTGCGAGGTGATGGTGGTGTAGCCGGCACGCTGGGCCAGGCTGACGGCGTCGAGCGTCTCGGTCAGGGAACCGATCTGGTTGACCTTCACCAGGAGAGAGTTGGCGGTCTTGGTGTCGATGCCGCGCTGCAGGATGGAGGGGTTGGTGACGAAGAGGTCGTCGCCCACCAGCTGCACCTTGTCGCCGATGGAGTCGGTGAGGGTCTTCCAGCCGTCCCAGTCGTTCTCGTCCAGCGGGTCCTCGATGGAGACCAGCGGGTAGTCCGCCACGAGCTCGGCGTAGTAGGCGCTCATCTCGGCGGAGGTCAGGGACTTGCCTTCGAACTGGTAGGCGCCGTCGGTGAAGAACTCCGAGGAGGCCACGTCCAGGGCCAGCGCGATGTCCTTGCCCGGGGTGTAGCCGGCGTTCTTGATGGCTTCCTGGATCAGGTCCAGTGCTGCACGGTTGGACGGCAGGTTCGGTGCGAAGCCGCCTTCGTCGCCCAGGCCGGTGGCGAGGCCCTTTTCCTTCAGGACGGACTTGAGGGCGTGGTAGACCTCAACGCCCCAGCGGAGGCCCTCGGAGAAGGTCTCGGCACCCAGCGGCACAACCATGAATTCCTGGATGTCGACGTCGGAATCCGCGTGGGAGCCGCCGTTGAGGATGTTCATGAGCGGCACGGGCAGGACGTGCGCGTTCGGTCCGCCGAGGTACTTGTAGAGGGGCAGGTCCGCGGAGGCGGCGGCTGCGTTGGCAACGGCCAGGGAAACGCCCAGGATGGCGTTGGCGCCCAGCTTGCCCTTGTTCGGGGTACCGTCCAGGTCCAGCATGGCCTGGTCGATGCTGCGCTGGTCGGTGGCGTCGAAGCCGGTCAGGGCCGGAGCGATCTGGTCGATGATCGCGTCCACGGCCTTCTGGACGCCCTTGCCGAGGTAACGGCCCTTGTCGCCGTCGCGCAGTTCAACAGCCTCGTGCTCACCGGTGGAAGCACCGGAGGGAACTGCGGCGCGGCCGATCTGGCCGTCGGAGAGCAGGACCTCAACTTCTACGGTCGGGTTGCCACGGGAATCGAGGATCTCGCGGGCGTGGATGGCATCGATAAGCGCCATGAATTTTGCTCCTTATGGGCGATTAACGGGGGGATCTTGCAGAAAGACTCGACGTACTCGTCACAGACCAGCGTAGTCGAGAGTGGTCCGGGTTACGGAAAACTATCCACCCCCGGACGTCATGATGGTGCGGCTAACTTTGTTGGTGCTGCTGCGGGACGTGCTGCTGGTAGTTCCGCACGGCGCCGCGGAGGGCGCGCTCAGCGTCGAATCCGTTGGCTTGTGCGGCGCGTACGACGGCGAGCAGCAGCTCGCCGAGTTCTTCTTCCGTTTCCGGGATGGGAGCCTGTGCAGGCAGTTCGACACCGGCCCTTGCCGCCCGGTCGATGGACTTCTGCGCCCTCGCGAGCGCCGGCAGGGCCAGCGGGATCCCTTCGAACGGATCCTGCCGCTCCGGCCGCTCCGCCCGCTTCACCGCATCCCACTTCTGCACGATCTCCTCGACCGTTGCGGGAAAGCTGTCCTGCAGTGAGCCGTCCGGGCGGAACACGTGCGGGTTGCGGCGGACCATCTTGGCACCCAGGCCGCGCGCGACGTCGTCGAACGTGAAGGCGCCGCGCTCCTCAGCGAGGCGGGCGTGCAGGACCACCTGAAGCAGGACGTCGCCCAGCTCGCCCTGGAGCTCGACGTCGAAATCCTTCTCCGCCGGCACGCCGGCCTCGATGGTCTCGGCCACCTCGAACGTCTCTTCCAGCAGGTATTCCACCAGGGAGGCGTGCGTCAGGGCGCCCATCCACGGGCAGTGTTCCCGCAGTTGCGCTATGACCGCCACCAGTCCTTCGGCGGGAGTTTCAGCCAAGGTTCGCGTAGGTGTCGTTGATGTACTCCACCAGGGCTTCCTTCTCCTCGAGCGGCAGGAAGGCAGCCTCGGCCGCGTTGAGCGTCAGCTCCAGCAGGTCATCGAGGTCGTAGTCGAAGGTTTCCACCAGCAGTTCGAACTCGTCGGTCAGGGTGACACCGCTCATCAGCCGGTTGTCGGTGTTGATGGTGACGTTGAAGCCGAGCTGGTAGAGCATGTCCAGGGGATGGCTTTCGATGCCCTCGCCGAACCCGGCGATCGCACCGGTCTGGAGGTTGGAGGAGGGGCAGATTTCCAGGGCGATGCCGCGGTCGCGGATCCAGCTGGAGAGGTCGCCCAGGGTGACCAGGCCAATCGTGTCCTCTGCATCGTCGTCGAACTCCACCATGATGTCCTCGGCAATCCGGACGCCGTGTCCCAGCCGCAGGGCGCGGCCGTCCACCAGGGCGGACTGGATGCTGTCCAGCCCGGCGGCCTCGCCGGCGTGCACGGTGGCCGGGAAGTTCTGCTGGGCCAGGTAGGTGAAGGCGTCCCGGAAACGGGAAGGCAGGAAGCCGTCCTCGGCTCCGGCGATGTCGAAGCCGACTGCGCCCTTGTTGCGGTGGCGGACGGCGAGTTCAGCGATCTCCTGCCCGCGGTCCGCGTGGCGCATGGCGGTGATGAGCTGGCCCACCTGGATCTCGCGTCCGCTCTCCCCTACGGCTTCGACGCCGGCTTCGAGTCCTTCCTGCACGGCCTCCACCGCCTGGTCCAGCGTGAGGCCCTTCTGGAAGTGCTGCTCGGGCGCCCACCGGACTTCGCCGTACACCACGCCGTCGTCAGCGAGGTCCTCAACGAACTCCTTGGCCACCCGGAACAGGCCTTCGTGGGTCTGCATGACGGCAACGGTGTGGTCAAACGTTTCCAGGTAGCGGACCAGCGAGCCGGAGTTGGCGGACTCCCGGAACCATTCGCCCAGCGCCACGGGATCGGTGGAAGGCAGCGTGTGGCCAACGGCCTCGGCCAGTTCGATGATGGTGGCCGGACGCAGTCCTCCGTCCAGGTGGTCGTGGAGGGAGACCTTGGGGAGGTTCTTCAGGTCGAAATCGATGGCAGGGGCAGCGTCAACAATGGGCTCAGTCACCTTCCCACCTTAGGGTGGGCGGGAGTTCAAAGCCAGCCGCTAATTAGCGGCAGGCTTGCCGTCCCGGGCCGCAGGAGCGAGGACGGCCGAGCTGCCGTTAACGGGGCCCCGGGCGCCGGAGGGACCGCCGTCAAGCCACTCATCAACCTCTTCGGCGTCGTTGCGGGCAAGGTGCTTGTGCCACCAGCGCAGGACGTGGTCAATGAGGATGCCGAGCACGATGGCGAAGACCACGGCTATGCCCGCGCTGAGCAGCGGATTGTGGTGGAGCCAGGGGAACGAACTGGCCAGCAGGCCGATGCCAATCGAATAGCCCACCCACGTGATGCAGGCGAAGGCATCCAACAGGAAGAAGCGCCGGTGGGCGAAGCCCGTGCTGCCGGCCACGTAGTTGACGGCCACCCGGCCCCACGGAATGTAGCGGGCAGTAAAGATCAGCACGGCGCCGCGCTTTTCGAGCTCGTAGCGGGCCCAGCCGAAGGCTTTCTGGACCTTGGGGCGGCGCATCCACTTCCACCGGTCCAGGCCAATCCGCCGTCCGAGCATAAACGCCATATTGTCCCCGGCAATGGCCCCAACCAGGGCTGTCAGGCCGAGGATCCAAAGATTGGGCTCCCCGCTGTGCCGGGAAAAGGCCGCCAGTGCCACGATCAGGGTCTCGCTGGGGACCACCATCGCGAAGCCGTCAACGAAGAAGAACACGAGCAGTATCGGGTAAATCCACCACTGACCAGCTGCATGGAGCACGGCCTCATTAATAAACTCCACGCGGGTCTTGCTCCTATGCAAAATGGCATAGCCGTAAGTGGCGCAGCCAAAGCGGAAATCGTTCCTAAGTGTCCCATGGCCAAGGCGCGATTCGCTACGCCTTGGCCTTCCTGGAACAACGCTTCAACTACGCTTCCGGTTCCTTCATCCGTTCCACCATCGGAGGCCGGCGACGGAGGCGGTTGATGCCCAGGTCCACGAGGATCCCCAGCGCCACGGCGCAGATGATGGCGATGGCGGCGCCCAAAAGGTGGTTGTCCTCGAACCACTGCCCGAAAAACAGCCCGATCCCCACGGAGTAGCCGGCCCAGAGGGTCGCGGACAGAACGGTGAGGCCGATGAAACGCACGTGGGGATAATGCGTGAAGCCCGCTGTCAGGTTCACTGCCACCCTCCCGATCGGAACGAACCTCGCCACGAGGATGAGCGAGGCCGGACGCTTCCGCAGTTCCCTGCCCGCCCACCGGAAGGCGCTCTGCATCCGGGGGTTACGCATCCACCCCCATCTCCTGGTGCCCACCTTGCGGCCGATCAGATAGGCAATGTTGTCCCCCGAGAATGCCCCCAGTGCAGCCACCAGCATCAGGACCCAGGGGTTGGGGACGTCCGCGGTGGCGGCAACGGCGGCGAGGCCCACCACCACCGACTCGCTGGGGATGGGCGGAAAGAAGCCGTCAATGACGCAGCAGGCCAGCACCAGGACCAGCACCCAGGGCTGCCCGGCTGCGGCGAGGATGAAGTCATTGATGGCCTGCATGGATCCCTATGCTATTCGGTCGATGATCAGCCGCTGCGCCGGCCGCGATCCCTCGGGCGCAATGACCACTGCGTGCTCCAGCGCCTCCTTCGCCCGCGCGAACCGTTCCGGGGTGTCCGTGAGCAGCGTCATCAGGGGCTCGCCGGCCCGGACCACGGCGCCGGGCTTGGCGTGCATCCGGACCCCGGCACCGGCCTGCACGGCGTCCTCCTTGCGGGCACGGCCGGCGCCCAGGCGCCAGGCTGCAACACCGACGGCCAGGGCATCAAGTTCCACAAGCACGCCGTCCGCCGGGGCGTAGACCACCTCGGACTCCCGGGCCGCCGGAAGCTTGGCCCGCGGATCGCCGCCCTGGGCTTCGATCATGCGGTTCCAGACATCCATGGCGCGGCCGTCCTTGAGGGCGGCGGCCGGATCTGCGTCGTTCACTCCCGCCGAGGCCAGCATTTCCTCGGCGAGCCTGACGGTCAGCTCCACCACGTCCTCCGGGCCGCCCCCGGCAAGCACCTCCAAGGATTCTTCGACCTCGATGGCGTTGCCCGCGGTCAGTCCCAGCGGGGTATCCATGTTGGTGAGCAGTGCCACGGTGTTCACTCCTGCGTCCTTGCCCAGCGCCACCATGGTCTCGGCAAGCTCCCGGGCCCTGGCCTCATCCTTCATGAAGGCACCGCTGCCCACCTTCACGTCCAGGACCAGGGAGCCGGTCCCTTCCGCGATTTTCTTGCTCATGATGGAGGAGGCAATCAAGGGAATGGCTTCAACCGTGCCCGTGACGTCCCGCAGTGCGTACAGCTTCCGGTCCGCCGGGGCCAGGCCGGCGCCAGCGGCGCAGATCACCGCGCCCACGTCCTGGAGCTGGGCCAGGATTTCCTCATTGCTGAGGGAGGCACGCCAGCCAGGGATGGATTCAAGCTTGTCCAGGGTGCCGCCGGTGTGGCCAAGGCCCCGGCCGGAGAGCTGCGGTACGGCGACCCCGAAAACCGCAACCAACGGCGCGAGCGGCAGGGTGATCTTGTCCCCCACGCCCCCCGTGGAATGCTTGTCAGACGTGTACTTCAGGCCGCCGTCAGGCCGGCGAAGGCTGGAGAAGTCCATGCGTTCGCCGGACGCGATCATCGCAGCGGTCCACCGGGCGATCTCGGTGCGGTCCATGCCGTTGAGCAGGATGGCCATGTTCAGGGCTGCCATCTGTTCGTCCGCGATGGCGCCGCGGGTGTAGGCATCGATGGTCCAGTCGATCTGTTCCGGGCTGAGGGTGCCCTTGTCCCGCTTTACGCGGATGATGTCGACGGCGTCGAAGGGTTCGGCAATGTTGTCCACTGCGCGGGTCTCTGTCACCTTGTCAGTCATTATGTTTCCTTCAGGTGTTCGGGACCGAAGGCGTCAGGCAACACCTGGTCCATGGACTTGATGCCTTGGGTCGTCATGAGCTCCATGTCCGGGGCGCGGAACTCGTACAGCAGCTGGCGGCAGCGTCCACAGGGCATGAGGATGTTGCCGCTGCCGTCCACGCAGTAGAAGGCGCGGAGCAGCCCGCCGCCGGTCATGTGCAGGTTGCCCACCAGCGCGCACTCGGCGCAGAGGGTAAGGCCGTAGCTGGCGTTCTCTACATTGCAGCCGCTGACAATACGGCCGTCGTGGGTCAGTGCCGCCGCTCCCACCGGGAACTTCGAGTAGGGAACGTAGGCGTGGCGCATGGCGGCGACGGCGGATGCCTCCAGCGCGGCCCAGTCAACCGGCCGCGCGGCGCCCGCAGTGCTGTCCACGACGTCAGCCCTTGACATAGGGGATGCCGCTGGCCGCCGGTCCCCGGGATTTGCCCACCAGCCCGGCCACTGCGAGGACCGTCACCAGGTACGGGAGCATGGCCATGAACTGGCTTGGAACGGGCGTGCCGATGATCGTAACGATGCTCTGGAGGTTGTCCGCGAAACCGAACAGGAGCGCTGCGAAGAAGGCTCCGATCGGGTTCCACCGGCCAAAGATCAGGGCTGCCAGGGCGATGAAGCCGCGGCCGCCGGAGATCTCCTTGGTGAAGCTGTCGATGGCCACCAGGGTAAAGAAGGAGCCGCCGATGCCGGCCACGGCGCCGCCAAGGGTGACGTTCCAGAACCGGGTGGCATTCACGTTGATGCCCAGGGTGTCCGCGGCCTGCGGGTGTTCGCCCACGGCGCGCACCCGGAGGCCCCAACGTGTCTTGAACAGGCCCACCCAGACCACCAGGACGGCGATGTACATGAGGTAGCCCACCAGGGACTGCCGGAAGAGGATGGGGCCGATCACGGGGATGCTGGACAGGACGGGGATTTCGATGATGTCCAGCCCCGGGGGCGAGTTGAACTGCGCCTTGTTGGCCTGCATCACCGTGCTGAACAGAAACCCGGTCACACCCGAAACCAGCACATTCAGGACCACGCCGACGATGATCTGGTTCACCAGGTACTTGATGCTGAAGAGTGCCAGCACCATGGACACCACTGCACCGGCCACGGCAGCAGCCAGCAGCCCGATGAAGGGGTTCTGCGTCATGCTGGCCACAATGGCGGCGGTGAACGCACCGCCCAGCAGTTGGCCCTCAATGGCGATGTTTACCACGCCCACCCGTTCGCAGAGGACGCCGGACAGTGATCCGAACACCAGCGGAACGGCGAGGGTCACCGAGCCGGCGATGAGGCCGGCCAGCGAAATGTTCGGGGTGCGGGCGCCGCCCACCACCCAGATGAGGAAAGCGGCCGTAAACAGGACGATGAAGGTCACCGTCAGCCAGCCCGGGGCCGGCATGTCCTTGGTCTTGAGGTACACCGCATAGGCGGCGAGCCCCAGCAGGAGGACGGACAGCACGATGCCGCCGGCAGCCGCGTTGACCGCCAGGGCCGGCAGCTGGAAGAAGTCTTCCCCTGTGGAGATGCCGAAGCTGGCCGTCTGGTTGGGGGCCATCAGGCCGAAGAACACCAGGGCGATCAGGCCGAAGGCCGTGAGCATCGCCGGCGTCCGCCAGCTGACGGGTTTGCTGGAGAGGGCGGAACCTGCCTTCGCTGAGGCGTCCTCCGGCTGCGGTTTTCCGGAGCGGGGCGAGGAAACTGTTGTGCTCATGCTGCACCTCCGGTGGTTGCTGCCTTACGGGACTTGCCGGCTTTGGCCGGCTTCCTGCGCCGCGGGTTGAGGCCGAATACGGCCCTGACGAGGGGCGGTGCTGCAATGAAGAGCACGATCAGGGACTGGACCACCAGGACGATATCGATGGGCGTGCCGGTCTGGATCTGCATCTGGACCGCCCCGGCCCGGAAGGCGCCGAACAGCAGGCCGGCTGCGAAGGTGCCCCACGGCGTCGAACGCCCCAGCAGGGCCACTGTGATGGCGTCGAAGCCATAGGTGGCGGCAACGCCGTCGGTAAGGACCTTCTCCGTGCCCGCCACCTGGGCGACGCCGGACATGCCCGCCAGCCCTCCGGCGAGTGCCATCACCAGGATGGTGGAGCGGGACACGTTGATGCCCGCTGTCTGCGCCGCCTTGGGGTTTGCGCCTACGGCGCGGAATTCGAAGCCCACGGTGGAGCGGTTGAGGAGCCACCAGACCAGGACAGTGGTGGCTATGGCCAGGAGGAAGCCGAGGTGGAGCCGGTACTGGGTGCCGAAGATCTGCGGGTAGACAGCGGTAGGGTCCAGGATGGGCGAGATGGGGTTCGACTCCCCCGGCCGCTGGAACGCCGGAGTGTTCAGCAGGTACCGCAGGAAGTACAGCGCGATGTAGTTGAACATGATGGTCAGGATGACTTCGTGGGCCCCCGTGCGGGCCTTGAGGAGGCCGACGAGCCCGCCCCAGAAGGCGCCGCCGACGATGCCTGCCGCCAGGACCAGGAGCAGGTGCAGGCCCACGGGAAGGTCGAGCGCGAAACCCACCCAGGCGGCCAGGATGCCGGCCACGATGATCTGGCCCTGGGCGCCGATGTTGAACAGCCCCGCGCGGAAGGCCAGCGCTACGCCCAGGCCGGCCGTGATGAGCGGGGTGGCGATGGTGAGGGTCTCCATGAACGGCGCGAACTGGGCCGCAACGCTGTTGCCGCGGGGGTTGAAGACCGAGCCCTGGAACAGGGCGATGTAGGACCGCGTGGCCGCGTTCCAGACGGCGGACAGGAAGTCGGTGGGCCGTGCGAAGAAGTACGTGGAGGTGGTGGCCACCTGCTTGTCGGTGCTGGCGATCAGCAGCCCGCCGATGATGAGGGCCAGCAGGACCGCCAGGACGGAGACCATGCCGCTGCCGGTGAAGATCTTGCGCAGCAGGGTGTCGGGACCGCCGGGGATCTTTCCGCTTTGGGCGGTGGCCGGAACGGCGGATGGTTCCATGACCCCGCCGGCAGTATCAACGGCCACGACGGCGGCCGTCCGCTCGTCCGGGACAGCGGACTCCTGCGCCTCGGGGCCAGGCTCGCCGGCCGCGTGCTTGGGGGGATGCGTGTCAGACATGGTCGCCTCCTTCGGCGTCGGATACGGAAGCCGTGGTGGCGGCGGGATCCTGTTCACTGCCTGTCGGGGCCGTGTGTTCCTCCGGCGGGATGCCCGCCATCATGAGGCCCAGGACGTCGCGGCTGGTTCCGGCCGGAACCACGCCCACCAGTTTGCCCTTGTAGAGCACGGCGATCCTGTCGGCCAGTTCCATCACTTCGTCAAGTTCGGTGGAGACGATCATGACGGGCGTGCCCTGGTCGCGTTCAGCCACGATCCGCTTGTGCAGGAATTCGATGGACCCCACGTCCACGCCGCGGGTGGGCTGGGAGGCGATGAACAGGCGCAGCGGACGGGACAGCTCGCGGGCCATCACCACCTTCTGCTGGTTGCCGCCGGAAAGCGTTCCGGCGGCAAGGGCTCCTGAAGGGGTCCGGACGTCAAACTCTTCGATCCGGGAGGTTGCGTTTTCCAGCACCTTGGCAGGGCTCATGCTGATGCCCTTTGCGAAGGGGGCCTGATCGTACCGGTCCAGGATCAGGTTCTCGGCAATCGAAAAAGTGCCGATAAGGCCGTCAACGGAGCGGTCCTCGGGCACGAAGCCCACTCCTGCGTTCAGGACCTCTTTGACGCTGCGGCCCACGAGCTCCTGCCCGTCCAGCAGGATGGAGCCGTGGACCCGCTCCTGCAGGCCGAGGATCGCCTCCGTCAGCTCGGTTTGGCCGTTCCCCTGGACGCCGGCAATTGCAAGGATCTCTCCCCTGGCTATCTCAAAACTCAGGCCGTCCACGACGTGCTGGCCGTTGGGAGCGATGACGGTAAGGTCCCGGACCTCGAACGTCTTTTCCTTCGGCCTGGCCGGTGCTTTATCCAGTTTGAGGTTGACGGCACGGCCCACCATCATGGAGGCCAGTTCGGTAGTGGACGCAGCGGGGTCAGCCGTCCCCACCACCTTGCCGCGGCGGATCACCGTAATGGTGTCCGAGACTGCTTTCACTTCCCGCAGCTTGTGGGATATGAAGACGATGGACGTTCCGCCGGACTTGAGCTGGCGCATGATGTCCAGCAGTTCGTCCGTTTCCTGCGGTGTCAGGACGGCGGTGGGTTCGTCCAGGATGAGGACCCTGGCATTGCGGACCAGCGCCTTGATGATTTCCACCCGCTGCTGGACGCCCACCGGCAGGTCCTCCACCAGCGCGTCCGGGTCCACGTCGAAGCCGTACTGGTCCGAGATCTCCTTGATCCGGCGGCGCGTTTCGTCGAGGTTGAGGAAGCCCGCGGCCTTGGTGGGCTCGGCGCCCAACGCCACGTTCTCGGCGACCGTGAAGACGGGAACCAGCATGAAGTGCTGGTGCACCATCCCGATGCCCGCCGCCATGGCGTCTCCCGGTCCGCGGAAGGAAACTGGCGTGCCGTCAACCAGGATCTCGCCCTCAGACGGTTCGTAGAGCCCGTACAGCACATTCATGAGGGTGGATTTTCCGGCCCCGTTCTCACCCAGCAGGCAGTGGATCTGTCCGGATTCCACCACCACGTTGATGTGGTCGTTCGCCACCAGGGTGCCAAAGCGTTTTGTGATCCCTCGGAGTTCAAGTTTCAAAACTCTGACCAATCTCGAAGCGTCCAGTGATCGACCGGACAGGATATGTGGCTGCAGCACCAAGCCTAGTGGGTGCAGTCATGGGAAAGGCAGGCTGCGGCCAGGTGGGGGCAGCCAGCAAAAAAGCGCCACCGCCCGGCCAGTCGGTTACCGGCCGGGGGTGGCGCTCAGGCGGGGTCAGGCCTTGGGGCTTGCCGCGGACTCGACCTTCAGTTTCCCGTCGATGATGTCCTTCTTGATCTGGTCCAGCTCGGACTTCAGTTCGGCCGGGACCTGGGAGTCGAGGTCGTGGAACGGGGCCAGCTGGACGCCCTCGTTGGCCAGGGTGCCAACGTACGGCGTGTTGCTGAACTTGCCTTCCTTGTCCTCCTTGACGACTGCCTCCACGGCGTCGCCCATCTGCTTCATGACCGAGGACAGCATGATGTCCTTGTAGTCAGGTGCCGTGAGGAACCCGTCGGAGTCCACCCAGATCAGCTTGACGTCCTTGCCTGCTGCCTTGGCCTCCTTGAGCGCAGAGCCTGCACCCTTGCCTACCGGACCGGCCACGGGCATCACGATGTCCGCGCCCTGGTCCAGGAAGTTCTGGGTGAGCTGCTTGCCGACGTCCTGCTTCTCGAAGTCACCGGTGAAGCTGCCGTCCTGGGCTTCCTTGTTCCAGCCAAGGAGCTTGACGTCCTTGCCCTTCTTTTCGTTGTAGTACTTCACGCCGTCCGCATAGCCGTCCATGAAGATGGTGACGGTGGGAAGCTTGATGCCGCCGAAGGTGGCAACCGTTCCGGTCTTGGTGGTCCCTGCAGCGAGGTAGCCGGCAAGGAAGGCTGCCTGGGCGGTGTCGTAGATGATCGGCTTGACGTTGCTGATGGGCGTCGCGTAGCCGAAGTCGATGATGGCGAAGTGGCTGTCCGGGTTGGCCGTTGCCTGCGCCTTGGTGGCGTCGCCGAGCAGGAAGCCCACGGTGACGGTGAGGTCGCAGCCGGCCGTAACCATCGCCCTGAGGTTGGGTTCGAAGTCGTTGTTGGTCTTTGACTCCACCTGGTTGACCTTGATGCCCAGGTCCTTCTCGGCCTTCTTGAGACCCTCGTAGGAGGACTGGTTGAAGGACTGGTCATCGAACCCGCCGGAGTCGGAAACGATGCAGCCGGTGTAGTCGCTGGCTCCTGCAGTTGAGGTGCTTCCGGCTTCCGGGGCTGCGCCACAGGCGGTCAACACGAGCGCCGAAGCACCTAGGGTAGCCACGCCGGCCATTGAACCGCGCTTGAAACTTGCACGCAGTGATTTCTTCAATTTTCCTCCAGGATGAAGAGAGTGGCGCTACGGCTCGAATTCAATGAGTGTCCGTTTCTACACTGAAATTCTGTTGTCACTGAGGGCACGCAGCACTGCGCCGGAGCGCACTGATGGCACCCACTTTAGTGGCCTGCGCCACGTCCCGTAGCACAGCCGCAGGGTATCCCGAAGATTGTTTACAAGTTGTTACCAACCAGTAGGGGCACCGCCTGTTAGCGGCACCCCTATCGGTTGGCCATGGCGGCCGCAGGTCGCGGCGCCTGGCTAAAGGCGCACCAGCATCTTTCCGGTGTTGGCCCCGTCCAGGAGGTCCATGAACGCCTGCGGGGCGTTTTCCAGCCCGTCCACGATCGTCTCGTCATAGCGGACCGTGCCGTCAGCCAGCCAGCCCGCCATCTTTTCGGCGAACTCCGCGGCGTGTTGCCGCTGGCCGCCCACCAGGAACCCCTTAAGCGTGAGCTGCTTGCCGATGGCCAGCATCAGGTTGCGGGGCGCAGGCGTCGGTTCGGTGGAGTTGTATTGGGCTATGGCCCCGCACATCGCCACCCGCCCGCCAACGTTGAGGACGGCCAGTGCCGCCTCGAGGTGCTCTCCGCCCACATTGTCGAAGTAGACATCAATGCCGCCGGGGCCGGCGGCCTGTTCCAGCTGGCCGCGCACAGGCCCGTCGTGGTAGTCGAAGGCGGCGTCGAAGCCCAGCTCCAGGAGCCGTGCCACCTTGGCCGGGGAACCTGCCGAGCCGATGACGCGGGAAGCGCCCATCGCCTTCGCGATCTGGCCTACGAGCGAACCGACTGCCCCTGCAGCGCCGGAGACGAAGACGGCATCTCCCGGAGCGAACCGGGCAACCTTGAGCAGCCCGGCATAGGCGGTAAGGCCGGTCATGCCCAAGGCGCCGAGGAACGCGGACGCCGGGGCAAGTGTGGTGCGGGCAGGCGTGGCGGCCGCGGCGTCCACCACCGCATAGTCCCGCCAGCCGAGTGAATGCACGACGACGTCCCCCTCCTTTCGCTCACCGGAACGGGACGCGATCACCTCACCCACCGCGCCGCCGTCGAGCGCCTTGCCCAGGGCGAACGGCGCTGAATAGGACTTCACGTCATTCATGCGGCCGCGCATGTAGGGGTCCACGGAGATGAACAGGTTGCGCACCAGGACCTGTCCGTCACCAAGTTCAGGCAGCGGGGACTCGGCCAGCCGGAAGTTATCCGGGGTTGGCCGCCCTACCGGGCGGGAGGCGAGTTGGATTTCGCGGGTGCTGGCGGGCAAGGTTCCGGCGCTCATGCGGCGAACTCCAGAATCCTGATGTCCACACTGATGTTGCCGCGGGTGGCGTTGGAGTAGGGGCAGATCTCGTGAGCCTTGGCCACCAGCGCCTCGGCGGCTGCCAGGTCCAGGGCGGGGAGCGCCACCTCCAGTTCAGCGGCGAGTCCGAACCCGGCGCCGTCCAGCTGGCCCAGGTGCACCTTGGCCGCGACGGCGGAATCCGTCAGGTCGGCCTGCTCCTTGCGGCCCACCAATCGGAGTGCTGAGTGGAAGCACGCGGCGTAGCCCGCCGCGAAGAGCTGCTCGGGATTGGTGCCCTGGCCCGTTCCGCCCAGCTCCACGGGGCTGGACAGGGTAACGTCCAGCTTGCCGTCGTTCGTCCGCGCATTGCCGTCGCGGCCTTCGCCCGAAGCGAGTGCCTCGGCAGTGTATAGAGGTTTCACGGGTGGTATCCGTCCTGTAGGGGTTGAATAAGTTCTTTTGACTGAACTGTCAGTTCGCCTTGTGGAGGGCGTCCGTCAGCCGGTCCAGCGTGTTGCGCAGCTGATCCAGTTCCTCGGCAGTAAGTCCCGCGGCCTGGGCGAGGCGCTGCGGGATGGCGCCCGCTTTGCCGCTAAGCTCCCGCCCGGCGGAGGTGAGATGGATGGCGACACGGCGCTCATCCTCGCCAGACCGGCGCCGCTCACACAGGCCAAGGGCTTCCAGCCGCTTCAGCAACGGCGACAAGGTGCCGGAGTCCAGTCCGAGCTCCTCGCCGATCTCCTTCACGCCGCGCGGTTCGTTTTCCCACAGCACCAGCATCACCAGGTACTGCGGATAGGTCAGGCCCAGGTCCTCGAGGACCGGGCGGTATACCGCGGTGGCAGCCCGGGAGGCGGAATAGAGCGCAAAGCAGACCTGGTGGTTTAGCCGGGGTGCGTCAGTCATGACAGAAACGATAGTACACAAGTAAGTTGTGCACAACTTACTTGTTCCGGCACGGAAGTGGTCTTGGGGGTGTGCCCGACGCAATCGGGCACACCCCGTTTCCCGGAATTAGATGTCGCGGATGGTGCGCAGCGCGGCTGCAGTGAGAACGCGGATTCCCAGTCCCAGGGCCCGCTCGTCCACGATGTAGTCCCCGCGGTGCAGGTCGTATTCCTCGCCGCCGGGAGTCTTGGTGCCCAAGCGCATCATGGCTCCGGGAAGTTCGGCAAGGAACCAGGCGAAGTCCTCCCCGCCCATGGACTGCGGGGTCAGGACCACGGCGCTTTCCCCGATTTCGGCGCGTGCGGCCGCTTCGATGATGGCCGTCTCATGCTCCGAGTTCACTACCGGCGGCACTCCCCTGGTGTGCTCCAGCCGCACGTCCACGCCATAGGGCGCGGCCACCTGGTGGACCACCTCGTCCAGGAGTTCGCCGGCCTCGTGCCACGCGTCGCGGTCCAGGCACCGCATGGTTCCCGCCATGTAGCCGGTGCCGGGAATGGCGTTGGGTGCCGAACCCGCGGAGATCTGCCCCCACACCACGGACACCCCGCTGCGGACATCCAGCCGGCGCGAGAGCACCGCGGGCACGCTCACTGCGATCTGTGCCAGCGCAAAGACCAGTTCTTCCGTCAGGTGCGGCCGGGACGTGTGCCCGCCGCGGCCGGACAGCTCGATCCGGATGGTGTCGGAGGCTGAGGTGATGGCGCCGATGCGCGTCCCGATCTTGCCCACGTCGATCCGGGGATCACAGTGCAGGGCCAGGATCCTCGGCACGCCGTCCAGGACGCCCTGCTCGATGCAGGCATGGGCCCCGCCGGGCATGGTTTCCTCAGCCGGCTGGAAGATGATGCGGACAGTGGCGCCGAGCGGCTCGTCCTGGTGCATCCGGTGCAGCACCAGGGCGATGCCCAGCATGGTGGTGGTGTGGACGTCGTGGCCGCAGGCGTGGGTGACGCCGTGGTTCTTCGAGGCGAACGGCAGGCCGGTCTCCTCGATGATGGGCAGGGCATCGATGTCACCGCGCAGTGCCGTGGCAATGGGCCCCTCCCCCACGTCCACCGTGAGGCCGGTGCCCTCCAGGCGGCGCGGCGTGAGGCCGGCAGCTTCAAGCCGCTCGGCGAGCTTGTCCGTGGTGCGGAATTCCTTGAAGGAGAGTTCCGGGTGTGCGTGGAGGTCCCTGCGGAAGTCGATCAGTTCCGGCAGGAGCGGCTCGAGCCACGGAGCCACCAGGGCGGTGGGCTCGGCTTCAGTAGTGTAATTGCGCACTGTTTCACTCTAGCGAGGGTGTCGGCATTAGCGGCCATCACGGTCGCCGCGTTACATCAGAGGACGTCGGTATCCCCGCTGGCTTTGAGGGCGTCGACGGCGGCCTTGACCCGCTGGGAGTTGGCCATGGTGGTCACCAGCAGCGCGTCCGGCGTGTCCACGATGACAACATCCTGGATTCCGATCAGGGCGATCACGCGCTTGGTGTCGGTGACCACCACGCCGCTGGAGTTTTCCGTGAAGACGCGCGCGCCTTCCCCCAGCACAGTGACGTCGTCAACTTCCTTGGCACTGTTGAGCCGGCCCACGGAGGCGAAGTCGCCGACGTCGTCCCAGCGGAAGGAGCCAGGCACGACGGCGACGTCCCCGGCTTCGGCGGCAGGCTCGGCCACCGCGTAGTCAATGGCGATCTTCGGCAGGGTGGGCCAGACGCGGGCGGTGACCTCGTCCCGCTCGGGAGTGTCCCAGGCCCGCGCGATTTCCTGCAGGCCGCCGAACAGTTCGGGCTGGTTGGCTTCCAGGTGCTTGAGCAGCAGCGCCACGGGCGCCACGAACATGCCGGCGTTCCATACGTAGTTGCCGCTGTCCACGTACTGCTGGGCCACCTGCTCGTCCGGCTTTTCGACGAACTCCACCACGTCCTGGGCGCTCGGAGCACCGTCGATGTGAAGGGCCTGGCCGGAGCGGATGTAGCCGAACCCCGTGGACGGGTGGGTGGGCTTGATGCCGATGGTCACGATCTTGCCGGCAGCCGCAGTGTGGATTGCCTCGCGGACTGCCTCCTGGAAGAGGTGGTCCGGGCTGATCACCTGGTCCGCAGCGAAGGACCCCATGATCGTGTCGGGGTCGCGCTCGTGGAGTATCGCGGCGGCAAGGCCGATCGCTGCCGCGGAATCCTTTGGCTCGGACTCGAGGACGAGATCCGAATCCTCGAGTTCCGGAAGCTGGCGGCACACCGCATCGCGGTGGGCCTTCCCGGTAACCACCAGCACCTTGCTTCCGGCAAGCGGGTGCAGCCGGTCATAGGTGGCACGCAACAGGGTGCTGCCGGAGCCGGTGAGGTCGTGCAGGAATTTGGGAGCTGCGGCGCGTGACAGGGGCCAGAGGCGGGTCCCCACGCCGCCGGCCGGGATCACCGCGATGAAGCGGTCAAGGGGTGATGCCGGGCTTGTCACTTTGTCTGTACTCATCACCGCCTACTTTAGCGGAACGGGCAATGCACCCTCCGTCAAGCGGTTCAGGCCCCTGCCGGACGGCAAATTGGCAGCCATGCCCGGCACTGGCCGCGGCGAGTGTGTCCTTTGTCTCAAAATTTCGCGGGATCCGCGCCACTGCTGGTCACCAAGGAACTCCTAAATTGAATAAGCTGTCAGCGAAGCCTAGATTTAGGCCTGAGCTACGAGTGCTCTCGCAGCAGGCGTTCCCCCCGCGTGGATCTCATGCCAGCGCCGCTGTGTTGCAGGGAGGTTTATCAGTGCCGACAAAACCAGCTGGCACCTTGTACCGCGGCCGTGAAGGCATGTGGTCTTGGGTAGGACACCGCATTACCGGTGTAGTGATCTTTTTCTTCTTGTTGGTCCACGTTTTGGACACCTCCTTGGTGCGCGTGTCTCCAGAGGCCTACACCACCGTGATCGGTGCCTACAAGAACCCCCTCATGGCCCTGGGTGAGACGGGCCTTGTTGCCGCCATTGTCTTCCACGCCTTCAACGGCCTGCGGATCATCGCGGTTGACTTCTGGAAGAAGGGCGCCAAGTACCAGCGGCAGATGCTGTGGGCAGTCCTTGCACTCTGGCTTGTCACCATGGTCGCCTTCTCCATCCGCCACCTGTCCCTCGCCCTCGGAGGTCACTAAGCCATGAGTGCAACCATCGAAAGTCCGCGCAGCGGGCGGATCGCCCCGCAGTACCGCCGTCACGGCGGGAGCAAGGGCAACTTCGAGATGCTCGCATGGCTCTTCATGCGGCTCTCCGGCGTGGTCCTTGTGGTCCTGATCTTCGGGCACCTCTTTGTGAACCTCCTGGTGGGCGAGGGCATCCACGCCATCGACTTCGGTTTTGTGGCCGGCAAGTGGGCCGACCCGTTCTGGCAGTTCTGGGACCTCGCCATGCTGTGGCTGGCCATGCTGCACGGAACCAACGGCGTCCGCACCATCATTAACGACTACGCCGAAAAGGACTCAACCCGCCGCTGGCTGAAGACGGTCCTCTACTCGGCCACCGTCGTCATCATCGTCCTGGGCACCCTGGTGATCTTCACCTTCGACCCTTGCCCCGTCGTCGACGGCGTGCCCCTGCCTGGCGGATTCTGCCCTGCCTAGCACCGGCACCACCCCGGGCCCGCGGGTACAACCGCGGGCCCTGTTTTGCGGCGCAGGCCACGCCGGCCCGTTGTTTTATAGCGAATTTTGAGAGAAAGAGCATCTGGTATGCAGGTCCATAAGTACGACGTCGTCATCGTCGGTGCCGGTGGCGCTGGCATGCGCGCCGCGATCGAATCAGGTCAGCGCGCGCGCACAGCAGTACTGACCAAGCTCTACCCCACCCGCTCGCACACCGGTGCGGCGCAGGGTGGCATGTGTGCGGCCCTTGCCAACGTCGAAGAAGACAACTGGGAATGGCACACGTTCGACACCATTAAGGGCGGCGACTACCTGGTTGACCAGGACGCCGCTGAGGTCATGGCGAAGGAAGCCATCGACGCCGTGCTTGACCTCGAAAAGATGGGCCTGCCGTTCAACCGCACGCCCGAAGGCCGGATTGACCAGCGCCGGTTCGGCGGGCACACCCGCGACCACGGCAAGGCCCCTGTCCGCCGCGCCTGCTACGCCGCGGACCGCACCGGCCACATGATCCTGCAGACCCTCTACCAGAACTGCGTCAAGCACAACGTTGAGTTCTACAACGAGTACTACGTCCTGGACCTGCTGACGGTCGAAGAGGATGCTGTCCGCGCGGACGGTACGCCCTACAAGCAGAAGCGCGTTGCCGGCGTCGTCTCCTACGACCTCGCCTCGGGCGAACTGCACGTCTTCCAGGCCAAGTCCGTGGTGTTCGCCTCCGGCGGCGCGGGCAAGGTCTTCAAGACCACCTCCAACGCGCATACCCTGACCGGCGACGGCATGGGCATCGCCTTCCGCCGCGGCATCCCCCTGGAGGACATGGAGTTCTTCCAGTTCCACCCGACCGGCCTGGCCGGCCTGGGCATCCTCCTTTCCGAGGCTGCCCGCGGTGAGGGAGCCATCCTGCGCAACTCCGAGGGTGAGCGCTTCATGGAGCGTTACGCCCCCACCATCAAGGACCTGGCGCCCCGCGACATCGTGGCACGCTCCATGGCCAACGAGGTCCGTGAGGGCCGGGGCTGCGGCCCGAACAAGGACTACGTCCTCCTGGACCTGACGCACCTCGAGCCCGCGCACATCGATGCCAAGCTCCCGGACATCACCGAGTTCGCCCGCACCTACCTGGGTGTGGAGCCGTACACGGAGCCCGTCCCCGTGTTCCCCACCGCGCACTACGCCATGGGCGGCATCCCCACCAACATCACCACCGAGGTCCTGCAGGACAACGACACCGTGGTCCCGGGCCTGTACGCAGCCGGCGAAGTTGCGTGCGTGTCCGTTCACGGCTCCAACCGCCTTGGCACCAACTCGCTGCTGGACATCAACGTGTTCGGCAAGCGTGCCGGCATCGCAGCGGCAGAATACGCCAAGACGGCTGACTTCGTGGAACTGCCCGAGAACCCGCTGGCGTACACCACCGAACTGCTGGATATAGCCCGCAACGGCAGCGGTGACGAGAAGGTGGCTGTGATCCGCAAGGAACTCCAGGACACCATGGACGCCAACATGCAGGTGTTCCGCACGGCGGAGACGCTGAACCAGGTCCTCCGCGACATCGCTTCCTTCGAGGAGCGGTACAGGCGCATCAACGTCCAGGACAAGGGCAAGCGCTTCAACCTGGACCTGCTTGAGGCCGTTGAGCTCGGCTTCCTGCTGGAACTGGCCAAGGTCATGACCGTGGCCGCCCTGCACCGTGAGGAATCCCGCGGCGGACACTTCCGCGAGGACTTCCCCGAGCGTGACGACGAGAAATTCATGAAGCACTCCATGGCGTACAAGGATGACCACGCGCCGGCGGACGGATCGGCTGAGTCAATTGCCGGCATCCGCCTGGCCACCAAGCCGGTCGTCTTTACCCGCTACGAGCCGATGGTGAGGAAGTACTAAAGATGACCGCTGAAATCGCTGAGCCAGCCTCAAAGATTGAACTGCCTGCCGGCGTCGGCGGTGGCGGCGAGATCCCCACGTTCGATGTGCACCTGCGCGTCCGCCGGTACAACCCGGAGGTTTCCGAGGAAGCCACGTGGGACGATTTCCACCTGACCATGTACGGCACGGACCGTGTCCTGGACGCCCTGCACAAGGTCAAGTGGGAAACGGACGGCACGCTGTCCTTCCGCCGCTCCTGCGCCCACGGTGTGTGCGGCTCCGATGCCATGCGCATCAACGGCCGCAACCGCCTGGCCTGCAAGACGCTCCTCAAGGACCTGGACACGTCCAAGCCCATCACGGTGGAGCCCATCAAGGGCCTGCCGGTGGAAAAGGACCTCATCGTGGACATGGAACCGTTCTTCCAGTCCTACCGCGAGGTCATGCCGTTCCTCATCAACAAGGGCCACGAACCCACCCGGGAACGCCTCCAGTCCGCCGAGGACCGTGAGCGCTTTGACGACACCACCAAGTGCATCCTCTGCGCCGCGTGCACGTCCTCCTGCCCCGTTTTCTGGACCGACGGGCAGTACTTCGGCCCCGCCGCGATCGTCAACGCACACCGCTTCATCTTCGATTCCCGCGATGACGCCGGCGACATGCGCCTGGAGATCCTCAACGACAAGGAAGGCGTGTGGCGCTGCCGCACCACCTTCAACTGCTCGGAGGCATGCCCCCGCGGCATCCAGGTGACCCAGGCAATCGCCGAGGTCAAGCAGGCCATTCTCTCCCGCAAGATCTGACAAAGGATTTAGCTGACGACGGCGCCGTCCCCCACTTAGGGGGAGGGCGCCGTCGTCGTTTACAGGTTTAGACGCACAGCAGAAAGGGGACGCGGTGTCCCGCTCCGAAAAAGTAAGCTTTGAAGGCTCAACCGGCGAGATGCTCTCGGGAATCATCGACGTTCCGGAGGGGCCCGTCAAGGGCTGGGGAGTATTCTCCCACGGTTTCACGCTGGGAAAGGACAGCCCGTCCGCGTCCCGGATGTGCAAGGCACTGGCGGACAGCGGGGTTGGCATGCTCCGGTTCGACAACCTTGGCCTGGGCGGCTCCGCGGGAGAATGGTCCGCCGGCTCCTTCAGCCACAAGGTGGCGGACACTGTGAAGGCCGCGGAGTTCATGCGCAGCGAAGGGAAGCCGATTTCCCTGTTGGTGGGCCATTCCTTCGGCGGCGCCGCGGTCCTGGCAGCGGCCCGGGAAATTCCAGAGCTCGACGCCGTCGCTACCGTGGGTGCGCCGTTTTCACCGAAGCACGTGGCCCATGTCTTCGACGCGGCTTTGGACAAGATCCTGAGTGAAGGCAGCGCCGAAGTGGACCTCGGCGGAAAGCGGGTGGAGATCCGCAAGCACTTCGTGGAAGACCTGGAGAATGCCGACCTGACGGACTGCATCAAACAGCTTCACAAGCCGCTGATGGTGCTCCACTCCCCCACGGACAACACCGTGGGAATCGAAAATGCCAGCACCATCTTCCAGACGGCCCGGCATCCAAGGAACTTTGTGTCGCTCGAAGGCAGCGACCACCTGCTGACCGGCAAAGGCCAGGCAGCCAGGGCCGCGCGCATCATTGCTGCCTGGGCCGACCAGTACCTCGACGCCGGGCAGTAGCCGGGAAGCCCGCATCAGGATGCACGGGCACCTTCCCGGGCTGCACTTGGCGGGCACCCCACGTGCCCTTGTCATGGCCGGCGGAGGTGCCGTGCAGGTCCGCCTCCCGAATCGCGGCCCAGCCGGCTGAGACCAGGTAGACCTGGCTCACCAGGTTGAACCAGATCAGCAGGCCGATGATGATCGCGAACGGCGCCAGGATGGGATTGCGCCCTGCCCCGGCCAGCAGTTCGGTGCTGAAGATCTGCAATGTGGTGGTGCCCAGTGCCGCCAGGATGGTGCCTTCCAGCAGGGCCCGGCGCTCCAGCTTCAGGCTCCCCGCGAGCCGGAACATGATGAGCGCGGTAGCCCAGTTCAGGACCAGCGGGACAGCGATCTTGATCGACGTGGTCAGCGGACCGGCAACAGCATCATCGAGCCGCAGGAAGTCGGAAACCCAGCCGGCGGCGGTTCCAAACACCAGGGAAGCTCCGGCGCTGATCACCAGGGCCACGCCCAGTAGCAGCAACGTGCCTGCATCCCGGAGTTTCATGAGTATGGGGTTGACCAGCAGCGGTGGCAGCTCCAGCACGCCGCGCAGCCCGTCCCGGAGGCCGGCGATCCAGCCCAGGGACGTGATGATCGTGACCACGGCACCGATCAGCGCCGTCCAGCCGAGACCGTCCGGGTTCAGCAGGTCCTGGGGGTCAACCAGGCCATTGCCCCCGTTTAGCTTCAAGAGTCCCGGCGCGCTTTGGGCGACGCTGCTGATGATCGTGTCCAGGAGTGCCGGCTGTCCGCGCAGGACCAGGCCGGCAATGGAGAAGCCGGTGGTGAGGAGGCCGGTGATGGAGAAGAACATGTTGAAGCCGATGCCGGCGCTCATCAGCGGGCCGTGCTGAAGTGTGTAGTGCCGGAAGGCGCGCATGGGACGAAGGGCGTTAAGGCGGGCCAGAAGCCACTGGACCATGGCCATCAGGCCTGCCAGGGGCCCGTTGCCGGCCCTCCGTGCCTTGTTCCACGCCATCTGCTTCTGGATGACCGCGAGCTTCAGGTGGGCGTGGTCTGTGGGAAGGGGCTGCCGTTCGGGCTGCCTCGCCTGGTGCCGCAACGGGGTCCGTGAGTCAGGCGCCGCCGTCGTTGTCAGTTTGGGTCCCAAAGTCCAGCTCTTCCCGTAGCTGCCAGATGCCGTTGGCATCGTGCTCGTAAAGTCCCATGCTAACCACGGGGAAGGTGGCTCTGTAGTTCCGCAGCACCGTTTCGGCTTCGTCGAGGCTTTCCGGGGCCACATCATGGGCGATGGTGACGTGCGGGTGGTAGGCAAACGGCAACTCGCGGTGCAGGGGACCCTGCTGGAGCTTTTCGTGCAGGTCGACGCAGTCTTCGAAGCCGTCCTCAACGTTGATGAACACCACCGGCGAGACCGGACGGAAAGTTCCCGTTCCCGCGATGGTGACGGTGAAGGGCCGCTGCCGGCGGGCGACGTCCCTCACGTGCTCGCGGGTGGCCTCCCAATCCTTCGTAGGGGTAGTGGTCACCAGGGTGATGTGGGCCGGAACCACGTCCGCGAGGGGATCACCGAAGGACGCCCGCCAACGCTGCAGCTCCGCCGCGATGTCGGCCGGAAAGCCAAGGATGACGCCGACGCTGATGTCCTCCGTCCGGGATGGGCGGGCATGCGGCGCAACGCGACGATCTGCTGGGTCTCCGTGGGGGTTGGCTGCTGTCCCCGCCGTCCGGCGGGGGGAACGGGTGCCTTCCCTAGCGGTGACTTTGCTGGAGGACATAGCGCTAGTGGACTCCGGCGAGGCTGAGGGACGGAAGGAAACCCATGCGCTCGTACACCTGGGCGAGGGTCACTGAGGCAATTTCCCGGGCGCGCTCGGCCCCGTGTGCGAGCAGCCGGTCCAGCTCGGCCGGATCCGCCATCAGCTCGTTGGTGCGGTTCCGCAGGGGCGTGATGAAGTCCACCATTACCTCCGCAAGGTCCACTTTAAGATGGCCGTACATCTTGCCCTGGTACTCGGCTTCGAGCTCGGCCACCGTTTTTCCGGTCAAGGAAGAGTAAATAGTGAGCAGGTTGGAGACGCCGGGTTTCTCCTCCGGGTCAAACCGGATTTCAGTTCCGGCATCCGTCACTGCCGATTTGATGCGCTTGGCCGCGATCTTCGGGTCCTCCAGGAGCTGGATGATCCCGTTAGGTGATTCCCCGGTCTTGGACATCTTGGCGCTGGGGTTCTGCAGGTCGTAGATCTTGGCGCTTTCCTTGACGATGGTCGCCTCGGGAACGGTGAAGGTGGGACCAAAGCGGGTATTGAAGCGCTGCGCCAGGTTCCGGGTGAGCTCCAGGTGCTGCCGCTGGTCCTCGCCTACCGGCACCAGGTCCGTCTGGTACAGCAGGATGTCCGCAGCCATGAGGGTGGGATAGGCAAAAAGCCCCAGGGTGGCGGCGTCGGCGCCGGACTTCTGGGTCTTGTCCTTGAACTGGGTCATGCGCGAGGCTTCGCCGAAACCGGTGATGCAGTTCAATGCCCAGGCCAGCTGCGCATGTTCGGGCACGTGGGACTGGACGAAAAAGATGCTCTTGTCCGGATCGATGCCCGCTGCGATGTACTGCGCGGCAACGATCCGGGTGCGCTTGGCCAGCTCGGCCGGATCGAAGTCCACGGTGATGGCGTGCAGGTCCGGGATGAAGAAGACGGCGTCGTACTCAGCCTGCATGTCCACCCAGTTGCGGACGGCGCCGATGTAGTTGCCCAGGTGCAGGGAATCGGCCGTGGGCTTGGCGCCGGAGAGGATGCGCTTCTTTGCGGCTGGCGAAGTTGGGGTAGTCATGTGGGAGGAAACCTTCGGGGCTTAGAGCTGGTAATCCACTACCAGCGGGGCATGGTCGGAGAAGCGGGTATCCCACGACGCCGCACGGTCCACCACCGCTGAGATCGCGGAGGCGGCCAGCGCCGGGGTGGCCAGGTGGTAGTCGATGCGCCAGCCGGTGTCATTGTCAAAGGCCTTGCCGCGCTGCGACCACCAGGTGTATGGCCCGTCAACCGGTCCAGCCAGGTTGCGGTGCACGTCATGCCAGCCGATTTCCTCGCCGAAGAACCTGTCAAAGTACGCGCGTTCTTCCGGCAGGTGGCCCGCCCTCTTGACGTTGGCTTTTGAGTTGCGGATGTCCAGCGGCGTGTGGGCCACGTTAAGGTCGCCCACCACCAGGGCGTGGTCGCTGTGCTTGGTCAGTTCCGGGAGCCTGGTGCTCATGACCTCCAGGAACCTGAATTTGTCATCCTGCTTCGCCGTGCCCACCTCGCCGGAGTGGACGTAGGCACTGGCCACGGTGAGCTGCACGGGTTCTCCCGCCGCATCCCGTAAGCGGAAGTCGGCCTCAACCCAGCGCCCGGCGGTGGCGAAGTAGTCGTCACCGATGCCGTTGCGGGTTTCCAGCGGCTCCTCACGCGATGCGATAGCGACGCCGGCCCGGCCCTTGGCCTCAGCCTCGGCGTGCAGGATGTGCCAGCCTTCGCCCAGCAGCTGGCGCACGATGGCGTCAGGGGCGCGGACTTCCTGCAGGCAGAGGATGTCCACCCCGCGCGGCTCCAGCCATGCCGCCATGCCGTTCTTGAACGCAGCCCGGAGGCCGTTGACGTTGACGGATGCGATGCGAAGGTGGTCCTTGTTCAATGCCGAGCTCACCCGCTCCACTCTAGTCGATGATGGTTCCGGTGACCGGCTCTCCACTGCCGCCCGAGGACTTGATCATGTCCCTGGCGTTGGTGGCCGTGATCTCAATGGTTTCGAGTGCCCGGTGGATGGTGTCCTGGTTGGCGGCGGCACCCTTGGCGCGCTCCTCCTCCACCACGCGGACCTGGACCTGGACAATCTTGAATGAGTGGTCCAGCTTGAGGTCGCGGACCTCCTCAGCCTGGCTGCGCTCGGCAACAACCCGGGTTCCACCCTGGTCTGCTGCGGCGTAGGGGCCGCGCCCTGCAGCGGACGTGAACGCGTTCTGGGCTTCGCTGAGCTTGGCGCCGGCCCTCTTTGCCGCCTTCTGGATGCTGAACACCACAAAGCAGGCCAGCGCGAGCCAGAAGGCTGCGATGACCGCAACAACCCAGCCCACGACGTCGTTCTGGTTGGCGGCGAAGATCACGGCCACAACGAACGCGGTGACCAGGACCATCAGTCCCGGGCCGCTGATGCGGAACATGGAGAATCCGCCCCTGGCGGGTTTGGAGGATGACTTGGAGCTGCCCAGAGATTGCATGCACCCATTCTCTCAAACCCCCGGGTGTGCTCCTGCCGCCTTCCACCTCCGGCGAACAGCGCCCCTCCCCTCCCAACTAGGTAGCGCCAAGTGTCGTTTTGAACCCCTAAAACGACACTTAGCGCTACCTAGTTGGGGGGCTACTTCAGGAAGAGCTGGCGCAGGCGGACCGTGGTGAGCAGCATGCCGACGGCGGTCATCACCAGGTAGTAGCCGATGTGGACGGGGGTGGCAGCGGTGAAGGCGCCCACGCTGATCTGGCGCAGGAGTTCTACCCCGTGCCACAGCGGCATGGCCTGGATGAGCCACTGGATGGCCTGTGGGTAGACGCTCAGCGGGTAGAACGTGGCGCTGAACAGGAACATGGGCAGCATCACGAAGTTGACCCAGTCCATCTGCTGGAAGGTCTTCAGGAAACTGGTGATCCCCATCCCGATGCTCGCGAAGCCGAAGGCGATCAGCACGGAGGCAGGCACCATCAGGAGCGCCCAGGGTGTGGTGATCAATCCCATGACCCCCATCACCGCCGTGAAACCCATGGCGTAGAGCAGGCCGCGCAGGAGCGCCAGGAAGATCTCCCCGAGGGCAACGTCCAGCGGCCCCAGCGAGGTGTACAGCATGCCCTGGTAAAGCTTCGCGAAGTTCATTTTGAAGAACACGTTCCAGGTGGAGTCGTAGACCGCGCCGTTCATCGCCGAGACTGCGAGCAGGGCCGGGGCAATGTATGCGGCGTAGCTGATCTCCCCGCCGCCTGGGCCCTGGACCGAGCCCACGATTGCGCCGAGCCCCACCCCCATGGAGATGAGGAACAGGACCGGCTCGAAGAACCCGGAGAGCATCACCAGCCAGTTTGTGCTCCGGGTGGCCAGCAGGCCGCGCGAAATGACGGCCCTGGCGTTGCGCGAATACAGCGGCCCGAACGTCCTGCTGCGGGCCTGGTCCGGCGCGCTTTTCACTGGCAGCCCGGCGCTCACTTGCCCATCCTTGCCGCGAACTGCCGCCGGGTCAGGAACCAGCCCAGCACCGCCAGGGCCACGAGCACCACCGCGTGGAGGACGGTGAGCAGCGGCGGCTGCTGGTACCCGTAGCTGAACACCCGTCCCAGTTCGGTGCCATGCCAGATGGGCGAGATCCAGCCCACCCAGCGCACCGCCAGGGGAAGGCTGTCCAGCGGAAAGAAGGTCCCGGAGAACAGGAAGAGCGGCATCACGATAAACCGCATCACCAGCGCAAACTGGCCCTTGTCCTCGGTGATGGAGGCCGAGTAGGCCATCAGCGGCAGGCCAAAGGAAAGGCCCGCGAGCGTTGCCACCAGGATGGTGGCCCAGCCCCAGCCGCCGGGCGCGGCACCGAAGAGGACAACAGCGGCGAAGTAGACGGCGGACTGCAGCAGGAGGCGCAGGGTCACCGCCATGATGTGGCCCGCCGCAATCTGCTGGGGAGTCAGCGGCGAGGCGTGCGGCCCGTAGTAGGTGCGGCGCCATTTGAACCCGTCCATCACGGGGAACGTGAACTCGTTGGTGGCCGTCATCACGGACGCGGACACCAGCAGCGCCGGGGCCACAAAGGTCACGTAGCCCACTCCCCCGAAGGCCTCCGCGCCCTGCGCGTCTACAAGGGTGGCCAGGCCCACGCCCATGGCAAACAGGTACGCCACCGGGTGGCCCACGCTGTACATGATGATGGACCAGCCGTAGCCCTTCATCACCCGCAGCACCTGCTCTGCGTAATAGAACGCGCCCCACCGCCGCGCCCTGGCAGCCGCAATGTCCGGGCTGTGGGCCCGCAACGCCTCCCTTGCCGTGCCGTCAGTCAACAAGGCTTCTGCCCGTCAACCGCAGGAACACGTCCTCCAGCGAGGACCTCCGCACCAGCGATGTCAGCGGCCGCAGGCCGCGGGACGCCACCTGCTCAAGGGTGGACTCGCCGTCGTGCGCGTAAATCAGCACCCGGTCCGGGAGGACCTCCAGCCGCTCCCCGATGCCCTGCAGCTCCGAGGCGATCGTGGTGTTCCGCTCGGATCCGAACCGCAGCTCAACCACCTCGCGGGTGGAGTGCTCGCGGATCAGCTGCGCGGGCGATCCCTCAGCCATGATCCTGCCCTTGTCCACCACGATCAGCCGGTCGCAAAGCTGCTCGGCCTCGTCCATGTAGTGGGTTGTCAGGATAAGGGTGACGCCCTGTTCCTTGAGCCGGAACAGGCGGTCCCAGAGGATGTGCCGGGCCTGCGGATCCAGACCGGTGGTGGGCTCGTCCAGCAAAAGGATCCGGGGTTCGTTGATCAACGAACGCGCGATGGTCAGCCGCCGCTTCATGCCGCCGGACAGCGCGTCCACTTTGGATTTCGCCTTGTCCGTCAGCTGCGCGAATTCCAGCAGTTCGTCGGCCTTCGGTCTCAGGTAGCTCATGGGCAGGCCGAAGTAGCGCCCGTAGACCAGCAGGTTGTCCCGGACCCGGAGCTCCTCATCCAGGTTGTCCTGCTGCGGCACCACGCCCAGGTGCGCCCGCACTTCGGGCCCGTGCGAGTCCGGGTCGAGGCCCAGGATGCGGAGGTTTCCGGAGGTGCGCCGGGTGACGCCGCCGATCATTTTCATGGTGGTGGATTTGCCGGCACCGTTCGGGCCCAGCAGGCCAAAGGACTCCCCCGCCGCGACGCTGAAGGAGATTCCGTCCACGGCGGCCACGTCGCCGTAGGTCTTCGTCAGGTTCTCTGCCGTAATGACCGTACGGTGGTCTTCGCTTCGCGGCCCGGCGGCAGGCTGGACAGGGCCGACTGCTGCGCCCGGCGGCACGGCGGCTTTGTTGTGCACCCTCCGCAGACTAGTGGAGCTGCGGCGCAGGTGGAAGGGGACTGCCACTTCTGCGCTTAAAAGTCCGACGGCGGCACGGCCGCTTCCGTGTGAAAGGTGCCGTGCCGCCGTCGTGCCTTGCTGTTTTTGCCTGGTGCTAGGCGCTTCCCGGGCCGCTCTTCTGTGCCACCTGGCGTTCCGCGGCTTCCACCACGTTCGTCATCAGCAGCGCCACGGTCATGGGACCGACGCCTCCGGGGTTCGGTGAAATCCAGCCGGCCACCTCGGCCACGGCGGGGTCGATGTCGCCGTAGACCCGGCTCTTGCCGGTCTCGGGATCGGTTTCCCGGGTGACGCCCACGTCCAGCACGGCCGCGCCGGGCTTCACGTCGGAGGCCTTGACGATGTGCTTGGCACCGGCCGCGCCCACAATGACGTCCGCCTGCCGCAGCAGTTCCGGGAGGTTCTCGGTTCCCGTGTGCGTCAGCGTCACCGTGGCGTTGACGGCGCGCCGGGTGAGCAGCAGCCCGATCGAGCGGCCGATGGTGACGCCGCGGCCCACCACCACAACGTGCTTGCCCTTGAGGCTGTAGCCGTTGCGCTCCAGGAGCTCGATCACGCCGCGGGGCGTGCACGGCAGCGGCGAGGTGATCTCCCCGTTGACGTTGAGCACCAGCTTGCCAAGGTTGGTGGGGTGCAGGCCGTCGGCATCCTTCGCGGGGTCGATGCGCTCCAGGATCGCATCGGTGTCCAGGTGCTTGGGCAGCGGCAGCTGGACGATGTATCCGTGGCAGGCGGGGTCCGCATTGAGTTCGTCAATGAGTGCCTCGACCTGCTCCTGGGTGGCATCGGCCGGCAGCTCGCGCTGGATCGAGTTCATCCCGATTTCCGCGGACTGCTTGTGCTTCATGGACACGTACAGCTGCGAGGCCGGATCCGCTCCCACGAGGACGGTTGCGATGCCGGGCGTTACGCCCTTGGCCTTGAGTGCGGCCACGCGTTCGGCCAGCTCGGCCTTGATGGCGGCGGCGGCAAGCTTGCCGTCAAGGACCTTTGCGGTCTGGGTGGTTTCAGTCATGGGTCACCACTGCTCGTGCTGCGGGTACAGCGGGAAGTCGGCGGCCAGCTTGTCCACGCGCGCCTGCAGGGACTCGACGTCGGCACCGGTGCCGGCCTTCAGGGCGGTGGCGATGATCTCGGCAACCTCGGTGAACTCGGCGGCGCCGAAGCCGCGGGTGGCCAGTGCCGGGGTGCCGATGCGCAGGCCGGAGGTGACCATCGGGGGGCGGGGGTCGAACGGAACGGCGTTGCGGTTCACGGTGATGCCCACCGAGTGCAGGAGGTCTTCGGCCTGCTGTCCGTCCAGCTGGGAGTTGCGGAGGTCGACAAGGACCAGGTGCACGTCCGTGCCGCCGGTCAGGACGGAGACGCCGGCGTCGGCGACGTCCGCCTGGTTGAGGCGGTCGGCGATGATCCTGGCGCCTTCCAGGACGCGCTCCTGGCGCTCCTTGAATTCCTCGGTGCCGGCGATCTTGAAGGCCACGGCCTTGGCTGCGATCACGTGCATCAGCGGGCCGCCCTGCTGGCCCGGGAAAACGCTGGAGTTGAGCTTCTTGGCCCACTCCTGCTTGGCCAGGATCACGCCGGAGCGCGGCCCGGCGAGGGTCTTGTGCACTGTGGAGGTGACGACGTCGGAGTGCGGAACCGGGCTCGGGTGCAGTCCGGCGGCAACCAGGCCGGCGAAGTGGGCCATGTCGGTCCAGAGAAGGGCCCCGACCTCGTCGGCGATGGAGCGGAAGGCAGCGAAGTCCAGGTGGCGCGGGTAGGCGGACCAGCCGGCGATGATGACCTGCGGCTTCTCGGCGATGGCCTGTTCGCGGAGCTTGTCCATGTCGATGCGGAAGTTGTCTTCCTCAACCTGGTAGGCAGCAACTTTGTACAGCTTGCCGGAGAAGTTCAGCTTCATGCCGTGGGTCAGGTGGCCGCCGTGCGCCAAGGACAGGCCCAGGATCTTGTCGCCGGGAGTGATCATGGCGGACAGGGCCGCGGCGTTGGCCTGGGCGCCTGAGTGCGGCTGGACGTTGGCGTACTCGGCGCCGAACAGGGCCTTGACCCTGTCGATGGCCAGCTGCTCGGCAATGTCCACGTATTCGCAGCCGCCGTAGTAGCGGCGGCCCGGGTAGCCCTCGGCATACTTGTTCGTGAGGACGGAGCCCTGGGCTTCCATGACGGCGCGGGGGGCGAAGTTCTCGGAGGCGATCATTTCCAGGGTGCCGCGCTGGCGGCCGAGCTCCTGGTCAAGGACTGCTGCGATTTCGGGGTCGAGCTCGGCCAGCGGCTGGTTGCTGACGGCGGTAGTGGAGGTGGCTGTAGTCACGAAAGAACTCCTGGCTAGGCGTACGGGCACTGCTAAGGTCAGGCTACCGGCTGGCGCACCTTCACACCGCACTGATGACAGCGCGTGGGAAGCTGCGGGCATGGCGCTGCAGTACTGACGCAGGTGCAGCCCCAAATCCGGCAAGACATGACCCTCGGCCCAGGCGTACGATCCGTGGTCTTCGTGATTGCCGCTCCCTGGTGGTTAGCCACCCAACGCCAGTTGCGACCCTCTCAGCGTACCAAACCCGGGCGCCGCAGCGCGGGTAGGCTTGTACGCGTGAGTGAAGAGCAGCTGAACCAAGCCTACGTAGTTACCCTGTCCTGCCCGGACCGCCCCGGAATTGTCCACGCGGTGGCCGGCGCCCTGCTGGTGGCGGGCTGCAATATTACGGATTCGCAGCAGTACGGCAGCCCTGCCACGGGCAACTTCTTCATGCGGGTAGAGGTGACGACGGCGGCGGCCAAGTCCGAGCTGCGCGCTGCCCTTGAGCCGGTGGCCGAGGCGTTCGGGATGCAGTGGAGCCTCAACACCGTGGGCCAGAAAGTGCGCACCCTGGTCATGGCCAGTACCTCTGCCCACTGCCTCAACGACCTCCTGTTCCAGCAGCGCTCCGGGACGCTGCCCATCGAGATCCCCGCCATCGTTTCCAACCACCAGGACCTTGCCGGGCTCGCTGAGTTCTACGGCATCCCGTTCCACTACATCCCGGTCACCCCGGACACCAAGGCCCAGGCGGAGGACAAACTCCGCGCCATCATGGCCGAGCACGACATCGAGCTGACCGTCCTGGCCCGTTACATGCAGATCCTCTCCGATGAGCTCTGCACGGAGCTGACCGGCAAGGCCATCAACATCCACCACTCCTTCCTGCCGTCCTTCAAGGGTGCCAAGCCCTACCACCAGGCGCATGCCCGCGGTGTGAAGCTCATCGGCGCCACCGCCCACTACGTGACAGCGGCGCTGGACGAGGGTCCCATCATCGAGCAGGAAGTCATCCGGGTGGACCACGCGCGGACGCCGGAACAGTTCGTGCAGATGGGCAGGGACGTGGAGGGCCGCACCCTGGTCCAGGCGGTGCAGTGGCACGCAGAGCACCGCGTGCTCCTGGACGGCAACCGGACCGTCGTCTTTAACTGACGGCCGTCTTAAAGAAGGCGGGGAGGCGGGATGGATCCGGCCACTACGGATGCCGAGCGGCGCCTCGCCGACTTCTACAACCGCCGTGCAGCCTCCGGGGCTGACTACCCGCCGTCGCATAGCCGTGTGGAGCAACGCGACCGCTTTATTGCCCTGCTGAAGTCCGAAGGGCGGCATTCCGTCCTGGAAGTGGGGACCGGGACCGGGCTCGACGGCCTGAAGTTCGTTGAGGCCGGCATCCACTACACGGGCGTGGACCTCGCCGAAGGGCAGGTCCGCCGGGCCAGGGCGCGGGGCCTTGACGTCTCGGTGGCCAGCGTCCGGGCCCTGCCGTTCCCCAGCGGCGCCTTCGCTGCCCTGTGGACCATGAGCACGCTGCTGCACATCCCCGCCAGCGACATCGATGCCGTCCTGGCCGAGCTGGTGCGGGTCGCCGCGCCCGGCGCCCCGATCGCCGTCGGCCTCTGGTCCGGTGAGGATGAAGAGGTGCTGAATCCGGAGGACGACGACGGCGAGCCCCGCTTTTTCAGCCGCCGCAGCGACGCCACGGTCCGGGAAGTCTTTGGTCGCCACGGCAGGGTCGAGGACTTTGTCACGTGGCCGGAGGGAACAGGAGCCGAGTCCGGCCCCGGCGCCGGGCACTGGACGCAGCACTACCAGTTCCTGGTCCTGCGCACTCCTCACCGCAGGTAACCCCGAACCCAACCAGGTAGCGCCAAGTGTCGTTTTGAGGTTTCAAAACGACACTTGGCGCTACCTGGTTGGGGTGGGGCGTAGGTGTCCTAGGCTTGGCGCATGGCTCCTCTTTACCCTTTCGCCGGAAACACCCCGGCTGTCCACGATTCCGCCTTTGTCGCACCCACGGCGTCGATCATCGGCAACGCCACCCTCGCCCGGGATTCCAGCGCCTTTTACGGTGTCTCCGTGCGGGCTGACACCGCCGTCATCACCGTCGGCGAGGGCAGCAACCTGCAGGACAATGTGGTGCTGCACGCGGACCCAGGCTTCCCCTGCACGGTGGGCGAACGCGTCAGCGTGGGGCACGCCGCCGTCGTCCATGGCTGCACTGTGGAGGACGACTGCCTGATCGGCATGGGCGCAACAGTGCTCAACGGCGCAGTGATCGGCGCCGGCTCGCTGGTAGCGGCCGGCGCCGTGGTGCTCGAAGGCACCGTTGTCCCGCCCCGCTCGCTCGTGGCGGGCGTTCCGGGAAAGGTCCGCCGGGAACTCACCGACGAAGAGTACGACGGCGTCCGGGCCAACGCCGCACGCTACGTTGAACTGGCCCGGGCCCACCGGGAGCTGCACGCTTAATCGAGGCTGATCGGCCCGATCGCGTCCAGCAGCTCGCCCGGACCCGGGTTGCCCGGCGCTGACGAGCCGCCCAGGTGGTTCACCACGCCCCACACGGCGTTAAGGCCGGTGGTCACGGCGCCTTCCGCCCAGCCGGCGGTGAAGGAGACGTCGTCGCCGGCCAGGAAGATCCCGCGCTGGGAGGCCGGCAGCGCGTCCTGCTTGAAGTGGGTGAACAGCCGCTGCTGGTACCGGTAATGGCCGGGCAGGTTTGCCTTGAAGGCGCCCATGAAGTTGGGGTCGGCCTCCCAGGACACCGTAATGGGCTGGCCCACGATGTGGCCGGCAATGTCCACGCCCGGGTAGATCTGCTCGAGCGAGTGCAGCATCAGTTCCACGCGTTCGTCAGCGTCCAGCGCCAGCCACTTCAGTGCGTCGTCGTTCCACGTGTAGGAGAGCAGGATGACGGCGGGCTTGTCCGGGCCGTTGTCCAACAGGTAGGTGGCGCGGTTGAGCCGGTCGGTCAGCGTCATGGACAAGACCTCGTTGCCGGTGTCCGGGTCGATGTCCTTCCAGAACGGCCGGTCCACCATGACGAACGTCTTGGAGGACTGCATGTAGTGCGAGCGTTCGATCGCTGTCCACAGTTCGGCGGGGAACAGCGCCTCCTCGGTGTGGATGCGCGTGGACAGCAGCCAGGACTGGCATGTGGCCACCACTGCGGGGTAGGTGGCTTCGCGGCCCCACCGTTCGCGGATCCGCAGGTTGCCGTCGGCGTCGCGGCTGATCCGGCCGACTGCGCCGCGGGGCGAACCGGAGTGCAGGGCGGCCAGGGACGTTCCTTCCGGCCAGTGCACCATGCCCGACGGCGCGTGCTGCCACAGTGCCTCGGGCAGCCTCTGCGCTCCGCCGCTGATGAGGCGGTGCTGGTCGTCCGCGTCGGTGTAGACCACGCGGAGGATCTCCAGGATGGAGTTCGGGAAGTCGGTGTCCCATCCGCCGGTGCCGAAACCCACCTGGCCGAAGGCCTCCCGGTGTGCGAAGCCCGCCTCCTTGAAGGACTCGCTGGCCGCGATGAAGCCGTAGAAGGTCTGCTCGTCCATCAGCGGCAGCAGGCCGTTCCAGAGTTCCTTGATCCGGGCCGTGTCGCGGGCTCGGATGGCTTCCTGCATCTCGACGAACTTGGCGCCGTCGTTGACCGCGGCCTTCCAGGCGTCCGCCACTTCCCTGAAGAACGGCGGCAGGTCGCCGGGCTTTTCCGCATAGTGCTTCTTGCCGGCCAGCTCAATCACGGTGCTGGACGTGGCCGGGGACAGCGGGTTGGGGAACTCCTGGGTGTCCAGCCCCAGCAGGTCCACGTAGTGGTAGAACGCCTTGCCGGATTCCGGGAACCGCATGCCGCCGAGGTCCGCCACCACTCCGGGCGCCGCGGGGAATGAGGCGGTGCGGAGGCGCCCGCCGATCTGGTCCGCTTCATAGACCACCGGCCGCAGTCCGAGCTTCATGAGCTCGTAGGCCGCGACCAGGCCGGACAGGCCCGCCCCGATGACGGCCACCTCGGTCCCCAGCAGTTCAGGTGGAACAGAGCCCAGGCCGTCCGGGTGGGCCAGGTAATGGTCGTAGCTGAACGGAAAGTCCGGGTTCAGCATGGTGATGGGGCCGGCGGCGGCGCCGTCTGCCGTAGGGCCGGCGGCCCGGGTGGCCGTGGTGCTGGACGGATCTGAGGCCGGCAGTTCGGTGGCGGTGGTCATGGAAGTTCTGCCTTTGACGGTTCGGGGGTGGGCTGTGGTGAAAGTTGCGGTCCGGCAAGTCCACGGTATTCCTCGTTGCTGAGGGCCGCCAGCCGCGAGTTCCGCCGGCCGTAGCCGAAGTAGGCGGCAGCGCCCACCAGCATCCAGAGGGCAAAGACCACCCAGGTGTCTGCGCCGAGGTTGGCCATCAGGTAGGCGCACATGGCGGCCCCGAGGATGGGCGTGAGCGGGAAGAGCGGCACGCGGAAGGTCCGCTCCAGCTCCGGCCGGGTACGGCGGAGGTAGACGACGGCGACGTTCACCAGTGCGAAGGCGAACAGGGTGCCGATGCTGGTGGCGTCCGCGAGCGCGCCGAGCGGCACAAGGCCGGCAGTGAGCGCGACGGCGATGCCCACCAGGAGCGTGCCGGCAACGGGGGTGCCGGTGCGGCGGGAAACGCGGCCGAAGATTTTCGGAATGAGGCCGTCGCGGGCCATCGACAGCAGGATGCGCGTCTGCCCGTACAGCACGGTGAGGACGATGCTGGCAATGGCCAGGACGGCGCCCACCGCGAAGACCAGGGCAATCCATGGCTGGCCTGTGGTTTCCTCAAGGATCTTCACCAGGGCGGCCTCGGTCCCGTCGAACCAGCCCCACGGCCGGGCGCCGATGGCGGCAACCGCAACCAGGACGTAGATGGTGGTGACGATCAGCATGGAGAGCATGATGGCGCGGGGCAGGTCGCGCTTGGGGTCGCGGGCTTCTTCGCCTGCGGTGGAGGCGGCATCGAACCCGATGTAGGAGAAGAACACCCGGGAGGCGGCGGCTGAGACGCCGGCAGCGCCCATCGGCAGCAGCGGCTCGAAGTTTCCGGCGTTGAACGCAGTGAAGGCTACGACGCAGAAGAACAGCAGGATGCCCACCTTCACCACCACGATAGACGTGTTGATCCAGGCGCTCTCCTTCGCGCCGCGGACCAGGAGGATCGTTGCGAGCACCACGATGACCATGGCCGGGACGTTGACCAGGCCGCCGTCCCCGGGCGGCTGGGACACCGCGTCCGGGAGGACGGAACCAAACACCGCCAGCGCTTCATTCACATACTGCCCCGCGCCCACGGCGACTGCGGCGACGGACACCGCGTACTCCAGCACCAGGCACCAGCCGCAGATCCACGCCATCCCCTCGCCCATGGTGGCGTAGGTATAGGAGTAGCTGGAGCCTGCCACCGGGACCATCCCTGCCATCTCGGCATACGAAACAGCGGACAGCAGCGCTGCCAGGCCGGCGATCGCGAAGGAAATCCAGATGGCGGGCCCGGCCAGCGGAACGGATTCGCCCAGGATCACCAGGATGCCGGTGCCAAGGGTTGCGCCCACGGAGATCATGGTCAGCTGAAGCACCCCGAAACTGCGGACCAGGCGGGGGCCGCCGTCGTTGCTTGCCGCCTCGCTGACCATCTGGGCGATGGGTTTGCGGCGCAGCAGTTGCGCGGCCAGGGTCGGGCGGCCGCTTGTTCCGCTGCTGCCGGCCGGTGCGTGACCGGAGAGTGTAGGCACAGTCATCGTTGACGTCCGTTCGTGTCGGTGAATGGTTGAACTGGTTTCCCCTCCCCAAGCGTAGGGTTGTGAGGAGCATCTCAACGATGTGCAAAGTGACCTATAGTCTTCATTCATGAGACGCAATGCACCATCCGCCAGTGACCGCCCGGACCAGCTGGACGCCGTAACGCTGGAACGGTTCCTGGCAGCCCTGCCGCGCGAAGTGGTGGTGCTGAACGACGCCGGCAACGGGCAGGCACCGCTGCGCTGGGTGGAACCCAGCGAACTGGAGGACCCCACGCCGTACCTGCTCGACGGCGAATTCGTCCTCACGGCCGGACTGCCCTTCCGTGAGGGCGGCGGCAGCGGCCCCGCGAGGGCGGATGAGTACGTCCGGCGGCTCGTGGCTGCCGGGGTTGCGGCCCTGGGCTTCGGCCTGGAGCCGTATTACGACGCCGTACCCGCCCACGTGGTGGCGGCCTGCCGGCAGCACGGGCTCACCCTCGTGGAGGTCCCGGCCACCGTTCCCTTCGCCGCCCTGGGCCTTGAGTTTTCCAAGCTCCTCGAATCCGGCAACGCGCAGGTGTTCCGGCAGTTGGCGGAGACCAACCGGCACCTCATGAGGGCGGTCCTTTCCGCCCGGCCGGAACACGAGCTGCTGGCGGCGCTGATCCAGCGTGTTCCCGTATGGGCCGTCCTTGTGGGCACGGACGGGAGGGTGCGCGCCCGGGCGGGGGCCGCCGTCGGGCTCTCCCAGCTGCAGCCGCTGCTCAAGCGGCTCCTCAGCGGCAGCGGCCCCCGCGTGGAGACGGAAACACTGGAAACGTCCGAAGGATCTACCTTGGTGTTCGGCCACCCGCTCCGGAGCACCAGGGACGCCACGCTCGGCAGCCTGGTGCTGGGCACGGGCAGGCCGCTCACCCCGGCGCAGAACAATGTGGTGTCCTCCGTGGTGGGCCTGCTGGAGTTGCTCGTGCGGCAGCGGACCAGCGGCTCCCTGGCCCCCAGCCAGCTGGCCACAGCCCTGCTCCTCCACCCGGAGAGCCTGTCCGACGGCAACAGCCGCGGGCTGGGCAGCCTTCAGGACTTGCTGGCCCAAAGCGTCTCGGGAACCAGGCAAGGCCAGGTCCGGGTGGTCCAGGGGGTCCGGGCACAGGCCGCTGCCGCCCCTGCAGCCGACGGGCCGGTGCGGGAGCTGCTCCAATGGCGCAGGCTGTTCGACACCAAAATGGTGGAGCTCACCGATTATGGGTTCACGGCCGTGACGCGGCTCAAAGTTGACGAGCCACTGCTGTCCGAGGTGGAACAGCTGGGCTGGCGGCTGGTGGTGGGTGAACCCACGGGGCTGCCAGGCCTCGCCGACGCGTACCGGAGGGCCAGCGCCCTGCGCCCGCGCGTGGCGGCGGCAGGAAGGAGCCTCAGGGAAGAGGAGCTGACGTGGTCCGTTACCGGCCTGCTGGGCAGCGATGCGGGCGCCCTGCTGGCCGCGCGCATTCTCGCGCCCGTCCTGGAGCTCGACGCCGAACGCCGGGCCTCGCAGCTACGGCTCCTTCGGTCCTGGCTGGCCGCCCACGGAAGCTGGGACGCCACCGCCAAGGACCTTGGGCTGCACCGGAACAGCGTGCGCCGCCAGATCAATGCCGTGGCGGAGCTGCTGGGCATGGATCTGGGGCAGGCCCAGGCCAGGGCCGAGCTGTGGATCGCGCTGCAGTACGCGGAGGACGCTGCACCGGACGGCCAGGTGCGGGACAGCGCGTAGCTGTGGGCCCGGTTCAGAGGCCCCAGGACCGGTAGACGTCCGGGCGGCGCTCATCCAGGTACGGAACGGCCCGGCGCTCACGGGCGGCGGCGCCAGGATCCACCTCGGCGTAAAGAAGCTGCGGCTCCCCGCCTGCCTCCGCCAGCAGCCCGCCGTCGGGCCCTGCAACAACGCTGCCGCCGAGGAACCTGCACCCGTCCTCCTCCCCGGAGTGGTTGGCGTAGGCGATGGTCAGCTGGCTCTCAAGTGCCCGCGCACGGAGCAGGACCTGCGGGACGTCGTCGAAGCCGTGCGCCAGCGCGGTGGGGACCAGCAGCAGCTCCGCCCCGCCCACAGCCGCGGCCCGCACGGACTCCGGAAATTCGACGTCGTAGCAGATCACCATCGAGGTGGGTATCCCGTTGAAATCCACCACACCGGGCCGTTCCCCGGCGGGGCTGAAGGCCGCCCGCTCGTCGGGGCCGAACAGGTGCACCTTGCCATAGCTGAGCAGGTTGTTGCCCCTTGCGTCCACAAGGGTGGCGCTGATCTGCCAGTCCCCCTGCCCGGAGAGGCGGGGAAGGCTATAGACCAGTGCGATGCCGTTGTCGCGTGCGATCCCGGCCAGCCGTTCCTGGAGCGCCGGCAGGAGGGAAGGCTCCAGTTCCGCGCGCACCCGGCGCGGGGCATAGCCCACGGGGAAGAGCTCAGGGGTGACCAGGACTGCCGCCCCACGGGCAGCAGCATCCCGGGCAGCAGCGGCGATAGTGCGGCAGTTGGCCTCAATGTCGAGGACCGCGGAGTTAGCCTGCAGAACTGCCAGCAGCACTGGCCCACCTTCCATATCCGGGGCCCCCGGGTGGGGCCCTCTGTCCAGAGTAGCGAGGCCTCAGCCGCGCCCCCAGGACTGTTTGCACCCTCCCACACCCGTCCGAGGGCGGATTGACTTACCCGCCCACATAAGGATCAAATCCATCCGATGCGTTAACTTCTTGACTACAAGACTGGGGATAGGGCAATCTTCTTAGCATGTCCGCAATCCCGCGCTCAACGAGGAGCAAGCCCAAGAATCCCGGCTCCCAATCCGCCCTGCGGCAGCTGAACCAACAACGGATCATTGAAACGCTGATGGTCGGCCCCGCCACGCAGGCCGAACTTGCCCGGCAGACAGGCCTCTCCACGGCGACGGTTTCCAACATCGTCAAGATCATGCTGGATTCCGGCCTGGCATCGGCGGAACCCACCACCAGTTCCGGCCGCCGCGCACTGAACGTCCGGCTGAACAGCAACGGTGCCGTGGCCGTAGGCATCGACTTCGGGCGACGGCACCTCCGCGTGGTCCTGGCCTCGCTCAGTTACCACGTGATCGCGGAGGAATCCGTGATGCTTCCCCTTGGCCACCAGGCCGAAGAAGGGGTCCAGGCGGCAATGGCCCTGCTGGAGAAACTGCTGCGGGAAAGCGGTGTCGAACGCACGGCCGTGGTGGGTGCCGGCGTCGGAATTCCCGGTCCCATCGACCGGCGCACCGGGACGGTGGCGCAGGGGGCCATCCTGCCGGAATGGGTGGGCATCAACATCCTCCAATACCTTGAAGAAACGCTAAAAATCCCGGTTTTTGTTGACAACGACGCCAATCTGGGCGCCTGGTCAGAGGTGACCTGGGGGCACCATTCGGGGGTCAGTAACCTGCTGTTCCTCAAGATCGGATCCGGCATCGGTGCCGGACTTATCCTCAACGGCGCCCCCTACTACGGGAACGTGGGAATCACCGGCGAAATTGGCCACGCCACCATCCACGAACAGGGATTGGTGTGCCGCTGCGGCAACCGCGGATGCCTGGAGACCATCGCCTCCACCACCACCATGATCGAACTCCTCAGCCGCGGTGAAGACCGGCCGCTGACGCCCGCGGACATCGTTCGCAAGGCCCTGGCACGGGACTCCGCCACGCTCCGGGTGATCGACGATGCAGGCCTCGCCGTAGGCCGCGCCCTGGGCAACGTGGCCAACCTGATCAACCCGGAAGTGATAGTGGTGGGAGGCCCGCTGGCAGGCCTCGGCGACATTCTCCTGGACCCGATCAGGCGGGGTCTCATCAGGCACGCGGTGCCTGTCATCGGCGAGACCACAACCCTTGCCATGTCCTCCCTGGGGGACCGGGCGGAAGCGCTCGGGGCGGCCGCCCTGGTGTTCCAGCATGCCGGAATCCGCAAGACGTAGACCGTTTCGTTATGCCCGGTTTGCGTTAAAGACTTGACGACAACAGCAGTGATCCAGTTTACTTTTGGATCAGACGGCCCTGCGCTTTGCCGGCCGGACAAAGAAGTCATTGCATTGGAGGGTTAGGGTTCATGACGTCCCAGACCACGCAAACGGAACCGATCATCCTTGAGATGCGGTCCATCACCAAGGAATTCCCCGGCGTTAAAGCGTTGGACAACGTGAGCCTGCGCGTGAAGGCCGGGGAAATCCACGCCATCTGCGGCGAAAACGGCGCCGGCAAATCCACCCTGATGAAGGTCCTCTCCGGCGTCTACCCGTACGGCAGCTACGACGGCGACATCGTCTACCAGGGCCAGGTGCAGCAGTTCCGGGACATCCGGGCCAGCGAACATGCCGGCATCGTGATCATCCACCAGGAACTCGCGCTGATCCCGGAACTGTCCATTATGGAGAACATCTTCCTGGGCAACGAGCCCACCAAGCGCGGCGTCATCGACTGGGCAGAAGCGCGGCTGCGTTCCCTTGACCTGCTGGCCCGCGTGGGCCTGCGGGAGGACCCGGAAACGCCCATCAAGGAAATCGGCGTAGGCAAGCAGCAGCTGGTGGAAATCGCCAAGGCCCTGAACAAGTCCGTGAAGATCCTCATCCTGGACGAACCCACGGCCGCTTTGAACGAGTCTGATTCCCAGCACCTGCTGGACTTGATGCTTGGCCTGAAAGCCAAGGGCATCACCAGCATCATCATTTCCCACAAGCTCAACGAGATCGAGCAGATCGCCGATGAGATCACCATCATCCGCGACGGCAAGTCCATCGAAACGCTGAACGTGAAGGCCGACGGCGTGGACGAGGACCGCATCATCAAAGGCATGGTAGGCCGCGCGCTCGAATCCCGATTCCCGGAACACACGCCCAAAATCGGCGAGGTGTTCTTCGAAGTCAAGAACTGGACCGTTGCACATCCCAATGTGCAGGACCGGCTGGTCTGCAAGAACTCAAGCTTCTTCGTCCGCCGCGGCGAGATCGTGGGGTTCGCCGGCCTGATGGGCGCGGGCCGCACCGAACTCGCCCGCTCCGTTTTCGGCCGTTCCTACGGCCGCTTCGTCTCCGGACATATCTATATGCACGGCAAGGAAGTGGCCCTCAAGAGCGTCCACCAAGCCATTGAAGCAGGCCTGGGCTACGTCACCGAAGACCGCAAGTCGCTGGGACTGAACCTGCTGGACGACATCAAGACGACTACGGTGTCAGCGAACCTGGAGAAGATCAGCAAACGCAGCGTTGTGGACACAAACAAGGAGTTTGCGGTCGCCGAGGAGTACCGGAAGTCCTTGCGGACAAAGGCCCCTTCGGTCCAGGAAGGGGTAGCCAAACTCTCCGGCGGGAACCAGCAGAAGGTGGTCCTCGCCAAGTGGATGTTCACGGACCCGGAACTGCTGATCTTGGATGAACCCACCCGCGGCATCGACGTTGGCGCCAAGTACGAGATCTACGGCATCATCCAGCAGCTGGCCAACCAGGGCAAAGGAGTCATCGTGATCTCCTCGGAACTCCCGGAACTCCTGGGCCTCTCGGACCGCATCTACACCATTTTTGAGGGCTCCATAACAGGCGTGCTCAACAAAGAGGAAGCAAGCCAGGAGAGCCTGATGAAACTGATGACTTCCGCCCGAAAAGCCGCCTAACCCTCTGGAGCCTTCCAGAACCTTCCAGATACGAGGACCGAAAAAAATGAACGCGCTCAAGAAACTCTTCGGTGGCGACACCCGCCAATTTGGGATGATCTTTGCCTTGGTGGCTCTGATAGTTCTTTTCCAGTGGCTTACAGGCGGCATTACCCTCACCCCGGGCAACGTCATCAACCTCTTCAACGGAAACTCCTACATCCTGATCCTGGCCATCGGCATGGTGCTGGTCATCATCGCTGGCCACATCGACCTGTCCGTGGGCTCGGTGGCGGCGTTCGTAGGCATGGTGGTGGCCATCGCCATGCGCGACTGGAGCATTCCCTGGTACCTGGCCATCCTGCTGGGGCTGGGCCTTGGCGCCGCAATTGGGGCTTGGCATGGCTGGTGGACCGCCTATGTCGGCATTCCGGCGTTCATCGTTACCCTTGCGGGCATGCTGATCTTCCGCGGTGCGCAGCAGTTTGTTGGCCAGTCCAATTCGATTCCTGTTCCCAGGGAGTTCCAGTACATCGGGGCCGGCTATCTTCCCGAAGTTGGGCCGGATACAGGGTTCAATAACCTCACACTGCTCCTCGGGCTTGCCGCTGTTGCGTTCGTTGTGTTCAGCGAAGTTCGGCGCCGCCGTACTGCCAAGGCACTCGGAGCGGTGGTCTCGGAAACGTGGGTCAGCGTCCTCAGGCTCGTCCTGATCTGCGGTGCCATCCTTTACGCAACATATTTGTTCGCCACCGGCCGCCCGGGGACCTCTTTCCCGGTTCCGGGCCTCATCCTCGCCGTCATGGTGTTGATCTACGGCTTCATCTCCTCCAAGACCGTGGTTGGTCGGCACGTCTACGCCGTAGGCGGCAACCGCCACGCGGCAGAGCTCTCCGGCGTGAAGTCGAAGAAGATCAACTTCCTGGTCATGATGAACATGTCCATCATTGCCGGGCTGGCCGGCATGATCTTCGTTGCCCGGTCAACCTCTGCAGGCCCCTCGGACGGTACAGGCTGGGAACTTGACGCCATCGCGGCTGTGTTTATCGGCGGCGCGGCAGTGACCGGCGGCGTGGGCACCGTCATCGGATCCATCGTCGGAGGCCTGGTGATGGCCGTGCTGAACAACGGCCTGCAACTTCTGAGCGTGGGCGCCGACTGGCAGTCCATGATCAAGGGCCTGGTGCTGCTGGTGGCTGTGGCTATCGACGTCTACAACAAGTCCCAGGGCCGGGCATCAATCATCGGCTTGATGATGAAGAACTTCAGCCGGCCGTCCAGCGGAACACCGCTGCAGCCGGACGAAGTCACCTCCACCAGAGAAACCATTTCCAGGGAAGCCTGAGCATTTCAGCTTCCTAACCAATACCCCAAAAAGAAAGTGGACACAGAAATGCGAATGTTTGGCAAAGCAGGAAAAGCAGCAGCAGTTGCTGCGATCGCAGCACTGGCGCTGACGGGCTGCGGACGTTCCGAACCATCCACCTCAGGCGGTTCGACCGGCGGAACCGGCGGCTTCGCTCAGGACTCCGCGATCGGCGTCGCACTTCCCAAGAAGACCAGCGAGAACTGGGTCCTGGCGGAAAAGCTGTTCAACGATGGGCTGACCAGTGCCGGTTTCAAGCCCACGGTACAGTTCGCCAACAACGGTGTGGCCGAGCAGCAAAACCAGATCAGTGCCATGATCGCCAAGGGCGCCAAGGTGGTCATTGTGGGCGCCCTTGATGGCTCGCAGTTGGGCACCCAGCTCCAGCAGGCCAAGGATGCCGGCGCCACCATCATCGCCTACGACCGCCTGTTGCTGAACACCGAAAACGTGGACTACTACGTGGCCTACGACAACTTCAAGGTGGGCGAGCTCCAGGGCCAGGCCCTGCTGGAAGGCATGAAGGCCAAGAAGCCCTCGGGCCCGTACAACATTGAGCTCCTGGCAGGTTCGCCCGATGATGCCAATGCGAAGGTCTTCTTCGACGGCGCCATGAGCGTCCTGAAGCCCAAGATCGACGACGGCACCCTTAAGGTGCTCTCCGGCCAGACCACCTTCGAAAAAGCCGTAACCCAGGACTGGAAGGCCGAAAACGCCCAGCGGCGCATGGACACCCTGCTCACGGGCAGCTACAGCAGCGCGTCCCTGGACGGCGTCCTCTCCCCGAATGACACCTTGGCCCGCGCAGTCCTGACCGCCGTCAAGGGCGCCGGCAAGCCGCTTCCGGTGGTGACCGGACAGGACTCCGAGGTTGAATCCGTCAAGTCCATCATGGCCGGCGAGCAGTACTCCACGATCAACAAGGACACCCGCAAGCTCGTTGAACACGCCATCACCATGGTGAAGGACCTCCAGGCAGGCAAGACGCCTGAGATCAACGACAAGGACTCCTACAAGAACGGCGTCAAGACCGTTCCCGCATACCTGCTGGAACCGGTCATCGTCACGGCCGCCAACGTGAAGAGCGCCTACGTCGGCGATCCGGTCCTGGAACCGATCACCAAGTAAGCAACCTTTTTGCAGGAAAGCCCGGCCTCCACACATTGGAGGCCGGGCTTTCCTGTGCCACAAGGGATACGGCTTCGTGGCACGCTCATAACAGCCGCTGACGGAGGAGCCAGTGCGCAGCCGGAGTGCCGTGCCCGCCACCCGCGAACCCCTTATCACTTTCCGCAGGTCATAGCGGATCCCTCCAGCACTGCAATGAGAGGATGGGCACCATGAGTGCGCCCATCGCGAAGCCGTGGTTGTTCAGCCAGCCAGACCAGGATCCCCGTTCCGCCACCGGAGCCCCCCTCCGCTGGGGAATCATCGCCACCGGCGGCATTGCCCGCTCCGTGTCCCAGGACCTGGCCTTGCTCGCAGATGCCGAACTGTATGCCGTCAGCTCGAGGGCCCAGGACACGGCCGACGCCTTTGCGGTTGCATATGACTTCGCGAAGGCCTACGGCGAGGACGGCGGTGTGCCCGGATACCAGCGGCTGCTCGCAGATGAGGAGGTGGACGTTGTCTACGTGGCGACGCCCCACGCGCAGCACTACGAAATGGTGCTTGCGGCGCTTAACGCCGGTAAGCACGTTCTGTGCGAAAAAGCCTTCACCATCAACGCCCGCGAGGCAGCCGAACTCATCGACCTCGCCCGAAGCCGCAAGCTTTTCCTCATGGAGGCTGTCTGGAGCCGCTTCCTGCCGAGCATGCAGCGGGCCTTTGAGATCGCAGCGTCCGGAGAGCTCGGCGAAGTCCACTGGGTAACCGCGGACCTTGGCTTTCCGGCCCCCTACTCCCCCACATCCAGGCTGTGGGCAAGGCAGGACGGAGGCGGAGCGCTGCTGGACATTACGGTTTATCCGCTGCTCTGGGCCCTGGGCACCCTCGGTTTTCCGCAGATGGTGAGCGCCACCGGCTTCATTAACGGCGACGGCGTGGATGCCCAGAACGCCCTGACGCTGGGTTACAACCACGGAGCGCAGGTGCAGCTTACGTCCTCACTGTTGGCCCACGGTCCCCGGACCGCCACAGTTGCGGGCAGCCTCGGCTTCCTCCAGAGCGTGGGCTCCATCAATAACCCCGGGGAACTGACGGTGTCCACAGGTTGGGACGAGCGCCGGACCGAAGCTTTTGATGTGGTGGGCCGAGGGTACGCATACGAACTGCGTGAAGTAACCCGCTGCATCCAGCAGGGCTTGACCGAGAGCCCGGTCATGCCACTGGAGGACACGTTGAACACCATGCGGCTCTTTGACGGGGTCCGCGCGCAGCTCGGCGTCAGCTATCCAAATGACCGGCACTGACCAGCGCACACCGGGAACCCTTTGATCGCCGCGTCAACTCTGTGACCGGGCCGCGACCGTCTGTGATTCCTTCGACCTGAGGTTTTCGATTTTGTCGAGTTGTTTTAGCAGCCCCTAGACTTCCTGCAACATTCGGTCTTAGGCTATAGCCACTCGAATGCAATCAGTACTGGGGGTGGTACGCATGGCTGGTGATCGCTCGCCGTTGCGTGCCCTTCGGCCGGTGTTCCTTGCCGGTGCTGCCGCCCTCACGTGGCTGACGTTTTCGGCATCCACGGCTTCGGCCGATACCCTTTCGGACGCAACTACGCTGTTGGGGGGCGTCACCGGTTCAGTCTCGTCGGTGACGGAAAAGCTGCCTGTTGCTCCCGCACCCGCCACGCCCAAACCTGAGCCGGTTTCCTCACCGGGGCTGCTGACGCCCCTCGTGGGAGACGCCTCGGGCCTTGCAGACCAGCTGGTTTACTCGGTACCCGTTGTAAACCATGTGGTGCCGGCCGAGGCGGTATCGGTCATCTCCGTTCCTATTGCTCAGGCAGCCGACGCCGCGGCGGCGGAAGTGACGGAGGCAGTAATTTCACCTGTCGCCGAGGCGCTGCCGGTGCTTGATCCTGTGCTGCAGCCTGTTTTGGACTTGGTAACAGGCTCGGCACCGCTGGCCGTTGAGCTTCCCGACCTGCCCCTCGTGAGCGGCGACGGGGAAAGTCCCGCCAGCGCCGGAACTGTCCCGGCAGGCGTCGAAGCTGCCTCCACGGCGCCTACGTCGGCCATTCCGTTTGTTGAGGCTGCTTCTGCTACTGGTGTTGCGCCTGTTGGTGGGGTTGCCCTTGCTTCTTCAGCGTCGTGGACGTCTGTTGACCGCCCCGATTCTGCCCAGGATCAGCCGACGGCGGACCCCTCGCCCGCCCCTTCCCAGGCTCCGGCCGTACCCGCTTCGGGCACGGGAAGCAGCGCGGCCTCCGCGGGATCGTACGGTGCGGCGGCCTGGTTAAGCGCCTTCAATTTTGACACTTCAGCGCCCGGCGCCATCCGCGCCGCGGATATTTCTGATCACGCTCCTGCACCGGTGTCCTTCGACCCCGGTTCCCGTCCTGACTAGTTGAGATCCGTCTGCCCTCTCGAGGCAGAACACGGACAACGCGGGTTGCTGTCCAAGCAGCCCGACACCTCAACTTCTTTCAGGAGACATCATCATGAGTGCGAACCTTCGCAGGGGGCTGCTTGGCACCCTCTTCGCCGGCGGGCTATTAGCCCTCGGCTGCACCGCGGCGAACGCCGCGGACACCACCAGCGGATCGGATCTCTCCGCATCCGCCCTTATCTCGGCGGCGGCCGCTGATTCGGCGTCGTTGGACCTGCTGGGTGGCCCAACGCCGTCCGATTCAACGGCCGTCGCCGCGGTCGTGGACGCGGCAGTCAACCTTGGAACGGTCACCGGAACCGACAACGGCACCACAACCGATCTCACTGCGGCAGCCGCCGTCGACCTTGGCACCGGCACCAACGGCACCGGCACAACCACCACCGATGTGGTTGTCGCCGCGGACGCAAGCCTGGGACTCGGAAACACCGCAACGGCCGACTCAACCACCGCGGACGTGGCCCTCGCCGCCGACGCAGCCCTCGGCCTCGGAACAGTCCCCGAAACCGGCAACGGCACCGCAGCCCTCACCGCGGCAGCCGCCGTTAACCTCGGCACCGGCACCACCGGCACGGATACGGCCGCAACCGATCTGGCCGTCGCTGCGGATGCCGTCGTCGTCCTCGGCACCGGCACAACCACTGCCGACGCGGCCCTCGCCGCAGAAGCAAGCCTGGGACTCGGAAACACCGCAACGGCCGACTCAACCACCGCGGACGTGGCCCTCGCCGCCGACGCAGCCCTCGGCCTCGGAACAGTCACCGAAACCGGCAACGGCTCCGCGGACCTCACCGCGGCAGCCGCCGTCAGCCTCGGCCTCGGCACCACCGGCACGGATACGGCCGCAACCGATCTGGCCGTCGCTGCGGATGCCCTCGTCGACCTCGGCACCGGCACCAACGGCTCCGGCACAACCACTGCTGACGCGGTTGTGGCCGCAGACGCGGCCCTCGGCCTCGGAAACACCGCACCCGTCGACTCAACCACCGCGGATGTGGCCCTCGCCGCAGAAGCAGTCCTGGGCCTTGGAACAGTCACCGAAACCGGCAACGGCTCCGCGGACCTCACCGCTGCAGCCGCCGTCAGCCTCGGCCTCGGCACCACCGGCACGGATACGGCCGCTGCCGATCTGGCCGTCGCTGCGGATGCCCTCGTCGACCTCGGCACCGGCAACACCGGCACCACCGGCGGGCTCGCCGCCGCCATTGACGCAGCCGTAGACCTCGGCCTTGGCGGCAACAGCACTGAAGGCACCAGCGGTGGCCTCGACACCGTAGTGGATGCCGTCGTCGGCCTTGGCACCGGCACCAACGGCACCACCGGCGGAGCTGATGTCGTCATCGGCCTCGGCATCGACCTTGGACTGGGCGGTGGCAGCACCCCCGGAACTGACAACCCGGGCACCGTAGATCCCGGGACCGACGGCAACACCGGAGGCGCCGGCACCATAGACCCCGGCACCAGCACCCCCTCCACGGACACGGGCACGGGTACGGGTACGGGTACGGGTACGGACAACGGAACCGGTGCCGGCACCTCCAACACCGATGGTTTCCCGGCAGCCCCTGCTGCCGGCTCCACGGCAGTTGGCGGCGCCATCGCCGTCGACGCCGCAGCGGGCAGCACCGGCCTCCGCAGCGTCCCGGCCCAGGGCAGCGCCGCCGCCCTGGCCAAGACGGGCGTGGACACCTCACTGGTCCCCCTCGCCCTGCTGCTCCTCGTGGCAGGACTCCTGATGTTCCGTAAGCGGAAAGTGTCCTGACCTGAACGCACTGACGGTGCCTGCGCCACGCGCCTGAAGCGGCAGCAGCGAGCAGGCTGAGGGAAAGGAGGTGCGACAGGAAAGAACGCAAGACCTTACACAACATGTCTTCAGCACACATGTCCTTGTGACCGATGGTCCGGCAGCGAAAGGCTCGTCTTTCGCTGCCGGGCCGTCGGTGTGCCCTGCCGTGAAGCACGGCATTATCCCCGGCTGAACCAGCGCGCCCGTATAATTTGACGTACGAGAGTGCCGCAGCGCACCGGGAGGAACGGGACATGGTGGCGGAATCGCCTAGCTCCATCAAGAATGAAGTGGTTGGCGGACGTTATCGGTTGGGTGAGGTTATTGGCCGCGGCGGTATGTCATCGGTTTACTGTGCCCGGGACGAAAATCTGGGCCGGGACGTAGCACTCAAGCTCTTCGCACCGCAGGCCCCCGACGCCGACGAACTGAAACGCCAGGAAGCAGAAATCCGGCTTCTTGCCACACTGAACCACCCGGGACTGGTGACACTTTTCGACGCCGGGATCGATACCCGGATACCGGACGAACCGCGCCCGTTCCTGACCATGGAACTCGTGGAAGGCCAGGACCTCAGAAGCCGGATCCGGCACAGCACGGTTCCCCTTGATGAGTTGGCCGTCATCGGCGCGGGGATCGCCGACGCACTGGCCTACGTCCACGGACTCGGCATCATCCACCGGGACATCAAGCCCGGCAACATCCTGCTGGTTCAGATACGTCCCGGCGAACCCCTGCGACCAAAGCTCACCGACTTCGGCATCGCACGGATTGTTGATTCAACCCGGCTGACCGCCACGGGAACCATGGTGGGCACCGCTGCCTACCTCAGTCCCGAGCAGGCACTGGGCCAGCCCCTTGCGCCGTCGACGGACATCTATTCGCTGGGCCTGGTGCTGCTCGAATGCATCAAGGGAACCGTGGAGTATCCTGGCAGCGCGGTGGAATCTGCCGTTGCACGGCTTCACCGCGCACCGGAAATTCCCGAGGACCTGCCATCAGAATGGGCTGACCTCATCCGGTCCATGACCGCCATAGAACCGCTTGAACGGCCGCATGCCGCGGACATCGAAACTGCCCTGCGGCAGGCCTTGGTTTCGCCCGCGTCAACGCCCGGGGAAATTGCGCCCGAAACCACGCGGGTACTGCCTGCCATGCCATTCCGCCCTCCCTCCATTACCGCCGAGGAATCGGTGGAGGAGATTCTGGAGGCCGCAGGGCCCGGTGCTGCCGGGGACCGGGAACGGGCCGGGGCAATGGACGCCCTGAACCGGGACCGCGAGAAAGGCATAAAGCCCAGGACCAAGCGGTTCTGGCTGGCAGCCATCCTTGGCCTTGTGGTGATTGTGGCCGCTATAGCGGCAGGGATCTTGACCTTGTCCACTCAGTCCACACCCGACGTCGTGCCCTATCCCACGGTGACCGGGGTCCTCGGCGAGCATCTGGAGCAACTCCAGAAGAGCGTGGAGCCGTGACGTTTCCTTCGGACCGCGGACGCCAGTCTGTGCTGGGATTTTCCGCGGTCCTGCTGGCTGCCGGACTGCTGAGCGGCTGCGGCACAGCGGATACGGGGCTTCAGCGTTCAGCCGCACGGCAACTGCAGGCCCGCGTGCTTGAAGTGACGCAGGCTTCGTCGCAGGACAACCCCGCCGCCGCACTGAAGGCACTCGAGGGGCTCGAGGCTGAGTTGGAAGCGGCACAGACCGGGGGCCGGATTTCGGCAGAACGGCGCCGGAGCATCACCACGATCGCCGCGGCCGTCCGGGCAGACCTTAATGATGCCGTTGCGGCGGCTGCAGCAGACAAGGCAGCGGCAGAGGAGCAGGCCGCCAAGGAAACACAGGCCGCCGAGACCCGAGCGCCCGCCGTCGAAACTCCTGCACCGGCTCCTGTACCCGAAACCAGCACCGGCAAGAAGGACAACGAGGGCAAGGGAAAGGGAAACGGCTGACGCGGAGGGTACCTGGCGCTGCCCGAGGACAACGGCTCAAGCCGCTCCGTGGGCGGCAGCGGCACCCGGCAGCGCCGCGGCCTTACCGGTGATCTGGTTCAGGACCGCGGCGAGCGCGGCCCAGGTACTGTTGCCGCGCCGGGTACGGGCGTAGGCGCGCACGCGGACATCCGGGGAACTCAGCGGAACAAGGGCGACGCCGGCCCGCGGTTCCCGGTCGGCAGGCAGCAGCCCCACGCCCATCCCGGCCAGGATGAGGTCCTCAACCAGCTCGAGGCTGTCGGCCTGATGCCTCACCCGCGGCTCAAAGTCCCCCATCGATGCGAGCAGCCGGAGGACTTCCTCGTCCGCCCTGTTCCGTGAGTTGCCGATCCAGTCGCGGTCCCGGAAGGCCGCTAGGACCTCCGGAGCGGTGCCGGCAACGGGTGCCGCTGCCTCGGGGACGCCGAGGCTCCAGGGTGTGCTCCACAAGTGGATGGAATCGAAGGCGGCGCCGGTGCTGTCCGGGGCAAGGTTGTAGTCGTACGTCAAAGCCAGATCCACTGAATCGGCAGCAAGCAGCGCCAGGGCTTCGGCGGGCTCGTGCTCCCGGACTTCGAGTTTGACGCCAGGGTGGGTGACGGCGAGCTCCCCGACGATGGGCATCAGGATCTTACGGACAGCCGTGACGAAGCCGGCAACCCGGACTGTTCCGGCTGGCTCGGCACCCGGGTCGAGCTCGGCAGTGGCCGCATCCACCGCCGCCAGGATGGTCACCGCGTGACCGGCGAGCCGCCGCCCGGCAGGGGTGAGGCGCACGCGCCGGCCGGCGGGTTCGAGCAGCGCGGTGCCGGTTTCCCGCGCCAGCGCCGCGATCTGCTGGGAGACGGTCGACGTCGTCGTGCCCAGTGAGTCTGCCACGTTCCGCATGGAGCCCTGCCGGGCCAGTTCAAGCAGGACTTCCAAGCGACGCGTCTCCATACAGTTATTGTCCATATTTTATGGACAATATGTGAAGAATTATCATGTGGACGTAGACGTTTTACGTACGGTCTACTGGCTCCATGCCATTTTCACAACAACACTTCAACGGCGTGCGCTCCGGAACAGCAATGGCCGGCGCCGCCATGTGCTGCGTCCAGCTGGGCCTGGCCGCTTCAGTCGGCCTGTCCGACCGCCTCGGCTCCGACGGCGTGGCGTGGCTGCGCCTCATCTGGGCCGCTCTGATTCTGGTGGCCTTCACCCGACCGTGGCGCTCCCGGTTCAGCCGGCGGGGCCTGGTCACGTGCATCCTGCTCGGCCTGGTGACGGCGGGCATGACGCTGATGTACATGGCCGCCGCCGTCCGGATTCCGCTGGGCACCGCCACCGCCCTGGAGTTCCTGGGTCCCCTCTCCGTCGCAGTCATCCGCGGACGCAAGGCGGGACGCTGGTGGGCGCTTGTTGCCGCTGCCGGCGTGGCCGCCCTGACCGAACCGTGGCACGGCGGGACAGATCCCGCCGGTGTCCTCTTTGCCTTGGGCGCCGCCGCATGCTGGGCAGGCTATATCCTCCTGACCCAGCGGGCCGGTGATGAAGTCAACGGCCTCCAGGCACTGGCAGTTTCCATGCCGGTGGCCGCAGTGGCAACCACGCTGCTTGTCGGGCCGGCTCCACTGGCGCATCTTGACTGGCAGCTGCTCCTGGTGGGAGCAGGCCTGGCCCTGCTGATGCCGGTGATCCCCTTCAGCCTCGAACTGCTCGCCCTGCGCCGCCTGAAGGCCTCCGCATTCGGAACACTGATGAGCCTGGAGCCGGCCATCGCCGTGGTGATTGGATTCCTGGTCCTGGGCCAGCTGCCCGGGCCGGCCGCCTTCCTGGGCATCGGGCTGGTCGTCGCGGCAGGCATCGGGGTGACGCTTCAGGCCGGCAGGGAAAGGCCGGCGGACATTGGAGTGATGGACGACGGCGGGCCGGTAGCGGCGAAGGGGGCGGCGTCCCGCTCCTGACCAAGGGACGCAAAGGGACGGCGTCCCGGAAGTTGAACATTTCAACTCCGGGGCGCCGCCCCTTTCGTAGTGCTGGTTCCAGGTGGGCTAGCTCAGCGTGGCGAGAACCTTGTTGAGCGTGGCGGACGGACGCATCACGGCCGAAACCTTGGCCTCGTCCGGGTGGTAGTAGCCGCCGATGTCCACCGGCGAGCCCTGGACCTCGGCCAGTTCGCCAACAATCGTTTCCTCCTTCGAGGAAAGCTCTCCGGCGATGGAGCTGAAGGAGGCGGCCAGGTCGGCGTCGTCCGTCTGCTTGGCCAGTTCCTCGGCCCAGTAGCGGGCCAGGAAGTAGTGGCTGCCGCGGTTGTCCAGCTCGCCGGCACGGCGGCTGGGCGACTTGTTCTCCAGCAGGAAGGTTCCGGTGGCGCGGTCCAGTGTGTCGGCCAGGACCTGGGCGCGCTTGTTGTCCGTGGTGGTGGCCAGGTGCTCGAAGCTGACGGCCAGGGCCAGGAACTCACCCAGGCTGTCCCACCGGAGGTGGTTTTCCTTGAGCAGCTGCTGGACGTGCTTCGGGGCGGAGCCGCCGGCGCCGGTTTCGAAGAGCCCGCCGCCGTTCATCAGCGGAACAACGGAGAGCATCTTGGCGCTGGTGCCCAGCTCCAGGATGGGGAACAGGTCCGTGAGGTAGTCGCGCAGGACGTTGCCGGACACCGAGATGGTGTCCTCGCCCTTGCGGATGCGCTCCAGGGTGAAGGCGATGGCCTTGACCGGGGACATGATCTGGATGTCCAGGCCCTCGGTGTCGTGCTCCTTAAGGTACTCGTTGACCTTGGCGATGAGGTTGGCGTCGTGGGCACGCTCTTCGTCCAGCCAGAACACGGCGGGGGTCTGGGAGGCGCGGGCGCGGGTGACGGCCAGCTTGACCCAGTCGCGGATGGGCAGGTCCTTCGTCTGGCAGGCGCGCCAGATGTCGCCTTCGGAAACCTGGTGCTCAATCAGGACGTTTCCGGAACCGTCAACGATCTGGACGGTGCCGGCTTCCTGGATTTCGAAGGTCTTGTCGTGGCTGCCGTATTCCTCGGCGGCCTGTGCCATGAGGCCCACGTTCGGGACGGTGCCCATGGTGGTGGGGTCGTAGGCGCCGTTGGCGCGGCAGTCATCGATGACCACCTGGTAGATGCCGGCGTAGGAGCTGTCCGGCAGGACGGCCAGGGTGTCAGCTTCCTTGCCGTCCGGGCCCCACATGTGGCCGGAGCTGCGGATCATGGCGGGCATGGAGGCGTCCACGATGACGTCGCTGGGGACGTTCAGGGTGGTGATTCCCTTGTCCGAGTCCACCATGGCCAGGGCGGGGCCCTCTTCGAGACCCTTCTTGATGAGGGCCTGCACGCCTTCGCGGACGTCCTCTGGCAGGTCCTCGAGGCTGCTCAGAATGGCGGCCAGGCCGTTGTTGGGGCTGATGCCGGCGGCGGAGAGCTGCTTGCCGTAGGTCTCGAAGAGTTCGGAGAAGTAGGCCTTGACCACGTGGCCGAAGATGATGGGGTCCGAAACCTTCATCATGGTGGCCTTGAGGTGGGCGGAGAACAGCACGCCCTCTTCCTTGGCGCGGGCAACCTGTGCCTTCAGGAATTCGTCCAGGGCGGCGGCGCGCATCACGGTGCCGTCGATGACCTCTCCGGCCAGGACCGGGAATGCCTTCTTCAGGACCTTCACGGAGCCGTCTTCCCGCACGAGCTGGATGGCGATGGTGCCCTCGGACCCGATGACAACCGACTTCTCGTTGGAGCGGAAGTCGTCCTGGCCCATGGTGGCCACATTGGTCTTGGAATCCGGGGTCCAGGCGCCCATGGAGTGCGGGTTCTGGCGGGCGTAGTTCTTGACGGACAGCGGTGCGCGGCGGTCCGAGTTGCCTTCGCGCAGGACCGGGTTCACGGCGGAGCCCTTGATCTTGTCGTAGCGCGAGCGGATGGCCGTTTCCTCGTCCGAGGACGGGTTGTCCGGGTAGTCCGGAAGGGCGTAGCCCTGGCCCTGCAGTTCGGCGATGGCTGCCTTCAGCTGCGGGATGGAGGCGCTGATGTTGGGCAGCTTGATGATGTTGGCTTCCGGCGTCTTCGCCAGCTCGCCGAGTTCAGCAAGGGCGTCACCGATCTGCTGCTCGGGGGTCAGGTAGTCACCGAAGACGGCGATGATGCGGCCGGCGAGCGAAATGTCGCGGGTCTCCACCTCCACACCTGCTGTCGAGGCGAACGCCTCGATGATGGGCAGGAACGAATAGGTAGCCAGCATCGGCGCTTCGTCGGTGTGGGTGTAGATAATCTTGGACATGCGCGGGCGTCTCCCTGTGGGTCGGCTTGGTTGTGAAAAATTCGGTCTATTTCACCATGTACAACTTACCCGAGCGCGCGAATTTCAACCCTACCGGAGCCCCTGCGTTACCCTCACGGTGAGCAGGATTACAGCGATGGAGAACCTACGACGCCGGGACGCACCAAGGGACCGGCCGCCGTCGCGCATTTCATGCCGCACCTGTCCGCCGCTGCGGGCGGCGGCCATACGTGATACGTCACTACTATTTACAAACTTGTCATGTAGCGATAAATTCGCAGGGTCACTCTGGGGCCTTCGGGGCCTTTCCACGTTCAGACAGGACAACAATGACACGCACCAGGTCCCTTGCTTCCGGCCTCCTGAGCCTCTCTGCTGCCGCCGTTCTGGCACTTACCTCTGCTGGCGGGGCCACCGCTGCACCGACCGCAACCGAGGATAACAAGAATCCCTCCGTGACCAGTGCGATCCTTGATACCAGAGGCGTGGCAGATTACTGGACGGCTGACCGGATGCGCAGCGCGGTCCCCGGAGATGTCCTGGCCGGCAAGGCCCTGGAACGGGGCAACCGGTCAAGCACCGACGTTGTGGAGAAGGGCAAGGACACCACGGTCAAGGCCACCAAGGGCAAACCCACCATCGCCCAGAGTGAGGCGCCGGTAAAACACATCGGCAAGGTCTTCTTCAGCATGGGCGGCTCCAACTACGTCTGCTCGGGCAATGCCGTTTCGTCGGGGAACAACAGCACCGTGGCCACCGCCGGCCACTGCGTGAATGAGGGGCCGGGCGCGAACGCCACCAACTTCATCTTTGTTCCTGCGTATGAGAACGGCGCGGCACCCTACGGCAAATGGACTGCCAAGGCCCTCTACTCCCCCACTGCGTGGAGCCGGGACGGGAACATGGCCTACGACACGGGCTTCGCCGTCATGAGCCCCTTGAACGGCAAGACCCTTACTGCCGTGGTGGGCGGGTCCGGCGTTGCCTTCAACCAGGCGTACGGCCTCACTTATAAGTCCTTCGGCTACCCGGCGGCAGCCCCCTTCAACGGCGAGACCCTCAAGAGCTGCACCGGCACGGCAACACGAGATACCATCAACCCCCAGTTTGAAACCCAGGGAATCCGCTGCGACATGACCGGCGGTTCCTCCGGCGGGCCCTGGTTCATCGGCACTAGCTCCGATGGCATACAGAACTCCATCAACAGCTACGGCTACAACCGCTCCGCCGTCATGTACGGCCCGTACTGGGGCTCCGTCATCCAGGCCACCTATAACAGTGCAGCGAAATCCTAAGGACATTCCCGGCCGCGATTCCGTCAGCCACGTCGAGCTGAACCAGACTCACGAGGAGGTCCTCGAGTACTGGACAGAGGAACGGATGGCGGAAGCCAATCCCCGGGAGCTGCGGCTTCCGGGAGAGGGTCCGCGTCTCAAGCAGGGGGACGCGGACACCGGTAAACCGGAGTCCGGGCCTTCTGACTGACAAAGCAAGAAGCTAACGACGGCGCCCGTCCCCTTCGCGGGGCGGGCGCCCTCGTCGTTAACTCATCGACTGCTCCGTAGGTGTCGTATTCACCCGGCAAAACGACACCTACGGAGCACTCGATTGGGGATCAGTGGAAGAAGTGCCGGGCGCCGGTGAAGTACATGGTGATCCCTGCGGCGTTGGCCGCCGCGATGACTTCCTCGTCCCGGACGGAACCGCCGGGCTGGACCACGGCGCGGACGCCGGCGTCGATCAGGATCTGCAGGCCATCAGCGAACGGGAAGAACGCGTCGGAAGCTGCAACGGCGCCGCGGGCACGCTGGGGTGCGCCGGCACCGCCGGTGTTGGTGGCACCCCCGGGTGCGTCGCTCCCGCCGGCACTGCCGGACTCCACCTCCACGCCCAGCGTGTTGGCCCGCTCCACGGCCAGGCGGCAGGAGTCCAGGCGGTTGACCTGGCCCATGCCGATACCGACGGCGGCGCCGTTCGAGGCGAGCAGGATGGCGTTGGACTTGGCGGCGCGGCAGGCCGTCCAGGCGAACGCAAGGTCCGCAAGGGTTTTCTCATCGGCGGCGTCACCGGCGGCGAGGGTCCAGTTGGCCGGGTTGTCGCCCTCGGCGTCCACCTTGTCGCTGACCTGGACCAGCATGCCGCCGGAGACCTGGCGGAACTCCGTGGGGTAGCGGCCGTAGCCTTCCGGCAGGGTAAGCAGCCGGATGTTCTTCTTCTTGGACAAAATTTCCACAGCTTCGGGTTCGAAGCCCGGAGCGATGACGACCTCGGTGAAGATGTCCTTGACGGTGTTGGCCATTCCAGCGGTGATGGTGCGGTTGGCCGCGATCACGCCGCCGAACGCGGAAACCGGATCACAGGCGTGGGCCTTGGCATGGGCGTCGGCGATGGGGTCGGCGGCATCTGCGGAACCGACGGCCACGCCGCACGGGTTGGCGTGCTTGATGATGGCTACGGCCGGTTCGCTGAAGTCGTAGGCGGCGCGGAGGGCGGCGTCGGCGTCAACGAAGTTGTTGTAGCTCATGGCCTTGCCGTGCAGCTGGTCGGCCTGGGCGATGCCCACGGGCGCGGCCTTGTCCACGTACAGGGCAGCCTGCTGGTGCGGGTTCTCGCCGTAGCGCAGCACCTCGGAGCGCTCCAGCGAAAGGCCGGCGTAGGCGGGCCAGTCGATGACGCCGTCGCCGTCCTCGTCCAGGAACTGGCTCGCCGTCCAGGTGGCCACGGCGTTGTCGTAGGACGCGGTGTGGGCGAACGCCTTGGCGGCCAGCCGCCGTCGCGTCTTCAGGTCAAAGCCGCCTTCAGCGGCCGCTGTGACCACCTGGCCGTAGAAGGACGGGTCCACCACAATGGCGACGGCGGCATGGTTCTTCGCAGCAGAGCGCACCATGGCGGGGCCGCCGATGTCGATCTGTTCGACGACGTCGTCCTGGGCCGCGCCGGACTTCACGGTCTCCACGAACGGGTAGAGGTTCACCACCACCAGGTCGAAGGGCTCGATCTCCATCCGGGTGAGCGTGTCCATGTGGGCTGCCACGCGGCGGTCAGCCAGGATGCCGCCGTGGACGCGCGGATGCAGCGTCTTGACCCGGCCGTCCAGCATCTCCGGGGAGCCGGTGACCTCCTCGACCTCCTGGACGGGAATGCCCGCCGCGGCGATCTTCTTGGCGGTGGACCCGGTGGATACAAGCTTGACTCCCGCTGCGTGCAGGCCCTGGGCGAGCTCCTCCAGACCGGTCTTGTCGTAAACCGAGATCAGCGCCCGGCGGATGGGAACACGGTCGATGGATACGCGCTCATGCTGCGTGAAGCTCACAAATGTCTCCGTCTTATCTCGCGGAACAACGCCGCGGTTGGTGGGGATAGGGCCCAGTTTATCCCGAAGCGGAGGTTGCCCCGCGAGTCGGGCTGAGTGTGAACGCCGGTGCGCCCGGCTAGAGTTTTCCCAGGAGGCTGCGATGAATACTTACACCACTGTGCCGAGCGGCGAACAGGTGGTCCAGGAACTGCCCTGGCGATGGAAAGTCCAGGGCAGGATCTTTCTGATCGGCGGCCTCGGCTTCATGTTCGATGCGTGGGACGTGACGCTGAACGGCATCCTGATCCCGTTGCTCTCAACGCACTGGGCCCTCACCCCGGGTGAAGTGGCATGGGTGGGCACATCGAACCTGATTGGCATGGCCCTGGGCGCGTTCGTGTGGGGCACCATCGCTGACACGATCGGGCGCAAGAAAGCCTTCACGGCCACGCTGCTGATCTTTTCGCTCTTTACCGTGCTTGGCGCGTTCTCCCCCGACTTCATCTGGTTCTGCGTGTTCCGGTTCATGGCCGGTTTCGGCCTGGGCGGCTGCATCCCCGTGGACTATGCCCTGGTGGGTGAGTTCACTCCCCGCAAGCAACGCGGGCGCGTCCTGACGGCCATGGACGGCTGGTGGCCGGTGGGCGCAGCCCTGGCGGGCTTCGTCTCCGCCGCACTGGTAGCCGCTTTCGGCGACTGGCGGCTGACCATGCTGGTGATGGTCCTGCCTGCCCTGTTGGTGTTCTGGGTCCGGCGCAGCGTGCCGGAGTCCCCGCTGTTCCTGATCCGTAAAGGCAGGCGGGAAGAAGCAGCCAACGTCATCGACGGCCTGGTGGCCGCGACCGGAGCGGAGGCCCGCGCCTACAGCCTGCCCGATGCCCAGGAGGTGCCACGGTTGTCGGCCGGCAGCGCCTGGCATCAGCTGCGCCTCGTGTGGCAGTACAACTGGAAGATCACGGCCGCGGCCTGGTCCCTGTTCTTCAGCATCCTGCTGGTGTACTACCTGTCCCTGACGTGGATGCCGCGGATCCTCATCGGCGCCGGCTTTGCCGAGTACAAGGCGTTTGTCACCACGGCGTCCATGGCGGCGGTGGGGCTTTTGGGCGTGATCGTGGCGGCCCTGCTGGTGGAGCGGGTTGGCCGCAAGTGGATCCTGGCAATCACCGGTCCGCTGTCCGCATTGACCCTGGTGATCGTGGCGATCGTGGTGGACATCCCCACGGCGGCCGTGTTCTGGCTGCTGGTGTTCGGGTTCGTGGTTCAGGTGGCCATTCCGGTGCTCTACGCCTACGTTTCCGAGCTCTACCCCACGGAACTGCGCGGCACCGGCTTCGGCTGGGCATCCACATTTTCACGGCTGGGCGCCGGGTTCGGGCCGTTGATCTTCGCAAACTACTTCTGGCCCGAACTGGGCCTGGCCACGAGCTTCGCTTTGGCCGGCGGGCTGGTGCTGCTGGCCGTGCTCTGGATGGCGTTCTTCTCCCCCGAGACCAAACAGCGCCGCCTCGAATAACGCCCCCGCCTCCCAACTAGGTAGCGCCAAGTGTCGTTTTGAGCCCTCGTAACGACACTTGGCGCTACCTAGTTTTCCTTCTTGGGGTACCAGCCCCGGCTCAGGAGTGCTGAACGGATTTTGGCCGTCGCCGGCCGGGCATCCCTCTCCATGTGCCGCTTCGAAATCCTCACCAGAATCCAGCCTGCCCGGACGAAGTCCTCCTCGCGGGTGATGTCCCTGATGATTTGGCCGGCCTCGGAGTGCCCGTCGCCGTCGTATTCCACCGCCACCTTCTGTTCCGGATAACCCAGGTCAGGTTGGCGAACGACGCCGGCTCCCAGTTCCGTGGGCAGGTTCAGCAGAGGCTCGGGCAGGCCCGCGTCCTCGAGCGCCAGCCGCAGCCTGGTCTCAGGGGCCGAGTCAGATCCCACCCGTGCACGCTCAAGGGCAACCCGCGCCTTCCTTATGCCCGGTGTTCCCTTGTGCCGGTCAAGCATGTCCTCGAGGGCCTCCCGGTTGCATAGGGCTCGGACCTGCCCTCGAAGCCGGTCCGCGGAATGCGAAGCAAGTGGTCTGCAACCACGGTCAGCTCCTCGATGCTCATCTTGCGGGCGCAATCCAACCATGTCCTCACCCGGGAAGTGACCAGCAGTCCGGCAAGATTTTCGATCTCGTCCGCAAAGAACTGCCCGCGGTGTCCCTTCACACCGGGCCGACGCATGATGGCAACGGTGTCAGGTCGCGAGATGTGCAGCAATGGCTCATCACTGCCCGGGAGGAAGCCTGGAAATTCCCAAAGGAGAAAGGCCGAGGCGTGCGAAGCGGCGGCAAACTCAGTGACCAAAGTATAGGGACGGATGCGGGGGGCGAGGCGTGATGCATCGTCCCCGTCCGGCACCCGGACTCCCCGGCTTGGCCAGAGCAAACCAGGGTGGCGTAGGCGTCGGCGGCTGATTCCGGCGTCGACCGCTTCCTGGAAAGTAAAAGGGAGGGACGCCAACTGGTCGGGTAATTGACTCGGTACCTTCATCCGCCCATCGTGGCAGGCGGGGCGGGATGCCGCAGAGGTTATCCACAGGCCCGCCCGCCCATGCCCAACTAGGTAGCGCTAAGTGTCGTTATGAGCCCTCATAACGACACTTAGCGCTACCTAGTTGGGTGGGGAGGAGGGGTCAGGGCGGCCGCGGCCAGGGCGGCCAGGGTGGACACCAGGAGCCGGCGTTCCACCACCTTGATGCGTTCGTGCAGGGTCTCCTCCGTGTCCGATTCCTCGATGGCCACGGCTTCCTGCGCAATGATGGGGCCGGTGTCCACGCCGGCGTCGGCCCAGTGCACCGTGCAGCCGGTGACCTTCACGCCGTAGGCCAGCGCGTCCCGCACGCCATGGGCACCCGGGAAGGCGGGGAGCAACGCGGGGTGCGTGTTGAGGTACCTGCCGTTAAAAGCTTCGATGAACTCCGGGCTGACGATCCGCATGAACCCCGAGGAGACCACCACGTCCGGCTCAAACCCTGCCACGGCCTCCGTCAACGCCGCGTTCCAGTGCGCCCGGTCCGGGTACGCCTTGAAGTCCACCACAAACGTGGGAATGCCGGCGGCGGCGGACCGTTCCACCCCGTACGTGCCCGGGCGGTCGGCCCCCACGGCAGCGATTTCCACGTCCAGATCCCCTGCCTTGACTGCGTCGATGACGGCCTGGAGGTTGGACCCGGTACCGGAGACGAGGACTACGATGCGCATGGCTCTAGCTTATGGGCAGGCTCGCGTAGGCTGGAAAACATGAACACCACACCGGGACCGGCTGGGCAGCAGCGGGCCAAACCGCGGCTCAGCGAGGCGGCCAAGGCCTCGCTCGCGAAGACCCACACCCTGTTCCGGATGTTCGTCGTCTCGGTGCTGGGCTCCTTCTTCGTCTACCAGCTGGACGTCACTTACCTGTGGCTGACGGGCGTCCTGACGGCCGCCAGCATCACGTTGGGAATCGTCCTGCTGGTGCGGGCGGCGCGCTTGAAGGAATCGAAACTGGTCCTGGTGGGCACCATCTCCGGCCTGGTGGTGTCCGCAATCATGGTGCTGCTGATCCTTGTCACGGCGGTGTTCTTCGACGAAGTCCGCGAATACCAGGCATGTGTTGGCCGTGCGCTCACGGACAAGGCCCAGTCCGCATGCCGGATCCAGCTGCAGGATTCGCTGCCCCGGCAGATTCCCTAGCCGGGCCACGAGCGGCGGCAGCCTAGGAAACCAGCTCCTCTTCCCGTTCCTTTGCGGCGTGCTCACGTTCCAGCCACGGTCCGGCGGCGTAACCGATGACGACGCCGGCCCCCACCTCCGCGGCCAGCCAGACTCCCGTCCAGAACGGGTCCGGCCCGATGTCCGTCAGGCGTCCAATTCCGGCTGACCCGCGGGCCAGCCAGGCCAGCCCGAAAGCCAGCAGCCCGGCGGCCACTCCGGTCAGCACCCCGAGCACCAGGGTGGAAAGGCTGGCCGTGAACCAGCGCGCACGGATCTTGATGGCCAGCCACTCGTCAAAATGGTTTTCACCCTCCCGCAGGAACCACCAGCCGGCCAGGACCCCGGCCAGCACCGGGACGATCAGGGCCACGAAGGCGTAGTCCAGGGGCCCGGAGGGAATGGCGGCCAGCACCGGGATGGAAGGCAGCGGTCCGACGGCAGTCCCCAGCGGGCCCACCTGGGAACCGGCGCCCATGGCAAAGCCTGCCCCGGATGTCCAGGCCAGGGCAAAGACCGCGAGGTTGGGCAGGAACCCAAGCTGCGCGATGGTCAGGGCGGCACCGCCGACTGCACCGGCGTCGAGCGCTTCATAGACGGCGACCACCAGGTTCCAGTGAATAAACAGGTCAACGGCCAGCAGCACCGCCGCCAGGGCAAGCGCCGAAACAGCTGCGACGAACCCTGCCTTCGCGGCGGAACCGAGGTAGGAGCCGGCCCACCGCGAATGCTGGCTGGTGCGGGAGATCCAGTCCACTGCGTCGACGCCGATCAGCCGGCTCCAGGAACCGGCCTCGCGCCGCGCGCCGACCACCATGCCGAGCGCATAGGGAACAAGGGGTATGAACATGGCATGCCAGGGATTGATGGCGACGTCGGGCGTGCGGCAGACGAAGCCGGTGGCTGTGCCGAAGGCGGCGTAGACAACCCATGAACCGAGCAGGGCCTGCCAAAGCTGGTCCGTGTAGGAGGCGCGGGCCAGGCGCCGGCCGGCCCGCCAGGCAAGCAGGAACGGCAGCAGGGTCAGGCCCAACGGGATGAGCGAAAGGACCCCGGAGTTCCCGTTGGCCGCGGCGTTCGGACCCGCGGCAGTGAGTCCCAGCGGCACACCGTGGACCAGCAGCCAGGACTGCCCGGCCAGTCGGGCCAGGACATCGAAGGCACTGTCATGGAAACCGGCGGTTGCCCAGACGGCGATGATCGGGGCGATCACAACCAGTGCCGAAATGACGGCTGCCTGTGCCGTTTCAAGGGCACCCTGCAGCCACAAGGGCATGGGAAGGCCACGGTCTCCGGTCTGGTCAGCACGCAGTTTCATCGTGCCCCATGGTGTCACGGCCAGCCCGCCCGGGCCGGGAACGACAGGCTCAACCGCCTGATCATGAGGAAACTTCAGGTGCGCCCGCACCGGCGCTTTTCAGAGGCGTCCGCCGTAAGATTTAACTGTCCACAACGAGTGGATTGGAGGAGAAAATGACTACCGCATCCCCACATGCACACGGCGTTCACTTTGGCCGGGCAGACGTCCAAAACGCGGGCATGGGAGTGGGAATTGTTTTGATGCTGGTGGGTATCCTGGGGTTCATCCCCGGCGTCACCACCCAATACAGCGAACTGTTGTTCCTCGGACCGGCGTCACACGCCATGTTCCTTGGACTGTTCCAAGTATCCATGCTGCTTAACATCGTGCAGCTGGCCATCGGCGCTACCGGCTGGGCAATGTCCCGCACCGAACATGGGGCACGGAACTTCCTCCTGGGAGCAGGCGCACTGTACATGGTCCTTGCCGTCTACGGCCTGATTGTCGGCGTGGATTCAGCGGCGAACTTCCTCTCGCTGAACATGCTGGACAACTGGACCCACCTGGCACTGGGCGCAGTGATGATTGTTGCCGGCTGGCTGTTCTCGAGGAACCAGGCCGGCAGGACATAACCCGGAATCCGTAAGCCGGGAAACAGGAGCCGCGAATGAAAGAAGAACCTAAGTTCTGACGATATTCGTCCTACTGGCTGGTGCAGTCGCCGCCCTGAGCGGGGGCTGCACCAGCGTTTTAACCAGGTCGGCATGCAGAAACGACGCCGGGAGCCCCCAAGGAGGACTCCCGGCGTCGTTCGCTGTGCTGTTGCCTCGTCGCCGGTCCGTTCAGCGGCGCTTCAGCCTCCGCACTGCCTCGCTAGCGGCGCCCGTCCCGGTCGACACCGTCAGCGTCGATGTGCTCCTTGCGGACTTCCTCATTGACCGTCACGTCGTCGTGGACAACGTCCTTGTCGAGGCGGACCCGCTCGACGGGAACGGCTTCCTTCTGCACCACGGGGCGTTCCTCATGCAGGACCACCTCATGCTCTTCCTCGCTGATGTCCGGTCCGCTGAGGGCCGAACCCCTGTTGGCATCTGTGATGGGCTCGCGTTCAAGCCGGACTTCTTCACGCTGCACGGGAACGGTCTTGGTGACGTTTTCCGTGGTGACGTATTTCCGCAGCCGTGCCCGGCCCGTGGTTTCCCGCTCGGTCCCGACGTGGAGCCGCTCCTCGGAGCGCGTCATGGCGTCATCCGTGGTGGGGCCTGAGGTGTCGTGGCCCACGGTGCCCCGGTCAGCGCGGCGGTCCGAATCGATACCTGCCGTGGGAGTGCCTGCGTTCAGGTCGGCGTCGCCCTGCAGGTCCACATCGTCTTGGGACTCGGAGTAGGTCCGGGCGCCGCGCTCATAGTATGTGTAGAGCCGGTCCTCTTCCTCGGGGGTGAGGTGGCCGTCCACGTCCACCCGCGGGGCGTCCTTGACGTGCTCCTTGCTGTAGGGCACCACCAGGTCGTCGCCCTGGCTGTGCGCACCCTCGACGGGCACGAAGGACTGGGAGGTGCCAAAAAGGCCGGTCTTGGCGGTGACCCAGGTGGGCTCGCCGGTGTCGTCGTCCGCATAAAGCTGGCCGATGGAGCCGATCTTCTCGCCATCGGAGCCGATAACGTTGCCGCCCTTGGTGAGCAGGTTCTCAATGTTTTCCCGGTTGAGCATGACGTCTCCTTGGATGTGTCGTTGCGCTGGGCTTAGCTAACCAATGGATGCACCGGCACGGCGTTCCCGTGGCGCGGCCTCCGCCCCGACTGCTTGAGGCTTCGCGTTAGCTGCACCCATACCGTAAGCATGCTTAGCATCAAAAGGGAAGCCTACTTAGTAATTTTTTCGAAACACGGCGGTTCCTGTTCACCCAGCCTTCTCCTGCGGGTAACGCTTTCTCCCCCGCCATTTCAAGCCCCCAGCCCATCGTGGAGGGGTGAGGATCGCAATTGTTGCTGAATCATTCCTGCCGCTGATGAACGGGGTCACCCATTCCATCCTGAGGGTGCTGGACCATCTCCAGGACCGGGGCGACGACGTCCTGGTCATCGCACCCTCTGCGCAGGACGCCCAAGCGCCGGACCACGTCAAGGGCGCAGAGATCCACCGGCTGCCGGCAGTTCCGCTGGCCGGCTACACAAACGTCCGGGTGGCGATGGGCGGTGTGTACCGGGTCAAGCGAATCCTTGCCGATTACGCACCGGACGTCGTCCACCTGGCTTCGCCGTTCATCCTGGGCTGGCGTGCCGTCCAGGCCGCCCACCAGCTGGGCATCCCCACCGTGGCGATCTACCAGACCGAGGTTCCCAGCTACGCGGGAAGGTACGGGGTTCCGTTCCTGGAAAACTGGGCGTGGAACCGGGTGGAGAACATCCATTTGCTCGCCTCCCGCACCCTGGTGCCGTCAACGTTCGCGCTGAACCAGTTGCGCGGCCGCGGCATTCCACGGGTGCGGATGTGGCGGCGCGGGGTGGACACTGCCAGGTTTTCACCGGAAAAGCGCGACGACGGGTGGCGGGCCGGGGTGGCTCCCGGCGGCAGGCGGATCATCGGCTACGTGGGCAGGCTCGCGATGGAGAAGCAGGTGGAGGACCTCGCTGCTCTGGCCGGCGTCCCCAACACCAGGCTGGTCATCGTGGGCGACGGACCGCAGCGTGCGGCGCTGGAGGAGGCCTTACCGGACGCGGTCTTCACCGGGTTCCTGGGGGGCGAAGAATTGGCACGCGCCGTGGCGTCCTTCGACCTCTTCGTCCACCCGGGTGAGTTCGAGACCTTCTGCCAGACCATCCAGGAGGCGATGGCATCGGGCGTGCCGGTGGTGGCCACCGGCCGCGGGGGCCCGCTGGACCTGGTGGAGAACTCGCGGACGGGCTGGCTCTACGAGCCCGGCGACCTGTCCGCCATGCGGAGCCAAGTTCTCGACCTGATGGGCGACGACGCCAAACGCCGCGCGTTCGCCGCCGCGGCGCATGCCTCCGTGCAGGACAGGACCTGGCCTGCCCTCTGCGCCGAACTGGTGCGCCACTACGAAGACGCCATTGCCGGAGTCCCGGTTTCCCTGGGCTCTGGCAGCACCGAAGGAGCAGCATTGTGAAAATTTCCGTGATTGGCTGCGGTTACCTGGGCGCCGTGCATGCCGCCACCCTCGCTTCCATGGGCCACACCGTGGTGGGGATTGACGTCGATCCCGGCAAAGTGGAGCAGCTGGCGCGCGGTGCCGCCCCCTTCCACGAACCGGGCCTGGACGAACTGCTGCGGGACGGCCGGCAAACCGGCAGGCTCACCTTTTCCACCAGCGCCGCCGCTGCGAAGGACGCGCAAGTGCACTTCCTGTGCGTGGGCACCCCGCAGGACAAAACGTCCGACGCCGCCGACCTCACCTTCCTGGTCTCCGCCACCGAAGCCCTGCTGCCGCACCTGGCGGCGGGCGCCGTCGTCGTCGGCAAATCCACCGTCCCCGTAGGCACGGTGGAGATGCTCCGCGGCGTACTGGCACCCCGGCCGGACGTGCTGCTCGCCTGGAACCCGGAATTCCTCCGGCAGGGAACCGCGGTGAAGGACTCGCTGGTGCCGGACCGGCTGGTCTACGGGGTCGACGGCGGGCGCGCAGCCGCCTTTCACAGCGGCACCGGCGCGCCGCTCGGGGAGACAGCGGCCCTGGACACCGTCTACGAACCGCTTCTCCGGGCAGGCATTCCGCGCTTGGTCTGCAACTTTGCCACTGCAGAGCTCATCAAGTCGGCCGCCAACGCCTACCTGGCCACCAAAATCAGCTTCATCAATGCCGTGTCCGAACTGTGCGACGCCTCGGGCGCGGACGTGGCGGAACTCAGCGAGGCGATGGGGATGGACCCGCGCATCGGCGGACGGTACCTGCATGCCGGACTCGGGTTTGGGGGCGGCTGCCTGCCCAAAGACATCCGCAGCTTCCGGGCGCAGGCCGCGGACCTGGGGGTCACGGCCGTGGACGACTGGATGCGCCTCGTTGATTCGGTCAACCTGGGCCAGCGCGAACGGACGGTCGGCCTGGCCGACGAACTCTGCGGCGGCAGCGTTGCCGGCCGCTCCATCACCGTGCTGGGCGCTTCCTTCAAACCGGACACCGACGACATCCGGGACTCCCCCGCCCTGGACGTGGCCGACCGGCTGGCCGCGGCCGGGGCGCACGTCACGGTCACGGATCCCAAGGCGGTGAACCACGCCTGGCGGCGCTACCCGCGCCTGCGGTTCGAGGCCGCCGCCGGGCGGGCGCTCGAAGGCGCCGAGTTGGTCCTGCTGCTCACGGAGTGGGATGAATACAGGCGGCTGTCCCCTGAGGCTGCGGGTGCGGCCGTACGACGGCGGGTGGTGCTGGACGCGCGCAACGTGCTGGACGCGGCGGAATGGCAGGCCCACGGCTGGGTGGTGCGCGGCCTGGGCACCAGGGGCGCCGACGTGCCGGCTGTGGAGAGGGCCCTGCCCCGGGTTTAGTCCAGCAGGCCCAGCTCGGCGAAGGCGAGGGCCACGCCGTTGCCCGCCGGGCCGGCCGTAAACCGGTCGGCAACGGCCAGCACGGCAGGGTGCCCGCCTTCCACGGCGATCCCCACCCCGGCGTATTCAAGCATTTCAATGTCGTTGGCGCTGTCGCCGATAGCCACGATGTCCGCCCGGTCAAGGCCCAGATGCTCCTCCACCACCTGGATGCCCACCGCCTTGTGGGTCCCGGCCATGAAGATCTCCCCGGCACGGTCCCCCAGGGCGGAGAGGGAGCTGGGGATGAGCCCCACCTGCGGACCGAGCAGGTCCACCAGCTGCTTCAGTGGCACGTCAGAATCGAAACAGGAGATCTTGGCGTAGGAGACGGCGCGGAGGTCGTCGCTGTACTGCATGGGTCCCAGGATGTCTTCAAGGGGATCCACATCGGTCCCGAGGACGCCGTCATGCTGCGGGCGGTCGGCAAAAATGGGCCCAAGCACCTCCCTCAGCCGCCGGTCCACGCCCGTGCGGCCGTGAAGGGATTCCGGGGCTTCGAGGATGTAGGCCACGTCATGGGCATCCAGGGCGTCAACGATGCGGCCGGCCAGGTCCTGGTCGAAGCGCGTGTCCTTGAGGACCTGGCCGTCCAGCTCCACCCTGGCGCCGGCGCCGGTGATGGTCCCGTCAAAACCAGCTTCAAGGATGTGGGCGGGGACCATGGCCAGCGGCCGGCCGGTGCACACAAAGACGAGGTGTCCCAGCCGGCGTGCGGTGCGGACTGCCTCCACATGGGCGTCCGGAGCGAGCCCATGGTCTGCGTAAGTGCCGTCGATATCGAGGAACACGGCACGCGGCCGGACGGTCTGCTGGCTGCACATGCGGGAGCTCCTTGGTAGATGGCGGGGTCACCCAATCCTATCGATACAGGAAAACTGACAGTCATCCCGTGACAATCAAACCCTTGCAGAGCAGTAAGCACACTGATTGAATTATGGAACCGGAAATGGGGGCCCGGCACAACTTACCGATTAAGGAGTGGCAACATGGGTATTCTCGGATTTCTCATTTTGGGCCTGATCGCCGGCGCCATCGCAAAGGCCATCTTGCCTGGCCGCCAAGGCGGAGGCTGGGTGGTCACCCTGGTCCTCGGCGTTGTCGGCGCCCTTTTGGGCGGCTGGATCGGCTCGCTGATTTTCGGCGGCGGACTGGCTGAATTCTTCGACCTCCGCACTTGGCTGCTGGCAATTCTTGGTTCAGTCATCGTGCTCCTGGTTTACGGTGCGGTTGCCAACCGCAGCGGCCGCCGGGTGTAGCAACCCCACATATTCCTCAACAAGAAAATAGCGCCGCCCCTCCGAGGGGGCGGCGCTATTTGCGTTCCCGGGGAACCCGGCAACCGGGCCGCACACAGGGCGCCGGCCGGCCTGTAACCGATTCCTGCTGTTCCGCCACCAATTCAGCATTCGCGCTTTATGATGTGCGAGGGGGGTGGCGCAATGACTGATGACTGGAGCCACAGAAAAAATCCGGCAGGACTGATGTTCGGCACGGTCCTGGACGCCAGCCCGGACGCTCTCCTGGCCATTGCGGCCGACGGGAGCATCACTATGGCCAACGCCGCCGCCGGGAGGATGTTCGGGTACGCCAGCGGGGACCTGGCCGGGCGGGACCACCGGACGCTCCTGGCCGAGGGCTTCCGCGGCGAGGTGGCGCAGCTTCTCGCCAGGCTCCTTGCCGGGCCCCGGGAGCACCTCCCGCCGCGCGAAATCTACGGCGTGCGCAGGGATGGAACGGAGTTCCCCGCTGAAGCAGCGGGTTCCCTGGTGCCGGGATCCGACGACGTCGTTCCCGCCGTGCCGCTACTGCTGCTGTCCGTCCGGGGTACTTCCCACCGCCAGGACGCGGATGCGGACCTGCGGGAGGCGATGTCCCTGCTGACCGCCACGCTGGAGTCAACCGCGGACGGCATCCTGGTGATGAGCTCCGCCGGCCACGTGGCCGGTTTCAACGACCAGTTCCTCTCCATGTGGGGTATCCCGCCGGAGCTTATGGCGGGCGACAGCGAGGAACCGGTGATGGAGCTGGTCATGGCCCAGATCGCGGATCCGGTTGCCTTCACTGCCCGGCTCGCAGAGCTGGCGGACAGCCCCTCGGCGGAGAGCCATGATGTGGTGGACCTGACGGACGGCCGGACCTTCGAACGGTATTCGCGGCCCCAGCGGGTGGGCAATGACGTGGTCGGCCGGGTGTGGAGCTTCCGGGATGTGACGCCGCGGCGGAAGGCCCAGGAGCAGGCTCATCAGGCCATGGTGGATCTGGCGGCCCAGGCCGAGAAACTGCGCACGATGGCGTTCCAGGACCCCCTCACGGGACTGGCCAACAGGGCGGTGTTCAATGATGCACTGGCCGGTTCCGTGGAGGAGCCCCGGCTGAAGACAGTGGACGTCCTGCTCCTGGACCTGGACGACTTCAAGGAAGTCAATGACATCCTGGGGCATCAGGCCGGCGACGAGATGCTCATCGAGGTGTCCCGCAGGCTCCGCGGCTGCGCCCCGACTGCCGACGTCGTAGCCCGGCTGGGCGGTGACGAATTCGTGGTCCTCCTGACAGCCTGCCCGGACGCCGATGCCATTGCCGAATGCATTGTCCGGTGCCTGAACGTCCCGGTCACCATCCAGGGCACGGTCCTGCGGCCCAGTCTCAGCCTGGGGCTCGCCTCAATGGCCCGGGACAATGTGGGCGCCTCCGAGCTCCTGCGCCAGGCCGACATCGCCATGTACGCGGCGAAAGCCGCAGGCAAGAACCGATTCCTGCGCTTCCACCCGGACATGATGACGGCCCTGGTGCAAAGGACCTACATGGAGGGCGGGCTGCAGCTCGCCGTAGCCCGGAGCGAGATCTCGGTGGATTTCCAGCCCATCGTTTCCCACCGCATGGACCAGGTGGTCACGTTTGAGGCGCTGGCGAGGTGGGACTGCGACGGCACCCGCGTCCCGCCGTCGGTCTTCATCCCGCTGGCGGAACGCACGGGACTGATTAACGAGATCGGTGCCGAAGTGATGGCACGGGGCATGGCGGAGCTGGCACCCTGGCTGAGCCGGGACCCGTCCCGGTCGCTCGCCGTGAACGTCTCCGGCGTCCAGCTCCAGGACCCGGATTTCGCGCAGACGGTCCTGGGGCTCGCGGAGGCCAAGGGCGTTGCCGCCTACCAGCTCGTCCTGGAGGTCACCGAGAGCGTGTTCTTCGACGCTGACTGCACCCTGATCAAACAGCTCAGCACCCTGCGGGACGCGGGCGCAAGGGTTGCCCTGGACGACTTCGGCACCGGCTATTCCTCGCTGGGCAGGCTTCAGGACCTGCCGGTGGACACTGTGAAGATCGACAGGACGTTCGTGTCCATGGTGCATACCGGCAATGAGCGGCTTCCCATCCTCAGCTCAATGATCAACATGGCCCACAGCCTTGGCCTGACTGTCACCGCGGAAGGTGTGGAAACGGCAGCGCAGGCGGACTACCTCACGGCACTGGAATGCGACACGCTCCAGGGGTACCTGTTCTCGCTGCCGCAGCCCGGCCCGCGGCTGGAGCAGGCGCTGCAGCACGCGGAGGAAGCCCTCAATGCCCTCAAGGGGCGGTAGCGAGACCCCGGACAGGAGCGCCTTCCGCCCTGAGGGGATAGCATGGGAGGGCGTCTCCCGCCCAGGTCTCGGGCGGGCTCCGGTCTCGGTTTTTTCAGGGGTAAAGGCCTTCGGAGTACGGGCGCACACAGGGGGAGGTTCCGCGTGTCTCAGACTGGTCTCCCGCAGCGGCGGTCCGCCGGCGGCAGCAGCATGGCGCCGCTAAAATGGCCGGCGCTGTGCACGGCCGCAGCCTTGGCTGCGCTCGGGCTGTTCCTTGCCGTGAACAGCGGATCTCCGGCCGCCCTCGTGACCGGTGACTTCCTGATCCTCGCAGCTTCCCTGCTTGCCGGAGCAAGCTGCACCCGCGCCGCGCTGCGCCGGGGCGTCAATGCCAGGGCCTGGACCTTCATGGCTGTCGCGGCCTTTTTGTGGGCCGCCGGAATGGCCCTTTACGCCTTCTACGGCCTCGCGAACAACCACGTATATCCGTTCCCCTCCCTGGCGGATGCCCTGTTCATCGGTTACTCGGTGCCCGCAGTCGCGGCTCTTTTTGCCTTCAGGCGGCGCAGCGGCAACCACGCGGTGGCGCTGTACCGGGCGGTCATGGACGCTGCGGTGATTGCCGGTTCCGTCCTGGTGGTCAGCTGGTACATGGTGCTTGGGCAGGCCTTCGAGGCCGAGGGCGATCCGCTGGCGCGGCTCATCGGGATGGCCTACCCCGTGGCGGACCTGGTGATTACGTCCCTGGTGCTGGTCCTTGCCATGCGTCGCCAGCCGGGCGAGCGGCGGCCCTGGCTGTTCCTGGGGAGCGGCCTGCTGGTACTGGCCGTGACGGACAGCATCTACGTGCGGATGACGTTCGACGGCGTTACCGGCACCACCGGGTCGCCCCTCGCCCTGGGATGGATCATCGCCTTCCTCCTGATCGCCCTTGCCCCGCTGGCACCGTACGAGGAAAGCGCGGGGACGGACCGGACTGGCTACACCCTCGCCCTGGAGTTGCTGCCGTACGTCCCGCTCCTCATGGCGGTGGTGCTGTTCGCGGAGCCCCACATGGACGAACTCGAGCCGTTCCTGCTGGTGGTGGGCGCTGCCGTGCTGGTGTTTGTCCTGGTCCGGCAGGTGCTGATCATTTTTGAGAACATCACCCTCACCACGCGGCTGGAGGACGAGGTGGCCGTCCGCACAAAGGAGCTCGAAGCGGCCCGGGAGGCAGCGATGGAGTCCAGCCGCCTGAAGTCGGAGTTCCTGGCCACCATGAGCCATGAAATCCGTACCCCCATGAACGGCGTGGTGGGCCTTACAGCCCTGTTGCTGGAGACCCCGCTGGACCAGACCCAGAAGCAGTACGCGGAAGGCGTCAAGAGCGCGGGTGAGGCATTGCTGGCCCTGATCAATGACATCCTCGATTTCTCCAAGCTGGAGGCCGGCAAGGTTGACCTGGAGTCGCGTCCCTTTGATCCGCGCACGTTGGTGGAGGAGGTGGCCGGGCTCCTGGCGGAACCGGCACAGGCCAAGAGCCTGGAGCTGATCGCCTACTGCGAGCCGGACGTCCCGGTACGGCTGGTGGGTGACTCCGGCCGGATCCGGCAGGTCCTCCTTAATCTTGCCTCCAACGCGGTGAAATTCACGGCGTCGGGCGAGGTGTCCATCAGAGTCACAACGGAGAACCCCGGAGCGGCACCCGGAAGCACCGCCATGGCGTGCTTCGAAGTGCGTGACACCGGCATCGGGATCCACCCTTCCCAGCACCGCAGGCTTTTCCAGTCGTTCTCCCAGGCCGATGCCTCCACCACCCGGAGATACGGCGGTACCGGGCTGGGCCTTGCCATCTGCCGCCGCCTGGCCGATGCGATGGATGGCGAAATTGCCGTGGAGAGCGCTCCGGGGAAGGGCAGCACCTTCCGGTTCCGGCTGCCCTTGCCAGTGGCGCCGCCGTCCACGGACCCGGTTCCGGCGGCCGGCTTCCTGAGCGGCCTTCGGGTTTTGGTGGTGGATGACAACGCCACCAACAGGCTGGTCCTCGAATCCCAGTTGCGCGGCTGGCTGCTGCAACCGGAAGTATTCCCCGATGCGGCCTCAGCCTTGGTGCGTGCCCGCGAGGCGCACACCGCCGGGAACCCGTTCCACCTGGCGGTCCTGGACTTGTGCATGCCGGGCATGGACGGGCTGGCGCTGGCGCGGCGCCTGAAGGCCGAACCCGGACTGGCGGACATCGAATTGATTGTGCTCACGTCCACCATGCAGGTCAACGCGGCCGAGATCACGGATGCCGGGGTGCGCGAATGGCTCATGAAGCCGGTCCGGAGCTCCGAGTTCTACAACCGGCTGGTCCGGCTCATGTCTACGCACGAGCCTTCCGTTCCGGCCGCCGGTTCAGCACAGCCGGCGCCGGTGGCGGACGGGCCGTCGAAGGGACGCATCCTGGTGGTGGAGGACAACGAGGTGAACCAGCTAGTGGCCCGCGCAACGGTCAGCGGACTCGGCTATGCCGTGGACGTGGTGTCCAACGGCGCCGAGGCCCTCAGCGCCACGGCGGATTCCAGGTACTCGGCCGTGCTGATGGACTGCCACATGCCGGTGATGGACGGTTTCGAGGCAACGCGGCAGATCCGCGGCAGGGCGGGCACCCATACCCGCCTGCCGATCATTGCCATGACGGCGGGGGCGCTGGACGGCGACCGGGAACGCTGCCTGGCAGCCGGTATGGACGACTACCTCGCCAAGCCCGTTGATGCCGCCGCGCTGGAAGCCACGCTGGCACGCTGGGTTCCGGAACCCGAGCCCCGGCCGGTCCCCCAACCTGCCCCGCACCCGCTTGCCGTCACCGGGGTCCGGGCTCCTGCCGCCCCCGAAGCCACTCCGGTCCTGGACCAGGACAGGCTTGCCATCCTGCGGGACCTGGGGCCCGGCGACGGCCTGGGCCTGCTGCCCGAGGCGGCGGCCGCGTTCAGGCGGGCGGTCCCCGGACGCCTCGCGGCTCTGAACGCAGCAGTAACCGACGGCGACGGGCCCGCACTTGCCAGTGCGGCTCACGCGCTGAAGGGGGCGGCTGCCAATATCGGGGCGGCACAAGTAGCAGGGACCTGTGCAGAACTCGAACGGATAGGTCGCAGCGGAAGGGACGGAGACGGCCCGGTACTGATCCGCCGTCTCGAGGCGGAACTGCGGCTGCTGGACGCAGGACTGGACGCGGCGTTGAAGGCGGCAACGTGAAGGTGCTGGTGGCTGACGACGATCCGGGATCGCTGATGGTGGCAAGGGCCGCCGTCGAGCGTTCCGGGCATGACTGCCTGGCAGCCGCCGACGGCGACCAGGCCTGGGCCCTGTACCTGGAGCACCAACCCGATGTGGTGGTAACGGACAGGGTGATGCCTGGAATGGACGGGTTGGCCTTGTGCCGGGCCATCCGAGAGCGCGAGGAGGACCTTTACACCTACGTCGTCCTGCTGACGTCGCAGGGGTCCCGCGAGGACATCCTGGCCGGGCTCAAGGCCGGGGCAGACGATTACGTCACCAAGCCGTTGGACCCTTTTGTGCTGCAGGCCCGGCTGCTGGTGGCGCTGCGCGTCACCACCCTCCATGCGGACCTGGCGCATTACCGCAGGGTCCTTGCCCGGCAGGCGCGCACAGATCCGCTGACAGGCCTGCACAACCGGCTGAAGCTCTCGGAGGATCTGGAACAGCTCCACCAGTGGAGCGTTCGGTACGGGGAAAGGTACAGCCTGGCCATGTGCGATGTGGACAACTTCAAGACCTATAACGACCTGTACGGCCACCCTGCAGGAGACCAGGCCCTGCGGGCGGTGGCGGAAGCGCTGCTCGGCTCCGTTCGCAAGAGCGACGGCGTGTACCGCTTCGGCGGGGAGGAGTTCCTGCTGGTCCTGCCCAAGCAGTCGGTATCCGGCGCGAAGGCACTCATGGAGCGGGCACTGGATGCTGTTCGGAACCTGGCGATCGAGCACGCCGGCGATCCGTCCGGCCAACTGCGGCTCAGTGCGGGGATCTCCGCGTTCACGGCAGAGCACCGGGTGGATGCGGTTACCCTCCTGGGCGAGGCCGATGCGGCCCTGTATGCGGCCAAAGCCCGGGGGCGTAACCGGGTGGAACTGGCCCGGCAATCCGGCTAGGCAGCTTTCTTGGAGCCAGGCTTCTGCTGGACCGGCGTCTGCTGTATTGGGCGCTGCTGTCCCGGCTGGTCCTGAACCGGCTGGTCCTGAACCGGCACGGGCTGGGCGGCAGATCCTTCTTCGGCTGGAACATCCGGCTCCGATGCCGGCGCAGCTTCAATGGCGCCCGATGCTTCAGCTGCGCCCGATGCTTCAGTTGTGCGGTTGCGCCGCCAGCGCCGGACCAGGTCGACGGCGGCCACTGCGCCGGCGAGAGGGGTGAGCACCGCAGCCATGTAGACAAACAGCATCCAGGTGAGCGTTGTCAGCGGCGGCTGGTTGTTGTTCAGGAGGGACAGCCCGCCCAAGAGTCCCACGGCCCAGAAGAGCAGGACGGCAGTAAGGACTGCACCGGCCGGGAAATACTGGTTGGTCACGATTTTTTTCAGGGTTTCCATGCACTTCCTCCTGCCTGGCCGGGGGCGCGGCAACGGCCGCTCACCACAAGTATGGGGCCCGGAATCGGCGAAACCGCGCAAGACGCCGCGGCGAGTGACGAACGTAACTGGAGCGGCCGGCGTCGTGCATTCCAGCAGGGATCTTCCGCGTGGCGGGAGGGCGCACTAGCGTGGTGCCTGTCCACTCGAAAGCCACTCTGGAGGTCCCCATGCGCAAAGTCACTGCCGGCTTGTTCCACTCAGTGGACGGGGTGGTCTCCGATCCGTACAAGTTCCAGTTCGACAGCTTCGACGACGAGCTGGGAGCCGGCCTGACCACCATGATGGAAACAGTGGAGACGGTGGTGCTGGGCCGGGTCAGCTACCAGGAGTGGGCCGCCTACTGGCCAAACGCGTCCGTGGACGAGGACTTCGCCGCGTTCATCAACCCGGTGGAGAAGTTCGTGGCGTCCCGGACGCTGGCGGCGCCGCTGGAATGGCAGAACTCGCAGCTGATGGACGCGCCGCTGGAGGAGTTCGTGGCGGGGTTGAAGGAGCGCGACGGCGGCGAGATGGCCGTGTGCGGCAGCATTTCGGTGACCCGTCAGCTGCTGTTCGCCGGGCTGCTGGACTCGCTGACCCTCATGACCCACCCGGTGATCGCGGGAACCGGCCGGCGCCTGTTCCAGGACGGCGACCCCGCCACCCGGCTGGTACTGCAGGACGCGTCCCGGACCAGCAAAGGCAACGTGATCAGCACCTACGGGCGGCTCGGGGCGTAGGCCCTACTATCCGCACCGGGACTGTGAAAGGGTTTGAATATGGATGAAGAAGCCAACAATCCTGATGACGAGGTAGTCCCCGGTACCGGCGTCAACGACCACAGCTGGGAACGGGAGCACCGGCATCCCACCCCTGAACAGGCCCGGTCCATCGGCTACCGGCGCAGGGATGCCGAAGCGAAACTTGAGCAGCACCAGCAGGAGGCCCGGGAGAAGGCGGCACACGCGGAGGAAGAGGGCACCGAGGACACGAAGGACTGACCCGACTGGTTACGACACCGGCGCCAGGACCATGAGTCAGGACCACGGGGCCGGGTCCACGACGCTCTCCGGGGTTGACGGATACCGGTCTGCTGGGTGGCCAGCGCCCGGTGGGACTCCGGTGTGGTGTGCGCCCTGCAGCACCTCGTTGACCGCCTGCGTTATGGTGAGGCTTCTTCCGCCAGCCCAGGCAAGGCCGAAGCGGATTGGGCCGGCTTCCGCCCGGACTCTTGCAATGATGGCTGCTACGCGTTTCCCTTCCTCCGCGTCCAGGGGCCGTACGTGATCCGTACGGTAAGCGTCAGCTGCCGCAAGCAACCTGATGGCGAACTCCAGGCGGTTCTGCCGGGCATAAACTCCGGCCAATGATTCAAGAAATGCAACGAGGTTGCCGTGGGCACCAAGTTCCAGCGACGCGTTGACAGCCTCCAGCAGAAGCCGTTCCGCTGCCTCGTAGTCGCCTTCCTGTTCGTTGCAGTCCGCAAGATTGATGAGCACCACACCCAGCAGCGACCGGTCACTGAGTGGCCGGCCGAGCTCTACGCACTGCCGGGACAACTCCAGTGCCCGCGCCCGCTCGCCAGCGTAGAAGGCCATGCGGGACAGGAGAATTAGTGCGTACAGTCGGGTGCGGTGGCTGGCAGATGGAGAGGACAACGCGTCCGCAGCAAGCCGCTCTGCGGCGACACTGTCTCCAAGGTATGCAGACTGTACGGCAAGGCACATGGTCGTCCAGGCGCTGGCAGAAGCGTTTGCGGTCTCGCGGAACGCGTTCAGCGCCAAGCCATGAAGAGTGGCCGCCTTGGCATAGCATCCCAAAGCCCAGCTCAAGGTAGCGGCCCCGCTTAGCGCCGGGCCTCGAAGCTCCGGTGGAGCATCCGGCACTGCCTCTACCAGCGCAACTGCAGTCCGCTGCTGTTCGGCAAAGTCTCCGGTGAGCTCCCAGTAGTGCCAGAGCTGACCCACAAGGCGAAAGGCCAGTTCCGTTGAACCATGCGGTGCTGCCGCCCACAGCAGTGCCGCACGGAGGTCGAGCGCATCGGAGTGCAGCGTCCGGAAAGCGTCCACCTGGTCCCGGCCCCACAACCGCGGGCATACGGCCTCGGCCAAGGCAACGTAGTGCTCGGCGTGCCGGCGCCGCACTTCAGGCTCTGCGGGAAGCAGCGCCAGCCGGTCGCGGGCAAACTCGCGGATGGACTGCAGCAGGGACACACGCCGCCGTCCTGACCTGTCCGTGTAGCGCCGCAGCAGGCTCTGGTCCGCGAGCGCGGACAGCAGTTCCTGCGTGGATGGCGCATCGGAGGGGACGGGGCCGCGCACAGCGTCGATCGCGGCCAGGGTTGGATCGCTGGCGAAAACACCGAGTTGGCACAAAAGCACGCGTTCCGCATCCGCCAGTAGTTGATAACTCCACTCCATCGTGGCTGTGAGGGTCCGCTGCCGGTCCGGAAGATCCTGGAAACTGGCCGGCAACGCAGCCAGGCTGACCTCCAGGTCGGCGAGGAGATCGTGTTCGCTGAGCTGCCGCAGCTGGGCCGCCGCCAGTTCGATGGCCAAGGGCAGGCCGTCCAGCCGGTGGCACAGGCGTGTTAACACCAGCGCGTTTCCGGGATCCACGGTGAAATGCGGGCGGACGGCCCTGCCCCGGCTCAGGAGCAGCTTTATTGCGGGCACCTCCCGCAGCTGCGCCGGCGGCAGGGGCGGGTCGAGGGGCGGCAGTTCAAGCGGCTCAAGCTCAAACTCGTACTCGGGACGCAACCCCAGCCGCCTCCGGCTGGTGGTAAGGATCCGGAGTTCGGGAGCTGCGGTGAGCAGGTCCAGCACCACCGGCCATGCGCCTTCCAGATGCTCGAAGTTGTCCAGGACCAGGAGCAGGGTTCGGGCTTGGAGAAACCGGGATGCGATTTTCAACGGGTCTTCGCCGGCTGGAGCCTCCAGTCCGAGTGCCGCCGTGATGGCACCCGGAACCTGCTCAGCCTGGGTGAGCGGGGACAGGTTGACCCAGCCCGCGCCGTCAGCCATGTGCTCGCCCAGGCGGCTGGCAGCCGCCATGGCGAGGCGGGTCTTCCCTGCCCCGCCCGCCCCCGTGACGGTGACAAGCCGGCACCCCTCGGAGCGGTAGAGCGAGCAAACCTCCCCCAGTTCAGCATCCCGGCCCACCATGGGGGTGAGTGCGGCAGGCAGGTTGTCTAGGCGCTGCCTGGTGCGGCGGCGGTTTTCGTTGGCGGTGGGCGGCGCAAGGGAGGTATCCTGCCGCAGCACCTGGGATTCGAGCTCCTGCAGGCGCACGCCGGGATCAATGCCCAGCTCCGCCGCAAAGGTTTTCCGCGCCGTCCGGCATGCGGCCAGTGCGTCTGCCTGCCGGTCGGAGCGGTACAAGGCGAGCACCAGCGACGCCCACAGGCGTTCCCGGAACGGATGCTGCGATACTAGCCGCTGGAGCTCCCCCACCACGTTGGCATGGCGGCCCAGGGCCAGTTCCACGTCGAAGAGGTCCTGGCACGTGTCCAGCCGGGCCTCCTCCACCTCTTCCAGGTCCGGGACCAGCAGCTCAATGTCGGCCAGGTCAGGAAACGCAGGGCACTCGAACAGGTCCAGGGCCTGGCGCAGGCGGACCGCGCCGCCGGCAAGTTGTCCCGCTCCCACCTCATGCTCGCCGGCGGCAAGGTGCGCGCGGAACTGCAGCAGGTCGAGTTCGTCGTCGGCAACAGCCAGGAGGTAGCCGCCGGGCCTGCTGGCCAGGCGGCGCGAGGCAACCCCCTTGGGGCGGTTAGGCTCCAGCAAGTTCCTCAGGTTCGCCACGTAGACCTGGAGTTGCGGTCCGGGATGCGCCGGCGGATGGCCTTCCCACAAAGCTTCAGCCAAAAAGTCAGCTGCCACTACCGAGTTTGCGCGCAGTGCCAGGCATTCGAGGACAATACGGAGGTTGCGGCTGCTGACGGGAACCTGGACGCCGTCGGCAATCACCTGCAACGGACCCAGGGCCCTGATCCACAAAGCGCTCATCGGCAAGCCCCCTACTGACCGGCCACGGAAGCGGGACACTCCCGATCCTGTGGACTCCTCGACCAGCGGCCCCTAGCGCCCGCCATGCCACATGATGAGCCCCCTGGGGAACTGCATCAACCCCATCATGCTCCCGGGCACGCGGAGGGTCCATAGCTTGCGCCGTGATTAAGGCTCCCTTAAGCGCCCGGAGTCAGCCTGTACTTGCACGATCCGGTACACCTGAAAGGAAAATACAATGAAAACCAGCAGCATCACTCGAGGCCTCGCCCCAGCCGCATTGGCCGCAGCTGCCCTTGTTGCACCGGCCCAGCCGGCGTTGGCAGCCGAACCCGACATCCTCCCGGCGGGTGTGGGCTGTGCGGACTTCAACCTCGGAATATCATCGACGGGAGGCAAGCTTCAAACGCGGGAGTTTGTTGACCGGAACGGCAATGTCGTCCGGATTATCACCGCAGGCAAGGGCGTCCTGCTCACCTACACCAACTACGGAAGTGACCCGGACAATCCAGAGGCGGGCGAGTCCATCACCTTCAGAACAGATGGATCCGTGTCAAATACTGTGGTCAACCCCGACGGTTCCCGAACCGTCACAGCCACTGGGCATAACGGCATCGTCATGTTCCCCACGGACATCCCAGCCGGCCCCTCCACCACCCAATACCTCGGAAGGGTCGTTTACACCATCAGCACCGAGGGTGTTTGGACCCTGGTCAGTTCATCCGGGACTGCCACTGACGTCTGCGCGGCACTGGCCGGCTGACTGCTAGGCCAGGTTCAGCTCCAGCATCCGGCCAATGATCCGGGCGCCTTCCGGGAAGGCGCCCGGATTCGTGCCGGAGTAGTTGAGCCGGACGAAAGGACCCGCAGGCTCAGCCGGGAACCACTCGTCGCCAGGGGCAATGATGACCCCTGCGGCTTCGCAGTCCCGGGTCAGGCGCGCCAGGTCCGTCCCGTCCGGAAGCCGCAACCACAGGTGAAGCCCGCCTCTCGGCACCTGCTCAAGGTGCGCCTGGGGGATGTGCTCCCGCACGCTGGTGACCAGCAGGTCCCTGCGGGATTCAAGCTGGTGGCGCAGGCTGCGCAGGTGCGTCTGCCACCCTGGCTGCGTGACGACGTCGAGCGCTGCGGCCTGCAGCAGTCCGCTGACGTACATCGATTCGGCGGCACGGTCCGCAAGGATGCGCTCCCGCGCCGGCCCGCGGGCAATAAGGGCCGCCACCCGGATGGAAGTGGACACGCTCTTGGTCAGCGAGCGCAGGTAGACGACGTGCCCGGAATCGTCGCGGGAAGCCACAGGCACGGGGCTGGAGGTGATGCCGAAGTCGTGTGCCCAGTCGTCCTCCACCAGGAACGCGCCCTTCGCGCGGACCACGTCCAGGACCTCGTCGCGCCGTTCCGGAGTCCACTGCGCGCCGGTGGGGTTTGCGTAGTTGGGCTGTGCGTAGAAAACCCGGGCGCCAGACTCGTCAAAGGCGCGGGCAAGCTCCCCGGCGTCCGGCCCTTCCGGGCCGCTGGGCACCGGGACAACGCGGACGCCCGCCTGCGCTGCCGCGAGGATGGCGCCCCAGTAGGACGGCGACTCCATCAGCAACGGCTGCCCCCTGCCCACCAGCGCGCTGAAGACGGAGCTCAGCCCGCTCTGGCTCCCGGGGAGTACGACGACGTCGCTTGGGTTCGGCGGCGAAATTCCGGCCGGCGTCGACGCGCCGAGCTCGTGGGCGAACCACGACTGCAGCTCCGGCAGGCCGGCCGCGGGCGGCCTGGACAATGCCGCGTCACCGCGGGAGGCACGCGTAAGGGCTGCCCGCACCAGCCGCTCGGGGAGGAGCTCGCGGGCAGGATAGCCGGAGTGGAAGGCGATGGCCCCGAGCGGCACGTCCCGCATGGTGGAGGAGGCCGGCGGCAGCGCAACCAGCGGCGAGCGGAGCGCCGCCGTCTGCCAGCCGTAGTCGGACGGGCGCGCCATCCGGGCAGCCCGCACGAACGTCCCCACACCGGGGCGGCTCTCAATGAGGCCCTGCGCCGCGAGGGTCTGCAGGGCCTTCTGAACGGTGACCGGGCTGGCCTGGTACTCGGCCACCAGGGAACGGGTGGACGGCAGTTTCGCTCCCGGCGCGGCTGCGGACAGCCAGGATTTCAGGTGCGCCGCTATCCGCGAACTGCTATCGTTGTTCATGAAAGACAATAGTAGCGCTACTCATTCTTCCGGCACGGCGATACTGAGCCCGCAGCCATCCGGACTGCTGCTCGGCCTGGTTGGCGTGGCAGCCTTTTCGTTCACCGTACCGTTCACGAAGGTTGCCGTTGCCGGCCTGTCCCCGCTGTTCATAGGCTCCGGCCGGGCCGTGGTGGCGGCAGTCCTGGCGGCGTCCGCCCTGGCACTTAGCCGGCAACTGCTCCCCCGCGGGACGCAGTGGGTGCGCCTGGCGGTGGTTGCGGCCGGCGTCGTGATCGGCTTCCCGCTACTGACCTCCTTTGCCCTGACCAGCACCCCGGCAGGCCACGGCGCCGTGGTCATCGCCCTCCTCCCTGCAGCAACGGCCACGGCCGCCGTTATCCGCGGGCGGGAACGCCCGCCGCTTGCTTTCTGGCTGGTCAGCGGCCTCGGCGCCTTCGCGGTCATCGCCTTCGCGTCCCTGCAGTCCGCCGGCCTGGGTGTCCTGCACTGGACGGACCTGTTGCTCCTCGGCTCGGTGGTGGCTGCGGCTGTGGGCTACGCAGAGGGCGGCCTGCTGGCCCGCGAACTGGGATCCTGGCAGACCATTTCCTGGGCGCTGGTCCTCGCTTTGCCGCTGATGCTGGCCCTGGCCGCCGTCTCCGCCATCCAGCAGCCGCCGTCCGCAACCCCGGCGCAGTGGGCCGCCTTCGCGTACCTCGCCGTGGTGAGCATGTTCCTGGGCTTCTTCGCCTGGTACCGGGGCCTGGCCATCGGCCCCATCGCCCGCGTCAGCCAGATCCAGCTCATCCAGCCCGTGCTCACCATCTGCTGGGCGGCGCTCCTGCTGGGCGAAGCCCTGACATGATCCACGGTCCTCGGCGGGCTGGCGGTCATCCTGTGCGCCGGGGCCGCCGTCCGGGTGCGGCTCAGGCCCGCGGCGGCCCACATTGCCGCCCTCCCCGGCCCCGTCCTCCAGCCAGCAAAGGATTAGCCATGTACGTTCCAGCCCACTTTGCCGCGGTCCCCGACACCGTCCAGGACCTCCTCACCCGCCCGGGAGCAGCGAACCTCATCACCATGACCCCGCACGGCCTCATCGCCACACTCCTGCCCTTCGTTTACGATCCCGATGCCGGCGAGCACGGCGCGTTGCAGGGGCACGTTGCGCGGAACAACACGCAGTGGTCCCAACCCGCCGTCGGGGACGCGCTGGCCATCATCCAGGGTGCGGACGCCTACGTTTCCCCGTCCTGGTACGCGTCCAAGGCCGAGCACGGACGCGTTGTGCCCACCTGGAACTACACCACGGCGCACGTGTACGGACGGCTGGTGATCCACGACGACCCTGCATGGCTGGACCGGCAGGTCCGGCGCCTCACCGGTGTGCACGAGGCCGGCTTTGACCACCCGTGGAGCGTGGATGACGCGCCTGGCCGGTACATCGCCGGGCAGCTGCGGGCCATCGTGGGAGTCGAACTGGTCATCACCCGGATCGAGGCCAAGGCCAAGCTGAGCCAGAACCGGCCCGAAGCGGACGTGGACGGCGTAGTGGCGGGGCTTACTGCCCGGGGCCAGTCAGAGGCCGCGGCGGATGTAGAGCGCGCCCGCTGACGCAAATGCGTGACTTTTGGGCGCTGCAAGGAGCCAAGGCCCCGAAAGCACGCGGGCTCCGCCTACGGGAAACCCAAAAGTCACGCATTCCCGGCCCAGCCGGGCAGCCGTGGGCCTCTCAGGCAGCCACGAGCTCCTCGCTCTGCTCCCACAGGCCGCGCGCCAGCTCGGCGTCGTAGGCCTGGGGGTTGGCCTTGGCCAGGGCGCGCTTGTAGTAGTACGCACCGGAGATCCAGTCCTTGCCCGCGGTGCCGTTGACCAGCCAGAGCAGGGTGTCTGCGCCCTGGTCCGGCGTGAGCATGAAGCGGTTCAGCAGCGTCTTGTAGGCGTGCCGGAACGGGCTGCTGGACTCGGCCGCAAAGTTGGTGCGGACCACGCCCGGGTGGAATGCCGCCGTCGTGATTCCCTGCTCGCCGAAGCGGCGGTGCAGCTCGGAGGTGAAGAGGATGTTGGCGAGCTTGCCGGTGCCGTAGGCGCGGTTGGTGGAGTAGCCGTGCTCGGCCGTGAGGTCGAACAGGTCCAGCTTGCCGAAGTTGTTGGCGCCGCTGGAGGTGTTGATGACTTTGGCGTTGCTGGCAACCAGGGTGTCCATCAGCAGCGTGGTGAGCAGGAACGGCGCCAGGTGGTTGACCTGGAACGTGGATTCGTTGCCGTCCACGGTGAGGGTGCGCTTGCCCATGATGCCGCCGGCGTTGTTGGCCAGGACATCGATGCGCGGGTAGTCGGACTTCAGCTGGGCGGCGAGGGTGCGGACCTGAGCGAGCTCCGCGAAGTCGCTGACAAAGTAGTCGGCGTCCAGTTCCTTGGCCATGGCGCGGGTCTTCTCCGCGGAACGGCCGACGACGACCACCTGCTCCCCTGCCTTGGCCAGCGTCCGGGCGGCTGCTGCGCCGATGCCGTCGCTGGCGCCGGTGATCACGATGGTGCGAGGAGTCAAGGGGTGTCCTTTGGTTGGGGAAGTCGCGGCGCCCTGGCTGGGCGTATTGCCTACCGGCACAACGACGGCGGCACGGCAGGTGTTCCCCGGCGCGGACAAGAGGGCATATCCTGCACAGACCAGCCAGCTGAACCCGGGGGGAAAGCCATGGAGATGCCCAAAGCGTCAGACGCGGACAAGGAGCGTTTCCGGTCCTTGGTGCCGGACGGCCCCGGCGTGGTGGTGAAGCCGATGTTCGGCAACCTCGGTGCGTTCGTCAACGGCAACATGTTCGCCGGCCTGTTTGGCTCCACCGTCGGGATCAAGCTCTCGCCGGAGGACAGGCAGCAGCTCGAAGGCGGGGAGCGGACCGTCCCCTTCGGCCCGGCGGAGCGGCCCATGGGCGGCTACACGGGATTGCCGGAAGTCTGGAACGAGGAAGGCGACGGCGACGACGCCCGTGCCAGGGCGTGGATCCACAAGGCCTTCGAGTACGTGGCGGGGCTGCCGCCGAAGGAGCCGAAGGCCGCGAAGTCCCGGGCGGCAGGTACGTAGCTAGTGGGCGGGTTCGAGGGGCCCGCACCAGGCAAGACAGTTTTTGTCACGCAGTTAACCAGTCATTCATGCCGCCCTCAGCATCCGTCCAACCGGCCTCCCTACGGTCGGACCCATGGACAACATCTCACGCAGATCCCTCATTTCCGCCGGCCTCGGGGCCGGCCTCGTCGCCGCCCTGCCGGGTGCCGCAGTCGCCGTTTCAACAGCAGACGACGCCGGCCTCCGCACCGATCCGTTCATGCTGGGCATTGCCTCCGGCGAGCCGTGGCCGGACGGCTTCGTGATCTGGACCCGCCTGGCATTGGCCCCCCTGGCCGAGGACGGCCTGGGCGGCATGCCCTCCCGCCAGGTCCCGGTGGCCTGGGAGGTGGCCGAGGACGAGGGCATGCGCACTGTAGTAGCCCGCGGCGTCGAACAGGCCGGAATCGAAACCGCCCACTCGGTGCACGTGGAACTGAAGGGCCTCAAGCCGGGCCGTGAATACTTCTACCGGTTCCGCAGCGGCCGCCACATCAGCGCAACCGGCCGAACCCTGACCGCCCCGGCGCTGCACGAGACGCCTGCCGCCCTGGCCATGGCGTTTGCCAGCTGCTCCCAGTACGAGCACGGCTACTTCACCGCCTACACGCGCCTCGCCGAGGACCACCCGGACCTGGTGCTGCACCTGGGCGACTACCTGTACGAGTACAAGAAGGGCAGCTACGTGATCGGCGGCGGCAATCCGCGCGACCACCAGGGCCCCGAGACTGTGAGCCTCGCCGGCTACCGCCAGCGGCACGCCCAGTACAAGTCCGACGCCGACCTGCAGGCAGCGCACGCGATCGCGCCGTGGCTTGTGGTGTGGGATGACCACGAGGTGGACAACAACTGGGCGGACGAGGTCCCCGAGAACCGCGACCCCAACCAGATGAACGACACCACGGAGCGTTTCCGGCAGCGGCGGGCCGCCGCGTTCCAGGCGTATTACGAGAACATGCCGCTGCGGGCCTCGTCCGTTCCGGCCGGGTTCGACATGAAGATCTACCGCACCATCCAGTGGGGCCAGCTCGCCAATTTCCACATGATGGACACCCGGCAGTACCGCGACGACCAGCTCGCCGGCGACGGCTGGAAGAAGAACGTGGCCGAGCGCCTGGCCGAGAACCGCACCATCACCGGTGCCGAGCAAGAGACATGGCTGCTGGACGGCTTCCGGAACTCCACCCAGCGCTGGGACATCCTGGGCCAGCAGGTCTTCTTCGCCGAGCGTGACCGCGCCCAGGCGCCGGAGATCGACGACGTCTCGATGGACGGCTGGGACGGGTACGCCGCATCCCGCCGACGCATCACCCAAGGCTGGGTGGACGCCAACGTGCGCAACGCCGTCGTACTCACCGGCGACGTGCACCGCAACTGGGCCAACGACCTCAAGGTGGACTACAAGGACCCGGCCTCGCCCGTGGTGGGCTCGGAACTGGTGTGCACATCCATCACCTCCACCGGCAATGGCACCGGCTCCACCACGGAACCCACCATGGCGTGGAACCCGCACCTGAAGTTCTACAACGACAACCGCGGCTACGTGAACACCAGGATCACCAAGGACGCCATGACGGCGGACTTCCGGACGCTGGACTATGTCACGACGCCGGGCGCCCCCGTTTCGACGAAGGCCTCGTTCGCGATCCAGGACGGCGTGCCCGGGCTGCAGGCGCGCGGTTAGGCTCGAAAACCGGTTCCAGCGGAAGGTCCGGCCGGCACACCGGCCGGACCTTCCGGTGCCGGGTGTTCCGCTGCCGGAGGCTACGGGGCGACGACTTTCACGAGTTCTGACCGGCTTCCAGACTGCAGGTCCTCGGTGAGGACCAGAGCGGCAACCTCCGGGCAGTAGTACTTGTGCTCCCGGGCATTCTTTTCAAGGGGCGACCAGTCGTAAACCTTGACGCAGCCGGTGTAGGTCCGGGCCTTCGTGGAGACGGTCTCGCCGGTGGCCGCCGTCTCCCGCATGTCTTCCGCATAGCCCGCGTAGAATTCCTGCCGGTAGGAATCCCCCACGCGCTGCTCGGCTTTCATCCAGATCCCCGCTTGTGCCCCGTCTTTCCCGTGGAGAAAGCTGCCCGAGTGGTTGATCAGGATCCCGTTCCAGAAGTTGTTCACGTCCTCGCCGAAATACCACACGTCGCCGTTTTTGTGCTGCGCCAGATAATCCCGGGTTTCCTCCACGAGCTGCCCGTTCTTGAATTCCTTGTCCAGGTAAATGACGGTCTCAACGCCCTCGATGGTCTTGGTTTCCTGCAGGATTTCGATTTCGATCGTCTCGGTGACCTTCCCCTGCTCAACGGTTTCATAGGTCAACTTCTTGCCCACCGGAAGGGCAAAGTATTTGTTCGTGATCTTGGTGCTGAAATCTGCGGGGTTAACCTGGGGGGTGTACTCGGCGGCCCTGCTCTTCCTGGTGCTTTCAGTGACGAAAAGTGCCACTCCTGCAGCTACGAGCAGCACGACGAGGACGGCCAGGAAAATCTTGGTTGGTTGATTCATGACCTTTCCCACTCCTTCTGAGTAGAAATTCCTATTGGGGGTCCGAGCACGTTTGCTTGCCCATGGCCATAGGAGAAAGTTAGTGCAGTCCGTCGCCAACCTGAACTCCTTCGGCTACCCCTTACCAAGCAGGGTGAATCATCGAAAGCTGGGTATCTCCGGCACGCGCTTAGAAAGCAAGTAGCGCCAGGTGTCGTTTTGGGGTTTCAAAACGACACCTGGCGCTACTTAGTTGGGGAGGGGAGCCATAGTTCGGCAGGCTAACCCGCCAGGCCTGCCACCAGGAAGATCACTGCGGCGATGGCAAAGCCCATCACGCCGATGAGGGTCTCCATGACGGTCCAGGTCTTCAGGGTGGTCTTGACGTCCATGCCGAAGAAGCGGCCCACCAGCCAGAACCCGGAGTCGTTGACGTGGGAGACCACCACGGAACCGGCGGCCACGGCAATCACCAGGGCGGCAACCTGCATCCCGTTCAGCCCCGCCAGGGCAACAGCGGGGGCGATCAGGCCGGCGGTGGTGGTCAGCGCCACGGTGGCCGAACCCTGGGCGATGCGCAGGATGGCGGAGATCAGGAAGCCTGCGAGGATGAGCGGGATGCCCAGGTCGCCCAGAACGTCGGCCAGGGCCTGGCCAATGCCGGAGGTGCGCAGGACGCCGCCGAACATGCCGCCGGCGCCGGTGATCAGGATGACGGAGCAGACCGGGCCCAGGGATGATTCGAGCAGCTTCTCGAGCGCGCCCGCGTCCTTGCCCCGCCTGGCGCCGAGCACGAACAAGGCCACCAGCACGGCGATCAGCAGTGCCACCGGAGTTTCGCCGAGGGTGCGCAGGACCTGGTACCACTGCTCCTTCTTGACGCCTTCGGCGAGTACACCGGAGGTAGCCAGGGTGTTCAGCCCGGTGTTCATGAAGATCAGGAGCAGCGGCAGGAGCAGCAGGCCCACGATGGTGCGGAAGCGCGGCGGGTGCGACTCGGCTTCGGCGGTGGCGTGGCCCAGGATTTCCGGCACGGGCAGGACCAGCTTCTTGCCGGTGTAGAGGCCGTACAGGTAGGCGGTGACGTACCAGGTGGGGATGGCGACGATGAGGCCGGCGATGGTCACCAGGCCGATGTTGGCGTCGAAGAAGGCCGCTGCGGACACCGGGCCCGGGTGCGGCGGCAGGAAGATGTGCATCACGGAAAATGCGCCGGCGGCGGGCAGGCCGTAGCGGAGCACTCCCCCGCCCAGGCGGTGGGCCACCGCGAAGACCACGGGCAGCATGACAACCAGGCCGGCGTCGAAGAAGATGGGGAAGCCGAAGATCAGCGAGGCCAGGCCCAGGGCGAACGGGGCGCGCTTTTCGCCGAAGACGCCGATGAGGTAGTCGGCCAGCACCTTGGCGCCGCCGCTGGTTTCGACGATGCGGCCGAGCATCGCGCCCAGGCCCACCAGGAGTGCCACCGTGCCGAGCGTGGTGCCGAAGCCGTTGATCAGCACCGGGACCACCTGGCTGGCGGGGATGCCGGTGGCGAAGGCAGTGGCGAGGCTGATCAGGATCAGCGCGACCAGGGCGTGCATGCGCAGCCTGATGATCAGGAACAGCAGGACGAGGATCGCTGCGGCGGCGATGAGCAGCAGCGGCCCTGCGCCCAGTGTTTGGGTCCATCCTTCGATGGTCATGGTTCTCCTTTGAAGCAGGATTTGTTGGGGGTCAGGGGTGGTCAGGACGCGCTGGGCGTCTGGCCGGAGGAAAGGTGAAGGGCCTGCACGACGGCGGCGACCAGCTGCCCGGGTGACTGCGCGATGTCCAGGCGGAGGCTGCCGGCGTCGAGCTCTTCCTGGCTGAGCGCCTCGAGGGTGGCCAGCTGGCTCGGCAGCAGGGCGGGCGGCATGAAGTGGCCCTCCCGGCCCTGCATGCGCCGGCTGATCAGGTCCGCGCCGCCGTCGAGGTGGAGGAAGATGACGCGTCCCTCCGCTTCGGACAGGAGCTGGCGGTAGCTTTTCTTCAGGGCGGAGCAGGTGATGACCGTGCTGCAGCCGGCCTGGGCCTGGGCGCTCATCCAGGCCTGGATTTCCCGGAGCCACGGCCAGCGGTCCTCGTCCTGCAGCGGGATGCCCTGGGTCATCTTGGCGATGTTCGCGTCCGGGTGGAACTCGTCCGCTTCGGCGCAGGCCCACCCCAGCTGTCCGGACAGGGCCGCCGCCAGGGTGGTTTTGCCGGACCCGGCGACGCCCATCACCACAAGATGCGTGGGGGGATTCTGCATGTTCATACCTCCGGAGAAGACGTCTTTGGCTTTCGAAGAAGCTCGCTGCGTGCCCGTCGTTACGTGGGCTACGCCATAAGGTATCACCTTTGAGTCTAATAAATACTATCTTTGCGTGTCACAGGTCATACCTTACTGTTTTTGTTCGCTATTCTGGAGGTGCGCTCCGGCGCGGAGAGAGGCGGAAAATATGTCGACGGCGACAGGTGCGGGCGCGGATGATGCGCACGACGGCGGGGCCTCCCCCGCAATGCACGAGCGCGTTTTGGAGGCGGTCGGCGTCGCCATCGCCTCCGCAAAGCTGGCCCCGGGCAGCAGGCTCACCCTGGAAGGCCTGCAGCAGGAGTACGGAATTTCCCGCACCGTTGCGCGGGACACCATGAAGGTGTTGGAGTCGATGAACCTGGTCTATTCGCGGCGGCGGGTTGGCATCGTGGTGCAGGAGCGCCGGTGCTGGAACGTCTTCGACCCCAAGCTGGTGCGCTGGCGGCTTGCCTCGGACCGGCGCGACGTCCAGTACAGCAGCCTCACGGAGCTGCGCATCGCCGTCGAGCCCATTGCCGCCGCAGGCGCCGCCCGCCGTGCCAGCGCCGCGGAACGCGCACAGCTTGTTGCCCTTGCGGCGGAGCTGCGGCGGCTGGGTGAGGCCGGCGACCTCCAGGGGTTCCTGGCGGCCGATATCGAGTTCCACCAGCTGCTGCTGCGAAGCTGCGGAAACGAGATGTTCCAGGCACTCGAGGGCATGGTGGCGGAAGTGCTCACCAGCCGGACGCAGCAGGGGCTGATGCCGTTCAAGCCCCGGAACGAGGCGCTGCAGGCGCATGAGGACGTGGCTGCAGCCGTGGCGGCCGGGGACACGGCGGTGGCGGAATCAGCAATGCACCACATCCTGGACGAGGTCCGGAACGCGATGGGGCTGCACTAGCGCCCCGGCGCCTCATCAAAGCCCTTCCCGGACACCGCGATCCTGAGTAGCCTTCAAAGTAGGGCTTACGCAAGGGGCCTTCAGCGCCATCCAGGAGATCTGCGAGGTGGAACGATGACCACTACCGGACGTTCAGGTGAAGGGCTCGCCGCTACCGCTGCGCCGGCCGTGGTACCCCGGCGCAAGGGCAGCATCGTGGTCAACTGGCTCACCACCACGGACCACAAGACCATCGGGTACATGTACCTGATCACGTCCTTTGCGTTCTTCTGCATGGGCGGCGTGATGGCGCTGCTCATCCGGGCGGAACTGTTCGAGCCGGGCATGCAGGTGCTGCAGACGAAGGAGCAGTACAACCAGCTGTTCACCATGCACGGCATCATCATGCTGCTGATGTTTGCCACCCCGCTCTTCGCGGGCTTCGCGAACGTGATCATGCCGCTGCAGATCGGCGCGCCGGACGTCGCGTTCCCGCGGCTGAACGCGCTGGCATTCTGGTTCTTCCTCTTCGGTTCCACCATTGCGGTGTCCGGCTTCATCACCCCGCAGGGTGCGGCATCGTTCGGCTGGTTCGCTTACGCGCCGCTGTCCGATACCACCTTCAGTCCCGGCATCGGCGGGGACCTGTGGGTGTTCGGCCTGGCGCTGTCCGGTTTCGGCACCATCCTGGGTGCGGTCAACTTCATCACCACCATCATCTGCATGCGCGCCCCCGGCCTGACCATGTGGCGGATGCCGATCTTCACCTGGAATACCCTGGTGACGGCCATCCTGGTCATCATGGCCTTCCCGCCGCTGGCAGCAGCACTGTTCGCCCTCGGCGCGGACCGCCGCTTCGGAGCCCACATCTACGATCCCGAAAACGGCGGTGCCGTCCTCTGGCAGCACCTGTTCTGGTTCTTCGGCCACCCCGAGGTGTACATCATCGCGCTGCCGTTCTTCGGCATCGTTTCGGAGATCTTCCCGGTCTTCAGCCGCAAACCGATCTTCGGCTACAAGGGCCTGGTCTACGCCACCATCTCCATCGCCGCGCTGTCCATGACGGTGTGGGCACACCACATGTACGTCACCGGATCCGTGCTGCTGCCGTTCTTCGCGTTCATGACCATGCTGATCGCAGTCCCCACCGGCGTGAAGTTCTTCAACTGGATCGGCACCATGTGGGGCGGTTCGCTGACGTTCGAGACCCCGATGCTCTGGAGCATCGGCTTCCTGATCACCTTCCTTTTCGGCGGCCTCACCGGCATCATCCTGGCGTCCCCGCCGCTGGACTTCCACGTCTCGGACTCCTACTTCGTGGTGGCGCACTTCCACTACGTGGTGTTCGGCACCGTGGTGTTCGCGATGTTCGCCGGCTTCTACTTCTGGTGGCCCAAATTCACCGGCACCATGCTCAATGAACGCCTGGGCAAGATCCACTTCTGGATGCTGCTCGTTGGCTTCCACGGGACGTTCCTCATCCAGCACTGGCTGGGCGTCATGGGAATGCCCCGCCGGTATGCGGACTACCTGGTGGAGGACAACTTCACCTTGATGAACCAGTTCTCCACCTTCAGTTCCTTCCTGCTGGGCGCCTCCCTGATCCCGTTCTTCTGGAACGTCTACATCACCTGGCGGGCGGGCAAGAAGGTGACCGTGGACGATCCCTGGGGCTTCGGCGCCTCGCTGGAATGGGCCACGTCCTGCCCGCCGCCGCGGCACAACTTCACGTCCCTGCCCCGGATCCGTTCCGAGCGGCCGGCCCTGGACCTGCACCACCCAGAGATCCGGGTCCGCGAACATGAACCGGTCCACAGCGCAGCGGCGGCAGCCCTTGGCGCGGCGGACATCGGTGAAAAGGACGTTCGGGAGCCGAACCCGGACAAGTAGCGAGCGGGCCGGTCCGCTGCTAGATGCAGCTGGGCTGGTAAGCCGGATCCGCCGGCCCAGACGCCCTGCCCAGGGCGTGGGCGACGATCTGGTGCACCACGGGGTCGTTCGGCGTCTGGTCGTGCTCAAACACATCCGCCGGGCACTTGTCCTGGATGGTGATGTTGGTGACCTGCCGCGCCGGGCCGGAGAGGAACTGGCTGTTGTAGGGAATCACCACTTCGTCGTAGACGGTGGAGATCACGGTGTAGGACGGTCCGGCCACGGTGTCACCGATGGAGTTGAGTTCCTGCATGAACGGCGAACCTGCCTGCTGGTCGGCGCAGGCAGTGCAGCCGAGAGCCGTGTAGTTCGGGTCGGCCACGACGTCCGGCGGAGGAAGGATCACGCCTTCCGTGCCGTGGTTCGAGGGGGCGATTCCGACGAGCTGGTTGACGTTCTTGGCGCCGCCGAGGAAGCCCATGTAGTAGCGGGGCATCATGCCGCCCTGGCTGTGGCCCACGAGGTCCACCTTCTTTGCGCCGGTGGCTGCGCGGACAGCGTCGACAAACGGGGCGAGTTCCTTCGCGGAATCGGCTACAGGCGCGGTGGCGTAGACGCCGTTCGTCTCCCCGTAGTTGAGCGCAAAGACGCAGTACCCGGCGCTCTTGAGGTACGGCGAGAGGGTGGACCAGTTTTTTGCCATGCTTTCAAAGGTCCCGGGGACCAGGATGACAGGGTAGGGGTGCTCGGCCGACGGCTTGCAGGACCAGTCGTTGGCGCCGGGCGGGGATATTTCGACGACGTCCGCGTGGGCGGGTGCCGCGGCGAGGGAACCGGCGAGGACGGCGGTCGCGGCCAGGGACAGTGCCTTTTTGAGCAGTGACATAGAAACCTCTTCGTTTGCGTGTCAGCGGATGGGCCGGGCAGGAACCGGAGCCTGTGCTGCGGGCCAGGTTCCTCCCGGGGGTCTTCAAATGCTAGGCAGGACCGGGCGGCGGCGGCGGATTCTGCACAAACGTGCGGCCAAGACCGCCCGCCGTTTGCGCCGGGTGCGGCGGCGGATGTGAAGGGCACTCCACATCGTTGTTACTGGTCAGTAGCCAGATTGTGGCCCCGGACCGGCGGCGCATCACCGTTCACTGCCGCTGCACATCCGTGCACGGACAGCCATGGCTGTCAGCTCGCAGGACCGCCCGGAGAATGCCGGTCAGCGTCCCTGACCGCCATGAAGAACTTCACGCCGCCGTCGGTCAGCATTTGCCGGTGGAAAAGGTGGTCGCCGCGATCGAACACGCGCAGGCACATGAGGCTCCACAGCACACGCCGGTAGATGTCGGTGACCCATTCCTCGGGGATGCCGTGGCCGGACGGGGTAACGAATCCGGCGTCCTCCAGGGCCAGGCTGATCACATCCCTTTCAAGGAGCCGCGGCGGCGCAATGCCACTGAGGTACCAGTGTGTGTAGAGGCGCATGGCCAGCCGTACGGCGTCGTGCTTCGGATTGGCGATCACGTCCACCATGTAGTCCCACAAGTCGCCCGGCCGTTCGAGCGCCCGCCGGCCGCGGGGTGTGAGCACCAGCCTGCCTTTGAGCTTCCGTACCAGCTTCCACGCCAGGACATGCTCCCGGAGTTCACGGACCGGCAAGACATTCGCTTCACGGTTTCCCTTGCCCAGGACGGCTCCGTCCCAGCCGATTTCCTCCACGGCGCGCGCCACCAGGAAGGGTTTCAGGTACCCGTCCTTCGTCAGTTCCAGGCCATCACCCTCGGCATTCTCCAGGAACCAGCGCACGGGCTTCAGCACCGCATCGCGCTCGCCGTCAGTGAGCGGCTGCGGCCACCACTGGAGGCTGAGGATCCGCAGCCGGCGGTTGGCAGCGTCCACGTCGAAGCGGGTGGCGTCGAACCTCTGGCCAAACTCCCCGGTGGTCTCGAAGACCCATCTCCCGGCATCGCCATGCTCCGGATGGTGCCGGTCCGCGAGGATGCGGACCAGGTTGGCATATCCCTCCGGCCCACCGGAATCCTCCACGGGACCACGGTTGGCGCCGCCCAGGCACTGGAGCTCGCCGTAAGCCAGTTCGGCCGGCCCGAGCAACTCCACCTGGTGAGTCCAGCCGTCGCCGAAGTCGTACTCGTACTCGCAGGCCGTGCCCGGCTTCCGGGGATCCAACAGGTCCGAAAGGACGACGGCGGAGGCCGCCTCTGCGCCCGAGTCCTCCGTTGCGCCGAGGGGCCCTGCAACCACGCGCTGGTTCCCGCTGGGATCTACGCACCTGACGGCGTAAACGTGGCGGTCCTCCCAGCCGAAGGCCGCCTGCACGGCAAGATGGAATTCTTCGACTGTCAGGGCGGCGGGAACCCGCAGTCGGCGCCAGATCACTGGCTCGGTGTCCTCAATGCTGATGCGGAGTTCAAAGGCGGGGACGCGTGCGGCGGACTGCATAGGGTCATCTTTCCAGAGCCGCAGGAGGTCCTGCATCGCTGATCTGGCAGCACAGCCGGGTTAAGCAAAAGCAGGGCCGGTCAGCGACCGGCCCTGCTTTTTCAAAATTCGAAACCCGAAGGCCCCAGATTCCCTAATGGATTAGAGTGCCTGGATGTTGGTGGCCTGGGGACCCTTGGGGCCCTGCTCGGTGTCGAAGGAAACCTTCTGGTTCTCTTCGAGGGAGCGGAAGCCGTTGGAGTTGATCGCAGAGTAGTGTGCGAAAACATCCTGTGAAGAGTCATCGGGGGAAATGAAGCCGAAGCCCTTTTCAGCGTTAAACCATTTGACGGTACCAGTAGCCATTATTTTTGTCCTTCGTGAAGGTGGAGGGAAAGTCCCGACTTTCGGGCCCTCCGGTGTGGGGTGTTCAAAACCGCTACTTCAGAAGAACGCGGACTTTCGACCGCGCGTACTGCCTGAACTACCAACTGCATAAACACAACAACAGGAACAACACTACAGGAGATTTGGAGCAGCACTTACCACGGCGTCCATCCGGGCATATCCTGCCAGCAGATCCAGTCGGCATCCTGACCTGCGGGAGCAAACCATGGAGATACCGCAACGGGTGAACACCCTGGTGATCGGAGCCGGGCAGGCCGGCCTGGCCACCAGCTACTGGCTGGCGCGGCACGGCGTGGAGCACCAGGTGCTGGAGCGGCGGGATGCCCTGGGCGGGGCATGGCAGGACCGCTGGGATTCGTTCTACCTGAACACGCCCAACTTCTCCTTCATGTTGCCGGGCCTGACCTACGACGGTCCCGAGCCTGACGCTTTCCTTCCCCGTGACGCCGTCATCGGCCTGTTCCGTGATTATGCCCAGCGGATTGCCGCGCCGGTGCTGCTGGACACGGAAGCCACCCGGATCGGCCGGGCTGACGGCGGATTCAGCGTGGAAACCAACGGCGGGCAGTTCGCGGCACAGAACGTCGTGCTGGCCAACGGGGCCTTCCAGCTGCCGCGCATCCCGGCGGCGTCGGCCGGCCTTCCCTCGCATGTGCTCCAGTTGCACAGCCACGACTACCGCAATCCGCAGCAGCTGCCGGGCGGTGCCGTGCTGGTGGTGGGCACCGGACAGTCCGGCGGGCAGATCACCGAGGACCTGCTGGCGGCCGGCCGGGAGGTGCACCTGGCCGTCTCCACCTGCCCCGAGGCGCCGCGCCGGTACCGGGGCCAGGACGTCTTCCACTGGATCCTGCAGGTCAACCTGCACGGCCCCGAGTACGGCATCAACGGTTTCCAGGTGGACCAGCTCCCCTCCCCCGCGGCGCGTTTCCTGTGCAATCCGCTGGTTTCCGGCAACGACGGCGGCCACAGCATCCGAGTGCGGGACCTGGGCCGCCGCGGCGTCCGGCTCCACGGCCGCTTTGAGGGAATCGACGACGGCGTCCTCGCCTTCAGCGACGACCTCCCCGAACGCCTGGCGATGGTTGAGGCAGGGTTCGGCCAGCGCCTGAAGCTGATGGCGGACGCCTACATCGCGGCGGCCGGCATTGATGCGCCGGCCCCGGAAACGCCGCGGACCGATTCATGGCTCCCCCCGGAATCCGGGGCACGGCTGGACCTGGACGCCGAAGGCATCACGGCGGTCATCTGGGCCACCGGGTACGGCCTGGACTTCAGATTCCTGGACATCCCCGTGCTGGATGAGTGGAACTACCCCCGGCACTCCCGGGGCGTCACGGACGTCACCGGCCTGTACGCCGTCGGACTGCCCTGGCTGACGAGGCACGCCTCGGCCACCCTGGCGCTGGTGGGCGACGACGCCAAATACGTGGCCGGCCACATCGCCGGCCTGGGCGGCTGAAGCCGTGCGGAAGCACCCCTTGCCAACGGCCGCCCCCGGCGTAGGGTTCCTTCCATGAAACAGATTCGGGTCATCCTGCTCCCGGGCTCCGTCCTCCCCGCCGATGAGGCCTACGGCCCGCTGATTGAAGCCCTGGGGCCCGATGTGCAGGCTGTCGCCAAGGACCTGGAGCTCTACGCGGACGACGAACCTCCCCCCGGCTGGAGCCTGGACACCGAGATTGACGGCGTGCTGCGGGAGGCCGATGCCCGGGGGTGGGGCACCTTCCACCTTCTCGGGTACTCCGGCGGCGGCGCTGCTGCCCTGGCTTTTGCCGCAAAACATCCTGACAGGCTGCTCAGCCTGGCGCTGCTGGAACCCGCCTGGGCCGGGAACTGGGATTGGAGCCCCGCCCACACCGAACTCTGGAAACAGTACGAGCGGCTGGAAACGCTCCCGCCCGAGCAGTTCATGCCCGCCTTCATGAGGCTGGGAGTGAGGCACGACGTCGTCCTTCCGCCACCGCCGCCCGGTCCCCCGCCGCCGTGGATGGCCAAGCGGCCCGCGGGCATCAAGGCGTTCCTGCGGACCTTCAAGAGCTACGACCTGGACAGGGCCCGTTTGGCCGCCTTTAAACCGCCCGTGTTCTTCGCACTGGGGGGCCTGAGCAACCCCGACGACTACGGCGAGATTGCCGCCCGGCTGGCACGGGTGTTCTTCCCCGACTTCCATCTGGAGGTGTTCCCCAAGCGCCACCACTTCGATCCTCCCCACCGGATCGAGCCCAAGCGTCTGGCTGAATTGCTCCGGCGGCACTGGGAGAAGGCGGAAAAGAGCCTGGGCAGGCTTTAGGAAAGCCCTCCCGGGCACACTCCGGGCTCAAGCGCGCATGCGTTGGCGCCGCCGGGGGCGAACACGGAAGCGGCGGCGCGGGCGTACCCGGACCGGCGCACTGAACCTGAAGGCGCGGCGGGAGAGGTGGTGGGTGTCCGGGCGGCGGCGGACGGCCACCGGCCCGGCGGGCAGCTTCTGGGCGGCGCGGGAGAAGAACCACCGCTTGGCGATCTCCACCAGCACCAGGTACACCGCGATCATGCCGAGCAGGGCCAGGAAGAACGGGACCGGCAGCGGGTCGAAGCCCAGCAGGCCCTGCAGCGGCGAGAGCGGCAGGTAGACGCCGAGCGCCACAACGCCCAGCGAGGCCGCGACCAGGCCGGCGGACGGCCGGCTGCGGAGGAACGGGACGCGGCGGGTCCTGATGGCGAAGATGATGAGGGTCTGGGTGGCGATCGACTCGATGAACCAGCCCGCCCGGAACTCCCCCGGCACGGCGTCGAATGCGAACAGCATCAGGGCGAAGGTGGCGAAGTCAAAGAGCGAGCTGATGGGCCCGAAGAGGAACATGAAACGCCGGATGAAGGCTATGTTCCAGTGCGACGGCGCCCGGAGCTGCTCCCGGTCCACACGGTCGCCCGGGATGGCGAGCTGGCCGGCGTCGTAGAGCAGGTTGTTGAGCAGGATCTGGCCGGGCAGCATGGGCAGGAAGCTCAGCACCACGGACGCCGTGGCGGCGCTGAACATGTTGCCGAAGTTGCTGGAGGTTCCCATCAGCACGTACTTGATGGTGTTCGCGAAGATCCGCCGCCCCTCCATCACCCCTTCGGCCAGGACGCCGAGGTCCTTGTCCAGCAGCACGACGTCGGCGGCGTCCTTGGCGACGTCGGTGGCACTGTCCACGGAGATGCCGATGTCCGCCTTGTGCAGGGCCAGGGCGTCGTTGACGCCGTCCCCCATGAACCCGACGGAGCCGCCGCTCTGGCGCAGCAGCGTGATGATGCGCGCCTTCTGCTCGGGGGAAACGCGGGCGAAGATGGTGGCGGTCCGGGCGGACGCGGCGAGCGCGGCGTCGGACAGCGCATCGACCTCGGCTCCGGTCAGGGTCCCCCCGGAGATCACGCCGACATCGTCGCAGACCTTCTCCGCCACCTTGGCGTTGTCCCCCGTGGCGATCTTCACCGAAATACCCAGCGCCTCAAGCCGGTCAAGGGACTCCCTGGCGTTGGCCTTGGGCTTGTCCAAAAAGACCAGGAATCCGGCCAGTGACAGGCCGCGTTCGTCCGCCGGGGTGAGCTGGACGAGCCCGGCCGCATCCCGGGCGGCCACGGCGACAACCCGGGAGCCGGCGTCGAACTGTTCGTCCAGCATCGCCTGCACGGCGGGCGGGGTCGGGCCGCACAGGGCGAGGACGTCCTCCGGGGCGCCCTTGGTGACCAGTCGCGGGCGGCCGCCCGCCTCCCGCACCAGCACGGTGGTGCGGCGGCGCTGGTGGTCGAAGCCGATCAGGTCCATCCGCTCGAAGCGGGCCGCATCGAAGGCGGCCGCGCCGGGGCTGTCCCAGAGGGCCGCGTCCAGCGGGTTCTGCCCGGCGGAGGAGAGCTTGGCCTCGGCGTAGTCCGCCTCGGTGGCCAGCAGGCCCAGGGTGAGCAGGCCGCCGTCGGACGTCTCCGGGGCAACAGGCAGCGCGCCGGTGAAGCTGATCCGCCCCTCCGTCAGGGTGCCGGTCTTGTCGGTGACCAGGATGTCCATGTCGCCCAGGTCCTCGATGCACACCAGGCGTTTGACCAGCACCTTCCGCCTGGCCAGCTGGCGCGTGCCGGTGGCCAGGGACGTGCTGACGACGGCGGGCAGCAGCTGCGGCGTGATGCCCACCGCGATGGCCAGCGAAAAGAGGAGCGATTCGATGAGCGGACGCTGGAGCAGCAGGTTGGCGATGAAGATCAGGGTGGTCAGCACGATGGCCACCTGCAGCAGCAGGAAGGAGAACCGCTTGAGCCCGAGCTGGAATTCGGTCTGTGGCTGCCGTTCGCCCAGGCCCAGGGCGATCCGGCCGAACTCGGCGCGGCCGCCGGTGGCCACCACCACGCCGGTGCAGCTGCCGGACTGGATGACGGTGCCCATGAACACGCAGGAGGCGAGGTCTGCCAGGGCGGCGCCGGCGGGCACCGGCGCGGGGTCCTTCGCGGCGGGAAGGGACTCCCCGGTGAGGATGCTTTCGTCGCACAGGAGTCCGCTGGCGGTGAGGAGGCGGATGTCGGCGGGAATGATGGCGCCCAGGGAGAGGTGGACGACGTCGCCCGGCACCAGTGCGGTGACGTCCACTTCCCTGGTTGTTCCGCCGCGGAGCACCACCGCACGGTGCGTCACGCGGTCGTGCAGGGCCTCGGACGCCCGTTCGGCGCGGAATTCGTTGGTGAAGCCCAGGCCGACGCTGACCAGCAGGATCACGCCAATGACGATTGAATTGGTGGCATCTCCCAGGAACAGCGACAGCCCGGCGGTGATGAGCAGCAGGATCAGGATGGGGCTGGCGAACTGGCGCCCCAGCACGGCCCAGCCGTTGGCGCGGTGGGTGCGCACGGCGTTGGGCCCGAGTTCCGCCAGGCGGCGTGCCGCCTCGTCGCCGGCCAGGCCCGCGGGGCTGGAGCCCAGCTGCTCCAGCACCTGCTGGGCTGCCAGGGCCGCCGCATCGCTGATGGGGAGCTGGAGCGGGCTGCGCTGCCGGACGTTCAGGTCTGTCATGCAGGACTACGCGGGGAAACCGAAGCAGGGGTAGAAATCCTCCACGCCCGGCCGGGCCACTTCGATGCAGCGGGACTTCACCTGTTCCAGGAGCGCGCCGGTGTCCGTGCCGGAAGCGGCGACGCCGCCGACCGCCACTGACACCCCTGCCGTGGCGGTGCGCCGGAGGTTGTTGTCCGTGGAGTTGACGTTGCCCTCGCCGGGGTAGTTGTTGTGGACGTTCGTGGTCTGGTGCTCGAGCGGGCCCGTTCCGGTCCACGTTGCCGAGAGCCTGATGGTGACGGGATTGCCGTTGCCGTCCGTGCCCGGGATGTCAGTGCTGATGGAGGCGGCGGTCAGCCTCGGGTCAACCACCAGGGGCGCCATGTTCTGGCCGTCTGCCTGGAACAGCACCGCACCGCCTCCGGCGGCTGCGCTGACGCCGGATGCCTGGGCGCAGGTGTCGGTGACGCGGACAAACACTGCCGTGAGGCCCTGCTTGTTCACGGGGCCGGGCTGTCCGGCGTACATCGCCGTGCTTGAGGAGACGAAGATCTCGGTCTGCTCGCAGCCAACCGTGCTGACCGCCACGGCGGCGCCGTGGGCGGACGAGATGGTGTGGTAGATGTTGGGCGGAGCCGCTCCGGCCGGTGTTGCGCCCGCAGCCACCATGGCCGCAGTGGACAGTCCCATGAGCAAGCGTTTCATGACAGCTCCTTAGTCCGCTTGCCCCCCATTAAAGCCCCGGTGGCGGCAGCTCCAGTACGGGCTTTAGGCCCGATTGCCGGGGTTACGGCTGGCGGACCGCCAGGTCGGCGTTGACGCGGCCGTGCGCCCAGTATGTTTCAGAGCCGGCCTTCATCTCGGCTGTTGATTCGATGTTGAAGCGGACTGAAGCGTTGGTGGCGCCGGCATGGGACTTCCACGCAAGGGCGGCCACCGCGGCAACGATGGGCGCGGCCATCGAGGTGCCGCTGCCGATGTCGTAACCGAGGGAGCGGCCGTACTGCCTCGCGATGGCGAATTTGTGGTTGGGGAAGGTGGAGTAGACGCTGACTCCCGGTGCTGCGACGTCCACCCAGGCTCCGTAGGTTGAGAATGAGGCCTTGGCGTCCTTGTTGTCGGTGGCTCCGACGGCGATGACGTTGGCATAGGCGCCGGGGTACATCATGGTTGTGTTGCCCCCGTTGCCGGCGGCGGCAACGAGCACCACGCCATCGCGCCAGGCGTTATTGACGGCGGTCTCGAGAGTGGTGGTCGCCCCCACGGCAAGGCTCATGTTAATCACCTTCGCACCGCTGCTGACCGCCCAGTTGATGCCGTTCGCGAGGCCTGAGCTGGATCCCATCCCGGTATCGTTGAGGACTTTGCCGGCCAGGATGGTGCAGCCCGGGCAAACGCCGGCGACGCCTATGGAGTTCTCCGACGTGGCGGCAACGATCCCGGCAACGTGCGTGCCGTGGCCGTAATTGTCCTCGTTGTTTCGTGCAGTGGTGAAGTTGGCCCGTGCAACGACCTTCGGGTTGATGTCCGGGTTGTCGGTTGCGACGCCGGAATCGAGGACGGCAACGCCTATCCCGCTGCCGGTGGTGACAGTCCACGCTTCCACGGCGTCCACGTCGGCGTCGGCGTATTTTGGGTCGCCGCTGACAGTCACGGTGCCGGCGGTGTTAGTGAACGACTGGCCATCGTTTTGCAGGGCGTATTGGCGCGGAAAGTATTGATCGTTCGTGGCAGGCCTGACGATCTTGTCCGGCTCGGCGTACTCCACCATAGGATTCCGGCTGAGGGCTTCAATAAGTTGAAGTTCCTTCCCCTCCGGCACCTCTATTAGCCGGGCACCGGTGCTGCCGATTTCAGGGCCTTCGCTGAGGCCGTGCCCGCGCAGGGTGCCGGCCGCGGCGCCATCGTCACGGAATTTCACCATAATCTGGCCCGCGACAAATGAAGGCTCGGCGGCTGCGTTGCCCTGGGCCGCAAAAGCAATTCCGCTTATTCCCATGATTGCCGCCAAGAATCCGGCGATGCCTGCTTTTTTCATGGGGTTATCTTGCTCCGATCACCACCGGCTGGATAGTGCCCCGGACAAATCTTTTTTAGCGCGCACCCATCCGTAATGCGATACAGCCCGAATTGCTGGCATAACCCTTTGGGCCGGCCGGTAAACATAACCGGCTAACCCATGAACCCCATATCGCATTCAGGAGAACACCATGGCAACACACACGCACACAGGCACGGCAACCCGCACCAACGTGCAAAAGGCATCACTGGCCGTAGGCGCAGTATTCCTGCTGGTCGGCGTCCTGGGCTTCGTTCCGGGCATCACGGCCAACTTCGAACAGCTGCACTTCGCCGGCAGCCATTCCGAGGCCATGCTGCTGGGCCTCTTCCAGGTCTCGGCCCTGCACAATATCGTCCACCTGCTCTTCGGCGCAGCCGGCATCGCCCTGGCCCGAACCGCCGGCGGCGCCCGTTCCTTCCTGCTCTACGGCGGCATCATCTACCTGGTCCTCTTCGTCTACGGCCTGGTGGTCCCCCAGGACTCCGCCGGCAACTTCGTCCCGCTGAACAGCTTCGACAACGTCCTGCACCTGCTGCTCGGCGTCGGCATGGTGGCCCTGGCCCTGGTGCTCACCAAGGGGCACAGCAAGGCCCGCGCTTAACGGCAGTTTCCGGCGGCAGCCCCGCCTGGCACCAACACGGCAATGCCCCCGTCCGCAGCCTCCCGCTGGGGCCGGGGGCATTGCCGTCCGCGCTCCCGGGCGCTACTTGAGGCTGAGCACCTCGTCGATGGGGCGGCCGTTGACGAACACCTGGGCACTCGTGGCCCCGGACGCGGCCATGGCGGTGTACTCCAGCTGGCCCTTCGCTCGCGGGATGTCGCACACGCCGCCCAGCATGAACTGCCCGGTGAGCCAGATGGTGATCGTGCTTCCGTTCAGCTCACCGCCCAGATAGCTGAGGTTCGACTGGTACAGGACGTTCACCAGCCCCGACATCCCGACGTCGCGGCTCTTGTTCGCCAGCAGCGCGCCGATGCTGGGGCCCACCTGGTCGGTGAAGCGCACGGGCGCGGTGGTGGTGGCGACGAGGCTGTCGCCGCAGCCGATCCTGGGCCCGGAGACGCCGTTGTCGTCCACCGCCACGTAGTAGATGGTCAGCGGCGCCACCTGTTCCGGGAGTCCGGTAGGGCTTGGTTCCGCCGTCGCCGGCGGGCTCGCGGGAACGGACGACGGCGGCGCTGTCGCCGTGGGGGACGCGGTCACCGGCGCGCTGGTCTGCGAGGTGGGGCTCGCCGTCGCGCTTGAAGCGGAGGGGCTCGGGGAGGCGGAGGTGCTGGTAGGCGCCGGGGACGGCGGGCCAAAACAGCCTGTGAGCATGAAAAGCGCGGAGAACCCCAGAACGCTGAGTGCCGACAGCCTCGGCCTGGCCATGTTGCCCCCTTGGGTGTGGACCCCGGTTTTTCGGGGAGCCACTTTCAAGCTACGCCTGAGGCTTCACCGTGAAACAGGGACTTAGGTCCGGGCCAGCGCGGAACGGCCGGCACAGGGTTGTTGTGCCCATCGCCGGATGCTGTGAAAGTGTGGAAGCATTCGGTGGGGCCGTTCCAGGTGCCCATGACAGCAGTTGGGGGCAAAATGGCGGGTCGGGCACAATCACGGCGGCACCTGCTGGCATCTGGTTTGATGCTGGGGACGCTTGCCGCGGCCGGCTGCGCGGCCCCCGACGGACCTGCCACCAAGACAAGCAGCGCCCCGCCGGTCACCAGCGCACCGGCATCCGTCGCGGACACTTTCCCCAGGTATGACTCCCTGCGGGCAGAGCTGATCGCCGCCCTGGAAGAGAAGCTGCCCAGCATCACCTGGGCCCGGGACAAGCCGGCCGCCCTGTCGCGGTTGGACGACGGCCGGTGCATGCTGTACCCGCAGACGATGAAAAGCAGTGCGGACGTGGTGGAACCCTCGAACCATTTCGCAGACATTTTCTCCGCCGGCGACCCCGTCCTGGCCAGGCACGGCTTCCCTGCCTTTGGCGGGACAGACGATGTCCCTGGCGGCTGGGTGGTGGCGCGCAGCACTGATGCGGCCGGCGCCACCCTGACCATCGAGTCGAAGAGCCCGGCCTACCTGCGCATCAGCGTGCCGGTGAACTCCGCGACCTGCGATCCGGCCGAGCTTCCCCAGAGCTGAGGGAAGTTCTGCCCATCGCACCAGTGGCCGCAGCAGGCCTACGATGGCGCTGGTACGGCGTCGAAACGAGGGGGACGGACGAATGCCCGGGTTTTACGGCGCAGACATTGAACAGTTAAGGGCGCTGGCCAGGTCGATGTCCCAGCAGTCCGAAAAAATGGCCTCGCTGTCCGCGGAACTGGGCCAGCTGCTTTCCAGCGTTCGCTGGGACGGGCGTGACGCCACGGTGTTCCGGGCGGCCTGGGATGCCGGGCACGGGCCCATGCTGAAGCGTGTGGCGGCGGACCTGCAGAGCCAGGCGCAGGACTTGTTTCGCGACGCGGACGAGCAGGCAAGGGCCAGTGCCGGTACAGCCGGAGGCGCGGCGAAACCTGATGGTTCAGGGACGCCGGACTCCAACCCTCCCGGAGACCCGGGGCCGCTGGACCCCGACCGCCCCGACGTGGATGTGCCGGGCGATGTCCGCGAGGATCCGGATGCCGGCGATCCGGCCGACATCAGGCAGGGACAGATCGGTGACTGCTGGCTCCTGGCGGGGATGGGGTCGGTGGCCCAGATGCTTGAACGTGAAGGCAAGGTTGATGAGTTCCTGGCTGAACACCTGCGGCCGGTGGGTGATCCGCCCACGCACTGGGTGGTGACCCTGTACCAGGACGGCGAGCCCGTGGAGGTAACGGTTGAGGCCAAGTCCACCGAGGGCGGCGTCAGGGGTGCCGACGGTGCGCCGAACTGGCTGTCCATCTACGAACGCGCTGCCGCGGAACAGCGGGGCGGTTCCTACGAGGATATCGACGGCGGGTTCAGCGATGAGGCCATGGAGCTGATGACCGGCAAGTCCGCGGACCGGGACGGCGAGATGGACCTGGCGGGAATCGAGGACAAGCTCGGTGAGGGCCAGGCGGTGTCCGTGGGGAGCCAGGACGTCAAGGACGATGACTTCGACTGGTTCTGGGAGTCCGATGAGGTCAGCCGCACCGATGTGGTGCCCAACCATGCGTACATTGTGGTGGATGTGAAAACCAACGGTGACGGTGAAAAGGTGGTGGTCCTGGCCAACCCGTGGGGACCGTCGGGCGGCTACATGGCGGGCGATGACGACCAGAAGTCGGGCACCTTGGAATTGACCGAAGACGAGTACAAGGAAAACTTTGACTCGGTGTACTCAGTGGATCTGAAGTGAGGATGGCCGTGGAAGAGCTTGTTACAGTCCGGCAGGGCATGCAGCCCAACTTCGGCGGTGTGCTCGTGGGAATCGTGAAGATCGGGTTCACCGGCGGCGCCCCTGCCATCCAGGTCTGGATCCGCGCCGGAGGGCAGGAACGCAAGCAGGCTTTCCGTGAAGGGCAGTCGGTGGCCCTGCCGGGCGCGGGCACCCTCCGGTTCGATTCCATCCGGCCTGCTGACGGGGAACGCACAGCGTCGGCGGACCTCACCTACTCCGCCTGAGCACAGCCGCCCGGGCGGAAACTGTCAGTAGGGTCCAAGGCCCGCCGCAGAGCCCCTTCCCCGCCATTGTGGCGGCGGCAGGGCGGGCGATACGATGCTCCCGGGGAGAGGTCCTGGTCTCGCGTGAGCACCGTTAGGGGACCATCCAGTGACCGACTTCTTCACCATGCAGCCCGGCGAAACCGCAGCACCCCTGCCGCCGGGGCCGGTCCTCTGCACCGGGACTGCGGCAATGCGGCGCATCCACCGTTTTTTCCTCTGGGCTTACGACGAGGCACCCGGCCTGGTGCGGTCCGTGGCGCCCGGCGATACCGGCCGGGCAGCGTATGTGGGTGAGGTGCTCGGCAACTTCGACAAGGTGCTCCACGTCCACCATGAGGGCGAAGACCTGCTCATGTACCCGCAGCTGGCGGAACGGGCACCGGCCTGCGCCCTGCACGTGGGGCTGATGCTCGAGCAGCACAGGCAGGTCACGCAGCGGCTTGAGGGCATTGAACCTGTCCGCCTGCGCTGGATGCAGAAGGCGGACGCGGAGGCGGGCGAGGAACTCGCCGGCCTTTACGAGGACCTCTCGTCCGTCCTCAAGGTGCACCTGCGGCGCGAGGTCACCGAGGTGATGCCCGTCGTGGACCGGGTGATGGACCAGAAGGAGATGGAAGGGGTGGGCCAGCACGGGATCGAGCAGTTCGACAAGAAGTTCATGGTGGCCTACCTCGGCATGGTGCTGGCCACCAATCCTCCCCAGGACCGGAAGGAACTGTTCAGGGAGATTCCACTGCCGGTCCGGCTTGCCTACCGCCTGGTCGGGCGCCGGATGTACCGCCGGCAGTATGCCACGCTCTTCCCTGGGCGCCCGATTCCCGAGACGCTCTGAAAGACAGCCATGGTGTTCCTCCGCTAATCGGCTTCCTCATCGTTTGCGGTGGTCTCGACCCAGTCGATGGCCTCGTCAGGGAAATAGTGCCCCGGGGTTTCGCCCTGGCCGGCCCACCATGAATCGTCGCCGGCCGGTCCGCCGGCCTGGGCAATTTCGGCCACCACTGCCGGGGGCACCACGTCGCCGTTGTTCTCGATCAGCCACTCCTGCGTGGATGGCTGCAGCTTTGCCCACCACTGTTCGATGCCCATGACTGAAGTCTCCCACGCCAGCAGGACTCTGGAAGGGCCCGGTGAGGTTAAATTTGGCGGCTTTGGCGGCGGACGCCGCCGGGGCTGCTCCTGTAAACTCCTTACGGCCACAACGTACGGTTTCCTGAGCGGAGTCCAAGCGTCGGGAAAGGCCCCGGGCTCAGCCGGTGTACAGGGGGGAAGCAGATTCATGCCATTGTCGAAACGACTCTTGGGCGCGTTTGGCGCCTTTGTGCTGGCGGCCGCTGTTCTGCCTGCAGCCGCGCCGGCTGTTGCGGCACCCTCTGCGGCCGCGTTCGAGCCGCAAAGTCCCGGCGGCAGCGAACGGTACCTGGTCAGCTTCGCCCCGGGCGCCGACGTCGCCAATGAGGCCCAGGGCCTACGCTCCCAAGGCGTGGCCGTGGGAAAAACCTTCTCTGCCGCGGTACGGGGTGCAGTCATCACAGCCACCTCGGGGCAGGCGGCTGCCCTCGCCCGTTCACCCCGGATCTCCGCCATCGCCCCGGATGCGCCCGTTTCCCTGTCCGAGACCCAGCAGTCGCCGCCATGGGGGTTGGACAGGATCGACCAAAAGGCGCTCCCGCTCTCCGGCACCTTCGCGCCGCCGTCCTCCGGGGCCGGCGTCAACGCCTACGTCATCGATACCGGCGTGTTCGCCGCACACACTGATTTTGGCGGACGGGTGACTGCGGGCTGGACCGCCGTTGCTGACGGCCTGGGCAGCGGTGACTGCAACGGCCACGGCACGCACGTGGCCGGCACCATCGCCGGGAAAGCGTTCGGGGTGGCGAAGGCAGCCACCATCGTCCCGGTTCGTGTCCTCGACTGCCAAGGCTCCGGCTATGACTCGGACGTCGTCGCCGGTCTTGACTGGATAGCCTCCCACCATGCCGCGGGCACACCCGCCGTCGCCAACCTCAGCCTTGGCAGCGGCGCCAACAGCGTGGTGGACGCGGCCGTCCGCGGAGTCATTAGCGACGGCGTCACAACAGTTGTGGCTGCCGGCAACACCTCGATAGATGCCTGCACCCGGTCACCGGCACGGGTGCCCGAGGCGCTGACTGTCGCAGCCAGCGATTCCTCGGACCGCCAGGCATGGTTTTCAAACTATGGAAGCTGTGTTGACCTGTATGCGCCCGGCGTCGGCATCCTGTCGGCCGGGCACACCTCGACGACGGCTACGGCCACCATGAACGGCACGTCCATGGCGGCCCCGCACGTTGCGGGTGCAGCTGCGGTTGCCCTGTCCCAGAACCCCGGGCAGACGCCGGCCGGGATCTCCGCCGAACTGACTTCAGCCGCCGCCGCGGGTGTTATCACCGGCGCGTCACCGGGCACCCCCAACCGTCTGGTCAACACGGGGCGTGAGGCGTGGCTGCCGGCTCCTGTCGTGGCAGAACGGGACTTTACCGGAGACGGCCTGCCCGACCTGCTGGCCAGGGACACCAGCGGCACCCTCTGGACCTACCCCGGCACCGGCAACGGCCTCTTCGGCTGGCGCATCAAAGTCGGCGACGGCTGGAACGTCATGACCGCCATCAGCGCCGCCGGCGACCTCACCGGCGACGGCAAACCCGACCTCGTAGCCCGCGACACCAGCGGCACCCTCTGGACCTACCCCGGCACCGGCAACGGCCTCTTCGGCTGGCGCATCAACGTCGGCGACGGCTGGAACGTCATGACCGCCATCAGCGCCGCCGGCGACCTCACCGGCGACGGCAAACCCGACCTCGTAGCCCGCGACACCAGCGGCACCCTCTGGACCTACCCCGGCACCGGCAACGGCCTCTTCGGCTGGCGCATCAACGTCGGCCCCGGCTGGAACGTCATGACCGCCATCAGCGCCGCCGGCGACCTCACCGGCGACGGCAAACCCGACCTCACCGCCCGCGACAGCGACGGCACCCTCTGGACCTACCCCGGCACCGGCAACGGCCTCTTCGGCTGGCGCATCAACGTCGGCCCCGGCTGGAACGTCATGACCGCCATCAGCGCAGCCGGCGACCTCACCGGCGACGGCAAACCCGACCTCACCGCCCGCGACACCAGCGGCACCCTCTGGACCTACCCCGGCACCGGCAACGGCGTCTTCGGCTGGCGCATCAACGTGGGGCCCGGCTGGAACGTCATGACCGCCATCAGCTAGCCAGCGGGCTTGATGAACCGGCGCACACGGTGGCCCTTATTTGGGTGCGGAACGCGTCCCTGAGTCCGTGCCCGGCCCTCGTGTTGCAATGAAGTTCCAGTCGAAGGAACCGTCATGGCGCAGTGTCAGCCGAAGGAACCCGTGGGTATCGCTGAACCGGTTCTCGATATACCGCGGACTGCTGGTGAAGGGGCGGAGTCCAATGCCGCCAGTGGAAACCTGGAACGCCGTCATCCCGTCATCGACGCATTCGTCCCTGTTGTTCACCGGGCATGACCGCTCGTAGTTGTGCTGCGACCCCGACAGTGTCAGGCGCACCCGGTGCTTCCACATCACGTCGATCCACGGCTTGTGGTCAGCAGCCCGGTTGTGCTCGGACGTGTTCGACGTGAAGTAGGGCTCGTGGTGCACCACCGCCAGGTGCTTCCCGGCCGCCTTCGCAGCGGCGAGATCCTTGTCCAGCCATCTTGTCATCGCCCGGGCCTGTGCTGGGTTGTACCGCCAGTGCGCTGAGGACAGGAACGCGAAGTGCCAGTTCCCAAAGTCCTTCGAGTACGCCTCCCCGTTCTCGATGCGCCCACGCTCCCCGTTGACCGCAGCCTTCTCCGGAGACCCCGGGCACTGGCCGTTCATGAAGTTGTCGAGGTCCTCATTGCGGCCGGGTTCCCAGTCATGGTTGGGGGCCGAAACCCAGTACAGCTTGGGCATTGTGCCACTCCATAGGGTCGCCCAATAGTTCACGTAGTCGTCGCAATAGGCGGTGTCGTACTGGAAGTCACCCAGACCCAGGAACGCGTCGATCTGGTCGTCCTGCACGAGTCGGCTTATCGCAGCAGCGTTCCGGCCGGACGGGCTGTCAGGGTCAGTGTTCCCTGCGTCGTTCATGTCGCCGACGGCAGCGATCCGGACATCAGGTGCAGGGGGCGCAAACCCGTTGGGAAGCCCCGGGGGTTCCGGAGGGCCGGCGCAGCCCGCCGTGGATACCATCAGGACGGCCGCGGCAATCGCAGCCGCACTGCGAAAGGGTCTGCGACGACGGCGTGCTGACTGCATCCGATAACCCCCTGGAGAGGCCGAACCGGAGGTCAGCGTCCCCAGGAAGAAGCCGGGACCCGCCGGCAGTCTTGATATTCCTAAGTGCTGGACCGGCTGTCAAGGGCGCGCACTGCCATGGAAAATCTCAGCGCACGGCTTTTGTAGCGGCTGACGAACCCTCCGGAGAGATAAGAAAGCCGTGGAGCAGGGAGGCCGTCCCCTGCAGATGATCGGCAGCTACCTGGTAGGCGCCCTCCGCGTCGCCACGGAGTATGGCATCGATGAGCTCCTGATGCTGCCGGTTGGAATGCTCAAGGTTGGGCTCCAGGAACGGGATGCGGTCAAGGAGGTCGCTGACCCTCGCCCGGGCGTCTGCGACGGCGGCAACGAGGCTGGGTGATCCGCACACTTCCGCGATGGCCACGTGAAACCGCGCATCCTTGGGCCTGTACAGTTCCGCGGGTGCCCCTGCCACGTCGGCGAGGGTGTCGAGCAGGTGGCGTCGCTGCCGCGGGGAGAGCATGGCCTGCGCGGCCAGCGACGCTGCAGCAGGTTCCAGCACGGCGCGGAAGGTGAGGACGTCGTTGACCTCCGCCGGGTCCAGGCCTGCGCTACCCCTCAGCTCCCCCAGCCTCCGCGCGGATACATAGGTGCCCCCGGTCCGGCCGCGGCGGACTTCCACATAGCCGGCCTTTTGGAGCTCCGCCAGGGCGTCACGCAGCGTTGCCCTGGACACGCCCAGCAGTTCCGAGAGCTCCCGCTCGGCCGGCAGCTTGTCGCCCACACCAAAAAGCCCCAGCTTGATGTTTTGGAGCAGCCGTTCGATGGTTTCCTCAAAGGCGTTCCCGTGCCGGACCGGCCGTATGAGCCTCGTGGGGACCCCAAGCAGTGACTCTTCCATGAGTCCATCCTAGCGCGGTCTAATAACAGGCCTATTGCCGCTTCCCGCACAGGCCGAGCCTGCGGGAAATTTTCCGAAATTTGAATAGAAAAACGAATATTGCTTGACTCCGTGCGGTGACGTGCACCACACTGGCAAAGAACTTTTGGACTAATTACAGACCATTAGAACCCTTGAAAGAAGGGAATTCCCATGTCATTACATCCCTCGGGGCAGCCCGTCAATGACGACGAGGGCTACCTCCACCACCGGCAACTCAAACGCGGAGCGGCCGGATGGGTCCTGCTCGCCGGGCTCGGAGTTGCCTACGTGATCTCCGGAGACTTCGCCGGCTGGAACCTGGGCCTTGCCCAGGGCGGCTGGGGCGGCCTGCTCATTGCGTTCATCCTGATGGGCATCATGTACGCCTGCATGGTGTTCGGCCTGGCCGAACTTTCCTCCGCACTGCCCGCCACCGGCGCCGGCTACGGGTTCGCGCGCCGGGCGCTTGGCCCGCTGGGCGGGTTTGCCACCGGGATGGCCGTGCTGATCGAATACGCCGTGGCCCCCGCCGCCATCGCCACCTTCATCGGCGGCTATGTCGAAGCCCTGGGGCTCTTCGGCCTCACGAACTCCTGGCCGGTCTACCTTGTTGCCTTCGCCGTCTTCGTCGGGATCCACCTCCGCGGCGTCGGCGAGGCACTGAAACTGATCTTTGCGATCACCGCAATAGCCGTCATCGCCCTGGCGGCAGTGGTGGTGGGGCTGGTACCGCACTTCAACGCGGCAAACCTTTTCGATGTTGTGCCGGACGGCTCACCGACGTCCAGCGCTTTCCTTCCCATGGGCATCGGCGGTGCCGTGGCTGCCCTCGTATATGCCATCTGGTTCTTCCTCGCGGTTGAAGGCGTCCCGCTGGCAGCGGAGGAAACGGCGGACCCCAAAAGGGACATGCCCCGCGGCATCATCGCCGCCCTCGTGGTCCTGGTGGTCTTTGGTGCCCTCATGCTGGTCCTGGTTCCCGGTGCCGCCGGCTCCGAGGCGATGGGCGCCTCAAGCAACCCCCTTCCCGAAGCAATCCGCCTGGCCTACGGGGGCAATACGATCCTCGCAGACTTCGTAAATTATGCGGGGCTCGCAGGGCTGGTGGCCAGCTTCTTCTCCATCATCTACGCCTATTCCCGGCAGCTCTTCGCCCTTTCCCGCGCAGGGTACCTTCCCAAGTGGCTCTCCCTGACAGGCAAACGGCGCACTCCATACTGGGCCCTCATCGTCCCCGGCGCCCTCGGGTTCGTCCTGGCTGCCACAACGGGCAACGGCGCCCTGCTCATCAACATTGCAGTCTTCGGAGCCACGGTCTCCTACGTGCTGCTGAACCTTTCGCACATTGTCCTGCGCATCAAGGAACCCGACCTTCACCGCGGGTACCGGACACCGGGCGGCGCCGTCACAACAACCGTTGCCCTCGTCTTGGCCGCCGTCGCCGTCGTCGCCACGTTCGTCGTCGATGTCATGGCAGCGTCCATCACCGCCGCCGTGTTTGCCGCCGCGCTCCTCTACTACTGGTTCTACAGCCGGCACCGGATTGTGGCCGGTGCGCCCGAAGAGGAATTTGCCCAGCTCGCGGCAGCGGAAGCCGAACTCAGCAACTAATACCGCCCCCGCGTCCTGCGGAGAGCAAAAATCACGCAAATCATCGGATCGAAGTTACGGATATCAAATGACCAACCACACCACGGGAAACGACTCCCAGGCCGCGCTGACTGTCGAAGACCTGAAGCGGAAGGTTGCTTCGGGTGAGATCGACACGGTGGTCGTCGCAATCACCGATTCGCTGGGCCGTCTCCAGGGAAAGCGCTGCGGCGCAAGGTCGTTCCTTGAGGACGTCCTGGGACACGGAGCTGAAGGCTGCAACTACCTCCTCTCCGTCGACGTCGAAATGAACACCATTGATGGATACGCGATGTCCTCGTGGGCAACCGGCTACGGCGACATGGTCATGAAGCCCGATGTCAGCACGCTCCGGCTTGTTCCCTGGCTGGAAGGCACGGCAATGGTCCAGTGCGACATCTTCTGGCTTGACGGGCGTCCTGTAGCCCAGTCCCCCCGCCAGATCCTTCGGGCTCAGATCGAACGGCTCGAGGCCCTCGGCTACCGAGCCCACATTGGCACGGAACTCGAATTCATCATGTTTGACGACAGCTACGCCGAAGCATGGGATAAGCACTACGTCGGGCTTAAGCCCTCAACCCGCTACAACGTTGATTACTCGCTGCTCGCCACGGCAGGCCTGGAACCCGTCATCCGGGACATCCGCACGAGCATGGAGAACGCCGGGCTTGTAGTCGAGTCCTCGAAGGGCGAGTGCAACCACGGCCAGCAGGAAATCACGTTCAGGTATGCAGAGGCGCTTCGGGCCTGCGACAACCACGCGTTCTACAAGAACGGCGCAAAGGAAGTCGCAGGGAAGCACGGCAAGAGCATCACGTTCATGGCCAAATACAACGAGCGGGAGGGCAGTTCCTGCCACATCCATTTCAGCCTGACGGACCTGGACGGCAACCCGGTACTGGCCGGTGGCGGGGAGCATGGGTTCAGCCCCGTCATGGAGAACTTCGTCGCGGGCCAGCTGGCAGCCATGAAGGAGCTTTCGTACTTCCTGGCGCCGAACATCAACTCATACAAGCGTTTCGTCGAGGGCAGCTTCGCCCCAACCGCCATCGCGTGGGGCCTTGACAACCGCAGCTGCTCGCTGCGCGTCGTGGGCCGCGGTCCCGGCCTTCGGGTGGAAAACCGCGTGGGTGGCGGCGACGTCAACCCCTACCTTGCGGCGGCGGCCCTCATCGCTGCAGCCATCCACGGCATCGAGAATGATCTGCCTTTGGAACCCATCATGCTGGGAAATGCCTATGAGTCCGCCGCGGACAGGATCCCCACCACTCTCAGGGAAGCGCGCGCCCTGCTGGTCACCAGCGAAATCGCCCGCAAGTCCTTCGGCGACGAGGTTGTGGACCATTATGCGCACGCTGCCGCCGTAGAACTTAAAGCCTTTGACAGTGCCGTGACGGATTGGGAGCACAAGCGTGGCTTTGAACGTCTCTAATGCTTACCGGCCGCGCATCGGCCTCACCACCTACTACCAGGAGGCGGCCTGGGGGGTCTGGAAAGCGGACGCGGCAATCCTGCCCGGAACCTACGTAGAGGCGGTTGTTGCGGCGGGCGGTACACCTGTCCTGCTGCCGCCGATCGGCACCGACACCACCGTCGTCGAGCTTCTGGATGGGCTTATCATCGCGGGCGGCAGCGACGTCGGGCCTGAGCACTACGGTGCAGAGCCTCATGAAATGACCCGCTCGCAACCCGGCCGGGACACCCATGACATCGCGCTGACCAGGGCGGCGCTGGCCACCGGACTTCCGTTGTTTGCCATCTGCCGGGGAGCCCAAATCCTCAACGTGGCTCTGGGCGGATCCTTGATCCAGCACATCCCTGACGTCACGCCGGGTTCAGCGCAATACCAGCCGGCGCCGGGCGTATTTGGCACTGTCAAATTCACCACCAGGCCTGGCAGCATCAGCGGCCGCCTGCTCGGGGAACGTGCCAGCGCCCCCTGCTACCACCACCAGGCCATGGACCGCATTGCGGACGGCCTCTGCGTGACGGCGGCGGCGCAGGACGGAACCGTACAGGCCCTTGAGACAACAGCCGGCGGCTGGGTGCTGGGGGTGCAGTACCACCCCGAACAGAATCCGGAGGACCTGCGGCTCTTCAAGGGGTTCATTGATGCAGCCCGCACCTACCGCACAGAACGAACGGAGAACTTAGTCGATGTCCAGCAGCATGTTTGAGGTCCTGAACCCGGCCACCGAAGAAGTCATTGAAACGGTTCCGCTCAACTCCTTAGAAGAAACGGACAGGGCCATCGCGAAGGCCGCCGCGGCTTTCGAAGCCTGGCGCAACGTCCCACCCGCAGACCGGGCGATGCTGCTGCGCCGCTTCGCCGCTGCCGTGGATGCGGACCTCGAGAACCTCGCCCAACTTGAAGTACTCAACGCCGGCCACACCATCGGCAACGCGCGGTGGGAGGCCGGCAATGTCCGGGACGTCCTCAACTACTACTCCGGGGCATCGGAACGCCACCTCGGACAGCAGATCCCTGTAGCCGGCGGGGTCAATATCACCTTCAACGAGCCATTGGGTGTTGTGGGCGTCATTGTCCCCTGGAACTTCCCGATGCCCATCGCCGCATGGGGCTTTGCCCCCGCCCTGGCCGCGGGCAATACCGTGGTCCTCAAGCCCGCCGAACTGACACCGCTGACTGCCCTGCGGCTTGGCCACCTGGCACTCGAAGCCGGACTGCCGCCGGGTGTCCTGCAGATCATCCCAGGCAAGGGATCCATCGTGGGGGAACGCTTTGTGACCCACCCTGCCGTACGCAAGGTGGTTTTCACCGGGTCAACGGGCGTGGGCAAACGGATCATGGCCGGGTGCGCCGAGCAGGTCAAGCCCGTGACGCTGGAACTGGGCGGCAAAAGCGCCAACATCATCTTCGCTGATGCGGACCTGGAGGCGGCCGCCGCCGCCGCGCCGGGCGGGGCCTTCGATAATGCCGGCCAGGACTGCTGCTCCCGCTCCCGCATCCTGGTGCAGCACAACGTCTTCGAGAAGTTCCTGGAACTTCTCGAACCTGCGGTCAAGGCGCTGAAGGTCGGGAACCCCGGGGATGAAGACGCGTTCATGGGGCCTTTGATTTCCGCCGCGCAGCACCGCACCGTGTCCGGCTTCGTGCCCGACGGGGCTCCCGTGGCGTTCCGCGGGTCGGCGCCTGAAGGGAGGGGGTTCTGGTTTCCTCCCACCGTCCTGACGCCGTCCCGCGAGGACAGGGTGATGAAGGAGGAGATCTTCGGTCCGGTCGTGGCAGTGGTGCCCTTCACGGACGAGGCTGACGCGCTCCGCCTTGCCAACGACACTGTCTACGGCCTGTCCGGCTCCATCTGGACCCGGGATGTGGGGCGGGCGCTGCGGGTTGCCCGCGGACTCGAGTCCGGAAACCTATCCGTCAACTCGCACTCATCCGTCAGGTACTCCACACCCTTTGGCGGCTTCAAGCAGTCGGGCCTTGGCCGCGAACTGGGCCCTGACGCACTGAACGCCTTCACCGAAACCAAGAACGTCTTCATTTCCACCACCGACTAAGCAGAGCAAGTAAGGAATAGCACCATGATTGAAGTCATCTCCAGCCGCCTCAAGGGCCGCAGCGCCGTCATCACCGGCGGTGCCAGCGGAATCGGGCTGGCCACGGCACGCAGGTTCGCTTCCGAAGGGGCCCACGTCGTCATCGCAGACCTCGATTCCACCGCCGGCCAGCAGGCTGCCGAGGAAGTAGACGGGCTGTTCGTAAAAGTTGACGTCACCAGCGAGGAGGAGGTCAGGAACCTCTATGCCGTCACCAATGAAACATACGGAAGCGTGGATATCTCGTTCAACAACGCCGGGATTTCCCCGGCGGATGACGCCTCCATCATCGATACGGGAATCGACGCCTGGCGCCGGGTGCAGGAAGTAAACCTCACCTCCGTGTTTTACTGCTGCAAATACGCCCTGCCGTACATGCAGGCACAGGGCAAGGGGTCAATCATCAACACGGCGTCCTTCGTGGCGGTGATGGGTGCCGCCACGTCCCAGATTTCCTACAGCGCGTCCAAGGGCGGTGTCCTGTCGATGAGCCGTGAACTGGGGGTCCAGTTCGCCCGCGAGGGCATCCGCGTCAATGCCCTCTGCCCGGGTCCCGTCAACACGCCGCTGTTGAAGGAACTGTTTGCCAAGGATCCAGAGAAGGCTGCGCGAAGGCTGGTCCACGTTCCGCTGGGACGGTTCGCCGAGCCTGAGGAACTTGCCGCTGCCGTTGCCTTCCTGGCCAGCGACGACGCATCCTTCATCACCGCCTCCACCTTCCTGGTAGATGGCGGCATTGCCGGAGCCTACGTCACCCCCGAGTAAACCAGGAACAGGGGAAACGATTGCACCGCCGACGGCCGCCGCACCGCAGACGCGGCGGCCGTCGGCGGAGCAACGGCCAACCCGTTGACGGAAGGGTTAATCCAACGTTAGGATTTACCCACTGCGCGCTGGGGTGCCCGACCAATATCTGGAAGGACCCCAAAATGAACCGCATGACCCGCCTCGTCCTCGCCTCCGGCGCTGGCCTGGCTCTCGCCCTCGCCGGCCGTGGCCGCGCCGCCGTCTGACTCCCGCAGCAACCCCGCCCAGGTGGAACACGTCGAATACAGCTTCCCCAACGGTTCATCGTATGAGTACCGCGGCGCGACGCGCGTCACCGATGAGGGGTACTACACCACAAACACCCGCGATCAGATGACAGTGCAAAACGACGGGGGCACTGTGTCGACGTTTGACTACAAAACGCACTACATGCTGAACGACAAGGTGACAAAAATGAACAGTACGAGCACCTTTACCGAGGACGGCGACACCTGCCGCAGCGGTTCCCGGACCGTCACCACCAACGGGGAGACGCGCACGCACAACTCGCGGTCGAGCTGCTAGCACGCGGGTCCGCACGAGTTCGAAAATGACCTGGACGGGCAGGTTTAGTGCAACGGCTCTGCGGACTCCATGGCCGTGAGCCGGGCAGCGAGTCCGGTGAGCCCGGAGATGGTTGCCGGCCGGGAGTAGAGATACCCCTGGGCGTGGGTGCATCCGAGGCGCCGCAGGTGATCGCGCTGGGCGGCAGTTTCGACGCCTTCGGCCGTGGTGGCCAGCCCGAGTGCGTGGGCCAGCCCGACGACGGCGCCGACGATGGCGGTGTCCTCGGCGTCGGTGCCAAGGCCGGCCACGAAGGACCTGTCGATCTTGACCACATCCACCGGGAAGCGCTTCAGGTTGGTCAGCGAGGAATAGCCCGTGCCGAAGTCATCCAGCGCGATCCGGATGCCCATGGCCCGCAGCTGCCAGACGGTGGAGATGTTGCTGCTGTTGCTGTCCAGCAGGGCGGACTCAGTGATCTCAACGCACAGTGCGCCGGGCGGAAGCCCGGCCTCGCGAAGGGCACGCGCCACGACGTTCACCATGCCGGGGCTGCTGAGTTCAACGGCGCTGACATTGACAGACACGTGCTGCGGAGCGCGTCCGGGATCTTTGCGCTGCCATGCCGCGACCTGGCGGCAGGCTTCGGGGATCATCCAGCGCCCCAGGGGAACGATCAGCCCGGTTGTTTCCGCCACGTCCAGGAACTCGGCCGGCGCGAGCAGGCCCCGGTCCGGATGGTCCCAGCGCACGAGCGCCTCCACGGAGGCAAGGCTTCCGTCGGCCAGGCCAATGACGGGCTGGAAGAGAACGCGCAGTTCGCCGTTTTCAATTCCCTGCCGCAGTTCCTTCTCGGTGCGCAGCCGGTTGTCACGGATGGCGCGCAGGTTCCTGTCGTAGAACACGTACCGGCCCCGGCCTGCTTCCTTGGCCCGGTACATGGCGATGTCGGCGTTTTGCAGCAGGTCGGCCGCGGTGCTGTCCCGGCCGGACAGCGCTATGCCGATGCTGGCGCTGGTCCGGAAGACGTCGCGGTCGATTTCGTACGGCCGCTCCAGCCCGTCCAGCAGGCGGCGGGCCGTGGCTTCAGCTGCGGCCCGGTCCTGGACGTCTTCGCAGAGCACCACGAATTCGTCTCCTGCCAGGCGGGCCACCGTATCGTCCCCGCGCCCCATGGAGCGCAGCCGCCGGCCTACTTCGATGAGGAGGAGATCGCCGGCGGCATGTCCCAACGTGTCGTTGACGGCCTTGAAGCCGTCCACGTCCACGAAGAACACGGCCACATGCGTGCTGCGGTCCTGGGTCCGCGAAAGGGCATGGCTGATCCTGTCCATCAGCAGCACCCGGTTGGGCAGGCCCGTTAGGCCGTCATGCATTGCCTGCCGGGTGAGCAGCTGCTCAGCTTCGCGGCGGCCCGTGATGTCCTCGAACTGGGCAACCAGGTACAGCGGCACGCCACGGTCATCGGCCACCACCGCGCTTGTCATCGACGTCCAGACGATGTCGCCGCCGGCGTGCAGGAAACGCCGGGAAGCGGTGTACTCAGTGACTTCTCCGCGCAGCATCTGTGCCAGCCGGTGCCGGGCCGCGGACCGGTCCTCCGGCACGATGAAATCCAGGACACTGCCGGGCTCCACGTCCGAGGGCGTGCGCCCCAGGAGGGCGTAGAAGGCGGAGTTGGCCCGCAGCACCTTGCCCGCCTCTCCGGGGTCCAGGCTGAGGAGTGCGATGCCGATCGGGGCGTGCTCAAAGGCAAGCCGGAAACGTTTCTCACTGAGTTCAAGCTCTGCGGCGCCCTGCCGGCGCACAGCATTCAGCTCCGCTTCGGCTTCAAGTTCCGCCAGGCGCTGCCGCTCGATCAGGTCCTCGAAAATCGCCGGTCCCGCCAGCATGGATGCGTACGCCCGGCGCAGCGTCCAGTAGTAGACGCCCACTCCCGCCGTTGTCATCTCCCACAACGCGTCATGCCAGGAGATGCCCTCCCTGGAGGCGTGGCCCTCGAGGACGTCCAGCCCCAGGAAAGGCAGCAGCGGATGGACAGCGTGGAGGCCGTGCCCGACGGAGCAGGTAAAGAAGATTGCTGCCGTAGCAGTCCCCAGCCGGTTCCGGCGCACCTGCCCGGACCGGGCCAAGGGCACAATGATCGCCACCGAAATCGCCAGGTAAGAGACAGCCACCACCGTATTGGCCGCCGACGAGAGCCACCACCAGTCCACCCGCTTCCCCCTGCGCCTAGACGGAACACGTGCGTATTCGGTTCCGTGGATCACTTGATACTGGATGGGTGGCAGCTTTTCGTCAACCATGGCGCTCGGCAAGGGCGTGGTTGCATAGAATTAACGCCCTGCCCGCACAGGCAGGAGTACCGCGCTTGTCCAACACACGCGTCCGACGTTGCACTAGGCTGGAATCCCCCGTACCGACTCCGGATCCACCCCAGACAAGCGAGGCATATCGTGCACCAGGACGCCGCCCGGTTCCTGTCCCAGCCGGTGGCCGCCCAGCCCGGCGCTCCCCTGCGCGTCGCGGTGTACTCACGGATCGCCGCAGCCATCCGCAACGGCCTGCTCACGCCCGGGTCCATGATCCCCACCGAAACCGAACTCGGCACGGACATGAAGGTCAGCCGCACCGTGGTCCGCGAGGCCCTCATGCTGCTCGAGGAGGACGGTCTCATCAGGGCGCGGCGCGGCGTCGGGCGTTTCGTCTCGGACACGCTCCCCCGCATCGGCATCGAGCGCATCCAGCCGTTCGAGGACGTCCTCGGCAGCCCCGGCCAGCAGGTGGAGGTCAAGCGCACCCAGGTGGTCCGGCAGGCCGCCTCAGAATTCGTCGCCCCCGGCATCGGCGTCGAGCCCGGCACCGACTGCTGGCTTTGGGAATCGGTCCTGATCCGCGACGGCGAGGCGATCGCCCACCTGCAGGAAAACGTCACCGCCCAGCCGGTCAGTGTCGGCAAGGGCGCCGCCGCGCCCCTTGAGATAGAGGACGACGGCGGCGCCACCTTGCTTGCCGCGCTCAACAACCAGCTGGGCCGGCTGGCCGGGCCGGGCGAGTGCCAGATCAGCCTCAGCCAGGTGGGACCCAGCCGGGCGAAGCTGCTGGACCTGCGCCCGTCGGACCCGGTGCTGGTCCTGACGCAGTACGTGCGGAACGGCAACCGGCCCTTCTATCTGGCCAAGTGCCTGGTCTCGGCCCGGGCCGGCCACCTCTCGGTGATGCAGCAGTTCCAGTCCTGAACCCACGCCCGGCGCCGAGTTTTTGGGCAGATAACCGGACTTCGCCACCGGCAAAGTCCTCGTACCAGCCCAAAAACTCCAAGGCTGATGGAAGCGGTGTCCGCTTGTCAGGCCTCAAGCTCGCGCTTAAGATTCTCAACCACCGCCTTGTTGTTCCGCGGCACCATGAAGGCCATGACAGGTGTCATCAGCATCTTCAGTCCGGAAGGGTGCAACTCCACCGAACGCGTGAACCTGGTGCCCTCCCCCGCCGGTTCGATCGTGTAAGAAATAGTGGGCTTCAACCCCCCGAACTCGCCCCGGAACACGAGGCGCGCATCCTGCTGGACTTCAACCGCGGTCAAGGTGCCATCCGTTGTTCCCATGAACGGCTTGAATTTCAGCGGGTAGGTCTTGCCGACCACGGGGATAGGGTCGGTGCCAGCCGGCACCGACTCAACGTCCGTGTGCCACTTGGGTTCATTCCGAAGATCGGCCACGAACCGGAAGACCTCTTGGGGCCTCCGGGCAAGAATGACCGTCTCTGCAGACTTGACCATTTTTCCTCCTGGATCTGTTCGGCCCAAACGACCCATCACTGGCGGACCGTCCAGCCGACAGTTGCGCTTATTTATGGTTTTATGCCCGCCAAGCCACAGCGTCAGTGCTGGCTGATGGCGGCGTCTTCCATCAAGAATGAAACCGGGCTACGGCCCTGCTACCAGAATTTCCCAGATGGCGTCCTCGCAACCCGGGACATGCGTGCCGGCGTGGACCTGAGCGAACCGGCTCACAACCTGGCCCGAATTATCAAAACCAAAGGCGTCAGCAGCATCTTTGATCTCATTGACGATGGCGGAAACGGCTCCGGGACCGTCTGTGACGGCGTGGTCCGAGATCCCAAGTCCCGTGCACGCAGCGTGCGCATTGGCGATCTCGGCCGAAGCCGGGACAGCGCCTGCAGAAAGCACAACGAATATCGCCGCCGCGGAAGAAGCGGCAACACGCTTAACGTTCATGGATACCTCCTGAAAATAGGGCTTCGACGAAGCCCTATTTCCACGGCGGTGAGGATATAGAACCCCGCCAGTGAGGCCATTCTCCGCTTGCAGAATGAACGCCGCAAGAGCGAATTGGCTGTCGTCCGCACGTGTGCGGCGGTGGTGGGGCCGCTCGTGGGGTCAGGCCTGGAGGCTCCGGAGCGTCTCCCTGGCACCGTGCTGGTGCAGGGCGGCCAGGGCCTCGGAGTAGGCGGCAACAAACCTCGCGTCATCCACCAGATCGCCGAAGACGTCGCGGTTCGAAATGAAGGACAGCGGCTCCTGGCGCTGGCGTGCGGCGGCGGCCGTCACGGTGTCCTTGAGCCGGTCCACCACGTCGACCGGGTTGCCCTGCTCGTCGGTCCCTTCGGCGTAGCGGGCCCAACTCGCCACAATGGCGGCAGACCGCTTGATCTCTCCACCGTTTTCGAGGTTGATGCGCACCACGGGCAGGAGCCACTTCGGGATCCGGTCAGAGCTCTCGGCACAGAGGCGGGCCAGGGTGTCCCGGACGTACTCGTTGGAGAAGCGTTCGATGAGGGTCCGCTTGTAGCCGTCGAGGTCGATTCCCGGCACAGGGTGCAGTGTCGGTGTTGCTTCCTTGTCCATGTAGTCCAGCAGGAACTGCGCGAACAGCGGATCCTGCGCCACCTCGTGGGCATAGCGGTAGCCGGCCAGGTAGCCAAAGTAGCACATGCCCTGGTGGCTCGCGTTGAGGAGCCTCAGCTTCATCAGCTCGTAGGGTTCCACGTCGTCCACGAGTTGCACGCCGGCCTTTTCGAAGGACGGGCGTCCCAGGCTGAAGTGGTCCTCCAGCACCCATTGCTCGAACGGCTCGCAAACCACCGGCCATTCGTCCTGCACGCCGAATTCCGCCGCAATTGCCTGGCGGTCTTCGTCCGTGGTGACCGGGGTGATGCGGTCCACCATGCTGTTGGGGAACGGTACGTTTTCCGCGACCCAGGCGCCGAGTTCAGGGTCCTTGAGCGCGGCGAAGGCGGTGAACATCTTCCGCGCGACGTCGCCGTTGCCCTGGATGTTGTCGCAGGACATGACGGTGAAGGGCTCCAGTCCCCGTTCGCGACGGCGGCGCAGGGCTTCGGTGATGAGCCCGAAGGTGGTGCGCGGTGCGGCCCCCGGCTGCAGGTCGTGGACCACGTCCGGGTTATCGGCGTCGAAGTCGCCGGTGACGTGGTGGAAGTTGTACCCGCCCTCCGTGACGGTCAGCGATACTATCCGGACGGCGCCGGACGCCATCTTCTCGATGACGGCCTCGGGGCTGTCAGGGGCAAACAGGTACTCGATGATCGAGCCGATGACGCGGCCTTCGCGCGAGCCGTCCGGGTTCTTGACCACCAGCGTGTAGAGGCAGTCCTGCTTGTCCATGACCTGCTTCATGCGGGCGTCGCCGGGCAGGACGCCCACGCCGCAGATGGCCCAGTCCCGGGCCTGGCCGGCGTTCATCAGCTGGTCCAGGTACATGGTCTGGTGTGCGCGGTGGAAGCCGCCGACGCCGAAGTGGACGATTCCGGCCGTCAACGCGGACCGGTCATAGGACGGTTTGCCCAGGTTCGCCGGCAGTTCTGCCAGTGTTGCAGTTGTGAGCGGTTGCATGAGTTTTCCTTTCCGGCCGGGTTTCAGCGGCCCGGGTAGACGATGGCTTTGAGCTGTCCGGACTGTTTGCCGGCTTTGAGCGCTTCTTCGGATTCGGCCAGCCCGAACCTGCCGGTGACCAGGATGTCCAGGTCCACCTTTCCGTCGGCGATGAGCTGGATGGCGAGCGGCCAGGTGTTGGTGTAGCGGAAGACGCCGGAGAGCCAGATCTCGCGGTTCTGGATGTAGGAGACGGGGAGTTCAACGTCGTCCGCCCCCAGACCGACGAGGATGACCCGGCCGGCGGGTGCCACCGCCTTGATGCCGGAACGGACTGCCTGCGGTGCGCCAGAGGCGTCAATGAACGCGTCGACGTCGAGCCCTTCGACACGGTCGGTCCTGGCGTTGAGCGCGTGCGTGGCACCGTGTTCAAGGGCGAATGCGAGCCGGTCCTCCGCGATGTCGCTGATGTAGATTTCGCTGGCGCCGAACGCACGGGCGGCCTGCGCGGCGATGATGCCGATGGGTCCGGCACCTGCGATCAGCACCCGGCTGCCAGGCCTGATCCCGGCGCGTTCACAGGCCCAGAGCCCGACGGAGAGAGGTTCGATCAGCGCGGCGGCCTCGTCACTGACGCTGTCCGGAATGTCGTAGGCGAAATCGGACTGGATGGTGACGTACTCGGCGAAGGCGCCGTCGATCGGCGGGGTGGCGTAGAACTCGATGTCCGGGCACAGGTTGTAGCGGCCGGCTTTGCACTGTTTGCAGGTGCGGCAGGGGCGCTGGGGCTCGACGGCGACCCGCTGGCCGATGCGGGCAGGGTCCACGTCGCTTCCGACGGCGGCGATCCGGCCTGAGAGTTCGTGGCCGAGGATCAGCGGGTGGTCCACCACGTAGTCGCCGATCCGGCCGTGCTCGTAGTAATGCACGTCGCTGCCGCAGACACCGACGGCGGCGACCTGCACCAGAAGCTGGTCGGGCTCCAGCCGGGGAACAGGCAGGGTTCCGAGGGCCATTTCGCCTTGGCTTTTCAAAACAGCTGCCCGCATGGTGGGCGGCAGGTCAGGCTGTTCGGGCGCGGGGGACTGCGCGGTTGATGTTGTCATCGGTTGAAATCCTCAGGAATGGAAGTGGAAGGTGCTGGCTATGTGACGGCGCTGGTTATTTCACGGCTCCTAGGGAGAGGCCCTGGACGAGTTTGTCCTGCGCGGCGAATCCGGCGAAGAGGACGGGCAGGGAGATCACGACGGCGGCGGCACAGACTTTGGCGAGGAACAGGCCCTGGCTGGAGACGAAACCGGTGAGGAATACCGGTGCGGTGCCGGAGACGACGCCGGTGAGGACGCGGGCCAGGAGCAGTTCGTTCCAGCTGAAGATGAAGCAGATCAGTGCCGTCGCGGCGATGCCGGGCATGGCCACCGGGGCAATGATCTTCCGCAGGATGAGCAGCAGGTTCGCCCCGTCGATCTGGGCTGCTTCCATCATTTCCTCCGGTACCTCGGCGAGGAAGGAGCGCATCATCCAGACGGCGATGGGCAGGTTCATGGAGGTGTACATCAGGATCAGGAACCAGATGTTGTCCAGCGCCCCGGCCGTCTTGGCGAACAGAAAAAGGGGCAGAACGGCAGCCACTACGGGCATCATCTTGGTGGACAGGAAGAAGAACATCACATCCGTCCACTTCTTCACGGGCCGGATGGACAGCGCGTATGCGGCCGGGATGGCCAGGCCCAGCACCAGGACGGTGGAGAACACCGACGCCATTGCGGAGTTGATGAGCGGCGGCCACGGGCTGATGCCCGACGTGGCCCCGAAGAACTCCTTGTAGGCATCCAGGGTCAGGTCCGCGGCGATCGCCGGCGGGTTGGTGGCCGCGTCGGTTTCGGAATGGAATGACGTCAGGATCATCCACAGTACGGGTGACGCGAACAGCAGGGCCAGCAACCAGGCGGCAATCCCGGCCGCAGTCTTGTTCCGGGCAGGATCCATCCGGGACTTGCCGCGGGACTTTCCGGAGCCCCGGCGGGAACCCGGGTTCAAGGCGCCGGTGCTGCGATGCGCGGCAGGGGTAAGGGTGCTCATCGTGCTGCCTCCTTTTTGAAGAGCGAGAAAACGGTGCGCAGGGCGAAGGTGGCCACGATGATGGTGCCGATGACCACCACAACACCGGCGGCGGACGCAAGGCCGTATTCATTGGCGAAATAGAACGTCTGGTAGATGGCGTAAGGCAGGTTGGCGGTGCCCAGGCCGCCGGAAGTAAGGGTGAAGACGGCGTCGAAGTTCTGCACGATGTAGATCGCGCCGAGCAGGCCGCCGAGCTCCAGGTACTGGCGCAGGTGCGGCAGTGTCAGGTGGGTGAAGATCGCCCAAGGGCTGGCCCCGTCCATCTGCGCGGCTTCGATCGTGTCCATGGGGCGGGACTGCAGGCCAGCCAGCAGGATCAGCATCATGAACGGGGTCCACTGCCATACCAGGGAGATGATGACGGCCATCAGGGGCGCCTGGGAAAGGAAGTCCGGCTGTGGCGGGGTGTCGCTGCCGAACAGGGACCAGATCCAGGTCAGCGTTCCGTTGATCAGCCCATATGTCGGGTTGAGGATGGCGTGCTTCCACACCAGCGCCGCGGCCACCGGCACCACGAGGAACGGTGCGATCAGCAGCGTCCGCGCCAAGCCCCGGCCGATGAACTTCTTGTCCAGCAGCAGGGCCAGGCCGAGGCCGATGACCAGGCTGGCCAGGACCACGGAAACGGTCAGGACGACGGTGGTCAGGATGGCCTGGCGGAGGTCCGCGTTGGTAAGGACCTGGATGTAGTTATCGAATCCGGCCAAGCCCGTCTGGTCCGGCCGGAGGCTGTTCCAGTTCAGGAAAGAAATGATCAGGGTCGCCACGAACGGAAGCTGGGTGACGACGATAAGGAAGACCAGGGCCGGCAGCAGCGGCGCACGCCTTGCCCAGGCCCGGGCGCGTTCGCGGGACCTGGCGTTTTTGTTTGGATTGGCGGCACTCTGCCCGCGGCGGGCAACAGGCGCTGTTGCGGTAGTCATGATATCTTCTCCTGCCGTGCTGTGGCCCGCGACTGCGGGCCACAGCACCGGTGGTGGGTTACTTATTTCTTGTACTTGTCGCCGATTTTCTGTGCCGCGTCCTGGCCCTTGGCCAGGGCGTCGGCTACAGAGCCCTGCCCGGCAATCGCTGAGCTGACACCCTGGGACACCGAGGTGCCCAGGTCGGCGAACTCAGGGATGCCCACGAACTGGATACCGACGGCCGGGCGTTCCTGCGCCCCGGGATTTTTCGGGTCGGCGTTTTCGATGGCAGTGCGCTCGGCCTCGAAGAACGGGGCAGCCTTCTGGAATTCGGCGTTCTCATACGTGGAAATGCGCTTTCCCGAGGGGACCTTGGCCCAGCCGAGCTTCGCCGCAACGAGTTCCTCGTACTTCTTTGAGCTGGCCCAGGCGACGAACTTTCCGGCAGCGTCCTGCTTCTTGGATGCGGCCTGGACGCCCCAGGACCAGGTCCAGAGCCAGCCAGAAGACTTCGTCTTCTTCACCGGGGCCTGGGCGTAGCCAAGCTTGCCCTTCACGGGGGAACCCTCGCCTTCCAGGACTCCGGCAGCGGAGGTGGCGTCGTACCACATGGCCACCTTGCCCTGGCTCATGTTGTTCAGGCATTCGGTGAACCCGGCCTGCGCGGCGCCGGCTTCACCATGCTCGCGGACCAGCTTGGTGTAGAACTCGGTGGCTTCGGTGAATTCCGGGGCGTTGACCTTGGCGTTCCAATCCTTGTCGAACCAGGTGCCGCCGAAGGTGTTGACCACGGTGGTCAGCGGCGCGAACAGCTGGCCCCACCCGGGCTGGCCGCGCAGGCAGATCCCCTTCATGCCCGCTTCGGCGCCGTCAACCTTGGCGGCCAGCTCGGCCACCTGGTCCCAAGTGGGCTTCTCCGGCATGGTGAGGCCCTTCGCCTCGAAAACGTCCTTGCGGTACATCAGGAACGAGGACTCACCGTAGAACGGCTCCCCGTAGAGCTTTCCGTCCGTACCGGTCAGGGACGCCGTATAGGCAGGAAGAATGTCTGCCTGGTTGAATTCGGCGTCCTCGGCCACGTTGTCCAGGGGCGCCAGCCACTTGTTCGCGGCATAGAACGGGATCTCGTAGTTGGACAGCGAGGCGACATCGTATTGGCCCGCCTGGCTGGAGAACTCCTGGCTGATCTTCGCCCGGACATCGTTCTCCGGCAGGATCGTGTAATTGACCTTGATGCCGGTTTCCTTGGTGAAGTTGTCCGCGGTCAGCTTCTGCAGGTCTTCCATCTGCGGGTTGTTCACCATGAGGACGTTGATGCTGTCTTGGGCACCGGACGTGCTTCCGCCGCCTGCACCTGCGCAGGCGGTCACTGAAAGGGCGATGCACAAGGCACCGGCGGCCAATGAGGCGGCGCGCATGGGACGCATAAAAACTCCTTTGTTCAATTCGGGCAACCAGCCCCGGGCTCTGTGGGCCCAGCGACTGGATGAGCCGGATCGGGCCCAATGGTGCAGCGCTGGTCCTCAACTACTTCCAGCCCCGCACATTTGAGCGTCATCGATGTGCTCATCTGTCATGTGACTCTAGTCATATATACTCGTTTGAGCAAGACGGGAAACTCAAATGATCAGAGAAGGGGTGAGCACATGTCCGAGCATTCCCATGAAGAACTCTTGGCCCGCGTGAGCAGCGAGTATTACTTGGAGAACCGTTCCAAGGTAGAAATTTCGGTCAGCCATGACATTTCGCGGTTCCAGGTGGCACGGCTGCTCACCGAGGCCCGCGAGCGCGGCATCGTGGAAATCAAGGTGCATTACCCGTCCCACATCTCCGCCGCGGAGATCCGCCAGCTGGAGTCCTGGCTGGGGATCCGTGAGATCGTCGTGGCGGACTCCACCTCCGGCGACGAGAACCAGGCCCGGGGCATCCTGGCCAAAGCAGCCGCCGCCGAGGTCACGCGGCAGGCGCCCCCGGGCGGGACGCTGGGGATTTCATGGTCCCGCATCCTGGACGTGGCCTCGACGCTGGTCCGGGAGCTTCCCCGGTGCGACATCGTCCAGCTCGCGGGGGCCCTCCCCGCAGAAGGGGAAAGCAATCCGCTCGAGCTGATCCAGCGGCTGGGGCACCTAAGCGGCGGCCACACCTGGCCGCTGTGGTCGCCGCTGGTGGTGGAAGATCCGACGACGGCGGCCGGCCTGCGCCGCCAGCCGGAGATCGCCGGCGCCCTGGCGAAGGCGGATTCGCTCGATCTGGCAGTGGTCGCGGTCGGCGCCTGGAAGAGTGGCAGTTCCACGGTGTGGGATCGGGCCGAAGCGGCGGTACGGGAGGCAGCCGTGGAGGCCGGCGCTGTCGCGGAATGCTCTGGGCGGCTGCTCAACGCAGCGGGCGTTCCGGTCGAAACGGGGCTGGACGAACAAATCATCGCCGTCACTGTCAAGCAGTTGCAGCGCACCCCCAAGGTCATCGCCGTATCGCACGGAACAGCACGGGCAGATGCGGTGCGGGCAGTTGCCAGGGCCGGTTTCGTCACCACGCTGATCGTAGATGTCCCGCTGGCCCGGGCCCTTACTGAGCTAATGGATAAGGAGAACAGTCAATGAGCATTGTGGTCGGGGTAGATTCCTCCACGCAGTCCTGCAAGGTCCTCGCGGTGGACGCGCACAGCGGCGATGTTGTTGCTTCCGGTGCGGCGGCCCACCCCGACCGGACCGCCGTCGACCCCCGCATCTGGACCTCTGCGCTGCGCGAGGCCTGGCATGCCGCCGGCGTCGACCGCCTGGGCGGCTCCGTTGCCGGGGTGGGCATCGGCGCCCAGCAGCACGGAATGGTGGCCCTCGACAGCACGGACACCCCCGTCCACGACGCGCTGCTGTGGAACGACACACGCAGCGCAGCGGAAGCGGCAAGGCTCCGGGACGAGCTGGGCCCGGAGGCGTGGGTTGACGCCGTTAACCTGGTCCCGGTGGCGTCGTTTACCATCTCCAAGCTCGCCTGGCTCGCGCAGAACCAGCCGGAGCTGGCGGACCGCGTTGACCAGGTTGTCCTCCCCCACGACTGGCTGAACGGAACCCTGGGCGGCGAGTTCACCACCGACCGCAGCGACGCGTCCGGTACCGGCTATTTCTCGCCGGTCACGGACAGCTACCGGACGGACGTGCTTGGGCGGTTCTTCGGCCGCGTTCCGCGCCTTCCGCGGATTGTCGCATCGCATGAGCGGGCGGGAACGGTGCGGAACGGATGGGGCGTTGACGGCGCCGTCCTTGCCGCGGGCGCCGGGGACAACGCGGCGGCAGCTTTGGGACTGGACCTGCGCCCCGGCGAGGTAGTTGTATCCATCGGCACGTCCGGCACCGTCTTCACCACCACGCCCTCACCCATCCCGGACCATACCGGTGCAATCGCAGGATTCGCGGACGCCGCCGGCGGCCACCTGCCCCTGCTTGCCATGCTCAATTCTGCCCGTGTCATGGCGGCAACCGCGTCCATGCTCGGCGTCGACCTGGCACAACTGAATGCGCTGGCGCTGGAGGCGGACAGCGATGCCGGCGGGCTCACGTTCCTTCCGTATCTCGACGGCGAGCGAAGCCCCAACCTTCCGCATGCCAAAGGAAGCCTGGCCGGCCTGACCAGGAGCAACATGACCCCGGAGAACCTTGCCCGCGCCTCCGTGCTGGGCGTGCTCAGTTCTTTGGCCGACGCCATCGACGTCATGAAGCAGTCCGGCGGCACCCCGGACAAGGTCCTCCTCATCGGCGGCGGCTCCAAGTCGCAGGCCCTCCGCCAGGCGGCGGCGAGCATTTTCAACCTGCCCGTCGAGATCCCGGCAAGCAGGGAGTACGTCGCACTCGGCGCAGCGAAGCAGGCCGCATGGGCAGCCACAGGAGAGCCGCCGGACTGGAAGCGCAGCATCGAAGCCTACTACGAGCCGGAGGGCGACTGGGGCATCGGCGTCCGGGAGCGCTACGCTGAGGCGCGCAAGAACTTCTACGGCGTGTGAGCGGCCGGTCCCCGGACGTCTCGTCCCGGGGGCCGGTCCCCGGAGTTTTTGGGCAGATACCGCGGTTTGGATCGTGCCAAAGTCGTGGTACCTGCCCAAAAACTCTTAGGGGTGGGGTCAAGCGGTGATCTGCGGAACCTCCACCCAGGCCTCTTTTGCAGCGGATTCGACAATCGCGTCGTCAATGAGGGCTGTCTGGTAGCCGTCTGCGAAATTGGGGCTCACGCTTCCGCCTTCCGCAATGGCTTTGAAGAAATCGTAGGCTTCGATGATCTTCGTTTCCCCGTAGCCGATACCGAGAGCCGGAATGGGCCAGAGACCTTCCCCGTACGGATGGGCCGGGCCGGTGTAAACGGTGCGGAATCCGCGGCGGTCCCCTGGATCGGAGGCGAAGCAGACCTGGAGTTCATCGCGTCGTTCGTAGTTGAAGACGATGCTTCCTTCGGTTCCGTGGATTTCGAAGGTGATGTAGTTGTTCCGTCCATACGCATTGCGTGTCGCCTCAAGGGATCCCACGGCGCCGTTGGCGAAGCGGATCATCGTCATCACCTCATCGTCCACGTCAACTTCGCCACGCGGGCCTTCGCCGCCCCGCACCGTTCCGAGTGCGTCGGCACCGCCCGCTTGGAGCGGCCGCTCAGGAATCCACGTGGACAGGAGGGAATTGACGGCGCTGAACTCCCCCACAAGGTACCGGGCCATGTCAATGACGTGGGTGGCGATGTCACCAAGTGCGCCCGAACCTGCGATCGACTTCTGGAAACGCCAGGACAACGGGGAATTGGGATCGGCGCTCCAGTCCTGCAGGTAGGTACCCCGGAAGCTGAGGATGCGGCCGATGGAGCCTTCCTCAATGTATTTCTTGGCCAGCGCGACGGCGGGAGTGCGCCGGTAGTTGAAGGCGACCATGTGGACGATGTCGGTGTTCTTCACCGCGTCGTACATGGCTTTTGATTCTTCGCCTGTACGCGCCAGCGGCTTCTCGCAGATGATGTGCTTGCCTGCTTCGGCCGCGGCTATCGCAATTTCGGCGTGGAGGTGGTTGGGCGTGGCAATGTCTACGACGTGGATGTCCGGATCGTCGATGATGCTGCGCCAGTCCGAGGTGGAGTTCTCGAAGCCGAAGCGGCGGGCCGCTTCGGCAGCCAGTTCGGGGTTGGCCTCGGCGATGACCTTGCGGACCGGGAGGGCCGGAGCCGGCCAAAAGAACATGGGCATGGCGGCGTAAGCCAAGGAATGGGCTTTGCCCATGAAGCCGCCTCCGATGAGGCCGACATTAAGGTGCTGCATGTGAATCGTGTTCCTTTCGGAAAAGTCGGGAGTCGCCTGCGGTGGCTCTCCCTGGTGGTCAGGAGGGTCAGAGGAGTTTCTCGAGGTACTTCTTGCTGATCTCGGCGGCTTCCCGGGGATCCCCGTCGTAGCCGTCGAGTTCGACCATGAGCCAACTGTCATATCCGCTCTCCCGGATTGCCGCGAGGATGTCCGGGAAGTCGAGTTCGCCCTGGCCCAGGGGGAGGAATGAAAAGGGGTCTTGCCGGAGGTCCTTAAGGTGGACATGCCGGATCCGGTCGGGGTACTTCCGGATGACAGCTGCCGGGTCTGCGCCGCCGGCCGCAAGGTGGGCGGTGTCGGGGCAGAAACCGATCCGCGTGAGCGGCATGAGCTTGTCCAGCTCGTCCGGGCTTTCCACGATGGTGGTCAGGTGCGGATGGTAGCTCGCCGAGAGCCCGAAGCTTTCGGCGATGTCCGTGACGCTGTCGAGTGCCTTGCCGAGCCGGCGGTAGTCCTCTTCGGTGGTTCCGGCCGCGCGCCGTGCTCCCCCTCCAACCACCAGGCGTTCTGCACCGAAGTCTGCGGCCAACTCGGCAGCCCGGTGAATCCGGTGCAGCTCGTCCGGAAGGATGTCGGCATAAATGAAGTTGGCGCCCGTGTACACGCTTGCCAGGGATACCCCGGAACTGGCGAGGATTTCTTTGAGCTCCTCGGGCTTTTCCGCGTATTCCGCGAGGTTTCCGTCGAACATCTCAACGCCCTCGTAGCCGACGGATGCGATGTCCCGGACGGCGTCCTTCATGGACCCGTGGGTGAGGTAAAAGAGGTCCTTGACGCTTGTCACGCCTTGGGCGTGGCCCACGACGCCACCCCAGGTGATGGAACAGTAACCAAGTTTCATTGCTTCTGCCTTTCAGGAGCCGAAGAAGGGTTGGGAGTCATGTGTGCTACTTCTTCCGGGCCATAGCGACGGCCAGGATGATGATTGCGCCGCGGACAACCTGCTGCTGGCTGCTGTCGAGCCCGGCGAGGATCAGTCCGTTGTTGATCAGGCCGATCAGCAGGGCGCCGAAGAGTGTGCCGATGATGGAGCCGAACCCGCCGAAGAGGCTGGTTCCACCCAGGATGACGGCAGCGATGGCAGAGAGTTCGTCTCCTGATCCCCACTGGAACCGTCCGGACTGGAGGCGGCCGGCGTAGAGCATGCCGGCGACGCTTGCCGCCATGGCCGAGATAAGGAGCACCTGGAATTTGATGCGCTTGGTGTTGATGCCGGTGAACTCTGCAGCGTTGCGGTTGCCTCCTGTAGCCAGGACCTGGCGGCCGAACCTGGTGCGGTTCAGCACGACGGCGCCGATGGCCACGAAGATTGCGCTCCAGACCACCAAGCCCGGAATTGGACCGAAGTTGCCGGATCCAAACAGCATGTTGAACGTGTCGTTCAGGATGGGCTGCGGCGCCGACGCGGTGATCCACTGGGCGACGCCGACGGCTATCCCCAGCATGCCGAGCGTCACCAGGAAGGACGGGATGCCGAGGAGGCTGACAAGCGCACCGTTGACGGATCCGACCACGAGCCCGACGGCGAGGCCCGCGAGGATGCCGGGAACCAGTCCCCACTGGGACAGTGCCATCGCGGTGCAGACACTGGAGAGGCCGGCCACAGATCCGACGCTCAGGTCGATCTCGGCGCATGCGATCACGTAGGTCATGCCCACGGCGATGACGGTGATAGTGGCGGTCTGCCGGAAGATGTTCAGCAGGTTGTTCGGCGACAGGAAGCCCTGGTCGCGCAGCAGAATGGCGAAGAAAAGGAAGACGACGACGAAGCCGATGTAGATGACGTAGCGCCGCCAATCGAGTTCTTTCAGGACGGTGCCGAAATTGCGGGCCGCGGTGTCCCGGGGCGCGATGGTGTTTGCCTTGCTCACTGTTCAGACTCCCTGGACTGCAAGTTGGAGATACTCCTCGTCAGCGATCTCGCTGCGGGGAATGTCGCGGATGATGGAGCCGTCCCTGAGGACGAGGACGCGGTCGCTGACCGCGAGTAGTTCGGGGTACTCGGAGGAGATGACGATGACGGCTTTGCCGGCACTCGCCAGCTCACGGATCATGTCCAAAATTTCGCTTTTGGTGCCGATGTCCACGCCGGCCGTGGGCTCGTCCAGGATCAGGATGTCCGGATCGGTGCCCAGCCACTTGGCGATGACCACCTTCTGCTGGTTGCCGCCCGAGAGGAGCCGCACCGGGCGGTTGGGGTGGGCCACCTTGACTGCGAACCTCTTGATCAGTGACGAGGACAACTCCTTGCCCTTGGCGCCGTCCAGGAGGGGCCCCCGCTGGATCTGTCCGAGCAGCGGCAGCAGCAGGTTGTCCTGGACGGAATGCTCCAGCACGAGGCCTTGTGCCCTGCGGTCCTCCGGAATGAGGGCGATCCCGGCATTGATGGCCTGCTGGGGCGTGGCAAGGGTGACCTTTTTGCCCCGCAGGAGGACTTCCCCGCTGTCCACCTTGTCAATGCCGAAGAGGGCACGGGCGAGCTCGGTGCGTCCGCTTCCCATCAGCCCTGCCAGTCCGAGGATCTCGCCGGGCCGGAGCGTAAAGGAAACGTCCCGCACCCGGTGCCCGGCATTAAGCCCCCGCACCTCAAGCCAGGGCGCGCCGTCGTGCACCACATGGTCCCGCGCACGATAGGAAAGCTGGCCCTCGATCTTCTTGCCCACGATGCCTTCCACGATCTGTTCGGGAGTGACGTCGGTCAGCGGCGCGGTAAGGAGGTGGCGGCCGTCGCGGAGGATGGTGATCCGGTCAGCGAGCCTGTACACCTCGTCCATTCGGTGCGAGATGTAGATGATCGAGATGCCGCGCTGCTTGAGGCGGTCAATCAGTTCGAAGAGAGCTTCGGACTCGTGCCGGGCCAGGCTGGCAGTGGGTTCGTCCATGATCAGCACTTGGGCGTTTTGGGCGAGGGCCTTGGCAATCTCGGTCAGCTGCCAGTAGGCAGTCCCGAGCCGGGAGACCTCCGCGCGGGGGTCGACGTCGACCTCCATCTCAGCGAAGACCTCCCTGGCCCGTTTCACCGCGGTGCGGTCGTCAATGAGCCCGCCCCTGCCGAGCGGTTCGGCAGCCAGGAAGATGTTCTGGGCAACGGTCAGGCTCGGTACGAGGCTGAATTCCTGGAAGACCATCCCGATCCCGGCAGCCTTCGCGTCCTGGATCGAGCTAATCGCGGCTGGCTCCCCGCCTATGAAGATCTCGCCTGCGTCTGCCTGGTACACGCCCTGAAGGATCTTCATGAGCGTGGACTTCCCGGCGCCGTTCCCGCCTGCGAGTGCGTGGACCTCACCCTTTCGGACGTCGAAGCCGACGTCCTTCAGCACGGAAACGCCGTTGAAGCCCTTGGAGATCGAGCGCATTTCGACGACATTGTCTGCGGTGTTCATTGTTGCCCTTTCGGCGCGGCGCGGGGTGGAACCCCGCGCCGTCGGGTCTGGCTACTGCTTGTAGGAGTCCTGGATATCCTTCGGAGCGTCCTCGTGGTAGACCTGCTGCCAGGCTTCCAGGACGTTGGAGTGGTCAACCGGGAGGGCGCTCAGCGCCACATAGGCGGGCGCTTGCTTGCCGATGAGCGCACCTGCGGCCAGCCGGGCTTCCGTGACACCCTGGTCGAACGGCACCTGCGCTCCCAGGCCGACGACGAGTTCGTCCTTGGCCAAGGCGATGGCGACATTCTTGCCGAGGTCCTCCGTGGCGATCTTCAGGTCCGGACGGCCTGCGGCACGGGCTGCAGCCATGACACCCTCTGCCGGGACGTCCCACACCGCCCAGATGCCGGCGAGGTCAGGGTACTTGCTCAGCATGGCGTTCGCGGCAGCCTGGGCGTCCCCGGCGAAGTCCGGACCGGCGATGCCCTTTTCCTCGACGATCTGGATCTCCGGGTATTCCTTCGTGATCGTTTCCTTGAATCCGTCGTAGCGCTGCTTGGTCACGAAGAAGTCGGCCTGGTGGAAGACGAGCCCGATCTTGCCCTTGCCACCGAGCGCTTTGGCCATCTGGTGGGCGGAGACGACGCCGTTGCCGTAGTTGTCCGCGGAAACAACAGAGACGTAGTCCTTGCCGGCGGTCAGTCCCTGCGGGACGTTGTCCATGAAGACGAGCTTTGTACCGGCGTCGGCGGCTTTCTTGTACGCGGAGGCGGTGGCCACGGGGTCCGTGGGGATGGAAACGATGATGTCGGGGTCCTGGGTCATGACGGTTTCGATGTCCGAGACCTGCTTGTCCGGCTTGAAGTTCGCGTCGGTTGTGGCGATGACCTTGATGCCGAGCTTTTCGAATTCGCTCTTGAGACCGTTGACCTGGGCCGTGGCCCAGTCATTGCCGCCATAGTGCATCACGATTGCCGCTTTGGCGTTGAGTCCCTTGACCTTCCCGATCTCTTCGGGTGTCAGATCCGCGACGGACGCGGGCGAGGGCGCCTCGCCGTTGGGGCCCTTGCTCAGGACCTGCCCCTTGATCTTGTCGAGGGCCTGCTGGGCCTTTTCGGACACGCCGGCGTCGGGGGCGTTTGATGTGGCCGTTGTTGAACCGCTGCAGGAAGCGACGGAAAGTGACAGGGCTGCGGCCAGGGCCACGATGGGAAGCCTGCGGATCATCATTGTTCTCCAGTGCTTTGAGTGGATGGATGGGGTGGATGCCTGGGATGGATCAGGCGAGTGCTACGGCCAGGGCAGGGGGAACCGGCGAGAGGACGAGCCCGCCGGCGGCCGAGGCCGTGCGAAGGGCGGCGGCCTTGTCTGAAGCTTTCAGGAGCGCCTTTGCATGCTCTTTGTCGACGAAGAGACCCAGGGAACAGGGCCCGTGATGGGCTTGGACCCACCGCACCGCCTCGCCCGCGGCTTTGGCCATTTCCCCGCCGTTTTCGGCCAGCGGACCGTCAATGGTGGACACCGACGCGGGCGTGCCCGAGTTGTCGACGGAGACCACCAGGCTGGCCCAGAGGAGGTTGCCATCGAAGATTCCGACGACGGCTGAGGAACCGGCGGAGACGAAGGTGCGGACAGCGGCTGCGAGATCGTTAGGCGCTGTATCCTCCAGGAGCACTTCCAAATTTGCCCACTGGGCGTGGTCGACATTTCGAAGCCCGGTGCGGGGATCGAGCGCGAGTGCGTGGACGATGCTGTCAGCCATCCCGCTCCTTCCTCATTGAATGTGCCATCTCCGTAAGCGTTTACGAAATTACCGTGAACGTTTACGGAATCATCGTAAACGTTTACGGAGAGGGGTGTCAACCATCACATGCGGGAAGGTACCGGCCTGCGGAGAGTCGGGACGGACATAAGATTGAAAACGCACGGAACCCATTGGTTCGGTCCGGGAGGTGCAAGACAGGAGAGAACGTGGCAGGCACGGCGGTTCCCCGTGAGGCGAACGAGAAGCTACCGGATGCCCCGCTGCGCCGGAAGCCCACAATCAACGATGTGGCCCAGGCCGCCGGAGTCTCTTTCGGAACAGTCTCGCGGGTACTCAATGACGCGCCGGACGTGAGCGCGGCTACGCGCCAGCGGGTTCTGCAGGTCATCAAGGACATCGGGTACCGCCGGAACCGGGCAGCCACCGCGCTGGTCACCAGCCGGTCCACTTCCATCGGCATCCTCTCGGACGGCTCTCCGCGGTTCGGCCCGGTGGGGACGCTCATGGCCCTTGAGAACGTCGCCCGCAAGAAGGGCTACGCCACAACCGTCATCAGTGTCGAACAACCCGACGAAGAGTCCGTGCAGGCAGCCCTGGACACCCTGGACGATACCGGCGTGGGGGGAATCATTGTCATTGCGCCTCTGGTGGAGATGGCAGCGGCCGTCTGGAATGCGTCATTCCGGGTGCCGGTGGAGATGATCGCTGCCGGAGCATCATCGACTCCCAACGTCTTCACCTATTCGGAAAACCAGGAACTCGGGGCGCGGCTGGCCACCCAGCACCTTATCGACCTGGGCCACACGGATATCGCCCACCTCGCCGGCTCCATGGACTGGTTCGACGGACGGGTGCGCAAGCGCGGCTGGGAGGCGGCGCTCCGTGACGCCGGGCTCAAGCCCGGGCTGTGCCTGGAGGGTGACTGGAGCCCCCGGTGGGCCTACGAGACCGGGCTCCGGCTCGTCCGGGAAGACAAGGTCCCCCAGGCCATCTTCGCCGCCAGCGACCACACCGCCTTGGGGGTCATACGTGCCTTCGCCGAAAACGGCGTCCGCGTCCCGGAAGATGTCAGCATCGTAGGCTTCGACGATATTGAAGGATCGGACTACTTCCTGCCGCCCCTGACCACCGTGCGCCAGGACTTCAACGCCCTGGCGCTTATGAGCATGGAAGTGCTTCTTGGTGCGATGGAAGGACGGGACGTGGACCGTACGCCAATCGCACCGACCCTTGTTGTGCGTAACAGCTCCATCCGCGCTGCCTCCCACAGCCGAAATGTGCCGCCTCTACCCGCCTCATAACGCCGGTGCCGGCGCGGCGGAGGCGAGTGCCGCCGTCGTGCGTTCAGCACCTGCGCCGAAAGGGAAGGCGAGCAGCGTCTCCACCAGGTGCGGCGCGAAGTCCTCCTCCAGCGAGAGGACCACACGGCACCGCGCGTCCGTCACCGGCGGGTAGCCCGCGTACAGCCCGCGCAGGTCGCAGACGGTCTGGCCGCGGGACGGCCCGTCGGAGGTGTCGACGGCGGCCCGCACCACGGGTGCCAGGGCAGGCTTGACAGCCCCGACGGCGAGCGCCGCCGCCAGAGGATCGTGCATCGCGGAGCAGGGCCGGCCGTAGATGCCCTCGTAGAACCGGAAGTAATAGCCCAGCATCTCCCCCAGCGCCCGCGGCACCGGCGCGGAGGAGGCCAGCAGCGCCTGCCGGTGCGGCTCCTCCAGCACCGAGGCCATGGTCACGTCCAGCGGCACCAGGGTCACGTCCCAGTCCGCGGCCAGCACCAAAGCGGCGGCCTCGGGGTCGTGCCAGATGTTCGCCTCGGCCACGGGCGTGATGTTCCCCGGCGCCAGCGCGGCCCCGCCCATCACCGTCACGGACTCCACCAGGGAGGGCAGCGCGGGCTCCAGCCGCAGCGCCCCGGCGATGTTGGTCAGCGGGCCGATCGCCAGCACGCGCAGCGCGCCCGGATGGGAACGCGCCAGCCGGACCAGCATCTCCGCCGCGGACTCCGCGGCCAGCGGGGCACCGGAAGGCGCCAGGGAAACCTCCCCGATCCCGTTCTCCCCGTGCACCCACGGCGCCCCGCCGGCAAACGAGCCAACCAGCGGATCATGGGCGCCCAGAGCCACGGGGATGTGCGCGGCGCCGGCGAGCGCCAGCAGGTCAAGGGTGTTGCGGGCGCCGGCGGCGGCACTGACGTTGCCGCTGACGGTCCCGATGCCCACCACCTCGGCCGCGGGGGCGGCGAGGAGGTAGGCCAGGGCGAGGGCGTCGTCGATGCCGGTGTCGCAGTCCAGGTAAATAGGGGCAGTCACAATAGATTCCTTCGAATGGGATAAGGGGTCAGACGGTCTCGCCCTTGGGGGCGGCGACGAAGAGGCTGGTGATGAACGCGGCGGCGGTGATGCCCACCGAAATCCAGAGGGCAGTGGCGTACCCGGCGGCCGTGGCCTGGGCGGCGAACGGCGCCACGAGGACGACGCCGAGGCTCGCCCCGATGCCGAACGAGGCGCCGTTGATGCCGGGCAGCGCAGCCGGCGCCTCCTTGGGTGAGAGCAGCACCGAGAGCCCGTTGATGGCGGTGAGGAAGAAGCCGTTGTAGAAGATGCCCAGGGCCGCGACGGCGACCAGCACAGCCACCTGGCTGTCCGAAAACGCGGCCGCAACGACGGCGCAGGCGAGGCTCAGCCCCGTGCCAAACCGGAGGGTCCGGATCCAGCCCCGACGGTCGGCCAGCCAGCCGGCCAAAGGCGCGGCAAACACTCCAATCAAAGCGGCCGGGGTGAGGAACAGCAAAGCCGAGATGGAGGCACTGAGCCCGAAGCCGCCGTCGGGATCCTGGCTCAGCAGCACCACGGTGAAGTTGATGATGGCGAAGATGCCGGCCAGGGTGAGGACGGTGGTGGCGATGACCGGCCACACCTGGCGGGAGCGCAGGTGGTGGACGGCGATCAGCGGGTGGCTGCGGCGCTTCTCGATCATCCAGAACGCGGCGAAGGACGCCACGGTGCCTGCCAGCAGGGCCAGCGTGGACGGCGCGGTCCAGCCCGCGGCGGACCCGCCGGAGACGAAGTAGGTGGTGAACACCAGGAACAGCGAGAGGGACCCGGCGCCCCACCAGTCCATGGCGCCGCGCACGCCCTGCGGCCGGCCGGCCGGGACAATCCGGATGATGCAGCCGGCGGCGACGGCGGTGAGGACCAGGACGACGACGAAAATGGACCGGAAGCCGAGGGTCTCGGCCATGAGCCCGCCCACGTAGCCGTCCACGCCGCCCACTCCCCCGTTGATGGCGGCGATGATGCCCACGGAGGTGCCGAAGAGTTTCGCATGCAGGTTTTCGCTGAGCACGATGTAGGCGAGGGCGAAGACCGCGCTGGAGACGCCCTGCAGGAACCGGCCGGTGACCAGCAGTTCAAGCGTGGGGGCGGTGATGCAGAGGACGGTACCGGCGCCCATGATCCCCAGGACCAGGAGCAGGGCGGCGCGGCGGCCGATGAAGTCGCTCCAGCGGCCGATGACCGGCCCGGCGATGGCGCCGGCCAGGAAGAACATGGACTGGACGGGGGCGGCGCTGTCCGCGCCCTGGCCGAACTCGGCGGCGATCTGCGGCAGCGCCGGGGTGACCATGCTGGCGTTGAGCTGGAAGGACAGCACGCCCAGCAGCAGGGTGGAGATCAGCAGGGCGGCGCGGCGGCCGGCGGCTTTCGGCGGGTCCGCGGGATGTACGACGGCGGCGCCGCCCTGGGCGGGAGGCGCGGCTGCCGCGGGGGTTGGGGTGTTCACATCAAACTCCTTTGTTCGAGCAGAAGGGATCGTCTTTCATGGCGATTTCGAGTTGTTATACAACCATGTATGACTCACAAGTACAACCATGCGCTACACTTTTTCGAAACCCCCGCCGCTTCCGGCCCTCCCCCTGAGAGAGTTTTCCCATGAACACAACACGACCTGCCGTCACCGTGGTCGGCAGCATCAACCTGGACCTGATCGCCACCGCCGACCGCCTTCCGACGGCGGGCGAGACCATCGGCGGCGCCGTGCTCTCCGAGCAGCCCGGCGGCAAGGGCGCCAACCAGGCCGCGGCAGCGGCGCGGCTGGGCGGCAGCGCGCGCATGGTCGGCGCCGTGGGCAGTGACGCCCAGGGGCAGCGGATGCTGGACGCCCTGGCGGGTGCCGGCGTCGACACCGCCGGCGTGGCCGTCCTTCCGGGGGCCACCGGGACGGCGCTGATCGTGGTGGACCGCGACGGCGAAAACCAGATCGTGGTGTGCCCGGGCGCCAACTCGCACCTGTCGCTGGACGGGGTGGAGTTCGGCCCGGAGGAGACGGTGCTGTGCCAGCTGGAGGTGGGCCTGCCCGTGGTGCTGGAGGCCGCGCGGAAGACTCCCGGGTATTTCGTGCTGAACGCCGCTCCGGCCATGGACCTGCCGGCGGAACTGCTGGAGCGCTGCGACCTGGTAATCGTCAACGAGAGCGAATACACCCTGATCCCCGCCCTCGCCTCGGCCAAACTGGTGGCCGTGACCTACGGCGGGGACGGCTCGGCGATGTTCCAGCACGGCCGGAAGGTGGCCGAGGCTCCTTCCGTTGCGGTCACAGTGGCGAACACCGTGGGTGCCGGCGATGCGTTCTGCGCCGCCCTGGTCCTGGCGCTGCGCCAGGGGCTGGACCATGCGCGGGCGCTGGCCGTGGCGAACGCGGTGGGCGGGGATGCCGTGGGCGATCCTTCATCGCAGCCGGATTTGGCACGGCTGGGCCACTACGTGGAGCGGACTGCCGCAACCGGCGGCGCGCGGTGAGCGTCGCACTCCGGCGGGCGGCGCCGTCGGACTTCCCGGAGGTCCGGCGCATTACGCGCGACGCCTACCTCCGGGCCGGGCATTTCGCCGCGGACCACCCGTACATGGGTGTGCTGGAGGATGTGGAGCACCGCGCCCAGCATGCGCAGGTTTGGGTGGCGGAGGCTGCGGGCCGGGTGGTGGCGGCGGTGACGCTGACGTTCGCCGGCCAGCCGTACAGCGAGATCGCCGCCGACGGGGAGCTGGAGTTCCGGATGCTGGCGGTGGACCCGGCGCACCAGGGCGGCGGCGTGGGCCGCGCCGTGGTCCGCGGGATCGTGGAGCACGCCCGGCAGCTGCCCGGCATCGGGGCGATCAGCATCACGAGCGCCACGTTTATGGAACGCGCGCACGCTCTCTACGAGTCGCTTGGCTTCCGGCGGGCGCCCGAGCGCGACTGGTACGTGCCGGGCGAGGACGTGCTGCTGTGGGTGTTCACGCTCCAACTCGTGGAGGCAACGGTCCCTCTTCGGGAGATCCAGCGCTCCCCCTAACTGCAGCCGGCCGGAGTGACTGCGCCGAATGTTGTGTCCATCACTTTGTTGTGGGTGCGCAAATTGCGCAACTATTCTAGCGTGATTCGCGCACGCATGTCATGATGAATGTATCCCGCCACAGCGCGGGCCCAGCCGAGGACGAGAGGAGCAACGTGGCTTCCGTATTTGTGCAGGCCGACGATTTCTCCGGCGCCGCCGAGGTTGGCTCCTGCTTTGTGCAGCACGGGCTGAGTGTGCAGGTCCTAGTGGGCACTCACACTATTCCGGTAACGCACGACGGCGGCACCTCCTTCCCGGAGCCTGTCACCGACGTGGTGGTCACCGATACGCACTCCCGCGGACTTGCTGAATCTGCTGCCGAGGCTATGGTCAAGGAAGCCTTTGCCAGCCCCGAGGCTGCTGGTGCGCAGGTGATGTTCAAGAAAGTGGACTCCCTGTGGCGCGGCAACGTCCGTGCCGAAGTAGCCGCGCTGGCCGGCCTTGGTTTCCATGCCGTTGTCGCGGGGGCACTCCCCCAGCTGCAGCGGTCCGTAGTTGACGGCCGGCCTTTGGTTGCCGGGACTCCCCTGGCGGAGACGGATCTGTGGCAGGCCGAACATTCAGCCCCGCCAGCGGATATCCCCTCGCTGCTGCGCCCGGAGGACCCGTCATCGGTGCAGACCCTGCCCCTCGCTGAGGTGCGGTCCGGTTCACTGGCTGCCACACTGGCCCCGCTGATGGATTCGGACCAGCCCTCGCTGGTGGTGGCCGACTGCGACACCGTCCAGGACCTGGAGTCCGTGGTGGACGCCTTGCTCGAGCTGGGCTTCCAGACCGGCGGCCGCCGCATTGTGCTGGTGGGAACCGGCGGAACGGCTGACGCCCTCGCACAGCGTCTCGCAACCCAAGCTGCGCGAAATGCGCAACCCAGGGCACAGGCTGACACAGCCACCACTCAACCGCAGGCAGCCGCCAGGCCGGTGCTCGCCGTCGTCGGCTCCGCTTCCGGAACCGCGCAGGCGCAGCTGGCCCGGCTGGAAGCCCACGGCTTCACGGTGGTTCGGCTGCACCCACAGTACGCCGGAGCCGTCGGGGCCTATGCTTCCCAACTGGCCCAGGTTTCAGCGGATTTGCGGGCAGGCCACCGCGTAGCCATCACACTTGCTACTTCAAAAGTGGACCCGTCCGGGTCAGCCCGCATCGTGCAGGCCCTGTCAAAGTTCGCAGCCGCGGCTGCCAAGGCAACACCAACAGACCTGATCCTCACCGGCGGCGAGACGGCCAGGGAAGTCCTGGACGCCGTGGGTCTCCACCGGCTGGTACCGCTCGCGGCCGTGCAGCACGGCGTCGTGCTCAGCAGGGCGGACGACGGAACGCTGGTGGGCACCAAGCCCGGCAGCTTCGGCGACCACCTGGCCCTCCTACAGCTTTACGACGAAATCCGGGAGCGCCGCGGCCGGTCCGCGCAGGCTCCCGCCACCACCCTTCCCAGCAAGACTTCCAAACGACCTGGAGCAGACATGACAACCGCCGCAGTGAGCAGCACCGAGCAGAACGCCCTCCCCAACGTGGCCGTGACCATGGGCGACGGGGCCGGAGTGGGGCCGGAGGTGGTGGTTGCCGCCGTGCTGGATCCGCAGAGCAATGCCGAGTGCCGGCCCGTGGTGATCGGCGACGCGCTGCGCCTGCGCCAGGCCGCGGACGTCCTGGGTATCCAGGCGGACATCCAGAGCATTGAGGACGTGGAGGACGCGGTGTTCACGCCGGGCCGGGTGAACGTGATCGACCTCGCGCTGCTGCCGGAGGACCTTCCGTGGGGGCAGCTCTCCCCCGTGGCCGGACACGCCGCGTACGAATACATCCGGATGGCCAGCGAGCTGGCGATGGCCGGGAAGGTGCAGGCGATCTGCACGGCGCCGCTGAACAAGGAGGCGCTGCACGCAGCCGGCCATATCTTCCCCGGGCACACCGAGCTGCTGGCTCACCTGACGGGCACGGAGGAGGTGTCCATGATGCTCTCCACGCCCAAGATCCGGGTGATCCACGTGACCACGCACATCGGGCTGATGGACGCCATCCGCAAGATCAACCCGGACCTGGTGGAGCGCACCATCCGCCGCGGCCACGAGGCACTGGTCCGGGCGGGCATCCCGAACCCGAAGATCGGCGTGTGCGCCATCAACCCGCACGCCGGCGAGAACGGCCTGTTCGGGCAGGGCGAGGAAGCGGAGAAGATCGAGCCGGGTGTGAAGGCGGCGCAGGTGGACGGGATCAACGCGGTGGGCCCGCTGCCCGCGGACACGCTGTTCTTCCTGGCCGGCCGCGGCGATTACGACCTGGTGGTGGCCATGTACCACGACCAGGGGCACGGGCCGGTGAAGGTGCTGGGCATCGAGGCCGGCGTGAACATCACCGTGGGCCTGCCGGTGATCCGCACGTCTGTGGACCACGGCACCGCGTTCGACATTGCCGGCAAGGCGATCGCGGATTCGCGGTCCATGGTGGAGGCGCTGCACCAGGCGGCGGCGATGGCCACCCGGCCTGCTGTGGCCGTGTAGGCGGTGCTGCGGGGAGTTTCAGGCGGGCGGAAATAGCATGGGTACCACTGCCACGGGAAGGAGACCGGGAATGCTGAGCGCAAACGCGCGGCGCGAGGAGATCTACCACCTTGCCGTGACCACCGGCCTGGCCTCCGTGGAGGAACTCTCCGCCCGGTTCGAGGTGACGGCCTCCACCATCCGCCGGGACCTGGCGCTGCTGAACGGGCAGGGCCGGCTGGCCCGCACCTACGGCGGCGCCATGGCCCTGGGCGCGCACCCCGAGGCGTCGCTGCGGCAGCGCACCGGCGAGGCGTTCGAGCAGAAGCACGCCATCGCCCGGTGGGCGGCGGCCGTGATCCGGCCCGGTGAGAACATCCTGCTCGACGCCGGCTCCACCGTGGGTGCCCTGGCCCACGAGCTGCGCGGGTTCGAGAAGCTGTCCGTGACCACCCCGGGCATCAACACCCTGCAGGAACTGGCCGATTCCGAGGGCATCGAGGTGGACTGCCTGGGCGGCCGGCTCCGCAGCGTTTCGCAAAGTTTTGTGGGGCCGCTGGCCGAGGCGTCGCTGGAGCGGATGAGCTTTGACCGGGTGTTCCTGGGCGCCGACGCCGTCACCGCCGAGGACGGCATCTGCGAAGCCGACCACGCCCAGACCCGGCTCAAGGAGCTCATGGCCAGGCGCGGCCGCGAAGTCTACGTCCTGGCGGACTCTTCAAAGCTCGGGCTCCGGCCCTTCCATGCGTGGGCGCGGCTGGCTTTGCCCTGGACCCTGGTGACGGACGACGGCGCCGACCCCGGGCAGGTGCAGAAGTTCCGGGAGGCGGGGGTGCAGGTTGAGGTGGCTGAGGTCCGGGTTCGACGGCCCAACTAAGTAGCGCTAAGTGTCGTTATCAGGAGTCATAACGACACTTAGCGCTACTTAGTTGGGTGGAACCGATTACAGCGGGGCGGCCTGGCTGCTGTCATACCCCAGCGCACGGCTGGCTTCCATTCCCGCCCGCGCAACCACGGGCCCCAGCCGCTCGACGTCCGCAGGCCCGATCCGCTGGGTCGGGAATCCCAGGCCGATGGCGCAGGCGAGCCGCCCGGCGTGGTCGAAGACGGGCGCGCTGATGGAACCCACGTCCTCGTTCCGTTCCCCGAACGCCGCATAGAACCCCTGCTCCTTCGCCACCGCCGCCTGCTGCCGCAGCAGCTCCAGGGAAGCCGGCGTGTCGGGGGTAAAGCGGTCCAGGCCATGCTCGTCCAGGGCGCCCCAGGCTTCGGGGTCGAACGCCAGGAAAATCTTCCCCGGGGCTCCGGCATGCAGCGGCATCACCATACCCACCATGAACGGGCGCATCACCACGTGCCGGGTTTCGGCCACGGCAATGATGGTCCGGAACGCGCCGTCCCGGACGTACAGGCACGCCGTTTCGCCGGTCTCATCGCGCAGCTGCTGGAGGACCGGCTTCACCAGGCGGACCACGTCCAGCCCGAACGTCCCGGGGGTAGCCCAGCGGACCAGCCCGATGCCGATCCGGTAACGGTCGCCCTCGCGGTCCAGGAAGCCCTCCCGCAGCATGTTCTGCACCAGGCGCTGGCAGGTGCTGGACGGCAATCCGGTCTTCCGGATGATCTGCTGCAGCGTGGGCTCCGGCTCCTGCACCGAAAAACAATCCAGGATCTCCGCCACCTTGTGCAGGACCAGCAGGGGTGAGGCCCCGGCACCCGCTTCCGTTGCCACTGTCTTCAAATTTCCCTTCAGTACTTTTCCTCGAACAGCCTCCAGCTTAGTGAGCAGGAAGCAGGACCTGGGATGTGACCCGTTTGACATTAGTCGCAAGCAACCCACATCATGGGATCAGAACCCACTCTATGGGTTGTTTGCAAAACCCCCATCACAACGACGTGGAGAAGCCATGAGCACCCCCGACATCACCTGCGAAACCGCTCCCGAGCCCAAGCGCCCCGGGACCAGCCGGGTGGGACTGATCGTCCCCAGCTCCAACACCACCATGGAGACCGAACTGCCTGAACTGTTCCGGCGCCAGGCCGAAGCGACCGGCCACAAGTACACGTTCCACTCGGCCCGCGCCGGCATGAAGAAGGTCACCCGGGAAGAGCTGCTGGCCATGGTGGGCAAGGCGGCCGGCTGCGCCGAAGCAGTCTCCGACGCCGACGTGGACGTCATCGCCTACGCCTGCCTCGTTGCCGTCATGGCCCAGGGCCCCGAAGCCCACGAGGGCTCGGAGAAAGTCATCGCAGATGCCGCCGCCGGCAACGGGCACCCAGCCCCGGTCACCAGCAGCGCCGGCGCCCTGGTGCGCACCCTGCAGGAAATCGGTGCCGGCAAGGTGGCCATGATTACCCCCTACATGAAGCCGCTCACCAAGATGGTGGTGGACTACATCGAAGGCTCCGGCATCACGGTGCTGGACGCCATCAGCCTCGAGGTGGCGGACAACCTTGAGGTCGGCTGCCTTGACCCGCAGAACCTGCCCGCGCTTGCCCGCAGCCTGCAGCGCGAAGGCGCGGACGCCGTCGTACTCTCCGCCTGTGTCCAGATGCCGTCGCTGGCTGCGGTCCAGGCCGTGGAGGACGAGCTCGGACTGCCGGTCATCACGGCGGCCACGGCCACCACGTACGAGATCCTCAAGGCTCTCGGCCACCGGCCCGCCATCACCGGAGCCGGCAGCCTGCTGTCCGGCGCCGGCGTCCTCACCCCGGCGAACTCCTAGGCGGCCGGCACCATGTCTCTTTCAATCATCGCGTTCCTTGTCCTGGTGGCGGCCTTCGCCATCGGTTCCTTCACCAAGATCAATGCCGGCCTGCTGGCCACCGTTGCCGCGTTCGGCGTCGGTACCCTCCTTGCAGGCATGTCCATCAAGGACGTCATCGGCCAGTTCCCCGCCGGGCTCTTCTTCATCCTGGTAGGCGCCACCCTGCTCTTCGCCATTGTTCGGATCAACGGCACCATCGACCTGCTGGCCTACTGGGCTGAACGGCTCGCCGGCGACCGGAAGATCCTGGTCCCCATCCTGATGTTCCTGCTGACGGCCGCCCTGGCTTCGGCCGGCGCTTTCACTCCGGCCGCCATCGCCATCGTGGCCCCGGTGGGCCTGGCGCTGGGCATGCGGTTCGGCATCAGCACCCTGGCCATGGGACTGGTCATCGTCCAGGGCGCCAATGCCGGCGCCTTCTCCCCGGTCAACCCCTTCGGCGTTCTGGCCAACAAGATGCTGGACGGCGCCGGAGCCTCAGACGGTTCCTTCAAGCTCTACGCCTACTGCTTCGTCTTCAATGCCATCCTGGCCGCCATCGCCTACGTCCTGGTCCAGGCCATCATGAAGCGCCGCATGGCCAAGGCGGAGGCGCGCCTCCAGGCCGGTGAGACCGGCGGTGCAAAGCACGACGGCGGCGCTGCCGCTCCCGCCGTCAGCAGCGCTTCAGCTCCCTCCGGGTCCGGAACGGCTGTGCTCACCGCCCCGGCGCGCACTTCTGTGGCCGCCGGAACCAAGACCCGCCCCGAGAAGGTGGCCGCAACACCCATGCGCATCCTCACCCTGGTGGGCATCGCCTCGCTGCTGGTGCTCACCACTGTCCTGGGCATTGACGTCGGCGTCGCTTCGCTGGTCATAGCCGCAGTGCTGATCGTCCTGGACTCGAACGTGCAGAAGCCGGCAGTGGAGAGCATGCCGTGGTCTGCGATCATCCTGGTGACCGGCATTGTCACGTACGTGGGCATGCTCGAAAAGATGGGTGCGCTGAAGGAACTGCAGGAAGGCATCGCCGGCCTGGGCAACAGCTCCCTGGCCGCCCTGATCACCAGCTATGTGGTGGCCATCGTCTCGGCCTTCGCCTCAACCACCGGCACCCTGGGCGTCATCAGCCCGGTGGTCGCACCCATCGCCATGGATCCGTTGCTGACGCCCATCGGGGTAGTGACGGCCATCGCCATCAGCTCCTCGGTGGTCGACGTGAGCCCGATGTCCACCAGCGGCGCCCTGCTGATGGCGAGCGCACAGCCCAAGGACGAGCGGATGTTCTTCCGGGCGCTGCTGCTCTGGGCCATCGCGATGATCGGCGTGGTGCCGCTCCTCGTGTGGTTCGTGTTCGTCCAGTTGGGCCTCGGCTGATCACCGTCCATCTGAAAGGGAAGGGATGTCCTGCGTGGCAGGGCATCCCTTCCCCCGGACGGGTCCATTTGGTTGCATGTTGCATGCAACAGCGGTAGCTTGTACCGATGCAGATCCTCACGAAGGCTGTTTCCAGGTCCCCGCCCCACTCTCCGGGCGAATTACGTCCAGTTGAGAAGCGAATCGACGTCCACCATGGAACTGCCCCGCTCGTGCGCTTCGCGCAGGACAAGCATCCGGGCCGTATTGATTATGTGGCGTCGCATGGCCTCCCCGGCTTTCTCGGCTTCTCCGTCCATGAACGCCTGGTAGATGTCCCTGTGGTCCTCAAAGGCTTCCATGGAGGAACGCGATCTGGGGACTGTTTCAACCCCTGTGAGCAGGACGACGTTGCGTAGGTCCTCCAGGATCTTCACCGCCCGGTGGTTGCCGGTGGTAGTCAGCAGCGCCAAGTGGAAGTCGCGGTCGGCCCGTAACGTAGCAGCAGGGTCGCCGGTTTCAGCAATTTGCCCAAAGGCCTCGAACGCCTCCTTGACCCTTTGGACATCGGCGTCCGTGCGAACTGCGGCTGCTTGCCGGGCTACCGGCACCTCGAGCATGAGTCGGACCTGGAATCCGTCGATGAGGTCTTCCAAGGTTGTGGATCGAACCCGAATCCCTCGATTGCGTTCCACTGCAACAAGGCCCGTCTTCGCCAATTGCTGCACTGCCTCCCGGATCGGCGTTCTGGAAACACCCAGCCATTCGCCCAGTTGGGTCGCGGAGTAGAGCTCCCCCGGCTTCAATTCGCCGGCCAATATCGCAGTTCGAAGTCTTGAGATGGCCTGATCTGTCAGATTGTCTGCACGTTCAAGGTTGTCCACGAGCACATTCTCGCACGGACAACTTTCCACCCAGCGATAAGGATTTCCATGCCCGCGAACCCATTGCGCTGTGCCGTCGTCGGCGGTGGCATCATCGGTGTCGCCGTGGCCCGGGAGCTGATAAACCAGCTCGAAGGTGCGTCAGTTACCGTCTACGAGAAGGAGGAGAAACTCGCTTCCCACCAGACGGGCCACAACTCCGGAGTGGTGCACGCCGGCCTCTACTACGAACCCGGCGGCTTGAAGGCCACGCTGTGCCGCCGGGGAGTCGAGCTGCTGAAGGAATACTGCGCCGCCAAGAAGCTCCCCTACGATCAGTGCGGAAAGCTGGTCATCGCCCAGACGGCCGAAGAACGCCGGCGGCTTGACGACATTTTCGTCCGGGCACAAGCCAACGGTGTGCCCGGAGCCAGGATGCTGGGCGGTGACGAGATCAAGGAAGTGGAGCCGAATGCTGTCGGGGTGGCGGCACTGCACTCGCCTGAAACGGCCATCGTTGACTATGCCGCCGTCACCAACGCCCTTGCCGACGACGTCCGCCAGGCAGGCGGGCAGATCCGGCTGGGACAGGAAGTCAGCTCCCTGGAGCAGCAGGGGCAGGGCGTCGTGGTCCACACGAGGGACGGAGCTGAGCACTACGACCTTGCGGTGGCCTGCACCGGACTACAATCCGACCGGCTGGCCGCGTCCACCGGGGAACTCTCCACCCCGTGCATCGTGCCGTTCTTCGGTCAGTATTTTCTCCTCGGCCCGGAGGCACGCAACCAGGTCAAGGGACTGATCTATCCGGTTCCTGATGCCCGGCATCCTTTTCTCGGTGTGCACCTCACCAAGCGCATCGACGGCGAAATGATGCTGGGCCCCAACGCGTTCATCTCGTTCGGACGGGAATCGTACTCCTGGAAGGACGTCAATGTGCGTGACGTCCTGGATTACGCGCTGTTCCCCGGTTTTTGGAACTTCGCCCGCAAAAACCTGCCGTCGGCCGCGCGTGAGTTCCAGACGGTCATCAGCAAGCGCAAGTTCATCGCCGAGGCGACGCGTTTCGTCCCGTCGCTCGAGGGAGCATCCATTGTGCCCGGCACGCGGGGTGTCCGCGCCCAGGCAATGAACGCTGACGGGTCCCTCGTGGATGACTTCGTGATTGCCCGCCGCCAGGACCTGACCCTGGTACGCAACGCGCCCTCCCCCGGCGCCACCTCCTCGCTGGCCATCGCCGAATACATCGTCAACCAGGCCCTTGAAGGGCGGGACGGCGCCCACTAACCGGAAGCGCCTCCTCATCGGAAGGCCGAAATTCCCGTGATGTGGTTGCCCAGAATCAGCGTGTGCACCTCGTCCGTACCCTCGTAGGTGCGCACGCTCTCGAGGTTGTTGGCGTGGCGCAGCGGGGAATAGTCAAGGGTGATACCGTTCCCGCCAAGCATGGCCCGGGCATCGCGGCAGATCTTGATCGCCTCGCGGCAGTTGTTCAGCTTGCCCACGGAGATCTGATGCGGCTGGAGCACTCCGGCGTCCTTCAGCCGGCCCAACTGCAAGGCCAGGAGCGTGCCCTTGTTGATCTCCAGTGCCATGTTGACGAGTTTTTCCTGGGTCAGCTGGTAGCCAGCGAGCGGCTTGCCGAACTGCATGCGCTGCTGCGAGTAGTCCAGGGCCGTCAGGTAGCTGTCACGCGCCGCCCCCATGGCGCCCCAGATAATGCCATAGCGGGCCTCGTTGAGGCACTCGAACGGGCCGCGGAGGCCCTTGGCGTTGGGCAGCATAGCGCTGGCTGGCAGCCGAATATCTGTCAGTTCGATGTCGCACTGGATAGACGCGCGCATGGAGAGTTTCTGCTGGATGGGGGTGGCCTTGAAGCCGTGGGTGTCGGTCGGGACGACGAAACCACGGACGCCGTCGTCGGTCATGGCCCAGATGATGGCCACCTGCGCCACCGAGGCGAGCCCGATCCAGCGCTTGGAGCCGTTGAGGATCCAGTCGTCGCCGTCGCGCTTGGCGAAAGTCAGCATGTTTCCGGGGTCGGACCCGGCGGAAGGCTCGGTGAGTCCGAAGCAGCCGATAGCGGTTCCGGCGGCCATCCGCGGAAGCCACTCCTGCTTCTGCTCTTCCGATCCGTGCTTGGCAATGGCGCTCATGGCCAGCGAACCCTGGACGCTGACAAACGTCCGCAGACCCGAGTCGCCGGCCTCCAGTTCCATGGCGGCCAGGCCGTACTCCACCGAGGTCCGGCCCGGGCACCCGTAGCCCTTGATGTGCATGCCGAGAAGGCCGAGTTCCGCCATCTGCGGGACTATGTCCAGCGGAAACTCCGCGCGCTCGTACCAGTCGGCGATGTTTGGTTTGATGGCCGTGTCCACGAATCCGCGGACTTTCTCCCGCACGGCGACTTCCTCATCCGTGAGCAGTGTGTCAATGCCGATGAGGTCTGAAGTGTCAGTCATGGTTCTACTTTCCGGTGGGGTGGGTTTGGAGGGCTGCCCGGCGGTTCCGCTCCGGGAAGCTCGCACCGCTGTGTTCGCCGAGCAGCGGCGGCAGCCGCCGGTAGGTGGCAGGTGTTTCCGAAAGCTGGATCGGGTTGGCCACCTGGCGGGAGGTGCGGGGGCTGGACCCGTCCGCAATTTCCACCACGGGTTCCAGCCCCAGGTCGGCGGCCAACTGGATCGCTTCCACGATGGAGTTGACCTTGCCGGCGGGTACGCCCGCTTCGCTGAGCAGGCCTGACCATTCAACCGCTGGCTTTTTCCGGAGCTGCTCCTCAAGCAGCGCCTTCAGCGCGACCCGGTGGGCCACCCTGTTCGAGTTCCCACGGAATCTGCTGTCGTCGGCCAACTCGGGAACGCCGAGCACCCGCGCCAGGGCGGCAAACTGCTTGTCCGTTCCGACCGCCAGGGCGAGCGGCCCGTCCGCGGTCTGCAGCGTCTCGTACGGCGCAATGCTGGGATGGGCGTTGCCCATTCGTTGCGGGGATTCGCCGGTGGCCAGGGTGCTGGAGGCCTGGTTGACGAGGCCGGCAAGCAGCGAGGAGAGAAGGTTGACTTCCACCCGCTGTCCCCTGCCGGTCTGGTCCCGGCTCCGCAGCGCAGCCAGGATGCCCACCACCGCGTTTTGGCCTGTCACCACATCCACCAGCGCCACCCCTACCTTGCTCGGTTCCGACTCCGGGGATCCGGTGACGCTCATCAGTCCCCCCACGGCCTGGACCAGGAGGTCGTATCCGGGCAGGTGCGCGCCGCCCTTGCTGCCGAATCCGGTGATGGAGCAGTAGACCAGGTCCGGGCGCACCGCCCGGAGGGTGTCATAGTCCAGGCCGAAGCGCTGCATGACGCCGGGTCGGAAGTTCTCGACGACGACGTCGGCGGCCAGCGCTATGTCCAGCGCCTGCGCGAGCCCTGCCTGGCTGCGCAGGTCGCACACCACCGAGCGTTTGTTCCGGTTGACGCTGGAGAAGTACGTGCCCGCGCCGTGTTCGTCCACGGGCGGCACCCAGGCCCGGGTGTCGTCACCGCCCGGGCTCTCCACCTTGATCACATCGGCGCCAAAGTCAGCGAGCATCATGGTGGCAAAGGGTCCGGCGAGGACTCGGGAGAAGTCCGCCACCTTGATCCCTTTCAGGGGTGCGGCGGCGGGAGGGGATTGGGGGAAAGATTGAGTGCTGCTCAACGAGCGTCAGCCTCCTTATGTTGTGGTTCTGCAGGCTCAGTTGGAGGCGGTCACGGGATTGCTGAGGGTTCCGAGCCCCGACACGCGGCATTCGGCGACGTCCCCGGGTTCGATATGCACGGCTCCGGGGGTTCCGGTGGAGATGATGTCTCCGGGGAAGAGTGGCATGACCTTGCTGTGGAAACTGATCAGGTAGGCCGGGTCGTAGCGCATGTGCGACACCGTGTTGCTGCGGCGCACCTCCCCATTGACCACGGTGGATACCGTGACCTCGGCCAGGGAACCGGCGGCCTCTTCCACCTCGGCGAGGGGCACGATCCGGGGGCCGAAGGAGAAGAACCCCGGAAAGTTCTTGGAGCGCGTGAGGAACCGCGGATTGCGCTGCAGGATGTCTTCCGCGGTCTGGTCCAGGACCGGTACGACGCCGGCGAGATAGGACAGTGCATCCTCCGGTTCGACATTGCGGCAGTACCGGCCGATCACGACGGCGATCTCCGCTTCGGTGGTGGTGCGCTGGCTCTGCTCCGGGATCGGAATGTTCTCGTCCGGGCCGATGACCGTATGGTCCCCCTTGATGAACGAGGCCGGCTCGTCGGGCACGGCTTCGGTCAGGTCGGAGGCGTGCTCCACGTAGTTCAGCCCGATCCCCCACAGCATGCGGGGGTGACGGTACGGCGCGCCAAAGGTGACGTGCTCCGGGTCGCGGAAGACGGCGTCGTCCGCGTTGGCCGCGGCCGTTTCCAGCTCCCCGAGCAGGTCTCCGGTGAGGACGTCGAGGATGTCGCCGGTAAAGCCCGGGAGCAGGTCGCGGACCAGGGCGGCTCCGCGCTGCGGGTGGACTACGGCCGCCTCTTCGCGGGCCTGCCGGGGGTTGGCCCCGTCGGGGGTGGATCCGTCGCGGATGGCGCACAGATGAAGGACGCGGGAAGTCATGGAATTGTTCTTTCGGTTAGTAGGAACGGACAAGTCCGCCGTCGCAGCGGATCTGTTCCCCGGTCACGTAGGATGCCGGTCCGCTCGCGAGGAAGGTCACCACTGCGGCAAACTCGTCGGGCGTGCCGTACCGGCCGGCGGGGATCGTTGCCTCCGAGACCGCCCTCGCTTCCTCCGGCGTGCGGCCGGTGCGTTTGGCAGCCGCTGCGTCCAGTGAGCCAACGCGGTCGGTATCGATGCGGCCGGGGAGCACCATGTTGACGGTCACGCCGTCCTTTGCCACCTCCGCCGCCAGGGTCTTCAGGTACCCGGCGAGCCCGGCCCGTCCGACGTTGGACAACGCCAGGTTGGGCAGCGGCTGCTGCACCCCGCTCGAACCCACTGCCACCACGCGCCCCCACCCGCGCTCCCGCATGCCCGGAAGCACCAGGTTGATGAGTCGAATGTGTTGCAGAAGCAACTGGTGCACAGCCTCAAGGGCCTGTTCAGCGGAGACGTCCGCAGCACCGCCGGGAGGCGGTCCGCCGCTGTTGAGGATGAGCACATCGATGGGGCCAAAGGCCTCCGCCGCTGCCTCCACCAGGGCTGACGGGGCGCCGTCGTCCGTAAGGTCAATGCCGATGCCGACGGCGGAATCCAGCCGGGCAGCTTCCGCCCGGACCAGGTCCCCGCGCCGCGCGGCCAACACAACGTTTGCCCCTTCCCCCGCCAACGCGCGGGCGACGGCGAGGCCGATGCCTGAGCTTGCGCCCGGAACCAGGACGTTTTTTCCTTTCAAACCGGTCTCCATCAGGAAGTCACCACCCGGATGGCGTCGAGGTGGGCATCGATCAGATCAGCCAGTTCCTGCGGCAGCTTCGGCGCGGGGGGCCTCACGATGGATTCGGCGATGATGCCGCGCCGGCGCAGCACTTCCTTGCGCAGGGCCAGCCCGACGCCGGGCTGGGCCTCGAAGTTCACCAGGGGAAGCCACGGGGCGAAGGCCTCGCGGGCGGCGCGGAAGCCGCCGTCGGCCCATGCGCTCAACGCGGCCTGGAGACCCTCGGGATGCGAGAATCCGGTCATGGCACCGGCAGCTCCGGCGGCCAGTTCATCCAGCAGTCCCACTCCCCCGAGTCCGCCATACACGGGAACGGACGTGGCGCGCGTCAGCCTGGCAATGGCGGAGGCCGTAGGCGGCGCCTCCGACTTCACGGCCACGATGAACGGGCACTGCGCGAGGACCTCAAGGATCTGCGATGCGCTGATGTTCACGCCGGACGCCACGGGATAGTCCTGCAGCACGATTCCCGCGCCCGTGGCGCGGTGCACGGCGGTCAGGTGGGCTGCCAGCACTTCCGGATCGGAGCTGCTGGCCTGCACCATAAGTGCCGCAAGGCTGCTGCCCGCCGCCTGAACCGCGGTTCGGGCTTGCTCCAGCGCGACGGCCGTTGACCGGGCTGAGAGGCCCACCACCAGGGGCGCCCCCTTGGCCTCCTCGGCGACGGTGCGCACAATCAGGGCCTGCTCCCCGGCATCGAGGGATGCCCCCTCGCCGAAGACGCCAAGCACCACCATTCCGGTTGCCGGTATCGCGGTGTAAAGCTGCACTTCGCGGCGCAGGGAGTGGGTGTCCACGGCGAAATTGGTTCCGCTGAACGGTGTGGCCAGAACGCCCCAGAGCCCGGGAGCGAGGTGCTGGATCGGTGTGGTCATAGTGGTGCCTTGTCCTTTCGGCCAGTGACCATGTCTGTGCGGTGTTTCCGAAGCCCGAGGATATGTACCAGGACGCCCACGGCGATGATGGCTGCCCCGATGCCGATGTAGAGGGGCTCCATGACCAGCATTGGCAGTGACCCGGCGCCCAGCAGGACCCGTTCGGGCCAGCGGGCCGGTCCGATCAGCCAGGCCCCGGTTGCCACGGCGAGGGAGGCCACAGCCAAGAGCGACACGGTGAACGCCAGTGCAATCGTCCCCGGACCACCCTGCAGGAGCAGCCCGACGCCGTCGTCAGACAGCACAAAGATGAACGGAACCAGGAACGCCGACAGTGTGTACCGCCAGGTCAGCCACATCGTCTTGATGGGTTTGCCGCCGGTAATGGCCGACGCCGCGAAGGGCGAGAGTGCAGTGGGCGGGGACACCTCGCTAAGCACCGAGTAGTAGAAGATGAACATGGCGGCCGCGAAGGCTGGAACGCCGACATCCTGCAGCGCCGGTCCGATAATCACCCACGAGATGATGAAGCTTGCCGTCACCGGCACCGCAAGTCCCAGGAGGGTTACGGAGATTGCGGAGAAGATGGCGGTCAGGAGCAGGCTGCCGCCGGCAAAGTCCACGATGATGTTCGCGAGCTTAAGGCCCAGGCCGGTGAGGGTCATGATTCCGACGATGAGGCCTGCGGCCGCCATCACCGGGATCACGGACAGGGCGCCCATGGCACCGGTGGCGAGCGCGTCCCAGATGCGCTTGGGCGTCAGCCAGGACTGGCGGTCCAGGAAACTGAGCACGAATGCGAGACCGGTGGCGAACACCACGGCCCGGAAAGGTGTCATGCCCATGGCCATGAACACCACGATCGCAACAAGGGAACTGAAGTGGTATCCGAACCGCAGCAGCAGTTTGCCCACCCGCTTGACCTCCAAATCCACCGCCCGGGTCTTGAACCGCCGGGCGTCCATTTCGATGGCGAGGATGATGCCAAAGTAGTAGAGGACCGTGGGAATGGTGGCCCAGATGAGCACCTGGAGGTATGAGACTCCAAGCAGCGCGGCGATGATGAAGGCTGCGGCACCGAGCGTGGGCGGGGACATGATGGCGCCGATGCCGGCAGCAGCCAGGATGGCGCCGCCGTATTCCTTCGGGTAGCCGGCCTTGCGCAGCAGCGGCCAGGAGATGCCGCCCAGGGTCACGGTGGTGGCGACGCCGGAACCCGACACGGTGCCCAGCAGGAAGCCGGCAAGCGTCACGGTCCGGCCGGGGCCCGACTTCGACTGTCCGAAGGCGGAGAACGAGAGATCGATAAAGAATTTCGTGGCGCCCGAGGCGCCCAGAACGGCGCCGTAGATGGTGAAAAGAATAATGTATGACGCCGCGACGTCGGTGGGGACCCCGAACAGGCCTTGCGTCCCCATGACGTTGTGGCCAACAAGGCGGATCCAGTTGAAGGAGGCGGTGTTGAAAGGGGCAGGGACGAAGGACCCGAACGCCGCGTACGCGAAGAAGCAGATCACCACCACCGGGACGAGGATGCCCACCGTCCGGCGGGATGCCTCCAGGGTGACCAGGATCGCGATGACGCCCATGATCAGGTCAAGGTAGGTGGGTGTGATCGCGCGGCGGAAAAAGCCGTCCCAGTCCGAGATGATGTAGGCGAACGGAACTACCGCGACTGCGGCGAGCAGCCAGTCGAGTATGTGGGGGTTGTCAGAGCGTCCGGACGCCTTGGCCGCAGGGGAACGGCCCCACCCGCGGTAGACCAGGAACGTCAGGGGCAGCCCGATCATCAGGAACGCGGGCAGGTAGAACTGGGTGGGCATGGGGTTGAAGACCCAGTACAGGCTGAACAGGGACAGTGCCGCACCGATGGCGTGTATCACAGTGCCGGGTATCCCGTTCAGATGGCGGGCAGGCTTCTCCGCCTCGTACTCCGCGATCAGCGCCTCTTCATCAATCACCCCTTCCTTGTCCTGAGGGCCGGCTTCCTTGTCCCGGGGGCCGGCGACATCCTCCTCCGCATCCCTCCGCACGGAGTGCCGCGGGGGCTCGGGCGCCTTGCGTGCCTCAACGGCGCCGTTGCCGTAAGGATTGTCGGTCATGGGGTCTCCTTGAGGGATAGCACAACGAACGGGTCGCTGTCTTCGACTAACTTCCATAGTTCAAGCGGCGGGGCGCCCGGGACGTACACCGTGCGGTGGCCCAGATCCGTTGCTGCGAGTGACAGCCGGCTAAACTCCGCCGGGTGCGCCGGATCAGGGTCGGCCACCCATTCCCGGCGGTCGCCGCCCCCGGCCGCCGACGGCGGTCCGGGAACGGCGTAATACTCTTCAAGCACCGCCAGCTGGTCGGCGGCCAGCTGCGTCAGGCGGTAGCTTCCGCCGTCGTGGACGGTGTACCGCTCTTCAGCGGCGGTGCCGTAGAGGGAGTTGCGGTAGCTCACCGCGAACGTGTCCCCGGCAAGGGGAATGCTGGCCAGCACGCCGCCGTCCTTGCTGATCACGATGGCACGGGCACGGTGGGGTTCCACCGGCCCGCCGGCCACGGCTATTCCGCCTGCGCCCAGCATGCCGAGGCAGACGAGTCCGACGACGGCGGCGGCTGGCTTAGGCACGGGGTGCTAGCTTCCGGCCTTGTCGAAGTAGGCCTTCGCACCTGGGCAGGTCTCCACGAAGGGAACTGTCCCTGCTGTGGCCTTATCCATTTCGCCGGCTGCGGGATGGACCTTGACCAGCGCCTCTTTGTTGTCAAAGAGGGCGGTGGTGATGTCCTGCTGCAACTTCTGATCCATCTTCTTGCTCGCCACCAGGATGTTCGGCGAGGCGATCGCCGGGACGGCCTCGGTCTGGCCTTCATAGGTGTTGGCAGGGATGTCCTTCTTCACGTAGTAGGCCCCGTATTTCTGCGCGAGCGGGTCCGCGTACTCACCGATCGGAAGCAGCTTCATGTCGCCGTCGCCGGCCAGGTCAATCAGCGCGCCGGTGGGCAGCCCTCCGGACCAGAATCCGGCGTCGATCGTTCCGTCGCGCAGGGCGGCGACGGTCTCCGCCGCTCCGAGCTGGCGGCGCTGGATGCCGGAGGTCGGATCAATTCCGGCGGCCTCGAGGACGCGCAGCGCCCCAACCTCGGTAGCGGAGCTTGGTGCGCCGACCGAGATGACCTTGCCCGCCATGTCCTTGACGTTCTTGATCCCCTTGTCGTTAACGGTGACGGCCTGCATGAAGTTGTTGTAGATGTTGCCCAGAGAGCAAAGCTCCAGGGGTTTTCCCTTGAATTCACCCTCGCCCTTGACGGCATCGGACACCACATCACCCACGGAGAAGGCGAGCTGGGCGGAGCCGTTATCGAGCAGCAGCATGTTGTCCACGGAAGCGTTCGTTTCCTGCACAGTGGCGTCATAGCCCTTGACGTTGTCCCGGATCACGGTGGCGAAGCCGCCGCCCAGCGGATAGTAGACCCCGCCGGTGCCGCCCGTGGCGATGGACAACGTGCCGCCCTCGCCGGCCGCACCACCGCCTCCACCCCCGCCGCCGCTGGGAGCGGGGCTGCCGCAGGCGGTCAGGAAAATTGCCGGTACAAGCGCTGCTGCCGCCCAGAGGCGGTGCACGCGTCTCCGGGCCGGAGTTGTCATTGCGGTCATGGTTGTTCTCCCTGGGTAGTGATGATGGTGTTGGCTGAATGAAGGTGGGCCGGTCTTGTGCGCGGTTCTCCGGTGGCCGCTGGCGGAACGGGAACATCGCCGGCGGCGAGGATGCCTGCCAGCAGGCGGTAGTAGCCCACCAGCACCGAAAGCTCCGTGATGCCGCTGTGTCCGAAGTGTTCGAGGGCCGCCGCATGGACGTCCTCGCCGACGGCGGTGCCCCGCAGCAGGGCAAGCGCCAGGCCCAGCGCCGCGCCTTCGTCCGCCGACAGCGTGTCCGGGGATTCGCCGTCGTGCAGCTTTTGCAGTTCGGTGGCGTTGACGCCCACAGTCGTGGCGACCCGGCTGTGCGCGTACCATTCGTAGGCGGATTCCAGTTCCGCGGCGACGGCGCAGATGACCAGCTCCCGTGTGCGGTCCGGCAGTGATCCGCCGAAGCGCAGGACGGCGCCCAAGGCCTGCACCGCGCTTCCGATGGCGGGCGAGTACAACAGCGCGTTGAAGGGGCCGGTAAGGCAGCCGCCTTCGTCGACGATGGAAAATGGCCCATTTCCCCTCGGCGGGCCTGCGATGGCGACGTACAAGTCGCGCTGCTGGTCCGAGAGTTCAGGCGGGGCGAGGAGGGGAAAGCGGCCGCCCCGGGGTGCGGCGGGGCTGACTTCCTCGTGGACCGATTTAGACAAGGGTCCTTCCCCCGTCCACGTACAGGACGTGACCGGTGACGAACGCCGCCTGGCGGGACGCCAAATAGACAACAGGACCGGTAAGGTCGTGGACCGTTCCGAGCCGTCCGGCAGGGACCATCGAGGTATAGTGGCGGCGCACTCCGGGTTGGTCCAGATGCGCCTTGGTAAGTTCCGTGTCCACGTAGCCTGGGGCGATGGCGTTTACCGTGACTCCGCTGGAGGCCCATTCGCGGGCCATGACCCGGACCAGTTGGTTGATGCCGCCCTTGCTGGCTGCGTAGGGACCGTGGTCGGGGTGCGCCAGGATACTTGAGACCGATGAGCAGTAGATCTGGCGCCCGAAGCCGGCCTGGACCATGACGCGGCCGGCTGCACGGCCCAGCTTGAAGGCGCTGGTGAGGTTGATCTCGAGGATGCGGCTCCAGTCCTCATCCTCAGTGTCGAGGATCGGGGTCCGACGGTTGATGCCGACGGAGTGCACCAGAACGTCCAGTCCGCCGAGCCGTTCCCGGGCCGCGGCGACGGCGTCCTCGCAGCCGGCCGTGGAAGTGAGGTCAACCTGTTCGGTTACGACGCCCTCACCAAGCGCAGCCAGCCGGGCCTGGTCACGGTCAACCGCGAGCACGTTCGCCCCGGCTGCCATGAATTCCTCGATGCAGGCGCTCCCGATTCCGCCGGCGCCTGCCACCAGAACGCGGGCACCGTTCAATCCGAGCCAGTCATTCACGGACGCCACGATGTTTCGCTGGCCGGCTGTGCCACGGCTGCGTTGAAGTCCGCATCATTGCGGAGGGTTCGGGAGACCATTCGTATATTGTATCCAATATCCCGACCGGCTGTAACCCGCGTCACACAACCGTTATGTTATCGGCGGCCGGGGGCGTCCAGGAATGTCCGGAGGGCATCCACTGCGTGCTCACGGTGCTCGTCCAGCAGCCCGATAAGCAGCTCCGCGTCCGAGTCCGCATAAGCCTCGATAATGCGGGCGTGTTCGCGCTCCACTGTGGCCCGGTTATGTTCAGACCCGTAGTAGACGAACCGGTAAGCCTCGGTCGCGTCCCACAGGACCTGGACGATCCGTTCCAGGCGGGGCATGCGCGCCGCTGCCAACAGTTCGAAGTGGAACCGGCGGTTCGCCTCTGTCATCTTGAGCAGATCGCCGGCCGCGCTGGCCGTTTCAACGTCAGTGGCGGCCACCCTCATCGCCGCAAGTACGCCGTCGCTCCGGTTTTTGACGGCAACCCGTGCAGCCTCTGATTCGAGCAGTTGCCTGAGCCGGTAGACCTCCAAAAGGTCCGCGAGCGACAGGCTGGCCACTTTGTGGCCGCGGTGGGGCTCGTAGACCACCTGGCCCTCACTTTCAAGGACCTTGAATGCCTCGCGGACGGGAACCCTGCTGACGCCGAACCGCTCGGCGAGCGTGTTTTGGCGGAGCGGCTGTCCGGGAAGGAAATCCCCAGCGATGATTGCGCGCCGCAGCTCGGTAAGGACGAAAGCCTGCGCAGTGGGAGGGCGCCTAAACTCTTTCGCGGCGTCCTCGCTCATCCCGCCACCGCAATCGCATCTGCTTTCACACCTGAATTCTAGTGGCGCGCAGGGCGTCCGCGATGACTTGGACCAGGTGCCGGCTCTCCAGTCCGGCCAGGTCGCGGACCTGGGTGCGGCAGGAAAAGCCGTCGGCCATGATGCCGTAATCGGGCAAGGACTCTGCTTTGGCGAGAATCCCCCGTCGCGCGATGTTCTCGGACACGTCGTAGTGCCCCTTTTCCATGCCAAAGTTGCCGGCCAGCCCGCAGCAGCCGGCAGACGTTTCCACGTCGCATCCCATGGCTGCCAGCAGGGCCTCATCGGCCGCGTAGCCCATCACCGCGTAGTGGTGGCAGTGCGGCTGGACGAGGAGCCTTTCCGCGGCGGGCGGCGGAGTCCAGTCGATCCCGGCCAGGAATTCAGCGACAGTTTTCACGGCGGCTGACACTTGCGCGGCGCGGGGATCGCCGGCCAGGAGTTCCACCAGGTCCGAGCGCAGCGTCGCCGTGCAGCTGGGTTCGAGCCCAACCACCGTCCGGCCGGCCTTGGTATGCGGCAGGAGGAGGTCTACCGTCGCGCGGAGCTTCGCTTTCGCGGCCGTCAGCTGTCCTGTGGAGATGAGCGTCAGTCCGCAGCATGCCCCGGGGCCGGCGATCTCCACGTCGCAGCCGGCGGCCACGAGGACTTCGACGGCGTCGCGCGCCACCTCGGGCGCCAGCGCGTCGGAGAATGAATCGACCCAAAGCAGGACTTTGTGTCCTCCCTTCCGGCCATGGCTGCGGTTCCGGCCCACCTTCGTCTTCCTGAACGGGGCACGGGGCAGCTGCGGAAAGGACCTGCGGCTGTCGGCCCCCATCAGCGCCATAATGGTCTCCCGCAGCAGCGGAAGGCGCCCGGCGAGGTTGACCAGGGGCGCCACCGGGGCGGAGAGGCGCAGCCATTGGGGAAGGCGCCCCAGCGTGTAGTGGCTCAGCGGACGTAACCGTCCCCGGTAGGTCTGGTGGAGCGTTTCGGACTTGAACATGGCCATGTCGATGCCGGTGGGGCAGTCGCTGGCGCAGGCTTTGCAGCTAAGGCAGAGGTCGAGTGCGTCGTGCACTTCCGGCGAGGACCAGCCCAGGGTCACCACGCCGCCGTTCAGCATCTCCTGGAGTACCCGTGCCCGGCCGCGGGTGGAGTCTTTCTCCTCCCGGGTTGCGATATAGGACGGACACATGAAACCGCCCTGGGAGCGCAGGTCCGCGCGGCATTTTCCGACCCCCACGCAGCGGTGTACGGCTTTGGTGATGTCGCCGTCGTCGTGGGCGAAGGCGAATCCGTCACTGGCGCGCAGGGACAGCGCCTGTGGCCGGCGCAGGTCAGCGTCGAGGGGCGACGGCCGGACTACGACACCGGGGTTGAACAGGTCTTCCGAATCGAAAAGGGCCTTGAAATCACTCATTGCCCGAAGTGCTGCGGGGCTGTACATGGTGGGGAGCAATTCCGAGCGGGCCCTGCCGTCGCCGTGTTCGCCCGAGAGCGATCCCCCGTGCCCGACTGCCAAGGCCGCGGCGCGCTCCAGGAAGCGGCGCATGACCACCCCGTTGGCGTCCAGCGGGAAGTCGATGCGGACGTGAACGCACCCGTCGCCGAAGTGGCCGTAAGCCAGTCCGGAAAGCCCTTCCTCACCCATCAGCCGTTCCAGGCCGCGGAGGTAGCTGCCGAGCCTCTCCGGCGGGACGGCAGAGTCTTCCCATCCTGGCCAGGCCTGCTCCCCTGAAGCGGTGCGGCCGGCCAGTCCCGCCCCGTCCGCACGGATCTGCCAGAGGCGGGTGGCTTCAGGGCCGGCGGGCAGCACCGTGGCAGCATCCGCCTTGGAGGCGGCGACCAGGTTCTCGGCGGACTCAACGGCTTCTTCTGCGGTGGCGCCGCCGAGCTCGGCCATCAGCCAGCCGCCGCCGGCGGGAAGCGCCGGGACGCTGGCGGGGCCGTGCGCCCGGCGCACGACGTCGACGAGCTTCGCGTCCAGCCCTTCCAGTGCCAGCGGGCGGAACGGCAGCAGTGCCGGAACGTCATCGGCGGCGGTTGCCATATCCGTGTAGCCAAGCACGGCCAAGGCAGGGGCCGCCGCCTTCGGAACGAGCCTGAGCTCCGCTTCGAGGAGTATTCCGCAGCTCCCCTCTGTGCCTGTCAGGGCAGCCGCGAGATTGTGCCCCTTCTCGGGCAGCAGGTGCTCCAGCGAGTACCCGGAGATCTGCCGGCCGAACCGGCCGAATTCGGTCCTCAGAACGGCCATATTTTCCGCCACGAAGGCGGCCAGCCCGGGCACGGCCTCCAGGGCGTCCGTGCCCGAGCCTGCGGTGACAATGTCCCCCGAACCTGTCAGCCAGGTCATTGACACAACGTTGTCCGCGGTGCGCCCGTAGGAGAGTCCGTGCGGTCCGCAGGCGTTGTTTCCGATCATGCCGCCGATAGTGCAGCGTGTTGCTGTCGAAGGGTCCGGACCGAACCGCAGCCCGAACGGGGCAGCGGCATCCTGAAGGTCACTGAGCAGCACTCCGGGTTCCACGACGGCGGTGGCCGCTTCGGGGTCGATGGCAAGGATGCGGTTCATGTAACGGGACACGTCCAGGACCATGCCCGGGCCGATGGCGTTCCCGGCGCAGGACGTGCCGCCGCCGCGTACGGTAACGGGCATGCGGTGTTTCCGTGCGATTGCCACTGCCTCCTCGACGTCCCGGCGGGTCTTGGGCAGCACCACGATTTCGGGGACCACCCGGAAGTTGGAGGCATCTGTGGTGTATTGTGCCCTGGCCAGCGAGGAGTCATCCGCGGTTCCCTCGAGCACGGTGCGCAGCTCAGCGACAATCGCATGCGTGGGTTGTAGCGGGATCGGTGTACTCAGGGTCACGGCCGAAATGCTCCTCATTGGGCGGTAGGGTCTCTAGCTGCCGCACGGGAGAATCGCCCGCGCACACCTTTGTTCGGCGGGTCTCAGGCCTTCGGGCGGAACGGCCCCGGCCAGTCCTTGAGCCGGATCCGTTTGAGTTCCTGGACGGTACTCTGCGTGCCCCACTCGTCCAGCCCCAGCCGGGACAGCGGCTCCAGCAGGTCAATCCGAGGGTGGCTGCCGTCCAGCACCTCGTCACTCACCGCTGCGTGCGTCACTTCGCCGAAAACAAGCGTGGAATCCCCCATCGGCAGGACGGAATGGAGGCGGCATTCGAGCACCGCCAGCGATTCCTTGACCCGCGGCGCAGCCACGGTGAGGCTCGGCTCCCGGGTGAGGCCGGCGGCGTCGAACTCACTGACATCGGGCGGAAAATTGGTGCCGGTGGCGTTGACCTCCTCCAGCAGCGCTGCCGGGGCGAGGTTCACCACGAATTCTTTGGACTCGGTGATGTTGCGGAGCGAATCCTTCTCCCCCACCGAGGTGAACTGCACGATGGGCGGATTCGTGGACGCCACGGTGAAGAACGAGTGCGGGGCCAGGTTGTCAACGCCCTCCGGCGAGACGCTCGATACCCAGGCGATGGGCCGGGGCACCACCACCGCGGTGAGCAGCCGGTAGAAATCACCGGCGGACATGGTTGCGGGATCGAAATCAGTGCGCATACTGCCAGACTAGCGGTCAGGGAAGTTTGGGAAGGAGAGAGGATATGACGTTCCAGCCATACCGTTCACCGTCAACCGGGTGCGGGGTGCGCGCCGTCCTCTTCGACACCTTCGGCACGGTGGTGGACTGGCGCACCGGCGTCGCCCGGCAAGCGGCCGCCTTCGCCGCGGCACATGGACAGGATCTCGACGCCGAGGCGTTCGCCGATGACTGGCGCGCCCTCTACCAGCCGGCAATGGAGGCGATCCGCACCGGATCCCGCGAATTCGCCACCCTGGACACACTCCACCGCGAAAACCTGGACCAGGTGCTCCGCCATCACGGCTTCGATCCGGACCGGCTGGACGCAGGAACCCTGGAGGAGTTGAACACGTCTTGGCACCGTCTGCCCCCATGGCCGGACAGCGTGGAAGGCCTGGCCGCCGTGCGCCGCAGCTACATCGTGGGTCCCCTCTCCAATGGCAACACCTCGCTGTTACTGCACATGGCCAGAAACGCCGGCCTTCCGTGGGACGTGATCATCGGCTCGGACATGACGCGCACCTACAAGCCGCTGCCCGCGGCCTACCTTCGGACTGCGGAGTTCCTGGACCTCAGACCGGGTGCCGTGATGCTCGTGGCCGCCCACAACAACGACCTGCGTGCTGCCCGGGAGGCCGGTCTGGCGACTGCGTTCATCGCCCGCCCCACCGAACACGGCCCCGGCCAGGCTGCGGATCTGACGCCGGAGAGCGACTGGGACCTTTCGGCGTCGAGCATTCCGGAGCTGGCGGACCGGCTCGGAGCCTGACCCGGCTCAAACTGCTGAAGGGTTGCCGGTCTAGCTCCGGGCCGGATCAGGCATCAAGCCGCTTGCGCAGGAGGCAGAACTCGTTGCCTTCAGGGTCGGCCAGGACGTGCCACGGCTCGTCGCCTGCCTGCCCGACGTCGGCCGGGCGGGCCCCGAGGGCAAGCAGGCGTTCCAGCTCGGCGTCCTGGTCCCGGTCGACGGGGTTGACGTCGATGTGCAGGGGGAGGCGACCGGTCCGCGGATTGCTGCTCGGGCTCAGGATGATGGTGGGCTGCAGGCCGCCGAACCCGGCGTCCGGCGGGCCGATCTCGATGGCACCGTCCTCCCGGCCGAGCTCGACATAGCCGAGGACATCGTTCCAGAACCCTGCCAGGAGTTCCGGATTGGCGCAGTTGAGGACCAGTTCGCTGATACGGGAGACCATGACCCCCAGTGTACGGAGGTCCCGGGCGCACAGTCAGCAACCCCGCTCTTGTCGAAACAAGCCTGTCAAACGCATGATGGAGCCCTCGAAGCCCGGACTTGAACCCTTCGAGGGTCAGCCCGCCAAAAATGGGCCAGGCTGTTCGTCCCCACAGGCAGGCTCCTGCTGAGGATCGGCTTCCCTTTTACCGCTTGGTATTTGTGCACATTCCGTGGTTCGTGTGCCAAATAGTCGCAGCTTGCACTTCGTGAGTCTGTAGGCTTGACCACGCAGCCAGCCTTCCCCTTGAGGATCGATGGGCAGAGAGGAGAGGGTCCGTGGCAGGAGTAGTGGGGCAACAAGACGCCGAGGCAAGACCGCCCAGGTCATCTTCGCCCCGCAAGCCGAACATTACCGATGTTGCGCGCATCGCCGGCGTCTCCTACGGGACCGTATCGCGGGTCCTTAACAGTGCTCCGGATGTCAATGCTGCAACCCGTGAACGGGTACTGCAAATCATTAAGGACATCGGGTATCGCCGCAACCGCGCAGCCACCACCTTGGTGACCAGCCGATCGACGTCCATTGGGATTCTCACTGACGGCTCGCCGCGCTTCGGACCGGTGGGCACGCTGATGGCCCTCGAAAACACCGCCCGGAAGAAGGGCTACTCCACCACCGTCGTGACAGTCGAGGTGCCTTACGAGGACTCCGTGCAGAAGGCTCTGGACACCCTGGACGACATCGGCGTGGACGGAATCATCGTTATCGCGCCGATGGTGTCAATGGCCTCGGCAGTCTGGAGCGCCTCGGTCCGGGTTCCAGTCGAGATGATCGCCGCGGGGGCCTCATCGACACCAAACGTCTTCACATACTCCGAAAACCAGGAGCTGGGGGCGCGCCTGGCGACCGAACATCTTATCGAACTGGGTCACACCGACATCGCCCATCTGGCAGGCTCCATGGACTGGTTTGATGGGCGGGTCCGCAAGCGGGGGTGGGAGGCGGCTCTGCGAGATGCGGGCCTGCTCCCCGGACTCTGCCTGGAGGGCGACTGGAGCCCGAAATGGGCCTACGAGACAGGCTTGCGACTGGTTGAGGAGGGCAACATTCCCCAAGCTATTGTCGCCGCCAGCGATCACACTGCTTTGGGCGTCATCCGGGCCTTTGCTGAAAAAGGTGTGCGCGTCCCGGAGGACGTCAGCATCGTCGGTTTCGACGACATCGAGGGATCGGACTACTTCCTGCCTCCACTCACAACAGTCCGACAGGATTTCACCTCCCTCGCGGATGCCAGCATCGAGGTTCTCCTGGGCGCAATCGACGGCCGCGAGGTCGACCGTACCCCCAGCCCGCCCACGCTGGTTGTCCGCATGAGCTCCGCCCCTGCCATCAGCCGGCCCAGCTAGCTTCTGAAACTTTTGAAGATCTTTCTCCTGTGACTCTTGACACGTTCTCCGTAAACGTTCACGATGGTTAGACCGTAAACGATCACGGTGATCAGACTCGACGAAGAGGAAGGAGCGCAAAATGGGTGAAAACATCCTGCAGGTCCTCGCGCTCCGCCCCGACGTCGAACTACACAACCTGGGCGCAGAGCATTGGGCGCACGTCGAAAAACTCCTCAGAGAGACGGGTTGCACGGGCGAGGACGTCGCGCTCGGCATCCAGGTCTTCATCCCCCAACACTCCACGGCTGTCGTCGGCGTCTTCGAAGCTGGCGTCCTGTGGGCAAGCCTGGTCGTCTCTGTTGACTCTTCGGGCACGCCCGTGTCGGTGACGACCGTGGACAGCGGCGCCGTTGAGCCGCGGGGGGACCTGGGGGAAATGGCGGGCCAGACCGTCCGGTGGGTTCAGGCCCACTACGGACCCTGCTCCGTGGGCCTCTTCTTGGACAGGCCCCACGCGGAAATGTTCTTGAATGCCTCCGACAAGGCAGCCGCCATCCGCGCAGCATCGGCCGCGGGAGGGCTCGTCCTGTCCCCGCTGCCCCCTGCTCTGGCGACCGCCCTCGCCTGAGCCGTCGCTCCTCAGTTACCCAATAGCAGCAACAACCCAACACACCGTGAAATGTCATGCCCAAAAAGGGCACCAATCGGGGTCACCGTCCATCAACTGAAGGGAAAATGAGAATGAGAAAGTCAGTAACCGCCGGGGCCCTTGCCCTGGCCACAATGGCTTCGCTGCTGGCGGGGTGCGCCTCGGACACGGGGGGAGCACCCGGTGGCGCTGAGAATCCGCTGGCCCAGGTAAAGGCAGCAGACCTGGTGCCTGAGGACATCGTCGGCCTCGGTCCGAAGGGCGTGAAGTCAGGGACCCTCGACGACATCAAGCTCACCGAGGGAGAAGTCAACCAAGCCAAGCAGAAGAAGTTCCGGGTCGGCATCGTCATGCAGACCATGAACATCGAGTGGTCCACCGAGCAGGTCCGGGGCATCACCGAGCGGCTTAAGAAATACGACGCCGAGGTCATAGGGGTGGCCGATCCCAACTTCGACGTCCAAAAGCAAGTGTCCAGCATCGAGAACATGATCCAACTGAAGCCGGACGCGATCATCAGCATCCCAGTGGACGACACAGCGACGGCCGAGGCGTACCGCAAGATAGGTGCCGCCGGCATCAAACTCATCATGATGGATAACGTGCCCTCGGGGCTGGAGTACCCCAAGGACTACCAGGGCATGGTCTCTTCGGACAACCAGGGCAACGGCGCCGTCTGCGCTGAGGCGCTGGCCAAGTACATACCCGAGGGCGGTACGGTGGGCGTCCTCGACTTCGGTGTCGACTTCTTCGTGACGAAGGAACGCATGAAGGGCTTCGTCGACTGGATGAAGGAGAACCGCCCCGACATCAAGATCAAGGTTGCCGAGTTCCTGGATCCGGCCAACTCCGGCAAGGATGCCGGCAATTTCCTCACGGCGAACCCCGATGTCCAGGGAATGTTCACCGAGTGGGAAGTCCCGGCTGTGGGAATTGATCAGGCGCTGCGGGCCCAAGGCAAGACGATGCCAATCACCGCGGTCAACATCGCCTCGGATGTGGCGGCCGACCTCGCTACCGGAGGAAACATCAAGGCTCTCGGTGCCCAGGTCCCCTACGACCAAGGCCTTGCCGAGGCCGACATGGCCGTCAAGGTCCTGTTGGGTGGCACCGCTCCCAACTGGCTCGCTTTCCCGGCCGTGCCGGTTCTGCAGAACAACGTCCTCGACGCGTGGAAGCAGGTCTACCACCAGGATCCCCCCAGCCAGCTCATTGAGGCCTGCAAGTCGACCGACGGCTGCGCGTAAGCCCTCCTACCAAACCCACAAGTACCAATAGAACAAGGAGCTGTAAATCATGGACATCATTCAGGACCACAACGGCGTACCGGCCAAGCACGGACGAGCATTCGTCAACGGAGTCAGGCTCCACTACTCCATCGCCGGCGAAGGTGAACCCCTCTTCCTGCTGCACGGCGTGCCGAAAACCTCCTACCACTGGCGCCGCGTCATCCCGCTGCTGACCCCCTACTACACCGTCATTGCACCCGATCTCCGAGGTCTGGGCGATTCAGAACACCCCCAGAGCGGCTTCGACATGAAAAACATGGCCGAAGACATTGCCCAGCTGGCCACGCACCTGGGCTACGAGACCTTCTACCTCGTCGGGGAAGACTGGGGAGCCTCCACGGCCTACCAGGTCGCCGCCCAGTACCCCGAGCGGGTGAAGAAACTCGTCTACCAGGAGATGATCCTCCCCGGTTTCGGACTTGAGGACTACTCATTCCTGACAAAGGAGAACGTCAGCACCTACGTGTGGCTCTGGCACATCAACTTCTACAACGTGCCGGACTTCCCCGAGTTGCTGATCACCGGTAAGGAGCGGGAGTACTTCAACTACTTCATCAAGCACGAGACGCACAACCCACAGGCGATCACCCCTGACGCACTGGACGAGTACGTCCGCTGCTACTCCTCGCCCGGCGGCCTCCGGAGTATGTTCGCCATCTACCGGGCCACCCTCGAGGATGCCGAGCAGAACCGTGAGGCGGCAAAGACCAAGCTCACCATGCCCGTCCTGGCCGTGGGAAGCGAGTACTTCATCGGGGCGGACAACGAGCGGCAGATGCGCGAAGTTGCTGAGGATGTGCGGGGCGTCATCCTGCCTTGGGGCCACCAGTTGGCGGAAGAGGATCCAGAGGCTCTCGCAGAGGCGTACCTGCAGTTCTTCAAGGAATAAGAGCAACACACGTGCGCGGGGCGGCCGCCCGGCTGTCCCGCGCACATCCCCGCATCCGATCGGGGATGTCCGACAAACCGACGGCATCACTCCCCTTACTCACTTTTCATTCCCTCAGGTGAAGTCCGCCCGCCGGCTTCCCTGGCCATCAGAAGGACCACTGTCATGACACGCAGAAAGACGCTTTCCGCAGCGGCCGGGCTGCTCACCGCGATCGCTATCTCGTTGTCCGGCTGTTCCAGCGACGCCGGCAGCAGCGCAACATCCCAGGACTCCATTGCCGTCGACGCCGCATCGATCTCCCCCACCGGAATCGTCGGCAAGGGCAAGAACGGGGAGGAACCCGCCCTCGCGGACGCCCTCAAGCTCAGCGATGAGGACAAAAAGAAGGTGGCCGAGGGCAAGTTCTCCGTCGGCATCTCCATGAACACCATGGACATCGATTGGTCCCGGCTGACGATCGAAGGCATCCAGCAGACGCTCGGCGAACTCGGCGTTGAGGTCGTCGGGGTCACGGATGCAAAGTTCAAAGTCCAGCAACAGATTGCAGACCTTGAGAACCTGATCACCAAGAAGCCGGACCTGATCATCAGCATCCCCACCGATGATGTCGCCACCGCCCAGACCTACAAGAAGGTCGCGGAATCCGGCATCAAACTCGTCTTCATCCATATGCCTGCCTCCGGGCTCTCATACCCCACCGAATACCAAGCGGTGATTGCTCCGGACAACCAAGGCAACGGCCAGATTGCCGCTGCCGGCCTGTCGGAGTTCATCCCGGAGAACGGCACAGCCGGCATCGTCGACTTTGCAGTCGATTTCTACACCACGAACCAGCGCACGCAGCGAGTTAAGGAATGGTTCAAGGAGAACCGCCCGGACGTGAAGATCAAGGAAGTCGGCTTCACGGACACCAACGCCGTCGGGCCAGCGGCCGCCAATTTCATGACGGCAAACCCTGACGTCAACGGGCTATTTGTCATCTGGGATTCACCGGCCATGCAGTCGGTCGCCTCCCTCCGAAACGCCGGCGTCAACGTCCCGATCACAACGATCGACCTCGGCACGGAAGTCGCCGTCGAAATGGCCAGTGGCGGCTACATCAAAGCCATTGGCGCCCAGGAGCCCTACAACCAGGGAGTCGCGGAGGGCAGGGCAGCCGCGCATGCTCTGATCGGCAACGAGGTTCCGGCGTGGGTCGCTCTTCCCTCCGTCGCAGTGACACCGGGAAACCTCCTGCAGAAGTACGAGGAGATCTTCCATTCCAAGCCGCCCCAGGAAGTCCTCGACGCGTGCGCGACCTCGGGACTGTGCGGAGACAAATGACATGGCCAACATCAGCAAGCAAACAGCAATCGATGACACAGGTATGACCACCGCGACTGAAGCGGCGGAAGCCAGCGGCGCCGGACAGGGCAAAAGCATGCCGCTGCTCCAGGCGCGTGGTGTCAGCAAGGCTTTCAACGGAGTCTATGCGCTGAAGGACGTCGATTTCGATCTACGTCCCGGCGAGGTCCACGCACTGCTGGGGCCCAACGGGGCCGGAAAGTCCACGTTGATAAAGATCCTCGACGGCGTCCAGCCTCAGGATGAAGGTTTTGTCGAGGTGGACGGGCGCGAACGCGTCCAATCGGACATCGCGACGGTCTTTCAGGAGCTCAGCTTGGTCCCGTCCCTCTCGGTGGCGCAGAACATCTTCCTCGGCAACGAGCTGCACAACGCCTTCGGGATGGTGCACAAGAAGAAGATGAACGCCGTCGCCCAGGAACTCATCGACTCGCTGGGTTTGCACCTGCCGCCCGGGGAATTGGTCGAGAACCTCTCGGTCGCCTCCCGCCAGCTTGTCGAGATCGCCAAGGCCGTCCATCGGGACGCCCGGGTCCTGGTCCTGGACGAACCCACCTCTACGCTGACCAAAGCAGACCAGCTACTGCTGTTCAACAGCATCCGCGACATCCAGAAGTCAGGGGTGGGCATCATCTACGTTACCCACCGCTTAACGGAGGTCTTCGAGCTGGCCGACCGGGTAACGATCATCCGAGACGGCAGGAAGGTCCTGACCGCCGACGTTGCCGATTTGGAGATGAGCGCGCTGGTCCGCGAGATCACGGGCGCTGAACCCCAGGAGCCCGGTCCTCCGAAGGAGGCGTTTGACCGGTTCGCGCACCCTGAGCTGCTGGCCAACTCCTCCGGCGGGCCGAAACTCCAGGTAACCGAACTCACCGGGGACCGCTTCTCGGACATCAGCTTCACTGCTGAGGCGGGGCGTATTATCGGCATCGCCGGTCTGATCGGTACCGGCCGCACCGAGCTGTTGGAAACGATCGGCGGCATGCGCCGCAGCACCGCCGGGGAAATCAGGCTCAATGGTCGGACAGTCCGTTTCAAGCACCCTTGGGAGGCGCTCAGCGCAGGAGTAGCTCTCGTTCCCGAGGACCGGCACCGGTCGGGCCTCGTGATGCAGCACTCGATCCATCGGAACCTCGCATTGGCCCACTACAAGTCACTGCGCAAGGGCGGCCTCGTCGATAACCGGGCAGCACGGACACTGATCAGCGGACTCGTAGAGACGCTGCAGGTAAAGACGAACTCGATCGACAGCCCCGTCCAGACATTGTCCGGCGGCAACCAGCAGAAAGTCGTCTTCGCCAAATGGCTTCAGCCTGGCATGCACCTCCTGCTTCTCGACGAACCGACCCAGGGCGTGGATGTCCGCGCCCGCCAGGAGATCTACCGGGTCATCCACCGGTTCGCGGAAGAAGGAGCGGCGATCATCGTCGCCTCGTCCGACTTCGTCGAACTGCAGGAGCTCTGCGACGAAATCTACTTCATGACGTCCACATCCATGAGCGAGCCGGAGAAGGTCACGCCGGACATGACAGATCAATACATTTATTCAAGACTCAATGAAAGGGTTCGTGAGAGCCATGAGCGCGATCACCAACAGCATTAGCCTGACCAGGCCGCAATGGGGCAGCCGGTCTCCCCTGGACCTCATCCGCGAATACTTCGTTTACATCGCACTCGTGGGTCTGGTGCTCTTCTTCTCCATTGCCTCTCCCGTCTTCTTCAGCGTGCAGAACTTCGCCAATGTGGGCCGACAAACGGCGATCGTGTCCATCATCGCCGTCGGAGTCACGCTGGTCATTGTCAACGCCCAAATCGACCTCTCCGTCGGCAGCGTGTTCGCGCTCTCCGGAATGGCCTCCGCCCTGGCACTCCAGCACGTCTCGAACTTCTGGGTGCTCGGTGCCCTGGCAGCCATCTCGGTCGGTGTCGTGTTCGGATTCGTCAACGGATTCCTGACCGTGAAGCTGGGAATTCCCAGCTTCCTAGTCACGCTGGGCATGCTTGGCGTCGCCCGTGGTATCGCATTGCTCATTACTGACACCCGCCCGGTGATCATCGCCAACCGGCCCTACTTCAGCATCTTCGGCGACAGCAGTATCCTCGGCGTTCCCATCGCCGTAGTCTGGACCGTCGTGATTGTTGCCCTGGGCTTTATGCTCCTTCACAAGAGTGTCTTCGGGCTTCGGGTTTTCGCCACCGGCGGTAATGCCCAGGCAGCACGCTTCACCGGCGTCAAGACCCAACGCACCGTGATTCTCTCATTCGTCATCACCGGCGCCCTCGTCGGCGTGGCCTCGCTCCTGTTCACAGGCATCGCCCACGCCGCCCGCCCAGACGTCGGCGTCGGTCTGGAACTGGACGTCATCGCCGCGGTCATCCTCGGTGGAGTCAGCCTCTTCGGCGGCAGGGGAACTGTCATCGGAGCCCTTGCCGGATCCCTGATTATCGGCATGATGAACAATGGCTTGGTCCTCATGGGCGTTGATTCCTCGGTGCAGCAAATCATCAAGGGCGCCATCATCATCGCCGCAGTGTCCCTCAGTAAGAAATAGCGGAACTCGCAAAGGAGAGATTGAAATGTCAGCAACTGAAACACCGAACAATGGTTTCTTCCGGGTCGCCCGGAACAGCGACGGAGCGTGGAGCTTCATCGACCCCGAGGGCAAGCCCTTCCTCTCCCTTGCCCTCAACCACATCGACGACACCGACCTGCGCTACCCGCACAACGTGGAAATCTTCGAACGCAAGTATGGCTCCCGTCAGTCCTGGACAAAGGGCGTAGTCCGGGACCTCCAAAACCTTAACTTCAACACGATCGGCTGGACGTCCCAGTACATCAGCGGCGGCTGGGGAGAGGCACTGGACTGGTTCGGGGACCCCGTTGACCTTGGCCATTCCCTGCCCTGGCCGGATCAGCACCTGCTGGACGCCGGCATGCCATACGTGGTGCAAATCCGCGTGCAGGAAATCGAGGACTGGAACGGCCACCCCGCCTTCCGAGACGTCTTCGGGGAGGACTTCCAGAAGTATGCAGACTGGATCGCCCGACGGATGGTCTCCGACCACAAGAACAGCCAAAACCTCATTGGCTACTTTCTGGTAGACATCCCCGCCTGGCTGCCCCACGCCGCCGGCAGGTTCTGGCCCGGATTCGACGGGCTCAGCCAAGAGGAACACGACAAAAAGCTTTTCGAGGTCGCAACCCAGTACTACAAGACCATCACCGAGGCCATCCGCCGGTATGACCCCAACCACCTGATCCTCGGCGACCGCTACAACGGCAACAAAGGCATCCCGGAAGCAGCCCTGCGCGCGATGGTCCCGTTCGTGGACGTCCTTTCCGTCCAGTACTTCACCGGCAAGTCCGACGAGGAATACAAGACGATGATCGATGACCTTCGCCGCTGGCACGACCTAACCGGCAAGCCCGTCGTCATCGCTGACATCGGCAACTGGGTACCCACGGACATGAACCCCCACCGGACCAGTGACATGAGCACGCACTCCGAACGCGGCGCTGATTACGCCAATGGGCTTGCGAAGGTTATGGCCGAGCCCTGGATCATCGGCTGGCACTGGTGCGGCTATATCGAAAACCTCGGCCGGGGCTGGGGCATCAAGGACCCGCAGGACGAGTTCTATACGGACATGACCGATCAGATCCGGGAAGCCAACGCCAAAGCAAAGGCGGCCGCCGATCAACGCAAGTGACAGCCGACCTGTCGTGATCCGGACCGCCGGGCGTGTGGAAACCGCCCGGCGGGGACCATGGCTATAGCCCCGGCCGTTCCACACCGGACGGTTCAGCAGGCCGGCTACTCCGTGGGGCATCCGCCTGCCTCACCCCGGGTTGACATCCCAGAAAGTGCAGGCCTCCAGGCCATCAAAGAGAGCAGCTACGACAGCTGGCTCAGGGTCGAACCAGATGGGTACGGCGGCGCCCCCGGGCCGCCGCCGCGATCAGCCGCACTTACCTCGAGAAACTCCTCCCGGAAACCCCACGCTTCTCCCGAAAGGAACACCATCGTGAAAAACCTCAACGTCGGCCTCATCGGAGGCGGCTTCATGGGCAAGGCGCATTCTCTGGCGTACTCCGCCATGCCCATGTTCTTCTGGCCCGCACCGGCCCTGCCCGTCCGCCACACCATCGCGGAAGCCACCGACGAACTCGCGGCAGAGGCCGCCCGCCGCTTTGGCTTCGAACACTCCACCTCCGACTGGCGCCGGATCGTCGACGACCCTGCTATCGACGTCGTCGACATCGCCACCCCGAACCACCTGCACGCGGAGATTGCCATCGCCGCCGCACAGGCAGGCAAGCACATCATCTGCGAAAAGCCCCTTGCCCGCACCGGCGAGGAGGCAAGGGCCATGTATGACGCTGTCAAAGACGCAGGCATCGTCCACATGGTCGCCTTTAACTATCGCCGCACACCCGCCGTCGCCCTGGCCAAGAAATACATCGAGGAAGGCGCCATCGGGCAGATCCTTAACTTCCGCGGTACGTACCTCCAAGACTGGTCTGCGGACCCCAGTTCCCCCCTTTCATGGCGTTTCCAAAAGAACATTGCAGGCTCTGGGGCCCTCGGAGACATCGCTACGCACGTCGTGGACATGGCCCGTTACCTTGTGGGCGAGTTCTCCTCCGTGACCTCGCTCCTGTCCACGTGGATTCCGGAACGCCCGCTGCAAAGTGGAGGCGCCGATGCGCTGGGCACCGTTCGCGGCGGCGAAGGCCCGCGCGGTGAGGTCGACGTCGACGACGAGGTCATGACCATGGTCCGTTTCGCCAATGGCGCCGTCGGCTCAATCGAGGCCACGCGCAACGCGTATGGCCGCAACAACTTCATCACCTTCGAAATACACGGCACCGAAGGCAGCATCGCCTTCAACTATGAGCGGCGCGACGAACTGCAGGTCTGCTTTGCCGCAGACCAGAACGACCGGCGCGGTTTCCGGACCGTGTACACGGGCCCCGCCCACCCCTACGGTGACGGCTTATGGCCTATCCCGGCCCTGGGCATCGGCTATGGCGAGACGAAGATCATTGAGGCACACGACTTCTTCAAAGCCATCGTTGAAGGCACCAGCGTCAGTCCCAACTTTGCCGACGGCTACCAGACAGCACTCATCGATGACGCCATCGTCACTTCGGCACACAAGGGCGCTTGGGTGGACGTGCCGACGGTTGCGGAGCTGACCACAACGCCGAAGCACTGAGGCGGTTTGGACATTTGCGTCAGGCTCGGTCCGTTCCAGTGCTGCAACAAGGTGTCCTCATGAGCAGTACGGGCTGTTCAGCTGGAGGGAGCAAGACAGAACAGACCGCCCTTCCCCACGTGGCCGTGACTTATGCGCGAGAACGTGGAGGACGCGGCGCACGGGATGTATGAGCCGCCGGACTTCCGGCGGGCGCCCGAGAGGGACTGGTATGTGCCGGGCGAGGACGTGCTGCTGTGGTGTTCGTGAGATTCGGCCCTCCCCTTAACGGCGGCCACGTCCGTAAAATGGACCATGGTGGTAATTTTCTCCGCGATCGGGCTGCTGTTGTGGATTGCCGTCCTGTTCGCCGCGATGGTCCTGTGCGGCATCATCTGGACAGGCTGCAAGCTGATTCTCTGGGCGATGGACCTGAAGCCCGTGCTCGCCGGGCACGGAACCCGGCCCCAAACGTTGGCCAGGCCAGCCGTAGGCAACGCACGGATGGTGGCGCGCGCACCCTCCCCGCCGAAGGTCCCCCGCGTCCAGGACCGGCCGCCGGCACAAGCGCAGCCCGCGTCCGGGATCTGGCCAAAATGGAGCCCGTCGCACAGGCTTTACAAGGCCCGCGAGTTGTCCCTGTGGCAGGAGCAGTTCGACGCCCTGGACTCCCGCAGCTAGGGGTCCGGTTTTCAGCCAGCCGGTTTCCCGGCGGATCCTCCGGCGCGGCCTCTGCGCCGGAGGACGAGCCGTGCGGTGACGGCTGCAATCAGGCCGGCGAGGGTCACCAGCTGCACTTCGTCAAAGGACAACCCGTCTATGTTGGGCTGCAGCTCCTCCTCGGTGGCCCAGCCGAACCAGACTTCGCTGACCAGGATCCCCGCCACGAAATAGGCCAGGGCTGAATAGAGCCAGAGCCAGCGGGCCACGTGCCAGCCCACGATCAGCTGCGCCACCAGGCCAAAGGCCAGCGACATGGCCGCCAGCAGCGCCAGTCCGGCCATTCCCAAGTCCCAGCTGCTCATGCCAGCCACCTCCCTGTTCCCTCTCCTGCCATCCAGCCTCCCCGGCCGCGTCCACGGCAGGGAAGGGGCGAAGGTCCCCGGTGCGGCGCGGTGGGACTCTGGGCAGCACCACTGCCGCGGCGCGCGGTTCGAAGATGCTCGACGCCGACTCCCGCCGCCGGTGCCCGGGCCCCCGAACTGCGCGGTTTGAGGAGTTGGGGGTGCCCACTAGGGGCAGGGCATCGACGGAGCGGCCTTGAGTCAGCGGTCCGTGTTCTTGCGCCAAAGCTGGGAAGAAATTGCGCAGACGTTGAGGCAGCAGGACAAGGATTGCTTCCATGGCCCTGCTTTTCCCACGCTCAGCTGGCGCATGTCCCATGCTGACCAACGGCATATTGCCTCAGCAATTTCATTCGGACTCCGCTGCTCGCAGCTAAGCCGGTTCGTGGCGATGATCAGGTCCCGCACCATAAGAATGACGAATGTTTCGCAATTATTAGAATTACGGGGGGCACAAATGAATATACGCATCGGACGCAATGGAGTGCGAAAGCCGATCACCAATGAAGCTGACCATGTGGTCCGGACGTCGCCGCGTCCGTTGATTTCCCGACGTCGAGTGGCTGGTGCGGCTGTAGTTGCAGCCGTGGTGATATCCACGACGGCATGCGGTCAGTCGGCTGCGTCGTCCAAGGCTGCCCTGACAAGCGAGACCGCGTCCTCCACTGCAACGCCAACACCTACTCCAACAGCGCCGGCGTCATCCGCCTGCATCACCGAAAACGCGACCGAAAAGTACGCGCCCAAAGTCTTCATCTGCACGAAGACCGACGCCGGGAATCTGCTGTGGATGGAGCAGTCGGAATCGAAGCGGGTAACGGACGCGCGGGCGGCAGCGGCCGCCAACGCCGCCGCCGAGAAGGCGGCGGCAGAAAAGGCAGCACAAGAAGAAGCCGCAGCAAAGGCAGCAGCGGAGCAGGCCGCCGCGGAGCAGGCCCGACAGGAAGCTGCTGCCGCAGAAGCGGCCCGCCAGCAGCAAGCCGCGGCTGCAGCAGCGGCCGCCGCGGCGGCCGCAAAAGCCCAGGCGCCTGTGCAGCCCGCCGTCCCCGCAGCCCCTACCGGATGCGATCCAAACTATGCAGGCGCGTGTGTTCCGATTGCGTCCGACGTCGATTGCGCCGGAGGGAGCGGTAACGGCCCGGCGTACGTGAGGGGACCCGTCACCGTTGTAGGGTCCGACATCTATGGACTCGACAACGACCGTGACGGCGTGGGCTGCGAAAGGTAAGCACCCGACCCGTCAGGCAGGTCTGCCTCCTGGGACCAAGGTCCACCAGGAGGCAGAGCTGCCCGGCAACTGAAACTTCATTCTTGACTGCAACGCACCGGCGGGGCGTCGAGCACCCCTACTCGGCGATGTCCTCCGCCCATAGGTCCGGGTTGTCAGCCTGGAAGGCTCGCATCATGTCCACGCAGCGCTGATCATCCAGGACCACCACCTCCACCCCGCGTGACCGCAGAAGTTCCAATTCGCCGTCGAACGTGCGTGCCTCCCCCACCACCACGCGGGGGATCTTGAACTGGATGATGGTCCCGGCGCACATGGCACACGGGGCGAGGGTGGTGTAGAGCGTGGTGTCCCGGTAGCTCCTCTGCCGCCCGGCGGCTCGGAGCGCGGACATTTCTCCGTGTGCGACCGGATCGGCCTTCTGGACGCGTTCGTTGTGCCCGCTGGCAATCACCACGCCGTCACGGGCGAGCGCCGCCCCGATGGGGATGCCGCCCTCGGCCAGGCCCTTTTGGGCGGCCTGGTAGGCGGCTTCGAAGGCGGGAAGGCCGGCGCTGTCCGGTTCCGGCGCGGCGGACTGATGCTGCTCGTGGGTCATGGCGCCATTGTTGCACCCCTGGCCGCCACGCGGTGCGATCCTGCCGGCGGCCTCGGTCCCTGCGTCCGGCTGCCTGCAGGCCTACTTCGGCACGGTGATTCCCAGCCGGGCCATGCGCCGGTAGATCGTGGCGCGGCTGATCCCCAGTTCCGCCGCGGCAGCGGCAACCGTTATCCCGGGCCGGGAGAGGCACCTGGCAATCTCGTCCCGCTCAACAGCCTCGATCCGCGTCAGCCGGGGACCGGAGCGGCCCAGCAGCGCAGCTGGCAGGTGCCGGACATCGATGGTTTCCGTGCGCAGGGCCGCGTCCTGGACCATCCCGAAGAGTTCGTCGATGTTGCCCGGCCACCCATACGCGGTCAGCGCACGTTCGGCGGCAGGCGTGAAATCCACCTCCCGCATTCGGGCCTGGCGTGCGGCGTATCGGGCCAGGGGCATCACGTCGGGTCCGCGGTCCCGCAGGGCCGGGACCGGCACCACTGTCTCCACCAGCGCAGCCAGGGGCGCCGGGATGGCGGTGAGCTCCTCCGCGGTCACGGCCCAGCTGACGGCGGACGGATGGTCTGCGGATCCCCGGACACGCGAGCTGACCGCACGGGCGCTGAGCTCCTGCGCGGCCCAGGCCGGGAGGAGGTCGATGTTTTCCACGATCACCGCGGTGTGGGGCTTGGACAGCTCCGGCGTCCAGAGCGACAGCCAGGCTTCAACATCCAGGGGTGCCGGGACCGCAGCGCAGAGGATGCGGCTACCGGGGTGCGCCTGGCGGATGGCCTGGCCCATGAGGGTGGAGCGGCCGGTCCCCGGTTCTCCGACGGCGGCCGCCACCTTGCCGGAAACCAGCGCCGCTGCCGCGCTGTCCAAGGCCTCGGTCCACGGCAGGGACATGGCCCGCAGCGTGCCGGACCCGGGTTCCAGCCGTCCCCGCTGCACCCGGAACACCCCGCCCCTCGGGCCGGGTTTCGGCTGCCGGCCCCCGGATTTGGCCAGCATCAAAGCGGACATGGTGCTCGCGGCGGACTGGGCCAGTGCGAGCAGCAGCTCCGGGGAGGACTTGGACCAGGTGGTGATGTTGACGCTGCCCTCAAGGTGGCCGCTGAGAGGATCAAGGACCGGGACGGCAGCGCAGGTGTAGGTGCGCAGGCTGGCGCTGTAGTGTTCCTCGGCGCGGACCAGGCTCGGTGTGCGGTCGGCCAGGGCCAGGCCCAAGCCGGTGGTTCCCGCCTCCCGCTCCGAGAATGCGAAGCCCGGGGCCAGGTGCACCTTGTCCAGCGCCCGCAGTAGCGACGTGTCGCCGCTGAACCGGTTGAGCACCAACCCGTCGGCGTCCGTAAGCATCAGGCTCAGCGGCTCGTTGGCCAGGGTCTGGTGCAGGCCGGTCAGCACCTCCTGCCCGCACTGGTAGAACAGTGAGTCGGCGTCCACCGACCCGGCCCAGACCGGGTCCACCTCCTCGGCTGAAACGCCGTATTCCTCGCTCCGCTGCCACGACGCGAGAAGGCGCCGCGAGGCAACCGCAAGTTCAGCGCCCGGGACGCCGCGGTCTGGCCGCGGCACTGGCACGTTCCTATTCGGCACCATTGCCGTCCTCCTTGTCCTGCGTCATTCGAGAGTACGTGGCCGTGACCGGGACGGGGAACCCTGCCTGTCTCAAAATGAGACACCGGTCACATGTTGACGGGCACGGAACCGCCCTAGCCTCGTTGGTGTCGCGACTATGGCAGTCGCGGGGAGGAGAACGACATGTACAGCAAGGACGGCGAGAACTACTTCATCGTTGACGCCCACATCGCCCTGTGGGACGCCCGGCCGGAGAACCAGCGCAACGTTCACGGCAAGCAGTTCATCGATTGCTTCTACGACTACCACCGCAACCTCTCCCCCGATGAGGAGCTGTGGACCTACGAGGAATACCTGTACCAGGGTGGCGAGCGCCTGATGAAGGACCTGTTCGAGGACGGCTACGTGGACCACGCCATCTTCCAGCCTGCGTACCTGGGCGAGTTCTACAAGAACGGTTTCGGCCAGACGCAGGAGGCGTACGGCCTGGCCGCCGCGCACCCGGACAAGCTCACGTACAACCACTGCTTTGACCCGCGCGACGGCGAACGCGGCCTGGACCGGCTCCGCGCGGACCACGAGAAGATGAAGTTCACGGGGGTCAAGCTCTACACCGCGGAATGGCACGGGGATTCCCGCGGCTACAAGCTCTCCGATCCGTGGGCCTACCGCTACTTCGAGGAGTGCCGGAAGCTCGGCATCAAGAACATCCACGTCCACAAGGGCCCCACCATCCGGCCGCTGGACCGGGACTCGTTCGATGTATCGGATGTGGACCACGTGGCCTCGGACTTCACTGACCTGAACTTTATTGTGGAGCATGTGGGCCTGCCGCGGCTGGAGGATTTCTGCTGGATCGCCACCCAGGAACCCAACGTCTACGGCGGCCTCGCCGTCGCCATGCCGTTCATGCACACCCGGCCCCGCTACTTCGCGCAGATCATCGGAGAACTCATTTACTGGATCGGCGAGGACCGGCTCTTCTTCTCCAGCGACTACGCCCTGTGGACCCCGCGCTGGCTGGTGGAGCGCTTCGTGGACTTCCAGATCCCGGAGGACATGACCGAGTACGCTCCGATCACCACCGACCAGAAGAAGAAGATCCTCGGCCTGAACGCCGCGAAGATGTACAACATCCCGGTGCCGGCAGAACTTCAGCTGCCGGACGCCGGGGAAACGGCCACGGGCCCGCGCCAGCCGGAGCGGGCGGACCTGGCGGGCGCGGCATGACGGCGGCACTGACTGAGCGCACCGTCCGGGGCGTGACGGCGCTGGACCGTGCGGCGCAGGACGTCCGGCAGGCACTGGGCAGCGTGCTGGATCCCGAACTCGATGAGCCGATCACCGATCTGGGCTTCGTGCGGTCCATTGACGTGGCCGGCGCGGCGGACGGCGCCGTGGTGGCCGTGCACCTGCGGCTGCCCACCTCGTTCTGCTCCCCGAACTTCGCCTACCTCATGGCGTCGGACAGCAAGGACGTGGTCTCGGCACTCCCCTGGGTGGGAAAGGTGGTGGTGGAACTCGATGACCACCACGACTCCGCCCTGATCAATGCCGGCCTCGCGGCGGACGCCGGCTACCGGGGCACCTTTGGCCACGAGGCTGAGGACAGCCTGGACGAGCTGCGGCTGATGTTCCGCCGGAAGGCGCACACCGCCGCCATGGAACGCTGCCTGACCGAACAGCTGCGCGCCGATCCCGCGCTGTCCGAAGCGAACGTGGGGACGGTGCGGCTGGGTGACCTGCCGGCGGGCCGGACCAAGGACGCATTAGTACGACGGCGGACGGCGCTTGGCCTGCCCGCGGAACCTGCCGCCGTCGTACTTGTTGACCATGACGGCCGCCCCTATCCCGCCGAGCATGTGCCGCTGGCGCTGCGGCGGGCGCGTTCCACGCGCATTTCCATCGACGGGAACGCGCACTTCTGCCGGGGCCTGCTGCGCACCCGATACGCCGGCTCGGGCGCCGACCAGACGGACCGGCCCGAAGGGGCCGAGCCCGCCGACCATCACCACCTGCTTTCGTTCACAGTCAAGGAGACCCACCCATGAACACCATGCGAGCCGTCCAGGTGGTCGGCTACCACGAAGGCCTGAAGATGACCGAGGCGCCCATCCCGGAAGTGGCCGGGGCGTGGGACGTTGTGGTCAAAATCGGAGGGGCCGGCGTATGCCGGACGGACCTGCACATCCTGGAGGGCCAGTGGGCCGAGAAGTCCCAGGTGGAGCTGCCGTACACGATCGGCCATGAGAACGCGGGCTGGGTGCACGCCGTGGGCAGCGCCGTGACCAACGTCAAGGAAGGCGACAAGGTGATCCTGCACCCGCTGATCACCTGCGGCCTGTGCCGCGCGTGCCGTTCCGGCGACGATGTGCACTGTGAGAACAGCAGGTTCCCCGGCATTGACACCCACGGCGGGTACGCCGAGTATCTCCTCACCTCAGCCCGCTCGGTGGTGAAGATCGATGATTCGCTGGAGCCTGCGGACGTGGCGGCCCTTGCCGACGCCGGGCTGACCGCCTATCACGCCGCCGCCAAGGCAGCGAAGAGGCTGAAGCCGCGGGACACCTGCGTGGTGATCGGTGCCGGAGGCCTAGGGCACATCGGCATCCAGGTGCTGAAGGCCCTCACGCCCAGCCGGATCATCGTTGTGGACCGCAACCCCGCAGCGCTGGAGCTGGCCAAGTCCATCGGCGCGGACGAAGGCGTGGTGGCGGACGGCAGCCAGGTGGAGCGGGTGCTGGCCCTGACTGGCGGCCATGGCGCGGAGGTGCTGATCGACTTTGTGGGCGAGGGCGGGGCCACGTCCGAAGGCATTGCCATGCTGCGCCGCGCCGGCGACTACTTCGTGGTGGGCTACGGCGAGAACATCAGCGTGCCCACCATCGACATCATCTCCTCGGAAATCAACATCATCGGCAACCTCGTGGGGTCCTACAATGACCTGCAGGACCTGATGGCGCTGGCCGCCCGGGGGGCTGTCACGCTGCACACCCAAAAGTACAAGCTGGACGACTTCCAGCAGGCCATCAGCGACCTGGATGCCGGCAAGGTCCGTGGCCGAGCCATCCTGGTGCCCTGATCCTCCCATCCATCGAAGGAGAACCAATGATTTTCATTACCGCGAAATTCCCGGTCAAGCCGGAGCACGCCGACGCGTGGCCGGAGATCTCACGGGAGTTCACTGACAAAACCAGCGCCGAGGAGGGCTGCCTGTTCTTCGAATGGGCGCGCTCCCTTGCCGACCCCAACACCTACGTCCTGATCGAGGCGTTCCGCGACGACGAGGCCGGCGGTGAACACGTGAAGTCGGATCATTTCAAGAAGGCCACGGCCGAGCTGCCGGCGTACCTGGCCCGGACTCCGGACATCGTGAACGTCAAGGTGGACGGCTGGTCCGAACTCGGGGAGCTCGCCGTCAAGTAAGCCCTGGGCCACGCCAGACTTCCTCGCGTACCGGCGTGTCCCAACGGTGGTCCAGATGTCAACGGTGCTGCCATCCGGACCACCGTCGTTTTCAGGACGCCTTCCGTCCCGACGGCGGCCGGAGGGCTACCGCCAGTGCTGCAGGGGAATCGCCTCCTGTGCGTTGATGCTCACCAGCATGGTCCGGTTGCGTGCCCCGGTCTTGCGGAGGATGGAGCCCACGTGCTTCTCAACCGTCTTCACGGAAATCTCCAGCTCCCGGGCAACTTGCTTGTCCGCCATGCCGCGGATGACCATGTCGTGGACCTCGCGTTCGCGCGTCGTGAATTGAACGGACCCGGCGTCGGCAGCGGAGCCGCTGATGAGGTGGTCGAAGATTTCGCCTTCCATCGAGGCTTCGCCCTGACCTGCAGCCACGATAATGCGGGCCATGGTTTCTCCATTCGCACGCCGGTTGATGAAGCCGCGCACACCTGCTTGCCGGGCGGAGCGCACCTGCTCCACGGTGGGGTTGTCCGTGAGCACAACAACCGCGACACCAGGGTCGAACTCGCGGATCCGGGCAAGAAGCCCGGTGGTGTTCTGGTGGACCATGTCCAGATCCATCAAAATCACGTCCGGGCGCAGCAATTCGTAGGCGTCGCAGAGCTGCTCGGCCGAGGTCACCTCAGCGCTGACCTGGATAGCGGGCTCGGCGATGCCCAGCAGCCGGACCAGGCCGGCGCTAATGATCGGATGGTCATTGGCAATCAGGATCTTCCACTGCGGCTGCCCGGACGCCTCCGGCGCAGGTGCACGGTCCGGAAGGGTGGCCCGCACCTTGGTCCCCCATCCCGAAGTGGATTCGATGTGCAGGTCGCCGCCCAGGTGCACGGCCCGGGACGTCATGCCGTGCAACCCCAGGCATCCGGACGGAAGCGTGGTGTGGTCACCGTGGGCTGCGGCGAGGTCGAAGCCTTGACCGTTGTCCTCCACGACGATGGCGAGCGCGCCGCGCTCGTAGATCAGTCCGGCGCGCACCGTCGTGGCGCGCGCGTGGACCACCACATTGTTCAGCGCCTCCTGGACAATCTTGAATGCCTGGTGCGCGATCTCGGGCGCCAGCGGGCGGGGCTCGCCGATCACTTTCAGCTGGGTTCCGGCGCCGGTCATCGACTCCACCCATACCAGTTCCGCGGCAATGGCGTCATCAAGGGTCCGGCCGGCGAGCGCGGCCGGACCCATGCCCAGGACCGTGCGGCGGGTCTCGGCCAGGGCATCGTGGGCAATGGTCCGGGCTCTGCTGAGGTGCGGAGTGATGGCATGTTCCGCCCCGTCGAGCCTGCTGGCTTTCTCAGCCTCGTCCAGGCTGAGCAGCAGGGCAGCAAGGGCCCGGCCAACGGTCTCGTGCACGTCGCGGACCGCACGTTCGCGTTCGGCGGCCACGGCAGCCTCGAGTTCACGGGCCGAGGCTTTGGAGTGCAGTTCCGAGTTGGCCAAGGCAATTGCGGCATGGTTGGCCAGGAGTTCGGCCAGCCGGGCTTCCTCCGGAGTGAACACCCGGCCCGGCTCCGGGCTGAAAACAATGAAGGCGCCCACGATCTGCTCGCCCCATTGGATCGGGACACCGATCACGGCGCAGTCCCACCGCGGATCCGTCGGTGGGATATGCCCGCGTTCAACGCTGCTGTATGCGTCGAGGATGACGGTGGACCGGCTGCTGACTACCTGGCCGGTGAAGCCCTCCTTCAGGGAAAAGGTCTGGCCCTCCTGGCATCCGACGCCGATGTCCACTTTTTTGGTGTAGGTGCCGCTGGCCTCGTTGACCAGGGCGATCGACCCCGATGCGCACCCCAGCAGGGAGGTAGCGTGGCCCAGGATCCGGGCCAGCAACGGCTGCAGCTCAAACCGGCCGGCGAGGTCCCGGGCGAGGGCGACGACCGTGTCCAGCTTGCCCTGCGTGTCTTCGGCGTCGTGCAGGCTGCGGATCACGGTATCGGGTTCCGTCTCGGTGTCTGTCATTCTCGTCCTCCTTGACGAACCGTGCGTCGCAGGTCCTCCGGCGGTGCACTGGTGATCTGTCCCACCATAATGGCACCTCCCACGCCGGTCTGCGTGCGGGATAACCCGCATCCCGACGGCGGGGAAGTCCTCATACCGCCGCTCCCGGATAGGTGGTTTCGTGGAAGACACGAAACCACACAACAGGGACGGCTCTCACGGCGGAGGTAAGACTGATGGCCCGCATCGGAATCCTGACCAGCGGCGGCGACTGCCCGGGGCTTAACACGGTTATCCGCTCGTGCGTGCTGCGCGGGATCCGCGTCCACGGCGACGAGTTTGTCGGCTTCACGGACGGCTGGCGCGGCCTCGTCGAGGGCAGCACCATCAACCTGGACTGGATGAGTGTGCGCGGCATCGCGAACCTGGGCGGCACCATCCTTGGCACGTCGCGCTTCAGCCCGCTCGGTGAGGGTGGCGGCGTCGAGCGGATCCAAGCGAATTTGCGCTCCGTGGGCGTGGACGCGCTGATTGTGATCGGCGGCGAGGGCACCATGGCTGCGGCGAAGATCCTGAGCGACGCGGGGATCCCCATCGTCGGTGTGCCCAAGACGGTGGACAACGACCTCTCCGCCACAGACTTCTCCTTCGGCTTCCACACGGCGGTGGAAATCGCCACAGAGGCAATCGACCGGCTCAAGACCACCGGGCAGTCCCATCACCGCTGCATGATCGCGGAGGTCATGGGCCGGCATGCCGGCTGGATCGCACTCTACGCCGGTATGGCCACCAGCGCGCACGCGATCCTCATCCCCGAACAGACGGCCACCCTGGATGAAATCTGCGACTGGGTGGAAGGCCCGTTCCGGCGCGGCCGCACCCCCCTGGTGGTCGTTGCCGAGGGGTTCGTGTCCGCAGACATGACCGAACCGCACGCTGACCGGGGCCTGGACGGCTTTAATCGGCCCAGGCTCGGGGGGATCGGCGAGCGGCTCGCCCCGGTGATCGAGGACCGCACCGGCATTGAGACGCGTTCGACGACGCTGGGCCACATCCAGCGGGGCGGCGCCCCAAGCGCCACGGACCGGGTCCTTGCCACCCGGCTGGGCCTCGCCGCCGTCGACGCGATCCACGAGAGGGCGTGGGGCAAAATGGTCGCCACGCGGGGGGACAAGATCGTCCGGGTGAGCCTGGCCGAAGCCATCGGCAAGCTCAAGACGGTGCCGCAGGACCGCTACGACGAGGCGACGTACCTGTTCGGCTAAGCGGCCCAGTGCGACGGCGTTGCGACGAGCGACTACAAAAGCGAGCCAGGACAGAAACCGGAGCCGGCTACCCGAAAAGGGTGGCCGGCTCCGGCTTCGTACTTCACTCCCTGGCCACCCCAATGATTGGGAGGGCCCTTTAGAACACCCGGATCGGGATCTCGGCCGGGTCCCTGAGCAGTGACTCGATCTCGTCGTCGAGCTTGACCAGGGTGATGGACGCCCCGGCCATGTCCAGGGAGGTGCAGTACTCGCCGACGTAGCTGCGGCCGACGCTGATGCCCTGCTCGGCGAGGCGCTTGTGGGCCTGGCCGTAGAGCAGGTACAGCTCGCTGATGGGGGTTCCGCCCAGGCCGTTGATCATGAGTGCCACGCGGTCCCCGTCGCCGAACGGCAGGTCCTGGACGATCGGAGTGAGCATTTCCTCGACGATCTCGTTGGCGCTCATCATGGCCGCCCGACGCCGGCCCGGTTCACCGTGGATGCCGACGCCGATCTCGATCTCGTCCTCACCGAGTTCGAACAGCGGGCTGCCCTTGGACGGCGGGGTGCAGGCGGTCAGTGCGACGCCCATGCTGCGGGTGACCGAGTTGACCTTCTCACCGATCCGGATCACCTCGTCCAGGTCCGCGCCGCGCTCGGCGGCGGCGGCGACAGCCTTGATGACGAAGAAGTTCCCGGCCACGCCGCGGCGGCCGATCGTGTAGGTGGAGTCCTCCACGGAGACGTCGTCGTTGATGAAGAGGGTCCTGACCTGGATGCCCTCGGCGGAGGACATTTCCTGGGCCATGTCGAAGACCATCTTGTCGCCGGTGTAGTTGTTCACCAGCAGCAGCACGCCTTTGGGCGAGGCCATCATTTTGGTGGTCTCGTAGACGTAGTCGAACGGCGGTGCGGCGAACACGTCGCCCGGGCAGGCGGCGTCAAGCATGCCCTTGCCCACGATCATGACGTGCGCGGGTTCATGGCCGGAGCCGGAGCCCTGCACGATCGAGACCTTGTTCTGGTCCGGGCCGTCAGCGCGCATGATCAGGTTGTATTCGGGGACGTACTTGAGGGTCTCGGGGTTGGCCAGGGCCAGCCCTTCGAGCATCTCGGGGACGAACTGTTTGGGGTCGTTGACGAACTTTTTCATGTGATCTCCACGTCGTTGTGCTGGTCAGGTTGATGGGAAGGCAAACAGGGCTAACGCTGGTCCCAGCCCTCGGTGATGCGTTCAATGATGATGGCGATCGCTACCGCGCCGGCGTCCGGGGAGCCGATGCTGCGCTCGCCGCTGTAGCTGGCCCGGCCCCGCCTGGCCTCGAGCTTGCTGGTGGCGTCCGCGCATTCCCTGACGGTTTTCGCGAACGCGGCCCGGCATTCGGCGGCCCCGGCACCGGCGGCGAGCTGGCGTTCCAGCTCGTCGGTGGCCGGGACGAGTGCGTCCAGCAGGGTCTTGTCTCCCAGGCTCGCGCCGCCCCGGGCCATGATGCCCTCGGCGGCGGCGCGCAGCATGGCGACGGCGGCGGCGCCGTCGATGGTGTCCACGGTCTTCGCCGCGGCGGAGGCGCGCAGAAACGCGGTTCCCCACAGCGGGCCGGAGGTGCCGCCGATCCGGCTTGAGATCGCCAGGGCGATCTGCTGCAGGAACGTGGGGACGTCGTCGCGCTTGAAGCTGTCCCAGTCCTGCAGGACCTTCTCGAAGCCGCGGGCCAGGGAGTAGCCCAGGTCGCCGTCGCCCACGACGGCGTCCAGGTCGCCGAACTCCTTTTCCTTATCGACTGCAGTCTGCGCGAGGGTGCGGACGACGTATTCGACGTCGGCGAGGTCGGTGGCGGTCATGGGGTCTCCGTGGGGGTCGAATGGGCGGCGGGGTTTGCGGCGCCGGTGCCTGGCCTGGGCGTGGACAGGATGGCCTGCAGCGTCGCGAGGGTCACGACGCCGGAAACGTCGACGCCGGCGTCGTTAGCCAGGACTTCGGTGGCCTCGCCGGCGGGGTCGCCCAGCGAGCTCACCACGAGCGAGGCGCCGGTGAAGTCCTCCTCACGGGTGTAGCCACTGACCGTGACCAGGGTTCGCAGTCCCGCGCCCAGGGCGGCGCGCAGGCCGTTGGCGCTGTCCTCAACCACGATCGCGTCGTCCGGGTCAAGGTTCAGCTCCCTGAGCGCGAGCAGGTAAATGTCCGGGGCGGGCTTCTTCGCCGGGACGACATCGCCGGCAAACACAGCGAAATGCTTCGCGAGGTCCTCGCCGACGGCGTGCGTGAGGACGGCGCGGACGGCCGGCTCCGCCGAGGTGGAGGCCACCGCGAGGGTCCATCCGGCGTCATGCGCTTCCTGGACGATCCGGGCGATCCCGGGCCGGGCGGGCATGACTCCGGACGCCACCATGTCCTTGTAAACGGCGGTCTTCCGCTGGTGCCATGCCAGGATGGCCTCGTCCACGGCGGCGTCGTCTTTCAGGCCCAGGCTGTGGGCGAGTTCCGGGGTGAGGATGCTGCGCATCCGTTCCTTGCCGCCGCCGATCTTGACCTTCTCCGCGTACTCTTCGACGCTCCACTGGACCGGGACGTTAAAGTCGGTGAAGGTACGGTTGAAGGCCGGCAGGTGGCCGTGCTGTTCGGTGTCGGCGAGGACGCCGTCGCAGTCGAAGATCAGGGCCGGCATCAGCGGCCGCCCTTGCCGGCGCTGCCGAACTGCTCGGTCAGCTCCTTGACCATCGCCATGACCTCCCCGCGTGTGTGCTTGAACAGGGACGGCGGGTCCCACTTGTTGTCCTGCTCGGCCTGTTTGAGGAAAGCCAGGGAGGACTGCATGAACGTTTCCTTCAAGGCGGTGGAGATGTTGACCTTCGCGCAGCCGCGGGCGATCAGGTCCGCGAACTGCTCCTGGCTCAGGCCGGACCCGCCGTGCAGTGCGATGGGGATGTGCCGGGCCTCGACGATCTCGGTGACCCGGCCGAGGTCGAGCACCGGGGCAGCCTTGTAGGAGCCGTGCGCGTTGCCGATCGAGGGTGCAAAGACGTCGATGCCCGTGGCGTCGATGAAGTTCAGCACCGTTTCCAGGCTCTGCTGGGGGGCGACGTCGTCCGAGCCGTGGTCATCCTCGACGCCGGTGATCGCCTCGATCTCGCCTTCTACTTGGGCGCCGTACTGCCGGGCCTCGGCAACCACCTCGATGGTCTGGCGCTGGTTTTCCTCCACCGGCATGCTGGAGGCGTCAAAAAGCACGGAGTTCCAGCCGGCTTTGAGGCATTCGGTGAGCACCTCCCGGTCCGGGCAGTGGTCCAGGTGCAGGGTGACGGGGACCTGAATGCCGGCGGTCAGCGACTTCCACATATCGAACAGCTGGCGGGAGCCGATGCTGCGGACCGTCTTCACCGAGGTCTGCAGGATGACCGGGGAGTTTGCTTCCTCGGCCGCGGCGAGGACCGCTTCCATGGTCAGGTCGTTGAAAATGTTGATGGCCGGAACGCCGTAGCGGGCGTGAAAAGCCGGATCGACTATGTCCTTCAGGGGCACAACACCCATGGGAAACCTCCTTGTTTGGCTGCCTTCAACGCTAAGCGGGCTTTCCTTTTCCGGGTACGGGGGGAAACCCGCACCCGGGCTTGGGGGTCATCCCCACCTGTTGCGTGCGGCGGGTCCCGTGCTCAAGTGGTGTCACGGAATCACAACCACTCCCCCACCACCAGCGAAAAGGACTCCCGCCATGGCTAACGGAACCGTTCTGGAAACCATCACCCTCGAAGAAGCGCAGCAGGTCATCGACGCCGCCGCGAAGAAGGCCGCCGAGATAGGCCAGCCGATGGACATCGCGGTCGTTGACGCCGGCGGCAACCTCAAGGCGCACGCCCGGATGGACGGCGCGAACATCGGCTCCATCACGATCTCGATCAACAAGGCCTACACGGCCATTGCGTTCCAGTGCGAGACCGGCGATTTGCAGGAAGCCACCCGCCCCGCCGGCCCCATCCACGGGCTCAGTGACGCCCACGGCGGACGGCTGGTAGTGTTCCCCGGCGGCATCCCGCTGGTGCGGGACGGGCGGATCATGGGGGCAATCGGGGTGTCCACCGGGACCATTGAGCAGGACCAGGAGGTTGCGCTGGCCGGAGCCGGGGCGTACTAGCGGGCTCTGCCTTGGAAGCGTGGGTTCCCACTCCGCCGTGTCCGGCTCGATCACAGGACACGGAGGCTGAGCGTGCCAGGATCCCCTCGCCGGGCGAGCAGCAGCGGATGGAGCGACGACGGCGGAAGTACCTGCCGCCGTCGATCCGTCAGCCTGGGCGAACGGCAGCCGCTGGATTGAAGCAATGCCTTAGCGGACGCTTGCGGGCCTTGCTCGGTGATGCAGCAGGTCCAGTCCTAGGACCTGACTTCCTCATTTGCAGCGACGGACTCGGCGATCCGCTTGATTGCTGCGAGCGTTTTCGGAATGCCGTCCAGCGCCTGCCGGGTGCGGTCGGCGATCTGGGCGTCAGCCCCATCACCAAACTTCTCCTCGAACATGGCTATGCCCTCCGGCAGGAATTCCCAAGACTCGCTCAGGATGGTTCCGTCGTCTGCCGGCGTGAGGGCGAAGCCCCAGCGGACAAACCTGCCGCCCACCACCCAGGCGAACTCGCGGCCGCGCTCGGCAGCCACCACCTGCGAGCGGGTCTCCCAGGACCGGTGCGGGAGCTCGTTACGGCCGGTGAACCAGGCACCGGGCTGGCCGGCGCTGTCCTCGTCGTCCCACCAGCATGACGTGCAAACCGGGCTCCACTCACCGGTGCGGGTGATGTCGGAGACCAGGTCGTACAGCGCCTCTGCTGATGCCTTGACGGTGACCGATTCCTGGTGGTGGCGGATGCTGTTCTGGTTCATGGGTCCATCCTTACAGACGGTCACTTCTTCTGCCGCCGGCTACCGCCGTGCCAGTCCTCCTGCTGACCGACTGCACCGGAGCTGACCCCGAGGGCCGGAAGCTGCGGCCGCTCTCGCAGGCTTCGCTTGAGCTCCGCGAAACCAGGGAACCGTGCCAGCCCCACCACGTGGTCCCACAGCTCGGCGGCCGACTGGTCGTCCGGCAGCCGGCTGATCACCGGCCCGAAGAATGCCACGCCGGCGGGTGGTTCGAAGTGGATGATGGGCGTGCCCACGTCCTTGCCCGTCAGCCCCAGCGCCTCATCCGTCTCCTGCCGGATCTCGCAGTCCCAGAAGTCGTCGTCGAGAGCCTCCGCAAGCTCCAGGGGCAGGCCGGCCTGGGCCAGGACCGGCTCCACGAACTCTCGCGTCCCCCGTTCCTCACGCACCTCGGCCTCGCTGCGCTGGCCGGCCGTGTCCGGGGCAGCTTCGAAAATCTGGGTGCCGAACGCCTCGTACAGCCGGGCGATCGACTCGCGGCCATGCTCAGCACGTGCCCGGGCCGCCACCCGCAGGAGCCGGAGCCCGGCCGTGTGTCCGGCCTCGTACTCAGGCGGGAACTGCGCGTCATAGTCAACGTGGGCGTTGATAAGGCGCAACGAAATGAACCGCCAGTCCACGGTGTACTCGCGCTGTGCCTGCACCTGCCGCACCCACTTGCTTGTCATCCAGGCGAAAGGGCAGACGGGGTCGAAATAGAAGTTGATGTCGGCATCCACGCGTCCACCCTTGCACCTGTTAGTGACCTGCGTCTAATCGCCACGGGACGTCCTTTTGTACGCGGCCGAGCAAAACCCCGCAAGCCCCTGGTAACGGGTCCTCCACCGGGGTGCTGACCTCCCGGGCGAAACGCACTGGAGGCCGGGGCCTGGAGCCACGTGCGTCTCCTCCCGCCAAGAGTGGACGCGGAACCTCGGCAAAAACTGAGCTAAACCTGGGACACCGCCCCGCGTCCGGCCTATAGGATTCCCTAGTCATCCGGGGCCACGGGCCCTCCGGCGAACTGAAAATTGGGGGTAATCAATGCCGGAACTCGGCCGTATCTACTGGACCCGGCAGGGGCTTCGCCTGGCGTACTCAGCGGTGATGGTTTGGCTCGCTGTCGCGGTGATGTCGGCGCTCATGTCGAAGACAACACCGGCCACCGGAGCGGGGCCGTCCGCCGCCGCGGGGGTACTGCGCGGCATGGTGGAGAACGTCGTCGCCGCAGTTGCACTCCCCGGTGTGGCCGCCGTCGTCCTGGGTATTGCCGCTGCCGTCATCACCCGCCGGGACGTCCGGCGCCGGGATCCGGTGCGCCGTTTCACTCGCCAGCAGCGCCGTGAAGGGATGGCCCGGGCTGGCGGTGTGTGTGAACTGGAAGTCGGCTTCGGGCGCCGTTGCGGCCGACAGGCCGAGCACGGCGACCACTTTTACCCGTGGTCCAAGGGCGGCTCCACCAGCCTGCAGAACTTCGTCGCAGCCTGTGCCAGATGCAACCGCGCCAAGCGTGCCAGAATCCCGTCGCCGGGCCAGCAGCAACGGATGGAACGACGACGGCGGGAGTACCTGCCGCCGTCGGCCTCCCTCAGCGTGGGCGAACGGCAGCCCGTGCCCTGAGGCAGTGTCTTGAACTGAAACTTGCGGTCAGTCGGCTTCCGCCGCGTTGAATAGCGCCGGTTTACGGCTCGCCGTCTCCAGCCTTCGCGAGCGTGAAGATCCCGTACCGCATCGCGCCGGTGCGGTATGCAAGGATCAGGCGGGGAATGCCCAGAAAGGAGTTGCGGTTGCGTGCGCCCAGGGCCAGGCGGCGGGTCTCGCGATCGGTGAGCAAGGCCTTCACGAGCCGGCCGGCGCAGATCGGCCAAGTCCGGGCAACCCGGCGGCTGACATCCTCAAACCCGGTGAGTTCAAAGCCCGCCGCCGTTGCCATCGCCTCATACTCCTCGCGCGTGCCCATCGAGGGCAGGCGCCCCTCCCGGCAGATCGGCTCGAGCAGGTGGCGGACCTTCCAGCCGCTGGCATCGGTCCCGGCGAGCCACGCGCAGATGACGAGGCGGCCGCCGGGCGCGAGCACGCGGTGCGCCTCGGCGAAGAACCTGGGCTTGTCCACCATGTGCTCGCTCGACTCGATTGCCCATGCCGCATCGGCCGAGGCGTCGGCCAACCCGTTGGTGAGCCAGTCGCTGACCTGGATATCAACGCCGGGGACGGGATGCGCGGCGGCATACCGGGCCTGCTCAGCGGACAGCGTGAAGCCGGTGACGCGGACCCCGCGGGTCACCGCAAGCCGCCGTGCGGTGGAGCCGTAGCCGCAGCCGATGTCGGCGCACGCCTGTCCCGGCCTGAGCCCCAGCCGGTCACCGACTGTGTCCACCAGCGCCTCGACGGCCTCGCCGGGTGTCTCGCGGCCCGTCGCCCAGAGCCCGTGGTGGACATGCTCGCCCCACACCCGGCGGTAAATGGGATCGAGCTCGTCGTAGTGATCCGCCACCGCCGCGGCGTTCTGGGAAATATCGGGGACGATCACGCCCCGACCCTACAACGGCGCTCCGCAGCGAAGGAAGAGGCAGGACGACGGAGGCACCTGCGTCCCGCCGTCGTCGTTCCTTCCCTGCCGGGGAACGGCAGGCGTCCTACGGATGCACCGGCATGTTCAAGTTGCGGGCCTGGCAGCCGCAACCCTTGACCGCCGCGCGGGTGCGGTCCAGCATGAGAGGACTTACTTCCGGTCTCCAGAGAGTTAGGAGTCCGTGGTGGCCCAGGGAAGATTCGACGACACCTTCTGGACATGGCAGTTCCCCAGGTGGGCCGGCGCGGCATCCATGCTCGGCGGAGCGCTTGCTGCCCTGGCAGCCTTCCTGCATAACCTGCAGCCCATTGGCTGTATCGGCATGGACTGCCCCACGGGGGCGCTGCGTTCATCCACGGGCATCGTGCCTGTGGCTGGCTCTGCCGCGTGCCTCCTCATACTGGTGGGTATCGCCGGAATGACGCTGCTGGCAAGGCAATCCGGCCAACGCCGGAAGCTTGCGACCACCGGCCTGATCACAGCCGCGGCCGGCTTCGTCCTCTTGTTTGCCGGCGGGATCGTCCAAAGCGCATTCTTCGCCGGCGACTTCCCCGGGATGCCCTTCTTCGTCATCCCCGGACTGCTGGCCGTCACCGCAGGCCTCCTGATGATCGGGGTCCTTATTCTTCGTTCAGGCATTTTTCCTCGCTGGCTCGGGATCCTCTTCCTGGTCAGCACCGTCGCCCTGCTGGCCGCCAATGAGCAAACCCCCGCCGTCCTGCTGGCCATACCCTTTGGGCTCGCCATGATGACGGCGGGCTACTTCATGGTGTCCGGCGGCGGCAGCAGGCTGGCTGCCCCTCCTGCCCCAAGCACCAGCTGAAGGGATGGGGCGGGAAGTGAGAGATCATTGGAAGGGACGACGGCGGCCTGCCGGGGTCAGGTGCGGCGTCGGCTGACCCAGCCCTAGTAAGGCACAACCGGCGGGCTTCACTGCAAAGTACGCGCGTGCCCTGCGCCGCGCGCACGAGCTGGTCATCGCCGGTGTCCCCCGTCCGGAGATCCCCGTGCCGCTGGCGGAGTCGTGGCGCCGGTCCATGGCGCTGGGCATCAGCCCGGACCAGCACAGCCCCCGCCACCTGCACGATCCGTCCGAGGTACTGCAGCTGCGGCGCGAGCACCGGCTGCAGCGGGTGATGCCGGCCCTACAGGACCTGCTGGCCGACGATTCCAGTTCAGGCCGGCACCTGCTGGTGCTCACCGACGCCAGCGGGGAGATCCTGTGGCGGGTGGGCAGCCGGGAGGCGCTGCGCCGGGCGGACCGGCTGGAGTTCCCGGAAGGTGCGGACTGGTCCGAGGCGGGGATCGGCACCAACGCCGTCAGCGAGGCGCTGGTCACCGGCGGGCCGGTTCAGCTGTTCTCCGCCGAGCACCTGGTCCGCACCCACCACGACTGGGCCTGCACGGCGGCGCCCATCACAGACCCGGCCACGGGCCGGTTGCTGGGCGTGCTCGACGTGTCAGGCCCTCTGGACACGATCAGCGCGGACACGCTGCGGATGGTGCGGTGCGCCGTCCGAGTGGCGGAGTCGATGCTGAGAACGCCCGACGGCGGCGCTTCCCTGGGCGCTTCGTCTTCCGTACGTGCGTCCCGGCAGAGTGTGCGCCATCCTAGTGTTGCGGTTTCGTCGCTGGAGCTGCTGGGTGACAGGCCTGCCGCGGTGTTTACCGACGGGAGTCGGGTACCGTTGACGCTGCGCCGGGCGGAGATCCTGGCGCTGTTGGACTCACGGTCGCAGGGATGGAGCGCCGACGAATTGGCGTACGAGCTGCACCGGGATGCGGGCACACCGCCGGCCATCCGGACGGAGATGTTCCGGGTGCGGTCGATGCTGGGTGGTGCGGTGGAGTCCAACCCGTACTGGCTGGCTGCCGGACTGACGGGGTGCGCGGATTACGGTCGGGTGCTGCGGCTGCTGCGCGAAGGGCGGGTGGCCGAGGCGCTGGAGGCGTGCACGGCTCCCCTGCTCAGCCGGTCGGGTGTCCTGGTGGTGCAGCTGCTGCGGGACCAGCTGGACCTAGCTGTTGGGGCGGCCGTTCGGGCTAGTGGTGATGTGGCGCTAGTGGTTCGGTGGTTGTCCACAGATGGGTTCTGGGTTGTGACTCCAGCCAGTTGCGTTAGGGAAAGAACTGGCGCAGGTATTCGCGAAGGGCCTTGTCGTGCACGTACACGTAGGTCCCATGCATACCTCGCGTCATCAGGACTGCGTAAATGTTCACGATGTATCGAAGCAAATCGCTGTCAGTGTACACCAGCCCAAGCTTGGGGTTGTTTTCTTTGCCCTTCTTATCGAAATAGCTAGCTCGATCGATAACGACGGATTGAGTCTCCAGATCGAAGCGGAGGTCCGGCCCAATGATTACACCTGCATAGTTTAGATCGTACCCCTGGACGGTGTGAATAGAGCCGACCTCGTTTACTGAAGTGGCAGAATTGATCCAGTCCGTTTGTGCCTGGTTCCAGCGAAGTCGGTACCCACTAATTTCGATGTCGAACGCATTCGGATCTGACTTTGTCTTCCAAGGCCACGCGAAGCCTGCCACCAGTCGAGCAAGCTGGACCTCGGATTCCCGCAAACGTATTTCCTGGTGCATCTCACTCACGTCATCAAAAAGCTTGAAATCGTAATTCTCGACCCGCGAAGGAACGGGTGGTTCGGACGAAAGGATCGCACGAATGTATTTAATATAATCCGTTCCGCCACGGACACGCATCTGGGAGTGCAGGGGATAGAACTTCTTCTCAACCCGAGAATGTTCTATTAGCGACCGAACGACATCCTTGGGCAGATCCGCGGGCCGAACGCTTTGTTCAGCATCCACCAGCAGTATCTGGTGCTTGCTGCTCTTGCGAACCCAGTCCAGCTGAGTGACCGAAAGGTCATCTATGCCAAATAGGGCTTCAGTGATCTCGCGAAATTTCTTGTTCTGAGGGCCGGACGGCTGATTCGCTCGTTGGCTGAGCCTGTGCGCTTCGTCAACTATCAGTAGGTCGTAGGACTCTTCGGAGGGTGAGAGATCAAAGGGACTCAAAACCATCCCAGGCTGAAGAGAAGGTGTCCTACTAAAGACCTTTTTTATGGTTGAACGCAGCGACTGCTGCGGGATAACCAACCCAATTTTAAGATCAGCAATGAGATCGCGATTCCCTTCCACGAAGTAATCCGAAAAGATCGAATCACTATCAAAGTTCTCACCTTCTTGCGAAAGCTGGATATCTCGTAAAAGTTTCATGAGGTATATTGCAATGATTGTCTTCCCCGTGCCGGGATCACCCTGGATTACACTGGTACTTGGTTTTCCACAATCGATATCTTCGAGAAGACCGTCTAGAATCTCTCCCACCGCACCCGCTTGGTCGCTATTAAGAGCTTTGAAGGGTGAGAACTTGAAGAGATCGCTGTTCACAATTTCGGGAATCGACCGCTCAAACAGTCCCTCTCTGCGAAGTTCCTCAAATATCAGATTGAAAGAGCCGGTGTACTTCGCGCGATCATAGTAGTCCGAGTCGCTGACTCCAGCGTTTCCATTCAGCACCTGAAAGCGTCCTTCGCCAGCAAAAAGTCGAATTAGGAATGACTCCAAGTCAAGGCAAGCAGATTTATGAAAAGTGTCATCAATGACTAGATGCATCCGATGCAGGCCACTCTTCTCAGATGACTTCAAGTGCTGCCGCATGCGGGAAGCTACGCTTCTCGATTCACCGACGTACACACTTCTTGAGTCATTCAGCGTGTATACAACGGGCCAGTTAGTGAAGTAGTCGCCGCTTCGGCTCAATTGGTCAATCTCGTGCGGCGAGAAGCTCCGACGTTCAATCCTAAAGTTCGTCATACTTCGAACTTCGCCCGCGAGCCTTTTCCACCGGGTACTTCGTCCGGGACTCCTCGAGTTTCTTGGCCACTATGGTATCGGGGTCGACGCCCAGACGATCGGCTAAGAGGTAGGCATACGTCAAGACGTCAGCAAGCTCCGACTGAACCCTTTCTGTTTCCGCTTCATCATTCCATTGGAAGCATTCCAGAAGTTCGCCCGACTCTATCGAGATGGATTTGGCCAAGTTTGCGCTGCTGTGGAACTGTCCCCACTCTCGCTCGGCAACGAACTCTCGAAGCAACTGCATTACGGTTTTGTCGGACACCAAGTCACCGTAACACGCGGCAGGACGAGCTAGTCTGAACAACTGTCAGGTGAACTATTGGAATTATTTGCACGCGTCATGTTGTACTGCTCGATGGTGTACAGCATAGGTGGACTGTGCGAACCGCCGCAAAATGATACACAGGCGCAGAGCTTCAGAATTTCGAGAATTCTGTAGTCTTTGCGGCCGTAATGGCGGGCATATCGAGTTGGCCTGGACGCGGTACAACTACTGCGCCACCGCCGCTGCGGTCGCATAAACGTCCGCCGGCATCGGCCTATGCAGCTTCCAGGTAATCGCGATCGGCCTTTCGCCCAAATGCTGAACGTAGTCCACCTGACCCAGACACGTGTAGGGAACCGTCAGTCCGGTCTCATCGTCCGCCGTGTCTCTCGTGAATATCAGCACCCGAGAACCATGCGACGCTCGGTCCAGATACCGACGTCCCGTCGGGCTCGTTGGCGACGTTGCATTCTGTGACTCCCAGTGGAACAGCTCCGGGCTGAGGGCGTAGTCCTTGTACATCGTCGTCGCGGAGTGCTTCTTGTCGTCCTTGTTCAGGGTGACAAAGAAGGCGTCTGTCGCGGTAGCCGGACACCAAGCGACACCCTCCCGGTGCTGGACGTTCTTGCCCTGTTCCAGCGAACCGTACTGAAGCGCCGCGAGAACCTCCTCGCGCCGGTAGGTAGCATGCGAGAGCAGCGGGACATGCTGCAGCCCCGCACCGAGGCTCTTAGCCGCATGCTTTGATGCCGCCAACCCCAGCTTCACGACCTGGCGAATTTCGCGGCACACAAACTGGTAGCCACGCAGATGGTCCAGGCCGTCGTCGTACGTTGCGAACCCGCCGCCGTCGTCCCATAGCGTGTAAAAGAGCATGCGTGCGAAAGCCTGCTCGCGCAGGCCAAGCCCCGCGTAGCGGGGCGCGTCGGGAGAAACCAACATCGAATAGGCTGCAGCGCGTTCCGGATCGTCCACGTGAATAAGCGCGGCCATGCGGCCCAGCAGCTTCTTCTCCTCCCCGTCTGACAGCTCCTCGATCTTCCCGCGGAGCACCGTCTCCAGGGGCGAGTACCCTTCGATCAGCCCTGCCTGCCGGAGGTAACCGGTCCACGAGTCCCTGGTGGAACGGTAGATCGTTTTCACGTCATTCCCCGACCGCTCCAGATAGGCCTCCAGCTCGGTCTCGGCGTACGAGGCAATGTCCCGGACCAGCTGCGCCCGGTTGAACCGGAGCTGGGCCTTGATGTTGTCCAGGACCACCTTCTGCGCCACCCGGTCCAGCACGATCTGCGAGCCGGACGGCAGGTACGGGAACTCGTCCTCGACAGCCTTCTCCAGCTCCTTTCGGCCGTAGCCGGTCAGCGCCCGGTAGCGCAGGTCAAAGCGGAACTCACGGCGCTGCTGGCCGATAAAGTCCAGAACCGTCAGCACCGCCTTGCCCTCGGCACGGCGCAGCCCGCGTCCCAGCTGCTGAAGAAAGACCGTGGCACTCTGCGTGGGCCGGAGCAGCAGGATGGTGTCCACCTGCGGCAGGTCCAGCCCTTCATTGAAAAGGTCGACGGCGAAGATGCAGCTGATCTCCCGCTTGCCCAGGCGCCGGAGGGCTTCCTCCCGGTCGGCATTGTCAGTGGTGCCGTCGACGGCGACGGAGGCGACACCGGCTCGGTTGAACACCTCGGCCATGTAGTGGGCGTGCTGCACGGAGACACAGAAGCCAATGGCCCGCATCTGGTCGGTGCTGGTCACCTTGTCCCTGAGTTCGCGGATCACCTTGGCGGCGCGGGCGTCGTTCCCCGTGTAGAGGGCGCTCAGCTGGGTGGGGTCGTAGTTGCCACGTTTCCAGTCCAACTGGCTCAGGTCCACGTCGTCAGAGACACCGAAGTAGTGGAACGGCACCAGCAGGTCAGCGTCCAGTGCATCCCAGAGGCGCAGTTCGCTGGCCGTGCGGCCGTCGAAGAACTGCTTGGCGACGTCGAGGCCGTCACCCCGCTCCGGTGTAGCCGTGAGTCCCAGGAGCTGCTGCGGCTGCAGGTGATCAATCACGCGACGGTATGTGGGCGCCATAGCATGGTGGAACTCATCGATTACGACGACGTCGAAGAAGTCCGGCTCCAGCTGCTCAACACCGAGGGAGGAGAGCGACTGGACGGACGCGAAGATGTGCTTCCACTCTTGCGGCTTGTGGTCCCCCACGTAGAGTTCACCGAAGGCTCCGTCCTGCATGACGTCGCGGTAGGTGCGCATTGCCTGCTTGAGAATCTCCTGCCGATGGGCAACGAAGAGCAGCCTTAGGTCGTGGCCGGCAGCTTCGCATAGCCGCTTGTAGTCCAGGGCTGCGATGACCGTCTTGCCGGTTCCCGTGGCCGCGACCAGGAGGTTCTGAGTGAAGCCCTTGAGCCGCTCGGCTTCCAGGTCCTCCAACATCTCTTCCTGGTGAAGGAACGGCTGAACCTCAAGGCCGGTAGTTGCATCCGGCGCCGCCGTGCGACGGCCACCGTTCCGTTCCAACGCAGCGTCCAGCTTTTCGCCGTCGCGTTCCGGGTCGTAGCTTTGGAAGGCGCGCTGCTCCCAGTAGCTGTCGAAGGTGACCTCGAACTTCTGCAGGAGGGCGGGTGTTGCGACCGAACTGAGGCGGACGTTCCATTCCAGCCCGTCAAGGAGCGCAGCCTGGCTCAGGTTGGAGCTGCCTACGTAGGCGGTGTCGAATCCGGTATTGCGGCGGAACAGCCAGGCTTTGGCGTGCAGTCGGGTTGCCTGCGTTTCGTAGCTGATCTTTACCTCTGCCCCATAACGTGTGGCGAGCTCGTCGAGGGCACGGCGTTCTGTTGCGCCCATATAGGTGGTGGTAATGACTCGGAGCTTGGCGCCGCGTTCTATGAGTTGTTCAAGGGCTGGCTCGAGAAGCCTCAGCCCGGTCCAACGGACGAAGGCGCAAAGAAGATCAACGGTGTTAGCCGACTCCATCTCGGCCCGGAGCTCAGCCGCGAGATTTGGGTCGTTCTTGCTATTGGTGAGCAGAGCCGAGTCGCTCAGCTTTGTGGTGGGTCGGCGGAGTTGGCGACGCTTGAGCGAATTCGGGCGATGGAGCGCCTGGAGCTGGGAAGGGACATCAGTGATTAGGTCGCCATGCCGAAGCTCTTGAAGAAGTCGATTCGCCAAAGCGACCCGGTCGGCTGGCTTTGCTCCGGTGAGAGCCTTCCGAACAGCATCTGCCAGATGACGAGAGAGAATGTCCGGAGAGTCTTCGTCTTCTATCTCAGCGAAGACTGGCTGCAGTCCTGCTGATTGATGCAGACGTGTCCTGAGTAAATCTGTGCTTAGAAGTTCGTACAGGCCCTCGGGTAACTGTTCCTCCGCTGATCCCCCAAAATAGTTAATCACAGCGCCAGGTTATTGGATCCAGGCAGAGGACGCACTCAACACACTCAAACTTGTTCTACAGAAGCTGCACAATTCGACTGTGTATGCGCGACTCAGACTGCCCTTAGCAGCAGAATGTCAAACGCCGGAATTTTCGCTGGCGAGCTCAATATGGATCGCACTCATGTACTGCATCTGCTCAGAAGAAATCACCAAGCGGTCTAGTTCCGTAATTCCGCGAGCATCGTTGATGGTTACGTAGATAGGATGCCTCAGCACTACATCTCGGTTGCCATCACTCGCTTCGGCAATATCGAAACTATGGAGAACACCCTCAACAAGTGGGCCTTCCCTCAATTGAATACCTAACCAAAGACCCTTGCCCTGGGGCACTCCACTAAAGGCCTGTTCCCAAGACGAGCCCGGCTTGTATGCGTCATGGAGGGATTGATATTTGTACGTGGCCAGCAGCAGTGCAAACAAACAGGCAGCGCTTAGAACCAGGGCAAGGGTGGAGATGACGTGGCGCGGATGGGCGGCCAGATATGTTCCCCCTGAAGCGGCGAGCTCATTCAGGCTGACAAACCCAAGGGGAGCAATTGGCTCGGAAAAAATCGACCAAATCAGGAGCGCCGTGCCCGTCAGACCCGCACCGACAGCTGCTACTTGGAGAAGTTCACCGAAGCCACTCCGAGTTGCTCCGCGTAGATGCTTTTCGCGTTTTACGAGGAATATCCAACCGGGCAGCAGTCCCAGCACGGCAAGCACAGCCCAAAGGCTCCCAGGCACCACGTGAATTAGCTGGGGGCGGAGGAAGGGCGCTGCGTCGACACTTGTTCCGCGGGTTTCAGCGCTGCGGATGGTGGGACGAAGTTGGCGGGGAGTGAACTCGTCGGCATTACGTGCGACCCCCTGCTGGCCGATCCATGAAGGGCCTCATTGGCGGAAGTGGGGTCTACACCCCGGAGGATACTTTTGTCTTCGCTCATCTCTTCATTATGGCTGAGATCCTCAAAGAACAGGCCCAGGACGTAGCTCCACCCGTCGGAAAAGTCTAACGCGGAGATGACAGAGAGCCTGGACGTGGAAGCAAAGAATGGTTGGCCTGGTCACAGAGCCGGTGCACCCGTAGCAACTATGCCTACGTTGGACGGCGCCACAAGGCACAGGATGACCAACACCTGCCCCGCAAACTCTTAGTCTGACTCGTAGAGATAGAGGTCTGACCCATCTGAGACAGAGGCAAGACCATGGGTATCGACAGCCATTCGGATGACGCCCGCAATTCTTCTTAGGCTTGGGAGTCGTAGATCAATTTCTTCCCCAGTGGTTCCGGATACGACTTTTAGTCGAATAAGTTTCGACCTACTAAGCCCCCAAGTTCGGGGTACTCGCGTTACACGCTTCGCAAGCAGCCGCTGGCGTCTTTTAAGGGCCAGCCACGTTTGAGTTGCTATCCACACGTCAAGTTCAACGAGATCCTTGTCGTGATCCACAAGCGGGAAGAACGACATCACGCCCTGAAACGACATCGCAGGAATGCCGCCATGCTGAAAGCGACGAACGTCGTTCTCACTCAAGGGTCCATAAAGGTAGCGTCGAAGTTGCCAGACGTAGGTCACGTAATCGCGATCATTTGACGTGATCGCATTCATATTTTGGTTATCACGCAAGGGTTCCATAAGCAAGTTCGTGTATATCAGAGTCTGAACTCGCTTTTTTATTCGATCGACTGCTGTCTCGCGCATTCGGACACTATTCAGCCCAAGAGTGTGCCCCAAATAGTTGACGGACTTAGTTTCTTCGATCTCTGAAGACCGCGCTTCAGGCTTCGACAAAATTCGAATACCGGGGCTTTTTTCAAAATTTATCGGCGATCCGATTTCATGTGCAGCCTCCTGTAAAATACGCGAAGCAGTGCAAATCTTCTCATAACTGTCACTCCAAATAAGAGTATCGTCAGCATATCTCGAAAACCCAACTCCCAGTCTCTCGAGAGAGCGATCGATAGGAGTTGCAGCGACGTTTGCCAAGAAAAGGCTGATCGAGGTTCCCTGAGGGAGCCCCACTTCTTCATTTTTTTCGTTTCCCGCTTCGTTGGCGGAAGACGGTGGATGAGCCAGGAAGGTCCTAATGAGAGACCGCTCCAGGGGAGACGAAATAATCCCGAGGTGAGAGAAAGTCTGCCAGATGTATTCGTGCGATATGAGATCGAAAAACTTACTGAAGTCGAATTCTGCAATAAACAGGCGATGCTCGTTCTTCATGTCATTATAAATATAGGAAATAGCATCGTGCGGCGTGCGATCGTTTCTATACGCAAACGAATGTGCACTTAACTTTGCAGCGTTCTTCCCCATAAGGGACTGGTAAAGGCGCTTAGATATCACCTCATCAGCGATACTGTAGGTATTAACCCGACGTTCACCACCCGAGGGTTTCGGAACACTAAAAGACGCCGGTCTTTGAGGAACGTAAGTTCCACTCTTCAGCTTCTCAGTAATGGCATGAGCGATACTAGCGCGCCGCTTGCGGACGAGGTACGGATTAAAAGCAGGGCTCTCGTTCCACCGGGAGGGACGAACTACCTCCAGCAGGGGCGGCTGATCAAGGCTTCTACGCTTTCTGCGCGCATTCTCATCCTGCACGTCTTTCCGATATTTTTCAAAGTCGCGAATTTGCCTCGTCGCACTTATCAAAATCGCCTTGTCAAGCTCTCGCCACACCCTGCCCCCTAATTTGGTGATGGTGCCCGCTTTCGCGGGCACCATCGGCGGCCAACCCACCACAAATAAAATGAGCCTCACGCAGGAGCGCTGGTTGAACAGCACGCCTCAGGTAATCGGTGATGATCAGTCATGATCCGCTTACAAATGGCAGGTAGCCTAGTTCCTCTTGGAACCCACGCAAAATCATAAACAAGAGCAGTGCACCGAGTGGGCATGCCACCCCTTTACGGCGTGTCCTTGCGATTGGCCGCTCTCATGGAGCGCAACTTCCGCTACTCGCAGGGAGTCGGGAAAGAGAAGGGGTTATATTCGCCGCTGCCGGAACATCGGGAACGCCTCCCGCACCCGCTTCACTGTCTCCAGCGACACCTCCACCGTCCGGACACCAGCCTCAAGCCCAAGATCAGCCTCAACAACCCCCAGCGGGTCCACCAGCACGCTCCGCCCCACGGAGACCGGCGGCGCCTGGCACACCCCCGCCACGTACACGCTGTTCTCGATCGCCCGGGCCGCATTCAGCGCCAGCCACTGCTCCGTCTTATGCACGCCCGGCACCCATGACGAGCAGACCAGCAGGACCTGCGCGCCGGCGTCGGCCAATGATCTGGCCAGCTCCGGGAACCGGAGGTCGTAGCAGGTCATCAGCCCGAACCGCACTCCCCCGTGCTCGAACACCACCGGCTCCGTGGACGGCCCGGGCTTGATGAACGTCGACTCCCCAAAGCCCTGCGCGTCGAAAAGGTGGATCTTCCGGTAGAAAGCCAGCCGGCCGCCGTCGGGCCCGTAAGCCACCAGGGTGTTGTACGCCCGCCCGGACTCGTCCGAGGTTTCCACCACCCCCGCCACCAGCGCGATGCGGTGGCGGCGGGCAATGGCGGCAAGCTCCTGGCAGACGGGGCCGTTCAGCGGCTCCGCCACTGCGGGGAACGTCGCGTCCACCTTCTTCTTCTCGTAGGTGGCGTACTCCGGGAAGGCGACCAGCGCGGCGCCGTCGCGCGCGGCCTGGGCGGTGAACCGGTCGATCGCGGCAAGGTTCGCCTGGATGTCGGCACCCGACTCCAGCTGCCCCAGCGCTATCCTCACGAATCTTCCTTTCCCGGCCCCAACGAACCACACAAGTAACCAGAAGTCAGGCGGCCGCCTCGACCGTCGCCTTCTCCGTGGCCGCCATCTCCGGCGGCGAGGCCTTGAAGCCGCGGGTGATCAGGGCCAGGACCAGCACGCCCAGTACCAGCCATGACAGTCCCAGGGTAATGGCGTTGCTGTCCAGCTGGGAGATCAGGTAGGCGCAGATGACGGCGCCGATCACCGGGACCACCACGTAGGACACCGCGTTCAGCCGGTGCCCGGCCCGGCCCTGGCGCACATAGTGGAACACCACCGAGGCGTTCACCAGCGTGAAGGCGGTAAAGGCACCAAAGTTGATGAACGACGTCGACGTGGCCACGTCCAGGAAGATCGCGATCAGGCCCACGATGCCGGTGATCACCAGGTTTGCCACCGGCGTGTGGAACTTCTCGTTCAGCTTGCCGAAGACTGCCTTGGGCAGGACGGAGTCGCGGCCCATTGCGTAGAGCAGGCGGGAGGCGCTGGCCTGCGCGGCGAGGCCGGAGGCGAACTGCGCCACCACCAGGCCGGCCAGGAACACGGCGCCGAACAGCTGTCCGCCGATCTGCAGTGCGATTGAGCTGGCAGCGGAGGCGGAGTCCTCGAACACGCCGCCGGGGTGCACCAGCTGGGTCACGTAGGAGACCGCTACGAAGATGCCGCCGCCGATCAGGGCCACGAGCATGATGGCGCGCGGCACGGTCCGGCGCGGGTTGATGGTTTCCTCGGTGAGGGTGGTGACGGCGTCGAACCCGAGGAACGAGTACGCGGCGATGGCGGCGCCGGCGGAGATGGTGGCGAAGCTGGCGGTGTCATTGAAGAACGGCTGCCCACTGGCCAGTCCCCCGGCGCCGTTGGCGGACACGACGCTGCCGATGGCCAGCGCCACGAAGAACACGAGGACCAGCAGCTGGAAGGCCATCAGCACGTAGTTGGCCTTGTCCGCCACCTTGATGCCCAGGATGTTCAGCAGCGTGGTGATGACGATGAAGCCCACGATCCAGACGCCGATGGGGATGCCGGGGAACTGGGCGCTCAGGTACGAGCCGCCGATGAGCCAGATGACCATGGGCAGGAAGAGGTAGTCCAGCAGCACGGCCCAGCCCACCAGGAACCCCACCCGGGAATCGATGGAGCGGCGGACGTAGGTGTAGGCGGAGCCGGCCACGGGGTAGGCGATGGCCATCCGGCCGTAGCTGTGCGCGGTGAACAGCATGGCCACGAGCGCCACGAGGTACGCGGCGGGCGCGGCACCGCCGGTGGTTTCGGCGATGATGCCGAAGATCCCCAGGACGATGATCGGGGTCAGGTACGCCAGCCCGAACAGGACCAGCGAGGGCAGCTTCAGCGTGCGGGTAAGGGTGGTTGTCACGATGTTTCCTTAGGGCTTGTAGGACGGCGGTGTCCAGGTGGCCGGGTTGATCCGGCCTTGGTAGACGGAAAGTTCGACGGCGGGCTCCCCCTCGCGGAACTGCGACCAGGGGCGGTTGAGGTTCTCCGTGCCGTGCGTGCGGACGCGGTCGACGGCGGCCAGGTCCAGTTCCGCGGTGAGCAGCCGGGGTGCGTCGTCCGGGGCCTCGGCGAGGGTGTTGCCCTCCGGGTCCACGATGATGCTCTTGCCCTGGCCGGTGGGGCCGGCGCAGTTGACGCTGACCATAAAGACCTGGTTCACGATGGCGTTGGCCTTCGCGAGGATCAGTTCCTGCTTGCGGTCCGGGGTGGTGGTTTTGACGACGTTGAGGATCACCTCGGCGCCCATCCAGGCGAGCTGGCGGGACACCTCCGGGTACCAGGCGTCGTAGCAGATGTTCAGGCCCACCCTGCCGATGCCGGGCAGGTCCACGGTGGTGAACCTGTCGCCGGGATCGTAGGGCTCGAACGGGCGCCAGGGGAAGATCTTCCGGTAGTAGCCGGCGAGCTCCCCTTCGGGGGACAGGACCAGCTGGGTGTTGAACAGCTGGCCTTCGGGGCCGCGTTCGCAGACACTGCCGGGGACCAGCCAGATGTTGAGGTCTTTCGCGAGCTGTTTGAGTTCTTTGACCCGTGGCCCGTCCAGGGGTTCGGCGGATTCTTGAAGGATCTCCGCGCGCTGCAGGTCCGGGTTTCCGTCGCCGAAGAGGTGCAGCTCGGGGAAGACGACCAGCTTGCTGTGCGGCTGGGCTTCGAGGGCCGCTTTGACCTCGTCCGCGAAGGCCGAAACGGGTTCGCCGATGAGCCGCGGCCGGGCCTGGGCGGCGATGAGGGGAAGGATGCGTTGCATGGGTTTTCTCCGCGTTGGGGTGTGATCCGGGTTATATTAGATCAGAATGATCCAATAAAGGGAAGGGGGCTGGTGTGGGCCGTAAAGTAGCGGATATGACCCGTCAGCTGGAGGACACCGTCGAGCCCCCGCCCCTCGGCGCCGGCAGGATGCCCGGCATGGAGCGCCGCAGTGCCATGGACGCCGTGCGGATGCGGATCGGGATGGCGATTTCGTTGGGGCTCTTGAAACCGGGTGAGCGGCTGCCGGACCAGGAGGACGTTGCCCTGGGCCTTTCGGTCAGCCCGATCACGGCCCGCCGTGCGCTGGCGAGTTTGGCGGAGCAGGGCGTGGTGGTGCGCCGGCGCGGGCGGGCCGGGGGAACGTTTGTGGCGGAGGCGCCGCCTACGGATGTTTTGGCTTCCCTGTCGGCGTCGCCGGCCGAGTCCCAGGCGGTGAACCGGCTGGTGGACCGGCGGCTGCTGTTCGAATGCGCGGTAACGCATTACGCAGCGGTCAACGCCACTGGCCAGCAGCTGGATGAGCTGGAGCGGCTGACCCGGGAAATGGCTAACGCGACCGACTGGTCGTACTACCACCGGATGGACGAGCAGTTCCATCAGCTGGTGGGCACTGCATCATGTCTGGACTCCGCCGTCGAGGTTTATCACGAGACGCTAGCGGAGCTCTACGACTACTTCATCCCCTACCCCATCGAGAAGCTGCACAAATCCAACCAGGACCACATCGCCCTGGTGGCTGCCCTCCGCGCCGGAGATGTCCAGGACGCCGTGGAAGTTGCCAGGAAGCACGTGGACATCCTGCACCGGACGATGTTTATGGGACTAGCTAAGGGCGAACCCTCAGCCCCGATCTCGGACTGATAGGGGCTGCGATGGCCACAATCAGTCGGCTATCGACGTACGAATTTCCAACCAAGGCTTGGAATGAGGACCCAAAAAAGCATCAATAAATCGTCAAGATTCGCGACTAAATATCAGGATTCGCGCAGTTTTCTCCCAGAAACCAAAAAAGGCGGCATTTTCTCAGATCTAATGAAATGACTTTGACGCTATTGGGGGAAGCGAAAATGTTGTTTCTGTCGGCTGGCTCGGTGTACCGCTTTTGCGGTCCACGCTCCACGCTGGATTTCCTCCATGTGTGTCCATCACCGCACCCAACCCCGCACGCTTTTTATCGCACGTCGGTCAGGTGTCCTATGGAAGGACTCTCATGAGCCAGCAACCCTACACCGCCCCCTATCCTCCGAACTACGGCTATGGTCAACCGCCGGTAAGCAACAAGTCGTTCCTGGCGACCTGGCTGCTCTCGCTGCTCCTTGGCGTCTTCGGCGTTGACCGCTTCTACCTCGGCAAGGTGGGAACCGGCATCCTGAAGCTCGTCACTTTTGGTGGGCTCGGCATCTGGGCATTGATTGACCTCATCTTGGTGCTGGCTAACAAGACACGCGACAAGCGTGGGCTTCCGCTGGAAGGTTATGACAGGCACAAGAAAGTGGCCCTGATCGTCACCGGCGTTGTCATTCTCCTCAGCATCGTCGTCAACTCGGCCCGCGCGGGCTCTGCACCTTCGTCAGCGCCCGTCGCCTCCTCTCCCAAGGTCGCCACTGCAGCTCAGACCGCGTCTGCCACTCCAGCTCCCACAAAGGACCCCGCTGTTGCAGCGGCCGAAGCTGAGGCCGCTGCAAAAGCCAAGGCTGAGGCGGATGCAGCGGCTAAGGCAAAAGCCGAAGCCGATGCTGCCGCCAAAGCTCAGGCTGCCGCTGACGCGGCTGCTGCGAAGGCTGCGGCCGAGGCCGAAGCCGCCGCCAAGAAAGGGACCATCAGCCAGCAGAGTGCCCAGCGGAAAGCCGGCGACTACCTCAAGTTCACCGCCTTCTCGCGGTCCGGCCTGATCGATCAGCTGGTGTTCGAGAAGTTCTCCGTCGATGATGCAACCTGGGCCGTGGACCACATGACGATTGACTACAACGAGCAGGCAGCAAAGAAGGCCAAGGATTACTTGAAGTTCACATCCTTCTCGCGGTCCGGGCTGGTCGACCAGTTGCTCTTTGAGGGCTATACGCCGGAGCAGGCCGAATATGGAGCCAGCACCACCGGCCTCTAGCTGGTCCAAAGACAATCCGTCCCATCGCGGCGCCGCGAGAGGCTTCGGTGCCGAACTGGACAGCGAGCCGCAACGGGGCATCCAGATTTGCCAATACATTTCGAGGGGAAATTAGGTTTGAAACTCACGACAACACTGGCCAGCGGCGCGCTCCTGTGCTTGGCCCTTTCAAGCTGCGCGGGATCCCCTCAAGCAGCTCCAACCGTCACGCATACCGTTACCCAAACGGCCACGGCAACCGTTACTGCAACGGCAACAGTGACGGCGACCGCCACGGTCACAGCCGAACCTGTTGCTCCTGCCGTTGTGGCAGCCCCGGCACCGGCTCCTGCTGCACCAGCGACCGCCGTGATCCCGGCCAACGCCGCTGGAATGAATGCGGAAGCACTCGACGATGAATTGACCGCGCTTGGCTTCAAAAAGCTCGTCTATAACTCTGACACCGGAAAGACCGTGCTGTTGCTCAGCAACTGGACAGTTACTGGAATCGACAACGCAGGAGCGGAACAAGCCGTCGAGAAGGCAGTGGTAGTGCACGTAACCAAATAGCTTCTGTCTCACGAGGGGCGCGCCCGGCCAAAGCCGGACGCGCCCCTCGTGGGCTCTGAACCCGCAAACCGGGCCAACTCTACGACCACTTCCTCCCCTACCCCATCGAGAAGCTCCACAAGTCCAACCACGACCACATCGCGCTCGTGGCCGCCCTCTGCACCGGAGATGTCCCTGACAGCGCGCTCCCGGCCCGCCTCCGCCGTCGTACTTCCCGCCGTAAGGCGTGCTGCTGCCGACAAGTCCCGCCTACCGCCTTCCATGCAGATTCCACCACGGGACAATGCCGCTCTCCGTGCACAGGCACGGCCCCCAGACTACGGCCAGGTGTCCTGAGTCACGATAGACTTTCGGTTACTAGTATGCATAAACGGTATCCGCTCGGATTCCTGCGTGGCGACCAAACGAGAGGTTGGAATGGCACAATCACTTTCGACAGGATCGGGCGTTGTCCTGGGCCTGATCAGGTCCGGCCAGGCGACGACCAGGAATGACCTTCTGGAGCGGCTGGGGTGGTCGCGAATCACCCTTGCCCGGCGGCTCGAAGAGCTACTGAACGCCTCCATCATCATGAGCGTAGGTCAACTGGACTCCCGCGGCGGACGCCCACCCGAAACGTTTGCGGTCAAGCCGGATTCTGGCGTGCTTCTGGCCCTTGATATCAGCGGTTCACACAGCATGGTGGCCATCACGGACCTGGTCTCCACCATCCTCAGCGTTGACGAGGCAGACATCGGGCCAAGCCAGGGGCCTGCTGAGATTTTCGAATGGGCAGGCCAGGTTTTCGACCACATGCTGCTCCGCCTGGGGAAGACCAGGGCTGACGTCGTGGGGATCGGCGTCGGCGTCCCCGGGCCCGTGGATGTCACAACCGGATGCCTGGCATCACCGCAAGTCGATAAGCAATGGGACGGCGTGGCTGTCCGCGACTACTTCTTGAGCAGATATGGACATGCCGTCCTGGCAGTTGATCGGGACGTAAACACCATGGCCCTGGCGGAAGCAAGGCGGGGCAGGGTGGGATACCGGGACATCGTGGGCGTGAAAGCCGGCATCGGGATCGGGCTGGGGTTTGTGCTGGACGGGGCCGTGTACCGCGGCGCGCGCGGAGGAGCCGGCGACCTGAGCCGGCCCCGAATCGGTGGCGGCCGCCTCCAACGGCTCGAAACCGTAGCCAGCGGAGCGGTGATACGCGCCGAACTAGTGGCCCGCGGCTACAAAGTCAGGACAGGAGCGGACATTGTTGAGCTCGCGAACAACGGGGACCACCGAACGCTAACTCTCCTTGAGGAAACGGGAACCGCCCTTGGCCAGACGCTGGCCGACATCGTTGGACTGATCAATCCAGAGGCCGTCATTATCGGCGGAAGTCTCGCCGCAGCGGGCGAACCCTTCCTCACACCCATCCGCGAGGCTATCTTCGCCGGTGCACGTGAATTCGCCACCCGGGAGCTCGTCGTCGAACGCTCCGGCCTTGGAGATGTGGCCGGCCTGACCGGAGCATCACTGCTTGCCCAGGACACACTCTTCGCGCCCGACAGGATCAGCCGGCTTACCCACAGCGGAGCCAACTCTCTTGTCCTGGCATCCGGCTAGGAAGACCCGCCAACGAAAATACTTTGGTCTACTAATAGACTTAAGCCACCAATCCTTGCTACGGTGATATACCTCACATCGTCGTGATGTGATCCGTTACCTGAAGGATCCCCGTGGCTTTAAACCTCGCTGAAGAACTCTCGTCCATCGCCACCAATGTCGCCGCTTCCGACTGGAGGGAAGCCATCCGCTGTGCCGGAGATGGCCTGGTGGCAGGCGGAGTCACCACAGAGGACTACACCGAACAGATGATCGAGGCCGTCGAAGAGCACGGCCCCTACATCGTCATCGCCCCCGGAGTCGCCCTCGCCCACGCACGCCCCTCCGAATCCGTCAAAAAGGGAGGGCTCAGCTGGGTCAGCCTGGCCTCCCCTGTGGAGTTCGGGCACAAATCCAACGACCCCGTCTCCCTGGTCATAGGCCTCGCAGCCCTTGACCACACTGCCCACATCGAAGTCCTCAGGGCAGTCGCCGGAATCCTTTCGAATCCGGCCACCCGCAGTGGCCTTGACGCCGCGGCGAGTCCGGAAGAAGTTCGCTCCCTCCTGGAACGCGCCGCCTCACCGAAATAAGCAACTCCAACATCACCCCTGAATTGAAAGGCAACGAACCATGAAGATCGTCGCTGTATGTGGAATGGGCATTGGGACATCAGTGCTCTTGAAAATGAACGCAGAAAAGGTTCTCCAGGATCTCGGCATCGATGCCGATATTGAGGCCGCTGACATTGGAGTTGCCCGCGGCGCCGCCCAGACGGCGCAGATCGTGCTTACTTCCGAGGAGCTCGCACCTGAAATCGGCGATGTCCCCGCAGAGGTCATCGTTATCGAAAACTTCTTTGACCTCGATGAGATCCATAAAAAACTGTCTGCCGCTATTCGATAGTCACTGCCGGTGGTACCTCCACCTGCAACACCACAAGACCAACCAACATTTCAGCAATAAGGGAGTGCCTACGGCATGGACTGGCTCGTAGTAGTACTGAATTTCATAGGGCAGCAAATTCTCAATGTGCCCGCGTACCTGATCGGCATCATTACCGCAGCAGGCCTAATCGCATTGCGGCGCAACTCGGGCCAGGTCATCGGAGGTGCGCTCAAGGCAACCTTGGGCTTCTTCATCCTTGGCGTGGGCGCCACCGTCGTCACCGGATCACTTGACCCCCTCGGTCAACTGATCCTCACCGTTACCGGCGCCCAGGGTGTCATCCCGACGAACGAGGTCATTACCGCAATGGCCCAGGAACAGTTCGGCGCCCAGAGCGCATACGTCCTGACCCTTGGCTTTCTCATCATGCTGGTACTGGCGCGCTTCACTCCGTTGAAGTACGTCTTCCTGACCGGTCACCACATGGTGTTCATGGCCACCATGCTCACCGTTATTCTGTCCGTCGGCCTGGGAGAAGGCCTTGACTGGCTGGTCGTGCTCCTCGGGGCCGTCCTGCTGGGCGTGATCATGGTGGTCATGCCAGCATTCCTGCACCCGTGGACGAAGAAGATCACCGGCAATGACACCATCGCAATCGGCCACTTCGGTTCTTTGGGTTACATCGCAGCGGGCGCAGTCGGACAGGCCGCGGGCAAGCGCAGCAAGTCAGCCGAAGACATCCAATTCCCGCAGGGGCTGAAGTTCCTCCGCGACTCCATGGTGGCCACGTCGCTGTCCATGGTACTCATTTACATGGTTTTCGCCATCTGGGGTCTGATCGCCCTCCCGCTTGCCGACGCGCTGGCAATCTTTGACGCCCCTGATGCGGGAGCCTTCCTCATGGCGGGCTTCGAACAGGCGCTGCTGTTCGGCGTCGGCGTGGCCGTCATCCTCTATGGCGTGCGGACAGTGCTGGGCGAGCTCGTTCCCGCCTTCCAGGGTATTGCAGCCAAGGTGGTTCCCGGAGCCAAAGCCGCCCTTGACATCCCCATCGTTTTCCCGTTCGGCGCCAATGCCGTGCTCATCGGCTTCCTGAGCTCCTTCACCGGCGGCCTGATCGCCCTCGGCATCCTGGCTCTGTGGCTGAATCCCGCCTTCGGCCTGGCCCTGATCCTTCCCGGAATGGTGCCACACTTCTTTACCGGCGGCGGCGCCGGCGTGTACGGCAACGCAACAGGCGGGCGCCGGGGAGCCATGCTCGGCGGTTTCGTGAACGGCATCATCATCACCATCCTGCCCGCCGTCCTGTTGCTCGTCCTGGGCCAGTTCGGGCTCGCAAACAGCACCTTCGGTGACGCCGATTTCGGCTGGTTCGGCACCCTCATCGGCGTTAGTCTGGCCGGCGGCCCTGCACTTGGCGCCGTCCTTGCCATTCTTATCGCTACCATCCTCGTTGCAGCCGCCATCGTCTTCCAACGGCGGGTTGTCGATACCGGATGGGTCCCTGGCGCGAGGCGTGATGCCTGGCTCGCCGAGGCCCAGGAAAGCGAAAAGGCTAAAGCTAAGCAGGAAAGTACCACTGCATAACGGGGCTCCCGGAACCGTTCGTAGTGAGATTCGCGCAACCCCTGAGGGCGTGTCCGGCCAACGCCGGACGCGCCCTCAGTACGACGTGAACCCGCAAACGGCTCGCAGCCCCTGGATCAGCCGACGAGCACCGGCAAACACTTGGTCCCCCGCCGCCGCAGGCGTAACGTCCGACGGCGGCCGCTGGCCAGGTCCGCCGGCCACGCCTGATTGTCCCGGGACTATCTGCGAGGCTAGCGGCGAACCAGCCGCCACAGGGACGTGACCTCGGCCGCGCGCGCCTCGAACAGGGGATCGTCGCGGTCCGATGCCTTCGGGTGCGTTGGCTTGGTGTCGAGCCGCTCCACCACCTTCAGCCCTGCAGCCTCGATGGCGGCCAGCAGATCCTCACGCGAGCGCAGGCCAAGGTGCTCGGCCAGGTCGGAGAGGACAAGCCAGCCCTCACCGCCCGGCTCCAGATGGTCGGGCAGTCCGTTCAGGAAGCGGAACAGCATCCTGCTCCCGGGGTCGTAGACCGCGCTGTCCAGGCTGGAATGCGGCGTGGCCGGGATCCAGGGCGGGTTGCACACGATCAGCGGCGCCCGGCCCGGCGGGAACATGTCGGTCAGGACCGCCTCAGCACGGTCCGCAACACCGAGGTTCCGGAAATTCTCAGCTGCGCAGGCGACGGCGCGCGGCTCATTGTCCGTCGCCACCACGCGGCGGACGCCGCGGCGGGCGAGAACGGCAGCGAGCACCCCGGTGCCGGTTCCGACGTCGAACGCCAGCGTCTCAGTAGGCAGCGCGGCGGCGCCCACGAGATCCACATACTCGCTCCGGGTGGGGAAGAACGTGCCGTAGTGCGGGTGGATGCGGCCCTGGAGGGCCTCGACGTAGACGCCGTTCCGTCGCCACTCGTGGGCGCCAACGGCCCCGACCAGCTCATGCAGGGACACCACGGACGGTTCGCCGATGCCACCGTACGCCTCGGCGGCGGCGTCCCGGATGTCCGGGGCGCGGCGCAGCGGCACCACCGGGCCCGGATCAAGGGGAATCAGCAGCAGACCGAGAATGCGGGCACGGTGCGAGGCGGCCTGGCGGTGCCGGTAGAACCTCTCGGCACCGGTTCCGGCGGTCCCTTTCTTACCGCCGCCTACCCGCCGGTCCAAGGCGTTAAGGAGCTGCCGCCCGTTATGGAAGTCACCGCGCCAGAGCATCGCGATCCCCTGTGACGCCATCCGGTACGCCTCATCGGCCGTAAGGGAATCGTCCACCACTTCGACCCGCGTCGGCGCCGGCCTGCCGTTCGCCGACCGCCAGCGCGCGGTCATGCTGGTCCCGGCCTCAACCCAGGTCACAACGGCCGGCTCATCCGCCGCAGCAGCGCGCACGGGATTGGGGACCGGCGTCGGGATTACCGCGGGTGCTGGCGGGTCAATGCTGATGAAGGATCCATTCCGAAAATTCGGGAGCCGGCCGGAGTGACGATTGCGGCGGCTGTTCGACGACGTCCAAGGCTGCGGCCCAGCTTCCAGACCCCTCATCCGGCTGCGCGCCGGGCTTGGTCGATGGCCGCCGGGGCCCTTGAACTAGATACTCAGGATACAGGTGTGCTGCGGCCGCCGTCGCTCATCGGGGGCCAGACCGACACCCCCCGCCGCGTACCCATTCCCCGCATCTCCGGTCGGTACAGAAAGGCGCGCCCGGCCAAAGCCGGACGCGCCTTTCGTGGGCTCTGAACCCGCAAACCGGGCCAAAGCGGATTATTCAGTCGACGAGCACCGGCTGCTTGGCGTCCTCCGACGCTTCAACAGGCGCAACCTTACGGTTCCGCTGGTTCACCCAGCACCCAACCGCCAGCAGCGCGACGAGCGCGAACGTGCTCAGGAGCTGGGGACGGGAGTCCTCGCCGATGAAGCCCACCGTGAAGATCGCCGCGAGGATGACCAGGCCAAGCCCGGTCAGCCACGGGAAGCCGGGCATCCGCAGGGGAAGCTCCGTCCCCTCGCGGTCGGCGCGGAGGCGCAGCGCGAGCTGGGCCAGGAGCGCGGACGTCCACACGAGCAGGCAGGTGGAGCCCACGATGTTGAGCAGGACGCCCAGCACCATCTCGGGGAAAACCAGCTCCAGCACCACCGTGACAACGCCGAAGGCGATGCTCGCCAGCACCGCGGCCACCGGGACCCGCCCCTTGGACACGGAAGCAAGCAGCCGCGGCGCTTCGCCCCGCTCAGCCAGGGAGTACGCCATCCGGGAGGCGCCGTAGAGGTTGGCGTTGAGCGCGGAGAGCAGCGCCGCGACGGCCACCAGGGTGATGGCGGTGGCTGCACCGGGCATGCCGGCGGCCTCCAGCACGGCGGCGAACGGGCTCTTCAGCCCCGCCGAACCCACGGGAACCACCGCAGCGATGATGAAGATGGCACCGATGTAGAACACCAGGATGCGCCACAGCACCGTGCGGACGGCTTTCTTCACGCTGCGGGCCGGCTCTGCGGTCTCGGCTGCGGCCACGGACACAATCTCGGTGCCGCCGAACGCGAACGCCACCACGAACAGTGCCGTGGCAATCCCGGCGAACCCGTTGGTCGCGAATCCGTCACCGGTGAAGTTGGAAAGGCCCGGCGACTGCACGCCCGGCAGCCAGCCGAAGAGCAGCGCAAAGCCCACCAAGAGGAACCCGACGATCGCCGCCACCTTGAGCAGGGCGAACCAGAACTCGAACTCGCCGAAGTTCTTCACGCTGGTCAGGTTCACGGCGGTAAGCACCACGATGAACACGAAGGCCATCAGCCACACCGGCAGCGCCGGGAAGATGGTTGCCAACAGCCCTGCCGCACCGAGCGCTTCGGCGGCGATGACCACCACGAGCTGCAGCCACCAGAGCCAGCCCACGGTGGCACCGGCCACTGGCCCGTAGGCCTTGGCGGTGTAGACCGAGAAGGCGCCGCTGTCCGGGTTGGCCGCGGCCATCTCGCCGAGGGCCCACATCACCAGGATGATGAGGGTGCCGGCCACGAGGTAGGAGATCAGCACCGCCGGGCCGGCGGCCTGGATGCCTGCGCCGGAGCCGATGAAGAGACCCGCGCCGATGGCGCTTCCGAGCCCCATCATGGTGAGCTGGCGGGGTTTGAGGGCGGCGCCGAGGGCGCGCGCAGACGTCTTTGTCTGTTGTTCCATGGGGATTCCTCTGGTTGTGGTGGAACTGTTGGGGATAAAACTTCAGGCTGCGTGGGCTCCGAGGATCCGGAGCACGCGGTCGTTGGAGGCGGGGTCGGCCACGGTGATCCGCACGCCGTCGCCCTGGTACGCCCGGACCAGGATGCCCGCGCGGTCGAACGCGTCCACGAGCCTCGCCCGGAGGCCCTCACCGGCGCGGATCCACAGGAAATTGCCCTGGCTCGGCTGCAGTTTCCAGCCCTGGGCCGCGAGTTCCGTGGCCATCCGTGCGCGCTCCCGCTTGACGGCGGCCACCCGCGCTTCCATCTCCTCCCCCGCGTCCAGCGACGCGACGGCTGCCTTCTGCGCCAGCGCGCTCACGGCGAAGGGCAGGGCGGTCCGGCGCAAACCGTCGGCGATTGCCGCCGTCGTAATCGCATAGCCGACGCGCAGGCCAGCGAGGCCGTAAGCCTTGGAGAAGGTGCGCAGGATGCAGACGTTCGGGTACCGGCGGTAGAGCGCCAGGGAATCGGGGCCGCTGCCGGCTTCAGCGTACTCGACGTAGGCCTCGTCGATCACCACCAGGACACTGGACGGCACAGTCTGCAGGAAGGCCTCAATGCGGTCATGGCTGATCGGCACCCCGGTGGGGTTGTTGGGCGTGCAGAGCAGGATGACCCTGGTGCGGTCAGTGACGGCTGCGGCCATGGCTTCGAGGTCGTGCCCCTCCGCCTCGTCCAGCGGAATGCGGACCGGCCGGGCGCCCGCCAGCTCCACCAGGATGGGGTACGCCTCGAAGGAGCGCCAGGCGAACACCACCTCATCCCCGGCGTCGCACAGTCCGGTGATGATCTGCTGGAGGACGCCCACGCTGCCGGGACCCACAGCCACTTCCTCCGCGGTGACGCCGAGGTGCCGGGCGAGCCGTTCGCGGAGTTCGACGGCGGCCATGTCCGGGTAGCGGTTCATCCTGCCGGCCGCTTCGGCCACCGCGGTGACGGCTGCGGGCAGCGGGTCGTAGTGGCTTTCATTGCTGGCGAGGGCTGCGGTGTCCACGCCGGCACCGCGGCGGCCCGGCACGTAGGACGGAAGGCCGGCGACGGCGCCGCGAAGGGTGGGCAGCGCCGCCTCGGGACCGGCCACAAGCTGATTACTGGTCATGAGGTCCGATCATGGGAGTGACCCGGACCACATTGCAAGATACCCTCTAACCATTGGGACTTCTGCTCAACTTCTACTGTGTGTGGTGAAAATATGACCATCGCGAACTCTCGCACCCTGGATTCCCTCGACGGCAGGATCATCCTGGCCCTGGACAAGGATCCCGAAGCCAGCGCCCTGGCACTCTCCCGCACGCTCGGCGTCGCCCGGAACACGGTCCACGCCCGGCTGGCGCGGCTGGAGCGCAGCGGCGCGCTCCGCTCCTTCAGCCGCCGGCTGGACCCCGCCGCGCTGGGCTACGACCTGATGGCCTTCCTGTCGCTCTCGATCAGCCAGACCCGGACAGGCTCGGTGGAGAGCGGACTCGAGGCGATCCCGGAGGTCATCGAGGTCCATGCCACCACCGGGGACGCGGACCTCGTGGCCAAGGTGGTGGCCCGCGACACCGGCGACCTCTACCGCATCACCAACCAGATCCTGGAGATCGAAGGGGTCCAGCGCACCAGCACGGCCATCTCCATCCTGGAACTCATGCCGCCCCGCTACGACGGACTCATCAGCCGGCTGTCGGAACAGGAGGCACGCCCCTCGGACTGACCCTCAGGGTGGCGTCACAACTGGGCAGATTGTCACTGCCAGCGCCTCCTGCTGCCAAAAGTCCCAGCAGGATCCATCGGTATTGCAAACATGAGACGCAGGCCACACGATGCCTGCATGACTACTCTCACCGTCTCCGGCCGCGTGGCGCAGGTCCTCAGCAGCTATGTCAGCGATGTGTTCGGCGTGATGGGCAACGGCAACGTCTACTTCCTGGACGCCGCGGAGAAGCAGGGCCTCCGCTTCTCCCCCGTCCGGCACGAGGGCGCCGCCGTGGCCGCGGCGGACGCGTACTACCGGACGTCGGGACGGCTCGCCGCGGGCACCACCACCTACGGCCCCGGCTACACCAACGCGCTCACCGCCCTGGCCGAGGCGGTCCAGGCGCAGGTCCCTGTGGTGCTGGTCACCGGGGATGCGCCCACCAGCGGCGCCCGGCCCTGGGACGTGGACCAGGCGGCCATCGCCGCGGGCCTCGGCGCGGCCACCTTCACCGTCACCCGCGACGCCGCAGGTGCCGTCACCCGGCAGGCGGTGGAATACGCACTCACCTGGCGCACCGCCGTCGTGCTTGCCATCCCCTACGACCTCGCGGCACTTGAGGCGGCGGACGAGGTACTTCCGGCGCCGCAGGCACCAAAGGTGACGGACGACGTCGACGGCGGCCTTGGGCAGGCAGCCCGCCTGCTCGCCGGTGCCAGGCGGCCGCTGATCCTGGCGGGCCGGGGTGCGCACCTCGCCGGTGCCGGGCCGGAACTCCGCGAGCTCGCCGACCGGCTCGGCGCACTGACCGCCGGCACCGCCCTGGCGCTCAACCTCCTCAACGGCGAGGGGTACCTGGGCGTCGCGGGCGGTTTCGGCACCGACACCGCGGCGGGCCTCATGGGCGAGGCCGACGTGGTCCTGGTGGCCGGGGCCAGCCTGAGCCCGTTCACCATGCGGTTCGGGCACCTGATCGGCCCGGACAGCACCGTCATCCAGATCGACGCCGGCCTGCAGCCCACGCACCCCCGGGTGGACCTGTTCGTCAGCGCGGACGCGAAGGCTGCTGCTTCGCGCCTCTTGGCACTGCTCGACGTCGGGACTGCGACGGGTGCCTGGCGCGCGGAAGCCCGCCGTCGGCTGGCCGAGGGGCCGGGGCACCACCCGGGCTCCGCGGAAACATCGGACGGCCGGCTGGACCCGCGCGCCCTCGCCATCGCCCTTGATGGCGTGCTGCCGGAGCGCCGCACGGTGGTCCAGGACGGCGGGCACTTCGTCGGCTGGGCACCCATGTACTGGAACATCCCGCGGCCCCAGGACCTGGTGATGGTGGGCACCGCCTACCAGACCATCGGGCTGGGACTTGCGAGCGCCGTTGGAGCAGCCCGTGCGCTGGAGGACGGCCGCACCCTGGTGCTGGCCTCCGGCGACGGCGGGTTCCTGATGGGCCTGTCCGACCTCGAATCCCTCATCGGTACGGCTCGAAGCGCGGTTGTGGTGATCTACAACGACGCCGCCTACGGGGCCGAAATCCATCAGTACGGATCGCAAGGCCTGACCGAGAAGCCCATGCTGATCCCCGAGGTGGACTTCAGCGGGGTTGCCCGCGCTTTGGGTGCCGAGTCGGCGATCATCCGCTCGTTGGCCGACCTGTCCGCGCTGCAGGAGTGGATCGACGCCGGCGCCAAGGGCACCTTCGTGGCCGACTGCCGGATCACGTCCAGCGTCCGGGCGCCGTGGCTGAGCGAGTGGATGCAGGCCTCGCAGGCCGCGAAGGCAGCGGTGGCGGGGTAACGACTCCAGCGGCGGGCGGCCCTGCCCGCAGGAACTGGCGGCCCAAAGAAACTCGGTCAGTCCCTTGACATGTCCTTCCAGGGACCTTCAAACTTTCCAATAAAGGATATATACCTATTATCTGCATATATATCTCCGTAATCGTTGAGGACGCTCTGGCACCGCTGCCGCGGCCGACATCACCGATAGTTGGACAGGAATTCCGTGAACGCATCTTCCCGGCAAGGGGCCACCGACGTCGTCGTCGCCGTCGATCAAGGTACTGGGTCGACGAAGGCGATAGCACTTGATTCCCGCGGCCACGTAGTGGCCCGCAGCTCGGTCCCGGTCTCGCGGAAGGATCCCCGCCCCGGCTGGGTGGAACAGGACGCTGTGGAGATCCGGGACAGCGTCCTCAGGGCTGTAGCGTCGCTTCTCGAACAACGGCCGTTGAATGTCATGGCCATTGGACTGAGCAACCAGCGCGAATCCGCTGTGGTCTGGGACCGGCAGACCGGCAGGCCCTTGGGTCCGATGCTCGGGTGGCAGGACCGAAGGACCACGGAACGCGCAACTGCCGCCTTTGCAGAAGGGTGGGGACACGACGTCCGCTCCCGCACCGGGCTCCCTCTTGATCCGATGTTCTCGGCCTTGAAGCTTGGCTGGCTCCTTGACCAGGTCGATCCGGACCGCGCGGGCTGCCGGTCAGGCCGGATAGCCGTGGGGACCGTCGACTCCTGGCTGCTCTTCTCGCTGACGGGCGAACATCGGATCGAGCTAGGCAATGCCAGCCGCACCCAACTACTGAACCTGGAGCGGGCGGAATGGGATGCCGGCCTGGCCGAGCGGTTTGGCATCCCGGAGCAGGCTTTGCCGGAGATTGTCGCCTCTGACCAGGCCTCCGGGCCCCTCAGGGCTCTTCCCTCCCTTCCGCGGGACACGAGAATTCATGCAGTCCTCGGTGATTCCCATGCCGCCCTGTACGCCAACGGTGTCAGGGAACCCGGCCGGGTCAAAGCCACTTACGGCACTGGCAGCTCGGTGATTGCGCTGAGCGGGGCGGCTCCGGCACCTGAGGACGGAGGGCTAGTCCAGACCATCGCCTGGAGTACCGGGAGCCCCGCCTACGCCGTGGAGGGGACTATCCTTTCCACGGGGTCCACACTGATTTGGCTGTCCGAGCTCTTCGGCACGGATCCGTACGGCTTAAGCCGGCTGGCCGCCAGCGCACCCCCGAACTCGGGCTTGGACTTGGTGCCCGCCTTCTCAGGACTCGGTGCTCCCTATTGGGATCCTCAGGCCAAGGCCATCATCAGTGGCTTCGGGCTGGGAACCAGCCAGGCCGAGATCGCCCGGGCTGCCTTTGAATCCATCGCCCTCCAGACCGAAGACGTATTCGCCGAAGTGGCGCGGGCGGCGGGAAAACCTGTCACCGATGTCCTGATTGACGGGGGTCCGGCCCAGAATGACTGGCTGGCCCAGCTTCAGGCGGATCTTTCCCAGCAGGAGATCCTGCGCAACAACGTAGCCGAACTTTCGGCGATTGGAGCCGCCCATCTTGCTGGAGTCGCCCGTGGATTCTGGACAGAGCCGGAGTGCGAAACGCTCAACAGGGACCGCACGGCTTTCGTGCCCTCGCTTACTCCAGAGGAAGCCCGGGCGCGGCGGGAACAATGGGCGCACGCGGTGCGGAGGTCAAGGCTGCGTTCCGCCCTACAGGGACCGTAGCGTCGTAAGCGTCGAGGCTAGAGCGTCTGCCAGCTCACGTCCCTTTGTCACGAAATGGTTGGAAAATTGGTTCCGGTGCTCTTCGTGTTCATGGAAATGATGAGGAGTCAGGACACCCGAGAAGACTGGCACATCCGTTTCCATTTGTACTCTCATCAGGGCCTCCACGACGGTTTGCGAGACGAACTCATGGCGGTAGATGCCTCCATCAACCACCAGGGCAGAGGTGGCAATGCCGTCGTATTTGCCGGAAGCGGCGAGCCTTCGGACCACCAGGGGAATTTCGAAGGCGCCGGGGACCTGATAGGCGTCGACTTCGGCGCCGCCCAGTTCCTTGAGTCGGGCACGAAAGCTCTCGACGGCGCGGTCGACAATGTCAGCATGCCATTGGGCGCTAACGATCGCTACTCGGAAAGAGGAATTGGTGTTGGGTGACAAGAGGGGTGCCTTTCTTCTTGATGTATCAGGAAATACTCTCATCCTGGATCTGCACGGCCGGGACTGCCGGCGCGGGTGGTTGGACATCGCGGTAGCACTTCAGGACGGCGGAAGATGTCTCTGGCCACACGCGCGTGGCCCAGGGCCCGAAATCGACGGTGGACAGCGCTGCACATGCCAAGTCCGCTTCCCGGTCCACCCAGAGGAAGCTCCCTGCCATGCCAAAATGCCCGAACGTGGCCGCAGAGTTCTGCGGACTCGTCCAATGGGGTTCCTTGGTGCCCCGCACTTCGGCGCCGAGGCCCCAGGAGTTCTCGCCATGGCGGCCGAATCCAGGCAGCATCCCGGCCAGCCCCTGGAACTCCACAGAGGACAAGGCGTCCACCACGGAGTTGGAGAGGGTGCGGGGCCGCAGAAGCTCATGGGCGAGCCGGGCGATGTCGCCAATGGGTGCCATGCCGCCTTTTGACGGCGGGCCGGCCAGTGATGTCCGGACCATCCCGAGCGGCTTCAGGACCCGTTCGCTCAGTTCCCTTTCAAAGGACCTGCCGGTTTGGGCACTGAGGTACTCCGCGGCCAGGTCTATGCCCCGGTTCGAGTAGATCCTTCTGGCTCCAGGCTTCGCCCGGACCTTTTCCTCATCGAACCCCACGCCCGAGGCGTGGGCCAGCAGGTGGCGCAGCGTGGATCCCGGGGGACCGGCAGGTGCGTCGAGCGAGGCGGCCCCCTGTTCCACGGCGACCAGGAGGGTAAGGGCGGTGAGCAGTTTGGTCACCGAAGCGAGCCGATAAACGTGTCCTTCGTCGTGGCAGCCCAGCACCCCTTCGGGCCCCACGACGGCGAGGGAGGGGGCGCCCGGCCACTGTTTCAGCTGGACCAGCACGTCGGCGGCCAAGGCCGAAGGCTGGGTGGAGCGGTCAATCATGCTTCCTCTTTCGGTTCTGCAGGGCGGGGCGTCGGGTTTCAGCGGGCCAGAAGGGTTGCGGCTTCCTGGCGGGTGGTGCCGGAGTCCTGGATGCCGTCGGCGATGTGGGCGAGTTCGGCGGGGATGTCCCGGCCCTTCTTCCGCATCGCGGTGGCCCAGAGCCGGCCGGCGCGGTAGGAGGAACGGACCAGCGGCCCGGACATGACGCCCAGGAAGCCGATCTCGTTGGCCTCGTCCTGGAGGTCCACGAATTCCTGCGGCTTGACCCAGCGGTCCACCGGCAGGTGCCGCTCGGACGGGCGCAGGTACTGGGTGATGGTGATCAGGTCGCAGCCGGCCTCGTGCAGGTCCCGCAGCGCCTCGGAGATCTCTTCCCGGGTTTCGCCCATGCCAAGGATCAGGTTGGACTTGGTCACCATGCCCAGGTTCCGGCCCTGCGTGATCACGTCCAGGGACCGTTCGTAGCGGAACGCGGGCCGGATCCGCTTGAAGATCCTCGGCACCGTCTCCACGTTGTGCGCGAAGACCTCGGGCCTGGAGTCGCAGATCGCTTCGATGTGTTCGGGTTTGCCGGAGAAGTCCGGGATCAGCAGCTCCACCCCGGTGCCGGGGTTCAGTTCGTGGATCTTGCGGACCGTTTCGGCGTACAGCCACACGCCCTCGTCCTCGAGGTCGTCGCGGGCCACCCCGGTGACGGTGGCGTAGCGCAGCTGCATGGCCTGGACGGAGCGGGCCACCTTGGTGGGTTCGAACCTGTCCACCGGGGAGGGCTTGCCGGTATCGATCTGGCAGAAGTCACACCGCCGGGTGCACTCGGACCCGCCGATCAGGAACGTGGCTTCCTTGTCCTCCCAGCACTCGAAGATGTTGGGGCAGCCGGCCTCCTCGCACACCGTGTGCAGGCCTTCCTTGTTGACCAGGTTCTTGAGCTGGACGAACTCCGGGCCCATCTGGACCTTGGCCTTGATCCAGTCCGGCTTCCGCTCCACCGGGACAGCCGAGTTGCGCTGTTCAACGCGCAAAAGCTTCCGGCCTTCAGGTGCCAATGTCATTGCAGCACCCCCGAGATTGCTGTGCCGGCTCGGTGGCGTTGAGCGAGCAGCGACAACGCTGCCTGCGCCTCGTGCTGAATCTGGTGGGTGTCCCAGCCGAGGCAGGGCGCCAGGTGCGAGGCTACCTCGTGGGCGAGTTCTGCGGTGACCAGGCCGCGGAAAGCCAGGCTGGTCCGCCGGACAAGGACATCGGCGACGTGGGCTACATGCTCGTGCTTGGCCATCCAGGCCAGCTCACGGACGCTCAGCTCGGCGGTGCTCTGCAGCGGGGCGTCCTGTCCTTGGGCAAGGAACGCCAGGACCTCCGCGGCGCGGGTGCCATAGCGGGCGAGCAGGGTCCGGACCCGTTGGCCGTCCGCCCCCGGCCCGGTGTGCCCGGCGACCCAGGTCTCCATGCCGGCCCGGTCCACGGGGTAGCCCCGTCCTCCCCCGATCGGAAGATCCGCGGTGTTCGCGGAGCGGCCCCGCCCCAGCAAGGAGAGGACATCATCGGCCACATGCTCGGACAATGCACGGAAGGTGGTCCACTTCCCGCCGACCACGCTCAGCACCGGCCGGTCGGTGCCCGGGAACACTGACCGTTCAATGCGGTAGTCGCGGGACACGAAACCCGGGGCGGTGTCATCATGGCGCGGCAGCGGCCGGACGCCGGAGAACGTGTACACGATGTCCTTCCGATCCACCGCCACGGCGGGAAACACATGGCGGATGAGGTCGAAGAAATACTGGATCTCGGCGTCGGTGCAGACGGGTTCGAGGTCCTCCCCCGCGTCCACGTCGGTGGTGCCTACCAGCACGCGGTCGCCTATGGGGTAGATGAGGACAATCCGTCCGTCGCTGTGCTCGAAGAAGATCTCCCGTCCGCCGGTGGCGGCCAGCAGCCCGGGGTTGTCCAAGACGATGTGCGAGCCCTTGGTCCCTCCCATGAACCGCGACGGCGAGCCGAGGGCACCGTTTGTGTTGTCCACCCAGGCGCCGGTCATGTTCACGACGATGTCCGCGGTGAAGGCGAATTCCTCCCCGGTGAGCTCATCGCGGAGCCGGGCGCCGCCGTCGTCCGCCCCGACGAGGGACACATAGTTGGCAGCACGCGCATGCGACCCCGCCTCAAGCCCGTCCCGGAGCACGTCCAGGGTGAGCCGCTCGGGATCATGCACCGAAGCGTCGAAGTACGTCGCCGTGTACTTGACGTCCGCACGCAGGGCCGGCAGCTCCGCCAGGGACCGCTTGCGTCCGACGAACCGGTGCCGCGGCACGGTCCCGCCGCGGCGGGAGAACGCGTCGTAGAGGCTCAGGCCCACCTTCACCAGGAGGGCCCCGCGTTCCTGCGGTTTGCCGGAACGGTGCGTGAAGAAGCGCAGCGGGGCGTTCAACAGCCCGGAGAATGTGGAGAACACCGGGATGGTGGTCTCCAGCGGCTTGACGTAGTGCGGCGCGATGCGCAGGAGCCTGTTCCGCTCGACAACCGACTCATGCACCAGCCGGAATTCGCCGTTCTCAAGGTACCGGATTCCGCCATGGATCATGTGGGATGAGGCCCCGGAGGCGCCCTGGCAGAAATCGCCGCGCTCCACGAGCGCCACGTCGACGCCCTGCAGCGCAAGGTCACGGAACGTGCCAACGCCGTTGATGCCCCCTCCCACGATGAGGACACTCGCCTGCGGATGGTCCGCCAGGGCTCGGACAGTGGCGCGGACGGGGTGGTCAGTGGACACGGGAGGCTCCTGACAGGCTGTAGGACGAACGGGAGTGAAGGTGGTGCGTGGCGCGGCACGCTGTGGACTGGAGGTGGCCGGGGGGTGCACTGGCCTGGAGCATTGGCATGAGGGTGCCGACCAGGGCTTCGCGGACGTCTTCGACGGTGGCCCCGGGTACTGCATCTGCGACGCAGCCCACGGATTCGGGGCGGAAGTCGAGCCCCATGAGCGAATATGCCTCTCCCAGGGCCGTCCGCGCCTGACCTGCGTCCTCGACCATGACGACGGCGCTGAACAGGTAGCCGTGCTTCGTGAGGCGCTGCCCTGTCCCGACCAGCTTGGCGCGGGCGGCGTCGTTGACGCTGAACTCCCCGGTGCAGTATTCGCCGGGTACCGCCCCTACCCGGGCGTCCACCCCAAGCCCCCGCAGAGCCAACGCGGCGGCCTCGCCGAATGCCTCGAACCGCTCACGGATCGATGACCGGGCGTCCGGGTGTGGTGCCCAGAGGTGGACCACGAGGTCTCCGGGGCCGTATACCGCGAGGTGCCCACCTACCGGCCTGATGATTGGCGCATAGCCGCGCGCCGCCAGGACGGCGCATGCTTCCCGGTAGCCGGCGCCGATGGAGTCACGTCGGCTGAAGGCTGCCGTGGAGAGCGGCCGGGAAAAGTTGAGTTCTCCGCCTGCGGCACCGGGAAGGGAGGCAAGGCTGTTGGCGATGAAATCCATATCCTCGCAGCCGGGTCGCGGCCGCGGGTCGCGCACCGGGCGGACGGCCCCGGAGCCGAAAGGCGGGTGCGCGCCCGTCACGTCGCTCCGGGACCAGGATTGCGCCCCGTCACCGTCCTCACAGCGTCGCACCATCCGGCGTAGAGCTCCTCACGCCGGTCCGCGGCCATCACCGGTTCGAACACCCGGTCGATCTGCCACCCGGTCTCCAGGTCGTCGCGGCTCCAGAGGCCGGCGCCCATGCCGGCGAGGTGCGCGACGCCCAGCGCTGTGCGCTCGAGTTCGGTAGGGCGGAGTACCGGGATGCCGAGAATGTCCGCCTGGAACTGGCACAGGAGGTTGCTGCGCGCGGCGCCGCCGTCCACCTTGAGCTCGGGAACAGGGTTTCCCCCAGCCACGAGCACGTCAATGTTGTCCCGTGTCTGGTAGGCCATGGCCTCGATGCCTGCGCGAACGATGTGCTCAGCGCTGCTCTCCAGCGTGAGTCCGACGATGCTCGCTTTGCTGTCCCTCGACCAGTGCGGTGCGCACAGGCCCGCGAAGGCGGGCACGATGTAGACGCCCCCGGTGTCCTCCACCCGGCGTCCCAGTTCCTCCAGGTCGGTCTCGGCGGTCAGGATACCCAGGCGTTCCCGCATCCACTGCAGCGTCTGGCCGCAGTGGAAGACGACGCCCTCGATCTCGTAGGCGGTGGCTCCCCCTGCCGTCCAACCCACGCTCGCGGTGAGGCCGTCCAGGATGGCCGGCGTCGGACCGCTGTTGGCCGTGAGCACACCCGCCGTACCATAGGTGTTCTTCACGGATCCGGTCCCGAAGCACGCCTGCCCGAACATTCCGGCCTGCTGGTCGCCCATGATGGCCATGACGGGCACGCTGGACGTCCCCGGAAGGCCTACGTTGGCGGGCCGCATGTCACCGAAGTGGGAGTCGGACGGGAGCGCAGAGGGCAGCAGGCGTGCGGGGATGCCGCAGGCCTCGACGAGCTTCTCGTCCCAGTCCACGGTCTCCAGGGAGAAGAGCGCCGTCCGGGACGCCTCGCTGTGGTCCGTGAAATGCGAACGGCCACCGGTCAGCTGCCACAGCAGCCACGTGTCCACCGTCCCGGCCGCAAGTTCGCCCCGCCCGGCGCGCTCCTGCACGCCCGGGACGTTCTCAAGAACCCACGCCAGCTTGGCGGCACTGAAGAACGAGTCGTTGAACAGGCCTGTCCGCTGCCGGAACTCGTAGTCCAGGCCGTCCATCCGCCACCGCTGCACGATCGCGTCCGTCTGCTTGGACATCCACATGATGGCGTTGTGGACAGGCTCGCCGGTCCGCCGATCCCACAGGAGGCAGGATTCCCGATGGGTAGTGATGCCAACCGCGGCGAGATCATCGGTGGTCGCTCCGACCTTTGCCATGACGGCCTGCATGCTGTTCCGCTGGGCCTCCCACAGCGCCATGGGATCGAGTTCGACCCACCGCGGCTTCGGAAACAGGGGGGTAACCGGATGGCGGGCCTCCGCTACGATCCTGCCCTCAAGGGAGACGAGGACCGCGCGTGCGCTCGTCGACCCTTCGTCGAGTGCCAGGACGTACCGGGGGCTCACGGTGTGGAGCCCTTTACTGCGGGCCGGTCCTCCGCGGCGCGGGTGGGGACGGCGAGCCGTTCCAGCCACTCGCGGTAGCCACGGATTTCTGCTGCCTGCCGGTCCTCGTCCCAGCCGCATTCGGCGCCCATGACGGCAGCAGCCCGCCCGGCCGCGTCGAGGCCATGCCCGGGCTCGAACGCCAACAGCATCCGGCGGGCAAGGACGTCCGTGAGCGTCTTTGCGAACTCATACCGTACCGCCAGGAGAATCTCGGCCTCGAGTGCGCCCGTCCCGGGATCCAGAACGGGAAGGCCGACGACGTTCCCGCCCGCCTGCGCGACGACGTCGAGCGCACGTGTCCCGTAGAGGGCAAGGAGCCGGTCGACCGTCTTGCCCGCCAATCCTTTCCCGCGGAGGGCGAGGCGCACCTCCTCGAAATCCCCGGCCGCGCCAGGCAGGGGAAGGTTTGCCGTGACGCACTTCGGGCTCTTTCGCCCGAGCCGCTTGAAGGCGTCATTCACCGCGTCCTCGGCAAGCTGCCGGTAGGTGGTGAGCTTCCCGCCCACCACCGTGATGAGGCCGGGGAGATCCGGGGCGTGGTCGTGGAGGACATGGCTCCGGGGAATCTCCCACTCTTCGACATCAGGCGCGTACGGCAGCGGGCGGACGCCGGAGTAGGTGAAGAGGACGTCTTTCGGCGTCAGGTGGGCACCCGGAATGAGTTCGTTCACCTCGCCGAGCAGGTAGTCCATCTCGTCGGCGTCGCAGCGCGCCTCGCCGGGATCGGCGTCGAAACGGAGGTCCGTGGTTCCAATCAGGTACCGGCCCATCCACGGAATCACGAGGACGAGGCGGCCGTCGGTCTTGGACTCGTAGTAGACCACGTCGTCCGGGGCTCCGGGGAAGCGGTCCACGATCAGGTGGCTGCCCTTTGTGCCCCCGTTAAGGCGGGGCTGCGCAGGCGCGCCCCGGCGGAAGATCCGGTCGATCCAGGGGCCGGCGACGTTGAGGACGATCGGTGCGCGGACCTCGTGCATTTCATCGGTCAGGGTGTCCCGATAGCGCACCCCCACCACCCGCCCTCCCTCGAGGATGGGCTCTTCCACCCGCGCCTTCGTCCGGATCACGGCGCCAGCGCCCGCAGCCGCGATGGCCACCTCGGTGCAGAGGCGTTCCGCGTACTCCACCTGGCCGTCCGTGAACACAACTGCGCCGCGGAGACCATCGGGCGAGATGCCCGGGAAGCGGCGCAGGATCGCATTGCGGTCGAGGACTTCGTGTCCCTGGGTCTTCTTGTCGAAGGACAGTGCATCATAGAGGAACATGCCGATCCGGATAAGCCAGGCCGGCCGGCGGCTGTGCGAGCTCAGCGGCATGATGAGCCGCAGCGGCTTGACGAGATGGGGCGCGAGGCGGAACAGGAGCTCCCGTTCCCGCAGCGATTCGCGCACGAGCGCGAAGTCACGGTGCTCAAGGTACCGAAGCCCACCGTGGACAAGCCGGCCCGACCACGCGGAGACTCCGCTGCAGATGTCGTCCTGCTCCAACAGGACGACCCGCAGGCCCCTGACGGCCGCATCGCGGGCGATCCCCAGGCCATTAATGCCTGCTCCGACGACGACGACGTCAAAAGGGGTGGTGTACTCCTCCATTGCCGCTTCCTTCCTCTTCCACAGCGCTGTAGAATAAATATTTATCATCTGCATTTCCATTTACGAGTTTCCAATCCCCGGGTCTGCGTGTCAAGGGGGACCTAGGATGGGAATGGAACGAAAGGAGCTGGCCAATGACCGATGTCGACGGGCAACGGCTAATGATCAAGGTCGCGCGTCTATACCATACGCACGAGATGCGCCAGACGGACATCGCCAAGCGGCTTCAGATCTCACAGTCCCGGGTTTCCCGGCTTTTGGCCCAGGCGGAGGATGCCTCGATCGTACGCACGGTCGTCGCTGTTCCGCAGCATGTTCACGCCGAACTTGAGGAGCGCATCGAGTCGATCTACGGGCTCAGTGAAGTCCACATTGTCGACGCAGTGAGCGATGACGAGACGGAGCTGGGCAAGGATCTGGCCCACACCATGGCCGCCCTCCTCCACGACGTTGCGTTCGAAGTGCACACGATTGCGCTCACCTCGTGGAGCAAGACGATGCGCCTCATGATCGACGTCATGCTTCCGATGCGCACGCGCTGCAAGCACGTCATCGAGACGCTGGGCGACCTCGGCCCGCCCGCACTGCAGCACGACACAGCGAGGTCCACCCAGCAGTTCGCGGCACTCACCGGCGCACAACCCGTCTTCCTTCGGACGCCGGGCGTGGCAGCGAGCCCTGAGATGAAGGACCTTCTGCTCAGTCGTGACCCGCACGCCCAGAAGGCGCTTGAGATGCTCGACTCCGTGGACCTGGCACTGGTGGGCATCGGCGCCGACGAGATCGACCCCGACCTCCGGCCGGGTGACAATTTCTTCACAGACGAGCAATACGCCCATGTTCGCGAGCTGGGGGCGGTAGGAGAGGTATGCCTGCATTTCCTGGACGCTGACGGGAATCCGATCGACTCCGAGCTCGAGGACCTGGTGGTAGGCATCACCCGGGAGCAGCTCAAGAGTGCCCGCCACCGGTGGGCCGTCGCCGGCGGGGCCCGCAAGCACCGTGCCATCAGGGCAGCGGTCGCGGGCGGGTGGGTGGACACGCTCGTGACCGATTCTGCAACCGCCCAGTTCCTGGTCGATTCAGCTCCCGCCGCGCTGCAGGGGGCCCGGGAAACACCTCCCGCCAAGGGCAATACGCGGCGCCGCATGTCGGCGTCAAAAGCCTGAGGCACCGAAAGCACCGGGCAGCTATTGACAAGACTGTGACGCACGTCCCATGATCGATTGCATATTCAATTGACGTGCGCATAACGATTCATAAATCCGGCTTCTGCCGCTGAATCGGCGCCGCCACGCCGTCCGTCAGGAGTTAGTCGTGCCCACCCGCCTTGACAAGTATGCCGAAATGAAGCCGAACTGGGACTACCCCGTCGTGATCGAGTCCCACATCAACGGCATCCGCACGAAGGAGATGAACCCGAACACGCCCATCACCTACGAGGAGATCGCGGAGGACGCGATCAGGTGCTGGGAGGCAGGTGCAGGAGCAATCCATGCTCACAACACGAGCTTCGACCTCCTCGGGGAGAACGCCTACAAGGACTACATGCGCACCTGGGACCGGGTCCTCGAGAAGCACCCGGACATCACGTGGTATCCCACTACTTGCAACAACCTCCGGCTCCTGCCGCATGAAAACGGCCTCGAGCACGTGCCGCACCTGTACGAAGGCGGCAATGTGCGCATCGGCTGCGTCGACACCGGCCTGACCCTGTTCGCCGTCGACGAAGACGAGGAAGGCTACCTCTCCGGCCCGGAATTCGGATTCAACTACCAGCGCGTGGCAAGCCAGGTCAAAATGTTCCGCGAAAGGGACCTGGCCATGGTGTTCGGTGTGTACGAGCCGGGCCATCTGCGCCACGCGATGCACTACGTCAACCGGGGCCTCTCGACCCAGGGATCCATGTGGGACTTCTACCTCATCGGCGACTACGGACTCACCGCCATGGAACCGATCGGCACGAACGGGATGAAACCCAGCCTCGAGAGCCTGTACTACTACCTCACCATGATCGAGGAAGCAAAGGTCAAGCACCCCTGGTACATCTCGATCTGGGGGCAGGGCGCCCTCGACGACACCGCCATCCTGCGCCGGGCCATCGAACTGGGCGGCCACATTAAGACCGGCCTTGAGCTCTTCTATGATCCCGCCCGCAATCCCACCAACCTCGAACTCCTCCAGCAGGCCCAGGAGATCGCCCGGGAGGTAGGCCGGCCCATCGCAACCCATGAAGAGGCGCGGGCCCTCTACAACATCACCTGAGCACGGCAAATCCAACCATCTATTTCACGAGGAGGCGCAATGGCTGCGCACAACGAAGGCGGGGTCACCCCCTTCACCATCTCGATCCCGGATGAGGACCTCAAGGATATGAACGAGCGGCTCCGCCGCACGAGGTATCCGGTGGACTTCGCCAACGACGACTGGCGGTACGGCTACAACACCGACTACCACAAGCAGCTCGTCGATTACTGGATCAACGAATACGACTGGCGGGACGTCGAGCGGCGCATGAACGAACTGCCGCACTTCAAGACGGAGCTGATGGGCGTCCCGCTCCACTTCATCCACGTCAAGGGCAAGGGGCCCAACCCCATGCCGCTGCTCATCCACCATGGCTGGCCCTGGACCTTTTGGGACCTGCGCAAGGTCATCGGGCCGCTCTCCGACCCGGCGAGCTACGGCGGCGATCCGGCGGACGCCTTCGACGTCGTCCTCATCTCGCTTCCGGGATACGGCTTCTCCTCGCCGCTGACCGAACCGGGCTGGAACTGGTGGCGGACGGCGGACCTGGAGAACGCCCTCATGAAGGACGTGCTGGGCTATGAGAAGTACGCCACGGCCGGCGGCGACTGGGGCGCCCTGATTGCGCAGCAGCACGGCCACAAGTACGAGCAGGACGTCTACGGCGTCTACACGCACTTCCCGGCCCAGATGAGCCACTACCTTGCCGAACACCCGGATGCGCCTCCCGGCGTGCAATACGACCCCTTCCTCGGGCTGCCAGATGAGAGCGAGTACAACGACTCCGACGAGAAGGGCTGGTTCGAACGCGGCAAGCTCTTTGTCCAAAAGGAGAGCGGTTACGGCGAAATCCAGCTGACAAAGCCCCAGACCCTGGCTGCGCTCGTTGCGGACTCCCCCGCAGCCCAGCTGGCCTGGATCACCGAGAAGCGCTACTTCTGGGGCCTGGAGGAGCGCGGCCACGGCACCGAAGCCTTTGAACGCGTATGGCCCAAGGAAGACCTGGTCACCACCGCCGCGGTGTACTTCCTCACCAACACCGGGGGCACGTCCTCCCGTTACTACTGGGAGTGCCGGGGGAACCCCTGGTCACCGTCTCATGACAGGTTTCCCGTCGTCGGCGCCCCCACGGCAGTGGGCATCTACCCCGGCGAGATCTACAAGCCGCCGCGGACCTGGACGGAGAAGTACTTCAACCTCCAGCAGTACCGAGTGCACGACGAGGGGGGCCACTTCGCCCCGCTTGAGGTGCCCGACACCTACGTGGACGACGTGAGGACTTTCTTCCGCACCTTCCGCTGACCGCACCATAACGCGTCGTGGGGAGCCTGCCTGGCAGGCTCCCCACACTGCGTTAAAGGCCGCCCTTCAAGGCCCCTTGACAGGCTGCTGTGAGATGAAGCACACTCGATAGCATGCTAATGCAGTAGATGAATATATATGCGATTCCGAAACTGTACTTGCTCCAGGTCGTCTCTCACAAAGGAGTCTTTGATGCACCTCAAGAAACTCGTCCGACGCCGCATAGCGGCGTTCGGGCTCGTGGCCGGCCTGATGGCCACCACCGCCTGCTCGTCGACCACGGCCGCGTCCCAGCAGCCGATCGACAAGAAGGACATCGTCCTCGTCGCCTCCGTCATCAACACCACCAACCCCTACATGGCCTCGATGATCGAGGGCGCGAAGGCTCTGTCCAAGAAGCTCGACGTGCCGCTCGAGATCGTCGACTCCGAGGGAAGCTCGCAGACCGAGATCTCCAAGATCCAGGCCATCCTGGCGCAGGGCAAGAAGGTCGCGCTGATGGTCAACACCGTCGCCAGCTCGGACGCCCCTCCCATCGTCAACGCAGTGAAGGCCGCGGGCGGCTACGCAACGGTCTGGTGGAACAAGCCGGACAACTTCGAACCGTGGGACCAGGGTGACAACTTCGTCGCCTTCCAGAAGCACTCCGGGGTCGAGAGCGGCCAGTGCACGGCCAAGGCGCTCGCCGACAGCATCGGCGGCAAGGGCAACATCGTGGCCCTCGCGGGCGTGCTCGACAGCACCACCAGCCAGACCCGCGTGGCCGGCCTGCAGGACGCGCTCAAGGCGTACCCGGACGTGAAGCTGCTCGAAACGCGCCCGGCCAACTGGGACCCGCAGCTCGGGCTCAAGGAGACCCAGAACCTCCTCGCAAAGTACGGCGACAAGATCGACGGCGTGTGGGCTGCCGATGACGGCATGATCATCGGCGCCGTCCAGGCGGTGAAGGATGCGGGGCGGATCAACGACGTCAAGTTCGCCTCGGACGGTCTCTACCCGCCGGTCGTCGACATGATGAAGGAGAACATGGGCAACGGCGCCATCGCCGGCGAGACCTTCCACCGCGGATTCATGGCCGCCGCGATCGGGCTCTACACCTCGTACCTCGCAGCCACCGGTGAGATCAAGCCATCGGAATTGCCCAAGGAGAAGCGCAACAGCCTGTTCAAGCTGAGCTGCGTCACCCCGGACAACCACGCCGAATTCACCAAGTACGACGGCGATATCGACGGCTGGATGGACGATCTGATCGAAAACGGCCCCTGGGACACCGAGCCCGTGCCGCTGGTCTCCGGCGGCCCGGAGAAGCTGCCCTAACGGACCGCAAACGGCGGCTCCGGACACCGCACAGACGGGTCCGGAGCCGCCCCACCGGAGCAACCACGACAGGTGAAAGTAATGACACACAAGGACACCGGGACGGGCCTCCTCGAGGCACCCGCCCCATCACAGCCACCCCTCCGGACAGGCCGCCGGTTCGAGGCCAAAAACCTCGGCGAAGTGCTTGCCCTGGTCGGACTGATCGCCGTTTTCGCGGCGCTGAACCCCGCGACGTTCCTGACGCCGGAGAACCTGCGGACCATCCTGGACCACGCGTCCCTTCCGTTGATCATCGGCGTCGGCGCAACCCTGGTCATCTTGACCGGTTCGATTGACCTCTCTGTAGAGGGCGTGATGGGCGCAGCAGGCATGACCTTCGTCCTGATGACGGCCAACAGCCGCGGAAGCGCGGACCTGGGGCCCTGGGCCATTGTTGCGGCGCTCGCCGTAGGCGTGGGCCTCGGCCTCCTGAGCGGCCTGGTGCACACGCGCCTCAAGGTTCCCTCGTTCATCGTCACACTGGGCGTCTGGTTCGTGGGCCTTGGAATCGCCACTGTGCTCTTCGGTGACAAGTCCATTCCCTTCCTGCCCGACGGCGGCATCAAGGGCTGGCCGTCCACCCTCACCTTCGGGTTGCCCAACTCATTCCTGCTCGCCGCCGCCTTCGTCCTGGCGGGGATGTTCGTGGCCCGTTTCACGCGGCTGGGTCGCTTCGCCTACGCGATCGGCGACAGCGAGGAGATCTCCAAGGGCAACGGCATTCCGGTGCTCAGGTACAAGCTCTACGTCTTCGTTGTCGCCGGCGCCTGCAGCGCCGCCGCCGGCGTGTTGGCAGCCCTCAAACTCGGTGCAGGATCGGCCACCGTGGGCGTGGGGACGCTCTTCCTGACCATCGCAGCCGTGGTGATCGGCGGCACGTCCCTTGGCGGCGGTAAGGGCGGCATCCTCCGCACCGCGATCGGTGTGCTCATGCTGACCGTCCTCAACAACGGGCTCATCCTCAGCGGGGTCAGCCCGAATATCCAATCCGCCGTCTCCGGAACCGTCCTGATCGCGGCCGTCCTCGTGGCTACCTGGCCGCACCGCAGCAGACTGAGGATCGTAAAATGACCAACGCTTCCCTGGCGCCCCGCACCGGCGTCGAAACCCCGGCACTCAAGCTGACCGACATTTCGAAATCCTTCGGCACGACCCACGCGGTCAAGAATGTCTCCCTCGAGATCCCGCGCCATGAAGTGGTCGGGCTGATCGGTGAAAACGGCGCCGGCAAATCCACCCTGCTGAAGATCCTGACCGGGCTGCACCAGCCGGATTCCGGAGTCATCGAGGCAGCCGGCCGGCCGGTCAAGTTCCGCAGGCCGCAGGACGCCGTTGCCGCGGGCATCGGCGTCGTGCACCAGGAGCAGTCGCTCCTGTCTAACCTGTCCGTCGCTGAAAACATCGCGATGAATGCCCTGTCCTCCAAGGACGCGGCCACGAGTTACGGGTTCTACCGCTGGAAGCGCCTCAATGCGGAGGCAGCCGCCATCCTGGCCCGTGTTGGCTCCAACATCGACCCTCGCACCACGGTCAGCGACCTCTCCTTCGTGGACCGCCAGATGGTCGAAATCGCCCGGGCACTACGAGTGGACGAGGCCATCCACGCAGCACCGCTGGTGATCCTCGACGAGCCCACCTCAGTGCTGGAGCGCAACGAAACGGCGATCCTTGAGCGCGAGATCCGCTCCCTGCGGGAAATCGGTTCGGTGCTGTTCGTCTCCCACCGGCTCGACGAAGTCCTCCGGATCTGCGACCGCGTAGTGGTGATGCGGCACGGCGAAGTCGTGGCAGACGTGCGGCGGGAGGAAGTCAGCGAAGATGACCTCTTCCGCCTCATGATCGGACAGGAATCACGGGCGCGGGTGCGCAAGGGCGGCAACGCCGCGGGCGCCGTCGCGGCCGTCGAGGCCAAGGGCCTGAGCCGTAAGGGGCAATTCAAGGACGTTTCGTTCGCCGTCTCTCCTGGGCGGTCCCTAGCCATCGTGGGCGCCATGGGCTCCGGGCGCGAATCCGTTTGCCGGGCCCTCTTTGGAGCCGAGCCGTTCGACTCCGGCACCCTCGAGGTTGCCGGCGGAGCCGTCCAGGGCTGGTCGATGCGCCGGGCCGTACGGAACGGACTGGCCTACATCCCCTCCGAACGGAAAGTCGAGGGCATGGTCGGCGGCCTGAGCGCGGCCGAAAACCTCACCCTGGTCCATCCGCGCGAGGCAGCCAGGGGCCCGTTCCTGCGGCGCAAGGCCCGTATGAAGGCCGCCGAGGAATGGTTCGAGCGCCTCGACATCCGGCCCCGCGACCCCCGCCTGCCCCTTGGCCGCTTCTCCGGCGGCAACCAGCAAAAGGTGGTCATGGCCAAGTGGCTGCGCGCTGAGGAGCTTAGCGTCCTGATCCTTGACCACCCGCTCCGCGGCCTCGACCCGGGAGCTTCGCAAACGGTGAACGACCAGATCCGTGCCGCCCAGGAGGACGGCGCCGCCGTGATCCTGCTGCCCGACACGCTCGAGGAGGCCCTCGAGATGGCGGACGAGATCATCGTGATGCGCGACGGCGAAATCACCGCCCGCTTCGACCTCTCGGTCGACAGCCCGACTTCCCTCGACCTGCTTGAAAAGATGGTGTGAATCCCATGTCAAAGAAAGCCCTTCTCGAGCATCCGGCCACAGCGCCGGCCGCCGCCGACGGCAAGACGAAGTCCGCACGCCGCCCGCCACGGAATCTGTGGTTCACCGCCGGGCCCTTCGCGGTATTCCTTGCCCTGTTCGCCCTCGTGGCCATCCTCCGTCCGGCATTCCTGACCGGTGGCGGCATGGCAATCCTTGCCGTCCAGGCCGCGACCATCCTCCTGGTTGCGTTGGGGCAGGCCATGGTGCTCCATGTGGGTTCGATCGACCTGTCAAATGCAGCGATCGTGATCTTCGCGGCGATCATCCTCGCTCAGACTCTTGGGCCCCTCGGTCCCGCGGCACCCGTCGTCACCCTCGGCGTCGTGACCCTCATTGGGGCCGCCAACGGTTTCCTGGTTGCGTTCGGCCAGATCCCTTCCTTTGCCCTGACGCTCGGCACGCTCGGCATCCTGCAGGCAGCTTCACTGGTGATCAGCAATGCGACCACCGTGTATGCCACGGCGAACGGCCAACTCCTCGCTCCCCTGTTCGGGACCGCTTTTGCCGGCCTGCCGCTGGCCTTCTGGGTCGGTGTGCTAATGGCGGTGGGCCTGTGGGCCTTCCTCCGGTTTACCCGGGCCGGTGAAGGCATGACAGCCGTGGGACTCAACGAGAAGGGTGCATTGTTCTCGGGCCTGCGGACCCGCTGGTTCAAAGTGCTGGCCTTCGCTCTCTCCGGCCTTCTGGCCGGCCTCGCCGGCATGCTCGTCATTGCGCAAGCCGGGGCGGCGTCGTCCTTCGGCCTGGGAAGCGACCTCCTGCTGCCGGGCATCGCCGCAGCCATTGTTGGCGGCACCGCCATCACCGGCGGTATCACAAACCCGATCAACATCATCTTCGGCGCCCTGACCGTCGCGCTCGTGCCCATCGGCGCCGCCGCCGTCGGCGTCACACCCCAGGCGCAGAGCCTGGTCTACGGCCTGGTGATCATCGCCGCCGTGGCACTGACTATGGGCCGAGGCCACAACGAAGTGGTCAAATAGCACTGGCCACCACCACACGTCTTGTTCCCGTCCTCCGCAACGCCGCGAGGGACTTCCCTTCCCTTTCCGAAAGGTACACACCCCATGTCAGTTCTCAAATCACTCCAGCCGCAGGAGGTGTTCTCCTTCTTTGAGACCCTTGCCGGCATTCCCCGCGGCTCGGGCAACGAGAAAGAGGTCGCCGACTGGGTCGTCGGCTTCGCCCGGGACCGCGGCCTGGAAGCCACCCAAGACGATCTGCACTGCGTCCTGGTCCGCAAGCCCGGCCAGCTCGGGCTGGAGGACGCGCCGCCGCTCATCCTCCACGGACACCTGGACATGGTGTGCGAGAAGGAGGACGGAGTGGTGCACGACTTCGAACGCGACCCGATCGAACTCCTCATCGAGGGTGACTTCGTCACGGCGAACGGCACGTCCCTGGGCGCGGACAACGGCATCGGCGTTTCCTACATCCTGGCCCTGCTGGACTCAACGGACATCCCGCATCCTCCCCTTGAAGCGGTTCTGACCGCGATGGAGGAAAAGGGAAAGGTCGGGGCCGCCGGATTCGACACCTCGAAATTGTCCGGCAAGCGGATGATCGACTTCAACTGGATCACCGACAAGGAGATCCTCGCCGGCTGCAGCGGAGACATAACCTTTACCGTGGACATCCCCGCGGAATGGGAGTCCGCTCCCTCCACGCATTTGGATGCGATGCAGCTTAAGGTCCGCGGCCTGTCCGGCGGGCATTGCGAGTTCGACATCCACCTTGAGCGCGCCAACGCCGTCTTGGTCCTCGCCCGGGCTCTCAACGCCATACTCTCCCAGTATGACGTGCGGATCTCCGACCCCCACGGCGGTGCCCAGAACAACGCAATCCCCGCGGACGCCCAAAGCACCCTGCTCGTGCGGCCAGAGGACGCGGACGGCGTGCGCAAGGTCATTTTGGAGCTCGAGGGTGTGCTGCAGAATGAATACCGAGAGGCTGAGCCCGGCCTGCGCCTTGAGCTGGTGCCGGCCGAGACTCCGGACCGGGTCTTCTCCCCCGCAGCGGCGGCACGCTTCGCCCGCTTGACGGCACTCATCCCGAACGGCGTGCTCAGCTGGAGCCTCACGGTTCCGGGAATCGTCGAGAGCTCCAACAACCTGGGCACGGTGCGCACCACTGCTAACGGCGCCCGGCTCATGTCCACGATCACCGCGGCGGTAACTTCCCGCAAACACGAGATCCTGGACCGTGTCCGTGCGCTCGCCGCACTCGCCGGCGGCGGAGTGGCAGTCGAAGAGTATGGCCTTGACGCAGCGGAATTCCCCTATCGTCCGGACTCGCCGCTGCTGAGCGTGGCCCGCGGGGCATTCCGCGACGTGATGGGCCACGACGCCGAAGTCCACGTCTCCCAGTGCAGCCTCGAACTTGGCATGTTCAGCCAGAAGATCCCCGGGCTGGATATCATCTCGATCGGTACGGAACTTCATGATCTCCACTCCCCCAAGGAGACCGTCAACCACACTTCGGTGACCCGCGTATGGCCCCTCGTCAAGGAGGTTGTGTCCCGCCTGAAGTAAGCGGGCACCCATCCACTGAAACCAAGGAAACCCCCGGCTATGAAGGCCGGGGGTTTCCTGCGTGGCCAGGGCCCCTGGGCCTGTCCCGCTAAGGCTGACCCATCCCGGAGCTGAGGCCCCCGGTGACGCCAGCCGACGCAGCGGCTGCCCGGCGTCGTCCCCTGTTCTTCGCGTTAGCCTGCTGTCCGTCAGGCGGCGGCCGGAAATGCGGTCCAGGGCAGACGGGATACGGCGCATACCCACGGTGCCACTCCAACAAACGTGCGTCCGCGCCCGCAAGTGAGCGCGAACAGGCAGCTGCCCTACCGGTACAGATAGAGGCCCGCACCGCGGTCAACGGCTGCTACTCCGCAGGTGACATGTCCTCGGTATCCAGGGGACCCGCCGTCAGCACATAAAAAGGAGGCCCGGACAACCTTGCGGTTGTCCGGGCCTACTTGCCGCGGGGCGGTCCCAATCAACTCGATTCGATGTTGTCCCGCACTGCGGCCAGGAAGCGCGCCCCCGTGGCACCGTCAATGGCCCGATGGTCGCACGTGAGGGTGAGCCGCGCGCGGGGCCTCCAGGCACCCTGCCCGTCGTCGGTCGGCACGAACTGCTGGCGCGTGGCGCCGACGGCGAGGATGGCAACCTGCGGGACGTTGAGGATGGCATCGAAGCCGTCGATCCCCATCATGCCCAGGTTGGAGACGGTGAAGGTACCGTCCGTCACGTCGTCCATGGTGAGCTGGCCCTCGCGGGCGCGCTGGACGATGTCCCGGCGCGCATTCGCCATACCGGCCAAGTCAAGCGACGCAGCGTCCTTGATGACGGGAACCACCAGCCCTGCCGGAGTGTCGACGGCCATGCCGACGTTGATGCGCTCGAACCTGGTAACCGTCTCGTCGGCGTAGTGAGCGTTCAGGGCGGCGTGGTCACGCAGCGCTGCCGCGCAGGCGGCGAGGATGGCATCCGTGACCGTGGCGCCGGGGCTGCGCTCCTTCACGCGGAGCGCAGCCCCCATGTCCGCCTCAACGGCAAGGTGGAAAGCAGGGGCCTCCCACGCGGCCACCATGCGCCGCGCAGCAGTCCGCCTGATTCCCTTGAGCGGGACGACAGTCCTGCCCTCTTCCTCGATCGCCGTCACCGCTTTGCCTGAACCAGGCCGCGGGCCTTTCCGGCGCAACCGTACAGCTCCATCTTCTCGATGGTCGCTTGGATCATCCGTTCCCGGCCCTCCGCCATCGCGTCCTCCAGCTGGCGGTCGCCCTGCGACCAAACGGCTTCGATGCCTGAACGGAACGCCAGGCGCAGGTCCGTATCTGCATTGAACTTATGCACACCGGCGGCCATGGCAGCCCGGATCTCGTCATCCGGGACGCCTGAGGCGCCATGGAGGACCAGCGGGATGTTCACGGCGGCCTCGATCTCCTTGACCCTCTGGATGTCCAGGGGCTGCGCTGTCGCAAGCGGAACACCGTGCACGATCCCCACGGAAATAGCGAGGAAGTCAACGCCCGTCTCCGCAACGAAACGCTCGGCTTCGGCAACATTGGTGTAGTAGGACTGCCAGTCGACCTGCTGGTCGGCGTCGGGAATCTTTCCCAGCTCGGCCTCGACGGGGATGCCGAAGGAGTGCGCTACCTCGACGACCTTCCGCGTGGTGCGGATGTTCTCCTCGAACGGAAGGTGGGCGCCGTCGTACATGATGGATGTGAATCCAAGCTTGATGGCCTCAAAGACTTCCTCCCACGGCCCGTGGTCCAGGTGGATCACATATTCGGCCTCGGACTCCTCGGCGATGCGGCGCGTCATCTCGTAGGCCTTCTTGAGCCCCATGTGGGGCACGATGGCCCGGCCCACCTGGAGGAAAACCGGAGACTTGGCACGTTCGGCGGCCTTGACGAGCGCTTCAGTGGTCTCCTCGTTGTGCATATTGAAGGCACCGACAGCGTAAGAGCCCTCGGACGCGTCCTTGATGATCTGGCGTGGATCGACCTGTGGCATAACCGTTCCCTTTCCTGCCCTGGACCGTCAGGCGGTCTCGATGTAGGCGATCACGCTTCGGACGTCGACCGTTTCGCCTTCGGGGACGACGATTTCGGCCAGGACGCCGGAGGCGGGGGACTCGAGGGTCTCCTCGACTTTCTCGGCCTCGACCTCGGCCAGCGGCTCGTCCTCGGTGACGGTGTCGCCGACGTTCTTCAGCCAGGTGGCGATGGTGCCTTCGCTCATGCCCATTCCCCACTGGGGCAGCAGGACCTCAACTTTTGCCATGTTCTTTCTCCTTGCTTCGGTGTTCTTTAGGGGTGTCACATGCGCGGTGCGGGCGATGTGAGTTCGTTGTTCAGGGTGTTCGCCATCAAGCCCGTGATACGGCGGACGGCGTCCTCGATCTTTGTCCGGTTCGGGTAGAGCTGCTTCTCGAGGGCGGGGCTGAACGGGATCTGGGTATCGGGGGTGGTCACCCGGATGATGGGGGCCCGGAGGGACTCGAAGGCCTCCTCGGCCACGATGGCCGAGATCTCCGCCGCAGCGGAGCAAGTGCGGTGGGCCGGATCGGCGATGACCAGCCGGCCGGTGCGCTGGACGGACCGGATGACTGCTTCGGTGTCGAACGGGACGAGGGTGCGCGGGTCGATGACCTCGACCGAGACGCCCTCCCCGGCCAGGGTTTCGGCAGCCGCGAGGGCTTCCGGGACGGCGCTGGAAATCGCGACGACGGTGACGTCATCGCCGGTCCGGGCCACGTTGGCCTGGCCGAACGGGATGCGGTATTCCTCCTCCGGGACCTCGCCCTTGCTGCCCCACAGCATGCAGGCTTCGAAGGTCAGGACGGGGTCATCGGAATCCACCGCGCTGCGGAGCAGGCCTTTCGCGTCGTACGGGTTGGACGGGACGATGATCTTCAGCCCGGGGACGTTCATGAACATCGGGTACGGCCGGTCGGAGTGGTGCGCGCCGGTGTTTAGCCCGTAGAACATCGCTGAGCGGAACACCACGGGGATGGACGCCTGGCCGCCGAACATGTAGCGGTTCTTGGCGGCCTGGTTCACGAACTGGTCCATCGCCATGTACAGGAAGCTCGAGTACGACAGGTCGACGATCGGGCGCAGGCCGGTCATCGCGGCGCCGATCGCGGCGCCGACGATGACTTCCTCGGAGATCGGGGTGTTGCGGATGCGGTTGGCCCCGAACATCTCCAGGAAGTCGCCCTTGTCCTTGCGGGACTTGCCGGCGCCGGTGGTGCCGTAGACGTTGGCTTCGACGTCCTCGCCAATAATGACGACCCGCTCGTCGGCCTCCATGGCCTCGCGCTGGGCGGCGCCGATGGCACCAAGGTAGCTCATGACAGTCATGCGATTGCTCCGATCGGCTCGGTGTAGAGGTCTTTGAAGGCGACGCTGGGGTCGGGGTAGGGGCTCTCGTCCGTGAACCGCACGGCCTCGTCGACCTCGGCGAGGACTTCGGCCTCCAGGGCGTCGAGTTCCTCCGCTGTGGCGATCCCCTCCCTCTCAAGGTGCCGCCGGAACAGCACAATTGGGTCCCGCTCGACCCAGGCCGCCTTTTCTTCCGCATTGCGGTAGTCGGTGCCAAGACGCAGCCCCTCGGAGTGCTCGTTGAACCGGTACGTGACCACTTCCACGAGGGAAGGGCCTTCTCCCCGGCGTGCGCGTTCGACGGCCGTCGTGACCGCCTCGAACACCGCGAGCACGTCCTGGCCGTCCTCCACCCGGACACCAGGCATCCCGAAGCCGGCGGCACGGTCCGCGATCACCCCGGAAGTCACTGTGTGGGCGGGGGTGGACAGCGCGTACTGGTTGTTCTCGCACAGGAAGACCACCGGCAGGTCCCACACGCCGGAGATATTCATGGCCTCGTACAGGCACCCCTGGTTCGCTGCGCCGTCGCCGAAGAACGCAAGGGACACTTTGCCGTTGCCCAGCACCTTGCTCGAGAGCGCAGCACCGGTGGCGATCGGAATCGACGAGCCCACGATGCCGGACTCGCCCAGGCTCCCGACGGCGAAGTCGGCCAGGTGCAGCGACCCGCCCTTGCCCTGGCAGACGCCCGTGGCCTTGCCCACGAGCTCGGCCATGAGCGGTCCCAGCGGGGAACCCTTGCCGATCGGATGGCCGTGGCTTCGGTGGTTACCGGACATGTAGTCCCCGTCCCCGAGTGCCATGCAGGCACCGACAACCTGGGCCTCCTGCCCGATGCTGGTGTGCACGGTGCCAGGGATCTTGCCGCGCTTGACCATGAGTGAGGCCCGCTCGTCAAAACGGCGGATCCGCAGCATGCGCCGCTGCATCTCCAGCAAATTCTGCGATGAAAGATCCATCACGGCTCCTTTCTGAGTAAATATTCAAGGTATGAATTCTAATTCTATTGATGGGTGGCCGAACTGGCAAGAGCCCGATCCGCCATAAGTGCCTGCTTCGCCTGTTCAGGAGCCCCGGAAGGGCTCCAGAAGTGCATCGATACGGGGCAGCACCACCGTCGGCCGCCGCTCAGGGGGCAGCAGCCCCGCCATCTCCGCCGTGGCCTCGCCTGTGAGGACGAGGGCCGAATCCATGCCGGCGTCCACCGCCATGGCGATGTCTGTCTGGAGCCGGTCCCCCACCATGACGCAGTCCGATCCGGAAAGCCCCAGGACGTCCAGCGCTGTCTGCAGCATGACTCCGGCCGGCTTTCCCACGTTGGCCTCGCACCGCACTCCAGTGCATGCCTCGATCGCGGCGATCACCGCCGCGGCGTCCGGCTCCCCCCGGCCCATCGGCATCGGACAGTAGGCATCCGGGTTCGTCGCCACCAGGCGGGCCCGCCGGTGCTGCCAGAGGGCGTCAAAGGCGATCTGGAGCTTGCGGTAGTCGAAGCCGCGGTCATAGCTCGCGACGACGACGTCAATGTCCCGGGGATCCTCGGTTACCCGGAAACCGGCCGAACGGATGGCCTGTTGGAGCGGCTCTTCGCCGATGACGAAGACCCCCGCTCCGGGGGCTTCCTTGCGCAGCCACGCGGCGATCGTGACCAGCGGGTTCACGATCCGGTTAACCGGGGTTGGCAGGCCCAGCCGGGTCAGCTTGTCCGCGTACATCTGCGGGTTCTTGGTGGGGTTATTGGAGAGGAACAGGGTCTCGCGTCCGGCGTCCCGCAGCCCGTGCACCAGCTCCGCGGCACCCGGGAGCAACTCGTCGCCCAGGTAGATCGTGCCGTCCAGATCGAAGAGGTAGCCGGCGTAGGCTCTCACGGGCCTGGACGTAAGGTTCGTTGCGGCAGTCATCGTGTTGCCTCCGCGAGCTTGGCGAAGACAGCCCGGTTGGCCGGATAAATATCGCGGTAGACGTCGTAGAGCCGGTCGTACGCTGCGGCCGCGGTGGGTTGGGGCTCGTAGGACAGCCCTGTTCCGCTCATGGCCTTCGCGGCGGAGGCCACGGAATCGTGGATGCCCGCGGCGGCCGCGGCCAGCATCCCCGCACCAAGGCAGGTGCTCTCCGGATCGCGCACCACAGAGACGCTGCGCTGCATGACGTCGGCGATAATCTGGCACCATACCGGGCTGCGGGAGCCGCCGCCCAGGGCGATCACTTCGGCCACGGGCTCCGCCAGGGCCTTCTCCGCCCCGGTGGTCAGGAGCCGCTGTTCGAAAGCGAGGCCCTCGAGCAGTGCCCGGTACACGTGTGCCTTGCCATGAATGCCCGTGAGGCCCAGCAGCGCACCGCGCGCGTTATGGTCCCAGTACGGAGTGAGGGCACCGGTCCAGTACGGCAAGGCCAGCAGGCCCTCCGAACCGGGGGGAAGAGCCGCCGCGGCGGTTTCAAGGACCTGCTCGGGGCTCAGCCCCAGGCCGAGGCTCTGGGCGTCGATCCCCGAGAATCTCTCGATGAACCAGCCCAGGTTGATGGTGCCTCCGCCGATGAAGGTTTCCAGGGTATAGGCACCGGGAACAGCTGCGGAGAGCGTCCGGTATTCGCGTGCATAGGAATAATGGTCGGAGAACGTCCCCGACACGATCCCGCTGCCGAGGTTAAGGTAGGCCCGGCCGCCCGAGGTTGCCCCGGCACCCAACTGTGCGCATTGCCCGTCCCCTGCGCCGGCCACGACGGCGACTCCCGACGGCAGGCCAAGGCGCGCGGCGGCGTCGTCCGTCAGATTGCCCAAGAGGCTGCCGGGCGGCCGGAGTTCACTGAGCTGCCTGCGGTCAAGGCCCACCGCGGTGACCAGTCCGTCGTCGTAATCGAAGGTGGACATGTCCACCAGGCCGAGCGGATCCGCCGAGGCCCAGGAAGTGAGCCAGGCGCCGGTGAGGCGGTGGACCAGGAACCCATGAACGTCCACCACCTTGCCGATGCGTGAGACCGTGTCAGGTTCATGGGCCTGGAGCCAGTGGAGCTTGTACCAGGCCGGGGTCGGGTTGGCGGGCTTGCCGGTGAGGCGGTGGACGTCTTCCGTGCCGAAGGTGGAGACCTCCTCGGTGGCACGGGTGTCAAGCCACAGCATGGCCGGCCGGAGCGGGATGCCCTCGTCATCGAGGCACACGAAGCTCTCGCGCTGATGGGTGATGCAGATGGCGCCGATCCGGGAGGTGTCCACGGTCTGGGCTGCCCGCCGGATCGCTTCAGCGGAGGCGGTCCACCAGTCCTCTGCGTTCTGTTCCCCCCACCCCGGACGGGGCTGGCTGAGGCCGAAGGCGCAGCGCGCCTGCGAGAGTGCCTCGCCGCGGGCGTTCCAGACGACGGCTTTGGCGGCCGTGGTGGAGCAGTCGACGCCGATCACATAGTCGCGCAGCATGGCTTCACTTCCCTTCCGGGGCCGCAGCTGCAGCGGCCTGGGCGGCGCGCTCCAGCACCTCGTCCACGTCCGCGGCCTCCCACCATCCGAGGAGCGTGAGCAGGTCCACGACCGTGAAGCGGTTCCGCATGAGGGCGCAGTTCTCGACCGCCCACCGTCCCAGTTCGGCATCCACGGAAGGCTCAAGTCCGGACAGCGAGACAGGGGCGCCTGCGCCCGCGAGCGCAGAGGCGATCGACTCCGCGGGCCGGACGAGGTCCCGAAGTTCCCCGCGGACGTCGGCCCAGCCCTCCAGCATCGCTCCTACCCGGGCCAGCCCGCGCCCCACAACATCGAGCTTGGCGGAGTAGTCGCGCCAGCATTCCTCGGCCACGCGCAGGCTTGGATCGATCCGCTCGAAGGCAGCGAGGACTCTCAGCCTGGCGGGTCCGTGATCGAGGGCTGCCAGGTGCGGCCGGCTGCCGGGCGCGGCAGCCAGCCTCTCGAACAGCATGTCCCAGGCGCTGGCGGCGATCACTGAACCGGCCCCCACCTGGGCGCCGTGGAAGCCGATGGGTTCATCATGGGCGCCGTGGTATTGGTCAAGCATGTGGCTGATCAGGTGCTCGACGCCGGAAAGGACGGCCGTCGTCCCGGCTACACCTGTGACGATCCCGCGCAATGCAAGGGCGCGCGCGAGGGCGCCTACTGACTCGGGCCGGGCCTCCCGGACCCCTGCACTCCAGCTCTCCAAGTCCTTGCCGACCATGCCGAGCAGGCGCACGGCATTGGGCTTGTACGTCGGATCGGTGCCCACGAGGGAAGCCAGCCGCCAGTCGGCCGGGGCAACCAGCATGGACGTCATCTCGCCGAAACCGGCACGGTTCATGGCTTCCGGCGCCTCGGCGATGACGTCCGTATCGGAGAGGACGGCGTCTGGCCAGCATGAGGGTATGGTGCGTTTCACCCCGTCCCGCAGGACCACGGACACGTCGTCGGTGTACCCGTCGACGGAGGCGGCTGTCTGAACCGAAACCAGGACCGGGGTGCTGCCTGCGGCGCCTGCGCGCTGGACCGCGACCTTCGCGATGTCGCTGATGGTGCCGCCGCCGACAGCTACGACGGCATCCGCGCCAAGGACAACACCAGCGGCCTCATCGAGGACGCTGTCGACGACGTGGAGCTCAGCGTGCCCGTCGTCGAGCACTGTGCCCACGACAGTGAACCTGGCTGCGAGCTGGGCCTGGATGAGATCTTTGATGTCCTCCCCGGAGCGTGCGATCCGGGTACGGTCCACGAGGAGCGAGACCCGCGGCGGCACGCTGCCGGGCTGTGGAGCAGGCAGGAGCCGGGTGACCGAGTCGGCTACTGCACCAAGCGCGCCGGGGCCGATGATGAGCTGCCGGAGCCCGCAGGGAGCGAGCGTCTGGTCGGGATCGGCCTCGGCGAGCAGCTCCTCGATGGGCTCTACGACGTAGGTGTCGGTGGTCATGGTGTCCTCTCGGAACGGGGATGCGCCGTCAGGCGCCTTGGCGGGAGCGGCTGGCGCGGTCGGTTAGGACGGCAACGATGATCGCGATGCCGATGACAACCGGCTGGAGGTTCGGGGAGACGTTCAGGAGCGACATGCCGTTGTTCAGGACGCCGATGATCAGGAGGCCGATGAACGTGTTCAGCATGCCGCCGGAGCCGCCGGACAGGCTCGCGCCGCCGATCACGACGACGGCGATAACATTCAGGAGGTCGGCGGTTCCCGCCGTGGGCTGTGCAGAGTCAAGCCGGGAGCCGACGATGACGCCGGCAAGGGCTGCGAGGAAGCCCGCCACCACGTACACGCCGATCTTGATGCGCGTCACATTAAGGCCGGAGAGCCGCGCCACTTCGGCGTTCCCGCCGATAGCGTAGAGCGCGCGGCCCGAAGGGCGGAACCGGAGCCAGTAGGCCGCGATAAGGAACGTGGCCACCATGATGATCCCTTCGAGCGGGATCCCGAGGATGTCGTTGCTGGTGATGGCCAGGTACCACTCCGGGAACCCGTTGATCGGGTTGCCGTTGGTCAGGTAGAGCGCCAGTCCCGCCGCCGCGGACATGGTGGCGAGGGTGGCCACGAAGGGCTGGATGCGGCCGTAGGTCGAGAGCACGCCGTTGATGAAACCCACCGCGGCCCCGACAGTTAGGCCCAGGACAACGCACAGTTCGAAGGGAACGCCGGCGGAGCGGTAGAGCCACGCGCTGGTCATGAGCGACAGGGCCAGCGTGGATCCGACGGACAGGTCGATGCCGCCGATGAGGATGACCAGGGCCGCACCGACTCCCATGATGCCGATATCGGCGTTTTGGGTGATCACGTTGGACAGATTGCGCCACGTCAGGAAGTACGGCGACATGATGGACAGCGCGATCATCACCGCGATGAGGCCGATCAGCGGCCCGGGGACCCGACGGAGCACATTGGCGGCAATCCCGGCCAGGCCAGGGCCGGTACCCCGTCCCGGAGAGGTGCCAGTCCCCGCATCTTCCGGGGTCCGGCCGCCGCGTCCTGAGGACCGTTGGTTGATGGCATGATCCGTTGTGGTTCGCATGGCTGATGCTCTTTCTACTGCTGGGAAATAAGGGGGGAGGCCGCTGATTCCGACGAGTGCACGGCCAGCGACATGACGGTCTCCGGGGTGGCTTCTCCCCGGCGGAGAATCCCCCGCTGCCGGCCCTGCGACATCACCAGGACCCGGTGCGAGAGGCCCAGGACCTCGTCAAGCTCGGATGAGACGACGATGACGGACATCCCCTCGGCCGCGAGGGAGCGGATGATCTCGTAAATGGCCATCTTGGCGCCGACGTCGACGCCGCGGGTGGGTTCGTCGATAATGAGGACCTTCGGATCCTTGACCAGCCATTTGCCGATGAGGACCTTCTGCTGGTTTCCGCCGGACATCGACTTCACCGGCAGCGCCATGTTGCCGCGGACGTCGAGCCGGCGGGCCTGCGCCCCTGCAACTTTCCGGACCAACTTGCGTGTCAGCAGGCCCTTGCGGGCAAGCTCCCGCTCCCACGGGAGTGTCACGTTCTCCTCGGCGGTGCGGTCCAGGTTGAGGCCCTGGCCCTTGCGGTCTTCCGGGACCATGACGATCCCGGCGCGGATCGCTGACTGCGGGCTGCTGCAGGGAAGCTTTCGCCCCTCAAGGATGACTTCACCCGAGTCAGGGCGGTCCACACCGGCGATGGCCCGGACCACCTCGGTCCGCCCCGCGCCGACGAGGCCGGCGATCCCGAGGACCTCCCCCGCGGCCAACTCGAAGTTAATGTCCGCGAACGCACCGCGCCGGCCGAGGCCCCGGACCTCAAGCACGGTCGTATCGCGGCTCGGCTGCGGCGGGACGTGCTCGTACGTGAACTCTCGTCCGACCATAGCGTTGATGATCTTTCCCTTGTCCACGTCTCCCGAATCCCAGGACTGGACACGCGAGCCGTCACGCAGGCACACGATCTCGTCTGCGACCTCCCGGACCTCGTCGAGCCGGTGGGAGATATAGACGACGCCGGCGCCGGCGGCCCGCAGCGCGCGGATCCGCTCGAGGACGTGTTCGGTCTCCGACTCTCCGAGGGAGGCCGAGGGCTCGTCGAACACGACGTACCGGGGACGGCGGCTGAGGGCCTTGGCGATCTCGATCTCCTGCTGCATGGCCATCGAGAGGCCGCGGACGGGGCGGCGAACATCGAGTTCCACCCCAAGCGAGTCGAGGACGGTCCTCGACTCGCGGCGGACGAGTTCCCAGTCCACACGGCCGCGCCGGTGCGGAAGCCGGCCGAGGAAGATGTTCTCGGCGACCGAGAGGTCCTGGATGAGGCGCGTCTCCTGGTGGATGAGCGCCACACCCTGCCGGAGTGCTTCGGCGGGGCTGGAAGGGGCGTAGTCCGCCCCGTCCAGCCGCATGGTGCCGCCGTCCGGCTTCACGACGCCGGTGATGATCGAGCTGAGGGTCGACTTTCCCGCACCATTTTCGCCCACGAGCCCGACAACGGTGCCCGACTCGACCCGGAAGTCGACCGATTTCAGGACCGTCACCCCGGAGTATGCCTTCATCAGGCCAATGCCCTCCAGGCCGGCCGAAGCTTGTTGAGTCGTCATCGTGGAATCACTTGAAGGACTGGGCGTCCGGGCCGTAGAAATCTTCGACCTTGTGCTTGGCAACCGTGTCCTTGTTGATCAGCACCGTGTCCTGGTACTGCTCCTTCGGGATGTCCTGGCCCTTGCCCTCCATGAGGGCGACGGCGTTGCGTACGGCGAGCTGGCCCATCATGTACGGCTGCTGTGCCATGGTCGCCTGGGTCAGGCCACTCGCGACCGCATCGAACATGGTCGGGAAGCCGTCGATGCCCACCGAGAAGATTGTCTTTCCGGAGGCCTTGGCTGCCTTGGAGGCGCCGAGCGACATTGCGTCGCTCTCACCAAAAACGGCTTTGAGGTTGGGGTTCGCCGTGAGGATGTTCTGGGTGGCCTTGTAGGCCTCGGTCTCATCCCAGTTGGCGGTTTCCTCGGCAACAACCTTGATGCCTGGCGTCTCCTTGAGGGCCTTCTGGCATCCCTCCGTCCGCTGGATTTCCGCGGTGGACCCGAGTACGCCGTGCAGAATGGCTATCTCGCCCGACCCGCCGATCTGCCCAAACATCCATGTGCAGAGCTCGTAGGCGGCTTTGACGCTGTCAGTCGCGATGTAGGTGGCAAGATCACCCTGGCCGGACTCCGGGCGCTGGTCGACCGCGACCACCGGGACGTCCGCCTTATTGGCGGCACGGACACCAGCAGCAGCAGCGGTTGAGTCTTGGGAGGTGAAGATCAGGGCACCGATCTCCTTCGTCAAAAGATCATTGACCTGCTTGACCTGGGCGGACGAGTCGTTGTTGGCAGACGTGATGTTCACGTCGTAGCCCAGCTTCTTCGCCTCGTCCTTGATGCCGGCAACCTCGGCCACATAGAAGAGTGACTTCTGGTCCGCCACCGACACACCAATCACCTTCTTCTGGTCCCCGGCGGCGGGAGTACCTGCGCCCCCGCATGCAGCAAGCGAGAGCGCCATGATGGCGGCCGTCATAACGGCGCACCCCGAGCGGATCATCTTGTGGGAAGTCATCATCGTCTCCTCTTGTCTTAGCGACTTCACTGTCGAGTTGAAATTTTTATTCAGGCACGCAATTACTATGCATTGATGGTGAGGCATGGATCACATAACTGTCAAGGCAGACCATGTTCAAAGGGAATTAGGGCGCGTCGCACCAGCCGAGGACCCGCAGAGCGTGGAACGTCAGCCACTTGGAGGGCTCGCCGGCCGGAACGACACACGGCCGGGGTGGCGCCGCTCCTGCAACGACGTGCATTCCTGTTGCCGGGCTGACCGGACCAGCTCGATAGCGTCAGCCAAGCGCGGATGCGTAGTTCCGCCGTCGTTCATTGCTGCCGCGCGGAAGTAGTCCGCCGCATTCAAGGCTTTGTAGAACCAGCGGAAGGAGGACCGGGCGCCGGATCGGGGCCCCACTCGCGCAGCGTGTTCAGGGACCAGGTGGTGGCGGTGTACGGCTGCCCCGTATCTTCTGCAGCCTCCGGCCCCTCGAAGTAGGAGTCCTTGGGAAAGTACGCTCCGCCTGCCCACTTTCCGTCCGGATCCTGCAGCGCGAGCAGCTGCGTCGGAGCGGCAGCCGAGGCCTGCGCCCGGGCTCCGGGTTCCGCCTGTACGCAAACTGACGGCCACCCTTTCATCCGGGTGGCCGCCAGTTTCAGTGCCTGCTGGGTGCTACTGCTCCGCTTCCGCGGCAGCCGCCTTGACGGCGTCCTTCTCGGCGCGCAGAGCCTTGGCGTCGTGCTGTTCCTCTGCTTTTTCCTGGTGGATGACCACTGCGAAGAGCTTCTCCATCTCCTTGGCCACGCCGGCCGCTGACGACGGGTTCTGGCCGGTCACCAGCCGGTCGTCCACAACAACCTTTTCCTCAAAGACATCAGCGAAGACGTGGGTGGCGCCCTGCTCCTCAAGCCGGTCTGCCAGGAAGAACGGAATGACCTTGTCCTTGCCCGCAGCGACTTCCTCGTCATTGGTGAAGGCGGCCACCTTGCGGCCCTCGACGAGGCGAAGCCCGTTCTCCAGTTCCACGTTCAGCAGGCCGGCCGGTCCATGGCAGACCGCGCCCACCAAACCGCCGTTGTTGTAGACGCTGGCCACCAGGTTCTGCAGGCCTTCGCTGTCCGGGAAGTCCCACATGGTGCCGTGGCCGCCCACGAGATAGACGGCGTCGTACTGCTCCGGATCCACGACGTCGACGCGGGCAGTGTTGTAGAGGCCGGCGCGCGTGGTCTCATCCTCCGTGAAGGCGACCTGGATGGGATCTTTCGTGTCCACCTCGTCGCGCGGGGGCTGGCCGCCCTGGATGGACGCAAAGTCGACGAAATGCCCGGAATCCTTGAACACCTTCCAGGGATGCGCAGCCTCAGCCACGTTGTAACCGGTCTTCTCTCCCGTATCGCCGATCTCGGAAACGCTGGTCAGTACCATGAGGATTTTCTTCATGAAATGCTCCTATCGTCCAACTCCCCACCCTACGCCCAGCCCGATCCACGGCGTCCGGAGGCGATTCAGGGCTGGCCTGTGGGGACGAGCCGGTAAGCGAACCGGCTGTCCGGGCCACCGGGTCCCAGCGTGAGGTCGGCCCCCTCGGTGGGCAGCACCACCGGCGCCTTGAACACGCTCCCGCCGCAAGGGACCTGCACGGGGGCGAGGACTTCCGCTCGCTTCCAGGTGGAGACGGACAACTCGGCTACCGGCAGTCCGGCACAGACCAGGTGCAGTTCAAACTGGCCCGGTGGGGCCGACAGGCTGGCCGTGGTGGTTGTGTTCCCGCTGCTGGTTCCCCGCAGCTCTCCGGGCAGAGGCGGTTGCAGCTGCTGTGCTGCCCAGTCTGAAAGGTCTTCGAGCTCCGAAAGCCTGCGGTCAGGGTTGGCCTGCACCTTGACGCCCGTTGCGGCGGGTCTGCCCGTGGGCGGCACCGCGCTGATGGTGAGGGGCCCGCCGTCGTGCCTGACAAAGCGGTCCAGCCTGGAGGTGCACTCAAAGCCGGTCGCCTCCGGTACGCCGTCAGGCTTCACCAAGGTGAGCTTGGCCCCATAAACCCCTGCACAGGCGCCGGTGACCAGATAGTCTCCGGGCGCCAGGTCAAGGGACAGCTTCCCCGCGGGTTCAGCCGCTGACGGCATGCCGGGGTCCGTGGGGGAAGCCTCGAGCAAACGGGCCACTTCGTTGACGTTGTCCTTGAAGGACGCGGCCGACGGCGTTGCGGGCGGCGGGGATGAAGGCGCCGGCGGCTCGTCCGGGCCGCTGTACTCACACCCCGCCAGCGACATGGCCAGAACGGCCGCAGCCATGGACATTCTTATGCGCCGTGCCGGCATCCCCCCATGAGACATGACGCCGAGTCTACGGGCCTGGCGCCTGGCGGGCCGGCACCCGGCGGGAGCGGCGGGGAGGCGCAGCGCGAGGCGGCCGGCAGCAGCTGTCAGCCGAAATGCCGGCCCCGCCTTTACGGCACGTTACGCCCGCTCCGGGGCCGCAAGAGCCGGACTCCGGGCGCCGTGGAGCCCCACCAGCATGCTGAAGCGTCAGACGCGTTCCGGGAAGGACTCCACCTTCGCGGGATCCCGCTCCACGAGGTCCCCCAGGACGGCATCCACCCGGCTGAGGAGCTCCGGGTCAAGGCGCACTCCCGCCGCGGTGACGTTGTCCCGGAGCTGCTCCGGCCGTGAGGCGCCCACAATGGCGGACGAGACGTTCTGGTTCTGCAGGACCCAGGCCACGGCAAATGCCGCCATGGACAGGCCGGCCTCTTCCGCCAGCGGCTTGAGCTCCTGGACCCGCTCCAGCACCTCCTCCTGCATGTACCGGTGCTCGGTCTTGGCCCCGCCGTCGTCCGTGGTGAAGCGTGACGCCGAGGGCCCGCCCTGTCCCGGAAGGTACTTGCCGGTGAGGACCCCCTGGGCGATGGGTGACCAGACAATCTGGGACAGCCCCAGTTCCTCGCTCAGGGGCACGATTTCGGGCTCGATGACCCGCCACAGCATGTTGTACTGCGGCTGGCTGGAGACCAGGTGGATGCCGAGCTCCCGGGCGAGCTTGGCGCCGCGGCGGATCTCATCCACCGTCCACTCCGAAACGCCGATGTAGTGGGCCTTGCCTGCGCGGACAATGTCGGCGAAGGCCTGCATGGTCTCTTCGAGCGGAGTCGCGTAGTCGTACCGGTGGGCCTGGTACAGGTCCACGTAGTCCGTGCGGAGCCGGCGCAGCGAGCCGTTGATGGACTCCATGATGTGCTTCCGGGACAGCCCGCGATCGTTCTTGCCCTCCCCCGTGGGGAAATAGACCTTGGTGAAGAGCTCCAGGCCCTCGCGCCGGGTTCCCTTGAGCGCCTCACCCAGGGCCGTCTCGGCGCGCGTGCCGGCATAGGCGTCCGCCGTGTCGAACGTGGTGATGCCCAGGTCGAGGGCGGCGCGGACGCACTCCGTGGCTGCGTCCTGGTCGATCTGTTCGCCGTGCGTGGTCCAGTTGCCGTAGGCGATGGCGCTGACGTACATGCCTGAGTTTCCAAGCTTGCGGTATTCCATGGTTTTCCTCCCGTAGGGGTCAGTTCTGGCTGGAAAGGACCGCCCGGCGGAGGCGCCGGGGCGGTGCGGTGGTGTGGCGGACCACGAGGCGGGGCTCGATGGTGCCGGCAGAAGCGGGGGCGCCGGACAGGGCGGCGAGGACGGCCCCGGCCGCCAGGCTGCCCTGTTCGGAAACGCCGTGGTCCATGGTGGTAAGTCCAACGGCACCGGCGAGCTCGTGGTTGTCGTATCCCACCACGGAAAAGTCGCCCGGGACGTCCATTCCCGCCCCGCGAAGGGCGGCGAGCGCTCCGAAGGCGAGCTCATCCGACGCAGCGACCAGCGCCGTCGGCGATTCCGCCGCGGTGAGCAGCTCCGCCATGGCCGCCGCTCCCGCGTCCACCGTGTTCTCGACGGCGAGCACCATCGCCGGATCAGCCGGCAGCCCCGCTTCGGCCAGCGCCTCCTGGTAGCCGAGAAGCCGCTCTGCCGGCGGCACCCCGCCGAGCGGTGAGCGTTCCTCCTGCCGGATGCCCAGGAAGGCAATCCGTTCGTGCCCGAGGTTCAGCAGGTGCCTGGCCGCCGCGCGCCCGCCGGCCCTGTCCTCCACCCGGACCGACGACGCTCCGGCCCGCTCGGAACCGACAAGGGCAACAGCCAGCCCCTGGGCCTGGAGCGCCGCGAGCTCGGCGGGGGCCAGCTGGAGGGCGATCACGAGGGCCGCGTCAGCACGGCCGTGGAGCCGGGGGCCGGCAAAGAACTTCTCCCGCAGGTCCGGGGTGGACAGCTCCACCAGGAGCACGTCATAGCCCTCCCGGCTCAGCACCCGTCCGGCGGCCGCGATGACCTCCGCGAAGAACCACTTGCTGAGCAGGGGCACGACGACGGCGACAGTCCGGGTGCGCCCGGTCGCCAGCCTTGAGGCGCTGGGCGAGATGGCGTAGCCGAGTGCTTCCGCAGCTTCATGCACGCGCTTGCGGGTGGCAGCCGAGATTCCCGGGACGTCCCTCAGCGCACGCGAAACCGTTGAAATGGAGACGCCTGCGCGTTCCGCTACCCGCTCTACTGTTGTTGACACGCCTTCCACGGTAGCCAATGCAGCATCATCTTCGCAAGCGCTTGCAAATATGCCGCGCGGCGCCACGGTGGCGCGTCATCAATCTCCGCCGATTCCGAGAGCCAGCACTCACTGTGATAATCCGGTAGCCATGTCTTCTTTATCCGAGTCCTCCGCGCCGGCGTCCGCCGCCGAGGAACGCAGCGCCCGCGTGGCCGTCACACTCTTTCCCCTTCTCATCCTGGCCGGAGGCGCCGTGGCACTTGCCGCGCCGACGGCTTTCATAGGCTTGGGCCCCTGGATCAACCCCCTTCTGGGGGTCATCATGTTCGGCATGGGGCTGACGCTGACGCCGCCCGACTTCGCCGTCATCGCCAAGCGGCCCGTGCCCGTGGTGATCGGCGTGGTGGCGCAGTACGCCATCATGCCGTTCCTTGGCTGGCTGGTCGCGGCGGCACTCGGACTGCCCCCCGCGCTGGCGGCAGGCGTCATCCTGGTGGGCTGCTGCCCCGGCGGCACTGCCTCCAACGTGGTGTCCTACCTGGCCAAGGGGGACGTGGCCCTGTCCGTGGCGATGACCACAGTGTCCACGCTGTTAGCTCCCCTGCTCACCCCGGTGCTGGCCCTGTGGCTGGCCGGACAGTACATGCCGGTCGACGCCGGCTCCATGGCCTGGTCCATCGTCCAGATCGTGCTGTTCCCCGTGCTGCTGGGACTGGTGATCCGGCTCTTCCTGCCGCGCCTGGTCAACAAGTCGTTGCCCGCCCTGCCCTGGATCTCGGTCCTCGCCATCACCGTCGTGGTGGTCGCAGTGGTGGCCGGAAGCGCCAAGGCGATCTTCTCGGCCGGGCTCCTGGTTCTTGTGGCTGTCATCCTGCACAACGGGCTGGGATACGCCCTGGGTTACGCCGCCGCCCGCCTGTTCAGGCTCCCGGTTCCGTCCCGGCGCACCACCGCTATTGAGGTCGGCATGCAGAACTCGGGCCTTGCCGCAGGCCTGGCACGGCAGTACCTGACTCCCGAATCGGCCCTCCCCGGCGCCATTTTCTCGGTATGGCACAACGTTTCCGGCGCTGTACTGGCCGCCTACTGGCGCCGCCGCGGCACCGTTGCCGCACGCGACAGGGACGCGGCTGCCGTGGTGATCGCGGAGTAACAGAAACCACGCCCTCACCGCGGCGTCCGTGCCGCTGCCGGGATTCACCGACGCACGAACCGTCAACGTTCGCCCTGGCCGCCACCGTCGCGATCAGCGAGGCCGCAGCCCTGGCCGTTTCACGTCGCCGTCGGCTTCCCGGGCCGCTCCTTGTGCTCCGCCCGGGCAATCTCGAAGCTGCTTTCGAACGGCAGCGAGTCCACGTCCAGCAGTGGGTTGTTGTCCTGCGTCTCCACCAGCTTCCGGGCGGCCTCCTCCGACTCCACGCTGGGCATGGACCCGGGCAGGTGCCGCCGGGCCGATTCGGGCAGGAACCGGATGGCCACGGCAGCCACCGCGGCCACGGCCATGAGGTAGTACGCAATCGCCATGTCGTCGCCGGTCAGCTGGATCAGGGACGCGATGATGAACGGGGCCGTTCCGCCGAAGATGGCCACCGCCAGGTTGTAGGCGATGCCCATGGCGGAATAGCGGTGCTCGGTGGGAAAGAGCGCGGGCAGCGCCGACGCGAGGTTCGGCACCGAGAACGCCACCGGGAAGGCGATCAGGGCCAGGCCCAGCAACGTCATAGGGAGGCTGCCCGCCGCTATCGCCAGGAACGCGGGAACCGCCAACACCACGGTGCTGAAGGCCCCGATCCACAGCACGGGACGGCGGCCGATCCGGTCCGACAGCAGCCCCGTGAACGGGATGCACAACGCCATGGCCACCAGCACAGGGATGGTCAGCAGCGTCCCCTCCACCTCGCTGTACCCCTTGTTGCTGGTCAGGTACGTGGGCATGTAGGACGTGAGGGCGTAGGCCACCGTGTTGGCTGCCGCCGCCAGGATCATGGCCAGCACGATCGGCCGCCAGTGGGCCTTCAGGATCCCGATCGGGCCCACGGGGCGGAGGTCCTCCCCCGTCTCGGGGTGCTTGGCTGCCACGGCTTCGGCTTCCAGCGTGGCTTTGAAAGCGGCCGACTCCTCGATCTTCATCCGGAAGTAGACGGCCACGGCGCCCAGTGGACCGGCCACCAGGAACGGGATCCGCCAGCCCCACGCCTCCATCTGCTCCTGGCCCAGCGCCAGCTGGAGGAGGGACACCACCAGCCCGCCCGCCGCAAATCCCAGGTAGCTGCCCATGTCCAGGAAACTGACGTAGAAGCCGCGGCGGCGGTCCGGTGAGTGCTCGCACACGAACGTGGTGGCGCCGGAGTATTCGCCGCCGGTGGAAAAGCCCTGCACCAGCTTGAGGACCACCAGCAGCACCGCCGCCCAGATGCCCAGCACCGAGTACCCGGGCAGCAGGCCGACGGCGAACGTCGCGGCCGCCATGAGCATCAGCGTCATGGCCAGCACCTTCTGGCGGCCCATCTTGTCGCCCAGCCAGCCGAAAAAGATCCCGCCCAGCGGCCGGGCGATGAACGTGGCGCCGAAGGTCCCCAGCAGGAACAGGTTCTGCACGGCCCTGTCCGCCTCAGGCAGGAACACCGGCCCCATGGTGGTGATGAGGTAGCCGAACACGCCCACGTCGTACCATTCCATCGTGTTGCCCACGATGGTCCCGCCGAGCGCCTTCCGCAGCGTGCGGGGGTTGACGACGTTGACGTCGGAAACCTGCAACCGCCGCTGCCGCCCTCTGTGCTCTGTCATGGCCCGCTCACCGCCGCCTCGCTCGCTTAGCTGGGCATACGTCGTCGTTCTTCCGGCCCGCCTGGCCGGCAGGAGCCCAACACTTTCGATCATCCTGCCGCTGCACCCGCCAGGGCAACAACGGTTGCGCATTTGGGAGAAGTACGACGGCGGCACGCACTTTGAGAGCGCGGGCGTGTGTTCCGCATGGGCGGGCCCTGTGTGGCCACGCCAGGTCTGCTGGTTTGGCCCAGTCCAGTGCCGGCCGACCAAAATGTCGTACCCCCGTTAGACGATATTCCTGTGGAAAACGGAGCGGGAACCGGGACGGGAGTGGAGGCTATCCATGCCACCGTTGCTGCGCTCGCCGCGCTTGATGCCGAGGACGCCGCCCTCGCTTCTGCCGGAGCCTCAGGTGCCGCGGGGGACGGAGTCGATGTATTGCAGCGGGCGTACGAAATCCGGCTCGAGCGGATGGGGCTGGAGAAGAAGCTGGAGTCCCAGGCCTCGGCGCGGAAGGTGCGGTCCGCCGCCGAAGCGATGGACCTGCAGCGCGCCATGACCCCGCCGGACGCGCCCCTGCATGACCGGACCTACACCGAGATCTCCACTGTTGAGGAAATCGCCGGGATCCTCACCATCAGCTCCGGTGCCGCGTCCGCGTTCGTCACCCAGTCCCGGCGGGTGTGTGCAATGCCGCCGCTCATGGACGCCCTTTCCGCCGGCAGCCTCTCCTGGCAGCAGGCCCGGATTTTTACCGACGAAACTGAGTGTTTGGACCACGCCGCCGCAGCCGCACTGGTGGAGCACTTCCTCGACCCCGACGCACCCAACCCGGCCCGGGGTTGCCCCGCCTCGGAACTGGTGCCGGCCCGGTTACGGGCAAAGGTGCGGGGCTGGCGGGAACGCCATCACCCGGAGTCGCTCGAGAAGCGCCACCGCAAGGGCGTGGCCGATCGGCGCGTGGAATTCACGCCGGACCGTGACGGGATGGCCTGGGTCGCTGCGTACCTGCCCGCCGACCAAGCCCTGGCGATCTGGAACGACCTCACCGCAACCGCCCGAAGCCTCCAAGGCCCCGACGAACCCCGCACCCTCACCCAGCTCCGGCCCGACATCCTCACCCACCGGCTCCTCACCTACCGCGGTGCCACAGCCCCGGGGCCCACCGGGACCGGTGACGTCTCGGGCGAGGCGCCGGAGGACATGATCGGCCTGGCCACAGTCGTCGGCTCCGACGAACCCGCAACAGACCTGGGCATTAGCGACCATCCCGGCAGCCACGGCAACCGGGCACCGGCAGAACCGGACCCCACCGCGCCCGGCACCTTCGAAGGCACGCCCAACCCCGCCCTGGACACGGATGCCGCGAAGGTCCCCACTCCCCGCGCCGACGTGCTTGTGACCGTTCCGTTCTTCGCCCTTCTCGGACTCACCGACGAACCCGCCGTGCTCGACGGCTACGGCTCCATCCCCGCCTCGATGGCCCGCCAACTCCTCTCCGGGGGTGCCGAGTCGTTCCGCCGCGTCCTGCTTGACCCGAGCGACGGAACACCACTGGAGATCGGCCGCACCAGTTATCGACTCACCAAAGCCATGAGGAAAGCGCTGCATCTTCGGGACGGCAAATGCGCTTTCCCCGGCTGCAGCAACAACGCCCTCGACAACGAAATCGACCACCTCAAGGCCTGGCAGAACCACCGGAATCAGCAACCTGGCACAGGTCTGCCCAAAACATCACCGGCTCAAACACAACAGCGGCTGGGAACCGACGCCGGCTGCCAAGGACGAACCACCCGGCTGGACCTCACCCACCGGGCAGCAGTACCAAGCCGAACAACCCGACCGCGAACCACCACAATGGCCGCCGGGCGTCCTGCCACTGGAAAACAGTGCCCCGGAAACCAGCCCGACGAAATCTTGTGGGTCGAAGATCAGTGCATCCGAAACCAGTCCAGCACACACCAGTGCGCTGGAAGGGCTGCTGCTCCAGCTCTTGTCAGGATGATGGGCCACGTGTTCAGGTGCCCTAACCATGTGCTGACCGGGACGGGGCCGGGGGACGCATCGGGCTGGCCTTCCGGGACCGGAACGGCGCCTCTCGTCCGGACGTTGACGTGGTATGAGAAGGCGCGTCGTCATACCGGCTGTGGCGCTCGTGGCTGTCATCGCGGTTGCTGTAGGGCTGTACCTGTTCCAGCCCTGGCGCATCTTCACCAGCTCAACCGTGATCGAGGATGTTCCGGCAGTTGCCACGCCTGCGCCTGCGTCCCAGGGTCCCTCCCTAACGCCGTCAGCCCTCGCCGCGCCCGTCGCGCTTCCGCGTGAACTGGCAGCAGGCCGGCTGATCAGCCATGAGCACGCCAGCTCGGGAACGGTGCGGATCCTCGAACTTCCCGACGGGAGCCGGATCCTCCGGTTCGAAGGCCTCGATACTTCCGATGGTCCCGACCTCCGGGTGTGGCTCAGCAACGCCCCGGTGGTGGAGGGATTCGCCGGCTGGTATGTCTTCGACGACGGCGCGTACCTCGACCTCGGCGCACTCAAAGCCAACAAGGGCGATCAGAACTATGAGATCCCGGCAGGTACGGTGCTGAGCGACTATGGCTCGGTCAGCATCTGGTGCGCCCGTTTCGCCGTGTCATTCGCCGCCGCCGAGCTGAACCCGTAAACCCGTCTCACGCTGGCCGGACAGCATTGTCTTCCGCCTGGCCAGGCCCTACCGTGAAGGGACTGCCGGCTGAAGCAGGTGCAGCCATGCGGACAATGCCCAGGTCACCGTGCTGCCTCCTCGTGTGCCTCCTGGTGGCCGTCGCAGGCGCCGCCCCGACAACAGCCGCCATCGCAACAGGTGCCGCCACGGACACCGCCCAAGCCCAACACGCCTACGCCGCGGTGGACGCCTTACTGCTTGACCAGCTCGAAACCCTCGGCATTCCCGGTGCCGCGATCGCCGTCGTGCGTGACGGCAGGCAGGTGCACTCCGCCGCCTTCGGCAAGGCGGACCCGGCCGGACGGCCGATGACCCTCCAGACGCCGGTGCTGCTGGCCTCCACCAGCAAGTCCCTGACGGCCATCGCGGTGATGCAGCAGGTGGAGGCCGGTCGGCTGCGGCTGGATGAGCCCGTGCGGACCTACCTGCCCTGGTTCACGCTGGACGATCCCCGATCCCCGGCCATCACGGTCCGGCACCTGCTCCACCAGACCAGCGGCATGTCCTCCAGGGACACGGCCTTCGAGGCGTCCCTCAGCCAGGAGCCGGAAGCCCTCGAGGCATCAGTCCGTGGGATGGCCGGATCCCCGCTGGCCGGCGACCCGGGGCAGCGTTTCCACTACGCCAGTGCCAACTACAACGTGCTGGGCCTCCTGGTGCAGACCGCCGCCAACCAGCCCTTCGGGGAGTACCTGCAGCAGTACGTCTTCGGATCGCTGGGCATGGTGCACAGCCATACGACGGCGGCCGCCGCCCGGGAGGACAATGCGGCCGAGGGCTATGCCCGCTGGTTCAGCACCGTCTGGGTCCGGACCGACGTCCCGGCGCCCGCCGCGGGGATGCCCTCCAGCACCCTGTACGCCTCGGCCGAGGACCTGGGCCGCGAGCTGATGGCACTGCTCGACGGCGGGCGCTACGGGACCGCCCGCATCCTCGAGCCTGGAAGCGTGACGGCGATGTTCGTACCCCGCACCTCCGTGGACGCATCGAAGGGCTACGGCATGGGCTGGTACACCCGGCCGCTCGTGGAATCCGTTGACCCCGCCGCCCGGGGCACCGCCGCTGAAGACGTGCCGCTGCTGCTGGAGCACCAGGGGGAATGGGGCAACAGCCACACCTACCTGGCGATGGTCCCGGAGTCCGGCCTGGGCGTGGCCCTGGTCATCAACGGCAACGACACCGCCGCCCCGTCCCGGCTCAAGGCCATCGACACGAACATCCTGCGGATCCTCCACGGGCACTCCCCCGTGCCCGCCGTGGTGTCCGAGGACTGGCTGCAGCAGTCCAGCTGGGCCGTCTCGCTGGGCCTGCTGCTGGCGGAACTGCTGAGCCTGTGGCTGTCCCTCTCGGTGATTTTCCGACGGCGGTTCGCGCGCCGTGGACGATGGGCTCCCCTGGCGTGGGCCGCCGCCGCCCTGGCACTGGATGCCTTTGCCCTCTGGCTGTGCCTCATCTACGCGCCCGCCCGGTTCGACACCGACCTGCTGGTCATCATCCGCCAGTTCCCGGACGTCGGCGTTTCGCTGGTGCCGGTGCTGGGACTCGCCATCCTGTGGCCTGTTCCGCGGACCGTCTGGCTGCTCTCCAGGGAGCTGCGCCGGGGCCCGCGCGGCGTACCCTGAAGCCATGAAAGCCGGCGTGAGTCCTGTGCGCACCCTGGCGGGACGCGTGAAGGCCGTCTACGAAAACCTTCCGCTGCCGCCGGCCGTCGTGGCCGCGATCGCCCTCGATGCCCTCCTTGCCAGGCTCCGTCCCCTGCCGCTTCCCGGCCCCCGTTCCGTCCAGAGAGCGGCAGGCACGGGCCTGGTGATCGCCGGCGCCGGCCTCAATGCCTGGGCCCTGGCCGAACGCCGGCAGCGCTCGGCCGGCCCGTTTGACCTGGAGCACCCGGAGGACCTGGTGGCCACCGGCCCGTATGCCGTCACCCGGCACCCGATGTACGTGGGCTGGTGGCTCATCCAGCTCGGCGCCGGAACCATGGCCGGGTCAGCCTGGGTCCTCGCGCTGCTGCCGGCCGAGCTGCTGGTGGAGCACCGGTTTGTCCTGGACGAGGAGGCCACGCTCGCCGGGCTGTTCCCGGAGTCCTACCCGGACTACGCGGAAAAGGTGCCACGCTACCTCGGCCTCCCCCGCATGTAGGTTCCTTCGGCTGGAACCCAGGCGCCGCCGTCGTACGCCGCCACGCAACGCCCAACTATGGATGGCGGGCAGGGGCAGTGTTGGGACATGATCTGAAGATGAGCCGCTCCGGAAACGCCCGATCCCGGTGGCTCCCGCCAGCCCTGCGCGGCTACAAAACCGAGTGGCTGCGGCACGACCTGGTGGCAGGCCTCGCGCTCTTCGCGATCCTGGTCCCCGCGGGCATGGCGTACGCCCAGGCCGCCGGCCTGCCGCCGGTGACGGGCCTCTACGCGACGGTGGTGCCGCTGATTGTCTACGCGGCAGTGGGGCCGTCGCGCGTGCTGGTGCTGGGGCCGGATTCCGCGCTCGCCCCGATGATCGTTGCGGCGCTGGTTCCCCTGGCCGCGGACAACGACCAGAAATCCGTGGCCCTGGCTGGACTCCTGGCCATCCTGATCGGCCTCATCCTGCTATGCGGTTCGGCCCTGCGGCTGGGCATCATCACGGGACTGCTGTCCAAGCCCATCCGGCTGGGCTACCTCAACGGCATCGCCCTGCTGGTGGCGGTGTCCCAGCTTCCCACCCTCCTGGGGATCTCCGTGGAGGACGGCACGCCCTGGGAAAAACTGCTGGCCGCAACGCCGAAGGTGCTTGCCGGCGAAACCAACATGACGGCACTGCTGCTGGGCCTGGCCTCGCTGGCGCTCATCTGGGTTCCCCGCCGGCTGAACTGGAAGGTCCCCGGCGTGCTCATCGCGGTGGTGGTGTCCTGCCTCGCCGTGGCCGTGCTGGGACTCCAGGAGCGCGTCAAAGTCACCGGCGCCCTCCCGCAGGGGCTCCCCGCGCCGGCCCTCGGCGGAATCGGCTGGGCCGACGTCCTGGCGCTGCTGCCGGCCGCCGCCGCCATTGCCCTCATCGTCTTCGTTGATACCGGAACCCTGTCCCAGTCCCTGGCCGCGGCAGGGGACCGCAGGGTTTCCGGCAACCATGAAATGGCCGCCCTGGGTGCGGCGAACGCGGCCAGCGGGCTGCTGGGCGGCTTCCCGATCTCGGCCAGCGCGTCCCGCACGCCGGTGGCCGTGGAGGCCGGGGCGAAATCCCAGCTCACGGGCGTGGCAGGTGCCGTCCTGGTGCTCGTCTTCATGCTGGCGGCGCCCGGCGTCACCGAGTTCCTGCCGGCCGCCACCCTGGCCGCCATTGTCATCGCGGCAGCCGCAGCACTGGCCGACCCCGCCGGCGTGCGGCGGCTGATCGGCATGAGCCGCAGTGAATCCCTGGTGATGCTGGCGGCTTTCCTGGGGGTCACCATCTTGGGGGTCCTCCCCGGCATCGCCGTGGCCGTGGGCCTGGCAATCCTGGACTTCCTGCGGCGGGCCTGGGACCCCTACCGCGCCGAGCTGGTGGATGTGCCCGGGGTGCCGGGATACCACGACGTGAGCCGCCATCCGGACGGCGAACGCGTCCCCGGCATGCTGATCCTGCGCTTCGACGCACCGCTGTTTTTTGGCAACGGATCGCTGCTGGGATCCTTCGTGCGCAACAAGCTGGGCCAGGCGCCGCCCGGCATCGAACGCGTGGTGCTGGCGGCAGAGCCGGTGACGGGAATCGACACCACGGCACTGGACGAACTGGTGCAGCTGGACGAATGGCTGGAACGGCACGGCGTGGACCTGGTGTTCGCCGAGCTCAAAGGCCCGGTCAAGGACAGGCTGGTGCAGTACGGCGTGGGCTCCCGCTTCTCGCCCGGACACTTCTACCCGACCGTGAGCGAAGCCGTGCGGGCGTTCCAGCGGGAGGGCGGGGGAACCTAGGAGTCCTCAGCCGCGCACCTGCATGTCCATCCATACGAGGCGGTGGTCGCTGCCCGGGAACGGATAGGCGCCGGTCAGCCGTGACAGGGAGTCGGCCTGGGTGGGCCAGAACACGCCGGAATCGAGGACCCGGATCCTGCGTGAGGGCAGCACGTAGTCAGCCCGCAAGTTTCCCGGGGCGGTGTCGGCGAAGTCGGCGGTGTCGTAGCGGGGGTCACCCTTGTGGGCGGCATTGGCTCCGCCCTGCAGGGCCGCGGCCTCCACGGCGCCATCGGAGGCCGGCAGCGGGTCCACGATCTGCTTGGAATCAAGGAGCTGGTTGACCGCGCCATCCACGGAATCGCCGTCGAGCGGGTCGGCGTTCTGGTCGCCGACGATGACGAACGGTTCGCTCGGCAGGAGCCCCCGCTTCCCGCCCTCATCATCCACGATGTATGCCGACTTGCCCGGAGTGACGTAGTCAGCCCAGAACCGGATCTCGTCGTGGTTGCGGCGGCCGTTCCGGTCCTCGGGGCCGTCAAAGGTTGGCGGAGTGGGGTGCGAGGCAAGCACGTGCACCGTTTCGCCGCCCACCTTCACCGGAACGTCCCAGTGCGACTTGCTCGACAGGCGCACCACCTCGAGTTCCTCCGGCGAATACCAGTCGGCAGGTTCGGGTGTCGCCGGGTTGTCCGGCAGGAGCGCACCCGGCATGTCCTTCCAGAGGAAGTTCTGGAACGTCCTCACGTTTTTCGTGTCGATGGGGTACTTCGACAGGATGGCCATGCCGTACTGGCCCTCGAATGCGCCGAAGCCGAAGGCGTCGTCACCGCCGCCGACCCTGCCGTTGTTGTTGAGGTCGAACCCGCTCGGGATCCCGGTGTTCGACGGCGCCACGTAGGCGTAGGGGTAGTCCACGGGATCAGCCCCGCCCTGGCCTGCCGCCAGGTAGTTGTCGCGGAACAGATCGGCGGCCCGCATGTTGGGCACGTAGTCGAACTCGTTCAGCAGGATGACATCCGGGTTCGCACGCTGGATGACCTCGGCGACGGTGCGTGCCTGCGGGTCGTCCGGAGTGCTCAGGTCGGCCTCGAGTTCGCCGGCGCTTGCCCGGTTCAGCGACAGGTTGTAGGTGGCCACCCGCAGGTCCTCCGCATGGTCCTTTGAGGGCTCGGCGGCGGCCGGAGTCCCGGCGGTACCAACGGCGAGACTACCGACGACGGCAGCGATGACGGCAGCGGTGAGGGGGCGTCTAGTGGACACGGGACTCCTTGGCAGCGATGAGGCGGTACGAACAACGGTGGTGCGTTCAACCTATGCCGCCAACATGACCACGGGGAGTACGCCGGGCGAACGGACAATAATCCAGCGTCACATCCCGGGCATCAACCCCAACTGCCCCATCAATGATGCAACGTCCGGATGGGCCCGGAACGAGACGATTTTTCCGTCCCTGACCGACGCGAAATACGCGCCGGTTCCAACCACCGATTTGCCCGTGGCCGGAATCTCCTGGCCTCCCATGCGAAGCGGACCGGTGTTTGTGCCGGTGAACTCCACTTCTCCCGCGACCTCGTCGTCGCTGACCACCCTCCTGGTGGTCTTGATGCGCATGTCCGGAAACGCCGTGAACCATGAGTCCATGTAGGTCTGGACCTCATCCCGCGTGCGGAAAGGCTCGGGGACCATAACATCCGAAAAGGTGAAATCATCGGCCAGCAGGCCGGCGAAGGCCGCCGTGTCATGCTGGTCCCAGGCCGCCATTCCGCGGTCGTCAATTTGCTCTACTTCAGTGCGTGACATTTCGTATCTCCTCCTTGAAATGCCCGGACGAGCCTCATGCTGGTCCGGTGAAAGGCATATTCAATGGCCTGCTGCCAGGCCGATCCAGGGGCCTGCCCGCCAGGCAGGTGGGGACAGCCCAAACCCAAGTGGCCGCGCCAAGGCCCGGCGCCGCCGTCGTAAATGGACGACGGCGGCCGCAGGCCAAAGTGCCGGCCTCCCCTACTGTCCCGGGGCCCGGTACGACGGGGTCTTCTTGGCTGCCTCGTCGATGTCTTCCACGGTGAGGAGCGGCTTCAGGCGGACGTTGACGCTCCCTGTGGAATTGACGATCAGTGACAGTGCTGCGGCACTGGCGTCGTCCGGCGCCTCGAAAACGCCAAGGACGTCGTAGTAGCCAAACGCGTAGTAGAAGCTCTCCAGCGAACCGCCTATGGACTTGAGGGCCTCGGCCAGGGCCTCACGCCGCTTGGTGCCCCCTTCCTTCATGAGCCCCTTGATTCCCTCGCCCATGTACGTTGCTTCAAACAGATACTTCGGCATCGCTTTTCCCTTCTACATTCCCATCCCGGTTGTCGCCGAGGGAGCAAGTGCCACACCGAGTGCAATGGCAGCCAGCGCCACCGCAACGGACCAGTTGGCCAGCCGCTTCCACGGCAGCATCTTCTCCCCCGCGATGAAGGCCCCGATCAGGGCCATCCATCCGACGCTCATCGCGCCAAGCGCGAACAGCGCCGTCATCAGCGCCCAGCAGCAGGCCACACACCAGGCGCCGTGCTCCACGCCCATCCGGACGGCACCCGCGTAGCCCGGCCGCATCCGGTGCAGGATAAAGTCCATCGGGGACCGGCATTTCATCAGGCTGACGTTTTTTGCCGGGGTGAACTGATAAACCGCCGCCATCATGATGACTCCGGCCGCAATGTAGCGCCCGCCCTGGTCAGCAGCGAAAACCCCTGGCACCGCCGCGGCCGCCCACGCATAGAGCCCATACGCCACCAGGCCAAAGGCCGTCCATGATGCGAGGTACCCGGCCACGAAGGCGGCAGTGGACCCTGCCGGAGCGTACTGTCCGCCCTGCCGTCGGTGCCGCTGGATCCGGTGGTATGCCACCACCATCGGTGCCACGGACGGGAACATCATGGCTGCGAGCATCACCACCCACGTCACGGTGAAGAAGCCCACCGGCCCCGGGGCCGTCCAGATACCCATGTCCATCCCGGTCAGCTGCGTGGACGCCAATATCCAGCTGGCAGCGGCGAGGACCAGCAGGACAGCCACGAGGACTGCCTCCCGCGGATCGACACGGGAGGCTTTCGCCACCGTCTGACCGGTTACGCTCCTGAACAGCTTCCTGCGTTCCACCGGCCGGCCGTTCAGACCCGGCCCTTGGGGGCACCCTCCGCCATCTCACTGGCGAACGTGAAGTCGGACGTTTCGCCGTAGACGCCGTCGAAGTCGATACCGAAAAGGTCCACGTGCCCGGGCCCCTTTCCGATCCGGAACTCAGGCGCAAAGCCGTACATCGCGTTCTTCATTGTGGTCGCGCCGCCGTCGGGTCCGGGCAGCGGCTCGAACGTGAACTGAGCCTTGTCCGAGACTGAACCGGAGGGCCGCTCACCGTCCGTGAACGTGACTGTGGCGCGTTCCAGTCCCAGCCACTCGCCGTACAGGCCGGCAAAGTCGCCGAAGGGTCCCCCGGCCTGGCCGCGAAGGATGGTTTCCAGGGCGCTCACCTGGTCGTCGGATGCGGACTGGTCGACGACGGCACCCACCTTCCAGCCGCCCCCTGTCAGATTCGTGGGGAACAAGGCCACGAAGGCGAAGTCGACGCCGGAAAGGTCCGTGGCGTCGTGGCTCCCCGTTGCGATATGGAAGACATTCAGGTTGCGGCACTCGCCCCCGGGCCCGGTGGGCACGCCGTCCACGGGGCATGGACACACCAGCTGGCACGTGCAGTTTCCAGCGTATGTTCCAGACATTTCCCAAGACACAGCATCCTCCTCACCTGGCGCCAGCGCCGTGCAGAGGTGGCCCGGACCGGCGCCTCGTTCCGTGGAAACGGGGTGAATGACCCCGTTAACGCAGACGCTATTCCTCCGGCTGCGGGCAGTCAATATGCCGAAATACCCAATGTCAGGAGCCCTTGGAGCGGCGGGCCAAGGCCGTTCGGCCCTAGCGATGTCCGGCGGCTCGGCCCACGCTGGATCAGGAAGGCATGGGGGCAAAACGCCCGCGGGTCCTGCGTCGAGCCTTTACCGGGCCGGGGCTCCGGGCACCTCCAGGAATGTCCGTTGCACGACCACGGCTCACCCGGCAAGGAGGCGCAGCCATGACGTACATCAGCGATCTGGGCGACGTGGGGCGCGGCGATGTTGCCGTGGCCGGCGGCAAGGCCGTGGGGCTCGGCGGCCTCATCCAGGCCGGGTTGCCGGTCCCGCCGGGGTTTGTCCTGACCACCGCCGCGTACTCGGAGTTCGTCACGGCGAACACCCTCGGCGCGGCCATCCAGGACCTGGCCGCCCTGCCACCGCAGGCTTCGCCGCAGGACTACGAAACCGCCTCGGAGCGGATCCGCGGCCTGTTCCGGAACGGCACCATGCCGGCCGGGATCGCGGCCAGGCTCGGCGCCGCCTACGAGCGCCTGGGCGGCGGGGACACCGCAGTGTCGGTGCGGTCCTCCGCCACCGCCGAGGACCTCGAATCGGCCAGTTTCGCCGGGCAGCAGGAAAGCTACCTGAACGTCCGCGGCGCGGCGGCACTGACGGAGGCCGTCATCAACTGCTGGGCCTCCCTCTGGACGGCGCGCGCCATGGCCTACCGCGCCCGCGAAGGCGTGCGGGCCGACCAGGTGCGCCTCGCCGTCGTGGTCCAGCAGATGGTGGAGGCCGAGGCCGCGGGGGTGATGTTCACCGCCAACCCCGCAAACGGGCGGCGCGACCAGGCGGTGATCAGCGCCGCGTGGGGGCTGGGCGAGGCCGTGGTCAGCGGGACGGTCACCACGGACGACCTCGTGGTGGACGCCGGGACGGGCGCGGTGGTGTCGCGGCAGACGGCGGACAAAGAAATCATGACCGTCTCCGTGGAGGACGGAACCCGGGAGGAACCGGTGGCGGCAGCCCGCCGTCGTGCGCCCGTCCTGGACGACCAGGAGGCGGCCGAACTGGCCCGCTACGGACAGCGGATCGCGGAACATTTCGGGGTGCCGCAGGACATCGAGTGGGCGCGGGCCGGCGGCCGGTTCTACCTGCTGCAGTCCCGCCCCATCACGGCCCTGCCCGAACCCGCCGCGGAAACCCCGGAGACCTGGCCGCTGCCGTATCCGAAGGGCCTCTACTTCCGCGCGAGCATCGTGGAACAGCTCCCCGACCCGCTCTCCCCGCTCTTTGCCGACCTGATTGACGGCTCGGTATCGCGCTCGCTGCGGGCCCTCATGGCGGAAGCGACCGGCAAGGACGTCCTCCGCGAGGGCGACATTCACCTGCCCACCATCAACGGCTACGCCTATTACTACTACCGCACCTCCGGCATGTGGCGCCTGACGGGCAGGCTGTTCACGGCACTGGGCGCGCTGGCCCGCGGCAAAGGGCACATGGGCATTGCGGGCTGGCGCGAATACTCGCATCCGCGCTACGAACGGGTGATCAAGGACTGGTCCGTGACGCCGCCGGCCGACCTCCCCGGGGAGGAACTGCTGGCGGGGGCGCAGGCCCTCCTGGACGCCGGAACCGTGTACTACACGGCCGTGCAGTCCATCATTCCGCTCGCCACCATGAGCGAAATCTCCTTCCGGGCCTTCTACGACAAGGTCCTCCGGCGCGACGGCGATCCGCCGGCCCAGACCTTCCTCCTGGGCTTCGACAGCGAGCCCATCCGGGCGGAAAAGTCCCTGTACGACCTGGCCGGCTGGGCCCGCAGCGATCCCGGACTGGCGGCGGCCCTGCTGGAACGGCCGACGGCGGTGCTCGCCGAGTGCCAGCGCACCGGCTCCGCGCCCGAGGGTGTGGACGACGTCCTGTGGCAGGAATGGCGGTTCACGTTCAGGGAGCACCTGGACCGGTTTGGCCACGCCGTCTACAACCTGGATTTCGCCACCCCGGTGCCGGCCGACGATCCCTCCGCCCAGCTGGAGACCGTGAAGTTCTACCTGCGCGGGCAAGGCACCGACCCGCACGAGCGGCAGCAGCTGCTGACCGAGCGCCGGGAGGAACTGACCAAGCAGATGGAAGGCAGGCTGGGACCGCGCCGCCGGGCCGTGTTCCGCCGGCTGCTGGGGTGGGCGCAGGAGACCGCGCCCATCCGTGAGGACGCGCTGGCCGACGTCGGACTCGCCTGGCCGCTGCTGCGGCGGATGCTGCTGGAACTGGGCCGGCGGCTGGTGGAATCGGGCGTCATCGCCGCGCCGGACGACGTGTTCTGGCTGCGGTTCCAGGAACTGCGGAGCGCCGTCGAGTTCGGCCTCGCCGAACCGGAAGCCCGCGGGGGCGCTGCAATCGCCGGGGCCGGGCGGCCCGTGCGCGCCGCTGCCGTGGAGGAGCGCAGGATGCTGTGGCGGGGCCAGGTGAAGGCTGCCGCGCCGCAGATGCTGCCGGAGCGCCGGTGGATGGACAAAGCCTTCGGTTCCATGATGCCGGCAGGCTCCCAGCACCAGCCCGGTGATGTGATCAAGGGTGCCGGGGCGAGCTCCGGCCGGGTCACCGCGCCGGCCCGCGTGCTGAGGGGTCCGCAGGATTTCGCCCTCATGCAGCCCGGCGAGGTGCTGGTGGCCCGCATCACCACACCCGCGTGGACGCCGCTGTTCGCGATGGCCTCAGGTGTGGTGACGGACGTCGGCGGCCCGCTCAGCCACAGCTCCATCGTGGCCCGCGAGTACGGCATCCCGGCCGTGCTCGGCACCGGGGTTGCCACGCAGCGGCTTGCCGGCGGCCCGCGGGTCAGCGTGGACGGGGACGCGGGGACGGTCACGATCGAGGACCATGCCGGTCCGGGGGTTCCCCGAAGCTGAGCGGTTACTCCCCCATGCCGGGATGCACGGGAACAAAATCGACTTTGTTGCCGGAGTTCTGCCGGCTGGCGGACGTCCTGGAGAACCCCCGCGCGTCGAGGCCGTTCTTCGCGCGGAATTCCGCGAGGGCTGCGTCGTAGGCATTGTTGAGGGTCTGCCCTGAGAACTCACCGGTGCTGCCGTCGGTGAAGGCGATCCTGATGCGGACGCTGTTGGGGTAGTGCCGGTTCATCCGGATGAAGCCGTCTGCGTCCTGCTGGAGAGTAATCAAGGGAATCCGCTTTCGTGGTGGGTGCAGCTTCCAGTCTGGCGCAGATTCACTCCGCGCAGGTACCGGCCATGCAGTAAAGAGTGGCTGGGAGGCGCATAGTTGAAGAATGACAGGTCCTTACACCCGGGGCGATTCCTTCACCAGCGAGGCTTCCCGGAAACACATCAGGCGGGCGCTCGGAGACTACGGGGCAACGGACGTTCTTTTCACCCAACGTGGGAACCATAGTGCCATTGCCTTCAAGGGCGGCGGGCGGCAATTCCGGATTGTCCTGCCGCTGTTGCAGTCCGAAGGCCCCCTGGTTATCCGCGGGGACATCGCCGACGGCCCGCTTCACGAGGCGAACGCAAAGGTCCTCGAACGCGCCAACCGCAAGTCCTGGCATGCCCTGGCACTGGCCATCGACGCCAAACTCGCGGCGGCGGCGGCAGGCATTGCCACCCTTGAATCCGAATTCCTGGCCCACGTGGTTCTGCCGGGAAACAAGACCGTGCTCGACGAGCTCGGCCCCGTCATCGACTCTGCCTACCGGTCCGGCCGGCGTCCGTCCTTCGGCGGTCCAGCACACGCTTAGGGCAACCGCCCTGATCCGTCAGATGGTGGATAGGGCGCCCTTGGCGCTTTCCACCAGGACATGGGTCCCCGCCTGGACATAGACCACTTCGCCGTCAATCTGGCAGGGTACGGCGTCCCGCGTCGTGAAGGCGTAACTGCTGACGCTGGGCTGGTGCCCAAGCCCCAGCGTGACGGCCCGAAGGGTCATGAGCGCCATCCTCATAAGCCCGGCATGGGGCAGCGTCACCACCTCGAACCGGCCATCGTCCGGAGAGTGCGACTCGCTGACCGTTCCATATTTGGCCATGCGCGAGACGTTGGCCAGGATCAGGCTGTCGAACTTCGCGGTGGCGCCGTCGGCCCGCACCAGCTCAAACGGTCTCAGGCCCGAAAGCGTCCGGGCAACGGAGATGAGTTCCAGGACTTTCCCTTTTCCACCCTTTTCGATCCCGATGGCCATCAGCGGCGTGAGCCCGAACCCCACATAGGAGTGCGCGTACCGGACCTGCTCCCGGTGCATCCCCCGGAAGGTCACGCGCAACAGGTCGATGCGGCGGACGCTGCCCTCACGGATGGCCTCGGTGAGCGGCCGGACCTGCATGCTCCTGTGGTGATCGTTGGCGTTGCCTGCCGGGAGCACAGTGCACACCGCCTTGCTGGCGGGCACGTCCATCACCCCGTTGACCACCTCGTTATAACCGCCGTCGCCGCTGACCGAGACGATGAGCGGTTCTCCGCTTCCGGCCGCTGACCGTGCCAGGTCCCGGGCGTGCCCCGCGAACTCCGTGGGCAGCAGGACCACCTGCAGGCCCGGAAGGTTCGTGGCAAGCTCCTCCTGCAGTGAATCGATCCGCGCGGCCATCCCGGCCCTCGTCGGATTGAAAATGAGGACGACCCGGTCAAAGGCCGGTGCCCGGTCGTCAGCCATCGTGCCCATCCTCCGGTGCCCTTTGTTGCCTTGGTGCGGTCAGCTCCAGCCTATCCGTGGATACCCCCGTCCTGAAGTTGACCGTGCCGCCGTCGTCCGCGGGGCCCTGCCGGACAGCCCCCGGACTGGCCCGGGCAACAGCTACCCCTCGCAGGCCACCCCGTCGGAATCCCCGTCGAGCCCGGACCTGTAGCCTGGCGAACCGGCGTACAGAGGGGCCGCTCCGGCAGCCACCACCTCGGCGCAGTTGGCGTAATAGACCGCGGCAGGAGCGGCGGGTTCGACGGCGGCGGGCGCCACCTGCCCGGGGCACCCGGCAAGGATGCCCGCGATCGCGTCGTGCTCGGCCTGCGTCACCCACAGGCTGTACCGTGCCTTGACCGAGACCTGCCGGGCGACGTACTCGCACCGGAAGCCCTTGTTCGCGGGCAGCCAGGTGGCGGCGTCGCCGTCGCCCTTTTGCTGGTTGGTGGGGCCGTCCGTTGCCTGCAGGTTCAGCGGATCGTTGGCGAACGCCGTCCGCTGCTCCGTGGTCAGCTGCTGCGCGCCCTTCTGCCAGGCGTCGCTGAGCGCCACCACGTGGTCGATCTGCACGGCACTGCTGGTGGTGGTGCCGCGGACGAAGCTGATGGTTGTGCCCGTGTACGGGTCCGCCAGGATGCCGGTCTTGACCGTGCAGGGGACGCTGGTGGTGTAGGTGACCTCGGTCAGGTCCCGCCGCAGGATGTCGTTCCGGGTATCGCAGCCGTTCTGGTCCACGTCCGCCCACGTCGGGCCAAACAGTGCCCGCTCGTATCCGGTCTTGGGCGCGCGGCCCTTCACGGGGAGGGTGGCCAGCAGGTCCGCTGCCTCAACGGCGGCCGACGGCCCGGCCGCCTGCGTTGCGGTGCTGTCCAGGGTGTCGGCAGCTGCCGGGGCACCCCCGGTGAGCAGGGCAAGGACGGCGGCAAGTACGACGGCGGCCGCCGCGCGGGTGCCGGACGCAGGCATGGTTTCAGGCAAGGACGTGGTGATGGACATGCGGTTCCCCAGGTTGTGTGCACGACAGGTTCCGGCGCACAGGCATCATGGCCGTGTTTTGCGCCGAGGAAGAGCCTATGGCCCGCTGTGAACCGGAAAGGTGCGTTTTGGTGGAACTGGGGAAATTCTTAAGGACTCCTGCGCCAACCCTGCGCCGCGGCCGGCGCGGGGCTGGCGTCATTCCTCACCCGAACAGCGCAGCCACCCGGGTCAGGGTCTGGTAGATCCCGTAGGCCAGCGGGACGCCCACCAGTGCCCAGGCGATGGCGAGTTTGCCGACCGATACTTTGGCGGGCGCCTGCGCGCCGGGGGTGTGTGCAGTGCTCATCTCAGGCCTCCATGGCAGGTTCGTGTGCCCGTCCGCGGTCGGGGCGGGGTTCGTGGAATCGTGCGTCCACCGGCTTGACCATCAGGTTGGCCAGGAAGCCGACCACCAGCAGCGCCACCATGGTCAGCAGCGCCGGCTGGTAGGACGCGGCGTCCAACTGGCCGGGCTTGCCCTGGGCATCCAGGAACGCGTTGACGATCAGCGGCCCGGCCACTCCGGCGGCGGACCAGGCGGTCAGCAGCCGGCCGTGGATGGCCCCCACCTGGAACGTCCCGAAGAGGTCCCGCAGGTAGGCCGGAACGGTGGCGAAGCCGCCGCCGTAGAACGAAATGATGACGAAGGCGAGCGCCACGTAGAGGAACGTGGTGCTGGACCCGGCCAGCGCCAGCACCGTGTACAGGACGGCGCCGACGCCGAGGTACACCATATAGATGCGCTTGCGGCCGGTGACGTCGGAGGTGGCGGACCAGGCGAAACGCCCCGCCATGTTGCCGATGGACAGGAGCCCCACAAAGCCGGCGGCGACGGCGGCACTCACCAGGGACACGCCGTCGGACTGGCGGAAGAAGTCCTGGATCATGGGCGCGGCCTGCTCCAGGATGCCGATGCCCGCGGTGACGTTGCAGAACAGCGCGATCCACAGCAGCCAGAACTGGCGCGTCTTCACGGCATTCTTCGCCGAGACGTTCTCCGTGGTGACCAGCTTGGCGGCCTTGACCTTGGCGGGGTCGAACCCTGCCGGCTTCCATCCGTCGGCGGGGACCTTGATGGTGAAAGCGCCGAAGAGCATGTACGCAAGGTAGACGACGGCGAGGGTCAGGAACAGCTTGCCCACGGCATCGCCGCTGGCCACCCAGTCCTTGGCGCCGGAGTTGGGATCGTACATCTTGAGCAGCGCCGTGGAGACGGGACTGGCGATCAGCGCGCCGCCGCCGAAGCCCATGATGGCCATGCCGGTGGCGAGGCCGGGCCGGTCCGGGAACCACTTGATCAGGGTGGACACGGGCGAGATGTAGCCGATGCCCAGGCCGATGCCGCCGATGAAGCCGTAACCGAGGTACACGAGCCACAGCTGGTGGGTGAAGATGCCGAGCGAGCCGATCAGGAAGCCGCCGGCCCAGAACATGGCCGAGGTGAACATCGCCTTGCGCGGGCCGTTCTTGTCCACCCACGTGCCCATGATCGCGGCCGAGAGGCCCAGCATCACGATGGCGATGGAGAAGATCACGCCGATCTCGGTCAGGCTGGCGCCGAAGTGCTTGACCAGGGCGGTCTTGTACACGCTCGTGGCGTAGGCCTGCCCGATGCAGAGGTGGACCGCGAGCGCGGCGGGGGGCACCAGCCAGCGGTTGAATCCCGGCGGGGCAACAGTTCGTTCTCGGTCCAGCCAGCCCATAGATATTCCCTTTGCTTGTTCGACGACGTCGATGTCTGTTCGCTGCCGCAGCGCATACCCCTCCAGAGGCGAAAGTCCCTCTTATAGCGCTGTGGCCTCCGGCAATCATGAGGCAAATCGTCAGCAAACGTATGATTCTTGCGCCGAGCGGCGGCAAATCCGCGGTGAGCGGCGGCCGGCTTTGTGCCCGCCGGTTGCGCCGGGACAGCGGGAGGCGGGTTCCGGGCGGCAGCAGCTTCACCGAAGCCGCCGCCCCGCCCCTACCGGTCCGTTTTGACCACCGTGAACAGCACCGCCGAGTCCTCCTCGGCCTCAAGGCTGTGCAGCCCATTCGGGACAATCAGGAGATCCCCGGCCTTGCCCTGCCAGGCTTCACCACCGGACTTCAGCCAGACCGATCCCCTGATCACGTAGACCGTGGCCTCGCCGGGATTCTGGTGCTCGCTCAGCTGCGTGCCGGCACGGAAGGCCATGACCGTCTGGCGCAGCTTTTTCTCATGTCCGCCGAACGCCGTGTCCGCCGCCCGCCCGCTGGGAGCCGCCACCGCTGCTTCGAGCTGCTGGCGGGCCAGGGCATCAATCGATATCTTCTGCATGCGGACACCGTACCCACCACGGAGAGGCAGTGCCAGAGGCCAGCGTCCCGAGCTCCGCCTGAGGAAGCTCGTCCGCCAACTTGCCCTACAGCTTCGGGATGAGGACCGGGGTGTTTTTCTTGTAGGCCTCGTACTCGGGCTCGCCGCCCCATTTCCGGTCGGCCTTCTTCTCCAGCAGCGGGATGCCGCTGCCCTTGATCAGGAGCAGCGCCACGAAGAGCGGAGACAGCAGGGCCAGCCATTGCCAGCCCTGCAGTACCGGAACGGCGATCAGGAGCACGCCGGTCCAGAGCACAATCTCGCCGAAGTAGTTGGGGTGCCGGGACTTGGACCACAGTCCGGTGGAGATGAAGCGGCCCTTATTGGCCGGATCAGCCTTGAACCGGCCCTTCTGGTTGTCCGCCACAGCCTCGATGCCGAAGCCACCAGCCCACACCAGGAAGCCCGCCAGCGCCCACCCGTCGAGCGCCACCCGGGCAACGGATGTAATGGCAATCCAGGCAGCAGCCGCGGTGAGGACCACCCACAGCCCCTGCACTGTCCAGGTGTTCAGGAACCGGATGAACGATGGCTTGATCTCATCGAACCGGTCATCCTTGCCGTGCTTGCTGACGCGGCGGAACAGGAAGCTCCCCAGCCTTACGGCCCACGCCACCACCATGGCCGCCAGCAGCAGCCCCCGCGCGTCCACACCCGGGGTCAGCACAACCAGGAGCAGGGTGATGGAGATGTAGGTCAGGGCGCCGGTGAGGTCGTAGTACTTCTCGGTCTGCGCCTTGAACGCCGGGATAAAGGCCAGCCACTGGATAAGGAACGCCGCCGCCACCCCCAGCGCAAAGAGGGGGAACCCGCCCACGGTGGCACCACCCTGGCTGCCAGCGAAGGCGACAAGCGCCCCCACCAGCACCGCGACCACAAAAATGATGAGCGCCTTACGGTCCGAATCCTTCATCAGGGCATTCCTTTCCCAAGCCGGGACGGCAGCCACGCGGTCCCGGCGCACTCCGCTTCTTCAAACTGATTTGATTACAAGGTTATCTAATTACTATATAGACTAGCGAAGATGGGAGGAACCATGAGCACACCGTCGTACCATCCGGCCGCCGTCGCCCTCCACGCTGTTCTGGCGCTGGCCAACGAGACTGAACGCGAAGTGGCGGACAGGTTGGGGCTCAACCTCACCGACTACCGCGCCCTCTCCACACTGTCCCAGTCCGGACCCATGACGGTGGGAAACCTCGCTCTGAAGCTGGGCGCCACGGCCGCCACCACCACCGCGATCGTCAGCCGGCTGCAAAGCCGCGGCTACGCGGAACGCCTCCGCGGCGAAGGGGACCGCCGCCATGTCCACGTCAGTGCCACCGCCGCCGCCTCCCGGGACATCATGAACCTGATGCGGCCCCTCATGGATGCCACCAACCGGCACCTCGAATCCCTGCCTGCCGCCCAGCAGGACGCCGTGGCCGGGTTCCTCCACACCGCCCGGCACCTCATGCAGAACCACCTGAATACCCTTTCGACAAAGGACACCGCTTGAGAGAGTTCTCCACCCCGCTGCTGGTTGAACCGTCCAGCCACCGGAACGCCACGGAACTGCTGATGCAGCGGTTCAGGACGTCCCCGGACCATGTTGCCTTCGAGGTGCGGGCCCCGGAGGGCGCCATCACGGATCCGTGGCGCCAGGTGACCACGCGGCAGTTCGTCGAGGAGGTGCGCGCCCTGGCCAAGGGCCTCATCGCCGCCGGCCTGCAGCCCGGCGAGTCCCTCGCCATCATGTCGCCCACCCGGTATGAATGGGCAGTGGCGGACATGGCAGCGTGGTTCGCCGCCGCCGTCGTGGTCCCCGTCTATGAAACCTCCGCCCTGCCCCAGGTGGCCGCGGTCCTCGACGACGCCGCCGTGCGCCTGGCCGTCGCCGGCACCGCCGGGCACGCCCTCCTGTTGGAACAGGGCTTTGAACAGGCCGGGCGGACAAACCTGGGCGTCTGGACCATGGACGCACGTCCCGGCGCGGACCTTGCCGAGCTGAAACTGCGCGGCGCCGCCATCCCGGACAGCACCGTTGAGGAGCGGCGCCTGCTGCCGGACCTGAACGCCGTGGCCACCATCGTCTACACCTCCGGCACCACCGCCGCGCCCAAGGGCGCCCTGATCACCCACGGCAATTTCGTGGGCCAGGTGCTCAACGTGGGCGCCGCCTATACGGGCGTGGTCCGCGAAGGCGGCAACACCGTCATCTTCCTGCCCATGGCCCACGTGCTGGCCCGCGGCCTGCAGCTGATCTGCCTGGCCAACGGCATGCGCATCGCCCACCTGTCCGATCCCAAGGACGTGGTGCCCGCCCTCGGGGTCCTGAAGCCCACCTTCCTGGTGGTGGTCCCCCGGGTGCTGCAGAAAATCCTGGCGTCCGCTGCCGGCGCAGCGGCCCGGAAACGCCTTGGGCTGGTATGGGCTGCGGCGCAGCAGACCGCTGTGGAGTGGGGCCGGTTCGCTGAAGCGCACGACGCCGACCCGTCCTTGCGCGCCCCGTTCGGCCTGCGTGCGCGGCACGCAGTGTTCGACCGCGCGTTCTACGCCCGGCTCCGCGCTTTGATGGGTGGCCGTTTGGACTACCTGCTGTCCGGCGCCGCCGCACTGGACGCCGAGCTGTCCCTGTTCTTCCGTGGCCTTGGCCTGCCCGTCATCGAGGGCTACGGCCTCACGGAGACCACCGCGCCGCTGACCGGGAATATGCCGGACGCCATCGGCGCCGGCACGGTGGGCGTCCCGATGCCGGGAACCACCGTGCGCATCTCGGACCGCGGCGAGGTACTGGCCCGCGGCGTGGGCGTGTTCGCCGGCTACCGCAGGCCGGCGGACAACCAGGGCGTGTTCACGGAGGGGTACTTCCACACAGGAGACCTCGGCGAACTCGATGAGCTGGGACGGCTGACCCTCAAGGGCAGGATCAAGGACGTGATTGTCACCGCCGGCGGGAAGACCATCACCCCCGCCATCTGGGAAGGCTACGTGGAGGGCGATCCGCTGGTGGCCCACGCCGTCATGGTGGGCGAGGGCAAACCGTACCTGGGCGGCCTGGTGCTGCTGGACCCCGAGTCGGTCACGGCGTGGGCCGAGCGCGAGGGCATCAACGATCTCGCCGGGCTGCGGATCCCGGACGACGGAGGCGCCGTCCAGATAGAGGACGCGCGCCTCCTCAGCACCATCGGCAAGGCGGTCAGTGCCGCCAACGCAAAGCTGGCCCGCTCCGAGCAGGTGCGCAAGTTCGTGCTGCTCCTGGCCGACCTCAGCGAGGCCAACGGAATGGTCACGTCCACCATGAAACTCAAACGCACCGCGTTCACCGAACGCGCCCGCCACATCGTGGAGAACCTCTACGCCGAGTCAAGGAGCCAAGCATGAACACCCGGACCAAGAGATGGCTGCTGTCCTACGCGGTCACCGCCGTGATCTTCGCTGTGCTGGACCTCGTCTGGATCAGCTTCGTGGCGAGCAACCTCTACCAAAGCCAGATCGGCCACCTGATTGCCCCCAGGCCCAACGCTGCCGGAGCCGTGGCCTTTTACCTCATTTTTGTCGCAGGGATGGTGCACTACGGCGTCCGCCCCAACGACGCGCACGCAACGATGCGGCAGCGGGTCACGGGCGCGGCGCTGTTCGGCTTCTTCACCTACGCCACCTGGGCACTGACGGCGTTTGCCGTGCTCAAGGACTTCACCGCAATCGTCGCCGTAACGGACATCCTTTGGGGCGCCGCGGCCTGCAGCCTGGTCACCTGGCTGACGGCCACCGTCCTGCGCAGGTTCCTCGCGAAGAACCGCGCGTCCTAGCCTGCGTTCGGCCGGGCAGTCCGCACTGTCATCAGGACCTGGACAGGCGGACTGCCGTCAGCTTGTATTCGGGACATCCGGTCACCTCGTCCTCCACCCTGGAGGTGAGGCTATTGACCGATGCGCCGGGAAAATGGAAGCCGGCGAACACCTGGCCCGGTTCCACCTCGTCGGTGATCCTGGCCTGAAGGACCGCCGACCCGTGCCTGCTGCCCAGCCGGACCGGATCGCCGTCGTTCAGTCCCAGGGCGGCGGCATCCCCGGGCTCGATGTCCACCGTCTCGTCTGCGCTCAGGCGCAGGTTGCCGGTCCGCCGGGTCATACTTCCGGAGTTATAGTGCTCCCCCCTGCGCCCGGTGATCAGCAGGAACGGAAACTCGGCGTCGCATTGTTCGCCCGGGGGCAGGTAGTTCCTCGCTGCCAGGTGGGCCAGCCCGTCCGGGGTGGCAAACCTCTCCTGGTACAACCGGGGGGTTCCCGCCGAGTCGGCGGACCCGCACGGCCAGTGCAGAGGCCCTTCGCGGTCCAGGCGGGGGTGCGAGATACCGCCAAACAGCGGCGCCACGGCAGCGCATTCGGCCATGGCTTCAGCCGGTGTGGCGCAGCCAAGGTCCGCGCCCATCCTGCCTGCAACCGCATGCAGCACCGCAAAGTCGGTGCGGACGCCGGCCGGGGGCTCCACTGCCTGCCTTACCCGCTGGAAACGCCTGTCGAAGTTGACGAATGTGCCGTCCTTTTCCAGCCAGGCGGCCACGGGGAAGACGACGTCGGCTGCGGCGGTCGTCGCGGAGAGGAACAGGTCGTTGCAGATCACCAGCGGGCACGCCTCCAGGGCCGCCCGCACGGCCGTGCTGTCAGGGTCCGTGGTGAGAACGTCCTCGCCTATGACCCACAACGCCTGCAGCGACCCTGCCCGGGCAGCATCGAACATCTGCGGGATCCTAAGCCCTGGCAGGGGCGGCACATCGACCCGCCAGGTCCCGGCGCACCGGGCCCTGGCCGCAGGGTCCAGGACCTTCTGGTAACCCGGCAGCAGGTCCGGCAGGGCGCCCATGTCGGAAGCACCCTGAACGTTGTTCTGGCCGCGCAGCGGGTTCACCCCTCCTCCTGCACCCGGGCCCACGGCGCCCCGCAGGAGGGCAAGGTTGGACAGCGTCCGGACACCGTCCGTGCCGTGGAGGTGTTCCGTCACGCCCAGGCCGTAAAAGATGGCCGGCGCCAGCGCCTGCCCGTACAAAAGGGCCGCCTGCACGAGGTCGTCCGCCGGGACACCGGAAATCGCGGCCACCCGCTCCGGCGGGTAGTCTTCCAACAGCCCAAACAGTTCCTCGTAGCCGGTGGTATGCAGGTCCAGGAAGGCGGTGTCCACCAGGCCCTCCCTGACCAGGACGTGCGCGAGGCCGTTGAACACGGCCACATTGGTCCCCGGCCTGGGCCTGAGGTGGACGTCGGCGTACCGGGCCAGCGAGGTACGCCGCGGATCCACCACTACCAGGCGGGCGCCGTCCATGACGCGCTGGAAGATGCGGGATCCCACCACCGGGTGGGCCGCCGTCGGGTTCGCCCCCACCAGGAGGACCGCATCGCACCGCTCCAAATCGTCGAACGGGTTCGTCCCGCCGCCCAGCCCGAACGTGGCGGCCAGGCCGGCCGCGGAAGGGGCATGGCAGAGCCGGGAACAGTTGTCCACGTTGTTGGTCCCCATGACGGTCCGGGCGAATTTCTGGGCCAGGTAGTTCTCCTCGTTGGTGGCCCGGGCAGAGGAAATCAGGGCAAACCCGTCTGGTTGTCCGTCCCGGATGCTGCCGAGGCGTGCCGCCACGAACCCGACTGCCTCTGTCCAGGTTGCCGGGGTCAGCGTTCCGTTACGGCGGATCAGCGGGGTGGTGAGCCGGTCTGCGGAACCGAGGAAGCCGTGGGCAAACCGCCCTTTGACGCAGGCGTGGCCGCGATTGACCGAGCCGTCCCCGGCGGGCTTGACGGTCATGATGGTGTTGCCGCGCGTCGAGACTTCCAGGCTGCAGCCCACGCCGCAGTAACCGCAGGTGGTCAGGGTCTGCCGCTCAAGCGGCAACAGATTGAGCAGCCCCGGTTCGGACAGGGCTCCGGTGGGGCAGGTGTCCACGCACGCCCCGCAGGAGACGCAGTCGGATTCCGCCCAGGGACCGCCTGTACCCGGCGCCACCACGGTTCCGGCCCCGCGGCCAACGAGCGTCAGCGCGAACGTACCCTGGATTTCTGCACAGGCACGGACGCACCGGCCGCAGGCAATGCAGAGATCACGGTCAAGCTTGACGTAGGGGTGCGAATGGTCGACGCCCCGCTCCGGCGGCAGGACAACTCCGGACGGAGCAGCCACCCCGTACTCGGCGCATTGGCGGACCAGTTCGCTGCGGTCGGCTGGAATGTCCAGCGCCCGGGGAGGCAACCCGGCGACGATAGCCTGCAGCGCAGCACGCCGGACTTCGCGGGAGGCCTCGACGTCAATGCGCAGGCCGTCCTCGGCCGGGGTGCTGCAGGCGGCGGCCAGACCCCTGCCGTTGACGTCCACCAGGCACGTCCGGCAGGACGCCACCGTGCTGAGCCGGTCGTCGTGGCACAAAGCGGGGAGGGCCAGGCCCGCCGCACGCACCGCCTCAAGCAGGGTGGCTCCGGACGGCACCTCGACGGCCGTGCCATCAATGAACAGTTTCACTCCGGCCACCCGGCAAGTCCGTAGACGCGGGCGAGGCTCCGTACCGCGGCCGGCACGCGGCGGCCGAAGGCGCACAGGCTGCCCGCCGCCATGGTGCCCAGCACTTCGCGGCGCTCATGTTCTACTGCAGGACCATCCGGCAGCGCCGCGAGGGCACGGCCGCGCCAGGCCCCCACCCGGCAGGGCGAGCACTGCCCGCAACTCTCCTCCGCGGCGAACTGCCACAGGTTCTCCAGCACCTGCCCGCCGGTGACCCTGTCATCGAAGGCGACGATTCCCGCGTGGCCCAGCGCGGCCCCGCGCGTGGCCAGGGCCGCGTTACTCAGCGGCAGGTCGAGATCCCCTGGGCCAAGGAAGCCTCCCAGCGGGCCCCCTATCTGCAGGGCGCGCAGTATCCGGCCATCGCGGAGCCCGCCCCCGAGAACCTCCACGATCCGCCGCACCGGCGTGCCGATCTCCACCTCATATGCGCCGGGCCGGAGGAAACGCTCGGACAGGCAAGCGAGCACGGTGCCGGACTCATCCGCAGTCCCCAGCGCAGCGTAGGCGGCTCCGCCGTGCTGCACGATCCACGGGACCGCACTCAAGGTTTCAACGTTGTTGACCACAGTGGGACGGCCGCCGAGTCCGCGCGCGGTGGGAAACGGCGGCCGCGGACGTACGGTCCCGCGCAGGCCTTCGAGCCCGTTGAGCAGCGCCGTCTCCTCCCCCGAGACGTAGGACCCGGCGCCTTCAGCCACGTGGAACTCCAGGCTGGACCCGCTGCCCGCCGCATCCGGGCCGAGAAGTCCTGCGCTGCGCGCTTCAGCCACTGCCTCCCGCAGCCGGGCGGCAGCGTGCGGGTACTCGGAACGGACAAACACGATTCCCGTGGCGGCGCCGACGGCGAAGCACGCCAAGGCGAGGCCCTCAAGCACCCGGTGCGGATCCTGTTCCATCAGGAGGCGGTCGGCGTAGGAACCCGGATCGCCCTCGTCCCCGTTGGCCACCACCACTCGCGGCGCAGGGTGCTCAAGCGCTGCCCGCCATTTCGCGGCGGCGCGGAATCCGGCTCCGCCCCGGCCCCGAAGCTGCGCGACGTCGACCTCAGCCAGGACATCGCCGGGTGCTGCTGCGGCGGCGACGCCCGGCCAGACGGACCAGGGCGGCGATGCTCCGAGCAGTCCCGCGGTCACCACAGGGACCCGGGCATCGCTGGCCACCGGAATGGGTGGGGCCTCCGGCGGCACCGATCCACGCAACTGCGCTGCCAGCCCGGGCCCCGAATGCGGGACCACGCCATCCAGGGCTGCGGGACCGGAGAAGCAGTAGCCCAGGCAGCGCACTGCCTGAAGCGAGACGGATCCATCCCCGCTGCAGGTGCCGCTCTGCACCCCGAGCGCCTCTTCCACCTCGGAAACGTGCGTGCCGCCGGTGGCAGCGAAACAGGCCGCCGCAGTGCAGACCCGCACATGCCGGGACCCGCGGGGAGCTGCGAAATCGGCGAAGAAGGATGCCGGCCCCTCGACCGCTGCCGCAGGCAGGTTGAGCGTCCGGGCTATGTCCCTGGGGGTGCTGCCGGAGTTCCGGAGGGCGTCCGGGACTTCATTCACTGGCCGGCCGAAACGGGTGGCGTACCGGCGGAACGGATCGTCATTGTTCCGGTCCCTCCGGCCATCCATTGCTGCGCCCGGGGGCGCGGGGCTGGGCTCCTGCATGTCTCCAACCATGGCCGCTCCGGCCCGGGCGGGGAAAGGGCCGAAAGTCCCTCGGGGAGGAGTCCAGCTGGCGGGACTTTCCCCATGGTTCCGGCTGGCAGGACGCCCTGCGCCGCTACGGCCGGAAGCGTAACCCGCACGGCACCATTCGATAGTGTCTGAGCATGGACGCGGATACGCTGCTCAATTTCCTGTTGGTCCTCTTCTTCGTGCTGCTGGGCGGGGTGTTCGCGGGGACGGAAATGGCGCTGGTGTCCCTCCGCGAGAGCCAGGTGCGCCGGATGGAAAAAACGGGGAAGCGCGGGGCCCGGATCGCTGCCCTGGCCGGCAACCCCAATCGTTTCCTCTCCACCGTGCAGATCGGCGTGACCCTGTCCGGCTTCTTCTCGGCCGCCTACGGCGCGTCCACCATCGCGCCCGACGTCGAGCCCCTCCTCGAGGGAATCGGGTTCGGCGCCGCGGCCGAACCCGCTGCGTTCATCGGCATGACGCTGCTGGTGGCCTACCTGTCCCTGGTGCTCGGCGAACTGGTGCCCAAGCGCCTGGCGATGCAAAGCGCTGTCGGCTTCACCAAGGTCCTTGCCCCGCCGCTGGGGGTCCTCTCCGAGATCATGCGCCCCGCCGTCTGGCTCCTGTCCGTCTCCACGGACGCCGTGGTGCGGCTCTTCGGCGGCGACCCGCACGCCAGGCAGGAGAGCGTCAGCTCCGAAGAACTCTGGGACATGGTGGCCGAGAGCGAGGAACTGGAGGAACACAGCCGGAGCATCCTCAGCGACGTCTTCGGGGCCGGGGACCGCTCGCTGCAGGAAGTGATGCGGCCGCGCACCGACGTGACCTTCATCGACGGCAACCTCACCATCGCGGCCGTGCGCAGCATGGTCCGGGACGGCCCGTTCTCACGGTATCCGGTCATTGACCGAACGCCCGACGACGTCCTGGGCTTCATCCACGTCCGTGACCTCATGCCCCGGGACGGGAAGTACGACGACGGGCTGGTGCGTGACATCGCGCGGGAGATCCTCCCGCTGCCCGGCACCAACAAGGTTCTGCCCTCACTGTCGCGGATGCGCAGGCTGGGCCAGCACATTGCGCTGGTGGTGGACGAATACGGCGGCACGGACGGCATCGTCACCCTGGAGGACCTGGTGGAGGAACTCGTGGGCGAGATCTACGACGAGTACGACACCGGGGCCGAACCCGAGGACCGCGTCACCAGGACCAACGGGGCGGTGGACGTGGACGGCGGGCTGATCCTGCAGGAGTTCGAATCGGCCGCCGGCATCGAACTGCCGGAAGGGCACTACGAGACGGTGGCCGGGTTCGTCATTGACCGGCTGGGCCGCCTCCCCCGCGTCGGCGACAAAGTGGAGGTGGCCGGCCACGTGCTGACCGTGACGGCGATGGACCGGCTCCGCATCTCCCGCATCCGCGTCACTCCCGCCGGCGGGTAGCCGGGCGTAGACCGGCGCCGCCACGGACGGTGCGCGGAAGCATTGTCAGTAGTATTTCCGGCTGTCGTGCTGGGGCGGTCGGTCCCCGGAGTCCAGGTGCCCGGTCCACGTTTGGGTCCGGTGATCGTACTTTCCGCATCGCGTGCACCGCCGGCGGAAGGTCCCCTTGGGTTCCTCTTCAAGTAACCAGTGATGTCCCAGGTTCAGCTTGCAGAGCAGTTTCGTAAGCATGATGAAATCCATCTCAAAAGGCACGGTAGGAACCGGGCCGGAACCACCGGAGCCGGCTAAATTCTACGCGCCTGGGGACGGCGCATCCACTGTAATTTCATTGGCAGCACCGCCTCACGCCGCCAGCCGGCCACCACCGGGACCTCCAGGCGTTCCTTTGCGTGGTCCCGGTGGCATAAGGCCCGGCCTCATGCCGTAAGGTCCCTGCGGCGGAGGGAGAAGGCCGCCAGTCCAGTCCCAAGCGCGGCAACGGCAACCAGGCCCAGCGCCCCGGCCTGGTTGAAGGGCTCCACCGGCATGGCAGAGGAGTGCCGGAACGGGCTGGCATCCTGCAGCCACAGCGGCAGGCCGAACAGCTCCCCGAACTCTCCCAGGACAAGCCCCGCTGCCAGCCACCCCCACCCCAGGAGGATGCTGAGCCGGGGCGCCAACGCGACGGCCGCCGCGGCGGTTGCCAGGAACACCAGAGCCGCGGGAACGTAAGCCAGGGCCGCAGGAACCAGCGACCACGCCGGACCGCCGGCGGCACCTGACATGCCAAGGCCGACGGCGGCAGCGGCGCCTGCCGTGCCGGTGACGCCGGTTGCGGAGGCCGCAGCGATCAGCATGTTCGCGCCGAGCCAGCGGGTCCGGGAGGCCGGCGTGGCCAGCAGCAGTTCAGCCCTGCCCTCGGACTCCTCAGCCCGCATCCTGAGCACGGCCTGGATGCCTGCAGCCGCTGCGAACACTCCGGCGATGCCCAGCATGGCGGTCACGAACACGTCGATAAGCCCGGCCCGGCCGCCCGGGACAAGCCGGTCAATGAGTTCCTTGATGGGAGCCATGCCGGACACGGTCTCGGATACCAGGGGGCCAAGGGCCCCTGCAACGGCACCCAGGGCCGCCGCACCGGCGCACCAGCCGGCCAGCGTAGAACGCTGCAGGCGCCAGGCCAGGCCGACAAATGATGTGCCTCCCACACCGGCACGCTCCCTGCCGTTGCGCTGGATCAGCAGGCTGGCGCCCACGTCCCGCCGTCGCCGGATCACCAAGGCGACAGTTCCCAGGGCCACGGCGGCAGCGAGCGGCACCAGCAGCATGGACGGATCCGGGCTCGTGAACGGCCGCGAGCGCTGGCCCCAGCCGATGGGCGACAGCAGCGACGGCCAGGCACTTGACACGTGGAGCAGGTCCGCAGCCGGCGTCCCCAGTGCGTCGCCCAGGCCGCGGAGCAGGTACGCCGCACCCACGAGGGCCGCGGCGGCACCGTTCGCGCTCCTGCCCGAGGGCAGCACTTGGGCGGCCACGGCGGCGAGGCCCACAAAGCAGGCACCGACTGTTCCGACGGCGGCCCCGGCCCCCGCGGCGCCGCCGCCAGGCAGTCCGGCTGCGATGAATCCGGCGGCGACGAACACAGCCAGCACCAGGTTCGCAACGGCGCCCAGCAGAAGCGTTGCCATCAGGGACGCTGCCCGCGGGGCGGGGACGGACCCCAAGAGTTCAGCCCGTCCGAGCTCCTCGTCCGAACGCGTATGGCGCACCACCAGGAACGTGCTCATCAGGCTGGCCAGGACCGCGGTGAAGGCGTAGGCCGTGAAGAAAACCACCGGACCGGTGCCGGTCCCGTCAGGCAGGCCGCGGAGGAACAGGAACGCGGGATTGGATGCCGCCACAGTAAGGATGGCCGCCTGCGATGACTCAGCACCGAACTGCGTTGCCACGGCAGCCGAGGTGGCAACGCCGAGCAGCGTAATGCCCAGGATCCAGACCGGTAACGCCACCCTGTCCCGCCTGGCCTGGAACAGGACCAGCCGCAGCACGCCGTTCATTACCGCACCTCGCTGCTGCGGCCCTTGCCGGCGCTGTTTCCCCCGCTGTCGCCGTCGCTGTAGTGCCGCAGGAACAGGGATTCCAGGGACGGCGGCGCCACGGAGAGGCCGGTGACCCCCGGTTCCGCAATGGCCGCCAGCACGGCGCCCAGATCCGAGGGATCGGCGTCGAACTCCGCTGCGCCGTCACTGATGCTCAGCCCGTGAGCTCCGGGCACGGCAGCCAGCCGGACACCGTCGGACAGTCCCGTTACGCGGAAATGCGTACGCTGCAGGTGCCTGAGTTCGCCCAGGGTGCCCGTTTCCACGGCCACGCCGGACCGGATGATGGTCAACCGGTCACACAGCTGCTCCACCTCGCTGAGGATGTGGCTGGACAGCAGCACCGTGGCGCCGTCCCCTGTCACCCGTTCGATCTGGCGGCGAAACACGGCATCCATCACCGGGTCCAGGCCGGCGCTCGGCTCGTCCAGCAAGTACAACCGCGCCGGGCGGGCAAACGCTGCAATCAGGGCGACCTTCTGCCGGTTGCCCCTCGAATAGGTCCGGGCCTTCTTCCGGGGGTCGAACTCAAACTCCTCAACGAGCTCGCGGCGCAGATTCTCGTCCGCGCCGCCGCGCAGTCCGGTGAGCAGGTCGATGACTTCCCCGCCCGAAAGGTTCGGCCACAGGCTCACATCGCCCGGAACATAGGCGACGTCCCGGTGCACCGCCTCCGGATCGGCCCAGGGATCGAGCCCGAATACGCGAACCGAGCCTGCTGTGGGACGGATGAGCCCCAGCAGTATCCTCAGCGTGGTGGATTTGCCAGCCCCGTTGGGGCCGAGGAACCCGTGGACCTCCCCCGCTGCCACGCTCAGGTTGAGGCCGTCCAGTGCCTTGGTCCTGCCAAAGTGCTTCGCAAGACCGCGGGCTTCGATGACAGGTTGTGCTGTATCCATGAGCCGTCTGCTCCTCGGGTCCGTCACGCGAACGCCCAAGGCGGCGCCGGGGCGTTCCGAAGGCGTTTGCCTACGGGCCGACCAGGCTTCCCGGCTCTCCGTTCCTCAGCATACAAGCGTCCCGCCCCCCGGAGAAGACCGCCCGCGATCCCGCTTGCGGGCGTAGACTGGCGCCACCACTCGAGGCGGAGGCAAAGGCTATGAAAAGCATCCGGGAGCAGGCCTCCGACGTTGAACACCAAGCCGAACTTGGACCCGGGGAGGACGAACGGTTCTCCGGCTACGGCGTGATGGGGCTGCCGTTCAGTTCCGGCCACGTCCTGGCCATGCGCCGATTCCCCGTCACCAGTGTTGGGCCCGGCTACCGATCAGTCTGGCTGCGCCGGCCGTCCGGTTCCTGGACCATCTACGCTGACGCCCCGCCCCAGGTTTCCTGCGCCCGCTACTTCGGTGCTGCACTGGAATCGGCGGTCCAGTGCCCCATCGAGGTTGCCTGGACCGCCGACGCCGCCTTCAGCGTGCGCATCGCCGGAGACGTGGGCCTGGCGTGGGACGTGGAACTGGAATCCAGTCCCGTTACGCGCGCAATGACGGCGGCACTGACCGCACTGCCGGGCCAGGCTCTGGAGAACACATCAGTCCTGAAGGTCATGGGCGCCGCCTCAGGCCCGTTGCTGGGGGCGGGGCGGCTCGGCCTGACCGGCTCCGTTCCCAACCGCCAGGGCTTCCGCGCCAAACCCCGCCGGATGTGGTTTGTCTCCCGGAGCACTGCCGCACTTGCCGGCGAAGACCTCGGCGCCCCGCAACCCCTGCGCGTCCAGACCCGCCTGGGCGATTTCCTGATCCCCCAGCGCGGCATTTTCCTGATCGGCGCGTCGTCCTTCGACCGGTTCGACCCCGCCCGGCATCTTCCGGACACGGCCCGGCAGTAGAGTCTCGCCGCGCAGGCATCTCTCCTCAGCACGGCCTCACGCCGCCAGCCTGGCCACCAGTTCGCCGCGACTGCCCACGCCCACTTTCCCGTAGAGCGACTTCAGGTGGTCATGCACCGTGTGCGGGGAGATGAACAGGTGCCGGGCGATGTCCGCCGTCGGACTTCCGGACAGCACCTCCAAGCAGACCTCCCGTTCCCGCGCCGTGACGCCGTACGCCGCGAGCAGCAGGGTGGCGACGTCGTGCGTGGTGGCTGGTTCCACGGTGACCACCATCTGCTGGGGGTCGTCCCCGGTGATCAGGCGGCTGGCCTGCAGCACCACCCAGCTGTTCCCGGCGTCCCGCATCCTGGCCCGGGCCGTCCCGGACCTCGAGGCGTGGGCCTGGGCCACCACTGAGTGCAGCGTCATCGTGAAGCGGCCCGGCGCCGCGTCCTCCACCTCGGCCAGCCAGGCTGCGGCGGCGGACGTGGCCGCGCGCAGCTCGCCGTGCAGCCCGGCCAGGACAATCACGGGCCCGACGGCGGCCGGCCCCGGCGGGTGCGCCGCTCGCACGGCGATCCGGGTAGCCGCCGCCAGCGTGGCGGTCACGGCCCCGAAGAATTCGACTTCGCGGTCAGTGAAATCATGTCCGCCGTCCCGAAAAATGCTGCCGACTCCCCAGCACGCCTCGTCCACACGGAAGGCGGCCCGCAGTTCGTGCTCCAGGCCCTGGGGCTTGAGCAGGTCGTTGATCCGGACACTCCGGACCACTTCGCGGTGCGGCGCATCGGACATCCGGGCGATGGGCCGCGGGCGGCGCAGCAGCTCGGCGAAGTTGTTCGGTTCGGTGCCGGTGTATTCGCTTTCGGCGAAGCGGGCCGAGTACTCCTCGTACTCCCGCACCCCAACCGGCCACGGCTTCCAGTTGGTAACAGAGGTCATCACGAGGGAATCGGGGTCCACGCCGGCCCAGCAACCCTGCTCGAACGGCACCGCCCGCTGCACGACGGCGAGCGCCGATTCATAAAGGTCGGCCAGGCTCATCCCGCCGGCGGCCAGGGCGGCGATCTCCCGCCTGGCACGCTCGGCGCGCTCCTCCCACATAGGTCAAGTATCCGCCCGCCAGGTGGCGGCGCAATCCCCCAAAGTGGGGGTTCCCCAAGCTCCCCTGAACCCTCGGCGAGGGGATCGCGGCCGGTGGTGCCGGCGTCGTACTTTTTCCTCATGAACGCCGTATCCCAGCTGTTCGCGGTGCTGGCCGCGCTGATCTACATCGCGGTGTTCCCGCTGGAGAGCTTCCTGATGCACCGGCCGGGGGCACAAAAGTTCCTGAGCACCCCGCCGCGGAACGTTCCGGCCGTGATGATGTGGGCCATCCCCACCGGGTTCCGCAACCTGGTGATCGGCCTGGGAGTCCTGGCCGGGGTGGTGGCTGTGAACATGGGCTACACGGTGGTGGGCTACACCCTGGTGGTCTACTGCTGCCTGAACATGGTGCTGACCGCTCCGGCCATGTTCCTGGCGGACATGATGGGCCACTATCCGAAGAAGGGCGACAGCATCCCGGGAACCCTCGGCGCCACCGTGCCGGCGCTGATAGCCCTGGTTGCGCTGCCGTTCTGAAGCCGTTCGATCGGCAACAGCCTTCGGGCGCCAACAAATAGTTACATTGATTGGGAGGTCCACACATGGGACAGGCACGCGAAGTCACTGACCGCCTCACCGCGGCCATGGGATCAAAAGACAAAGAGGCGCTGGCGCGCTGTTACGCCGCCGACGCCGTGGCCTACACCCCGGACAAGGGGGAACTCCGCGGACGTGATGCCATCACCAGCCACCTCTTCGCCTACTGGGAGGCCATGGAGGACGTCCGGTACGAGCACACGGCCAAGTACGAGGCCGGGGACGTGGCGATCAATGAGGGCGTCGTCGTGGGAACCAACACCGGGCCGCTGCGCATGCCGTCCGGCGAAACCCTGCCGGCCACGGGCAAGACGCTCCGGATCAGGAGCTGCGACGTCACAACGGTCAAGGACGGGGAAATCACCTCCCACCACTTCTACTTCGACCAGCTGGAGTTCCTGGGACAGCTCGGACTGATGCGCGAGCTCAGCTCGCAGTGAAGGAGGACGGAGCTTAAAAGACGGAGGGGGGCGCCCAGCCGCCCCCCTCCGTGTTTTGTTCCGGGTTTACGGATCCGTGAAGATCCAGAGGCCGCTGTCCCGGTCGCTGCCCAGGACGTAGGTCATGCCGTCCTCACCAACAAACGTTTCCACTCCCCAGAAGTCGTTTCCTGCCTCATCCAGGTAGCCGCCGACTTCCACCAGTTCGCAGGTGGTGTTGTCGGCAGGGTCGCTGCACTGGATCTGGATGGCCCGGAGGCCGCCGGAGTAGTACGAGAGGTAGGCCAGGGACGGATCCTGCGGGTCCACGGCTACCTCGTGAACACTGAGGTCCCCGTAATTGAGCGCGTAAGCGGGATCGTGGGCTTCGGGGATGGCGAACGTGTCCAGCTCCTGCAGGGTGGTTGCGTCCAGGAGGTGGACATAGCCCCAGCCGTCAAAGACGGACCCCACTTCAATGTCCGCCCCGACGGTGCCGATGGGAAGGGCTTCGGGGTAGGTCCACGGCGCATCCAGCGGTGCCAGCTCGAAGAGCCGGTGGAATGCCGCGTGGGTGGTGCAGACGGCAACGATCTCGTCCACGAAGGCGCCTGACCCGCAGAACGGCTCAGTTGTGGCAGCCTCACCCGTGTGGTGGTTGACGAAAAGCACGGCGTCCCAGCCCGCAAGGGCTGCTTGATGGGCCTTCTCCCCCGGGAAGCACGCTCCCTCCGGGGCACTGGGGTCACCGACCGGACCTCGTTGGAGCACCAGGGTGGTTTCCTCCCCGGGTGCCAGCGATTCCAGGTATCCCGGGATGCTCTCCGGGGTGGGAACGGGCGCTGAGCCGGGGCAGGCGTAGCCGCCATACACCACAGGACCATTCAGGGTCAGGTCCGGCAGGACGGCAGGTGCCTGGCCCCCGGAAACAATCACCGAGGGGTAAGTGCCCTGGTTGGCTCCGCTGGTGATCTTGAAATCGTCCGTGCGGTAGGGGGCGAAGTCCTCATCCGTACTGATGATGAACCGGTTGTCCGCCGTGAACTCCGCCTGGTGCGCGTTGCCCTCAGGGGTGAGGGACACCCCCAGGGATTCAAGGAGCTCGGGGTCAACTGCCGCGAATTCCGAGTCCCCAAGGAATACCGCGTTGGCGGGATCATCGACATTCAGGAGAACGTAGCCGCCGTCCCAATAGGAAAGCAGCATGATGAAATGACCGTTGATTTCCTTGACCACCATGTCATGAAGGAAAGAATGGGTCAGCCCCAGGTCGGGCTGATTCACGTCAAAGGCATTCAGGTCGTATTCCGCGACCAGGCGCGGACGGTGCGGGTTGGTGATGTCAAGGATGTCCACGTCCGTGAACTCCTCATTGTCGGTCATCACCACATAGGCCTTGTCCCCTGCATCCCACGCAAAGGCGCTGTGGATCTCATTGGAATCACGGCTGCCCGGCGCGCGGTCACCGAAGTTCTCGGACAGCTTCTTCGGGTTGAGCGGGTCTGTCACATCAAAGAGCGAAACGCCGCCTTTGGCGTTCTTTCCGCAGGCCTCGTTGTTCACCACAAGGACTTGACCGGTGAAGCTTGGGGTGCTGATTTCGACGACCTGCAGGCCTTCGCCGGGGCGGGTGTCCTGGTGGGATGGGATGAACCCCACCTGTTTCGGTGCCGCTCCGGCCGTGCCCTGGTCTACGCCCGTGATGTCCACGATGTAGACGCCGGCATCCGGGCTGGTCTGTCCGCCCGTTTCCGGCCCCGCACAGTCAGGCTCGCCCCAGTTGGCGAGGAAGGCGGTGTTTCCGTCGGGCGAGACACTCACATCTGCGATCAGGTCAGGGGTGTTGGTCAGGCGGACCACATCCACCAGGTCAATCTTCCCGAACTCACCGGTCCCGACGAGGTGCCCTTCGTCCATGCCGTGCTGGCCGTCCGGGTGGGCCGTGGCGCCCGAGAGACCGAACGTTGATAGCGCCAGGGTACTTAGTGCTGCAAAAACAACCAATCTACTGCGTTGTGGCATGCCTTGCCTCCAGCTGAATTTTTTCTTTGGCCCCCAATGGCGCTCAGCCTAAACCTGGAATTATTCCAATGTCTAGGGAATTTTCAGCTTTCTTTCAGGTTCATCAACTACAAGACCGGAAAGGCTGGTGCGAGTCGCCTACGGTCATGGCCATGAAAGCGCTGTCAACTGACACGATGGCAGACGAAAGCCGTGGATACCTCCAAGAACGAAGGTATCCACGGCATTCAGCAAACTGAACTTGCGCGGTAGCGGCTACTCGCAGGCTACGCCGTCGGAATCACGGTCCAGGCCGGCCCGGTAGCCCGCCTGCCCGGCGAAGAGCGGTGCTGCACCGGCAGCCCTGGCCGCGGCACAGTTGGCGTAGTAGGCGGCCGCGGGCGCCGGAGCGGCAGGGGCGGGCACCACAGGCGGGGCCGGAGCAGGTGCCGGCGCAGCGGGGGCCGGAGCAACCGGGGCCGGAGCAATAGGGGCCGGCGGCGCCACTACCGGAGCCGGCGCCACAGCAGGTGCGGGCGCCGGAGTGGCAGGTGCCTCCTGGTTTGTGGGCGCCAACTGGCCCGGGCAGTCGGCCAGGATCCTGGCCATCGCGTCGTGCTCGGCCTTGGTGACCCACAGGCTATAGGTAGCCTTCACTGAAATCTGCCGGGAGACGTATTCGCAGCGGAAGCCCTTGTTCGGCGGCAGCCAGGTGGCCGCGTCGCCGTCGCCCTTTTTCATGTTGGTGGGGCCGTCCGTGGACTGGAGGTTCAGCGGATCATTGGCGAACGCCGTCCGCTGTTCAGTGGTGAGCTGCTGGGCGCCCTTCTGCCACGCATCGCTGAGCGCAACAACATGGTCGATCTGCACCTTGCTGCTGGTCCCGCTCCCCCGCAGGAAACTGATGGTGGCGCCCGTGTACGGGTCCACCAGCGTCCCCGACTGCACCTTGCAGGGCACGATGTTGGTGTAGGTGAGGCCCGTGAGGTCCCGCTTGAGCATGTCATTGCGGGTGTCGCAGCCGTTGCGGTCAACGTCCAGCCACGCCTGCCCGAACAGCGCCCGGTCATACCCCGTTCTGGGCGCCCGGCCCTTGATGGGAAGGGTGGCCAACAGGTCCATCGCCCTGGTGGCGAACGCGGGCTGCGTCCTTGGAGCCGCCACGGCCGCGGCCTGCGGCATCAGGTCCGTGGTTTCGGGATCAAGCGGTGCGCCCGTTTCCTGGACGGACGACGACGACGGCGTTGCTTTGGCGGTTGCGCCCGCCGCAGCGGCGGCTGGCGAAGTTGTGGTTTCCGGCGAGGCGGCCTTCAGGCCGGCAGGGCCCGCGCAGCCGACGAGGACCGGAAGGACCAGCAGGGCGCTGATCCCAGCGACGGTGAAGGTGAAGGCGCGTGGCGGCAATGTTTCCCCATTAAATAAAGGCCCGGCAATAAGCCGGGCCTTTTGCTTAGCCAAAACTGGTTATGGAAAGAACCTATTTCCCCGAACCGCAGAGGACGCCGAAACTGGGGAGAACCTGCGTTAACTTTGATCAAGGCTTGATGGTTGTTGCGGCACGGAGGATTCGGGGCGTAACAATCGCTGCGTCGTGCGGCCAACCTGGTGGTGCACAGGCAGGGCTCAGCCCGCGCGGGCACCGTGCTCACGCGGGCTTGTGGCTGCTGCTATGCGCGCTGGGCGATATTGAGGATGTTCCCCTCGCTGTCGAGGAACCACGCGCCCTTCCCAAATGAGTCAGTGGCAACGCCGTTCTCTGTCTTCAGTCCGGGGAAGTCATAGTCTTCAAAGACAACGCCGCGGCCCCGCAACTCCTCCATGTCGCGCTCGAGGTTGTCAGTCTCCCACCCCATCTGGGTGTTCTTGGCCGTGCCCGCATTTTCCGTCTGGTACACAAGGAAGCTTGTTCCCTTGCCGCAGCGGTACACCAGGTTGTCCTCCACTGTCTCGGAAGGCTCCAGCCCCAGCTTGTCCCGATAGAAATCCTTGGCCCTGTTAATGTCCTTTGCGGGAAGGACAGCCATGATTGCCGAATCTTTGAGCATGGTGATTTCCTTTGTGCATTCTTGTATTGGCGGCGGTTGCTCTCCCCCGGGCGCGGACCCGAACCACCAAGTCCGGGAACGCAGGGCCGCCCGTCGCGCCTGTTTCCGGGGCGGCCACCTGGGACTCTGCGTGCCCCGCCAGCCGTCATTGGCGCGAGGGTCCCCGAAGCCTATGTGGCCATTATGGAACCGAAATGTGCCTACGGAAATAGGGGATTGCTACTGCCCCCGCACCTGATTCAGGCCCTTGGCGTATGCGGCCTGCCCCACGTGCTGGAGGCAGTCCGCCAGGGTGCTCACCAACCGCACGCCAAGCGTGACGGGCGGGTCCCACCGGGTATCCACGACGCGGTCAAGGTCCCGGTCCCCGAGGTCCTGCAGGAACTCCACGGTCCGCCGGTGGACGGCGTCGTAGTACTCCAGCAGCAGTTCCGGCTCAGCCTGCACCGAATCCACCTGCTCCGTGGAATGGCCGTAGCCGGTGTCGCGGGGGTCCAGCGGAAGGTTGAAGCGGCCCACGAAGTCCTGGGCAGTCCAGGCCTGTTCGCGGCCGGCGACGTCCGCCACCTGCGCGTCCTCCACGCGGCTGAGGTGCCAGATCAGCCAGGCAATCGAGTTGCCGGTGCCGGCCGGCCGCCAGGCAAGCGTCCCGCCGTCGAGCCCGTCAAGGGTGGCCTCCACGTTCTCGCGGATCCGGCCGAAGGCGTCCAGCAGCAGTTCGTTGGTTTTCACAGGTCCCTCCCGGTATGTGTCCCCTAGACGCTAGCTTCGCACGTGCCGTTCACCATGCGTTAGGCACCCCGATGCCCGGGCTTCCTACCCTCGCAGGTGACGGCGGCCGGAACCCGGCCGCAACAATGCAGAGAGGCAGCGATGACCATCAAACTCAACCAGCCCAACTTCAGCAGGCGGGCGGCCCTCGCGGCAGCCGGAACCCTGGGCGCACTCGGCATGACCGCGGCGGCCGGAACCGGAGCCAACGCCGCACCGGGAACGAAGGCCCCCAAGCCCGCCCTCGCGTTCCGCCCGGACGGCCGGTTCAAGGTGATCCAGTTCAACGACACCCAGGACGACGAGCAGACGGACCGCCGCACCATCGAGCTCATGGACCGCACGCTGGATGCCGAAAAGCCTGACTTCGTGGTGATCAACGGGGACGTGATCAACGGCGGCTGCGACACCGAACTCGAGGTCAAGCAGGCCCTGAACCACGTGGTCCAGCCGATGGAACGCCGGCAGATCCCGTGGGCCGTCACGTTCGGCAACCACGACGAGGACTCGGTGGCGAGGACCGGCATGACCGAAGCCAGGATGCTGCAGTTCCTGCAGAGCTACGCATTCAACGTCAACGGCGACTCCACCGATGGCCTCACCGGCACGTCCAACTCGCTGCTGCTGGTGCAGTCCTCGAAATCCAAGGACCCAGCCTTCGGCCTCTGGCTCATCGACACCGGCCGCTACGCCCCGGACACCATCAACGGCCAGGACTTCGAGGGCTATCCGGACTGGGACTGGGTCCGCATGGACCAGGTGGCCTGGTACCGCAACCTCTCCATGGCCACCGAGCAGAAGTACGGCAGGAAGATCCCCTCCCTGATGTGGGGCCACATCGCCCTGCACGAACACCGCAGCATGTGGTTCGCCAGCATCGATTCCCGGACGGACGCGGACCACCAGCGGGCGGTGAAGAAGCACGGCATCGTGGGCGAGCGGAACGAGGACGAGTGCCCCGGCCCCTTCAACTCCGGGCTGTTCAACGCCTTCCTGGAACGCGGGGACGTCCGCGGCTACTTCGTGGGCCACGACCACGTCAACACCTACGTGGGCAACTACTACGGCGTGGAACTCGGCTACGCACCCGGGACGGGATTCGGCGCCTACGGGCTGCCGGGCGCCGACCGGAACCGGCTCCGCGGCGCGCGCGTCTTCGAGCTGGATGAGAACCACGCGGGGATCTACAAGGAGACCCGCCTGGTGTTCGCCAAGGACCTGGGCATCGACCTGACCGCGAACGACCAGCCGATCACTCCCCTGCCCCTGGACCCGGCGCAGCTCTAGGCGCTACTTCCGGATCTCCGCCAGCCGCAGCCGGACCATCTCCTCCACCACTTCCTCGGGGACGGGATGGTCCGGCGTGAACCGGACAGTACCCTTGGACAGCGAGAAGCCCGCCAGCCTGGGCGCGACGGCGTCCACCACCTCGGGCGAGAACGGAAAGATGGACAGGTGCCTGGCTGCTGCCACCACGCCGATCAGCGGTTTGCCGTCCACCTTCAGTGCCGGCATCCCGTAGCTGCGGCCTTCGTCGGCCTCCGGGACCACGCGCCGCGCCGCCGCAATGACACGCTGCAGGCAGCCGCGCGCCGGCTCGTCCAACGCGGCAAGGGAATCGTCTACGTCACCCATGCGGCCATCCTAGCCCCGCAGGGATGTACGACGGCGGACGGCAGTTCCAGCTCCATGGCAGCTCCCTGCGCCGCGGACTGGCGCAGTGAGGCCCGGCGTCGGTGCGCAGGAGCAGTCCGTGCGCAGTGAACCCGGGCCTTGTTGCGCAGCCCCGTGGCGCCGGGCGTCCCCGCTACTTCTTTGCGGCGAGGATCGCCTTCCGGACGGCTGCGCCCACAGCGCTGATGACCGGGACGAGGCACATCAGGGCAACCACGGTGTTCGGCCGGAACGCCACCTGCCCGCCGACGTTCCGGTAGACGCCGAGCGGCAGCACCATCCCGCCACCCCCGCCACCGGAGGCGCCGTCCTGCCCGGCCTCCCCGCCGCCGCCGAACCCGAAGGACACCAGCGCCACGGGAATGACCTCTTCCCCGCCCAGCTGGACGGGCGCACCATAGGCCTTGGAGACGCCAACGTTCTTGAATGCTTCAATCAGGGACGAAAATGTATCAGCCATGGCCCCACCCTACGAGCGCTGCCCAGCCAGTAACAGTCCTGTCAGGAGTTCAAGGATGACCTACCGGAAGGATCCACGTGTTGACCAGTACATCGGCGCACTCCCGCCCTGGCAGCAGGCCGTCTGCCTGAAGGTGCGGGACCTCGTCCATGCTGCCGACCCTGGCGTCGAGGAGACTATCAAGCGCACGGTCCAGCCGTACTTCGTGCTGCAGGGCAACATTTGCGCCCTCCTCGCCACCAAAGACCACGTCAATGTTTTCCTGTACGACGGCGGGCTCACCCCGGACCCGCACAACATCATCACGGGCGGCCACGGCAACAAGACGGGCCGGATGATTTCCTACTACGCGGACGATCCAATCAACGAGGATGCCCTGCTGGAGATGTTCCGGGCAATCATCGTAACCAACCGCGCGGGCGGCTGGCGGAAAATCAAGGGTAGCCAGTAGTTCCAGGCCCAGCTGCCGGCTGCCAGGAGATCCTCAGCCCTGAACGCGCTGGCGGTAGTTCCTCGGCGTCTCCCCTGCGTCGTTCAGGAAGTGGCGGTTGAAGTTGGAAAGGTTGGAGAACCCCACTTCGTAGCAGATCTCCGAGATGGCCTTGTCGCTGTGCTCCAGCAGCCGGCGGGCATGTGCAAGCCGGAGCTTGCGCACCAGGTCACTGAAGTTTTGGCCGGTAGCGCGCTTGAAGTATTTGGAGAAGGTGGGCTCGGACATGCCCACCAGCCCGGCGGCCTCGGACATCTTCACGCTGCCGGCATGGTTGGTGAAGACGTACTCGAGCACGATGTCCACCACGGCGGCGGCCTGGCCATCCAGCTGCGGCCGGAACCATTCGTCCGCGAGGTATCGCCGTTCTTCCTGCGGAGCCCGCGCCAGCACCACAAAGAGGTCCAGCAGGTGGCGCAACCGCACCAGCCCCGTGCTGGCACCCATCGCTTCTATGGCGGCTGCCGCGTTCTCCGCCGAGGGCCCCAGGAATTCGATCCCCCGCCGGGACTGCTCCAGCAGTGGCTTCACCTCAGCCATCTCCGGGACCAGCGAAGCCGTCTGCTCAACCCATTTGCCGTCGAACTGGATCACGGCATCCCGGTTCTCCAGCACCTCGCCGGGTTCAAGGTCGCTGACCCAGTCGTGCGGCAGCCCCGATCCGACAAGGGACACGTGGCCGGCTTCGAACGTGCCGATATGGTCGCCCACGATGAACTTTCCGGTGCCCTTGCGGATGAGGTGGATCTCGTACTCGGGGTGGTAGTTCCACCGCGCCACCGGGCTGGGGTAGCTGTGTTCCACCCACCGGACGGAGTGGTTGGGATCGGGCGGGATGATCTCCCGGTTGGCCCGCATTCCGAGCAGCCTCTCGGCCAGCCGGGCCGCAGCTCCGTCGGCTGTGTCCGTGGCAGTCATGTGTTTCTCCGCACCCAAGTGGTTATGAATTCTGGACAAGATCCAGGGACCTTTCCCCAGAGTAGCGCCTAATGCGGGGACCTGCTGCGGAAAATTAGTATCAGAAATCGGCAACCACGGCGCTAGTTGTGCCCCACGCCACCGGCCTAATCTTGAGGAACATCAGCGGCACATCGGCTTCCCGATCTCACGCCGCGCCACGGTCAGGCATCCCGACGCAGCAGTCGGATGTGGTGACTGCGCACCCCCTGAAGAACAAAGGAGTCCTCAATGCGCCCAAAAATGCGCACTGCCACACTGGCTGCCGGTGCCTTGTGCATCGCACTCTCCGCATCGGCCTGCTCCGGTGCCGGCGGCGGCACTGCTGCCGGTGACCAGAACAGCATCAATGTCCTGATGGTGAACAATCCCCAGATGGAGGACCTGCAGAAGCTCACTGCAGACAACTTCACCAAGGACACCGGGATCAAGGTCAACTACACGATCCTGCCGGAGAACGACGTCCGGGCCAAGATCAGCCAGGAGTTCTCCAGCCAGGCCGGCCAGTACGATGTGGCGTCCCTGTCCAACTATGAGATCCCGTTCTACTCCGCCAACAAGTGGCTGGCCCCGCTGGACAGTGTGGCCAAGGACGCCGAATTCAACCAGGACGACATTCTTCCCGCCTACACGGCGTCCCTGACGGGCAAGGACGGCAAGCTCTACGGCGAACCCTTCTACGGTGAGTCGTCCTTCCTGATGTACCGCAAGGACATCCTTGAGGCCAAGGGCCTGACGATGCCGGAGAAGCCCACCTGGGACCAGGTGGCCGAGCTCGCCGCCCAGGCCGACGGCGCCGCGCCGGGAATGAAGGGCATCTGCCTCCGCGGCCAGCCCGGCTGGGGCCAGGTTTTCGCGCCGCTGACCACCGTGGTGAACACCTTCGGCGGCACCTGGTTCGACAAGGACTGGAACGCCAAAGTCAATGCTCCGGAATTCACCGAGGCCACCAAGTTCTACGTGGACCTGGTCAAGAAGCACGGTGAAGCCGGCGCGGCCCAGGCCGGGTTCACCGAGTGCCTGAACAACATGAGCCAGTCCAAGGTGGCCATGTGGTACGACGCCACCTCTGCAGCGGGCGCCCTCGAAGCGGAGGGTTCGCCGGTGAAGGGCAAGATCGGCTACGCCCAGGCCCCGGTCAAGAAGACCGACTCCTCGGGCTGGCTGTGGACCTGGTCCTGGGGTGTGCAGGCTGCGTCCAAGAAGCAGGACGCCGCAGGCAAGTTCATCGCCTGGGCCAGCTCGAAGAAATATGAAGAACTGGTCGCCTCGAAGCTGGGATGGGCCAAGGTTCCGTCCGGCAAGCGCATCTCCACCTACGAGAACGCCGAGTTCCAGAAGGCCGCACCGTTCTTCAAGGCCGAACGCTCCGCCATTGAGAACGCCGACCCGAAGAACCCGGGTGTGCAGGAACGTCCGGTGGTTGGCATCCAGTTCGTCGGCATCCCCGAGTTCGCCGACCTTGGCACCACAGTCTCCCAGGGCGTCAGCTCGGCGATAGCCGGACAGGGCACCGTGGAGGACGCACTGGCCAAGGGCCAGGAAGCCGCCCAGAAAATCGGCGACAAGTACAAGAAGTAACCACCCACCAATCGGTTCTGTGGCCCGCCCTGCGGGCGGGCCACAGAACCGCAGGAGAACATGATGACTTCCGCAACAGCGCGCGTCGCCCGTTCAGGGCACAGCGCCCCCAAACCTTCCAAAGACGCCAGGGCCCGTGAACGCGCCACGGCGTGGGCACGGCGCGCGCCACTGCTGCCGGCCCTGGTCTTCCTCATTATCGTCACGCAGCTTCCCTTTGCTGCCACCCTGATCATTTCCTTCCTGAACTGGAACAGCCTCCGCCCGGACCAGACGGGATTCGCGGGTTTCAGCAACTACGTGGAGGTCCTCACCAACGCGGACCTGCGCCAGGCCATCTTCACCACCATCGTCCTCACCGTCTCGGTGGTCCTGGCCAGCCTGGTCATCGGTCTGGTCCTGGCCCTGCTCCTGGACAAGAAGTTCATTGGCCGCGGGCTTGCCCGCACCCTGCTGATCGCACCGTTCCTGGTGGTTCCCGTAGCTGCTGCCCTCGTATGGAAGCACGCCCTGCTGAACCCGACATACGGCCTGATCAACGGCATCCTGACCTGGATCTGGTCGCTCTTCGGCAGCAGCACCCCGCCGCAGCCGGACCTCCTCTCGCAGGCACCCCTGACCGCCGTCATCCTCTCGCTGGTGTGGCAGTGGACGCCGTTTATGATGCTCATCCTGCTCGCCGGGCTGCAGTCCCGGCCCATGGACACCGTGGAAGCGGCGCAGATGGACGGGGCCAGCCCCTGGGAAATCTTCCGCCACCTGACCCTGCCGCACCTGCGCCAGTACCTGGAGCTGGGCGGCCTGCTCGGCGCCATCTACATCGTGCAGAACTTCGACGCCGTCTTCACGCTCACCTCGGGCGGCCTGGGCACGGCCAACCTGCCGTACTCCATCTACCAGACCTTCTACTTCGCCAATGAATACGGTCTGGCCTCAGCAACAGGCGTCGTGGTGGTCATCGGCACCATCATCGTGGCCACCTTCGCCCTCCGCACCGTCTTTTCACTCTTCAAGAAGGAGGCAGCACGATGAGCACCCTCACTCCTGCCGAACCCCGCCAGCCGGGCCTCGCCCGTTCAACACCGCCCACCGCCCCGAACACCGGGGCCGGCCGCCGCGGATTCGGAAGATCCGGCCGGGGCAAGTCCCGGATGGATCCCACGCGCAACAACACCGCCGCCGGCATCGCCGCCTGGCTGCTGGCCCTGCTGTTCGTGGCCCCGGTCCTCTGGATGATCCTGACCTCCTTCCACTCCGAAACGGATGCCGCCACCAACCCGCCGTCCATCGGCGCACCCCTGACCCTCGATGCCTACGCGGAATTCTTCGGCGCCAGCTCCGGAGTCAGCCCCTGGCCGCCGCTGATCAACTCGGCCACCGCTTCCGTCCTGTCCACCGTCCTGGTGCTGGTCCTGGCCATCCCGGCCGCCTACGCCCTCTCGATCAGGCCGATCAAGAAGTGGACGGACGTAATGTTCTTCTTCCTTTCCACCAAGATGCTGCCCATCGTCGCCGCGGTCCTGCCGCTGTTCCTGTTCGCCAAAACCATCGGCGGGCTGGACAACATCTGGTTCCTGGTCCTGATGTACACCTCCATGAACCTGCCCATCGCTGTCTGGATGATGCGGTCCTTCCTCGCCGAAGTCCCGGTGGAAATGCTCGAAGCCTCCCAGATCGACGGAGCCGGCCTGCTCCTGACCCTCCGCGCCGTCGTCGCCCCGGTCGCGATGCCGGGGATCGCCGCCACCGCCCTGATCTGCTTCATCTTCAGCTGGAACGAACTGCTCCTCGCCCGGGTCCTCACCGGCGTCATGGCCGGAACAGCCCCGGTCTTCCTCACCGGCTTCGTCTCCAGCCAGGGCCTCTTCCTCGCCAAGGTGTGCGCGGCCGCCGTCGTCATCTCCCTGCCCGTGCTTTTTGCGGGGTTCGCCGCCCAGGACAAGCTCGTCCAGGGACTCTCCCTCGGCGCCGTGAAATAGCAGGCCGTGAGATAAACCAGCCCGCCCAACACTCAGAAGGATCACTCCGATGACCACAACAACCACCCAGTCCCCGGCCACCGGCTCCGGCCTGCCGGCCACCATGCGCGCGTCCATCCTCAAGCGCCAGGGCGAGATGGCCATGGAAACCCTGCCCCTCCCGCAGCTCGACGCCGACCAGGTCCTGGTCCAGGTCGCCGCCGTCGGCGTCTGCGGCAGCGACGTCCACTACTACGAGCACGGCCGGATCGGCCCCTACGTGGTGGACCACCCGCTCATCCTCGGCCACGAACTCTCCGGCCGGATCTCCGCCGTCGGATCCGCCGTTGACCCCGCCCGCATCGGCAAGCGCGTCGCCGTCGAGCCCCAGCGCCCCTGCCGCACGTGCAAGCAGTGCAAGGCCGGCCGCTACAACCTCTGCCCGGACATCGAGTTCTACGCCACCCCGCCCGTTGACGGCGCCTTCGCCGAATACGTCACCATCCAGTCCGACTTCGCCTACGACATCCCGGACAGCGTCAGCGACGAGGCTGCCGCCCTCATCGAGCCGCTCTCCGTAGGGCTCTGGGCCTGCGAACGCGCACAAATCAAGCCCGGCAGCCGGGTCCTGATCGCCGGCGCCGGGCCCATCGGCATCATCGCCGCCCAGGCCGCCCGCGCGTACGGCGCCACCGAGATCTACATCTCCGACATCGCCGAGGACCGGCTCGCCTTCGCCCTCGAACACGGCGCCACCCACGCGCTCAACGCAAAGACGGACAGCGTGGAAGGGCTCGACGTCGACGCGTTCATTGACGCGTCCGGCGCACCGCAGGCGGTCCGCGCCGGGATCAAGGCCGTGGCCCCTGCAGGCAGAGTCATCCTGGTCGGCCTGGGCGCGGACGACGTCGAACTCCCCGTCTCCTACATCCAGAACCGCGAGATCTGGCTCTCCGGCGTGTTCCGCTACACCAACACCTGGCCGCTGGCCATCCAGCTGATCGCGGACGGCAAGGTGGACCTGGACATCCTGGTCACCGGCAGGTTTCCACTCGCGGACTCCGAGAACGCGCTCAAGGCGGGCAAGCAGCCCGGCCAGCTCAAAGCCGTTGTCTACCCGGGCCGCTGACCATGATCACCATCATCGGCGAGTCGCTCGTTGACATCATTGAGGCCCCCGGCCGGGGCTCCGCGCAGCAGGTGCACCCGGGCGGGAGCCCGCTCAACGTCGCGGTAGGGTGCGCGCGGCTGGGCCTGGGGACCAGGCTGGTCACGCACTATGGCGACGACGTCCACGGGAAGCTGATCGCTGGCCACCTGCGCACCAACAATGTTGAACCGATCGTGGGAGGTTCCCTGCCGACGTCGTCCGCGCTGGCGTCCCTGGACGCTACCGGCGCAGCCGAGTACACGTTCAACATCAGCTGGGACGTCAACGGGGCCTCCATCCCGGCGCTTGCCGCGGTGCAGGGTTCGCTGCATGTCCACACCGGATCCATCGCCACGGTCCTGGCACCCGGCAACAAGGCCGTCCGGGGCCTGGCCGAAGCGGCACGCCCGCACGCGACGGTGAGTTTCGATCCCAACTGCCGGCCGGCCATCAGCGGGAATGTTGAAGCCGCACGCCGTGAAGCCGAGGACTTTGTGGCCGCCAGTGACATCGTCAAAGCCAGCGACGAGGACCTGCGCTGGCTCTACCCCGGCAGGACCTTGGACGAGTCCCTTGCCGCGTGGCTGGCGCTGGGACCGGCACTGGTTGCGCTGACGCGCGGCGCGGACGGACCGGTGGTCCTGACCCGGCAGGGGCGCGTGGAGATGCCCGGCGAAACGGTCGCCGTGGCGGACACCGTGGGGGCGGGCGACTCCTTCATGGCCGCCCTGATCGCCGGCCTGGCGCAACGGGACGCGCTCGGTGCCGCCAACAGGCCGCGCCTGCGGAGCCTCTCCCCCGAAGACCTGGATGCCCTGGCGGCCTACGCGAACAGGGCCGCCGCCATCACGTGTTCCCGGCCGGGGGCCAACCCGCCCACGTCAGCCGAGCTGGGTTCCCTGTCCGGAAAGCCGGCCGGAACACCGCCCGGCCTGCCCGCCCCTGCGGAAGGCTAGCCCCATGACTGCACTACAAACCCGGGCCCTTGCCGGACTGCCTGCATCCTTGGCCGTCCCCGCCTACGACCGGGCCTCTCTGACGGCGGGAATCGTCCACTTCGGCGTGGGCGGCTTCCACCGCGCCCACCAGGCCATGTACCTGGACCGGCTGATGAACGAGGGCAAGGCCCTCGACTGGGCCATCTGCGGCGTGGGGGTCCTGCCCGGTGATGCCCGCATGAAACAGGTCATGGACAGCCAGGACTGCCTCTACACCCTGGTGGTCAAGAACCCGGACGGGACCCGGGAAGGGCGGGTCATCGGCTCGATCATCGAGTACCTGTTCGCCCCTGACGATCCCGAGTCCGTCATCGAGAAGATGGCGTCCGGCGCCGTCCGGATCGTTTCACTCACAATCACCGAGGGCGGGTACAACTTCCACCACGTCACCGGCGAGTTCGACGCCGGCAACCCCGACGTGGTCCACGACCTCCAGCCGGGGGCAGCACCCCGGACGACCTTCGGCCTCATCACCGAAGCCCTGGCCCGCCGTCGTGCCCGCGGCCTGGTCCCCTTCACGGTGATGTCCTGCGACAACATCCAGGGCAACGGCGACGTGGCGCGGAAGATGTTCACTGCCTTCGCCGTGCTCAAGGACCCGGACCTCGGCGCCTGGATCACCGCGAACGTTCCCTTCCCCAACAGCATGGTGGACCGGATCACGCCCGTCACCGCCGACGCTGACCGCGCCGCCGTTTCGGCGGAGTTCGGCGTCGAGGATGCGTGGCCCGTGGTGTGCGAGCCGTTTGAGCAGTGGGTCCTCGAGGACACGTTCAGCCTTGGACGTCCCCCGTTTGAGGACGCCGGGGTCCAGCTCGTGGCGGATGTTGAACCGTACGAACTGATGAAACTCCGCCTCCTCAACGCCCGCCACCAGGGCATGTGCTACTTCGGCCACCTGGCCGGCTACCGCTACGCCCACGAAGCTGCCCAGGACCCGCTGTTCGCAAAGTTCCTGCTCGACTACATGGACAAGGAGGCCACCCCCACCCTGGAGCCGGTGCCCGGCGTGGACCTCGCCCACTACAAACACACCCTCATCGAACGCTTCACCAACGAACACGTCCGGGACACCCTTGCCCGCCTCTGTGCGGAAAGCTCGGACCGGATCCCCAAATGGCTGCTGCCGGTCATCCGCATCAACCTTGATCGGGGCGGGGAAATCCGCCGGTCCGCCGCCATCGTTGCCAGCTGGGCCCGCTATGCCGAAGGCGCCGACGAGCAGGGCAACCCGATTGACGTCGTCGACCGCCTCAGGGACAAGCTGATGGCCTCAGCCGCCCGGCAGCGGGAGGAACCGCTGGCCTTCATCTCGGACCGGGAGGTCTTCGGCGACCTGGCCGGCAACCAGGAATTCTTCGCCGCGTATACCCGGGCGCTGACAAGCCTCCACAACGCCGGTTCACGGGCCACGCTTGAAGCTTTGGCAGGCCAGTAGGGCAGGGGGCAAGCCTCGGTGGACCTGTTGTGCCGTCATCGAACTTCCTGAACGCGGCGGCCCGGGAAGGTCAGCCCGCAGCGTCCACAGGCTCCTGAACGTCCTGTACAACCTCATTCCGCCGCAGGAACCACGGCTTGAACGGCGGATCGAAGCGGGCAAACCGCGGCGGCCCCACCGGCGTCAGGCCGGCAAGGGTCAGTGCCGCCTGCAGGCCGCTGTTGCGCCGTTCGAACGCGGCGGCTGACCCGCTGCCGGAGAAGCGCAGCACTGCGGCAAGGGAACCGGGCACGGCCCGCACCGTCACGGCGGGGTCGGCGGGAACGGGCGCGGTTTCAGCTGTCACGCCGGCAGGAAGCACAAAAGCCACCACATACTCGGCAGGTCCACCCCTTCCTGCCAGGGAACCGGACTGAAGCACCGGGGCGGTCATAGCCAGCTTCTGCGGCGATCCGGGCTCCTGGATAACCGGGGCGGTCATGGCCAGCTTCCCGCGGGTTGAATTGCTCCCGCTGATGTAGTTGAACAAGCGCCGGAAGGCCATGTTTCCGGCACGGTCAAAGGTGGCGGCCACCTTGGTTTCGGCCACGACGTACCCGGGATAGCGGCGCAGTTCGAAGTGCGGATAGCGCCGGACCAGCTCGTAGGGTTGCCGTTCTGTCATGGTCCACCAGAGCCTACGCCAGCCCTGGCGGAAGCCGCCATACCCGGCGACGGCTTGCCGCCTCTTCCAAATGGGAGCATACTTATTAGCAGGACTAATTAGCATTGCTAAGCATTTTTAGGAGGCGCACCACGGACGTGACCACAGCCAAGAACGAGAGCATTACCGGGGAGACCAGCCCGGACACCCTGGCCATTGACCTCCGGACCGCCGTTATGCGCACCTCGCGGCGGCTCCGCGTCGAGGCAACCGGCGACGTCATCACGCCGGGCCAGTACACGGTGCTGGCATTACTCAACGGCAGCGGACCCAGCACCCTCCGCGAACTGGCCACCAGCGAGCACGTGCAGGCCCCGTCCATGACCCGGATCGTCAACGCCCTCGCCGAACTGGGCTTCGTCTCCAGGGCGGCAAACCCCGACGACGGCCGCCAGGTCCACATCGACATCACCGACGCCGGCCGGGCCGTCCTTGAAGAGGCCCGGAACCAGCGGACCGCGTGGCTCGCGCAACGCGTGGCCGGGCTGAGCGAGGAAGACCGGCTGGTCCTGAGCCGGGCCGCACGCATCATGCAGGAGATGAGCGGCAGATGAGCGCGATGTTCCGTGCGCTGGAAAACCGCAACTACCGGATCTGGGCGAGCGGCGCGCTGGTGTCCAACATCGGGACCTGGATGCAGCGGGTGGCGCAGGACTGGCTGGTCCTGACCGTCCTCACCGACTACTCCGGCGCCGCCGTCGGCATCACCACCGGCCTGCAGTTCCTCCCCATGCTGCTGCTCGGCCCGTACGGCGGAGTGCTGGCGGACCGCTACCGAAAGAGGGTGATCCTGCTGTGGACGCAGGTGGCCATGGGCCTGACCGGGCTGGTGCTCGGGCTCCTGGTGGTGACCGGCGCCGCGGAGCTGTGGCACGCCTATCTGGCCGCCCTGTGCCTGGGAATAGCCAGCGCCATCGATGCGCCGTCACGCCAGTCCTTCGTGTCAGAACTCGTGGGGCGGGACAACATTTCCAACGCCGTTGCACTGAACTCCGCGTCCTTCAACACAGCCCGGCTGACCGGCCCTGCCATTGCCGGGGTACTCATTGCCTGGGTGGGCACGGGACCGGTCTTCCTCCTGAACGCAGCCAGCTTCGCCGCCGTCATTGTTTCCCTCTTCCGGATCCGGACCGCAGAACTCGTGCCCGCCGCCCCGGCAACACGGAGCAGGCACCAGGTGGCGGAAGGCGTCCGCTACGTGCGCAACCGGCCGGACCTGGTGCTGATCATGGTCCTGGTGGGCATCCTGGGGGCATTCGGAATGAACTTTCCCATCATCAACGCACTGATGGCCACTACTGAGTTCGGCGCCGGCCCGGGCGAATTCGGGCTTCTTGGTTCCATCATGGCGGTGGGTACGCTGGGCGGCGCGCTGCTTGCGGCACGCCGGGCCGGGCCGCGGCTGCGGTTCCTGCTGGGCGGTGCGCTGGGGCTCGGCGCGTTTACCCTCCTGGGGAGTGTGTCGCCCTCGTTCTGGCTGTATGCGGCCGTCCTGGTCCCGATCGGGCTGGCGTCCATCACGTTCCTGAACAGCTGCAACACCAGCATCCAGCTCTCCGTGGAGCCCCGCTTCCGTGGGCGCGTGCTGGCACTCTACCTGGCGGTCCTGCAGGGCGGCACCGCCGTGGGCGCGCCCCTGATGGGCTGGATCGGCACGGAGTTCGGCGCGCGCTGGTCCGTGGCCGCCGGCGGTGTCATCGTGCTGCTGGCCGCGGCCTCCGGCGTGATCGTGGCCAGCCGGAGGAGCAGCCTGGGCGTGCGCGACCACCTGCGGATGGTGTTCCGGAGGAAGCGCCAGCACGCTGCATAGAACACGCTGTATAGAAATCGCACACGGGCCACGCAGTAACGGCACAGTAACGCCTGGAGCGTTTAATGCCGGTGTACGCAACTACCCTGCGAGGTTGGGCCCTCCCTGCCGGAGATCCCGGCACTCAACCCAAGGCTGGAAGTTCGGCATACAGAGACAGTGATGGTGCGAGATGCACTCCTACAGCCGCCGCCACCCTATCGCCTTTGTCTGGGCGCTGGTCCTGTCGCTGCTTCTGTCCGCCTGCATGTCGACAGAGGACAGGAGTGGCCCGGCAGCCAGCAGCGCCTCGTCCAGCGAAAGCAGGCAGGATGCATCGCCGTCGGATCGGCCCGCTGAAGAAACGGCCGGCGGCGGCGCCAGCCGGGGACCGGACGGATCCGGCGGTTCAGGCTCTGATAATTCAAGCTCTGATGCTTCAGGCTCCGGTCCTGACAGCGGGCAAAGCCTGCCGCAAGGCCAGGACCCGGCACCGGCTCAACAGCCGCCGCCCGTGCCACGCCAGCCGCAGGGGCCCGGTCCGGCGCAGCCACCCGGTCCACCCGCCCCTGCCCAGCCACCGGCACCCGCTCCGCAGGCTCCCGACCAGCCGCCCGCGCCGCCGCCCGGTCCGCCCGCCGCTGCCCAGCCGCCAGCCCCCGAGACCGTGGTGCTCGACTGGCTGCCGATAGGCCCGGTCGGCAGGGGGGATCCGATTTGGTATGTGCGCTTGAAGGACTTGAATTGTGAGTCGGTTCCCGGCTTCTCCGAACCCTTCAATACCGTGGAAGAGGCAGCACGGACGCTTTGCTTCGGCCTGAAGGGTGACCAGGCTGCCTGGGAGGCGGGCGTTCCTGCCCTGTCGACGTCCCCGCCTGACTGCTGGTCTGAAGCCGCGCAGCAGATCCTCAGCAATATCGCTGCCGTCCGGATACAAAAGCCGGATGCCATCATTGAGCTTGCCCCCCGCCCCGGGACCGCCTGCGTTCCGAAACTCAAAGCCGTGCAGGATGATGCGGGCGACAGCCAGCCCTTCCAGGTCTGCGCAGGGGACGTGCTCATCCTGGACGGAAGCGTCACCGGCCTCCCCGCCGGCACCGTCCGTTCAGTCAACGTTGGCACCACCACGGCACTGGTCAGCCAGCGCCAGAGCTTCACGGACACCAACTTCCCGTTTGAGTTCTACTTCCTGGCACCGCCACTGGCTGAAGGGCAACCCACCACCGCCGAAGTGAGTATTGCCGACGCCGACTGGCAGGTCCAGGGATCCGCTTCCTTCGAGTACGCCGCGGACCAGAGTACGTGCCCGGCGCCGGGCGCCGCACCGTGACGGAGGGCGACGGAGACGGGCGTTCCTCATGGTCCCGCGCCGTCGGAGTTATTTCCGCCATCGGCCCGCCGGTTACGGTTGCCACGGCGCTGCTGTTCTACTTCGGCTGGGCACGCGCCGATGCACAGGCGGCGTACATGGGCCTCAACGTCAGCCTCTTCGGGTACACAGTGCAGGACTACCTGCTCATCAGCATCAACGCGCTCTTCCTGCCGCTGGTCTGCATCCTTGCCGCCAGCGTTGCCTGGCTGGCGCTTGACCGCTTGCTGCGCCGCCGGATCGAGGAGGACCGCGGACGCGCCGTCATCCTCCGGGCCGCAGGCATCGGCGCCCTGGTCAGTGGGCTTGTGGTCGGAGTCAGCCTGGTGCTGGCGGTGGTTGATCGCACCCGGACGGCGCTCTTCTCGCCGTATCTGATGGCCCTGGGCGTACTGGTGGCCACCTGGTGCGTCCACCTCCGCCGCCTGGGCCGGAGCAGCCGGGTGCCGGCCCTGAGCGCCGAGCAGCGGGCGGTGGAAACCACGCTGATCCTGAGCATCGTGACGCTGCTGCTTTTCTGGGGCACGGCCGACTATGCGCAGGCGCTGGGCCGGCGGCTGGCCGTGGACTACGAGCAAGGCGTCCAGTTCATGCCCCGGGCGGAGGTGTATTCGCCCAAGCCGCTGGGCATCGGCTCCGGCGCGGTCACCGAAGTGAAGGTGGGCAACGGCGAAGCTCCGCTCTACCGGTACGACGGGCTCCGGCTGCTGGTGCTGAGCGGCGGACGTTTCTTCTTCCTGCACGACGGCTGGGCGCCGCGGGACGGAACGGTCATCGTCCTGCCGGACGACAACTCGGTCCGCATCGAATTCCGGAGATAGCCCCACCAACAAGCCCGCGGCCGCCCCTCAACAGGCAACACGGGGTCACTTTTGGCCTAATAACGGTCAATTATTCGGCTGGGAGTGACCCCGCGTTGCAGTAAACCGCAGAACCTAGCTCCGGGACGGGCCGCCCAGCACCACGTTGACGGGCTCCTTGCCCTCCAGCATCAGCCCGATCTGCTGCTTGATCAGCCGGACCATCCGCGGGAACATCGCCGAGCTGGCCCCGCCGACATGCGGGGTAATCAGCACGCCGGGAGAGGTCCAGAGGGGATGGTCAGCGGGCAGCGGCTCGGGGTCCGTCACGTCCAGCGCGGCACGCAAACGGCCCGAGGACGTCTCCGCCAGCAGCGCGTCCGTGTCCGCCACCGGTCCGCGGGCCACGTTCACCAGCAGCGCCCCGTCAGGCATTGCTGCCAGGAACTTTGCATCCACCAGCTGCTTTGTCTGCTCGCTGAGGGGCACGCTGACCACCACGATGTCGTGCAGGGGCAGCTGCTCATACAGTGAGTCGATCCCGAAGATCTTTCCGCCGGCGTCCTCGCGTTCACGGCTCGCCATCCGGGTCACCTGCGTTTCGAAGGGCAGGAGCCGGGCCTCGATGGCCTTGCCCACTCCCCCGTAGCCCACCAGCAGCACCCGGCGGTCAGCCAGGCTGGGCCGCTGCCTGTTGTCCCAGGTCCCGGTGGCCTGGTTCCGTGCAAAGTCGGCCATGCCGCGCTGGCTGGCAATCATCATGCCCAGGGCAAGTTCCGCCGTCGACGTTTCATGCACGCCTGCCGCGTTGGCGAAAAGGCAACCGGCGGGCAGGACGTCCGCCACGCCGTCGTACCCGATGGACTGGCTCTGGACCAGGCCGATCTCCACGGACTCCAGCGCAGCCAGCACCTCCGGCCCGCGCATGTACGGCGGCACCACGATGTCCAAACGCCCGGCGGGGGCAGGGCCGGAAAAGTCCCATACGAAGAATTCGACGCCGGAAGCCGGCTCCAGCGCCTCCACCAGTTTCTGGTCGGGCAGGGCAATCCGCAGCGGCGCGGTCATGCCGCCACCACGAGCTTGACGTTCGCCGCACGCAGCGCCGATTCGATTTCCCGCGGCGGGGGCGCGTCCGTCACCAGGACATCCGCGGCGTCGAAGGCCGCCAGCCGGGCCAGCGCGTACCGCAGCATCTTCTGGTGTGTTGCCACCACTACCACCTGTTCCGCAGAGTTCATGAGTGCGATCTTAGTGGCGCGTTCCACGTCACGCTCAATGTAAAACGCCTCGTCGTGGATTCCGCTGACGCCAATGAACGCGGTCCTGGCGCGCAGCCCGGCCGCAGCGCTGACGGTCATGGGGCCGTTGAACGCCTGGCTGTCCAGCAGCAGTTCCCCGCCGAGGCAGATGGTCCGTGCCGAGGTCAGCTGCAGGCACCGCTGGATGGCCGGGGCCGAGTGGGTAATGATTGTCCCCTTGAACGCGGCGGGCAGCTCCTGCGCAATCTGGTACGTGGTGGTGCCGGCGTCCAGGATGATCGCGTCCCGCTCCCCGATCATGGATACGCAGGCGCGGGCCACGCGAAGCTTGGCTTCGGCATCCTCACGGACCCGGGCAGCGAAGTCCGCGTTCTGGCCCTGCCCATGGATGGCGCTCACGCCGCCGTGCACCACCCGGACCAGGCCCAGTTTGGACAATACCCGCGTGTCCCGGCGCACCGTCATGTCCGAGACCGCGAAGGTCTCGGCCAGATCGGTGGTGGAAATGAACCCGCGCCGGCCCAGCTCGTCCAGGATGGTGCGCTGGCGGGGCGTCAGCGGCGCATCCCCACGTGCAATGCTCATAACCCCTTCTTTCTGACCATGCGCCGGACACCAGGCTCGGCGGAGTGTTGCAATTCCAACACCAACTTACCTAGTGTCGTACCCCGGCACCGGCATTCGTAAGCTCCACGGGGCGTCCTTCCGCGATTGAACGTTCGGCCGCAAGGCCCATCCGGACCGACTGCAGCCCGTCGGCAACCGTAACTTCCACCGGCCCCTCGCCGAGGATCGCCTTCCGGTACCCAAGGTGCTCGTAGTACGTGGAGCCGTGGTGCGCGCCCGCGGCCAGTACTGCCTCATCCACCGGGACCTCGTGCTTTTCAGGGCCCAGCGGCGAGCGCGGGCTGAACTCCACGGTGGCCTCCGCCTCGTCACCGGGGATCCAGTGGTTGGCTGCCACCGGGATGAGCGTCTCGATCTTGGCGGCATCCCCCACGATGGAGATCCGTTCCTGGAACTTGGACCCCTCGGCGAACATGGACAGCTCCAGCATGGCGCGGCGGCCGCCCTTGAAGTCCACGATCACGTAGGCATTATCGATCATGTCCGACACGCGGCCGTCGTAGACCTCGTCCATATGGTTCACGTCGTGGCCGCCGCTGGCGTAGACCCGGACCGGCTCATCCTGCAGGATCAGCCGCATCAAATCGAAGAAGTGGCAGCACTTCTCCACCAGGGTTCCGCCGGTCCGCTCCGCGAAGCGGTTCCAGGCATCCACCTTGTGCAGGAACGGGAAGCGGTGCTCCACGATGGAGAGCATGTAGATGTTGCCGAGCTTGCCGTTGTGCGCAGCCTGGATGACTTCCTGCACCGGCGGCATATAGCGGTATTCCATCGCGACCCACACGGGCGCCGGGTAGCCGGCGGCCAGCGCCTCGAGTTCATCGGCCTGCTCGGCGGTGGTGCACACAGGCTTCTCCACGAGCACGGGCAGGTTGGTTCCGCTGGCGAAGATGTCCTTCAGGATGCCCAGGTGCGTGTCGTTGGGGCTGGCGATCACGAGTGCATCCACCAGGCCGGAGGCCAGCAGTTCCTGGTGGGAGGGAAACGTCTCCACCCCGTACCCGATCTCCGCAACAGTCTCCTCCAGGGAGGACTGCTGGGGATCGGACACTGCGGTGATCCGGCTTCCGGGGATCAGGGCGAGGTTCCGGACGTGTTCGCGGGCCATGTGGCCTGCGCCGATGAGGCCGTATCGGATGGTCCGGACCGGTTCCGCAGAAGGCAATGACATGAGCTGCTCCGTTTCTCTACGTTGAGTTTTTGGGGGGACCGCGGCGTTGCATCCCAAACAGAACTATACAGAAAGTGTTGTTATTCCAACATAGCGTGTGTATATTTCTTCAGTACCAGCCGGAACTACAACGAGGTGGAACGTGCCCCAACCGTCAACTGGAACCCTGCTCTTCGTAGGGTGCGCCACACTTGACTCCATCGCTTTGGTGGAGGACTACCCTGCTGCGGACAGCCGCACCGTCGCCGCGGATTTCGCGACCGCGGGCGGCGGGCCGGCCGCCACCGCAGCCGTGGCAGCAGCCCGCGCCGGAGCTGCAACAGCCTTCGCCGGTGTCCTCGGCACCGACGAGGAAGGCGACCGCATCATCGCCGGCCTGCAGGCAGAAGGCGTTGACACCTCCGCCGTCATCCGCGACCCGGACGTCAAAACAGGGGCCAGCGTGATCGTGGTCAGCAAGGCTTCCGAAAGCCGGGCCATCGTCACCCGTCCGGTGCCGCCGGTCAGCTTTCCGGCCGGCAGCCGCTTCCATGAACTGCTGCAGTCGGCAGCCTGGGTCCACGTGGACCACCTGGGCTGGAACGCCGTCGCCTCCGCCACACGCGGGGACCTTGGCACCCTAAGGATCAGCGTGGATGCCGGCAACCCCATCCCGTCCTTCAATCCCAAGGGCGTCGCACTGTACGTCCCCACCATCGAACGGCTCCGCGCAGAGTACGGCGAGCAGCTTCCCGCCGCGGCGCTCCTTCAAAGAGCGGTCGACGACGGCGCCTCCGCCGTCGTGGCCACCGCCGGCTCGGAGGGGGCCTGGGTCAAGGACGGCAACGGCGACCCGGTCCACGTGCCCGCCACCCCGGCCAACATCGTCTCCACCCTGGGCGCCGGCGACGTCTACCACGGCGCCCTCCTGGCCGCCGTCGCCGCCGGGCTGCCGCTGGTGGAGGCCGCAGCCTTTGCCGGCCGCACCGCCTCCGCGTCCTGCCAGGGACTGGACGGCCGCTCCGCCATCCCCCACCAGACCATCACTCCTGTCCTCGCCACCAACCTGCCCGCCTAACCCACCGCCCAGCTGAAAGAAGCAGCCCATGAGCCCCACAGACCTCACACCCCTCCAGCGCCCGTCAGGCGCCTTCGCGATGCTCGCCGTGGACCAGCGCGAAGCCATGCGCAACATGTTCGCCGAGCACACGGACCAGCCCGTCACGGACCAGGACCTCCAGGACTTCAAGCTCCAGGCCGCCAAAATCCTCACCCCCTACGCCTCTGGCGTCCTGATCGACCGGCAGTTCGCCCTCGACCAGGCCATCGAGGACAACGTGGTGGACCCCGGCTGCGGGCTGATCGCCTCGGCGGACCACTTCGAATCCGCACACGGCGAACTGGTGGGCGAGGTAACCATTGACCGCCTGGTGGACCCGCACAAGTACAAGGCCCTGGGCGTGAAGGCCCTCAAGCTCCTGGTCCTCTACCGCCCGGACGAGCCCGCCGAAGGCCGGGTGGAAATGGTCCGCGAATTCGTGGAACGGTGCCAGTCCGCCGGCCTCATCAGCATTATCGAGCCCGTCTCCCGCAAGCCGCTGGCCGGCGGAGACTTTGACTGGAACGCCGGCATCCTCGCCGCCGCCAAGGAGCTTGGCAGCCTGGGCGCTGACCTGTACAAGGCCGAAGTCCCGTTCCACGGCCAGGCGTCCGAAGCAGAGGTCCGGGCCGCCTGCGCCGAGCTGACCAATGCCATCGACGGCCCCTGGGTGGTGCTCTCCTCCGGTGTCCCCGAGGACGTCTTCCCGGAGGCGGTCCGGTGGGCCTGCCTGGAAGGTGCCAGCGGCTTCCTCTCCGGACGCGCTGTCTGGGCGTCCTGCATCGGCGCGCCCGACGTCGTCGAATCCCTGTCCACTGACGCCGTCCGGCGGCTGCAGCGCCTCTGCGCCGTGGTGGACGACGTGGTCACCGCCCAAAGGGCCAACGCCTAAGCCCCCGGGGAGCCAAAGCGTCGTGACCGTGGCAACCCTTTCCGCAGTCAAGTAAACAAGGCACAGCAAACACTCAACGAGGAGATTATTGTGAGTCAGATTTCACGCAGGCAGGCCATCGCTGTTCTCGGAGCCCTGGGCTTCGGCGCCACGGCGGCAGCATGTGCCGGGCCCGGCGGTTCCACCGCACCCGGCGGCGCCACCGGCCCTGCCGCGCCCTCCACCGGAGCCGTCACCGGCAAGGTGTCCTTCGCCCACTGGCGCGGCGAGGACAAGGCGGTGTTCGACGAACTGATCAAGCGCTTCGCTGCCATGCACGAGGGCGTAGAGGTTGCCCAGGACATTTCCACGTCCAACGACTACAACGCCCAGGCCCTGCAGAAACTCCGCGGCGGCTCCATCGGTGACGCCTTTGCCACCTTCCGCGGCGCCCAGTTCAAGAACTTCACCGACGCCGGCATCTACACGGACCTGAAGGGCAGCAAGGCTGTCTCCAACTACCAGGAAGGCCTGCTCTCCGCCGGCCAGTCCGGGGAGAGCCAGCTGGGCCTGCCCTACCAGGTGGTGTTCCCCATGCCCATGGCCAACGTTGACCTGTTCGACAAGGCCGGCGCCGAGCTTGCCCCGAAGGACTGGGATTCCTTCCTGGCCATGTGCGACAAACTGGCCGCGGCCGGCGTCATTCCCATCTCCTGGCCGGGCGGCGATGTTGGAAACGGCGGCCAGCTGTTCAACAACATGATCGCCAACAACGCCCCCGTGGACGACATGTGCGCCCAGATCGAGCAGGGCAAGCTGAAGGTCACTGACGACTGGTTCATCAAGATGCTCAACCAGTACAAGGACCTGGTCCCCTACCTGCAGCCCAACGCCACGGGCACCGCCGTGGAGCCGGCCCAGAACCTGTTCTCGCAGGGGAAGGCCGCCATGCTGGCCACCGGCTCCTACCACATCGCCGCCGTCCGCGGCCTGGGCGCCCAGTTCCCCATCGAGCTGGTGTTCCCCAACACCTCGGACGGCAACAGCAAGTACGAGGGCGTCTACAACGCCACGTTCATCCTGGGCGTGAACTCTGCGAGCAAGAACCAGGCCGCGGCGGCCGCGTGGATCGATTTCCTCTCCGAGCCGGAGAACGCCGGCTACTACGCCAACAAGACCGCCCAGCACGTGTCCGTGAACAATGTGGACTACACCAACCCGGACCTTAAGCGGCTGAGCCCGTGGCTGGACAGGATGACGGCGCTGGCGGCGCGTTTCCAGTTCCAGAACCTCGACGTCCGCAACGCCGTGGAAGCCAGCGCCACCGCCGTCATCTCCGGCACCAGCCCGGAGCAGGCAGCGGAGGCCGCCCAGAAGATTGTTGATGAACGGCTATGAGCATCCATCCCGGGACGGCGCCCACACGGAAGGCGCCGGACAAACACACCGAAACTGACGCCTCGAAGAAGCGCCGCCGCTCGCCCACGCGGGTGAATCCGGCACTGTACCTGTTCCCGCTTCCCGCGGTGGCCGTCATCGCCTTCTTCCTGGTGATGCCAACGCTGCAGGCCTTCCAGTACGCCATCACGGACTGGAACGGCTTCTCGGCAGCGTTCAACTACGTGGGCCTGGACAACTTCATCCGGGCTTTCACCAAGGACTCGCTGTTCACCAACGCGCTGACGAACAACCTCAAGTTCGTGCTGCTGGTGGTGATCGCGCAGACGCTGTTCTCGCTGATCCTGGCGCTGCTGCTGACGAAGAACTCCCGGGGAAGCGTCCTGCTCCGCGCGCTGTTCTTCTTCCCCACCATCCTGTCCTCGGTCTCGGTGGCCTTCATCTGGAAGTTCATCTACGACCCCAACTTCGGCCTGGCCAACTCGGTCCTGGGCGGCGTGGGCCTGGAATCACTCCAGAGCTCCTACCTCGGCAACGACGCCCAGGCCCTGTACTGGGTGGCCGTGACGCAGGTGTGGTTCCACGCCGGGCAGATGATGGTGGTGTACATCGCCGGCCTGCAGGCCATTCCGCGGGAACTTTACGAGGCGGCCGAGATGGACGGTGCCAACAAGTGGCAGCAGTTCAAGTCCATCACCTGGCCGTTCGTGGCACCGGCAACGTCCATTGTGGTGGCCTACACCACGGTGCAGTCGTTCAAGGCCTTCGACCTGATCCTCGGCATCGCGGGCAACCCGCCCAAGCAGTCCCTGGACATCCTCTCCACGCGCATCTACAGCACCTTTGCCAACTCGGAGTTCGGCTACGCCGCTGCCCAGTCGATCATCTTCATGGCGATGATCGCCCTGGTCACCTGGCTGCAGCGCCGCCTGCTCCGCCTCACCCCGAAGGGGGAATGACAGCATGCTCGCGTCAATAACCCGCCGCGGAATCCTCGCGATCTACGCGGTCATCATCATCGTTCCGCTGACCGTGGTGGGGTTCGGCAGCTTCAAGTCCACCCAGGAACTGTTCGCCGGGCCGTTCAGCCTGCCGCAGTCCCTCTCCCCCGCCAACTACGCGGAAGTGATCGGCGGCCAGGATCTCGGGTCCTCGTTCTGGAACAGCGTGATTGTCACCGCCATCTCCGTTCCGCTCACCCTGTTCCTTGCCAGCCTGGCCGGCTACGCCGTCTCCCGGCTCCGCGGCTTCATGTCCTGGGCCATCTTCGGCTTCCTTGTCCTGGGCATGGCCATCCCCGCCCAGGCGAACATGGTGCCGCTGTACGTGCTGTTCGGGCGGCTGGGTCTCCTGGACAGCCTGGCCGGCCTGGTGGTGGCGAACCTGGTGTCCACCCTGCCCATTGCCGTCTTCATCCTGGGCGGGTTCATGCGGACCCTGCCCAAGGAACTCTATGAGGCTTCCTCGATCGACGGCACGGGCCCCTGGCGGACCTACGTTTCGATCGCCCTGCCGCTGTCCGCCCCGTCCATCGCCGCGGCCGCCATCTTCCTGTTCGTGATCCACTGGAACGAACTGCTGTACCCGCTGCTGTTCATCCAGTCCCCCGGCAACCGCACCCTGCCGCTGGCACTGCTCAGCTTCCAGGGCGAGTTCCAGACCAACTACCCGCTGCTGTTCGCCGGCGTCATCATGGCCTCCCTTCCCGTGGTGGTGGCCTACGTCTTCCTGCAGCGCTACTTCGTGGCCGGCATCACCGCAGGCGCCAGCAAGGGATGAGCGTCACGACGACGGCGGCCAGCCGCGCCCGCCCCGCCGCACTGGACCCCTTCCAGCCCAATGAAAGGCATCATTCGTGAACCTCAAGTCAGCCCAACACCTCGTCAACGGCACCTGGCACACCGCCGGAACCGCCAAGGACGTGACTGACCCCGGCAACGGCAGCACCGTGGGCGAGGTGGCCTGGGGCACCGGCAAGGATGCCACCAAGGCCGCCGACGCCGCGGCGGAGGCCTTCAGTTCCTGGTCGCGCACCACCGTCCGGAACCGGGCGGACCTGCTCCGCAACGCCGCCGACCTCCTGGCCGAACGCCGCGACGAACTTGCCCACACCCTGGCGCTTGAAGCGGGCAAACGGCTCCCTGAAGCGCAAGGCGAAGTGGACTTCTCCGTGGAGTACTTCCGCTGGTTCGCCGAGGAAGCGCGCCGCGCCACCGGCACCGTCAGCCCGCCCGAACTGCAGGGCCGCCGCCACCTGAGCCTCCGCAAACCCATCGGCGTGGCCCTCAGCCTCACGCCCTGGAACTTCCCGGTCTCCATCCAGGCCCGGAAGCTCGCCGCGATGCTGGCTGCCGGCTGCACCGTGGTGGGCAGGGTGTCCGAGAAGGCCCCGCTGGCTGCCACCGGGCTGTTCGAAGTCCTGCACGACGCCGGGTTCCCCGCCGGCGTGGTCAACCTGGTCCACGGCCCCTCCCGCGAGGTCACCGCTGCCCTGATGTCCCACCCCGCGGTCAGGGCAGTCAGCTTCACCGGCTCCACGGGCGTGGGCCGGCAGATCATGGCCTCCGCATCGGAACGGGTGGTCCGGCCGCTGCTGGAGCTGGGCGGCAACGCGCCCTTCATCGTGTTCGAGGACGCCGACCTGGATGCCGCCGTCGAGGGTGCCGTCCTGGGCCGGCTCCGCAACACCGGGCAGTCCTGCGTGGCCGCCAACCGGTTCCTGGTCCAGGAGAGCATCGCCGAGGAGTTCGCCGCCAGGCTGGCCGCGCGCTTTGACGCGATGAGCATCGGCCACGGCGTTCCCGACGGCGGCGGCCAGGTTCCGGACCTCGGTCCCATGATCGACGCCGACCGGGTCACCGCGGTCCAGGCCTTGATCGACGATGCCCTGGAGCGCGGCGCCCGACGCGTCACCCAACGCACCGATGTTCCCGGCCAGGGCTCCTTCCTGGCACCCACCCTGCTGGCGGATGTCCCGGACGACGCGCCCCTGGTGACGGAGGAAGTGTTCGGCCCGGCAGCCGGCGTCGTAACCTTCTCCTCGGAGGAGGAAGCCATCAGGAAAGCCAACGCTACGGAGATGGGCCTGGCCGCCTACGTTTGGAGCAGCAGCCCCAGGCGCGGCTGGGACATTCCGGAGCAGCTCGAGGCGGGCATCGTGGGCGTGAACGATCCACTCCCGTCCGTGGCCTTCGCGCCCATGGGCGGCGCCAAGCAGTCAGGGCTGGGCCGGGAAGGATCAAGCCTGGGCCTGGAGGAATTCGAGGAGGTCCAGTACGTGGCCTGGAGGCCCTAGGTGCTGACCACCGGGCTGGTGCTGGGCGCCGTGGTGATGGGAGCCGGGATGCAGCGCATCACCGGAATGGGCTTCGCCCTGGTGGCTGCACCCTTCCTGGTCCTGCTCCTGGGCCCGGTGGAAGGCGTGGTGCTCGTGAACATGTGCGGTGCCGTGACCGCGGGGGCCATCATCTTCCGCGTGGTGCGGGACATTGACTGGAAACGGTACGTTCTGCTCACGGCCTCGGCCCTGCTCGGGATCATCCCCGCGGCCTTCCTGATCCGCCTCGTTCCACCGGCGGTGCTGGAGATCGGCATCGGGGTGATCCTCGCCGTCGGACTGACTGTCCTGCTGGCCCTCAAGTCCGTCACCCTTCCGGCACGGCGGCGCTACCTCTTCACGGCCGGCGGCCTGAGCGGGTTCATGAACACAGCCGCCGGCGTGGGTGGACCGGCGGTCAGCATGTACTCCATCGCCACCCGGTGGCAGCACAAGTCCTTCGCAGCCACCATGCAGCCGTACTTCTTCACCATTGGGACGTTCTCGCTGATCTCCAAGGCACTGACCGCGCCGGCCACATTTCCCGCGCTTCCGTGGGGCATGTGGGTGGCCGTGGGTGTGGCCTGCCTGGGTGGGCTGGTGCTGGGCGACATCGCTTCGAAGTATGTCCCCGCCCGCGCCGCGCAGATACTCCTGATCATCCTGGCCTACCTGGGGGCGGCCGCCACCATCATCCGAGGCGTCCTCGACGCCGTCGGGTAACCCCAACAACTTCGCTTGCACCCGTAACAGAGAGAGGAAACAACATGACGTGGCTGAACAGTGCCGCCCACGCACGCTGGCTCGAGGCGGAAACCGACCGGCTGATCAATTTCGCCGCGGCCTCAAAGGTCCCGACAGGATTCGGCTGGCTCGACAACTACGGCAAGGTGTTCGCCGACAAGCCGACCCATCTCTGGATTACCGCCCGGATGGTCCACAGTTTTTCCGTCGCCGCCCTCATGGGACGGCCGGGTGCCGCAACACTCGTGGACCACGGGATCGCGGCACTCAACGGGGCACTGCACGATGATGAGTTCGGCGGCTGGTACGCCGAGGTCAACGAAAACGGACCGGTAAACGATACGAAGTCCGGCTACCAGCATTCGTTCGTGCTCCTCGCCGCTGCCAGTGCCGTCGCCGCAGGGCGGCCCGGTGCGCGCGAACTGCTCGACGAGGCGCTCCGGATCGCCGACACGAAATTCTGGGACCACCAGGCCAACATGTGCTTCGACTCGTGGAACCGGGAATTCACCGAAACCGAGGCATACCGGGGCGGAAACGCCAGCATGCATTCGGTCGAGGCCTACCTGATCGTCGCTGACGTGACCGGGGAGAACCGCTGGCTTGAGCGGGCCCTTCACATCGCCGAGGTACTCATCCACAAGTTCGCGCGCAACAACAATTACCGGGTGTTCGAACACTTCGACCCGGAGTGGAACCCCATGCCGGAGTACAACACCGATGACCGGGCCAGCCAGTTCCGCGCCTACGGCGGAACGCCGGGCCACTGGGTTGAGTGGGCGCGCCTGCTCCTCCACCTCCGCGCCGGACTCGAAGCCCGCGGCCTGGACGTTCCGGCCTGGCTCCTGGAAGACGCCCGGGGCCTGTTCGACGCAGCCATCCGTGACGCGTGGGAGCCGGACGGCCACCCGGGATTTGTCTACACCGTGGACTGGGAGGGCAAGCCCGTTGTCACCACCCGCATCCGGTGGGTGCCGGCAGAGGCCATCGGGGGCGCGGCCGCCCTCTACATCGCCACGGGCGAGAAGAAGTATGCGGACTGGTACGAGCGGATCTGGGACCACGCCCGCGACTGGTTCATCGACTACGAGCACGGGTCCTGGAAGCAGGAGCTCGACGAGAACGGCAATGTCACCTCCACCGTATGGTCCGGCAAGGCGGACATCTATCACCTGTGGCACTGCCTGGTGGTCCCGCGCCTTCCGCTGGCACCCGGTCTGGCTCCGGCAGTTGCGGCGGGCCTGCTGGACGCACGCATCACCGGGACCAGCCAGGACAAGGACCCTGCAGGCCGCTGATTCCTGCGGATGCAGGTGCAGGGCCCCTGCACCTGCCAGGGCGGCAGGTCCGTCCGGCCGGGGTCCCGCACGGACACTGACCTGGGCACCCGGTAGCCGGCTCCGGCGGAAAGCGGATTGCGTCCGGGGACACGCTCCGACGCGCCGGAAACGGCATGGAGCAGGGGCCGCGATCCTGTAAATTTAAGGGAGGAACTGCCCGGCCAGCGAGCCGCGTTCCAACCCTCCCCCTTGAATGGATCCTTCCCTCATGTCCTCCGCCATTCCCGCGCCGGAACCTGCCCGTTTCCCGTACGCCGCGATGGTGGTTTTGGCCACCATCGCCTTCACCGCCATCACCACCGAGCTCCTGCCGTCCGGGCTGCTGCCGCAGATCAGCAGCGGCCTGAACGTGTCCGAGCCGGTTGCGGGCTACCTGGCCGCGGCCTATGCCGCTGTCATTGTGGTCACGGTGGTCCCGGCTGCCCGGCTGCTGGGGAAGATTCCCCGCCATGCGCTGCTGGTGGGGCTCGTCCTGACGTTCGCGCTCAGCAATGCGATGGTGGGACTCGCGCCGGACTTCACCGCCGCCATGATCGCCCGGCTGGTGGGGGGCCTGGCGCACGGCCTGCTCTGGACCACCATGGCCCCGTTCGTCACCAGGGTGGTTCCGGCAGACAAGGTGGGCAAGGCCCTGGCCATTGTCTTCAGCGGCAACAGCCTGGGCCTGGCTATCGGCGCGCCCGTGGGCACGGCGCTGGGCGGGTTCCTCGGCTGGCGCTCGGCGTTCCTGGTGCTGGCAGGGTTCGGGCTGGTCCTGACGGTGCTGGCGTTCTTCCTGCTGCCGCGGGTCCAGCGTATTTCCGACGCCGTCCGTCCCTCACTGCGCAAGGCCATCGCCCAGCCCGGAGTCAAGTCGGTGGCCATCGCCTGGCCGCTGCTGGTCCTGGCCCATTTCGCGCTGTTCACCTACATCGCGCCGTACATCCGCGAGGCAGGCTTCCCCGACTACGCCATCAGCCTCTCGCTCACCGTCCTGGGCGGCTCCGGGCTGCTGGGCATCTGGATCGCGGGCCTCACCGTGGATTCCCGGCCCCGGCGTTCCCTGCTCATGACGACGGCGGTGATCGCCCTTTCCATGTTCTTCCTCCCTCTCGCGGTGGGCAACTTCCCCGTCGCCCTGGTCCTCATGACGGTCTGGGGTGCGGGACTCGGCGCGATCGGCATCTACAACCAGTCCGCCATCCTGCGGGCCGGAGGCGAGTTCCAGGAAGCCGCGAACGGCCTCACTGTGCTGACCATCCAGCTGGGCATCACGGTGGGCGCCCTGTACGGCTCGGCGGCACTGGTGGTGGGCGGACCGCTGCTGGTTCCCGTCGCCGCGGCGCTGCCGGTGGTGGCGGCGTGGATCATCGCCCTTGCAGGGAAGACGCACGCGTATCCGCCCGGACCGCGGGAGCGGGTGTGGCTGGAGCCCCGCCCCGTCCGTTCGGAGGAGGTTCCCGTGGCGGAAACCAGTGCACCGCCGTCGCGCCCCCGTCCCTAACCCCCATCGATTGCTCCGTACCGGCCGTTTTCACCGCTCATAACGACATTTGCGGAGCAATCGATGGCGGGTGGACCCAGCGCGCCGGCCCGGCGTCCCGCGTTAACCTCCCCTCCAATTCCCCGCACCCGAACCGCAACCTGCCCCTCCTAGCGTTGACGGGTCACCGGCGGAAACGCCGGCCCCGTCATCCAGGAGGAACCATCACATGCGCAAAGTCCTGACGTCCGCGGCAGCCGCCGCCCTCATCGCCGCCGCGTTCGCTTCGGCAGGTCCCGCCGCCGCCGCCCCGGACACCGACGCCGGCACGCCGTCGTCGAACGCTGCCGGAGGGGCGCAGGCAACAACGGCCCCGAAGGTAAACGAACGCAACGGCTCCTTCGACCTGCAGTCCCACCGCGGCGGCCGCGGCGAATGGACCGAGGAGTCTCTGGCCGCGTTCACGAGTTCCCTGGCGCTGGGCGTGACCACCCTCGAGCTGGACACGCACCTCACCGAGGACGGCAACGTGATCGTCTGGCACGACGACACCATCCAGGCCACCAAATGCATCGACACCGCGCCGGCCACCGCCGGCGACCCCGAATTCCCCTACGTGGGCGACCGCGTGGCCGAACTGTCCCTGGCCCAGGTCAAGACGCTGAACTGCGGCTACGCGCAGCTGGCCGGCTACCCGGAGCAGGATGTGATCGAGGGCAACCGGATCGCCGAGCTCAAGGACGTCTACCAGCTGGTGCGTGACGCGGGCGCCGAGAAGGTCCGCTTGAACGTGGAGACCAAGGTGGAGGGCAGCCAGATCGGCGGCGCCGGCATGGAATCCCTCACCCGCGCCGTGGTGGCCGAAATCCAGGCCTCCGGCATGGCGGACCGCACCACCCTGCAGTCCTTTGACTGGTCTTCCCTCAACCTCACCCGGGAAATCGCGCCCGAGCTCACGCTGGTGGCGCTCTCCAGCGGAGACGCCTGGATGGGTGTGGGCCAGCCCGGCGCCAGCCCCAACCTGGGCGGCATCGACATCGACGACTACGACGGCTCCCTTGCCAAGGCGGCAGCCGCCCAGGGGTATGACGTCATTTCCCCCGCGTTCCGCTCCGTCACCCCTGAGATGATCGCCGAAGCCCACGGGCTGGGCCTGCCCGTGATCCCCTGGACCGTGAACACCACCGCGGACATGCAACGCCTGATGGACCTGGGTGTGGACGGCATCATTACCGACTACCCCACCCGCCTGCGCACCCTCATGGAAGAGCGCGGCCTGAAGCTGCCCAAGGCCTACTCGCTGCAGGGCTGATTTCCGGACAATGCCCGACGGCGGCTGCCGGACATCCGCGCAGGAGTCCGGCAGCCGCCGTCGTGCCTTTGCACCACGCCGGGGCGGAGGCGGATTTCGGCCCCGGGCCCGACGTTGGTAGAGGTTAAAGGATGCAAGACCTACTCAATCCCGCCATGCCCTTCATTGCCGTCACCCTGGCAGTGGCCGCAGGCCTGGTCCTGTCCTGGCTGCTGCGCAAGCTCGTCCTGCGCCTCAACCGCAAGCGTCCGGAACTGCAGGCCACGTCCCGGGTTGCCCGCCAGCCGCTGCGCCTGGCACTGTGCCTGATCGGCGTCCGCACCGCGCTGGGACTCACGGCAGCCGGCGAAAGCTGGCACGGCGCCGTCGACCACCTGCTGCTGATATCCCTCATCGGCTCCCTCGCCTGGCTGGCCGTGGCCGTACTGCTGATCATCGAGGCGGTGGTCCTGGGCCGGTACAGCGTGGACGTTGCGGACAACCGGCGCGCGCGGCGGCTCCGGACGCAGATGATCCTGGCCCGGCGGATCGGTGTTGCGCTGGTGGTGGTGCTTGCCGCCGGTTCGGTGATGCTCACGTTCCCGGCCATCCAGGCCCTCGGCGCCGGGCTGCTGGCCTCCGCCGGGGTCATCTCGATCGTCGCCGGCCTCGCAGCGCAGACTTCCCTGGTGAACGTCTTCGCCGGCATGCAGCTGGCCTTCACGGACGCCATCCGCGTGGACGACGTTGTGGTGGTGCAGAAGGAGTGGGGCCGGATCGAGGAAATCACCCTCACCTACGTGGTGGTCCACATCTGGGACGACCGCCGCCTGATCCTCCCGTCCACCTACTTCACCACCACGCCGTTCGAGAACTGGACCCGGCGCCAGTCCGAGGTGATGGGCACCGTGGAGTTCGACCTCGACTGGCGCGCCCCCGTGGAGGACATGCGCGCCGAGCTGCGGTCCGTCCTCGCCGGCACGGACCTGTGGGACGAGCGCGTGGGCATCCTGCAGATCACCGACGCCACCGGCGGGTTCGTCCGGGTGCGCATCCTGGTCAGCGCCGCGGACAGCGCCGCGCTCTTCGACCTGCGCTGCCTCATCCGCGAGGCCATGGTCACCTTCCTGCAGCAGGGCCATCCGGAAGCGCTCCCCCAGCAGCGCTGGACCGAGGCAGCGTCCGACGGCGGCACCTCCACCCGCCGCCGGCAGCCATTGCGGGGGCTGGGTACGTCCAGCCGGGACGGCGCCCGGACGGCCGCGGATCCGCACGAATCACAGCTGTTCACCGGCTCGATCGAGGCCGTGCAGCGCTCGCGTGCCTTCACCGGCCCCGGCGAGGATGTCTTCCAGGACCGGGACCAGACCCTGGCCGCACGGAACTAGGAAAGGCCCTTGATATGTGACCAAATGGTCACATATCATTGTCCCCATGGATGCCGTGTTCAAGGCACTCGCAGACCCCACCCGGCGGGAGCTCCTTGACGAGCTGTTCCGCGAGGACGGGCAGACCCTCGGCGCCCTCGAAAGACGCTTCGACATGAGCCGGTTCGGGGTCGCCAAGCACCTCAGGATCCTGGAGGAAGCCGGACTGGTGGTGGCCCGCCGTCGGGGGCGTGAAAAGCTGCATTTCCTGAACCCGGTGCCCATCCGGCTCCTCCACGACCGCTGGGTGAGCAAATATGCAGAACCATGGGCCGCTGGCCTCAGCGACCTCAAATCCAGATTGGAAAGTCCCATGGAAAAAATCTTCGAAATCTACATCAAGACCACGCCGGAACGGCTCTGGGAAGCCATCACCAACAGCGAGATCCGCAGCAAGTACCAGTTCGGGAACACCATCGAAACGGACTGGACCCCTGGCGGCAGCTTCACGATGAACAACGTCAAGGCGGGTGCTCCGCTGGGTGAGGGCGAGAACCTGGAGGTGGACCCGCCCCGCCGGCTGGTCCAGACCATGCGTGCCCTCTGGGGTGAGGACGTCAAGGCCGAGGGAACCTCGAAGGTCACGTGGGACATCGAGCAGGTGGGCGATTCCTGCCGCCTGACCGTCACCCACAGCGACCTTCGCGAAGGCGCCAACGAGCAGCTCTACGGCGGCTGGCCGATGATCCTCTCCGGCCTGAAGACCTGGCTGGAGACCGGCGAGAAGCTGACCACGCCCGGCTCGCTGATGTACACCTAGGGCGGCCGCCCCAACTAGGTGCGGGGTGCGGGGCGCCGCCGCCACAGCAGGCTCACGCCGAACGTCACCGCGCACAGGACCAGCATCGCGAGGACCATCCGGGCCCAGCTTTCCTGGTCCACGCCGCCGCCCGCGAAGACGCCGATCATCACGGTGGCGGTGATGGCGCCCACATACCGGCAGGTCTGGTAGATGCCCGCCGCAACGCCGCGCTCCTGCGGCCCGATGGAAACGAACATGCCCTGGTTGGTGGCGATGCCCACCGTTCCGTACGGGACGCCCATCAGGGCAGTCAGCACCACCACCAGCGGAATCACCAGCGTGCCGGTCAGCAGCCACATCAGCGCGGCCGCCACGGTGAGGATGACGACGCCGGCAATCAGCACCCGCCGCACGCCGAACCTTCCCATCGCCCGGACCGCCCAGGGCGTGGCCAGGACGGACAGGCCCGCCAGCGGCAGCATCAGGAGGCCCACGACGCCGGGATCGTAGCCGCCGGCTTCCTGGAGGAGCTGGGGAAGCCCGAAAAAGACAAAGTAGTACACGCTGCTGAACACCGCGAAGGCCAGGTAGATGAGCATCAGGGGTTTGTTGCGTCCCAGCAGCCTCAGGTCAAGGAAGGGGCGGTCGAAGCGCAGCTCGCGCCAGGCGAACAGTGCGGCGATGAGCGTTCCGGCGGCCAGCATCCACCAGCGGTAGGCAGGAAAGACGTTCAGTGCGGCCATCATCACCAGCAGCAGCGCGGCCACGAATCCCAGGATCCCGGGGATGTCCGAGTCGCGCAGCAGCTGCGCGACGCTGCCGCGCTCCCGGGCCTTGTCGCTGGGTGCCGCCTGGCGGACGATCAACAGTGCGGCCAGCGCCAGCGGGACGTTGAGCAGGAACAGGGCTTCCCAGCCAACGAGGCTGACCAGCAGTCCACCAACGACGGGGCCCACCGCAGCGGCCGAGGTGTTCACCATCTGAAGCCGGCCAAGAGGACGCGCCGGCTCCACATTGGCCCGGTGCGCAATGGCCCCCACCATCACCACAGCGCTGGGGTACGCGGTGGCCGTACCGAGCGCCATCACCGCACGGGCCACGCAGAGCAGGGCGAAGTTCGGGGCAAACGGCGCCAGCGCACACGTCACCGCGACCAAGGCCATGCCGAGCATGAACATCCGCCGCGGGCCGAACCGGTCCGCCAGCCTGCCCATCACGGGCTGGCCTGCCGCGGACGCGAGGTAGAAGGACGTGACCACCCAGGTGACGGCGGCGACGTCGAGCCCGAAGTCCGCGCGGAGCACCACCAGGGCAACGGCGATCATGGAGGAGTTGAGGGGGTTCAGTGCCGTGCCCAGGCTGAGGCCGGCGACGGCCAGGGCAGTCCGGGGTTTGTTGCTCACGGAAACAGTCTGGCGCACACGGTGCCGGCGGCGCGAGTTGATGGACTATCCGCCCTGGTTCCCGGCCTGCACCGGGGGGAACAAAGCTTCTTCAACCAGTCCGGTCAGTTCGCGGATGGTGTCGGCCTGTCCGGCAGCTTCCCCTCCTTCCGCATTCTCGGTGTAGATCACCAGCGCAAAGGATGAGCCGCGGTAATCCAGGACCGCGGCATCGTGCAGGTGCCGGTCGAACTCCCCGTACTTGTGGAACACCTCGATTCCGGCCTGGGAGCCGGCGGGGATCAGGTCCTCGTTGTTCGTGTCCTGCATATAGCCGAGCAGTTCCGCCGTATTTTCTGCGTTCAGCAGGTCCCCGGCGTAAAGCTGTTTGAGGACACTGGCCATCGCGGCAGGAGTCAGGAGGTTTTCCTCGGGATCGTAAGTAACCCCGATCGAGGCGGCGTAGGCGATCAGCTCCGGGTAGCCCACGGCATTCATCAGGAGCAGCCAGGAATCGTTGTTGCTTTGGTTCACCATCGCTTCAAGCTGGAACGCCGCGTCGTAGTCCCCCAGGGGGTCGTCGAGGCGCGCCTCGCCCTTTTCCACCAAGCGGTAGTAGGCCGCTGCCGTGATGATCTTTGCCGTGCTCGCCGCGTTGAAGGCCTCCTGGTCCCCGAAGGTCAGGGCTGCACCACCGGAAACGTCCGCCAGGGCCACCCCGATCCGGTAGCCGGCCTTTTCCGTCAGGAGTGAGTCGATGCGGTCCTGCAGGGAATCCGGGGCGGCGGCAACAGGCTCCGCGGGCGCGGCCGCCGGGACCGATCCCTCCAACCCGTCAAGCGGCACCGAACGCTGGACGGCCAGGACAAAGGTGGCGGCAATCACGAGCGCCACGGCACAAAACAGCACCGCAAGCCTTCGCCTTCCCGCCCCGCGGCGGCTCGGGCGGGAGTCCGGCCCGGACGAAAACTTCTTCTGGTCCACCGACATAGGGGCTCCTGTCTCCTTCAACAACCCGGTCTGCATCACGCGGCCCCAGCGCACGCGATGCGATGTTGATTAGACCATTGAAGGTTGGGAGCGGCCTGATAAGCCGCAGGCGCGCCATGTCCCGCACCCCTTTGTGGACATGGCACCCGCGTCCGCGCAGGTGCGATGTCCGTCAGCGGGTGCGGGCAGCCAATGCGGCGTCCAGGAACTCCAGGTGCGCGGGAGCAACACGCACTGTGTGATCCGCGTAGTCAGGATGCTTGGCGAGGAATTTCTTGATGTAGGGGCACACCGGGACGATGCCCATTCCGGCGCTGACCGTGGCACCCAGCGCGGCGGTGGCGAGCTGGCCCGCCAGTCCCTGGCCGCCGTACTCCTCGTTGATCACCGTGTGATAGAAAATCCGCTGCGGCGCGGCGCCGCCGTCGTAATCCTTGTATGCGGCCTTGCCGATCACGTTGCCGGCGTCGAGGATTTCGAAGCGCCCGCGGCCGGGGTTGTGGCGGACGGTGATGTCGCTCAAGGGGAATCTCCTTCTGTGCGGTGTGTCCTTCAGCTAACCACAGCCGAGGGACACTTGTTCCCGCACCCTTCCCTTGCCCGGACCCACCGTCCGCCAGTCCGGGTTAACTCAGGTAGCCGTTCGGGTTGAGGACGTACTTGGTTGCTGCACCGGCGTCGAACTCCGCGTAGCCCTGCGGCGCCTCCTCAAGCGTGATCGCCTTGGCGTTCACGTTCTTGGCGATGTTCACCTTGTCGTTCAGGATGGCCATCATCAGCTGCCGGTTGTACTTCATCACCGGGCACTGGCCCGTGGTGAAGCTCAGCGACTTGGCCCACCCGGTACCCAGGCTCAGGCTGAGGGAACCCTTCTTGGCTGCCTCGTCGATGCCGCCCGGATCACCCGTCACGTACAGCCCCGGGATGCCCAGCGCACCGCCGGCAGCGGTGATGTCCATCAGCGAGTTCAGCACGGTGGCCGGCGCTTCTTCGGCATCCTTGCCGTGTCCGTGGCCCCTCGCCTCGAAGCCCACCGCGTCCACGCCGCAGTCCACTTCCGGCACGCCAAGGATCTGCTCGATCTGCTCCGCCGGGCCTCCCTTGGTGAGGTCCACCGTTTCGCAGCCGAAGCTGCGCGCCCGCGCCAGCCTGTCCTCGTTCAGGTCGCCAACAATCACGACGGCGGCGCCCAGCAGGTGCGCGCTGGTGGCCGCTGCCAGGCCCACGGGGCCGGCCCCCGCAATGTACACCGTGGAACCAACCCCCACACCGGCACTCACGGCGCCGTGGAATCCCGTGGGGAAGATATCCGAAAGCATGGCCAGGTCAAGGATTTTCTCCATGGCCCGGTCCTTGTCCGGGAACTTCAGCAGGTTCCAGTCGGCGTACGGCACCAGCACGTAGTTGGCCTGGCCGCCCACCCAGCCGCCCATGTCCACGTATCCGTAGGCGCTGCCCGGGCGGTCCGGGTTTACGTTCAGGCAAATGCCCGTCTTGCGCTCCTTACAGTTCCGGCACCGGCCGCAGGCAATGTTGAACGGCACAGAGCAGAGGTCCCCGACCTTGATGAATTCAACGTCACGGCCCACCTCCACCACTTCGCCTGTGATCTCATGCCCCAGCACCAGGTCCGGCGGTGCCGTGGTGCGGCCGCGCACCATGTGCTGGTCCGAACCACAGATATTGGTGGCCACGGTCTTGAGGATTACGCCATGGTTGACGGCGCGCCCGACGTTTGCCGGGTTGACGCCCGGCCCGTCCTTGAGTTCGAACGTTGGGTAGTCGATATCAATCAGTTCGACTTTTCCCGGCCCCTTGTAGGCAACGGCTTTGTTCCCTGTCATCTTTTTCTCCTGTTATCCCACGGATGGCCCGGTGGGGCGGCCGTGATTCATGAGTGGTGATGCGCACCCCGCCGGACAGGCACCGTCCAGCATCTGCTGGCAGCTCATGAAACAGTTGCCGGAGGGCATCCTCGAGGTGGGGTGCGCCCAGTCTAAGCACGGGTGGGCCGTCATATCTAGAGGTAGTAAGCCCGGCTGTCTACCCGTTGATGAATTGGGGGTTGCGCCGGCTGGAACCAATGACTTCCGCGGCGAAGCCTTGTAGTCTCGGCACGGAGGACGACCCAACGATCGCAAGCGACCGAAAAACCAAGGAGCGGACATGCCAGCCAACGAGGACGAAATGCAGATCCTGGACCAATGGAGCAACCGGCTGGCCCAGGCGCTGCAGATCCTGGACCTGAAAGTGGACCACGAACTGCTCCTGGACCTGGCCCGGAAATCGGCCGGGTCTGTCACCCACGCCGCAGCCCCGGTGACCACCTTCATGGTGGGCTACGCGGCTGGGCTGCAGGCCGGAACCGGCAGCGCAGGCAACCGCGGGAACGCGGCTGCCGCGGTGGCCAAAGCCGCGGACACCGCCTTCCAGCTGTGCGAGGACGGGCACGACGGCGGGCCCGCCCGCAAAGGCTGGGCGGACACCGCGCAGTAGTCGCGCCGCTTTGTACCGCGGCTTATCCCGCGGCCGTTGGCTCCTCACGGAAGGCGGCAACGGGCTCAAGACGGACGATCACGGCTTTGGAGACGGGCGTCTGGCTGCCCTCCGCCACGCTCTCCAGCGGCACCAGCACGTTGGCTTCCGGATAGTAGGCTGCAGCACACCCGCGGGCTGAGGGATAGGACACCAGCCGGTAGTTGCGGAGGACCCGCTCTGCGTTGTCCCCGTACACGCCGCGCACGTCCACGTGCTGCCCGTCTTCAAGCCCCAGTTCGGCAAGGTCCGCCGGGTTCACGAACACCACTTCGCGGCCCTTCTTGATGCCGCGGTAGCGGTCGTTGTGGCCGTAGATGGTGGTGTTGAACTGGTCGTGCGAGCGCATGCTCTGCAGGATCAGGGTGCCGGCCGGCCGCTCCACATGCTCGAGCTCGTTGACGGTCAGCATGGCCTTGCCGGTGGGGGTGTTGAACGTTCGGGAGTCGCGGGGACCGTTCGGCAGGACGAAGCCGCCGTCCTGCCTGACCTTCCGGTTGTAGTCCTCGCAGCCCACCACCACGTGGGAGATGTGCTCGCGGATCAGGTCGTAGTTCTTTTGGAAGCCCGCCCAGTCCGCCGCGATCCGGTCCCCCAGCACCCGCTGCGCCATCCGGCAGACGATGGCGACCTCCGAGAGCAGGCCGGGCGCCACGGGTTCAACCGTGCCGTGGGAGGCGTGGACGGCGCAGACGGTGTCCTCCACGGACACGAACTGCGGGCCGGACTCCTGCCGGTCAATCTCGGTCCGCCCGAGCGTGGGCAGGATCAAGGCCTCGGCGCCCGTGACCGCGTGGGAGTGGTTGAGCTTGGTGGAAACGTGGACGGACAGTTCGGTGCCTTCCATCGCCGCCTCGGCAGCCCGGGTGTCCGACATGGCGCCCACGAAGTTGCCGCCCATGGCGATGAAGACCTTGATCCCGCCGTCGCGCATCTGCCGGATGGTCTCCACCGCATCCGCGCCATGCGTCCGCGGCGGTTCGAAGCTGAATTCCTTGCCCAGGGCGTCCAGGAATGCCGGCGGCATCTGTTCCCAGATCCCCATGGTCCGGTCGCCCTGGACGTTGCTGTGCCCCCGGATCGGGGAGGCGCCGGCGCCGGGCTTGCCGATGTTGCCGCGCAGCAGCAGCAGGTTGATGATTTCCTTGATGGTGGCCACGCCCTTCTTCTGCTGCGTGATGCCCATCGCCCAGGTGATGATCACCTTCTCCGCGGCCAGGTACCGGGCCGCGAGCTCGTCGATTTCCTCAGTCCGCAGGCCCGTGGCCTCAAGGACGGCGGCCTCGTCCAGTTCAGCAAGGTGCGCCCGGAGTTCCTCGAGGCCGTCGCAGTGCTCCTCCAGGAACTGGTGGTCAAGCACCGTCCCCGGATGAGCGGCCTCGGCATCGAGGACGCGTTTGGAAACGGCCTGCAGCAGCGCCATGTCGCCGCCGATCCGCACCTGCAGGAACTGGTCCGCCAGGTCGGTGCCGCGGCCGATGATCCCCTTCACCGTCTGCGGGTTCTTGTAGCGCATCAGCCCGGCCTCGGGCAGCGGGTTGACCGCCACGATCCGGGCACCGGCCTCCTTCGCTTCTTCGAGTGCGGTGAGCATCCGGGGGTGGTTGGTGCCCGGGTTCTGGCCCATGATGATGATCAGCTCGGCCTTGGCGAAGTCGTCATAGGAAACCGTGGCTTTGCCGATGCCGATGGTCTGGCCCATGGCCCAGCCCGAGGACTCGTGGCACATGTTGGAGCAGTCCGGCAGGTTGTTGGTGCCGTATCCGCGGATGAACAGCTGGTACAGGAAGGCTGCCTCGTTCGAGGTCCGGCCGCTGGTGTAGAAGGCTGCCTGGTCGGGGCTGGGCAGCGAATTCAGCTTGTCCGCAATGATCCCGAACGCTTCGTCCCAGCCCACGGGCCGGTAGTGGTCTTCGCCTGCAGGCTTGTATACAGGCTCCGTCAGGCGCCCCTGCATGCCCAGCCAGTACTCGGACCGCTCCCGCAGCTCGCTGACCGGATGCTCCGCCCAGAATTCGGACCCGATCACCACCGGGGTGGCCTCCCAGGTCACTGCCTTGGCGCCGTTTTCGCAGAATTCGAACGTTTTGCGGTGGCCCGGGTCCGGCCAGGCGCAGCTCATGCAGTCGAACCCGTCCTTCTGGTTCAGCGCCAGCAGGGTCTTCCGCGACCGGTCCAGGCCCATGTGCTTGAGCGCCGGCTGCATGGAATGGTAGACGCCGGGCACGCCGGCAGCCCACGTTTTCGGGTGGCCGCTGACTTCAATCTCAGACTCGTCAGCCTCATCGACTTCGGGGTTTTTGCGCGTCACTGCTGGTTCTCCTCGCATTAAGCCGGTACCTGCCACCCTCCGGATGTTCGGGGGTCCGGGCTCTTTCCACACTTGTTCAGGGGAACCGGGAAGTCAAGGAAAACGGCCTCTTGTCCGGGACCACCCTCCGCGAAGGACGGACGACGGCGCTTCCCGGCCGCGATAGGCTGGTCACCTCGGCTGAAGCAAGCGGCCGCGGGAACCACTCTGCGGAGCGCCTTTCATGTCCGACGATCTTGCCCTGTCCGCCCTCGCGGCGTCCTCCTTTTCCCTGCCGCACCTGCGGGACGGCCAGCTGGCCGGCATGGCCGCGCTGGCCGGCGGCCGTGACGTCCTTGCGGTGATGCCCACCGGCTACGGAAAATCTGCGATCTACCAGGTCGCTGCCCTGTTCCTCCACAACAAGACCCGGCGGCCCGCCGTCGTGGTCTCCCCGCTCATCGCACTGCAGGAGGACCAGCTCGACGGGCTGGCCGCGGACCTGGGGGCGGGCGCCGCCGTCGCCGTCAATTCGTCCCGCAGCGATTCGGAGGTGGAGGCCGCGTGGCACGCGGTGGAAGCCGGCAAGGCCGCGTTCCTGTTCCTCGCCCCGGAGCAGCTGGCCAAGCAGAAGACGGTGGACCGCATCGCCGCCCTGGACATCACGCTGTTCGTCGTAGACGAGGCCCACTGCGTCTCCTCCTGGGGCCACGATTTCCGCCCCGACTACCTCAGCCTGGGCAGCGTCCGTGAACGGCTGGGCAATCCCCCCGTTGCGGCCCTCACCGCCACTGCCTCGCCCCCGGTCCGGGACGAGATCGTGGAGCGGCTGCGCATGAAGGACCCGCTGGTCCTGGTGCACGGCTTCGACCGGCCCAACATCAGCCTGGACGTCGTCCGGCACCATGAGGACAAGGGCAAGCGCCAGGCCGTGGTGCAACAGGTGGCGGCGATGGCACGGGACGGGCAGGGCCTCCTCTACGCCGCCACCCGCAAAGACACCGAAAAGTACGCCGCCAAGCTGGGGAAGGAGGGGCTGCGCGCGGAGGCGTACCACGCCGGCCGCTCCGCCGCGGACCGCGAGCGCATCCACGAACAGTTCCTGGCCGACAAGCTGGACGTCGTGGTGGCCACCACCGCGTTCGGCATGGGAATCGACAAACCCAATGTGCGCTTCGTGGTCCACGCGGACATTCCCGAGTCGCTGGATTCCTACTACCAGGAGATAGGCCGGGCGGGGCGTGACGGTGAGCCCGCTGCGGCCGTGCTGCACTACCGCTCAGAGGATCTGGGCCTGCGGAAGTTCTTCGCAACCCACTCCGCCGATCCCGGGGCGCTCCTGGCCCTGCTGAAGGTCCTCAAGTCAGCGGGCGCGCCTGCCCCCAGGTCTTCCCTTGCCGAACTCACGGGTTTGCCGGCCCGCCGCATCACCTCGCTGGTGAACCAGCTGGAGGAAACCGGCGCTGTCACGTCCGGCAGGCGCGGCGTCCGGCTCGCCTCCACGGCGAAGCTGCCCGCCCTGGTGGGCGGCGTCGTCGAACTCGCCGAAGCCCGGCAGCGCGTGGACCAGTCCCGGCTCACCATGATGCGCGGCTACGCCGAGACGGACAGCTGCCGGCGGCAGTTCCTGCTGTCCTACTTTGGCGAGGACCTGCCGGGGCCGTGCGGCAACTGCGACGCGTGCGCCGATGCTGCCGCGAAGAAGCCGGCCCTTCATTCAGCGGACGACGGCGGCAGTGCTTCGGGCGATCAGGCGGAGGAGCGGTTCCCGCTCCAGTCCGCCGTGGTCCATAAGGAGTGGGGTCCGGGGCTGGTGATGCGGCACGAGGAGGACGTGATGACCGTCCTGTTTGAACAGGAGGGCTACAAAACCCTCTCGCGGACCGCCGTGATGGAACACGAACTCCTGAAGCCCGCGTAGGTAGGTAGGCTGGGAAGAGACCCCAACGAAAGGCCCGCCGCGTGGAAGTACCTTCTTATGTCTGGACCCTGACCGTCATTGGGATCGTAGGCCTGCTGGCCTTCGACTTCTTCTTCCACGTCCGCAAGGCACACACTCCCTCGCTCAAGGAATCGGCCGTCTGGTCAGCCCTCTACGTGGGCATCGCGCTGCTTTTCGGGCTCGGCGTGCTGCTGTTCGGCGGACCCACCATGGGCACCGAGTACTTTGCCGGGTACATCACGGAGAAGGCGCTGTCCGTGGACAACCTCTTCGTGTTCCTCATCATCATGGCCAGCTTCCGGGTGCCCCGCGCGGACCAGCAGAAGGTGCTGCTGTTCGGCATCGTCTTTTCCCTGATCGCCCGCACGGCATTCATTTTCCTCGGCGCGGCACTGATCAACAGCTTCGCCTGGGTGTTCTACATCTTCGGGCTGATCCTGCTCATCACCGCCGGCAACCTGCTCAAGCCGGACAGCCACGACGACGACTCCGACGGCCTGGTGGTCCGGCTGGCCAAGAAGCTCCTGCCGGCGTCGGAACACTACGACGGCGACAAGCTCTTCACCGTGCAGGACGGCAAGCGCGTCCTCACCCCGATGCTCCTGGTGATGGTGGCGATCGGCGGCACGGACATCCTGTTTGCGCTGGACTCCATCCCGGCAATTTTCGGCCTGACGCAGAACGTGTTCATCGTGTTCACGGCCACGGCGTTCTCCCTGATGGGCCTGCGGCAGCTGTTCTTCCTGATCGACGGGCTGCTGGACCGCCTGATCTTCCTTTCCTACGGCCTGGCCGTCATCCTGGGGTTCATCGGCGTGAAGCTCATCCTGCACGCCCTGCACGAGAACACCCTGCCGTTCATCAACGACGGCGAGCACGTGAACGTGGTGGAGGTCAGCACGGGCGTGTCCCTGAGCGTGATCCTGGGCGTCCTGGTGGTCACCGTCCTGGCATCCATTTTCAGCCCCAAGGGCAAGGCCAAGAACGCCGTTTCCGGTGCCAGGCGGCATGCCGTTGAATACCTGGACCTGAACTACGAGACGGACATGAACGAGCGGGACAAGATCTTCGCCGCAATGTGCCGCGAGGAGGACCAGATCCGCAAGCTCCCGGAGAAGTACAAGCGCCTCATCCGGAACGAAACCGAGTTCATGGACCTGCTGCGCTCCGCCCATGCCGAGCATGACAAAGCCCAGGTGCGGGCGGCCGCGGAGGGCTGACCGCCCACCCAACTAGGTAGCGCCAAGTGTCGTTTTGGGGGCTCAAAACGACACCTGGCGCTACCTAGTTCCGGGGCCCGGCTGTTTGTCGGTGCCTGTTGCTAGGTTTGATTCAGGGCCAGGGGAAATCCTCCTCCGGCCCGCCGATGACGGCCCGGCTGTCGATGGGGAGGCTCCGTGTTCCTGCTTGAAGCTGCTGCGGCCGGCGCGCCGCCGGACCTGGTGTTTTCCGCCAGCGACCTTGTGGCCGCCAGCGAGTGTGAGTACCGCACGCTCCGGGTCCTGGACGAGAAACTGGGCCGCTCCCCCAAGGCGGTCTTTCCCGCAGACGAAATGCAGGTCCGCGCCGGCGAACTGGGCGACCGGCACGAGCAAACCGTCCTGGCCAGCCTGCTTGCCAAGTACGGCGAATGGGATGCCGGCCGGGGTGCGGGCGTGTACTCCCTTGATCGTGGCCGGAACGGCCGCGGGGAGCTGCAGGCCAAGCATGCCGAAACAGAGCTCGCCCTGCGGTCCGGGGCGGACGTGGTCTTCCAGGCCACGTTCTTTGACGGCGAGTTCCTGGGCTACGCGGACTTCCTGGTCAACGAAGCCGCGGGCACCGGAAACCCCGGGCGCTATGAGGTCTGGGACACCAAACTCGCCCGGCACGCCAAGGTGGGCGCGCTGCTGCAGCTTGCGGCGTACGGGGACCAGCTGCTGGGGATGGGCATTGAGCCCTCACCAGTGGTCACGCTGGTGCTGGGCACACGCATAGGTGAGGACTGGCTCCGCAGCAGCCATTCGCTTCCGGACCTGCTGCCTGTTTTCCGCGAACGGCGGCGCCGTTTCCGCGAACTGGTTGCGCACCACAGGGAGGCTGGCGCCACGGTGAGGTGGCAGCAGCCGGGAATCGTCCACTGCGGCCGGTGCGATTACTGCGCCGAGCAGGTGCAGCTGCACCGGGACCTCCTGATGGTGGCAGGGATGTCGGTGGTGCAGCGAAAGAAACTGCACGCCGCCGGCATCATCACTATCGACGAACTTGCGGCGATGCCTGCCGGGGACGCCCGGAATTCCGTGGCCCGGCTCCGGTCGCAGGCCCGAATGCAGCTGGGGCTGGACGCCGTCGCGGGCTCCCGGACGTTCACCAAGGACGGCCAGCCGCACACAGTCGCGTTCACTGTCCTGCCCGGGAACACCATCGGGTCACTGCCGCCTCCCAGCCCCGGGGACATCTTCTTCGACTTCGAGGGAGACCCCCTCTGGCAGGATCCCGCCACCGGAGCCTGGGGCATCGAATACCTGTTCGGAGTGGTCGAGGCACCGGCTCCAGGCCACCACGGCGACCCGGTGTTCCGCCCGTTCTGGGCGCACTCCAGGTCCGGGGAGCGCCGCGCCTTCCTGGCTTTCCTTGGCTACGTGGAGGAACGCCGGGCACGGTATCCGGACCTGCACGTCTACCACTACGCACCGTACGAAAAGACGGCACTCCGCAACCTCTCGCTGGCGCACCAGGCCGGGGAGGAGACAGTGGACAGCTGGCTCCGGGAAGGGCTGTTGGTGGATCTTTACGCCACTGTCCGGCATTCGCTGCGCATTTCCGAGCCCTCGTATTCCATCAAGAAACTGGAGCCGCTCTATATGGGCAACAACCTGCGCTCGGGGGACGTGACGGACGCGGGTGCCTCGGTGGTGGCCAACGCCGCCTATTGCGCGGCCCGCGATGCCGGGAACATGGCGGAAGCGGACAAGGTCCTGGCGTCCATCTCGGACTACAACCGTTACGACTGCCTGTCCACGCTCCGGCTCCGGGACTGGCTGCGCGAGGTGGGGGCGCAGGCCGCAGCGGCCGCAGCGCCCCCGGAACGCCAGGGCGCAGCCGAAGGGCAGGGCGCTGCCGAAGGGCAGGGCGCTGCCGAACGACGGCCAGCGCCGGAACAGCGGCCTGTCCCCGAGGAAAGTCCGGCGGAGGCCCGGCTGCGCGGGTACTTGGCAGATCTTCCGGACAACCGCCCCTGGACCGACGACGAACGCGCCATCGCGATGGTGGCCGCCGCCACCGGCTACCACCGCCGCGAGCGCAAACAGTTCTGGTGGCAGCACTTCGACCGCGTGGAAGCACCGCTTGAGAACTGGGCGGACCAACGGAACGTGTTCGTGGTGTCCTCGGCCGAGGTCACCTCCGACTGGGCGCTGGCCAAGCCCCGGGAGCGCATGCGGACGCGGGTACTCCGGCTCCGGGGCACCATGACCGAGGGGTCCGATTTCCGCGCAGACTCCACCTGGTGCCGGCTCTACGACGCACCGCCGCCGGAGGGCATGGCCGCCCCGGACGCTGCTCCCGGAGCACGCGCCTACGCCTTCGGGACGAGGATCAGCGAGCTTGCTCCGGCGCCTGACGACCCGGAGCACACCATCGTCACCATCGCCGAGCGCGAGTCGGGGAAGGTTGCCGCCTACCCGCACCTGCCCGTGGCCCTCACCGAGGACCAGCCGCTGGCCACCGCGAGCATCGAAGCTGCGATCGCGGAGATCGCCGCCACCGTCGGAGCGTCCGTTCCTTCGCTCCCGGCGCAACCCGGGCTGGACATCCTGCGCAAGCAGCCCCCGCGGTTCAGCACCCTGGCCGGGCCCGTGGACGTGCCCCACAACACCGATGGCAGCGCGGACTACGCTGCGGCCATCACGGCGTCCCTCCGGGACCTTGACCGTTCCTACCTTGCCGTGCAGGGGCCGCCGGGCACGGGAAAGACGTACGTCGGGGCCCACGTCATCGGCCGGCTGGTGAAAGAAGGCTGGAAGATCGGCGTGGTGGGCCAGTCGCACAACGTGGTGGAGAACCTGCTCTGCCGCGCCATTGCCGCCGGCGGCGTTGACCCGGCGGCGGTAGCCAAGAAGCTGGCGTCCCCGCACGATGTTCCCTGGAAGTCCGGCAGGGACGGCGACGTCGCCCGGCTGCTTGCGTCCTCCGGCGGCTGCCTGGTGGGCGGAACGGCGTGGACCATGACCGGCAAGGAAGTCCCCGCCGGTTCCCTGGATCTGCTGGTGATCGATGAAGCCGGGCAGTTCTCGCTCGCCAACACCCTTGCCGTTTCCCGGGCCGCCAAGCGGCTGCTCCTGCTCGGCGATCCGCAGCAGCTGCCACAGGTCACCCAGGGCGCGCACCCGGAGCCCGTGGACGAGTCCGCCCTGGGCTGGCTGGCCGCGGGACACGCCACCCTGCCTGCCAGCCTTGGCTACTTCCTGGCCGACAGCTGGCGGATGCACCCGGAACTGTGCCGCGCAGTTTCCGGGCTCAGCTACGAAGGAAAGCTGCAGTCCGCCCCGGCAGCATCGCAGCGGAAACTCGAGGAGCTGCCACCCGGCGTCGAAACCGTGTTCGTGGAGCATACCGGCAACACCACAGCGTCCAGGGAAGAGGCGGCGGAGGTGGTCCGCCAGGCACGGCGGCACCTTGGGCTGAAATGGACGCCGGGGGCGCAGGGCGAGGCACGGCCCCTCGACCAGCAGGACCTGCTGGTGGTGGCCGCCTACAACGCCCAGGTCCACCTGGTCCGGAAAACCCTGGAGGAAGCCGGGCTGCCGGATGTCCGGGTGGGGACCGTGGACAAGTTCCAGGGCCAGGAAGCGCCCGTTGTACTCGTATCCATGGCCTGCTCCGCCGTGGCCGAGGCGCCGCGGGGAGCTGAGTTCCTGCTTAACAGGAACCGGATCAATGTGGCCGTGTCACGCGGGCAATGGCGGGCCGTGATCATCCGCTCCCCCGAGCTCACCAGCTACATGCCGCACAAGCCCGCCGCGCTGGAAGAGCTGGGCGCCTTCATCGGCCTCAGCCCGCGGGATTGAGCCGATTGAGCACGGAATTGAGCACGGAGCTGCAGGGCTCAGCGCGCCCGGAAGCTGCGGAAGTTTCCCTCGGCCGCGGAGATGGAGTCCTCCACGCGCTCCACACGCCCGGGGGTGCGTTCGGAATTCAGCCAGGTCCGGAGCTCGTTGATTTTCCACTGGGGTCCCTCGGCAACCAGGCCGACCGAGCCGTCGGCAAGGTTCTTCACCTCGCCGGTGAGGCCAAGCTCTTCCGCTTTGCCCATAGTCCGGTAGCGGAAGCCCACCCCCTGGACCACCCCAAAAACCCGGGCCGTCAGCCGCACCGAACCCGCCTCGGATGACGCGGCTGCGTCGGATGAGGCGGCTCCCTCAGAAGGATCGGGCACCCCGGATGACGGACCTGCGTGCCGTGCCATGGTGCCTCCCCTCCGTCAGTGCCGTCCCCTCCCAACTAGGTAGCAGTAAGTGTCGTTTTGAGCGTCCAAAACGACATGGCGCTACCTAGTTGGGAGGGGGCACGGGAGTTAGTTGATGGTGATGTCGCGCGTGCTGTGGTTGTAGCGGATGGTGACCGGACCGCCGGCGTGGTGCAGCTCGTGGTTGGGGCCGTCGAACACGCCGAACGCGCCGTAGTTCTCATCCCAGGACCGGTTGAGGGCGATCTTGAAGGTGTAGAAGCCGGCGGGCAGTTCGGTGCTCTTCTTCCAGAGCTGGTCCAGGAAGTCGAACTCCATCTGGGCTTCGTCGTACTGCGGTGCCCAGTTCTCCGGAGCACCCAGGATCGTGTTGAAGTCGCCGGCTACGGCCACCGCCTCGGGCTGCGGGTGCGTCTCAACATCCGCGTCCTCGAACGGCTCCGCTGCCACGGGTGCAGCGGTTTCAGTTGCCTTGGCCGGCGCCTTGCGGGTGCGGACGGCTTTGACCACGGGCTCGACGGCGTCCTCGAGCACCTTGGCTGCCTTGCCCACGGCGGCGGCGGCCTTCTTTGCCGGGGTCTTCTTGGCGGGAGCCTTCTTGGCGTCGGCGGCCACGGCTGCCGGGGCTGCCGTTTCGGGGACCGCGGTGGTCCTGCGCACGAAGCCCTCGGGAGCAGTGGGAACCTGGACATCGGCCGGCACTGGAGTGCCGGCGTCGAGCGCGGTGGCAAAGGACACGGCGTCCGGGAAGGCAACCGTTGCGCGCATGCCTTCGTCAGTGATGGTCCAGCCGGAGCGGCCCTTGACCAGCCAGCCGGCCTTGACCAGCTTTGCGGTGGCCGAGGTGAGCGTCTTGTGGCCGCGGGGAATCCCGCCGCTGAGCAGTTCGGCCTCGTGCTCGTTGAACGGCACGCGTGCCGTAGCCTCCGCGAGGACTTGCCCCGCGTTCAGTGCATCGCCTGACCACACGCCTTCGGTCAGGACATCCAGCACGGTCTTGAGGCGAAGGAAGGTGTTTTCTGCGGTGGACTTGGCCATGGTTCCCCTTTATAAAAGCGATCGGTCATAGGCATCTTGCCAATTGCCGGTTAAATCGCGCGACTTGAAATGGTTAACAATGCGTGTCGTGACCGACTATTAAGCGGACATCCCAACAAATGAGGCTGAGGTCTCGGGAAACGGGCTGACTGCACAACCCTTGAGCGCTGACATGGGTGCGACATTGCACTTCCCAGACACGCCTGCGGCACCTATATTAGCCGGATTCACCAGCGGCTGTTGCCTGGGACACGTTAGGCGCCCGCCACTTCGCCGCTGTTCAGTTCCTCCAGCAGTTCCGCCTTCCGTTCCTCGGAGGCGAAGGACGAATGGATCGAGTTCGCTGCCAGCCGGGCCTTGTCGAAGTCGGACAGCTCAAACACCGCCCCCAACTGGGCGAAGTTGTCGTCCACGTAGCCGCCAAAGTACGCGGGATCGTCCGAGTTGACGGACACGTTCAGCCCGGCCGCGAGCATTGCGGGCAGCGGATGCTCGGCAAGGGTGTCCACGGCCCGGAGCCGGACGTTGGACAGCGGGCAGACGGTGAGCGGAATCCGCGCATCTACCAGGCGCTCCACCAGGTCCGGATCCTCCATGCAGCGGATGCCGTGGTCAATGCGTTCCACGCCCAGGATGTCCAGGGCTTCGATGATGTACGACGGCGGTCCCTCCTCGCCGGCGTGCGCCGTCAGCCGCAGGCCTGCCTCGCGTGCCTTGTCATAGAGCCGCTCGAATTTCGACGGCGGATTGCCCACCTCGGCGGAATCCAGGCCGACGGCGGCAATGGGTGCGTTCATGGCCAGCAGGCTGTCCAGCACTTCCAGTGCCGAGTCCTCGGACAGATCGCGCAGGAACGCAGCGATCAGCAGGGTGGAAATCCCGAAGTCCTCCTGCGACGTTGCCAGTACGGAAGCCACACCGTTGACGCAGGTCTGCAGGGAAATCCCGCGCGAGAGGTGGGCCTGCGGGTCCATCATGATTTCGGCGTGCCGGACTCCGGCAGCAGCAGCCCGCTCCAGGTAGGCCCGGGTCATGTCGGCGAAGTCCTGTTCGGTCTGCAGCACCGCCATGTTCGCGTAGTACAGGTCCAGAAAGGACTGCAGGTCCGTGAACTCGTACCTTTCCCGGAGTTCGTCCAGGCTTGCGTACGGCAGGGCGATGCCGTTTCTCTCTGCGAGCGCGAAGATCAGCTCGGGCTGGAGGGTTCCCTCGATGTGAAGGTGCAGCTCGGCCACCGGAAGGATCCTGGCGGGGACTTCAAGCTCTGCTGCGTCCAGTTCTGTTTCGGGCACGGCAGTGCCGCCGGCAAAGTTATCCATCGGGTCAGGATAATGCCCAGCGCCGGAATCACCACTAGAGTCGAACCAATGCAGAACGCTAAGCACGCTGATGACCTGCAGTACCCGGTTCCGGCCCCCGCCACCGACGGCTTTGTCCGGGTCCGGGGAGCCCGGGAAAACAATCTCCGGAACGTTGACGTGGACGTCCCGCGCGATGCGATCGTGGCGTTCACGGGCGTCTCCGGGTCCGGCAAGTCCTCCCTGGCGTTCGGTACCATCTATGCCGAGGCCCAGCGGCGCTACTTCGAGTCCGTCGCCCCGTACGCGCGCCGCCTGATCCAGCAGGGGCACAACCCCAAGGTGGAGCTGATCAGCGGGCTTCCGCCCGCCGTCGCCCTGCAACAGCGCCGCGGCGCGCCCAGCAGCCGGTCCACGGTGGGAACCGTCACCACGCTTTCCAACTCCCTGCGCATGCTGTTCTCCCGGGCGGGCACGTACCCGGCAGGCTCCACCCAGCTGGACTCGGATGCCTTCTCCCCCAACACGGCCGCCGGCGCCTGCCGGGAATGCCATGGACTGGGCGTCGCGCACACCGTCACCGAGTCCTCGCTGGTCCCGGACCCGTCACTCAGCATCCGCGACGGCGCCATCGCCGCCTGGCCCGGCGCCTGGCAGGGGAAAAACCTCCGGGACATCCTCACCCACCTGGGCTACGACGTCGACATCCCCTGGCGCAGGCTGCCCAGGAAACACCGCGACTGGATCCTTTTCACGGAGGAGCAGCCGGTGGTGGAGGTGACTCCGCAGCGCGACCGGGTGGCCAAACCGTACAAGGGGCGGTTCTGGAGCGCCAGGAGCTACGTCCTCCATACGCTGGCCGACTCGCAGAGCGCCTCCATGCGCGACCGCGTGCTGGCCTACATGGAGTCCGGGCCGTGCCCCCGCTGTTCCGGGACGGGGCTGGTGCCCGAGGCCCTGGCCGTCACGTTTGCGGGCAGGACCATCGCGGAACTGAACGGGCTCCCCATGGTGGAGCTGGCCGAGGTTGTCCGTCCCACCGCTGGACTGGACGACGCCGGCACGGCCTCCCGCAGGCAGCTTTCCGGAGAGTCGAACGAGGTGGCGGTGGCCATCACCCGGGACCTGCTGCAGCGGATCACGGTCCTGCTGGACCTCGGGCTCGGCTACTTGGCGCTCGGCCGGGCCACCCCCACCCTGTCGCCGGGCGAGATGCAGCGGCTCAGGATCGCCACACAGCTGCGGTCGGGCCTGTTCGGTGTGATCTACGTGCTGGATGAGCCCTCCGCCGGGCTTCATCCGGCCGACGCGGAGCCGCTGCTGGTAGTGCTGGAGCAGCTGAAATCGTCCGGCAACTCGGTATTCGTGGTGGAACACAACATGGACGTGGTCCGCAGGGCCGACTGGCTGGTGGACGTGGGCCCGCGGGCCGGCGAAGGCGGCGGCGAGGTGCTGTACAGCGGACCGGTTGACGGGCTCGCCGCAATCGAGGCGTCAGTGACCAGGCCTTTCCTGTTCGACGACGGCGGCTCCGTCCCGCACGGCGGTTCCAGTTCGGGCGGGGCCAGGGAGCCGGAGGAATGGCTGGAGCTGAAGAACATCACCCGGCACAACCTGCGCGGGCTGGATGCCGAGTTCCCGCTGGGCGTGCTGACGGCAGTCACCGGGGTGTCCGGCTCCGGCAAGTCCACTCTTGTGGGCAAAGTCCTGGGCGAGGCTGTCGGCTCCGGGCTCAGGACCCCGGTGGAGCAGGGCGGGGCCGCGGAGCCCCTGGAGCTGGGAAGCGTCCTGGGCGGCCACCGCATTGACCGCCTGGTGACTGTGGACCAGAAGCCCATCGGCCGGACCCCGCGTTCCAACCTGGCCACCTACACCGGGCTTTTCGACGCCGTCCGCAAGGAATTCGCCGCCACGGAGCAGGCCAAGGCCCGCGGCTTCGGCGCCGGGAGGTTCTCCTTCAACGTGGCTGGCGGGCGCTGCGAAACCTGCCAGGGCGAGGGGTTCGTCGCCGTCGAACTGCTCTTCCTGCCCGGCAGTTACGGCCCGTGCCCGGAGTGCGCGGGGTCCCGCTACAACCCCGAAACGCTTGAGGTGCTGTACCGGGGCCTGAACGTCGCCGAGGTTCTGGCCATGACGGTGGACGCCGCCTCCGATTTCCTGGCCGGCATCCCTGCTGCCGCGAGGAGCCTCAAAAGCCTGAGGGACGTGGGCCTCGGCTATTTGCGGCTGGGGCAGCCGGCCACCGAGCTCTCCGGCGGCGAGGCGCAGCGCATCAAGCTCGCTACCGAACTTCAACGGGCACAGCGCGGCCACAGCCTCTACCTCCTCGATGAACCGACCACCGGACTGCATCCTGCCGACGTGCAGCTGCTGATGACCCAGCTCCACGGCCTGGTGGATGCCGGAAACTCGGTGGTGGTGGTCGAGCACGACATGGCAGTGGTGGCGGGGGCAGATTGGGTGATCGACCTTGGACCGTCAGGAGGGGACAAGGGCGGGCAGATCATGGCGGCCGGGACGCCTGCCGCCGTCGCACGTTCCACCCGCAGCCGCACCGCTTCCTACCTGGCCGCCGCGCTCGGTCAGGCAACCACCAGCCAACACCCAGGAAAATCTCGATTTGATAACGCCCCGGTGATGTCCTAGCGTGAAAAGCATGCCCGCTGCTGGCGGGCCAAGGAATGCCCGGTGCTGCCTCCACCACAACTGCCCAGCAGGCAGACACCGAAAGTGACCTCTATTCGTCAGGGGCGGGCAGTGGCGCGATGATCTCCGGGGACGGAACCAGCGCAGGTGGCCTTCAGGAGCATCACCATCATGAAAAACACCAAATTCCGTACTGCCGCGCGCCGCGGGGCCACTGTAGCCGCCATCTCCGCGGCAGGCCTGGCGCTCTCGGCGACGGCGGCCAGCGCCACCACCAGCACCTCCACCTGGGACGCCTTGGCGCAGTGTGAGAGCGGCGGCAACTGGGCCACCAACACCGGAAACGGCTACTCCGGCGGCCTGCAGTTCAGCCCCACCACCTGGGCTGCCTACGGAGGCACCGGTTCAGCCGCGGACGCGAGCCGCGAGCAGCAGATCGCCGTAGCCGAGCAGGTCCAGGCCTCGCAGGGCTGGGGCGCCTGGCCGTCCTGCGCCGCACAGCTGGGCCTGAGCGGCGGCGCCACCGGGGCAGTCCAGGCAACGCCTGTCCAGAGCGCTCCGGTCCAGGCCGCGCAAACCGCTCCGGTCCAAAGCGCGCCCGTGGCCCAGGCGCCGGTGGCAAAGCATGCCACAACAGTGGCCCTCAGCGGCGAGACCTACACGCTGCAGGCCGGCGACACCCTGAGCATCGTGGCCCAGAAGCTTGGCGTCGAGGGCGGCTGGCAGCACCTTGCCGACGCCAACACGGACACCATTTCTGATCCCAACCTCGTATTCGAGGGGCAGGTCCTCCAGCTCCCCGCGTAGTGGCTGCATGGGCTCTGCGGCTTGTCGCCGCGGGCCCAGTCACGGCGAGGCGCCAGCCCCCAGGGGCACCCCAGACAGGTCGGCGATAGACAAATTCCGTTGACCAAAAAACGACGCCGGCACGCCCCCATAAGGGACGTGCCGGCGTCGTTCTTTAATTCTTACAGGCACCGCCTGGCAGGTCAGCTGGCGGCCGGCAGCTCCCGTACGATCCGTACCTTCCAGGCGGAGTCGTCGCTGGTGTCCAGCAGGGCGACGGTGCCGTGGGCCAGGTTGAGGGCGACGCGCTTTGCGGCGAGCAGTTCCAGGTAGAGGTGCTCGTTCATGCGCGCAGGGGTGTCGATCATGTATTTCACGGCGTCGCGCACCTTGCGGTAGTTGGCGCTGCGTTCGCGGTGCATGTGCAGCTCCAGGGCGGAGCGCTGCTTGAGCCGCGGCTCGTGGCGGTTCAGCCACGAAACAGCCGCGTGTACGGCCACCACGAGGGTGAGCGACACGGCGTAGATCCACCAGCCGCTGGAGAGCAGGAACAGCGGCAGGTTCCCGATGGCTACAATCGCGATCACCACGCGGAGGGCGGCAATCCGGCGCATGGTCCGGGCGACCGCAGCCATGCCGTCGCGGAAGCGGTGCTGCTCTTTGCGCGCTGCGGCAGGATCGATGGTGAACTCGTCGAGGACCAGGATGCCCTTTGCTTCCGGACTTAGCATCTGACCGTAGCGGGGCACGAAGGCTGGAGTGGTTCCGGTGGTTTTTTCAACTGTTGATGTCATGAGTGAGCTTCCAAAACGCTGGGGTGGTTGCGGTGATCTTAGTGCCTGGAGGCCCCCGTCGTATGCATGCGTCCACGATGTGAACATCCAGGACCTCCCCATGTGGCCCGTGGCACTGCAATTGGCACATCCGCCAGGTGCCGTCAGACTGAAGAGATGCAAACCTTCCTTCCGTACCCCGATTTCCGGCAGAGCGCCGCCGCCCTGGACACCGCCAGGCTGGGCAAGCAGCGCGTCGAGGCGCTGCAGACGCTTCGATCCCTGGTGCTTCCGGGATACGGCTGGCAGACCCACCCGGCCATCCGGATGTGGATGGGCTACGTGCCGGCCCTCACCATGTACGGCCTGGCAATGGTGGATGAGTGGACCAAGCGCGGCCACCCCGACAACACCCGGGCGAACATCACCGAGTTCGCACCGCAGGCCGCCCACCCGGACTATGCGGCGAAGATTCCGATGCCGCCGTGGCTTGGGGATGCTGACTTCCACCTCAGCCACCGCTCCAAGCTGGTGCGCAAGGAACCGAAGTTCTACAGCTCAGTGTTCGCCGATGCCATCCCCGAGATGGACTACATCTGGCCGGAGCCCAAGCATGAGTTCCTGCCGCAGGAGCCCGAGGGCGACATTCTGTGGATCCTCCGTTCACCGCACCACGACGTCGACCCCCAGACGCTGAACACGGTGGCGCTTCCGCCGGTGAGCCGGAGCTCCGCGGCCGCAGCGGCGGCGGTTCTTGGCGACGATGACTACTCCCCTGTCTTCCTGGACGACGGATCCCGCCGTCCTTCCCGGCAGCCCCGGAAGGCGCCGCCCAGGCAGCTGGTCAAGAAGCCAACCCGCAAGCGCCTCGCACAGGAGGAAGCGTTCTCGACGTTGCCGGGCAAAACCCCGGTGGCCGTTCCGTTCGAGCACGGCGCGAAGTTCGCGGTCGGACAGGTGGTGGGCCGGCCCATCACGCTGGAGGACGGCCGGTTCGGCAGGAATTTCACCGTTACTGAAATCATTGACCGCACCGCCTTTGCCTACCCGGCCCTTCTCCAGGACCCGCGCGTGTTCTTCCCGGTTGAGGCGCCGTAAAGAATGACCATCCTTTTAGCCGGCTGCGGTGACCTGGGGACCGAAGCCGGGCTGCGGTTCCACGCCCTTGGCCACCGCGTTGTGGGCTGGCGCCGTTCCCCCGCCAAACTGCCGGCCGCCATCGAAGGTGTTGCGGCGGACCTGAGCGCACCCGGCCTGCCGCGCGTCCCGGCGGACACCACCGCCGTCGTCATAGCGGTAGCTGCCGACTCGCCAACAGAAGAGGCCTACCGGGCCGCCTATGTGGACGGTCTCACCCATGTGCTTGATGCCCTGGAACGCGACGGCGTGAGGCCGCAGCGGGTGCTCTTCGTTTCCTCCACGGCGGTTTACGGCGATGCCGGGGGCGGCTGGGTGGATGAAAATACGTCTCCCCGCCCCGGCGGGTTTTCCGGCCGCGTCCTGCTGGAAGCGGAGCAGCTGCTGCAGGCAGCATTCAGCGAAACGGCTACCACGGCGACGTCCCTCCGGCTGGGCGGCATTTACGGACCTGGCCGCACCCGCCTGATCGACCAAGTCCGGGGCGGCACCGCCGTGGTTCCGGAAGATAGCAGGTACACCAACCGCATCCATCGCGACGACGCTGCTGCCGCCATCGTCCACCTGGCCACCGTGCCTCCAGAACCGGCCCCAGTCTACGTCGGCGTGGACAACGACCCCGCCGATCTGGGGACGGTGCTGCGCTTCCTCGCCGCGGAGCTGGGGCTTGCGGAGCCGCCAGTGGGTGATGCCGGGCCCGCACGAGGCGGCAACAAGCGCTGCCGCAACGACCTGCTGCGCAGCACGGGGTTCGAATTCGCGTTCCCCTCTTTCCGGGAGGGCTACCGGGACATCCTCGCCGGCAACGGGGTACGCCACCCATAGATTGCGGCCGCACACCGGCGCCGGCGCTTAGGCTGGCAGCTTGGCCTCGGGCGCATAGGAAGGCATACACCATGGATTTTCGGCACATCATTGAAACGGTCGGCGAATTTGTCGATTTTGCGGGGGTGGCCGTGATGGTGGTCGGGGCGCTCATCTCCATCCCCCTCGCGCTTCGCGGCCACCAGCCCCGCAGACTGCCCGCCGGCGCCGAAAAGCTGACTCTGTACCGCTCTTACCGGCAGCTGCTGGGCAGGTCCATCCTCCTGGGCCTTGAACTGCTGGTGGCCGCCGACATCATCCGCACGGTCGCCGTCACCCCAACCTTCGAAAGTGTCGGCGTTCTCGCCGTCATCGTTCTGATCCGGACGTTCCTCAGTTTCTCGCTGGAGCTGGAAATCACCGGGCGCTGGCCGTGGCAGAAGGAGTCCCGGGAGGCCCGCTATCCTGCGGGCGCCGCCGCCGAATAAGCGCCAGCGTGAACGGCCGGCAGCCTCCGGTAGGCTTCGCACGTGGACACCCATCCAACCGCCGCCGGCCTCTGGCCCACCCCGCCTGAGCTTCCACTGCCCCGCATCATGGACCAGCGGTGGGCCGACGCCATCTTCCTTCACTGGCGCCTCCCGGAAAGCGTAGCTGCCCGATTCATGCCCCCTGGAGTGCAGCCGGACGTCTTCGACGGCAGTTCGTGGGTGGGGCTTATCGGTTTCCGCATGAAGAACGCCGGATTTGGACGCGGCCCACGGATCCCGTATCTGGGCAGCTTCAATGAAGTCAATGTGCGCCTCTACTCGCGGGAACCCGACGGAACCCGGGGCGTGGTCTTCCTGAGCTTGGACGCGGACCGGCTGCCAGTGGTTTTGGCGGCCCGGGCAGCGGGAATTCCCTACGTGTGGTCGCGGATCCGGTATTCGCAGGCGGAGCCGGACTCGCCGGGCAATGACGCCCCCGGCTTTTCTGTCAGGCGCTTCGGGCAAGGGGCACGGAGCAGTTTCGTCGTCGTACCCCAGCCCGGGGCCGCCGTCGACGACCCGTTATCGGTCTTTCTGACGGCAAGGTTTGGCATGCACGGCGTATTCGGGGGACGGAGCATCTACATTCCCAACACCCACGAGCCATGGCCGCTGTGCTCTGCCACGCTGCACCATGTGAAGGATGAACTGATTGCTTCAGCGGGTATCAGGGTGAGCGGGCCGCCTGAATCTGTCCTGTTTTCGCCTGGCGTGCGGACCCAGTTCGGACGGCCAAGGCTGGTGGGGCGCCCCGGCCAGCCTGCGGGCACTTAGGCGTCCTGCCAGCCCCGGCCTTCGCTGAACGTGGCAACGAGCGTTCCAACTCCGGCCTGCAGGGAATTGGACGGGTCAAAGTAGAGGGAACCTTCAGAAGCCCGGCTGTGCAGGATCAGCTGCTCAGCCTCAAGCTTCGCTTCGGGAACGGTGGCAGCGACGATGCCGGTCCTGGCCGGGAGTTCCGGGGCGTGCACCACCTCCGCATCGGTCTCCGACAACGGAATAGTGGTCCCGGGGTTGATCTCATCATAGGGAAACTCAAACTCGGCTTCGTCGGGCGCGGCGGGAATCGTGTACTCCAGGAAATAAGTCATGAAGCAACCTTTGCAGAAACCCCCTGCCGCCGAAAGTCGGCCGAGGCCGAGCCGCTCCGGACGTGTCTTCCCACGTCAACCGACCGCTGCCCTCGCCTGACCGTCAGGGAAGCGGCTACTTGTCCAGGCCGGCCTTCCGCAACGCCTCAGCCATGGCCGTGTTGACAGGGGCTTCCTTCCTAACAGGCGCCGGGGCCGCGGACGAGCGGGCCGGCGATGGCATATTCCGTGCGGGATTTCCGCCCTTCTCCCTGCCGCGTCCCTGGGTTCGTGAACTGTTGCCGGCGCGCCCCGAGCCCGCCCCTCCAACGGAGGGTTCGTCGTCGAGCCTCAGGGTCAGCGAAATCCGCTTCCGGTCAGGATCCGCCTCCAGCACCTTCACCCGCACCACCTGGCCGGACTTAACCACTTCCCGCGGATCGGAAACAAAGCGGTTGGCCATCGCCGAGACGTGGACCAGGCCATCCTGGTGGACGCCCACATCCACGAACGCGCCGAACGCAGCAACATTGGTCACCGTTCCTTCCAGCACCATTCCGGGCTTGAGGTCTGAGATCTTCTCGATTCCCTCGGAGAATGTCGCGGCCGCAAACGCGGGACGCGGGTCCCGGCCGGGCTTGTCCAGCTCGGACAGAATGTCCTGCACCGTGGGCAGGCCGAACGTATCGTCCACGAAGTCGCGCGGGTCCAGGGAGGAGGCCGGCGCGGAACCGGCGGCAGCCCGGATCTTACGCGCCACCGCGTAGGACTCCGGATGCACACTGGATGCGTCCAGCGGCTCCGCTCCCCCGGTGATCCGGAGGAAGCCGGCGCACTGCTCGAACGCCTTGGCACCGAGCCGCGGCACCTTTTTCAGGTCCGTGCGCTTGGCGAAGGGGCCGTGCTCGTTCCGGTAGGCCACAATGTTTTCGCTCAGCAAGGGCCCGACGCCGGCCACGCGGCTGAGCAGCGCGGGCGAGGCGGTGTTGACGTCCACGCCGACGGCGTTCACGCAGTCCTCCACCACGGCGTCCAGGCTGCGGTCCAGTTTCGAGGCCGTCACGTCATGCTGGTACTGGCCCACACCGATGGACTTCGGGTCGATTTTCACCAGCTCGGCGAGCGGGTCCTGGAGACGGCGGGCAATGGAGACCGCTCCGCGAAGGGACACGTCCATCCCCGGCAGCTCAGCAGCGGCCAGGGCCGAGGCCGAATAGACAGACGCACCCGCTTCGGACACCACCAGCTTCTGCGGCTTCCGGTCCACTTCCGGCAGCCGCTTGATCAGCTCCGCCGCGAGTTTGTCCGTTTCCCGCGACGCCGTGCCGTTGCCAATGGCGATAAGTTCGACGGCGTGCTGCCGCGCCAGCCGCACCAGGGTTGCCAATGCTTCGTCCCACTTCCGGGCGGGCGCATGCGGGTAGACGGTGTCGGTGGCCACCACCTTGCCGGTGCCGTCCACCACAGCCACTTTGACGCCGGTGCGCAGTCCCGGGTCCAGCCCGAGCGTGGCCCGGTTCCCCGCCGGGGCGGCCAGCAGCACGTCGCGCAGGTTGGCGGCGAAGACCCGGACGGCCTCATCCTCGGCGGCAGCGAACATTTTGCCGCGGAGATCCGCGGTCAGCCGGGACAGCACCCGGGACCGCCACGCCACCTGCGCAGTCTGGACCAGCCACGCGTCGGCGGGACGGCCACGGTCGGTGACCCCGAGGCACCTGGCCACCGCGGCCTCGTACCGCGAGCGCGCGGCGGCCAGGCCGTCGTCGTCCGCTGGATCTGCCTCGGCAAGGTCCAGCTCAAGGACGCCGTCCTTCTCGCCGCGGAGCAATGCAAGGACGCGGTGGGAAGGCATCCCGGCGGGCGCCTGGGCGAACTCGAAGTAGTCGGCGAACTTCTGGCCCTCGACTTCCTTCCCCTTCTTCACGCGGGACACCATGCGGCCCTGCGTCCACAGCCGCTCGCGCAGGGTGGCCGCGAGGTCAGGGTCCTGGGCCACCCTCTCAACAAGGATCGCGCGTGCCCCGGCGAGGGCCGCAGCCGCGTCGGCGATGGCGTGCCCGGAGTTGAGGTACTTGGCGGCCTCGCGTTCCGGGTCCAGGTCCGGCCGTTTGAGCAGGGCATCCGCCAGGGGCTCCAGGCCGGCTTCCCGCGCAATCTGTGCCTTCGTCCGCCGCTTGGACTTGAACGGCAGGTAAATGTCTTCAAGCCTGGACTTCGTGTCCGCGGCGAGGATGGCCTTCGCCAGCTCGGGAGTCAGCTGGCCCTGCGCTTCGATCGCGTCGAGCACCGAACGACGGCGGTCGGCAAGTTCGCGGAGGTAGCGGAGCCGTTCGTCGAGCTCGCGGAGCTGGGTATCGTCGAGCGTCCCCGTGGCCTCCTTGCGGTAGCGGGCGATGAACGGCACTGTGGATCCGCCGTCGAGCAGTTCAACAGCCGCCTTCACCTGCCAGGCCTTGACACCCAGCTCTGCGGCTATCTGCGAGTAGATGGCATCGTCCGGTTTCGTGGACGGGGAGGGAGCGGACGGGGCCTGCGGCAGTTGAGTCACCAGAACATCTTGCCTTACGGGCTTGCCCGGCTCCACTGCCGATTCAGCAGCAGGCTTACCGGCACGGCCCGCAAAGGTATTCCGCTCCCGCCCGCAAAGTGCTGTAGTGGAGGTGCCGTCACAAGCGCCCAATGCTCGAGGAAGAGGCCACCATGCGGGAACTGCTTATCGTCTTTCAGGAGGGGTTCGAGGAGGCCAACATCACCGTGACGGTCAACGGCAAACAAGCACGGCGGGACCTCGGTGTGTCCACCAACCCGATTCTGGGCATTGCCAACGAGGTGTCCGTGGAGCTGCCGGCGAAGGGCGCGCAGGTGGGCGTGGAGGTGACCAACCGGGGGCTTAAGGCGATCACAAAGGTCACCGGCAAGCCTAAAAGCGTGCTGGTTTCGATCGAGGACGGCCGGCTGGTGATGAGGGAAGGAACCGGCCGGGAGGCCGTGCTTTAGCGGCATGCGCTTGCCGAAAATCAGGCCTAGCAAAAGTCCATTCGATGGAGTAGCATCTGATCACCGCCGGCATCCCTGAGGGCCCGGCGGGCCAAATTAACAGTGTGATCCGGAGGCCGTCGGATGGCCTTCGGCGCCAGCTGCCGGGACAGCACACCGCGCAGCCAGCAACGGCGGCACCCAAAGCCGGGTGCCGCCGTCGTCGTTAAGCCTTGTTCTAGTTCTGGTAGGCGGGGTAGTCCGTGTATCCCTGAGCACCGTCGGCGTAGAACGTGGACGGGTCCGGCTCGTTCAGCGGGAGGCTTTCCTTCCAGCGGCGGGCAAGGTCCGGGTTGGCGATGGCGGGGCGGCCCACCACCACGGCGTCGGCGAGACCGTCTGCCACCAGGGACGCGGCCTCATCCCGGGTGGTGATCACGCCGAATCCGGTGTTCACCAGGAAGGTCCCGCCGAAGCGGGCACGGAGATCCTGGACCAGCTCCCCGGACGGCTCGTGGTGCAGGATGCTCAGGTAGGCAAGGTTGAGCGGTGCGATGCTGTCCACGAGCACCTCATACGTGGCACGAACGTCGGCGGCATCAGTTTCAGCGATGCCCTGCACGTTGTGCTCGGGGGAGATGCGGATGCCCACGCGGTTGGCGCCAACGGCGGCCACCACGGCGTTCACGGTTTCGATGACGAACCGGGCACGGTTCTCGGGCGAGCCGCCGTAGCTGTCGTCGCGAACATTGGAGTTGGGCGCCAGGAATTCGTGCAGCAGGTAGCCGTTGGCCGAGTGCAGTTCGACGCCGTCGAAGCCGGCCTCGATGGCGTTGAGCGACGCGTTCACGAACTCCTGGATCACCATGGGCAGCTCATCCGTGGTGAGCGCATGCGGCACCGGGTAGGGCTGCTTGCCAAGGGGCGTGCGGACTTCGCCTTCGATGGCGACGGCACTGGGAGCCACCAGCGCGAGCCCGCCGGTGATGTCCGGGTGCGAGACGCGGCCGCCGTGCATGATCTGTGCGAACATGCGGCCTCCTTCGGCGTGAACGGCGTCGGTGACCTTCTTCCAGCCGGCAACCTGGCTCTTCGCGGTTCGTGGGGAAACGGGTCCCTGGAGTGAGCGTCATGCCGCCGTGCGGACGGCACTTCTCAAGAGAATAATCGATTTGTAGTTGGCGGGATTGCGATAACCACGTGCGGTGCGCTTGATGTTTTTGATAGCGGTGTTGTTGGCCTCGACCTTGCCGGTCGTCGCGCCGGTAATGATGAGCACCTCGATCTCTTTCCACCACCTGCAGACAGTGCGGTAGAGCCTGTTCGTTTCCGGCCTGGCTGCTGCCTTCACGAGCTCTTCGAGTTTTGTTTTCGCTGCCGCGGAGTCTTCGAGCGAGCCGCTGCGCAGCAGGGCCCGGAGCTGTTCCTTGACTTTCCAGACGGCCTGGAGGGTTCCTGTTGGATCGTCCAGCGCGAACACTTCCTTGAGTCGGAGGGCTGCCCTGCTGCTGAGGTTGTCGCCGCCGCGCAGGAGCAGCATGCGGTGGGCCCAGGCCTTGTCGACAGCCCGTCCGCGGCGGCCCTTGACCTGTTGGGAGAGGTTCTGCCGGGTCTCGGTCATGGCCTGGTTGGCCAGCGAGATCAGGTGGAAGTGATCAACCGCCACCGCGGTCCGGGGAAGCCACATCCGCAGCGCTTTGCGGAACGCCGCGGAGGGGTCGATGGCGACGACCTGCACGGCCAGCCGCCATTCCAGGGGCCGGGCGAACAGCCAGTCTCCGACGCCCTTGTGGTCCCGCCCGTCGACCACGCCGAGGACCTGTCCGGTGTCCAGGTCAACGATGGTTGTCATCCACGGCTCGAACCGGGTCCACACCTTTGTTGACGGGTCCTGGAAGTAGCGCACGGACCGGAATCGGTGTTCATCGATGCCGAGCATCCGAGGGCTGAGCTTGTCCACGTCAGGCAGTTTCAGTAAGCAGGCCTCGGTAACCGCGGCCCGGACCAACCACCAGGACACGGCGAAGCCGGCAGCGGTTTCAGACACCGCCCGGCCGGAGCGGATGACCGCCTCTGCAAGCTGGTCCCGAAGCCGGCCCGTCGAGCGGGCGCGGCGCGGGACTTGGGGCGTGGATTCAAAGAACGACAGCCGGTCGCACCTTGGCTCTTCGCAGTACCAGCGGTACTTGGACCAAAGCACTTCCACCGTGCCAGCGACCGGAATATCGCGGAGCCGCTGGAGACGGCGTTCCTTTCGCCGGGAGGCGATGACACCACAGCTCGGGCACCCCGGCGGGTGGTCGGTTTCGATAATGACCCGCCGCTGGCCGGCAGCGATGACAGTGGAAATGACGCGGTAGTCCGGAAGGTTAAAAAGGATGGTGGCAGCATCGGCTGCGACCCCGGTAGGCTCGATCACGGCTCGTGGTCCTGTTCCAGGTTGAATGCTTAGACACACTCATCCCAGCAGGGCCACGGGCCCTCTTGTCTTCAACGACACGAACACAATTCCCCATCAACCACGAAGAGCCGGCAACCTGTTCTTCGGTGACGATGCCCGGCTGGCCGGCGTAGGATCGGCCGGCGGGCGTGGGGAACGTTCCTTCGCTGACGATGAGGCCAAGGGACGCGCGCTGGCGGTAATGCTCGACGACGAGCGGGCCGGGGACGCCTTCCTCACCTGCGCGGAGCCGCGTCAGGGGCGCCATGACCAGCCGGTTGGGGAGTTCAAGTTCGCCGAGGGTGAGAGGGGAAAACAGCATGCGCAGTTCCTTTCGAAGGCTGAAGACGTACTGTCCTTGCCAACCGGGAACCACCCGCGGCTATTCCGGTTGCGATGGGAATCACAGCAGGTTCGCGGGCAACGCTTGCCTTGCTGACCCCCTACCGCGGCGCGCCCGGGCAGCCCTGGCCCTGGGGATTGGCGTTGCAGTCGTCGGCGTAGTTTCGGGTGAGCGAGCGCCACACGCTGATGGTCTGGGCAGGAGCGTTGAACTGGCCCTGGCCGGGAATCGGCAGGGGCGGCCCGGCGTTGACCGAGTACGTTCCCTGGAAGGTGGTGGTCAGCACTACCTGGAAGTCCCCCGTGGCTCCGTAGGCGTGGCTCGTCCGGGTCTTCTCGCCCCAGCGGTCCTGCGGCAATGGTCCGCCCATTGACGGCTGGGGACCGAACACGGTGCCGTCCCCGTAGTTCCAGGTGTACTGGACCGGGGTGGCGACAATGTGCACCTCCTGCCCGAACATGGTGACGTCGAATTGCTGTTCAGCTGCCTCCGCGTAGAAGTTGGTTTCGGCACCCCTCAGCGTGTGGGGACTCGGTTGGGCCACCACGGTCCCGGCGTTGACCGGAAGGCTTTGGAACTGCCGTTGGATGTCGGCAGCGATCCTGGGCAGCAAGTCCTCGGGTCTGGCGTCGAATAGGCACGTAGGGCCGGAGTGATGAGCCCAAACAGCGCCGGGTACACCTCGGGGCCGGGAGAGCCAGGTGACGGGAATGCCTTCCTTACCCCCGGGACCGTTTTTGCACTCAAGCTGCCGCGCGAGGCAGGGCGTGTCGAAGTCTCCCCCACCGAGGTGGCATTGGAGTTCGTACTTGTACTCGTTGGGGTCCGTGTTGACACTGCCGGGTTCAGCACGACGAAATTCGCCAGTATCAGGATCAGTTATCCAAGTATCCGCCCCCATTTGAAGCCCAGTGTCTACAAAGCCTCCACCGATCCGTGGCTTTGGATCCGCCCCGTCTTCCGCGTGGGCAGTCAACAAAGACGTCGTCAGAAGCAACACACAGCAGGCGAGAATTGTGAGGATCTTGCCTATGTAACCCATGGCTAACGGATCAACCCTAGGTCGTTGACCACCCATCCTTCATCGGCGTACTTCATTACTGCGACGCTTCCCGCATTCGTTGCGGGGGTCTTTTCTTGATATGGGCTCCCGTCTTGGTTGTGGATGACCAGTTCCTTCTGTAGTACTTGAAGGACCACCTGCGTAGAGCCGTCAGTGGCAGGCTTCGCGGTTGCCACCGGAATTTCTATTTGACCGCCAGAAATCCACTTGTTTTCAGCCCAAGCAGCGTCGATGTCATCCACGAGGCCCTGGCAGAATGCGCACTCAGGTTTAGAAAACTTGGATAACGCGCGAGTGTCACCCGTCTCATATGCGTAGCCCAGAATTGAGAACCAATACTTCGCAAACGCCTCAGCGCCCTCCTTCGTCTCTGTCTTTGCCACCTCGGGCAGCACGGGGACTGGGACGTTTTGGGCCGGCCCGGATGCGTCAGCCGGCTTGTACACGGCGGTGGGGGTCGGGGCCGGGGTGGCCGAAGGGCTGGACGTCGGCGAGCCCGTCGGCGCGGAGGACAACGCGCCGGGGTCTGCGGGGGCGCCACCCGCGCAGCCGGCGAGTGTCAGCCCCGCTGCAACGATGAACGCGGCGGCACTGGACCGGGCTCGCCAGGACGTAGGGACGTTCTGTGATGTCATGGGCCGCTAATCCCCCAGTAGTTTCAAGACGGCTTGCTCCGGACAATGACTTAAGGGTAGCCCAGGTCACAATTCAGCGATCAAACTTATCCACAGCTGCCCCGCCACGAGTTTTACCACCACCAACAGCCCGGGGAAAAGTCATAAAGAAAGCCGGCACATAGGAACCGGCTTTCCCTATTGCAGCGAATAGCTACTTCTGTGGCGGCAGCACCAGCTCCCCTGTCTTGTCCGTGGACAACGCGAGCGAAGAAACATACTGCGGGCCGCCGTCGGCAGCGTCTTTCGCGGAACGGACCATGTCAGGGCGCTCGAACTCGATGCCGGTCACGTGGCACAGGAGCCTGGCGTCGCTAGGGTTCCCGTCGGCGTCGAACATCGGCAGGTCGATGCCGTCGTCGGTGCGGCGCAGGTAGTACCGTCCGCGGGTGGCCAGCGCCAGCACCGGCGGAAGGACCAGGGCAAGGCCTACCGCAAAGATCGGCGAAAACGGCTGGATCGCGGAGCCAAAGGCACCAAAGAACACGGCAATCGAAATTCCGGCGGAGGCGAGCATCGACACAAAGCCCACCGGATTCACGGCGTACAGCATGCCGCGGCGGAACTCAGGAACCTTGGGTGAAATCTTCAGCAGGTACTTGTTGATGGCGATGTCGGACGCCACCGTGACCACCCAGGCCATGGCGCAGTTGGCGTAGAAGCCGAGGATGGTGTTGAGGAAGTCGAACATGTTGGCTTCCATCAGAACCAGGGCAATGGCCAGGTTGACCACCACGAACACCATGCGGCCGGGGTACGTCTTGGTGATTCGCGTGAACGAGTTGGTCCACGCCAGGGAGCCCGAATACGCGTTGGTGACATTGATCTTGATCTGGGAGATGACCACCAGCACCACGGCGAGCGTCATGGCCAGCCAGGCCGGCATCATCTCCCGGTAGACGCCCAGGAACTGGTGCACCGGCTCGTTGGCAGTCGCAGAGGCTGCGGGATCCAGCGTGGCGATGAGGTAGATGGCAATGAACAGGCCAACAATCTGCTTGACCGCCCCGAAAATCACCCAGCCCGGCCCCGCCAGGATAACGGCGCGCCACCACGCCCCCTTGTTTGCTTCAGTGCGCGGCGGCATGAAGCGCAGGTAGTCGATCTGCTCGGCAATCTGCGCCATCAGGGACAGGCACACGCCGGCAGCCAGCATGACGGACGCAAGGTTCGGGCCGCCGTCGCCCGATTCCCCTGTGTAGGCGAAGAAGGTGTCGATGCTCTCCGGGTGCGAGACCAGCAGGTACCCCACCGGCACCACCATGAGGAGCAGCCACAGCGGGGTGGTCCACACCTGCAGCTTGGCCAGGGTGTTCATCCCGTAGATCACCAGCGGAATGATGATCACGGTGGATGCCGCGTACCCCAGCCACTGGGGAATCCCCAGTCCCACCTCCAGGCCCTGGGCCATGATGGAGCCTTCGAGGGCGAAGAAGATGAAGGTGAACGTCGCGAAGATGACGTTGGTGACCACAGACCCGTAATAGCCGAAGCCCGAACCGCGGGTAATGAGGTCCAGGTCGATGTTGTAGCGTGCCGCGTAATAGGCCAGCGGGAAGCCGGTGGCGAAGATGATCACGGCGGCCACCAGGATGCCGAAAATGGCGTTGACAGTGCCGTACGCGATGCCGATGTTCGCGCCGATGGAGAAGTCCGCCAGGTAGGCGATGCCGCCCAGAGCACTGGTGGCCACCACGCCGGCACTCCACTTCCGGTAGGAGCGCGGCGCGAACCGGAGCGTGTAGTCCTCGAGGCTTTCCTTGGTGGCGTTCAGCGCCGCAGCGTTGGCCGCCGGGCTGGCTGCGGGAGCGCTTCCGACGACGGCGGCGCCGGGCTGTGCCGGCGGTTCCAGCAGTTGCGTTGTTTCTTTGTCGTTGCTCATGATGTGCTTCGCTTTCGTTGCTAAAGGGCCTGATGCGACGCTATCCAGCAAGATCGACAGGCCGGTCACCGCATTGTTTCGGCAGCGTTAAGCATTTGACCGCCCCTGTTAACAACCTCGGCCGCCCCGCATTGTTGCCCTGCCACAAAAACGGGGAGCAGCCACCGAATTACCGTCGTCTAGGAGGCCCCGCCCAAAACAAAGGACTGCAATGATGACTCAGCCATTCCACGCGGAATACCCCATCCTCGAGACCGCCCGGCGGCAGGTCCTGGAGGGCGGAACCGGCCTCTCGGAAGCGCAGCTGGTGGAGGTTCTCCGGCTTCCCGACCACGCAGTCCCGGCCGCCCTGGAGCTTGCCCACCAGGTCCGCCTCCGGCACTGCGGAGAGGCGGTGGAGGTGGAAGGCATCATCTCGATCAAGACCGGCGGCTGCCCGGAGGACTGCCACTTCTGCAGCCAGTCCGGACTCTTCGACAGCCCGGTCCGCGGCGTCTGGCTGGACATCCCGGAGCTGGTCAAGGCCGCCAAGGAAACCGCGGCCACCGGGGCCACCGAGTTCTGCATCGTGGCAGCTGTCCGGGGGCCGGACATCAAGCTCATGAACCAGATCAAGTTCGCCATCGACCGCATCAACGAGGAAGTGGACATCAACATCGCCTGCTCCCTCGGCATGCTCACCCAGCGCCAGGTGGACCAGCTGGCCGGCTGGGGCGTGCACCGCTACAACCACAACCTTGAAACAGCACGCAGCTACTTCCCCCAGGTGGTCACCACCCACAGCTACGAGGAGCGGCTGGAGACGTGCGCCATGGTCAAGGACGCCGGAATGGAACTGTGCTGCGGAGCGCTGATCGGCATGGGCGAAACACTTGAGCAGCGGGCCGAGCTGGCGGCCCAGCTGGCCGCGTTGGAGCCGCATGAGGTCCCCCTGAACTTCCTTAATCCCAGGCCCGGAACCCCTTTGGAAAACCAGCAGATCATGGACGGCAAGGACGCCCTCCGGGCCATCGCTGCTTTCCGCCTGGCCATGCCCCGCACGGTCCTGCGGTACGCCGGCGGCCGCGAGCTGACCCTCGGCGACCTTGGCACCCGCGAGGGACTCCTGGGCGGTATCAACGCGGTCATCGTCGGCAACTACCTGACCACCCTGGGCCGCCCCGCAGCCGCCGACCTCAACCTCCTGGTGGACCTCAACATGCCCATCAAGGAACTCCAGAAGACCTTATGAGCACCCCGCCGAACGATCCTGCCGACGCGAATTTCTGCGCCCTCTGCGGCAAGCCCCTCAGGAAGGCAACGTCCGACGGCGGCGGCACCCCGCCGTCGGACGCCCGCCCGGGCCGCGCCCTCCACCAGGTGTGTGCCGCGCGGCTGCAGCTGGAACCGCCACGCTACTGCCCGGAGTGCGGGCGCCGCCTGAAAGTGCAGGTCTCGCCCCTTGCCTGGCGGGCAACCTGCTCCCGGCATGGAACGGCCACCTCATCACAAGGAGTAAATTCATCAAACCTCTGGAATATTTCTACATAACGTAGAAGAATGGCTGCATGATGTTTGAACATGCAGATGGACAACCCGTGCTGGAACTCGACGACGAGCAGTCCTGGCGGCTGTTGGAGGGAACCAAGCACGGACGGCTCGTGGTATCGGTTGCCGGTGAACCGGACATCTTCCCGGTCAACTACGTCACCTCCGCCCGGAAGCTTTACCTGAGGACGGCGCCGGGCAACAAACTTGCCCAGCTCACCATTAACTCCTCTGTCCTCTTCGAAACGGACGGCATCCTCTCCGAGGAGGCATGGTCCGTGGTGCTGCGCGGAAAGGCACGCGTGCTGAGCAACTCCGCGGAACTGGCGGCGGTGGAGGAACTGGGCCTGAAAACCTGGGTTCCCACGCTGAAGGACTTCTACGTGGAAATTGAACCCACGTCCGTCAGCGGCCGCCACTTCCAGTTCGGCGAACAGCCCGAACGGGAAATCTAGGAGCTCCTGGACTCAAAGCATGGCGGACAAGCTCACCCCTGAGCAACGCAGCTGGAACATGTCCCGGATCCGGGGCAAGAACACCAAGCCCGAGCTGCTGGTGCGCAGGCTCCTCCACGCCAAGGGCTACCGGTACCGGCTGCACGGCAGGTCCGGGGGCACCCGCCTGCCCGGAAACCCGGACCTGGTCTTCGCCGGCCGCCGCAAAGTCATCTTCATCAACGGCTGCTTCTGGCACTTCCACGAATGCCGGGCCGGTCAGCATGCCCCGAAGGCCAACGCGGAATTCTGGGCCGCCAAACGCACCAGGACCCGCGACCGGGATGCCAGCCAGCGCCGCCTGCTCGAGGAGGCCGGCTGGGACGTCCTGACGGTGTGGGAGTGCGAGCTCAAAGACAGTTCGGTCCTCGAGGCGGAGCTGGTGCAGTTCCTGGAAACCCGCCGCTGACCCCTCACCAGGCACCGTTGCCAGCGCCCTCCGCGCTTAGCTCCGACGCGCCAGCAGGGCAGCCCTGAAGCCGGTCCGGCCGGGCAGGAAAGGTAGGACATCAGGTCCGTGTTCCAGGCCGCTTCGGAACAACTGCAGTCCCATCAAGAAACGCACAATTCTCTTCGGGAAAACCTGCCCCGCCAAGGCAACAGACCTAACCTGATGTGACATCCGAGCCCCACTTAGACGCCACCTCCAGGAATGGACCGCACCCGCCGAAAGGACCGCCATGAGCGCCGCCGATGATGCCCCCCGGCCCTTGGTGGACCAGTCCGTTCTCGACCGGCTCCGCGAAGAACTCGAAGAGGATGAGGGATACTGCAGGGTCTTTGTGGGGAACTTTATCGAGTTCCTGCCGCAACGCATTGGGCGGCTCCGCCTTGCCCTGACCACCGGCGACCTGGAAGGTTCAGTGGACGCGGTCCTGAGCCTGAAGACCGCCAGCCAGATGGTGGGTGCGGAGCGGCTGGCCTGCCTGGCCATGGAACTGGAGGGCGAAATCCGTACCGAGGCCAGCAAGGCTGACGTGGCCGTCCTCCTGCCCCGGCTGGCCGTCGCCTTCCTGCGGCCGATCAACCATTGCAGCCGGCAGACGACGCACCGCCTTCAGGCTCAGTGCGCTTCCGGCGCGAGCCGGTAGCCAACTCCCCGGACGGTTTGCAGCCACCGCGGTTTCTGGGGCGAGTCGCCCAGCTTCTTCCGCAGGTTCCCCATGTGCACCTCGACGGACCGTTCGTCGGCCTCGCTGATGTAACTGCCGACGTCGTAATCCTCGTCCCGCAGCCGCCGCACCAGGTCCGATTTGGTCCGCACGGTCCGCCCCGCTTCCAGGAGCGCGTGCAGGAGTTCGAATTCCGTGCGGGTCAGGTTCATTTCCTTGCCGTCAACAACCACGGTCCGGGACGAGTAGCTGAGTTCCAGCCCGTTGTGGCTGAAGTTGCCGCGCTCGGGATGGGCTCCCGCATCAGCCGGGTTGTCCCCGGACAGCGCGTCGGCAGGGTCCGGGACGGAACGGGGACGGCGCATCATCGCTGCGATGCGTGCACGCAGCTCCCTGGGCCGGAACGGTTTGGTGAGGTAATCATCGGCCCCGGACTCCAGTCCGATCAGGGTGTCCAGTTCCTCGGTGCGGGCCGTGAGCATCACGATGTAGGCATCGGAGAATTCACGGATCTGCCGGGAAACCTCGAAGCCGTCGATGTCAGGCAACCCAAGGTCCAGGGTGATGACGTCCGGGCTGAGGTTCTTGGCGATCAGGACGCCTTCTGCCCCGCTGCTGGCAACGCTCACCTCGAAACCGGCCTGTGACAGCACCGTGCGTACCAATTCCCGGATGTCGTGGTCATCCTCGATGACCAGTCCCACTCGTGCATCACTCATAGCGCCCCCTCAGCAGCCAACGTCAGAAGTATAGCTGGCTGCCGATATCCTGCTGGTATGGCTCCACTCACCCCGCTCCCCTACGTGTGCACGCCATGACCGCCCCGGTGGCGTGGGCTTCGGGTAAGTTGAGGTTCTTCCGGCGGCCCTTTCACGAGTACAGCCTGACCCAGCGGGTGGGGCTGAGCCAGATGCCGCTGTTCATCACCACATTGTTGACGGTGTTCCTGGTGTGGGCCTTCTTCCCGGGCACCATGGACAATCCGCTCTTTGCCGCCTTCGTGATCTCCCAGCTGGCCATCATGGGCCTTTGCTACGTGGTTCCCTGGGAGCGGCTGCCCTACACGAGCTTCCTGGCCATTCCGCTGCTGGACTTTGTCTCCATCGGGGTGGGCCGGCAGGGCGGGCAGGAGAGCCTGGCGGGCATCAGCCTGCTGGCCGTTTTCCCGGTGATTTGGCTGTGCGCGTCCGGATACCATCCCCGGGCCGCGCTGTGGCTGTCCTTCCTGGGGCCGCTGGCCATCATCTGGGTTCCGCTGCTGCTGAAGGGGGACTTTACGCCCCAGGACCTGGCCCGCTCTTTGCTGCTTCCTGTGATAGCGCTCGGAATCGGCGCGTCCGTGAGTGTCCTGACCCTCAGCATGATGCGGCAGCAGGAGGAACTTGAGGAAAAGGACGCCCAGCTGCAGGCCAACCTTCGGACCAGCCAGCGCCAGGAGGCATTGCTGAATGCCGTCCTGGAAACTGTCCACCTGGGCGTCCTCGCGGTGGATGCGGACGGGCACGATGTCCTGATGAACAGGAAGCAGCGGGCAAACCACGAACTGGCCCGGCCCAAGGACATAGCCGACCCGAACGAGTCCCAGCTGCTGGTGTTCGGGGCGGACCGGAAAACGCTGGTTCCCGTGGAGGAACGTCCGGTGCGCCGCGCCGTCCTGGGCGAAACCTTTACGGATTACCTGGTGTGGCTGGGTTCGGGCAGCGACCAGCGCGCCGTCGTGACCACCGCACGGGCCATGAAGGACGACGACGGCGCTTTCGCCGGCTCGGTGGTCGCGTTCAGCGACGTGACGGACCTGGTGAACGCCCTGACGGCGAAGGACGAGTTCGTCGCCAGCGTCTCCCACGAGTTCCGGACGCCGCTGACCTCCATCCTGGGCTACGTGGAACTCCTGCTGGCTGACGAACCGGCGAAGGCGCAGCGGGAGATGCTCGAGGTCATCCGCCGGAACTCCGAGCGGCTCCTGACCCTGGTCTCGGACCTGCTGTCCAGCCGCAACGGGCAGCTGATCGTCACGCCGGAGGCCGTGAATGTCGCCGAGCTGGTGCGGTCCAGCGTCTCCTCGGCCACGCCCCGGGCGGCAGCGGCGGGAGTGGTGCTGCAGGCGCAGACCCCCGAGCGGCTTGAGGCCCACGTGGACGGCGCCCGGATCTCCCAGGTCCTGGACAACCTGGTGTCCAACGCCATCAAGTACTCCCCGGACGGCGGCAGCGTGCTGGTCTCCCTGGAGCAGGAGGACGGGCATCTGGCCTGCCGGATCACCGACACCGGCATGGGCATGAGCCCCGAGGACGCCTCCGAGGTTTTCGCCAAGTTCTTCCGCTCCAGCACGGTCCGCCGGACGGCCATCCCCGGCGTCGGCCTCGGCCTCCCGATCAGCAAGGCGATCATCGAGGCCCATGGCGGAACCATCGGTGTGGACAGCACCCTCGGCGAGGGGACCACCTTTACGTTCCGGGTTCCGGTGTAACCTGTTCGGCACCTGTTGAAACCCGGACCACCTCGCCCCAGGACTGGCGCGCGAGTTCACGGACGGACGCGAGGATTTCCGACGGCGGCCTGGACAGGTCCAGCGGGAATTCCACGATGTCGATGTCCGTATTGAGGATGCGGCGGAGCTTCATTTCCCCGGCCCCGGCGTAGACCAGCCATGCGGTGGGCACCGCCAGCGCGGTGCAGTGGGCCAGCATCTGGTAGTGGTCCGCCGTCAGGGAAGCACCCGTATCCGAAGCCGCGGTGTACTTGGCGTTGTAGACCACCACCGGCCGGCCGCCGAGCAGGTGGACGGCGTCCGGGCGCACCGACAGCCGGTCAGCGTCATGCACCGCCTCGCTCAGGAGCGCATTGAAGCGGAGCCGGAGCTCGCCCGGGTAGGCGGACATCGCTTCCCGCAGCGCCGTGCCCACAAAATCCTCAAACACCTGGGCCATGTCCACCACGAACGAGGCCGTCTGCTGCTTGCCCTCCCCGGCTTCCGCGGAGGCGTTGCGCAGGATCAGCTCCGCCAGGCGCAGGACCGCGTGGTAGCGGACGTTCATCCTGGTGGCTTTCCACCGGGGCAGCGGTGCTCCTGCCGGGAGGCGCGTAACGGCGTCGAGCTTTCCCTTGAGCTGGCGCAGCCGGCTCAGCACCTCGGGGCGGACGCGCGGCACCTGGCCCATCCGTTCCAGCGCGGCGCGCAGGATCCGGTTCTCGGCAATGTCCTCGGTGAACTCGTCGTAGGACACCTCCAGGGGCACCAGCATGCCGGGCCGCCGGGAAATCTGGTCCGAAATCCTGATCCGTCCCTTGACCGTCCGGAGCGATTCATCCACGGTGAGATAGCCCTGCAGGACGCCGCGTCCCAGGGCACGTTCGGCCAGTTGCGCCAGCGACTCCGCCAGCGCGCTCCACAGCTCCCGGTCCTCCACGGCTGAGACCGAATCGGGGCGGAAGCCCTGCTCGCCGGCGTAGCTGAGCAGGAACAGGAGCCGGCTGAGCCCCAGCCGGTCCTTGGGACGCACGTCGAGCTGCACCGTGGCCGTGCGCACCGAACCCACCTTGCCCACCGGCTCGATCCGGTACAGCCCAAGGCCCATGGGTGATGCCTTGGCCAGGCCGCTGGAATTCAGGAAGGACGCGCTGGCCGGGTCCAGCCGCTCCACGATGCCGCGGGACAGTTCATCCAGCACCAGGTGCCGGACAGACGTGCCGGGGTCAGCGGGCCGCAAGGCGTCCCAGCAGCTGGTCCAGCCCGAAGCGCTCCTCCAGCTGCGCCCGGGTCAGCTGGCCGTGGTAGTGCTCCTCCAGCAGCGGCATGAGCTCGTACTTCCAGATCCGGCGGAGCCCGGCGGGGGTCTGGGCGGCGGGCTTCATGAAGTAGGACGGGCCAATCATCAGGTCCCGGTCCCACTCGTCGATCGCACTGTTCAGGGCATCCAGCAGCAGCGCCGGCGTGAGGTCGAGCTGCCGGGCCTGGAGGAACCGCAGCAGGGAGCCCTTCACAGGCTCGGTCTGCGGGTGCAGCTCGATGAAGGAGAACCGGCGGCGGATGGCGGCGTCCATCATGGCGATGGAACGGTCTGCCGTGTTCATGGTGCCGATGATGTAGAGGTTGTCCGGCAGCGTGAACGGCTCGTTGGGGCTGTACTGCAGGTAGATCCGGTCGTCCCGGTATTCCAGCAGGAAGTACAGTTCGCCGAACACCTTGGCCAGGTTGGCGCGGTTCATCTCGTCGATGATCAGGAAGTACGGCTTGTTTTCGTTGCCGGGCTTCGCCGCTTCCTCCGCGAGCCGGCGCAGCGGCCCTGCCACCAGCTTGAAGGAGACCTGGCCTTCGTCGGTCTTGTCCGGCCGGTATCCCTCGAAGAAGTCCTCATACGCGTAGGAGGGGTGGAACTGGACCAGTTTGACCCGCTCGTCCGTGGTGTCATCCGCCAGTTCGGCGGCGAGGTGCTTGGCCAGGTAGGTCTTGCCGGTCCCCGGCGGCCCATACAGGACCAGCTGGCGGTTCTCCTCCAGCAGCTCGGCGATCTCCTGGAGCGGCTCGAGCTCCATGTGCAGCGAGTCGGCGAACTCGCGGGTCAGCGGGCGGAAGCCCTCCTGGACGGGAGGCACGACGGCGGCAGCTTCAGCATCGCCGTCGGGCTCTGTTTCCGCTTCGGCCGGCAGGAGCGCCTGCAGCGCCTGCACCACCTTGGTAACGTCCACGACGATTCCGGCGGTGGCCAGCTGCCGCTGGACGTGCCGCGGCAGGCTGGTGGTGGTGTGTCCCTCGTCGAACCAGCGGACCTTGCGGCGCAGGCGCCGGTTGTCGTCGTTGTGTTCGGGCTCCCCGAGCACCACCCCCAGGCTCACGGTGCCGGCGTGCTGGTACAGCACCAGGTCCCCCGGCTTCATGACCGTCAGGAAGGCAAAGACAGCAGTCTTGGTGTCCTCCCGCTCCACGTAGCCGAGGTGCTTGTAGTCCTCGTCCACGGCGTGCTGGACCAGCCCTGCGGTAACGCCGGGGTCCAGCAGGCGGAGATGTTCGACGTCGAGGGTCGCCTTCTCCTCGCCCTGCCAGGCTGTGAGGAGCTCGGTGTTGTCGCTGTGCGTGCGCAGCAGCCAGGCCCGCCGGCCGGGGTCGCCCACCTTGCGCCACTGGCTGACGAGCTGGCGGGAGTACCAGTCGATGCGCTGGCCGGCCTGCTCGTCAAGGTGAAGGCGGATGCGGTGGATGTCAGCGGTGACGTCCTCTTCGGCGTCCCCCTTCGCGCCGCCCACCAGCGAGGCGAAGGCGTCCCGGATCTCCTGCCGCTCCACGTCCGCCACCACGGGCTCGAAGTAGCTGGGACAGGTGAGGAACTCGATGCTGCGGCGGATGGCGGGCTGGTCGCCCGGTGTGGCGGCCGCCAGCCGGTGGAACTCGAGCGGGTCCTGCAGGGCTGCCGCGATGGACGCCGTGGGCTGCTGGTCCACGTGCTGCACAAACCGGCACAGCCATTTCAGGTGGTCCCAGATGGTCCAGTTGAACTCCGCCGTCCGGTCCCTGATGACACCATGGTCCGTCATGCCCTCGTAAAGCTCCTCCGGAAGCTCCAGCGGGGGCTCCAGCCAGGAGGCGGCCTCGGCCACGCGGGCGCGCTTGACCTTCAGTGACTTCACCTCATGGGCCAGCGGGAGGGACTGCAGGAACAACAGTTCGACGGCCAGTTGCTTCGCTTCCCGCGAGGCCCCCTCCAGGTTCTGCCGGAGGTTGGTCATCATGGGGGCCTTGGGGTCCGGCGTCCCGCGTTCCAGCCGTTCCAGAAGCTCAGCGGCCGCATCGGCCGTCCAGGTCAGTGTGCGGCCATCAAGGGCGGACGGTTTCCCCAGCAGCCCCGGGCCCAAAACGAACCAGGCTGCGTCCTCAATCTCCTTTGATATGCCGAGGGCGCGGGTCATGGCAGCAGTGGAGGCGGGGGTCATGGATTCAAATTTACAGGGTCAAGCTGGACGGGCGCTCAACGGACTGTGAACGGCCGTCCCCGCTTGGCTCCCTACATGGCCTTGACGGGCTTCTTCCGGCCGAAAATGAAGTAGCCCATGGGACCGATGAAGTTGATGAAGGACGCCGCCCGCCACGCCGCCTTGGGACCGTTGATCAGCGCAGCAGGGCGCTTGGAGATGTCCCGCTGCGCTGCCACCAGAAGCGACACCTGAGCGATGCCCACCAAAATGGTGCCGGCCTTGGCAGACGGAGGCATGTCCTTCCAGGTCTTTTTCTGTGCCATGTTCTCTGCTCCTTGGTTGGGGTTTCAGTTTCCGGTGCGGGCCACCGCTGCGCAATGGGTGGCGGTACCCTGCGCGCCCGCAGTCCGGCTCAGGCCGTGAACGGAGCCAACCGTTCCTTCTGTTCAGGGGTAAGCCGCTGGACCCGGCCTGTGGCCTCGTCCACGAACGCCAGGTGGCTGCTCGCCTTCACGCAGTCCTCCCTGGTGACCGGATCCTGGACCAGGTAGTGGATATCGAAGCTGGCCCCCTTGACGGCCCCGATCCACACCAGGACCACGGCCGGAACGTTGCGGTATTCAAGGGTCCTGACGTACCGGATCTTGTGGTCCACCACCAGGGCCATGGTTCCGTCCGGGACATCGTTGAACAGTGAGACGTGGGGTTCGATGCCGGGCAGCCCCGCGCCCCGGGGCGGGCCGAAGGCCGCGATCCGGGCTTCCTCCAGCATCCGGACGATCTGGACGTTGTTGATGTGCCCGTACGCGTCCATGTCACCCCAGCGCATGGGCACCAGGACCTCGATCCGGCGGCCGCCCGCGGATTCTGGCTGCGCCGGGGTGGCCTGCTGCGCGGGCGCCTCCTGCGTGCTCAACTGTGCACCGCCGTCGAATCGTCCACGGGGACGTCCTCCGCGTCCGCTCCGGCGAACTGGGACCTGTACAGGCGGTAGTACGCGCCCTGCGCGGCGAGGAGGGCCTTGTGGTTGCCCTGTTCCACGATCTTGCCGTTTTCCATGACCAGGATGGTATCCGCATCGCGGATCGTGGAGAGCCGGTGCGCAATGACGAAGCTGGTGCGGTCCGTGCGCAGGGCCGCCATCGCCTTTTGGACCAGCAGCTCGGTGCGGGTGTCAACGGAGCTCGTGGCTTCGTCGAGGATCAGCAGTGAGGGGTTCGCGACGAAGGCGCGGGCAATGGTGATCAGCTGCTTCTCGCCGGCGCTGACATTGTTGCCTTCCTCGTCGATCACGGTGTTGTAGCCCTCGGGCAGGGCCCGCACGAAGCGGTCCACGAAGGTTGCCTTGGCGGCCGCCATCACCTGCTCCTCGGTGGCCTCAAGGTTTCCGTAGCGGATGTTGTCGTAGATGGAGCCGCCGAACAGCCAGGCATCCTGCAGCACCATGCCGACCTTGGACCGGAGCTCGGAGCGGCTGAGGTGGGTGATGTCCACGCCGTCCAGCATGATGGACCCGGCATTGAGCTCGTAGAACCGCATCACCAGGTTCACCAGGGTTGTCTTTCCCGCCCCGGTGGGCCCGACGATGGCCACGGTGTTTCCCGGCTCGGCAGTAAAGGACAGGTTCTCGATGAGTTGCTTGTCCTCGGTGTAGCTGAAGGTGACGTTCTTGAAGTCGACGTGGCCGTCGGTCCTGGCCGGCAGGTGCTCGGTGGCGGTCTCCGTGTCCTGCTCGTCTGCGTCCAGGAACTCGAAGGCCCGCTCGGCGGACGCCACCCCGGACTGCAGCATGTTGGCCATGCCGGCCATCTGGCCCAGCGGCTGCGTGAACTCCCGCGAGTACTGGATGAACGCGGTGGCATCGCCCAGGGACATGGAACCCGAAGCAACCCGGAGGCCGCCCACGACGGCGATGCCCACATAACTGAGGTAGGAAACGAACTGCATCACGGGGAAGATGATGCCGGACACGAACTGTGCCCCGAAGCTGGCCTTGTACAGGGCCTCGTTGCGTTCCTCGAACCGTTCCAGCATGTCCGCGTCCCGGCCGAAGACCCGCACCAGGTCGTGGCCGGAGAATGATTCCTCGATCTGCCCGTTGAGGGCTCCTGTGTTCTTCCACTGGGCTGCGAAGAGCTTCTGGCTGCGCACCCCGATCATGCCTGCCGCGACGCCGGAAAGCGGCAACGCAACCAGGGCGATCACGGCCAACTGCCAGGACACGACGAACATCATGATCACGATGCCCGCCACCGTCAGCAGCGAGTTGACCAGCTGGGCGAAGGCCTGCTGGAGCGCCTGCTGGATGTTGTCGACGTCGTTCGTCACCCGGGAGAGCACGTCGCCGCGCTGGCGGGTATCGAAGTAGTTCAGCGGCAGCCGGTTCAGCTTCTTCTCCGTATCATCGCGGAGCCGCCGGATTACCTTCATCACGATGCGGTTGAGCACATAGCCCTGCAGCCAAAGGAAGATGTTGGCCACGAAGTACATCAGCAGGACCACCGCGATGAGCAGGGTGAGCTTGTCGAAGTCGATGCCGGCGCCGGGCACCAGTTCCATCCGGGACACCATGTCCGCGAAGTTGTCCTGGCCCTGCCGGCGCAGCCCGTCCACAAACTGTTCCTTGCTGACGCCCGGCGGAAGCTGCTTGCCTACCACGCCGGCGAAGATCACGTCCATGGCCTGGCCCAGGATCTTGGGGGCGATGACGTTGAGGACCACGGCGATTACCACCATGCCCACCACCACGTAGATCCCCAGGGCTTCCGGCTTCAGCAGCCCCATCAACCGCTTGGCGGACGGCCAGAAGTGCTCGGCCTTCTTGGCGGGGATCCCGCCGAACATGTCCCCGTCCGATTCGGAAGGAGTGTACTCCTCCTCAACGAAGTCGTCGTCCTCGACGGGTGCGGCCGCCTGCCCGGCGTCGAGCTCGTCCTGGGCTGACGCTGTTCCCCGACTGTCCGTGGAGTCCTTCTTGGGGGCGCTCATGCCATTTCCTCCACGCTCAGCTGGGATTCAACGATTTCCTGGTAGGTGGGCGAGGTTTCCAGGAGTTCCTCATGCGTCCCACGGTCAACGATCCGCCCGTTGTCCAGCACCAGGATCTGGTCGGCCTCGGTAATGGTGGAGATCCGCTGGGCCACGATGATTACCGTGGCATCCGAGGTGGTGCGTTTGAGGGCGGCACGGAGCCGGGCGTCCGTGGCAACATCCAGGGCGGAAAAGGAATCGTCGAAGAGGTACACCCGGGGTTTGGTAACGAGTGCCCTGGCGATGCACAGGCGCTGGCGCTGGCCGCCGGAGACGTTGGTGCCGCCCTGGGCGATGCGCGAGCCGAGCCCGTTCTTCTTGGCGCGGACAAACTCATCGCCCTGCGCCACGCCCAGGGCCTCCCACAGTTCCTGGTCCGTGGCTTCGGTCTTTCCGAACCGCAGGTTGTGCCCGATGGTGCCGGAGAAGAGGTAGGGCCGCTGGGGCACCAGGGCAACGCGTTTGGTGATCTCCGCCCGGTCCATTCTGTCCACGGGAACACCGTCCAGCAGCACCTCCCCTTCCACAGGGTCGTAGAGCCGCGGCAGGAGGGACAGGAGCGAGGTTTTGCCGGCCCCGGTGGAACCGATAATGGCGAGGGTCTGCCCGGGACGCGCCGTGAAGCTGATGTTGCTCAGCACGGGCGATTCAGCGCCCGGGTAGGCGAAGGTGACGTTCCGGTACTCGACGACGCCGCTCAGCATGGCGGGCGCCTCCGGACGTTCCAGATCGTGGATGGAGGGTTCGACGTCGAGCACTTCACCGATGCGGTCTGCGCATACGGAGGCGCGCGGAATCATCATCGCCATGAAGGTGCCCATCATGACGGCCATCAGGATCTGGAGCAGGTACTGCAGGAAGGCGGTGAGGGCGCCCACCTGCATCTCGCCGGAGTCCACCCGCTGCCCGCCGAACCACAGCACGGCGGCGGTGGACAGGTGCAGGATCATGCTGATGGCGGGGAACATCAGGACAAACAGGGAACCGATCTTCAGCGAGACGTCCGTCAGTTCCTTATTGGCCTCGCCGAAGCGCCCGGTTTCATAGGGTTCGCGCACAAAGGCCCGGACAACCCGGATGCCAATGATCTGTTCCCGCAGCACGGCGTTGATGCGGTCGATCTTCTTCTGCATGGACCGGAACAGCGGAATGAGCCGGACCACCAGGTAGCCCACCACCACGGTCAGGAGGGGCACGGAAACCCACACCAGCCAGGACAGGTTGAGGTCCTCGCGCAGCGCCATGATGATGCCGCCCACGCACATGATGGGGGTGGCCACCATGAAGTTCAGTCCCATCAGGACGAGCATCTGGACCTGCTGGACATCGTTGGTCCCGCGGGTGATGAGCGTGGGGGCACCAAAGGCGTTGACGTCCCTGGCCGAGAAACTGGTGACCTTGCGGAACACGCCGCGCCGGAGGTCGCGGCCCATGGCCATGGCGACTTTGGACCCAAAGTAGACACCGGCGATGGCGGTGCCCACCTGGACGAAGGCCACCAGCAGCATCACGGCGCCGGTGCGCCAGATGAAGTCCGTGTCCCCGCGGGAAACCCCTTCGTCAATGATCTGGGCGTTCAGGCTGGGCAGGTACAGCGCCGCCATGGTGGACGCCAGCTGAAACACAATGACGGCCACAATGTACGGCATGTACGGCCTGGAAAACCGTCGTATCAGAGTCAGGAGCATGCCCATGGGTCCTTAGGATGGGTTCGAAGAATGGGTTCGGAAAAGCACGAGGCTTAAGTAGTAGCAGCCGGGGCTGACATCCTTGGCTTTCCCACTCTACGAAACTCCTCCCCGCGGTGAAACAGGCCCCGCAAAAGATCATCCGTGGGGATTACTGCCTGCATTACCTGCCCGCCGGGGCGGGCTCCGCCGTCGTGCTTTCCTGCTCCCGCGCCGGCTCCGGCGCCGGCTGGATGTCCACGGTCCGCCGCAGCGGCTTTTCCTTGATGAACAGCACGGACACCAGGGCGACGACGGCCACGGCGGCTGAAATCAGGAACACTTCCGCGGTGGCGTCACCGTAGGCGGCCCGCATGATGTCACGGACGGGTTCCGGCATGTGCGCCAGGTCCATGCTGGAGCCCGCTGCGCCGCCCTGGACGGGGATGCCGGCCGCCGCCAGTCCCCGGGTGGCCAGTTCGCTGACCCTGTTGGCCAGGATGGCGCCCAGGACGGAGACGCCAATGGCACCGCCCACGGACCGGAAGAACGCCACGGAGGCGCTGGCCGTTCCAATGTCCGCAGCGCGGACCGTGTTCTGCACTGCCAGCACGAGGTTTTGCATCAGCATGCCCAGGCCAAGGCCCAGCACCGCGGTGAAGATTCCGGCGTGCCAGAGCTCCGTGGTGTGGTCCATGGTGCCTGCCAGTCCCAGCCCGCCGATCAGGAAGACGGATCCCGCGATCAGGTAGCCCTTCCACTTTCCGGTGCGGCTGATCAGGAGTCCGGAAGCCACTGAACCCGCCAGGTTGCCCGCGATCATGGGCAAGGTAAGGAGTCCGGCCTCCGTGGGGGTGGCGCCGCGGGCCACTTGGAAGTACTGCCCCAGGAAGGTTGAGGAGCCGAACATCGCGATACCCACGGCTACGGAGGCGAGGATGGCAAGGGCCGTGGTGCGTTCGGAGATGATCTTGAGCGGGATGATCGGCTGCTCCACCTTGGATTCCACCAGGACCAGCAGCGCCAGCAGGATGATTCCGCCGCCGACCATGAGGGCGGACTCCCAGGAGATCCAGTCGTAGTACGCGGGGTTGCCGGCGAAGGAGACCCAGATCAGCAGCAGGCTTACCCCGGAGGTGAGCAGGACGGAACCGAGCCAGTCGATCTTGGCGGGCCGGCGGACATGGCTGATCTTGAGGGTGACCTGCAGGAGGATCAGGGCGACGACGGCGAGCGGCACGCACACGAAGAAGGTCCAGCGCCAGCCCAGCGGGCTGTCCACGATGAAACCGCCCAGCAACGGTCCCCCGGCGGTGCCCACTGCCATGACCGCGCCCATGTAACCGGAGTATTTCCCGCGGTTCCGCGGCGGGATCATGGTGCCGATGATGGCCTGGGCCAATGCCGTCAGGCCGCCCATGGCTACGCCCTGGATGACCCGCGCACCCAGCAGCAGCGGGATGGTTTCGGAGAGGCCTGCCATGACGGAACCTGCAACGAAGATGATGATGCTGAGCTGGACCAGGAGCTTCTTGTTGAAGAGGTCAGCCAGCTTGCCCCAGATGGGCGTGGTGGCGGCGTTGGCCAGCAGCGCTGCGGTGATCACCCAGGCGAAGTCGGTCTGGGTTCCGTGCAGGTCGGACATGATGGTCGGCAGGGCGTTGGCCACGATCGTGCTGCTGAGAATCGCCGTGAAGAAGGCGGCCAGGAGGCCGGTGAGCGCTTCCATGATCTGGCGGTGGGACATTTCGGGCGGTGCGGCGGGTGCACTCAACATGGTGACCCGGGCGGCTGTGGTTGCCATAGGTTTTGCTCCTAGGGGGTGGTGATGGTGCCGGCCGCCGTTGCCCGGGCTGATTTCTTGAGTGATTCGGTGAGTTTGTGCAGGGTTTTCGCCGTGTTGCCGGCGTCCTCCTCGCTCCAGTCCCGCAGGTAGTCCTGCAGGGCTGCCGTCCGCTGCTCCTCGATGCTCCGGAGCCTGTCCGCTCCCAGGGGCGTGAGGGCAACCAACTGTGCCCGTCCGTCGTCGGGGTCCTGCCTGCGGACCACCAGGCCGTGCTCCTCCAGGTCCGCGATGTGGCGGCTGAGGACCGGCGCGCTGACTCCCAGCCGCTCGGCCAGGCTCGTGGCGCGCGACTCCCCCTCCCCCACGAACCGGAGGACGCCCTGGAGTGCGACTCCGGTCTCCTGCCCGCGGACTGCGGCAGTGGCGATGCAACGCACCGCGCGCTGGAGATCGAAGATCTGGTAGACGAGATCGGCCGCCGTATCCGGTGCAACTGCCATTGCTACAGACACTCCTTACTTGTTTGCCTGAAGCAACTATATACCCATTTGGTTGCTTCAGGAAACTAAAGGGCGGATAGTGGGAAAACGAAGGGCCCCGGCTCCTTGCGGAGGCCGGGACCCTTTTCCTGCGTATTCGGTTGAGTGGGCCCTATGCGGGGAGATGGGTTGGGGCGAACATCTTCAGGAGCGTTTCCACCACGACGACGTTGGGCCCGTCACCGGCGAAGCCCGCCTTGAGCGCCTCCCCCACGTCCTCCGGCGCCACTTTTGTGGCCGGCACGCCGAAGGCTTCGGCGAGTTTGACGAAGTCCGGGCGGGCCAGCTCGGTGGCGGTTGCCTTGCCGAAGGCGCCCACCATGTATTCGCGCAGGATGCCGTAGCCGCCGTCGTCCACGATCAGCCAGGTGACCGGCACGTTGTGCTGCTTCGCCGTGGCCAGTTCCGCGATGGAGTACATGGACGAGCCGTCGCCGGAGACGGCGAGCACCCGGCCCGGCTTGCCGACTGTTTCCAGCCCCACGGCGGCGCCGATCGCCGCCGGGAAGCCGTAGCCCAGGCCGCCGGCGCCTTGGGCGGAGTGGAACTGGCCCTCCCGGGCGTCCCAGCAGCTCCAGCCCCAGTAGGCGGCGATGGTCATGTCCCAGAAGGTCTGCATGTCCGCCGGGACCGCTTCCCGGATGTCGGCCATGAACTTCAGCTCCTTGGCAAGGTCCTGGGATTCCAGGCGCGCCCGGACTTTCGCCAGGGATTCCTTGACCAGGTCCTCCGGAGAGGTGCCGTGCCAGTTGGGCCTGGAATGCGCAGGCTCCACCTCCAGCGCCTCGTCCAGGGCAGCCAGTGCCTGCCCAGCGTCCGCGCGGATGCCCAGCCCGGGCCGGTTGGACTCCAGGACCCGGGGTTCGGCGTCGATCTGGATGATCCTGCCGCGCGGCTCGAAAGTGAAGTAGTTGGACGTGACCTCGCCCAGCGAGGAGCCGATGACCACCAGCACGTCGGCGTCCTCGAGCAGATCGGTCATGTAGCGGTCCTCGATCCAGGACTGCAGCGAGAGCTCGTGGTTCCAGGGGAATGCGCCGTTGCCGCCCGGGGTGCAGATCACGGGGGCACGCAGTTTCTCCGCAATGGAGAGCAGCGACTTCTCAGCCCGGCCCCGGCGGGTACCGCCGCCGGCAATGATGGCCGGGCGCTCGGCGGCCTGCAGCCATTTCACCGCTTCGCGGACCAGCTCCACCCGCGGCGGATTGTCCGCCGCTTCGGCGAGCGCGTCCTCCACCGGCGGCACCATGATCGGATCGAGCAGGACGTTCTGCGGAATCTCGAGCCACACCGGCCCCTGGGGCGAGGAAATTGCCTCGGTCCAGGCGTCCTGGATGGCCGACGGGATGCCGGACGCGTGCTGGATCAGCCGCTGGCTCTTCGTCACGTTCGCGGCCGACGCCTTCTGGTCATCGAGCTGGTGCAGCATGCCCTTGCGCCGGGCGCCCAGGCCTTCCAGCGGAATCTGGCTCGCCACCACCACCATCGGCACCCCTGTGGCATAGGCCTCCTGCAGCCCGGCCAGCGACGTCAGCGCGCCCGGGCCGGTGGAGAGGAACAGGACGCCCACTTCACCGGTGGCCCGCGAGTACCCGTCCGCAGCGAAGGCGCTGTTGTTCTCCACCCGAGAGGAAACGAACTGCAGGTTGCCCCGGCCCATCGCATCAAACAGTCCCAGCGCATGCTGCCCGGGGATGCCAAACACCGTTTTCGCGCCCAGGGCTTCCAGTGTCTCGACGACGAGGTCCCCGCCGTTGCGGGCACCCGTAACCGGACCCTTCGCTGCCGGCACCGCCGCCTTGCCCGGATCGTGCTCGACCATCCCCGCTACTCCTTGCCCGCCGGTGCGAAGCCTGCCGGCCGGCGGACCTCCTGGCCGAGCGCCTGGGCGGCGTAGCCCGTCGCTGAGCCGAAACGGTCGCCTTCCACGGCGTTGTCTGCCATCAGCGTGACAAGCTCGTAGGCAACGTGGCTGGCGGCGACGCCGGTGATCTCGGCGTGGTCGTAGGCCGGGGCCACCTCCACGACGTCGGCGCCCACCAGGTTCATTCCGCGGAAGCCGCGGATGATTTCCAGCAGCTCCCTGCTGGTGATGCCGCCGGCTTCGGGCGTGCCGGTGCCGGGAGCATGGGCAGGGTCCAGGACGTCGATGTCCACCGAGATGTACAACGGGCGGTTGCCGATCCGGTCCCGGACCTTGGCCACGGTTTCCAGGACGCCCTGGTAGTAGACGTCGGCGGAGGTGACGATGCCGAACCCGAACCGGTGGTCGTCGTCGAGATCCTTCTTGCCGTACAGCGGGCCGCGGGTGCCGATGTGGCTGATGGCTTCCGTGTCCAGGATGCCCTCCTCGACGGCCCGGCGGAACGGGGTGCCGTGGGTGTATTCGGCGCCGAAGTAGGTGTCCCAGGTGTCCAGGTGCGCGTCGAAGTGCAGCATCGCCACCGGTCCCCCGGCCCGCTCAGCCGCCGCGCGGAGGAGCGGCAGGGCAATCGTATGGTCACCGCCGAGGGTCACCAGCCTGCTGCCTCCGGCCGTGAGGTCCAAAGCGTTCTGCTGGATGGTCTCGATGGCTTCGTTGATGTTGAACGGGTTGACCGCCATGTCCCCGGCGTCGGCAACCTGGATGTTCTCGAAGGGGCTCACGTCCCACGCCGGGTTGTACGGGCGGAGCAGGCGGCTGGCTTCCCGGACGTGATTGGCGCCGAAGCGGGCTCCCGGACGGTAGGACACGCCCGAATCGAACGGCACGCCCACCACGGTGACGTCGGCCTTGGCCACCTGGTCCAGCCGCGGCAGCCGCGCATAGGTGGCAGCACCCGCGTAGCGAGGGATGCGGGATGAATCAATGGGGCCTAGGTTGCCGTTGGCTTCGATGCGCAGCTCTTCCACTGGAGGCCTCTCCTTCGAGGAGTTGAGGGACTGTTGTGACTGCCATCATACACCCGGGTTTTCCTATGTGCACCGCATGTTTACAGAGCCTCACCCGTCTGAGTAGCGCTAAGTGTCGTTTTGAACGCTCAAAACGACACTTAGCGCTACCTAGTTGTGGGGTTAACGGCTGGCGGCGGGAACCAGGACCCAGAGCACCTCAACCTGCTTGTCCGTGGGGTTGATCCAGGTGTGCGGCTCACGGCCCGGGAAGGTGACCGTGTCTCCGGGGCCGAGGTCGTATTCCTCGTTGGTGAGGATCAGGCGGATCCTCCCCTTGATCACATGGAGAACGTCAACGTCGCAGTCCACGGCATAGAGCTCGGACTCACCGCGCCCGTGCGGTTCAATGCAGGCCTGGATGATCTGGATGCGCCGCTCCGAGCGGGCGGTGAGGAGCCGCTCCACGATGCCTTCGCCGCCGAGGGAAATCCTTGGCCCTTCGTTGCGTTTGGTCAGGTGTGTTTCCGGGGCCGCGAACAGGTCGCCGATCGAAATCGACAGCACCTGGCAAAGTGTCACGAGCGAGGCGACGGACGGCGACGTCAGGTCCCGCTCAACCCGGCTGAGGAATCCCTTGGTCAGGCCCGTAGCGTCGGCCACCTGCTGTATGGTGAGCCGCTGGGACTGCCGGGCCGCACGGATCCTGGAACCGATGGCTACCGGAACGTTGCTCGGCTCAACTGGCAGTGCCTTCATCTACGAACCTTTCATGGCCGGCCGTCCGGCTCCGCTCTGGAGCAATCCTAATGGCCAGCCCTGCCTGTGACGCGCCCCTTGCGTGCGCGCCGCGGCGACGCCAAACCTCCCTTGACTGTTACCACCATCACAGCCTAACTTGAGACAACCATTGTTGCCTATAGGGCAATAGCCCGGAACCTCCCCCATCTCCGCAGCAGCTGCCCGGCTCCCCGGTGCCCGGACTGCAGCCCCGCTGCCAACACGCTCCAAGGAGCCAACATGGACCTAAGTGTCATCAACATCGCCATCGTGGTGGTGTACCTGCTCGCGATGCTGGCCTTCGGCTGGTGGGGCAAGTCCCGCACCAGGAACAACAGCGACTTCCTGGTTGCCGGCCGCCGCCTCGGCCCCTTCCTCTATACAGGCACCATGGCCGCCGTCGTCCTGGGCGGGGCCTCAACGGTCGGCGGTGTAGGCCTCGGCTACAAGTTCGGCATCTCCGGCATGTGGCTGGTAGTGGCTATCGGCGCCGGCGTCCTGCTGCTGAGCCTGCTCTTCGCCGGGACCATCCAGAAGCTGAAGATCTACACGGTCTCCCAGATGCTCACCCTGCGCTACGGCAGCAGGGCCACCGAAGCCTCGGGCATCGTGATGCTCGCTTACACGCTGATGCTGTGCGCCACATCCACCGGCGCCTATGCCACCATTTTCGTGGTGCTCTTCGACTGGGACCGGGCTATGGCCATCGCCGTCGGCGGCGCCATCGTGCTGGTCTATTCCACAATCGGCGGCATGTGGTCCATCACCCTGGCGGACCAGGTGCAGTTCATCATCAAGACCGTAGGCATCTTCTTCCTGATGTTGCCGTTCACCCTGAATGCTGCGGGCGGCTTTGAAGGCATCCGCAGCCGCGTGGATGAAAGCTTCTTCCAGATTGACGGCATCGGCGTCCAGACCATCATCACTTACTTCGTCGTCTACACTCTGGGCCTGCTGATCGGCCAGGACATCTGGCAGCGGGTCTTCACGGCGAAGACCCCCACTGTGGCCCGGTGGGGCGGCGCCACTGCAGGCATCTACTGCATCCTCTATGGTGTTGCCGGCGCGTTGATCGGCATGGCCGCAAGCGTGGCCCTCTCCGACATTGAGATCGCCGCGAAGGACGATGTCTATGCCGAGGTGGCACAGACCCTGCTGCCGGTAGGCATCGGCGGACTTGTCCTGGCGGCAGCCGTGGCCGCAATGATGTCAACGGCTTCCGGCGCCCTCATTGCCGCTGCAACCGTGGCCCGCGCAGATGTCCTGCCTTTCGTCGCCAGCTGGTTCGGCAAGACCATCAACACCGAAGACACGGACAACCCGGAGCACGACGTCAAAGCGAACCGCACGTGGGTCCTCGCCCTTGGCATCGTGGCCATCGTCATCGCCATCATCACCAAGGACGTGGTGGCAGCCCTGACCATCGCCTACGACATCCTGGTGGGCGGCCTCCTCGTGGCAATCCTGGGCGGCCTGGTCTGGAAGCGCGGCACTGGCCTGGCCGCCGCGGCCTCCATGGCAGTAGGGTCCGTGGTGACCCTGGGCACCATGATCATCCTTGAAGTCAACGCCAAGGCGCCGCTTGACGGCATCTACGCCAACGAGCCCATCTACTACGGCCTCCTGGCCTCAGCGGTGGTCTACATTGCGGTGTCCCTGCTGACCAGGCCCACCGACCCCCAGGTCATGCGCAACTGGCAGCGCCGGGTGGCCGGGCAGGACAGCGAAGAGGCGCCGGTTCCCACCGCCGTCCGCTAGGTCCGGCGGGCCGGCTGCCAGGCCCGCTCCGGGGCGCCGGCACCAGGCAAACGACGACGGCGGCACCTCCTGTCGCGTTCCAGCGAAGGAGGTGCCGCCGTCGTCAGTCCTACTCGGCTTCGCGGACCTCGTCGGGGTCCTCCAGGGGGACCACTCGGTCCTCTGCGTCGATCACGACAGGAGGCACCTGGACCACAGGTTCCTCCTCGTCCAGGAGATCGTCCTCGGTGTCCCAGTCGTCCTCATCTACCGGTGCATCCTCGGCGTAGTCGTAGGCAGGATCCGCCTCCACGGCATCAAGGTGCGGCATGTCCGGGTGCTGTCCGGTGGTACCCATGATTGAACCTCCGTTTGTTCGCCTGACGTGCTCTTTCAGTGAGGGCGCGGGCCGCGCCACACTTTCATCACAGCACCGCCCGGCATACGGGTCAATAGCGCATGAAACCGGCTGGCGGGACCCGCGGAAGCGGCACCGAATTTAAGGCGGACCGAAATGTCCGAGGGAGGATTACCTGCCAAAAATCCGCGGATTTTCGCAGTAAGCTGGCACTGCAATGGGGCCGAACCATGCCCCATCCAGCCCAGGAGTGTCCGTGTCTCCGCACGCCCAGAACAACCGAAACGCCGCGCCCCGGCCGTCGTCCCTCCCGGCCGCACCGGAAGGATCCGGGCCGAACCGGCAGTCCGGGCCGTCGCCGTCGGACATTAAACGCTGGCGGCAATACCTCGCGGACGAGCGCGCCGAGGCCGCTGTTTACCGGGACCTGGCGCAGAGCCGCCAGGGTGAGGAACGTGAAATCCTCCTGGCCCTGGCCGAGGCCGAAGGCCGCCATGAAGCACACTGGCTGGGCCTGCTCGGGGACCGCGCGGGCAAGCCCCGGCGCGCATCCCTCCGCAGCCGGCTGCTGGGTTTCCTGGCCCGGCACTTCGGCTCTGTGTTCGTGCTGGCGCTGGCCCAGCGGGCCGAAGGCCGCTCCCCGTACGCCAAGGACCCCAACGCCACGGATGCCATGGCGGCCGATGAGCAGATCCACGAGGAAGTGGTCCGCGGACTGGCCACACGGGGGCGCAACCGCCTGGCCGGAACTTTCCGGGCAGCGGTGTTCGGCGCCAATGACGGCCTGGTCAGCAACCTGTCCCTGGTGATGGGCATGGCCGCTTCCGGCGTGGCCAGCAGCGTGGTGCTGCTGAGCGGCATTGCCGGCCTCCTGGCCGGCGCCATGTCCATGGGCGCCGGTGAGTTCATTTCCGTCCGTTCCCAGCGTGAACTGCTGGCGGCAACCCGGCCCACGCAGGTCACGCTGGTAGCCGCTCCCAAACTGGACCTTGAGCACAACGAACTGCTCCTGGTGTACCTGGCCAGGGGCATGACCCAGGAAGCCGCGGAACACCGGGTGGCCGAGCGCACCGGCCTGCTGCCCTGTGACTGCGATCCCAGCTTGTCGCTGCAGCCGGAACTGCCCGACGTCGATGACCAGCATGAGGCGGTGGGCACCGCGTGGGGCGCGGCCCTGTCCAGCTTCTGCTTCTTCGCGTCCGGCGCCATCGTACCCATCCTGCCGTTTGTGGTCGGCCTGACAGGTGTGCCGGCGCTGGTGGTTGCGGGCGCCCTGGTGGGCCTGGCCCTGCTGGTCACCGGCGCCACCGTTGGGCTGCTGTCCGGCACGTCACCCCTGACGCGCGGGCTGCGCCAGCTTGCCATTGGGCTGGGCGCCGCGGCAGTCACCTACCTGTTGGGGCTGGTCTTCGGCACCGTGGTGGGTTAGCGGTGGCATGCTAATGGGCGCAGCCTAGTGGAGGACCGCCGCGAGGGGTCCCGCCATGCGCGGGCCAGGGTCCGCCGAGGCGCACGCGGGATAGCCAGGCTCCTGGTCATCGCCGCACTGTCCGCAGTGGCAGTTTTTGGTGCGGCCCTGGCAGTCAGCGATCCGCGCTTCAAGGAACTGCTGGATGTCCGCATCGGCCCGGGAACCGGCCAACCAAGCGGACAGTCCGGGGAGTCCAGCGGCCAGCAGGACACCCACCCCACGGGACATGCCGGCCAGGCACCCCCGGCTGAGGGCCGGACGAAGACGCCGCCTCCGGGATTCGAGGAGTCGGACGCCCCGCTGGCCGCCGCCAGCCCGCCCCCGCCGGGCGGCGATTCCTACCGCTTCCTCGCAGTCAACGGGGACGGCAGCCCCGTGGGGTATTCCCCCTGCAGGCCGCTGCACTATGTGGTCAATGACGAGCTGGCACCGGCCGGCGCCCAGCAGCTCATCATGGAGGCCATCACCACCATCTCGGCCGCCACGGGCATCCAGTTCATCTATGACGGAACCACCCGGGAACAGCCATCCCCGCAACGGCCGCCCTACCAGCCGGAGGCCTACGGCGAGCGCTGGGCACCGCTGCTCATCGCCTGGACAACCCCGGACTCGGCCCCGCAGCTGAAGGGCAAGGTAATCGGCACCGGAGGCAGCACCCACTTCAGTTACGACGACGGCCCCAAGGCCTTTGTGACCGGCGGCCTGGACCTGGACTCACCGCAGATCGCCAATGAGCTCCTTAACCCGGACGGCCACCTCTATGCCAGGGCCGTGATCCTCCACGAGCTCAGCCATGTCATGGGACTTGACCATGTGGAGGACCCCACGCAACTGATGTACCCGGAAATCGGCACACCCGAGGGGTTGTCCGCCGGAGACCTCAACGGGCTCTTTGAGCTGGGCAAGGCCCAGTGCCGCAAGGACCTCTGACCAGCCGGACCCGCATGCCGGCCGGGCCTCAGGCGGCCTGCCCGGGCCCCAACTGGCTTCGCAGCACCTCCACCGCATCCTGCACCGAGTCCACCAGGAAGATGTGGTCTTCCATCACCCGGCCGGCAGCCAGGCTGCGGAGCATGGGCCATGCGGGGTACTGGTGCTCCCAGTGGTGCCTGCCCACCAGCACCATGGGCGTGACCTTTTCCCGCGCGCCGTAGTAGTTCTCGCAGGCGTCCTGGAAGATTTCCTGCACCGTGCCCGCGGCCCCGGGAAGGAAGACGATGCCTCCCTTGCACAGCTCCAGCAGGATGGCTTCCCTGATGGCGTTGGCAAAGTATTTGGCGATGTGCGTGGCGAAATAATTGGGCGGCTCGTGCCCGTAGAACCACGTGGGGATGCCGAGCGACGGCGTTCCGCCGGGAAAGCGTTCGACGACGGCGGCGGCGGCACGAGCCCACGCGGACACCGAGGGACGGAACCCCGGGACGGAGGCGAGCGTGTCCAGCGCCGCCTGCACCTCGGCGTCGGACGCCTCGCTGAGGTACGCTCCCATGTTCGCCGCCTCCATGGCCCCCGGCCCTCCGCCTGTGGCAACGACGCGACCGTCCTGTGCCAGCAGCCGGCCCAGCAGGGCGGCCTGGGCAAAACCGGTGCTGCCACGCTGCGCGGCGTGTCCGCCCATCACCCCAACCATGGCGCGGTCCTGCCAGGGCCCCGTCCTGGCCAGCTCGTCCAGGGCGTCGCCGATGGCATGGTCATGAAGTGCCGAAGCAAGGGTGGCGTCCAGCCGGTGCCGGTGGCCATCATGGATGCTCCATTGATAGATCCGGGCATCCGGCAGCTGCTCATACGGGGAGAGCGGCAGCCCGGAGTAAAGCTCCTGGGGCGTATATAGGGTGGCCCGGTAGGGGTTGAACGGTACCGCCTCAAGCCGTGGAAAGATCAGCGCACCCCGTTGCCGGAGCAGGTCCTCCGTGCCGTCATCGAACGTGCAGCCGAGGAAGATGGCACCCTCCACGTGCATGCCTTCCAGCGCTGCGGTCCTCCCCCGAAGGTCCAGGGACTGTGCATGCCAGCCGTGCATGTCCAGGGCCCCTGCGCTGACCAGCCGGTCGAAGCTTTCCAGGTCCTGGACTTCGAGGTTGTGCGGGTGGGGGCCCAGGTTTCCGGAGAGGTTCACGGTCTAAACCTAAAGCAATACGGGGTCAGATTCCGCCTCTCCGGAGCACCGGAATGGGCTGAATCTGACCCCGCGTTGGTGAAGGTGCTAGGCGGGAACCCGGACGGGTTCGCCGTGACGGAAGTGCGCTTCGAGATCCTCGAGGGAATGGCCCTTTGTCTCCGGGACGAACTTGCTGACGAACATCAGGGATGCGAGGTTCACCAGGACGAACAGGCCGAAGGTTCCGGTGGAACCAAGCGCCTCGACCACGATCGGGAACAGGAAGGAGATGGCGGCGTTGACCGTCCACAGCGCGAACACCGCGATTCCCATGGCGAAGCCGCGGATGGCCAGCGGGAACATTTCCGAGAGGAGCAGCCACACGCAGGTGCCGATGAAGCACTGCACAAACGCTACGAACAGCATCATGGCGGCGAGGATGGTGTAGCTGGCGAGGTCCGACTGGGGCAGGAGGAAAACCACAGCGAGCAGGGCCTGGGAGCCCACCACCCCGGAGAAGCCGACGATCAGCATTTTCCGCCGGCCAATAAAACCGAGCAGCCAGATTCCAAGGATGGTCATCAGCACCGAGGTTACGCCGACGCCGATGGTGGCCACCAGGGATGCGCTGACGCCGAGCCCGCTCTTTTCGAGGATGGTGGGGGCGTAGTAGTTCACGGTGTTGATGCCCGTGGCCTGCTGCACCACGGCGAGGCCAATGCCGATCCAGAGAAGGCGGCGCATCCAGGGGTTGTCCCGCAGGTCCCGCCAGGCGTGGCCGCGTTCGTCCTTGGCCGTCTTTGCAGCCTCGGCAATTTCCTGGAACTCGCTGGCGGCTTCTTCAGGGCTTCGGCTGAGGTTGAGGACGCGGCGGCTGTCCTCGAGGCGGCCGCGGATGGCATACCAGCGGGGCGACTCGGGCAGCATCAGCATTCCCGCGAGCAGCGCTAGGGCGGGAAGGGACGCGATGCCCAGCATGGTGCGCCAGACTTCGGTGTCGTGGATCAGGGCATCGAGCAGGGCGTTGATGGCGAACGCCAGCATCTGTCCGGTGACGATCATGAGTTCGTTGATGGTGACCATGCGGCCGCGCAGGTGGGCCGGTGCCATTTCGGCCAGGTACAGCGGGCAGGTGACGGCCGCCGCGCCGACCCCCAGGCCCAGCAGGATGCGCGCCGCAATCATGAACGGCACGTTGGGGGCGATGGCACAGCCAATGGCGCCGAACAGGAACAGCAGGGCGCAGACCAGCAGGGAACCCCTGCGGCCAAGCTTGTCCGCCATGCGGCCGCCGGTGAGCGCACCCACCGCGGCGCCGGGGAACAGCAGGGCGCTGACCACCGTGGCTTCCTCGACGGCGGTCATGTTCAGGGAGTCGTTCATGTACAGCAGGGCGCCGGAGATGACGCCGGTGTCGTAGCCGAAGAGCAGGCCGCCCAGGGTGGAGATGACAGTGAGCCGGGCGAGATAGCCGCGGCGCCGGTCGCCGGGGGCGGTCAGCGATTGTTTCTGCAACAGCATTGTTGCCTCTCAGATTCTCTCGGGGAACTGCGGTAGCGGTCAGGAATGTGATGCGTCCCACCTACGTTAGAGCGCTCTAACGATTCATGTCAACACAAAGTCCTAATGTCAGTACATGATTCGTTTCTGGCGCGCTCCCGCTACTGCATGGCCAATCCCTTGACCCTCGGACAGCGCCTGCTAGGATCGGAGGAGGAAAAAGTATGTCCTATCAAGCGAACATATAGTGGCAAAGCGGCCGTCCATGCCCCGCCCGGGCGAAGGCGCCCCGCAACAGGAACGTAAGGGAAGTACCGTGGCGAACAACCTGGGTCTCAGCATCGACCGCTCCTCCCCCGTCCCGCTCTACCACCAGGTGGTGCAGGGCATAGAAGCGGCCATCTTCAGCGGGGTCCTGGAACCCGGCAGCCGGCTCGACAACGAGATCGACCTGGCGGCACAGCTGAACCTTTCCCGTCCCACGATGCGCAAGGCCATGGACGAACTTGTCCGGTCCGGCCTGCTGGTGCGCAAACGCGGCGTGGGAACCCAGGTGGTTTCCAGCCAGGTGCGCCGTCCGCTCGAGCTCTCCAGCCTCTACGACGACCTCACCAATAACGGCAAGAAGCCGACCACGGACGTCCTGAGCTTCTCCCACGTGGAGGCGGACGACGCCACCTTGGCCACGCTGCAGCTCCCTGCCGGTTCGAAGGTCTACCACTTCACCAGGCTGCGCAAGGTGGGGGGCAAACCGCTGGCGCTCATGGAGAACTGGGTCCGTGATGACATCACCGACATGGATGAAGCGATGCTGGCCGGGGAAGGCCTGTACGCCATCCTGCGCCGCGGCGGCGTGAACTTCCGCCTCGCCAACCAGCGCATCGGCGCCGTGGTGGCCAACGACTACCAGGCCTCCCTCCTGGACACTGCGCCCGGATCCGCGCTGGTCACCATGGAGCGTACTGCCACGGATGACACCGGCCGGCGCGTGGAAACCGGCCACCACGTGTACCGGGGTGATTCCTACAGCTTTGAAATGACACTCGTACAGCGCTAACGCAAGGAGCCAACTCCATGACCAACTGGGTCTACCCCCTGGGCACCGCCGCCGACGGCAAATGGGACGTCTCGATCGGGACCTCCGATTCCTCCCTTGCCGTGGACGGCTGGGCACACACCGGACTGAAGGTGGGCACCCTCGCCGCCGGGGCCGACGTCGTCCTTCCCGCCGCCGCTGAGGAGCGCATTGTGGTGCCCCTTAATGGATCCTTTACCGTCACGGTGGACGGCATCGAGTACCAGCTGGAAGGCCGTGCCTCGGTGTTCCACGGCCCCAGCGACGTTCTCTACTCCGGCACGGGGCGGGGGGTCACCATCAGCTCGGCCGACGGCGGCCGGGTGGCAGTTGCCACCGCACCCGCCAAGGACTCGTACCCCACCCGCCTGGTGACTGCCGCCGAGACGCCGGTGGAACTGCGCGGGGCGGGCAACTGCTCCCGCCAGGTCCACAACTTCGGCACGCCCGCCGCGCTGGAAGCTGACCGGTTTATCGTCTGCGAGGTCCTTACTCCCGCCGGAAACTGGTCCTCGTACCCGCCTCACAAGCATGACGAGGAAAAGGACGGCGAGACGCACCTGGAGGAGATCTACTACTTCGAGACGCGGGTGGCCGCCGGCTCGGCTGCCCCGGCCGACGCCGATGCCATCGGCTACCAGCGCGTCTACGCCTCCGATGAGCGCCCCATCGACGTGTCCGCCGAGGTCCGCACCGGCGACGTTGTCCTGGTTCCTTACGGCTGGCACGGTCCGGCGATGGCTGCACCCGGCTACGACCTGTACTACCTGAACGTGATGGCCGGACCGGGACCGGTGCGGGAATGGCTTATCAGCGACGATCCCCACCACGGCTGGGTGCGCCAGACGTGGGACGGGCAGGACATCGACCCCCGGCTGCCGTTCGGAACGTAGTGTGCGCAGGGGCGCAGGACTGCCAATGGCATAGTGGAGACTTGTGAAGCAGACTTCCCCCGCCCGCTCCGTGACCATGGAGGACGTGGCACGTGAGGCAGGGGTGAGCCGCGCCCTCGTCTCCCTGGTGATGCGCGATTCCCCCAAAGTCTCGGCCGCCAAACGGACGGCGGTGCTGGAAAGCGCCGCCGCCCTGGGCTACTCCCCCAACCGGCTTGCCAGCCGCCTCGCGAGCCACCGCACCAACACCCTGGGCGTCCTCTTCCTTGACCTGCACAACTCGGTCTTCGCAGACATTTACGACGGCATTGCCGAGGGCCTCGCCGGCAGCGGCAACCAGGTGATGGTCGCCGTCGGCTCCGCTGATCCCGGCACCGAACTGGAAGCCGTGAGGAACTTCGTGGACCTCCGCGTGGACGGGGTCATCCTGGCCGGATACACCGGCTCGGCCGGTGAACTGGAGGCCGCCCTGCGCGGGACGGCCGCCGTCGTCATCACCAGGGAGTTAAAGGTCGACGGCGTCGATTCAGTCCTGACGGATGACTTCCGCTCCGGAGCGCTCGCCGTGGAGCATCTGCACGGGCTGGGGCACCGGCGGATCGCCCACGTGGATATCTCCGACTGGCTGCCGTACACCGACCGCCGCGAAGGCTACCTGCACGCGATGAAGCAGTTCGGCCTTGAGCCGATGCTGGTGCACAGCGACATGACCGAGCGCGGCGGGCGCAACGTCATGGAACGCTTCCTGGCTTCCGGCGCCGTGCTGCCCACCGCGATCTTTGCCCACAACGACCTCACGGCCATCGGCATCATGGAGGCCCTGGCTACGCACGGGCTGAGGGTCCCGGACGATGTGGCGATCGTGGGCTGCGACAACATCGAGCTGGCCGCCTCGCCCCTCATTGGACTGACGTCCATCGACCAGCACGCCGGGGAACTCGGCCGGGTGGCGGCGCAGGTCATGCTGGACCGGCTTGCTGGTTCCGCCGGCCCTGCCGTCACGCGCAAGCTCGAACCGGCCCTGGTGGTCCGGAGCTCCTCAGATCCCGGCGCGGGACCCTAGCAACCCACGGCAAGGTCCCGCACCAGGAGTTTCAGCGCACGCCCGCCGTGGCTTGTTCCACCCTCACCGGGACACCGCTGGCCAGCGATTCCTGGGCGGCGTCCGCCACCCGGGAGGCGGCGACTGCGTCCTCCGGTGTGCAGGGGTTGTCACGCTGGCCAAGGGCAAGCTCAACGAACGCGGCCATTTCGGACCGGTAGGCCTGGTCAAAGCGCTCGGCGAAGGTCCTGTGCGGCTCACCGGACGGGAACCCCACGCCGGGCTCGGCCGACGCCATGGCGGTTTTTTCATCCAGGCCCACCGTCAGCGATCCCTTGGAACCCTGGATTTCCAGGCGGACGTCGTGGCCGGCCCCGTTGTAACGCGTCGCTGAGACAGTGCCCACGGTGCCGTCGTCGAACGTCACGAGCGCGAGCGCTGTGTCCACGTCCCCCACAGCGCCGATGGCCGGGTCCCCGTTGTTGGAGCCCTTCGCGTACACCTCAACGATCTCCCGGCCCGTCAGCCAGCGGAGGATGTCAAAATCGTGGACGGAACAGTCGCGGAACAGGCCCCCTGAGGTGGCCAGGAACTCCACAGGAGGCGGTGCCATGTCACAGGTGACGGCCCGCAGCGAGTGGATCCAGCCCAGTTCGCCGGCCTGGTATGCCCGCCTGGCTTCCAGGTAGCCGGCATCAAGGCGGCGCTGGTGGCCGATCTGGACCACACCGTGCTTGCTGCGGATGTAATCCAGCACGGGCAGGGCATCCGCCACATTCATTGCCACCGGTTTCTCGCAAAATACCGGGATGCCCGCGTCCACCCCTGCTTTGATCAGCCCGGGATGGGTGGCGGTGCCTGTAGCCACCACCAGGCCATCGATGCCGGAGGCAAGGAGGGCTTCGACGGACGGAAGAAACTCGGCGCCCAGGCCGGCTGCCACCGTTCGCGCGTGCTCTTCGGCCACGTCGGTGAGCCGGAGCCTGACGTTGATGCCCTTGGGGTTCAGCACCCCGTTGAGGCCCGCGATGTTGCCGGCGTGCATCACGCCGATCCGGCCCACGCCTACCAGGCCAAGGGTTACATCCTTCATTGTTTTTCCTCTGCATAGACGGTAAAGGCGGTCCGGAAGGCGTCGAGGGCTGCGGCGCTGCCGTCCCTGGCCCACGCCTCCATGCCCACCGTGCCGTGGTAGCCGGCATCGGCGAGGGCCCGGGCAACGGCTGCGTAGTTGATTTCTCCGGTTCCGGGCTCGCAGCGGCCGGGCACATCCGCAACCTGGACTTCACCGATGTGCGGCAGGGCCGATCTCACGAGTTCGATGAGGTTCCCCTCCCCCAGCTGCGCGTGGTACAGGTCCAGCATCAGTTTGGCGTTCGGGTGCCCGGCAGCCTCCACCAGTGCGAGGGTGTCCTTGGCCCGCGCCAGCGGGATGCCGGGGTGGTCAAGGATGGTATTCAGGTTCTCCAGGCAGAACGTCACACCGTGTTTTTCGCCCAGGGCGCCAAGCCGCTGCAGGGTTCTGGCGCCCGTGGCCCACATACGGCCGGTGGAGCGGTACACCGGGCGGGCGGCGCGGCCTTCCACCAGTTCAGCCGGGTGCACCACCATGCGGCTGACGCCCAGTTCGAGGGCGGTGGGGATCAGCGATTCAGCCGTCCGCACCACCTCATCGGCCGTGTCCGGGTCCACCAGGCTGCCCGATACGTAGCCCGTCATGGAGGAGAAGACCGCCCCGGTAGCCTTCAGCGCCTGGATGTCCTTTCCGCGCGAGTCCCAGAGCTCGACGTCGAATCCCGCCTCGTGGATCCTGCGCACCCGTTCCACAAACGGCAGGTCCAGGAAGACCATCTCGGCGCATACTGCCAGGCGCATCAGACGGCTGTCTTCCCGGCGACGGCAACAGGGGCGCCGCTCTTGACGGACTCGATGCAGGCCAGCGCCATTGCCAGGGCGCGGCGGGCGTCGGCAGCGCCCGGCGTCAGGGTGAAACCGGACGACGGCGATGGCACGCCGCCGTCGCGCCGGGCACGGACCGCCCCGGCGAAGTCCGCCAGTTCGTCCGTGTAGGCCTGGCGGAAGAGTTCGACGTTGAGCCGCGGGGTGTCCGCGGACAGCCCCTCTGCGGTGTAGCGGCGGGCGGCCGTCTCCGTGGCCCGGCCGGCCTGGACCATGCCCTTGGAGCCGAAGACTTCGCCGCGGATGTCGTACCCGTACAGCGCACTGAAGTTCGCCTCGGCCACCGCCAACGCACCGTTGCTGTACCTGATCGTCACCACCGCTGTATCCAGGAACCCCTGGTCACGGAGCGAGGGCTCCACGAGCGCATCGGCCACCGCGTAAACCTCCACGGGTTCGGCCCCTTCGTTGAACCAGTTGAGGGTGTCGAAGTCGTGGATGAGGGTTTCGAGGAAGATGGTCCAGGCCGGGACCCTGGCGGCATGGGGGATGCTTCCGTTCCCCGGATCACGGGTCAGCGAGCGCAGGAGTTGCGGGGTCCCGGCGATGCCCGCGGCGAGGTCCTTCTTTGCTGCCTGGAAATCTTCGGCGTAACGGCGGTTGAATCCGATCTGGAAGTGCACGCCGGCAGCGTCCACGGCTGCCAAGGCGGCGTCGAGTTCCGCCAGCCCCTGGCCGCCCGGCTTTTCGCAGAAAACGTGTTTCCCGGCGGCGGCCGCCTGGGTGATAAGTGCCGAGTGGAACCGTGCCGGGCTGGCGATGATTACGGCGTCAACCTCCGGATCCGCGAAGATGTCGTCGGCGCTGGCCGTGACCTTGGTGGTGCCCAGTTCCAGGGCAAGGCTCCGGGCGGACTCGATGTTGGGGTCGGCAATGGCCGTCAGGACCGCGCCGGGGACGCGGCGGGCAACGCTGTCGGCATGGAATGCGCCCATCCAGCCGGAGCCGATGAGCCCTATCCGTACCGGTACCGGGACTGCCGTGGGGTTCTGGGTGATGTAAGCCAAGGGCTCATCCTTTCGGGTGTGTGAAGAGACGGTTAAGCGGGGGGTCATTCGCCCGGAAAGCTAATGCCGAGCCGGCGCCGGATTTGGTCGGCGGCTTCCATGGTCCGGATGGAGGCTGCGAGTGGACGCTGGGGGCTTTCTGCCTGTCCGGCCGCGATGCAACGGGCCACTGCTGCGGCTTCGAAATGCAGGCCCTCGAAGTGCCCGCCCGCCGGCTCGCTGTAGCGCCGCCGTGTCCCGTCGGGGAAACGCAGCTCGAAACCGCCGGGCATATTGAATGGTCCGTCCATGGTCAGTGTTGCCTGGGAGCCGACAATGGTGGCAGCCGTGGGGGTGAAATTATGCAGCTGCGTGTTCATGACTGCCTGGCTGCCGCCCGGGAAGTGCATGATCGCCGAAACCTGCGCGTTAACCCCGGACTCGTGCTGCTGGCCAATGACATGCATCTGCTCCGGGGAGCCCAGGATTTCGGTTATAAGCGCCAAGGGATAGGTCCCGAGGTCCAGCAGCGGACCCCCGGCCAGCGCTGGATCAAAGATGCGGTGGCTGCGGTCGAAGTACTCGCCGTATTCCGCCAGCACAGTGGTCACGGTCCCCAGCGTCCCGGCTTCGAGGATCTGCCGGATGACGTCGAATTTTGGCAGGAAGAAACTCCACAGCGCCTCGGCGGCGAAGACGCCGGCGGACCCGGCCCGCGCGGCGATGTCCCGTACCTGGTCCGCATTGAGCCCTATGGGTTTTTCGATCAGGACGTGTTTGCCTGCTTCGAGCGCGAGCAGGGCTGCGCTGTGGTGGAAATTGTGCGGTGTGGCGACATAAACAATGTCGATATCGGGAGCCGCTGCGAGCTCCTCGTAACTTCCGTACGCGGCCGGCACGCCAAACTTCCCGGCAAACTCTTTGGAGCGGGCCACGGAGCGGGAGCCGACGGCGGCAATCACCTGGCGGGAATGCGCCTGCACTGACTCCGTGAACCGCTCTGCAATCCACCCGGGCCCCATGATTCCCCACCGCAGGGAGGGTGCGCCCTTCGAATCCGGGACGCGTGATGCCGGCATGACGGGAACGGCCATCAGTAGATTACTTTCGTGAAGGCTCCGTCACTGTGCAGCGACCGGATCATGGCCTGGGCAACCTGCGATGCCCGCAGGCCGTCTTCTCCGGTGGCGAGCGGTGCGGGCTCGCCCCTTTCGAGGGCGGAAATCCAGGCCTGGAGCTGCAGCCGGTAGGCGTCGGCGAAACGCGGGCGCCAGTCAGCAGGGATATCGGCCGTGCGGTGGCCCTCGCGCTGGACCACCAGGGCTGCGGGTTCGGGCAGGGCAGCGGTGCCACCCTCGGAAACAACTTCGCACCCGGTGGTATAGCCGTACTGCGAGTTCAGGAACAGTTCCAGGGTCGCCAGGGTTCCGTCGGCCGTCCGGAGGAGCATCACGGCAGGGTCCTGCAGTTCTCCAGGACTGTGCCGCGAGCTGCGCCCCGCCTGCCATGCAACTTCGGTGATGGGCGAGTCCAGCAGCCAGGGGATGATATCGAACTCGTGGATGGCCGAATTGGTGATGGCCGTTTCCGAGCTGGTGCCGGGGCCCGAGGCTACCGTGCGGCTGGTGCAGTGGACAATCAGGGGTTCGCCGTGGCTCCGAAGCCGCGTGGATTCGCGGAGGGCGGCGTAGCCGGGATCGAAGCGCCTCATAAAGCCCATGGACAGCAGCCTGGCACCGGTCGCCGCGACGATGTCCGCCTCAGCTTCCACCACGTCAAGGCTCTCCAGGAGCGTCGGGGCCAGCGGCTTTTCACAAAGCACGGGCGTCATCGCTTCGAAGCATTCCAGCACCAGTCCGGCGTGGGTGGAGTCGTGCGAAGCGACAACGACGGCGTCCACCTCGCTGGAGTTGATCAGCTCCGAGGGGTCCGTCGTGGTCCGGGCCGACGGCGGCGCACCAGCAGCTGCGCGTCCGGCGTCGAGGTCTGCCACGAAGGTGACTTCCGCACCGTTGACGGTGGCGGAAAGGTTCCTGATATGGTCTGCGCCCATAATGCCGGCGCCAATGACGCCCACCCGGATCGGCATGCTGTTTCCTGTCTAATGTTCAGTGCGCACACGAATGGCAGAGCGAGGGGGCCCATCGGGCATTTGCCGTCGGGCCCCCGGCGGGGTGCTACACGTGCCGCGGGCTGCTTTCCTTGGCAGATTCCGCGATTTCAGTGACGTCGGCAACCTCGGCCTGGACTTCCTTGACGATGTCGCCGTGGCCGCCGAGCTGTTCGAGCTCGTGGGCAAGTTCGGCAAGTTCCGCGCCGCCAGCCATTTGGGCCGTGAGCTCGTCCAGCGTGATGTCCTTTTTGTCGTAGTAGCCGATGGATTTGCCCCGCTTGAGCAGGAGGAACCGGTCGCCCACGGGGAAGGCGTGGTGCGGGTTGTGGGTGATGAAGATGACCCCGAGGCCCCGGTCCCTCGCCTGGAGGATGTAGCGCAAAACTACGCCCGACTGCTTGACGCCCAGGGCCGCCGTCGGCTCGTCCAGGATCAGGACCTTGGCTCCGAAGTACACTGCCCGGGCAATGGCCACACACTGGCGCTCGCCGCCCGAAAGCTGGCCGATGGGCTGCTCCACATCGCGCAGGTCGATGCCCATGTCGGCGAGCTCTTTCTTGGTGATGTCCTTCATCTTCTGGACATCGAGGCTCTTGAACGGGCCGAACCCGGTGGTGAGCTCCGAGCCGAGGAAGAAGTTCCGCCAGATGGGCATCAGGGAAACCACCGCGAGGTCCTGGTAGACCGTCGCGATGCCGACATCGAGGGCATCGCGAGGGGAACTGAATTTCCGTTCGTCACCCATGACGTACAGTGAGCCTTCGTCGTGCTGGTGCAGGCCCGCGATGATCTTGATCAGCGTGGACTTACCGGCGCCGTTGTCTCCCAGAACGCACGTGACGCGGCCGTTGTCCACGGCCATGGTGACGTCACGAAGGGCAATGATGTTGCCGTAGTGCTTCCCTACACCTTCCAGGGAGAGCAAATGAACAGGGGTGTGCGTCAGCGGATCCTTTTCGTTCTTGAGCAGGGTCTGCTGGTCGATTGCTTTGGCGTTCATTTCCTTCGCCCCTTACTTCAGTTCCGCGCGGCGCTTGACGATGAGGTTGACGATGGTAGCCAGCAGAAGCATCAGGCCGAGGAAGAACTTGAACCAGTCCGGGTTCCACTGCGCGTAGACAATGCCTTTGTTGGCCATGCCAAAGATGAAGGCACCGATCGCACCTCCCACGGCTGAACCGTAGCCACCGGTGAGGAGGCAGCCGCCGATCACGGCGGCGATGATGTAGAGGAATTCGTTGCCCACGCCCTCGCCCGACTGCACGGCGTCGAAGGCGAACAGGTTGTGCATGCCGAGGATCCAACCGCAGAACCCGACCGCCATGAACAGCCCGATCTTGGTCTTCGTCACGGGCACGCCCACGGCGCGTGCGGAGTCGGCGTTGCCGCCCACTGCGAAGATCCAGTTGCCCACCTTGGTGCGCAGCAGTACCCAGGATGCGATGGCAACCAGGATGATCCAGAAGAACACGGTGATTTTGACTTCAACGCCACCGATGCTGATCGACGAGGCGAACACGGCACGGGCCGATTCGAAGCCGTCCAGCTTGGAAATGGACGGCGAGGACACGCTGCCGCCAATAAGCCTGGTCAATGCCAGGTTCAGGCCGGTAAGCATCAGGAACGTCGCGAGGGTGACGATGAAGCTGGGAAGCTTGGTCTTGATCAGGATCCAGCCGTTGATGAACCCGATGGCCAGCGAGACTGCGAGCGCCAAGGCAACGCCTACCCACGCGTTCATGGAGAAATTCCAGCTGAAAAGGGATGCGGTCAGCGCTGATGAGATCACGGCCACGCCGGTGGAAAGGTCAAATTCGCCGCCTATCATCAGCAGCGACACACCGACGGCCATGATCCCGATGGTGGAGCTGCCGTAAAGAATGGTTGCCAGGGCGTTGGGCTGGGTGAAGGTCGAAGAAACCAGCGCGAAGAAAACGAACAGGACCACTGCTCCTACGAGAGCGCCAACTTCAGGGCGGCCCAGGAGCTTCTGGAACGGGTTCCGTTGTCCGACTCGCTCATCGCCGCGCGGCCCGGCTGCTGCGGCTGGTGCCGGAGGCAGGGTTGCTGTATTTGCCATTGGAAGAACTCCTTGTTGGTCAGGCCGTGCGGCGGATACCCTCCGCACGGCCTGAGTCCTGGATCTAGCGGACGCCCTGCTGGGCGAATTTGAGGACGTCTGAAGCGTTCGACTTATCGACAATGGTCGGGCCGGTCAGGACAGGCTGTCCACCGCCGAGCTTGAAGCCGCCGCGCTTTGCCTGCCACAGGGAATCAATCGACATGTAGCCCTGGAGCCACGGCTGCTGGTCCACGGTGAAGATCACGGCACCATCCACGATCTTCTGCGCGAGATCTGCGTTCAGGTCGAAGCTGGCAACCTTCGAAGAGCTGCCGGCATCCGCGACGGACTTGAGCAGCGTCAGGGTGATCGGTGCGCCCAGGCCAATGATGACGTCGGCATCCTTGGCGGCCTGGAGCTTCGCGGTGGCGGTGGACTGGACTGCGGTCATGTCTTTGCCGTCGACGTACAGTATCTCCGCTCCCGGAACTTTGGCCTTGACGCCTGCGCAGCGTGCTTCCAGACCAACGTGGCCCTGCTGCTGAATTACGCATACGGGGTGCTTGAAGCCCTCGGCGGCCAACCGGGTCCCCACGGCCTCGCCGGCGAGTTTCTCGTTGGACCCGAAGTGGGTAAATGCGCCGAGCTGTGACGAGATGCTCTCGCCTGCATTGAGGCTCACCACCGGGATGCCGGCATCAGTGGCCTTCTTCAGGACGTCCTTCAGGGCATCCGGGGTGGCGAGGGTGACGGCGATGCCATCGACCTTCTGGTCGATTGCCTGCTGGACGAGCTGCGCCTGGCGACCGGCTTCAGGATCGCTGGTGTAGAGGAGCTCAACGTTGTCTTTAGCCGATGCTTCCTCCGCCCCCTTGCGGACGATGTCCCAGAAGGTGTCGCCTGCTGCTGCATGGGTGATCAGGGCCACCTTGATGCGGGCGGTGGTTGCCACCTGCCCCGATGAGCCGGAGTTTGCAGTGTCTGCCGACTTGCCTCCGCCGCTGGAGCAAGCGCTCAGTGCCAGCATCGGAACGACGGCCGCCACGAGGGTCGCCTTCCGCCAGGAAAACTTCTTCACGATATATCTCCTTTGATAAGGGTTGCGGCCCTGCCTCTCTGCAGGAACTCGAGGCCCTCTACAGAGATCATGGGTGATCGGGATCACCCATGTCAAGACTTTGTCCTGACATTAGTATGTTTTTACTTCAAAGAAGATGGTTGGGCGCTTGAGGACGGCGCAGTGGCTGTAGTCGAGCGGACCATCAGGGCAGGATCGATCAGGGTCCGCTGAGGTACGGCGGCAGGATCCTCAAGCCTGGCCAGCAGACGGCGCGCGACCTCAATACCCACAAGATCACTGCGATTATCCACGGAGGTGATGTCCAGGTACCGCGACTTGGCCAGTTGTGAGTTGTCGTATCCGATGACGGAAATCTCATGCGGGACCGACAGTCCGCGGACCCTGATGGCCCCGAGGGCGCCCACTGCCATGGTGTCGTTTGCTGCAAAAATGGCAGTCGTGTCCGGATGGTGCTCCAGCAGCCAGCGTGCCGATTCGTAACCGTCCTCTTCAGACGTGCCCCCCGCCTCCCCGACGACGCAAACCTCGACACCAGCCTCCCGGAGATGCCCAGTAAAGCCGGCCCTTCGGTGGGCAGCGGCACCACCGGACCCGGACAGGTGCCCGATCCTGGTGTGTCCGAGGTCCAACAGGTGGGCGGCGGCCATGGCGCCCCCGGCGTCGTCATCATTCGTTACCAGGTCCATGCCCTCAGGCACGCCGTTTCGCCAGCCTGCCACGATAGTGGGCACCCCCGCACCGGTCAGCATGGACAAAGTGGGCTCGGCAGCAATGACCAGGCCATCAACGTGCATGGCCAGCAGTCCGTCCACAGCCTCGCTGATACGGTTTGCGCCAGGGCGGGAATCGGCCAGCATCACCTGGTAGCCACCCTCCGTCAGCACGGATTCCATACCCCGCAGCAGATCGACAAACCAAAGGTTCCGGTAGTCATCTATGACAAGTCCTATGCTCTTTGTCCGGCTGCTGGCTAGCGTCGTGGCTGCCCGGCTGGGACGGTAGCCAAGTTCCGAGATCGCCGCCTGCACTGCATTGCGGCGCTTCTCGCTAACGCGCACCGGATTCTGCAGCACCAGCGAAACCAGCGATGGCGAGACTCCCGCATGCTTGGCCACGTCATAGATGGTGGGGCGCCGGTTTGTCAGGCGATCATGCGTCATGGAAATGCCTTTCTTCTCTCGGTTGAGAATATCCCGGCGAACAATTGACAGGACATATGGACATGGATACGCTCAAGGTCAGCGTAAAAATTGTAGCGCTACAAAATGCCGCTGGCGATTCCGCTGCGGCTGAATTTCAAAGGAGAAATCAATGGCTGAAAGCCTCGGTGTAGCAGTCATCGGCGCAGGCATGGCAGGCAAGGCGCACGCTGCCGCGTACCGGACGGCATCCGCCCTGTACAGCCCGACGCTTCCTCCGGTGCGCCTGGTTTCCATCGGCGACGTCAATGCTGAATTCGGCTCCCTGGCCGCCCGCCGATTCGGGTACGAGCGTAACGACACCTCATGGCAGGCAATCGCTGAAGCCGATGACATCGACGTGGTCAGCGTGGTCATCGCCAATTCCCTCCACCGCGAGGTTGTTGAGGGTTTGCTGGCCGCCGGCAAGCACGTGCTGTGCGAAAAGCCCCTGAGTGATTCGATGGACGATGCCCGCGCAATGGCCGACGCCGCCCGAAATGCGTCCAGCATCGCCCGCATTGGCTTCACCTTCCGCCGTACACCGGGCATCGCCTACATTCGCAACCTCATCCGGAACGGGGTTCTCGGCAACGTCCTGCATTTCAGCGGCCGGTACTGGACCGACTATGGCTTCAGCCCCTTCGCCCCCATGAGCTGGCGGTACAAGGGTGGCGCAGGTTCAGGTGCCCTTGCCGACGTCGGGTCCCATCTGGCTTACGTCTCTGAGTTCCTCTGCGGCGATATTCAATCCATCTCCGGCGGACAGCTCAGCACCGTCATCGGCAAGCGTCCGCTGCCGCTGGCCGCAGTGATGGGCCATGACCACGTGGCCGTCAGCGACACCTTCGAAGCCGTCGAGAACGACGACTACGCAGCCTTCAACGCAGAGTTTGCCGTCGGCGCGGGAAGCTTCGAAGTCTCCCGCGTTGCCGCCGGCCACGCCAACAGCCTGCAGTTCGAGGTGTTTTGCGAAAACGGCGCCGCCAAGTTCGACCAGCGCCGGCCGTCCGAGATCCAGCTCTTCCTCAACGACGACTCCGGCAACGAAAACGGCTACCGGCAGGTCATCCTCGGCCCAGGCCACCCCTACATCGCCGGCGGCCTCGCCATGGACGCCCCGGAAGTGGGCTTCGGTCAAAACGATGCGTTCGGCTACCAGGCACGGGCATTCCTCGAAGAGGTTGCCGGCATCAGCGAAGCAGAGTCCCTCCCCCGGTGTGCCACCTTCGACGAGGGCGTCCGCAACATGGAACTGCTCGGCGCCGTCACCGAGTCCGCCCTCAACAACGGAAAGAAGATTTCGCTATGAAACTGGGTGTCTATAACGCGATCCTGCATGACCGGCCCCTTCCCGAGGCATTGAAGGTCATCGCCGACCTCGGCCTCACCGGGATCGAAATCAACACCGGCGGGTTCCTGCCTGCGGTCCACGTGCCCGCCATGGACCAGATCCTGGAAAGTGACGCAGCCCGCGATGACTTCCTGGCGATCTTCGAGGGTACCGGGGTGTCAATCGCCGGCCTGAACTGCAACGGCAACCCCCTGCATCCCAAGCGCGAGATCGGCGAGAAGCATGCCGAAGACATCCGCCGTTCCATTCGCCTCGCGCACCGCCTTGGGCAGAACCGGGTGGTCACAATGTCAGGGTTGCCCGGCGGAGAGCCCGGCGCCACCGTCACCAACTGGATCGTCAACGCCTGGAACTCAGCCGCCCTGGACGTTCTGGACTACCAGTGGGGCGTGGCTGCCAGATTCTGGAAGGAAACAGACCAACTGGCCCGGGAGTACGGTGTGAAGGTTGCCCTGGAGCTGCACCCGCAGAACCTGGTCTTCAACCCGGCCGACGTGCATAAGCTCGTGGAGCTGACCGGAGCGACACACATCGGTGTGGAACTGGACGCCTCCCACCTGTTCTGGCAGCAGATGGACCCCATAACCGTTGTCCGCGAATTGGGGCCGCTGGTATTCCAGGCCGCGGCGAAGGATGTACGGATCAACAAAGAAACCGCCGCACTCTACGGTGTCTTGGACAACCGGTTCCGGCGGCTCTCCCCGGAAGAACACCGGACGAACCTCGGCGGCAACGAGTGGGCTAACGAATGGCCCAGGCCTGCAGCTTGGGACTTTGTCGCGCTGGGCAAGGGGCACGACACCGCCTACTGGGCCGAGTTCCTCCGCGCCCTCCACAAAGTGGACCCGAACATGCTCGTCAACATCGAACACGAAGATGTCGAACTGGGCCGAATCGAAGGGCTGGAAGTTGCGGCCAAGGTTCTCCTGGACGCAGACGCAACGCTCTCGGCTTCGTTGAAACTGACGGCCTGATCGCACAACAAACCCGCACAGCAGGAGGGGTGGCGCACACGCGCCGCTCCTCCTGCTGTCTTTCTGCTGTCTCTCCCGGCGGGGTTGTCCTGAATGTCGGCCACAATCGGCGGCGTGTCGCCGATATCCTGGCTTTGGCCTGCTTCCAAAGATGAAAGGCGCCCGACGCCAGCCGGCGTCGGGCGCTTCTTTTGGCACGGAGTGTGCCTTGCGTTGGGGGGATTAGGCGTTCATGCCGGAACGCTCTTTGAAGAGGTGTTCGAGCTCCTCAAGCGACTTGTCCTTCGTTTCCGGTACCACCCGCTTGACCCACGCGATCGCGCAGATCTGCAGTGCCACGAAGATGAGGAAGGTAGCCGAAACTCCGATCCACGAAACCATCTGCGGGAAGAAGAAGCCGATGAGGAAGTTGACCATCCACAAGACAAAAACGCAGATTCCCATGGCGACGCCGCGGACATGCATCGGGAAGATCTCGGACATGGTCAGCCAGGTCACGGTGCCGATGCAGCCCTGCATAGAGGCCAGGAACGTCACCATGAACAGCAATACCAGGTAGCCGCGAGGGGTGCTTTCCGGCAGGGCCAGAGAGATCATCGCGATGGCCAGCAGGGATGTGGCCGTGCCGCAAAGTCCCACAATTAGCATGGGTTTGCGAGGCACACGCGACATCAGGTACATGCCTATAACGACGGCCACTACGGAGGTGATGCCGTTGAGAACGTTTGCGATCAGTGCGCCTTGGTCGCCGAATCCTGATGAAGACAGGATGGACGTTCCGTAGTACATGATTGCGTTGACGCCGCTGATCTGGTTAATGATCGCCATGCCGAGACCCACCACGAAGATCCTGCGGATCCAGGGAACGGTAAGGTCCTTGACCGTTCCGAGTCTGGCCTGGTAGTCCTCGCGGGCCGCCTGCCGCACTTCGTCGAACTCCGCCGATACGTCCCCGGCAGCGCGGGTGGAGCGCAATACTTCCAGAACAGCACCGAACCGGCCGGCAGACGCCAGCCAGCGCGGGCTTTCCGGCAGGACCAGCATCCCAAACCACAGCACCACAGCCGGCAACGTAGCGATCACGAGCATCCATCGCCAAATGTTGGCCTCTTCCGGGAAGGCGTTGCCCAGGACGGCATTGAACGTGAAGGCGATGAACTGGCCTGTGACGATCATCAGTTCGTTCTGCGTGACGATGCGGCCACGCTGGGCCGCCGGCGACATCTCCGCAAGGTACACGGGCACGATTACCGACGCGCCGCCCACGGCGAGCCCCAGCAGGGTCCTGGCCGCTATCAGTAGTTCAGTGCTGGGCGAGATGGTGCAGAAGATGGTGGCGACGACGAAGATCAGCGCCAGCCCCATGATGGTTCTGCGTCTGCCGAAACGGTCAGACAGACGGCCGGCACTGATGGCGCCAAAGGCTGCACCGAACAGGAGCGTCGATGTCACGAGTCCTTCGGTCAGCGGTGTAAGGCCAAGGTCGCGCTGCATGAATGGGAGGGCGCCGTTGATGACTCCGGTGTCGTAGCCAAAAAGCAGGCCGCCGAAGGTGGAGAACAGCGCCACCTTCCGCATGAACTTTTTCGGATCGGATTGATAGGCCTTTGCAGGTGCTCCTCCGCCGATAGCCGCGTCCGGGGCTTCGGGCTCCGTTAAGATTCCTTTGCTGTGTTCCATCCGCGTTTCCACTACTTCGCCTTGGCGATGTAGGCCTTCATCGTCTCCAGCTGGTACCGGGAAACCTCATCAGCCTTCTCGTCCTCCGCAAAAACGCTGGAGACCATTACAGTGTCATCCCGGTCCAGGAAGCCGATTTCCTTGAGTCCGCCGAAGAATTCATCCCAGTTCACGTCGCCGTCACCGATCTTCAGGTGCTGGTGCACGCGGACGGGATTGCCCGGCGGGTTGGTGATGTACCGAAGCCCGTGCGAGGCGTGGTGGTTCATGGTGTCGGCGACATGGACCAGCCGCAGCTTGTCCCCCGCTGCCCGCATGATGTCCAGTGGAGCGTTCTTCATGTGGAAGCTGTGCGAGGCGACGTAGACCAGGCCTACGTTCTTTGAGTTCAGCCCCCTGATCACCCGGATCGCTGCCAGGCCTTCCTCCACAAAGTCGTCCGGGTGCGGGTCGATCAGCAGGTCGAGGCCCTCGCGTTCAATGATCGGCAGGAGTTCCTCCATGGAACGGTAGAAGGCCCGCTCGGACTCCTCGGCCTTCTCCGGCCTTCCGCTGAACTCCGTGTTGATGGTGCCGACGCCGAGGTCGACCGTGATCTGGATGACCCGCTTCCAGTAGCGGACTGCTGCTTCGCGGGCATCCTCGTCCGGTCCTGACCATCGGAGGACCGGCAGCACGGACGCAATCTCAATCCCCGCGTCCCGGCAGGCCTTGCTGAGCTGACCCACCAGTTCGTCATCGGCCTTGGGGTGGTTGTAGAAGGGGATGAAGTCCGCGTGCGGGGTCATCTGCATGTACTTGTAGCCGAGGTCCGCAACCACCTTTGGGAACTCGAGCAGGCTGTGCGAGGGGTGGAAGGGCGTAGGGTCAAGTGCGATTTTCACGAAAAAACACTCCGTTGTGGATCGGTAAAGGGTTGGAGACGGAAAAGGGGACGGATCGCTCCATCCCCTTTCTGTCCTACTTGTAGAGGTCCGGCTTGGGGGCAAGCTTCACGGCCACCTTTTCGCCGTTCTTCTGCGCCTCGACGCCTGCTTCACAGCAGGCTGCGGTGGCGTAACCGTCCCAGGCCGTGGGACCGCCGATCTCGCCCTTAAGTGCCGCGTCCACCCATGACTGGATTTCGACGTCGTATGCCGCACCGAAACGCTCCTCGAAGCCGGGGGTGACGTTGCCGCCCCAGTGGCCGGCGCTCCGGGTGTAGGGACCCTTGTCTCCTCCGATGCTGACGATGCCCTCTTCGAAGGAAGCCTGGGTGGCCACTTCGTAGCCGAACTTGGCATTCACGTAGATTTCGACGTCGGCCAGGACACCCGACTCGGTCTCGAGCAGGACGTGCTGGGGGTCGTGCTGGCCCGCGGGCGCGTTCTTGGTCGCCTTGCCCAGGCGGACCTGGACGCTGGTGATCTCCTCGCCAGTGAAGTACCTGATGGCGTCGAACTCGTGCACAACGGAGTCGTTGATCAGCATCTCATTGGTGAAGCCGGCCGGCGTGGTGGGGTTGCGGTGCTGGTGGTGCAGCATCAGCAGTTCACCCAGTTCGTGGTTCCGGATGATCTGGCCAAGGGCTGCATATTCGGCGTCGAACCGGCGCATGAAGCCGACCTGGATGCGCTTGTGCCCCAGTGCAACCTCGGCCTGGACGATCTTCCAGGAGGACTCGGCATCCGGGGTCAGCGGCTTCTCGCAAAGGATGGGGATGTCCTTGGCAACGGCCTTGAGCAGGATGTCCTCGTGCAGGAAACCAGGGGTGGCAATGAGTACTGCATTGACGTCGCCGTTGTTGAGCGCTTCCTCGGCGTCAGCAAGGGCAACGGCTCCCGGAATGCCTTCAACGGCCGCCTGGGCACGGGCCAGGTCAACGTCGACGACGGCGGCAACCTCGGCACCGTGGATGCGGGTGTTGAGCCGCTGGATGTGGTCGGCGCCCATGCGCCCGGCGCCGATGACGGCGACGCGGAGGTTTTGAGTCATTGTTTCGTCCTTCTGTGTCTGTAACGGATGCGGGCTGTCTTGTTGTCAGTTGACGGTGGTTCGGGAACCGCAGGACAGCAGGTAGTTGCGGGTGCGCTTGGCGATCGGCATGGGCACGTCGAAGTCCACCGGGTACATGTCCTGCTCCACGATGCCGAAGATGGGGCGGTTGAGGCCCTCGACCGCTTCGATTACGGCGCGGAGGTCGGGCAGGCCGTTCGGCGGCTCGGTCATAACGCCTGCCAGGTTGGCGGCAGCCCAGGTCATGTTTTCCTCGTTGACCTTCTTGAGGATCTCCGGGTTGATCTGCTTCAGGTGCAGGTAGCCGATCCGGTCCGGGTAGTTCTTGATGAGCTCCAGGCTTGATGCGCCGCAGTACTCGGCATGGCCCGTATCCAGGCAAAGGTTCACATACTTCGGGTCAGTCGCAGCCAGCAAGGTTTCGATGTCCTCCTGGGCTCCCACGTGGGAATCCGCGTGGGAGTGGAACTGCTGCTTCAGGCCGAAGTCCTCCAGGAGCGTCTTGCCCAGGCGGTTGTGGCCCTCGAAGAGGTCGCCCCAGGCCTTGTCGTTCAGGGTGCCGCTTTCCACTGCCTCGCCGGTAACGTCGTCGCGCCACATGGCAGGGATGACCACGATGTGCTCGCCGCCCATGGCTGCAGTCAGTTCGGCAACCTTCCGGGCGGGCTCCCACGCGGTTTCCCACTGGTCCAGTCCGCGGTGGAAAGCGGTGAACACAGTACCGGCGGAGATCTTGAGGTCGCGCTGCTTGAGCTCCTCGGCCAGCCGCGCGGGGTCGGTGGGAAGGTACCCGTAAGGGCCCAGTTCGATCCACTTGTAGCCGGATTCGGCAACCTCGTCGAGGAACCGTTCCCACGGCGTCTGCTTGGGGTCGTCCGGGAACCAGACGCCCCAGGAGTCCGGCGCCGTGCCGATGATCAGTTTGTTCTCAGTCATTGTGCGTTCCTCCTCATCGATTGCTCCGCAGGTGTCTTTTTGGACGCTCAAAACGGCGGGTACGGAGCAGTCGATGGTGGTTGTCGGGGTGGGGACTAGTTGGACGGGAAGTTGTAGGAGGCGCCGGAGGCGTGGTGGGTTTCGGGCCAGCGTGAGGTGACCACTTTGCCGCGGGTGTAGAAGGAGACGCCCTCGGGGCCGTAGATGTGCTTGTCGCCAAAGAGGGATGCCTTCCAGCCGCCGAAGGAGTGGTAAGCCACGGGAACGGGCAGGGGCACGTTGATGCCGATCATGCCGACGGTCACCGAGCGCTGGAACTTGCGGGCTGCGGCGCCGGAGGAGGTGAAGATGGCGGTGCCGTTGCCGTACGGGTTGGCGTTGATGAGGTTGATGCCGTCCTCGAGGCTGTCAACGCGGACCACGACGAGGACCGGTCCGAAGATTTCCTCGGTGTAGGCGGTCATTTCGGTCCTGACGTGGTCGATGACGGTGGGGCCCACCCAGAAGCCGTCCTCGTGGCCGGGGACCACGAGGTCGCGGCCGTCAACGACCATGGCGGCGCCGGCCTGTTCGGCTTCGGTGACGATCCGGACGATGCGTTCCTTGGAAGCGGGGGTGATCACCGGGCCCATTTCGGCGTCGGGCTCGGTGCCGTTGTTGACCTTCACGGCCAGGGCGCGTTCTTCGACCTTCTTGACGATCAGGTCGGCTGCGTCCGCGACGGCGACGGCGACGGAGATGGCCATGCAGCGTTCGCCGGCGGAGCCGAACGCGGCGGCGGCGAGGTGGTCCGCGGCGTTGTCCAGGTCGGCGTCGGGCATGACGATGGCGTGGTTCTTCGCCCCGCCCAGGGCCTGGACGCGCTTGCCGTGCTTGGTGGCAGTCTCGTGGACGTACTGGGCGATCGGGGTGGAGCCGACGAAGGAGATGCCGTCCACGTCCGGGTGGGTCAGGAGCCCGTCCACGGTTTCCTTGTCGCCGTGCAGGACCTGGAACACGCCGTCGGGCAGGCCGGCCTGCTTCCAGAGCTTGGCCAGGAGCATGGAGGCGGAGGGGTCGCGTTCGGAGGGCTTGAGGATGAACGCGTTGCCGGTGGCGATCGCCATCGGGGCCATCCACAGCGGGACCATCACCGGGAAGTTGAACGGGGTGATGCCGGCGACCACGCCAAGGGGTTCGCGGAAGTTGAAGACGTCGATGCCGGTGGACACCTGGTCCGAGTAGTCGCCCTTGAGCAGGGTGGGGATGCCGCACGCGTATTCGATGACTTCCAGGCCGCGGCCGATCTCGCCCTTGGCGTCGGAGAGGACCTTGCCGTGCTCGGCCGTGATCAGCTGGGCGAGCTCATCGATGTGTGAGGCGACGAGCTCGCGGAACTTGAACAGCACGGCGGTGCGCTTGGCCAGGGAGATGTCGCCCCAGGTATCGGCGGCCTTGCGGGCGGCCGCAACGGTGGCGTTTAGGTCCGCCCGGTTCGCCAGCCGCAGCTCTGCGCTGACCTGGCCGGTGGCCGGGTTGTAGACGTTGGTGGTGCGGTCGCCCTCGCCGGCGGTCTCGGCGCCGTTGATGAAGTGGTTGATGACAGTGGTGGTCGTCGTTGACATGTGTGGACTTCCTTGGTCTGTGGCTGTGCCGGGGTGGAGTGTCAGCCGAGCAGTTTGCGCTGGCGGGCTTTGTGGTCGGTGTAGGTCTGGTAGGCCGCTTTCGTCGAGTCCAGTTCTGATACCTGGGAGACGGGAACGTCCCACCAGGACTCGGAGGACGGGGCGTCCAGCAGCGGGTCGGATTCGACGTGGATCAGGATGGGGCCGCCGCGTTCCGGGGCGGCCTTGGCGTCGCGGATGGCCTGTTCGAGTTCGGCGATGACCTTCTCCCCCGGTTCGATCCGGATGACCTTCACGCCCAGGGACTCGGCGTTCAGGGCCAGGTCCACGGGCAGGGTCTCGCCTTCGTCGAAGCTGTGCTGTTCTTCGTCCAGGGCCCGGTACTGGGTGCCGAAACGCTGTGAGCCGAGCATCTCGGAGAGCGAGCCGATGGAGGCGTAGCCGTGGTTCTGGATCAGCACCACGATCAGTTTGATGCGTTCGGCGACGGCGGTGACCAGTTCGGTGTGCATCATCAGGTAGGAGCCGTCCCCCACCATGACGACGACGTCGCGCCGGGTTCCGCCTTTGGCGGCTTCCGCCAGCGCCGCGCGCTTGACGCCGAGGCCGCCCGGGATTTCGTAGCCCATGCAGGAGTACGCGTATTCCACGTGGTAGCCGAACGGGTCCCGGACCCGCCACATCTTGTGCAGGTCACCGGGCAGGGAACCGGCCGCACAGATCACAACATCCTGCGCGTCCATGGCCCGGGAGGTTGCGCCGATGATCTCGTTCTGCGCCGGCAGCGGGGTATAGCGCGTGTCGAAGGCCTCGTCCACGGTGGCGTCCCAGCGCTTCTTCTCAGCCTTGATTTTCTGTTCCAGGTCCGCACCCACCCGGTAGCCACCCAAAGCTGCGTTGAGCTTCACCAGTGCCTTGCGGGCGTCGGCCACGATCGGCAGCGTGGTGCCGTGCTTGTACGCGTCGATCGGGGCGACGTTGATGTTGACGAACCGTACGTCCGGGTTCTGGAAGGCCGTGCGGGACGCGGTGGTGAAGTCCTCGTACCGGGTGCCGATGCCGATGATCAGGTCCGCCTCGGCAGCGATGGCGTTCGCCGCCGTCGTCCCCGTGGAACCAATCGCCCCCAGGGAGAACGTGTGGTCCCAGGGCAGGACGCCGACGCCCGCCTGCGTGTTGCCCACCGGGATGCCCGTCAGCTCCACGAGCTTCGCGAGTTCGTCGTTGGCGTAGGCGTACAGGACGCCGCCGCCGGCGATGATCAGCGGGCGCTTCGCGGCACGGATCGCCGCTGCGGCGCGGGCGATGTCGTCGTCGTCCGCGTCCGGGCGGCGGATCCGCCACTCCCGCTCGGCCAGGAACTCCGCAGGCACGTCAAACGCCTCGGCCTGGACATCCTGCGGCAGCGAAATGGTCACCGCGCCGGTCTCTGCCGGGTCCGTCAGGACGCGCAGGCCGTGGTGGAACGCGGAGAACAGCTGCTCCGGCCGGGTCACCCGGTCAAAGAACTTGGACAGCGGCCGGAACGCATCGTTCACGGTCAGGTCGTACGCGTAAGGCTGCTCCAGCTGCTGCAGCACCGGATCCGCGGCACGGGTGGCGAACGTGTCGGACGGCAGCAGCAGCACCGGCAGCCGGTTCGTGGTGGCCAGGGCGGCACCGGTCAGCAGGTTCGAGGAACCCGGACCGATCGAGGTGCTGACCGCGAAGGTCTGTCGGCGGCGGGTGTGCCGGGCATACCCCACGGCCTGGTGCACCTGGGCCTGCTCGTTCCGGCCCTGGTAGTAGGGCATGATGGCCGGGTCCAGCTGCTGGTACTGCTTCAGCGCCTGGCCCACACCGGCCACGTTCCCGTGCCCGAAGATGCCAAAGGTCCCCGGAATCAGCCGCTCGCGGTACTCAACGCCGCCAACGGAGTCCACCGTGTACTGCTTGGAAAGGTATTCCACCACGGCCTGGGCGACCGTCATTCTGCGCGTTGCAGTTCCTGATGTTGTTCCCATGGGGAGGCTACTCCGATACTTCTTCGGTTCGGTTTGGGGTGGTGTGGTTCAGCAGCGAGGCGGCGGTGGCAACGGCGCCGGAAACATCGCCGTCGGCCGGGTACAGGAGGGTCCGTCCCACTGTGAGACCCTGCACCCCGGGCAGCGCGAGGGCTGCCTGCCAGCTTGCGAAGACCTCGTCCTGGCTGCTGTCCGGGTCCCCGCCCAGCAGGACGGTGGGCATGGTGGTAGCTGCCATGACCCGTTCCATGTTTGCAACAACGGGAAGCTTCATCCACGTGTAGGCACTGGTGGAGCCCAGACCCTCGGCGATGGCGATGGACTTGATCACGGCGTCCGTTGAGAGGTCGTTCCGGACGCGGCCGTTTTCCCGGACCGACAGGAACGGCTCCACCATGGCGATCAGCTTACGCTCGGCAAGCGAATCGATGGCCTTGGCCGTTGCCTCGAGGGTGACGACCGTATCCGGGTCCCCCAGGCAGATGCGCGTCAGCATCTTGCCGCCATCGGCACCAAGAGCTTCCAGGGCAGCAGCCGTGTGCCCGGTGAAACGGTCATCGAATTCGTTGACCAGGCCCGCGAGCCCGCCGCGGTTCATCGAGCCAAAAACGAGTTTTCCGTCCAGCGCACCCAGCAGGAGCAGGTCGTCCATGATGTCCGGCGAGGCAAGCACACCGTCCACGGCCGGGTTGGCCAGCGCAATCTGCAGCCGGTCCAGCAACTGCCGGCGGTCTGCCATGGCCACGGGATCCGAACCGACGGCGAGGGCGCCGCGCGCGGGGTGGTCCGCAGCCACAATGAAGTTCTGCTTGCCGTATTTCAGGCCGGGGTGGCGGCGCCGCGCCTTCGCGGCCCGGGCTATGGCGTCCGGGTCTTCAAGCCGGATGGTGCTCAAGTGGGCATAACGGCGGGGGTCGTCGTCCAGGGCATTGTTCGAGGCGAGGGGGGTGAGGGTCACAGCGCTGCTCCTTCGGTGGCAAACTGACCAGGAACCAGGCGGCCGCGTTCGGCAAGCAGCGAGGTGACCTCCTCCGGCGTCGGCATCGCGTCGGCGCAGGAAAGCCGGGACGCGACGATCGCACCTGCGGCGTTGGCATAATCCAGGACCCGGGCAAGCGGCCAGCCCGAGAGCAGGCCGTGGCAGAAGGCGCCGCCGAAGGAATCGCCGGCACCCAGGCCGTTGACGGTTTCCACCGGTACCGGCGCAGAAACAACACGCTCCGTGCGGGTCTTGGCCATCACACCCTCGGCGCCAAGCTTCACGACGGCAATCTCAACACCGGCTGCCAGCAGCCGGTCAGCCTGCTCATCAGGCGTCCCCTCCCCAACGGCCACCGCGCATTCCTTGTCGTTGCCAATGGCCACGGTCACGTGCGGCAGGATCCGGCCGATCTGTTCCCGGGCTTCCTCTTCGGAGGCCCAGAACATGGGCCGATAGTCCAGGTCCAGGATGGTGAACTGGCCTTCCTTGAGGCCGGCGCGCGGGCGGGCCTCATGAGCGGCAATGTGCGCGCTTCGGCTGGGCTCCTGGCACAGGCCGGTCACGGTGGACCAGAAGATCCGCGCGTCGCGGATAGCGTCCAGGTCAAGCTCTTCGGCCTTGATCTGCAGATCCGGGGCGGTAGGGAAACGCCCGTAAAAGTAGAGCGGGAACTCGTCCGTAGCCGGCTTGATCGCACAGAACGTCACCGCGGTGGGCCATTCCCTGACCGGGGTGACGAAGGCGTCGTCAACGTTGAACTTCTTCAGTTCCCTGTGGAGGTACTTGCCGAAAGCGTCGTCACCGGTACGGGTAATCACCCCGGTCCGGCGGCCATGCCGGGCGGCCGCTACCGCAACGTTCGACGGCGATCCGCCGAGGTACTTGCCGAAGGACGTCACGTCCTCCAGGTCCACCCCAATGTCGTTCGGGTAGATATCAACGCTGATGCGCCCGATCGTGAGCAGTTCGTGGGTCACGGTGTTTGCGGACCTTTCTAGTTTGAACTCTTACCTCAAACAGCTAGAGCTCCGGTGCCTGGCTGGCCCCTCCATGAGCGGGGTCACACCCACTACTTTGCCCTAGAATCAATGTCCTGTCAAAGGTTTGTACTGACATGTTTACAAGTTGCCATAGCGGCAGTTTTGGGCTCCCCAGGGGGAGCCGGAAGGGTCCCGCGAGCAGAAGACGACGCCCTACTTCCGGGGTACAGCCAGCTCGCCGGTAACGTACTGGGCGCGGCCAAAGCCGAAGGACCAGTCGCCGGCGGTGTTCTCCACGTAGCCAATGAACACGTCCTCGCCGGCGATCCCCACCCCAGCGAGCTTGTCCGCCACGGCGGCAAAGAGGCGCTGCTTTGCCTCCTGCGACCGTCCGCCCTGGGTGAAGATCTGGATCATCACCACACCACTTGTCCGCTCAAAACCGAGTCCGGCATCCTGGGCAAAGATCTGCCCGGCGGGATGCTCGGTGAGGATGTGGAAGTAGTCGCGCTCCGGGATGCCGTATTCAGCAAGGATGGCGTCGTGGATTCCCCGGCTCAACTGCTGCAGGTCCTCCCGGCTGCGGCCCAGATTTACATCGATACGAACGAGTGGCACTTTCTCTCCTTTGAAAGTTTGTACTGACATACTAACAAAGTTGTTCAAGCTGCGGCAAGAGCGCCTCTGGGGATCTTGAACAGCCGCCGGAACAGGCATAGACTTAAACAACCTCAAGGTTGATAAAAGAAAAGGTTGAATAAGGAAGGGACCTGATGAACTCCGAAAGCGCAGCCTTGGACTCGGCCTTCATGGCCTTGGCCGATCCCGTGCGGCGGAGCATCATCGCCCGGCTCAGCCGGGGCCAGGCCACCGTGAACGAACTGGCGGAACCGTTTGAGATCTCCAAGCAGGCGGTCTCAAAACATATCCAGGTACTCGAGCAGGCGGGACTGGTCACCCGGACCAGGGATGCGCAGCGCCGGCCCGTCCACCTGAACCCTGCGCGGCTTGAGGCGCTGACAGCCTGGATCGACCAGTACAGGCTGGTCCGCGAAGGGCAGTTCCGGAGCCTCGACGCCGTACTTAGATCAAATGCTGCGGCCAGCAGCGATCCATCTCCAAGGAGTCATCATGAGTAATTCCCTGAAACTCAGCGTTCCTGAGGGCGTCCCCTTCATCGACTACGAGCGCGAGTTTGATTTCCCCGTCGCGGACGTCTTCCGGGCCCACAAGGAACCGGACCTGATCGTCCAGTGGCTGGGCCCGCGGGGCTACAAGATGGAAATCGACCACTACGATTTCCGGACCGGCGGCAGCTACAGCTACCTGCACACCGGGCCCGAAGGGGTGCCCTACGAGTTCAGGGGCATCTTCCACACGGTCCGCGAGAACGAATTCGCCATCCAGACCTTTGAGTTCGGCGGCTACCCGGACGTGGTGAGCCTGGAATTCATGACCTTCGAGGACCTCGGCAATGGACGGTGCCGCCTGCGGGGCCACTCCGTCTACCCAAGCCAGGAGGCGCGGGACGGGATGGCCCAGTCAGGAATGGAAGGCGGCATGAGCGAGGGCTACGAGCGGCTGGACGAACTCCTCAGCGGAGCCAAGGTCTGACAGGCAAAAAGTACGACGACGGGAGGTCACCTTTCGCTGGGAAAGGCGACCGTTCGCCGTCGTACGTTAAGTCGCACGTTAAACAGCAACGCGGGGTCACTCCGCGCCCAATCCAGGGGATGGATCGGGCCGGGAGTGACCCCGCGTTGTTTGTTACTGGGAGTTAGAGCGCTGCGTAGACTTCGCGCAGCAGCTTGGCGGTTTCGGACGGCGTCTTGCCGACCTTCACGCCAGCGGCTTCCAGGGCTTCCTTCTTGGCCTGGGCGGTTCCGGCGGAACCGGAAACGATGGCCCCGGCGTGGCCCATGGTCTTGCCTTCGGGAGCGGTGAAGCCTGCAACGTAGCCGACGACCGGCTTGGTGACGTTGGCCTTGATGAAGTCGGCTGCACGCTCTTCGGCGTCGCCGCCGATTTCGCCGATCATCACGATCGCCTTGGTCTCGGGGTCAGCCTCGAACGCGGCCAGGGCGTCAATGTGCGTGGTGCCGATGATGGGGTCGCCGCCGATGCCGATGGCGGTGGAGAAGCCCAGGTCCCGCAGTTCGTACATCATCTGGTAGGTCAGGGTTCCGGACTTGGAAACCAGGCCGATGGGACCCTTGCCCGTGATGTTGGCCGGGGTAATGCCGACCAGCGCCTCGCCGGGGGTGATGATGCCGGGGCAGTTCGGTCCGATGATGCGGGTGACCTGGTTGCCGTCGGCGTCCACCTTGGACTGGGCCAGCGCCCAGAACTCGGCGGAGTCCTGGACCGGCACGCCTTCGGTGATCACAACGACCAGGCCGATGCCGGCCTCGATGGCTTCGACCACGGCGCTCTTGGTGAACGCCGGCGGCACGAAGACGATGGAGACATCAGCGCCGGTTTCCGCCATGGCTTCCTTGACGGTGCCGAAGACGGTGATTTCCTTGTCGCCGTGCAGGACGGTGGTGCCGGCCTTGCGGGCGTTGACGCCGCCCACGATGTTGGTGCCGGCCTTGAGCATCAGGGCGGTGTGCTTGGTGCCTTCGCCGCCGGTGATGCCCTGGACGATGACCTTGGAGTCCTTGTTCAGATAGATAGACATGGTGCGTCCCTTTACTTAGCTGCGTTGGCGAGCTCGGCTGCCTTGTCGGCGCCCTCGTCCATGGTTGCGGCCAGGGTAACCAGCGGGTGGTTCGCCTCGACCAGGATGCGGCGGCCTTCCTCAACGTTGTTGCCGTCAAGGCGGACTACCAGCGGCTTGTTCGCGGAGTGGCCCAGTTCGGCCAATGCACCGACGATGCCCTTGGCTACCGCGTCACAGGCGGTGATGCCGCCGAAGACGTTCACGAAGACGGACTTGACCTGCTCATCGCCGAGGATGACGTCCAGGCCGGCGGCCATGACCTCTGCGGATGCTCCACCACCGATGTCCAGGAAGTTGGCGGGCTTCACGTTGCCGTGGTTCTCCCCGGCGTAGGCGACGACGTCCAGGGTGGACATCACCAGGCCTGCACCGTTGCCGATGATGCCCACTTCGCCGTCGAGCTTGACGTAGTTGAGGTCCTGCGCCTTTGCCTTGGCCTCAAGCGGGTCAGCAGCGTCCTTGTCCTCGAGGAGGGCGTGCTTTGCGTGGCGGAACTCGGCGTTCTCGTCGAGCGAGACCTTGCCGTCGAGGGCGACGATTTCGCCGGCGCCGGTCTTGACCAGCGGGTTGACCTCCACCAGGGTGGCGTCTTCCTTCTTGAAGACGTCCCAGAGCTTGAGGATCACTGCGGCGACCTTGCCGCGGAGTTCCTCAGCGAAGCCTGCGGCTGCGACGATTTCGTCGGCCTTTGCCTGGTCGATGCCCACGGCGGGGTCGATGGCGATCTTGGCGAGCGCCTCGGGGCGTTCGACGGCGAGCTGTTCGATTTCCATGCCGCCCTCAACCGAGCACATGGCCAGGTAGTTGCGGTTGGCCCGGTCCAGCAGGACGGAGAAGTAGTACTCCTCGGCAATGTCCGCACCCTGGGCAATCATCACCTTTTTGACGGTGTGGCCCTTGATGTCCATGCCCAGGATGTTGGTGGCGTGTTCAAGTGCCTCATCCGCGGACTTTGCCACCTTGACGCCGCCGGCCTTGCCGCGGCCGCCAGCCTTGACCTGTGCTTTAACGACAGTAACGCCGCCGATCTTCTCGGCAGCTGCCTTTGCTTCTTCTGGGGTGTACGCCACGATGCCAGCAAGCACGGGTACACCGTGCGCCTCGAACATATCGCGCGCCTGGTATTCAAACAGGTCCACGGTTTAGTGTCCTTCTACGTCGAAGTAGTTTCTGTACAGTCGGACACCATCGCAAGACGATGACCGGGCTGCGGAATTGCACGCACCGGCGGCCTGTCGGAAACGAGCCACGCGGCGTGATGCTCCACTGGGAACTCTAGTCCTTTGGGAGGACCGGCCCGTCCCAGACTACCCCTTATGTGAGTAAGGACACTATTCTATGAAGCGTAGAAAAACCCCGGAATTACGGGGTTTTTGAGGCCCCTGCCGTCGCCGCCGGGGGGCTTGCGGCCGGTCCTGCGATCAGTTCGTAATGATCCGGCGACACGAAGAAACCGACCCCTGCGGACACGTTTCCGCACGCTACGCCGCCGTTATAGGCAGAGCAGCGCAGCCCGTTGCGTTCGAGGATTTTCCCGTCCGCCAGGACAGTCAGCTGCGCCAGCGGTCCTGCCTTGCTGCCCCGGGGGCCGTACGCTGCCTCCATTTGTGTGACGCCGGAACGGCACTCGCCATACGTTGCGGCGTCAGGCGTCAGCAGCGCAACGCCGCCCAGGTAGCCGAGGTTCGTTGCCGCACAGTCGTCTGCCACGTCTTCCGTTTGCGGCTTGGGGTACCTGGCCAGTTCGCAGTGGGCCACCGGCACAATGGCCAGCTTGTTGTTTTCGCTGTCGCTGAAGCTGTTCTGCTCATAAGGGAGGTTGATGTGCGGCCCGCGGGCAGCCGTGAGGGAGCATGCCACAGTTCGGTCTTCCGTGATGAACGAAACAACGCCATCAGCTCCGCCGGAGTAGTCCTCCGGGTCAACCAGCGCTGCCTGCTCCAGCTGTTGCATTGGTGGCAGCGGCGGCGGTGCTACATACCCGCGGTCTTCCACCGTCACCGCGCACCCTGTGGCACCCAGCAGGAAAAGGGCGGCGAGCATCCCCCAAACAGTCCGTCGCATGGGCTCCATTATGCTTCACCGCGGCCTTCATTCTGCCCGCAGGCCGGCCGCCTTTTCTACGACGCCGGCAGCAACAGCGGCGGGATCCCCGGCGGCAAACTGGTCACGCATGTTCCCTGCCCGGGCCCGCCAGGCAGGATCCGAGAGAATTTCGCGCACTGCTTTGGCGATCCGGGATGGTCTGGGCCGTTCGGTTTTCAGGCTGATACCAACGCCCGCATACTCCACCCGGGCGTTGACGTCGCTCTTGCCCTCGTTGATTCCGGACACCACCATGGGCACTCCCTTGGACAGGCTGAGCTGCACTCCGCCAAAGCCGCCGTTGGTAATGAAGACGTCCGTGAAATCCAGGACATTCGCGAAATCCACGAAATCGCGGACAACAATGTTGGGCTGCGGGTAGCGGGACTTGAGGGCTTCTGTTCCACGCCCACCGGTGGCAACGATCACCAAAGCGTCCATGTCCTTTACCGCCTCCAGCGCCGGAACAATGAGCTTGTCCTGGTCCACGTTGTCCACCGTTCCCTGGGTCACCAGCAACGTGCGCGGGTACTGCGGCCACGGGTCCGCCACCTGCGCCTCATCACCGGATGCCTGCGCTGCAGTTCCCGGCAGCCTGTAGGGCAGGAGTGCCCCCACATAATGCACCGCGGGATTCCTGTTCCGCCGCGGGAAGTCCAGCGCTTCCGGCCCGGTCTGGATCACTGCCTTTGAAGTCTTGTAGGGCTCGTCCGTCAGCCGACCGCGCTTCGGGACGTTCTGGCCGTAAACGGCAAGCTGGCGGCGGTAGCTGAGGCCGGCGGGCCGGAGAATCACCTTATCGGACAGGACGCCCGCGGCGGCCTGGACGGATCTCTCCACCGCGTTGCGAGGGGGCTTGAAACCGAAGAAGAGCGGGGGTACCTGCGGGTCGCTTTCCATGTTGGGAATGGCAACGAAGTTCACCAGCGGTTTACCCATCAGGTGCGAGACGAGGCGGTGGACAAACATGGAGCTGTCAACCACGGCCACGTCAAAGGAGAAGTCCTGTTCCAGTTCGCGGATGTCCTCGAAGAAGTTGCTGACGTTGCTGGCGAAGATCTTTTCCCCGTCGAACCCGATAGCCCGCGGGCCTTTGAGCTTGGCGCGTTCGGGGTACAGCTCGAACAGGTTGTCCGCCCGGTGCTCAATGGCCCGCTTGAAAGGCATGAGCGGAACGTCCAGTTCCCGGAGTTTTTGGCTGAAGACGGGACCGGTGTACCACGCGACTTCATGGCCGCGTTCTTTGAGGCATACGGCAACACCCGTCATGGGATTGAAATGCCCGTCTATTGCCTGGCTGGCGAAAAGGATTTTCATTGGACCTGCTCCGACTGGTCCTGCGGCTGCTGCGGGACGGTCCCTGAACCTTAGCCCTGGGCCCCGGCACCGGCAAGGGGTATGGTTCCTTGCCCGTGAAGGGGTGAGCGGCTTATGCGACTGTCAGGCATCGAGCTTTGTCAGCGGGGCGTAGCGCAGCAGCAGCCGCTTCTCGCCGACGTCGAACTTCACCTTGGCCACTGTCTTGTCCCCCGCTCCCTCAAGCGCCAGGACTGTTCCGTTGCCGAAGCTGGTGTGGTTGACCTTGTCCCCAACGCTGACCGCCACAATTTCCTTTTGCGGCTGAACGCGGTTCCGCGCGATGGCGGCGGGAACATCCGCATTGAAGCCGGCCGAGGCATCAGCCGACGCACCGCGCGCGGTTCCCGCGCCCCAGAAGGACCCGCTGTAGCGGTTGGAGCCGATGGAACCGCTGCTCCCCCAGCCGCCCTGCCTGCTGGTCCCCTCGCGCTTCCACTCCAGGAGTTCGGCGGGAATCTCCTCGAGGAACTGGCTGGCCGGGTTGTACTGGCTCTGCCCCCACATGCTGCGGACCTCGGAGCGGGTGACATAGAGCCGTTTCCGCGCGCGGGTTAGGCCCACATAGGCAAGCCGGCGTTCCTCGGCCAGTTCCTTGGGGTCCGTGGCCGAGCGCTGATGCGGAAACAGTCCGTGTTCCATGCCGGTCAGGAACACCACCGGGAACTCGAGGCCCTTCGCGGTGTGCAGTGTCATCAGCGTGACTACGCCCAGCCGTTTGGCTTCCGCCACGGCGGCATCAATGTCTGCTCCCGGCGCGTCAGGGATCTGGTCTGCGTCTGCCACCAGCGAGACCTGTTCCAGGAAGGCGCCCAGCGACCCTTCCGGGTTCTCCTGCTCATACTCACGGACGACGGCGACGAGTTCCGCCAGGTTTTCCACCCGCGACTCGTCCTGCGGGTCAGTGCTGGAGCGCAGCGCGGCAAGGTAGCCGGTCTGCTCCAGGACTGCCTCCAATGCCGCCGCGGCGCCTGAACCGGCAGCCACCTCGGCGAGGTCATCCAGCAGCTTCACAAAACCGAGGACGGCGTTCACGGACCGGGTTGCCATTCCCGGAGCCTGGTCAGCACGGCGTGCAGCGTCCATAAAGGAGGTCCGCTCGCGCTGGGCCAGTGCCGCTACGGCGCCTTCGGCCCGGTCTCCGATGCCCCTTTTCGGCTCGTTAAGCACCCGGCGGAGGTTGACGTCGTCGTCCGGGTTGACCAGGACGCGCAGGTAGGCGAGGGCGTCCTTGATCTCCTTGCGCTCGTAGAAGCGCGTGCCGCCCACCACCTTGTAGGGCAGGCCCACGCGGACCAGGACGTCTTCGATGGAGCGGGACTGGGCATTGGTGCGGTAGAAAATAGCGACATCGCCGGGACGGAGGTTGTCTTCGTCCTGGAGCCGGTCAATCTCCTTGGCAATGAACTGGGCTTCGTCGTGCTCGTTCTCGCCCACATAACCGATGATTTTGTGGCCGTCCCCCTCCGCCGTCCACAGCCGCTTCTCGGGACGGTTCGGGTTCCTTGAGATGACGGAGTTCGCTGCGCTGAGAATGTTCTGGGTGGAACGGTAATTCTGCTCCAGCTTGATGGTCCGGGCCTCGGGATAGTCCTTTTCGAACTCGACGATGTTGCGGATGTCGGCGCCGCGGAATGCGTAGATGGACTGATCGGAATCACCCACGACCGTCAGCTCTGACGCACCCGGACCTTCCCCCACGATTTCCCGGACCAGCGCGTACTGGGCATGGTTGGTGTCCTGGTATTCGTCCACAAGCACATGCCTGAACCGGCGCCGGTAGGACTCAGCAAGCGCGGGGAAAGCCCGGAACATGTAGACGGTCTCCGCGATGAGGTCGTCAAAGTCCATGGCATTCGCCTGGCGCAGCCGCTGGGTATAGCCCTTGAAGACATCGGCTACGGCCTGCTCGAAAGGATCGTTGTAGTTCGCGGCAGAGGCGTACGAGTCAGCATCGATGAGTTCGTTCTTCAAGGCGGAAATCTTGTGCTGGATGGCCTTGGGTGCGAACTTCTTGGGATCCAGGTCCAGGGCTTTGGATACTTGGGTGACGAGCCGGAGCGAGTCCGCGGAGTCGTAGATGGAGAAGTTCGACTTCAGGCCGACATTTGCCGCCTCCTGCCGAAGGATGCGGACGCAGGATGAATGGAACGTGGAAATCCACATGATCTTGGCACGTCCGCCCACGAGCTTTTCGATGCGTTCCCGCATTTCCGCCGCGGCCTTGTTCGTGAAGGTGATGGCCAGGATTTCGCCGTGGTGGGCACGTCCGGTGGCGATCAGGTAGGCGATCCTGTTGCTAAGCACACGGGTCTTGCCCGAACCGGCGCCGGCCACGATCAGCAGGGCGGGCCCGACGTGTTTGACCGCTTCTTCCTGCTGCGGGTTCAACCCCTCCAGGAGCTGGGCTGCGTCCGGCCTGCGATTGCCGTGGCGATGCCCCTCCCCGTGCTGAGCATCAGGCTCGTGGTTGCTGCCCGCAAGGCCCGCACCTGGCCGGTTCTCCCAGGGCGCAGAACCGCCAGGACCAGCCGCCGTAGCGCCGTCAGGTCGCGACTTGGTGCGGGAAGCCGCTGCGGAAGCGGCCTTGAACGGTCCGTCAGAGTACGGGTCAAACAACATATCCATGGTGCCTACAAGTCTAGGCGGTGGGGCCGACACCCAGTTCCAGGCTGTGGATTACGGGGCTTTATCCACATAGCGCTGAGGGGTGCGTGCCGTGCCTGGGCTGTGGCATGCCCCTAGGCCACCGAACCTGACGCGAGGGCCGCACGCAACTCGCGTACCGCCGTCGCGCCTCCTGCCATGAACCATTCCAGCCCGTTCACGCGCACGGTGTCCACAGCACCTCCGGCGGCCCGCACGATCGCCTTGCCGGGCAGCCAGTCCCATTCCGGGCAGCTGTGCTGGAACCAGCAGCCGATCTGCCCATCCGCTACCCTGCCAAGGTCGCAGGAGCCGGAGCCGAGCATCCGCAGGGCAGCGGCCGATGTTGCCGCCGCATGCCAGGGCATGGCGCAGAGAGGGTCCATCAGCCAGCTGGGGTGGATATAGGTGGCTGCCCCCAGCTCGGCAACGGCGGTCGCGTTCCGCTCTCCCCTGTTGTCGTGGAAAACCGTCAGCTGTTCGCCGTTCAGGGTGGCGGGGTGCGACCGTCCACCCAGCCAGAGCTTGTCCTCCTCCGGCTGGAAGATGGCGCCCAGCACCACGTCGGACTGGTCTTTCAGGGCGATGGCCGAGCACCAGTATGTGGAGCCGTGCAGGAAGTTGTAGGTGCCGTCCACGGGATCAATCACCCAGGTGCGGCCGCTGCTGCCCTGCACGGACGCGCCTTCCTCACCCAGGATGCCGTCCTGGGGCCGGCAGCGCTGCAGCTGCTCCAGGACATAGGCTTCCGCTGCATGGTCGGCCGCTGTCACGACATCCGAGATGGAAGTTTTCTGCTGCGACTGCAGGCCTGCCATCCGCATCAGGAGCGCCAATTGGCCGGCCTCGCGCACCAAGGCGGCCGCAAGCTGATAGTCGTCAAGTGAAGGGTCAAGTTCAACAGCGCTGTGCCGGCCAATGGTCATGGCTTCAGTTTATGGGGCGCGATAATGGTGCCATGGCCAAGACACCTGCCCAGCGGATCAAGAAGCACGGTTCCAGGGCGGCGGTACCCCAGCACCACCTCCCGCCCGTGGTGAACCCCACCACGGCCCGTACCCCGCAAAAAGCCCAAAGCAACAGCAACCTCATCCTCATCGCGGGCGTCGTGGCCAGCCTGTTCCTTTTCTGGTACCTGCACCTGCTGACCCTGGACCAGCTCCGGCAACTCTCCGGCGGCCTGGCCATGCCGGACTCCCTCATTGGCGGTTTCGACCCCTCCTACGTCGGCACGCTGCAGGCCGCCATGGACGCGGACGCCCGCGGTCAGCTCAACTACGTGCACAAGACGGCGGGCACCCTGTTTCCGCTGATCTTCGGGTTCACGTGGCTGCTGCTGATCAGCACGAACGTTGCCCGGAAGGCGCTGCGCTGGGCGCTTTGGGCTCTCCCGCTGCTCTTCGTCGTGGTGCGGCTCTGGGCAAACGTGGCTATCGACGGCATGCTGGGAGCAGAAACACCCGACGCCGGCCAAGTTGCCCTTGCATCCGGCCTCACCGTTGCCGGCTGGGTCCTGCTGGTCCTGAAGGTGCTCGCGGGCGCTGCCGCAGTCGTCCTCGGTACCCGGAAGCCGAAGGCAGCTAGCTGACCGCAGCCCGGGCCCGGACCTCCTTGCGGTGCCGGTGCACGCGGTGCGCAATCACCAAGCCTGCGGTGGCCATGCCCACCGTGACCGGGTAGCCCATCAGCCGCTCCAGCGTGCCCGGCTCCGGCACGTCCATGCGCGTCAGCCCGCCGGTTACCAAAGCAGCGAAGGAAACAGCGCCGCAGGCCAGGATGAACCAGGCGAAAGCGGTCTTCCGCAGCCAAAGGACGCCCAGCACCAACAGGGCGGCCGCCCCGGTGAGGAAGTACACCACAGCGCCCACGAGGTGCCAGCTGGAGCCCGCATCCTCCGGCACCAGTCCCACGATCACAGTCCCGGCCCCGGCCGCCCCGGTCAGGATCCGCACCCAGACAGCCGCCATCCAGGGCCGCCGCCGCGGCTGCGCCCGCAGATCCGCCCGGGCCGCCACGCACAGCAGCCCGGACGTCAGCAAAACAGCACCCAGCAGCATCCCCAGGCCCTGGACCACGAACGAGGCGTTCATCAGCCAGTTCAGCGGGGAACACACCTGGCGGCCGTCATAAATTCCGCAGTTCAGTGCCCCGAGGTCGCTGATATAGCCGGTCCGGAGGTCGTAGGCGGCGGGTCCTGCCCACGCTCCGATCACTGCCGCCTCCGCCGCGAAATATTGCAGCACGCTCAGGACGGACCACGCGCCGATGTACTGCCGTGTGGAGGTGGTGTCCGGAATGAAGGCGAAGGCTGGGGCGGCGGACGGCGCTGAACTCATGCCTTGAGCGTAGTACGGCCCCGCACCTTGTATGCTTGTATCCGTGTCCGGCCGGACTGGCCCGCCGATCCTACGGACGCAAGCCCTCGTAGCTCAGTGGATAGAGCACGGCTCTCCTAAAGCCGGTGTCGTTGGTTCGATTCCAATCGAGGGCACTTGAACGATCCTTCCCCGGAGTTCCGGCTTCGCGCCTACCTCCTTGGCGCCAACGGGCCCGGCCGCGCCGCAGAGGCGGGACGGTGGGCCGTCCAGCGGGACCTGCTGGACCGCGCGGAGGGCACCCGCGGCACCTTTTCCGGCGTCGCGCATTTTGCTCCCACGGACGACGACGGCCTGGCCCTTCGCGAGGAAGGCACCATGCGCTGGCCGTCCTTTACAGGCCCCGCTTCCCGCGAATACCTGCTGAAAAGCACAGCCCGCCCGGACGCACTGGACGTTTTCTTCCCGGACGGCCGACCCTTCCACACCATGAGCTTCACTCCGGAGGCGAACCTGGACCAGCACTGGTGCGATCCCGACACCTACCGCGTCGCCTACACCTATGGGGACGCCAACAGCTTCAGCTACACGTGGGACGTGAAGGGCCCAAAGAAGGACCTGCTGCTGGCCTCGCATCTGGTCCGGATCCCGGGCGTTGCCGCATGAAGGACCGCATTGTGGTCTCCGCCGTCTGCGTGTTCGACGACGCCGGCCGGCTCCTCACGGTGAGGAAGCGCGGCACGGCAATGTTCATGCACCCGGGCGGGAAGCCGGAGGCCGGCGAAACAGCTGTCCAGGCGGCAGCCCGGGAGCTGGCTGAAGAAGTTGGCATCGTCCTCGACCCACGTGATCTGCAGCTGATGGGCGTCTGGATTGCCGATGCCGCGAACGAGGTCGCCACTGATATTGAAGCCACCGTCTTCACTGCGCCGGGCACATGGGCGGCCCGCCCCTCGGCGGAGATCGAAGAAATCCGCTGGCTGGACCTGGCTGCCGTGGGCAGCGGCACGGAACCCGTCGAAGACCTGGCACCGCTGCTGACGGACCACATCCTGCCCGAGCTCGCCGCCAGGCCGGGCAGCGCTCCCTTGGGAGCCTAGAACTCCGGAACTGCTTCCTGGGCTACTGCCGTGGCCTCGTTGAACTGCGTCCGGTAAAGCTCGGCGTACCGCCCTTCGGCAGCAAGCAGTTCGGTGTGGGTCCCGCGTTCCACGATCCGGCCGTCCTCCACTACCAGGATGGCGTCCGCGGCCCGGACCGTGGACAGTCGGTGCGCAATCACGACGGCGGTGCGCCCCTCGAGCGCGGCCCCCAGTGCCGCCTGTACGGCCGCTTCGTTGGTGGAGTCAAGGGCAGCCGTTGCTTCATCGAGGATGACCACCCGCGGCTGGGCGATAAGCAGCCGCGCAATGGTGAGGCGCTGCCGTTCACCGCCCGAAAGCCGGTAGCCGCGCTCCCCCACCACGGTGTCCAGCCCGTCCGGCAGGGAACGGATCATGGTTTCCAGCCTGGCCTGCCGGATGGCCTCCCACATGTCCGCTTCCGTGGCATCCGGCCTGGCAAGCCGAAGGTTGGAGGCGATGGATTCGTGGAAGAGGTGGCCGTCCTGCGTGACCATGCCCAAGGTCTGCCGCATGGAGTCGAAGGTCAGGTCGCGGACATCCACCCCGGCGCCCCGCTCCACGCCGCCGAAGCGGACGGCGCCGGAATCCACATCGTAGAGCCGGGCCAGCAGCTGCGCGATGGTCGACTTGCCGGCGCCGGAGGAGCCCACCAGCGCCACGGTCTGCCCGGGCTCCACCCGGAAACTGATACCGTGCAGGACTTCCTCCCCGCCGCGGGTGTCAAGGATGGAGACGTCTTCGAGTGAAGCCAGGGAGACCTTGTCCGCAGAGGGGTAGGAGAAGCGGACGTTGTCGAACTCCACCGAGAGCGGGCCGCGCGGCGATTCCACCGCATCCGGCTTTTCCCGGATGAGCGGCTTGAGGTCCAGGATCTCGAACACGCGCTCAAAGCTGACCAGGGCGCTCATGATCTCGACCCGGGCATTGGAGAGTGCGGTCAGCGGGGCGTAGAGCCGGGTAAGCAGCAAAGCCAGCACAACAACGTCGCCTGCGGCGAGTTGGCCTCCGAGCGCCAGCCATCCGCCCAGGCCGTAGACCAGGGCGAGAGCCAGTGCGGAGACCAGGGTCAGTGCCGTGACAAAGGTGAACTGGAGCATTGCCGTGCGGACGCCGATGTCCCGCACCCGGCCGGCCCGGAGGGCGAATTCACGGGATTCTTCGTCCGGGCGGCCGAAGAGCTTTACCAGCGTGGCGCCGGGGGCGGAGAAACGCTCCGTCATCTGCGTGCCCATGGTGGCGTTGTGTTCGGCGGCCTCGCGGCGCAGCTCCGCCAGCCGGGAACCCATCCGGCGGGCCGGGATCAGGAAGATCGGAAGCAGGATCATGGCCAGCACAGTCACCAGCCAGGACTTGTTCAGCATCACCACCAGCGTCAAGGCCAGCGCCACCACGTTGCTGACCACGCCGGAGAGCGTGCCGGCGAAAGCCGACTGCGCGCCGATCACATCGTTGTTGAGCCGACTGACCAGCGCGCCGGTGCGGGTGCGCGTGAAGAACGCTATCGGCATCTTCTGCACGTGGTCGAAAACCTTGGTGCGCAGGTCCAGGATCACGCCCTCACCGATCGAAGAGGACAGCCAGCGCGTCACCAGTCCAAGCCCGGCTTCTGCCACGGCTGCGACCGCGATCAGCACCGCCAGCCATATCACCGTTCCGGCGTCCGCCTTCGCGATGATCGCGTCGACCACCTGGCCTGCGAGCACGGGTGTGGCCACCGCAAGGACCGCCATCACGATGGACAGCAGCACGAAGGCGGTGAGCTTTCCGCGATGCGGCCGGGCGAAGCCGAACACGCGCTTGAGGAGCTCCTTGGAGAACGGCTTGGAGCCGTTCGTAGCGCGGGCGATGTTGTAGAGGGAGCTCCAGGCCACCCGGTCCATACTCATTTTCTGGTGCCTTTCGGGGCGCTGGCGCCCGGCATTTCCGTAATGACGCCGTTATCCACATTCCAACGTACATCCAGCCGCACGTTTTCCAGGAGCCGCCGGTCGTGGGTCACCAAAAGCAGGGCACCATCGTAGCTTTCCAGGGCCTCCTCCAGCTGCTCGATGGCGGGAAGGTCAAGGTGGTTGGTGGGCTCGTCCAGGACCAGGAGGTTCACGCCGCGGGCCTGCAGCAGCGCGAGCGCGGCCCGGGTCCGCTCGCCCGGCGACAGGGAGTCGACGGTCCGGGACGTGTGGTCCGCCCTTAGGCCGAACTTGGCAAGCAGGGTGCGGACCTCGGCCGCGGTCAGATCCACCAGGACTGCCTCGACGGCGTCAGCCAGGGTCAGGTTGCCGGCCAGCAGCCCGCGGGCCTGGTCAATCTCGCCAATGGCCACGGAGGCCCCCATGGCGGCACTGCCGGAATCGGGCTCGATGCCGCCCAGCAGCAGCCGCAGCAGGGTGGACTTCCCGGCACCGTTGGGTCCGGTAATGCCAATCCGCTCCCCCGCGTTGAGCTGGAGGTTGACGGGTCCCAGGGTGAAGCCGCCCTGCCGGACCACGGCATCGCGGAGCGTCGCAACCACGGAACTGGAGCGGGGTGCCTTGCCGATGGAGAACTGGAGCTGCCATTCTTTCCGCGGCTCTTCCACCACATCCAGCCTTGCAATGCGGGACTCCATCTGCCGCACTTTCTGGGCCTGCTTCTCTGAAGACTCGGTGCTGGCGGCGCGGCGGATCTTGTCATTGTCCGGGCTCTTTTTCATGGCATTCCGGACGCCCTGGGAGCTCCATTCACGCTGGGTCCGGGCCCGGGACACCAGGTCGGCCTTGGTGGCCGCAAACTCCTCGTACTTTTCGCGGGCGTGCCGCCGGGCAACGGCGCGTTCCTCGAGGAAGGCGTCATAGCCGCCGTCGTAGACTGCCACGGCATTCTGCGCCAGGTCCAGTTCCACCACCGTGGTGACACAGCGGGCCAGGAACTCGCGGTCGTGGCTCACCAGCACAGCACCGCCCCGCAGGCCTTTGACGAAGTCCTCGAGCTTGTCGAGGCCCTCCAGGTCAAGGTCATTGGTGGGTTCATCCAGCAGCACCACGTCAAACCGGCTCAGGAGCAGCGCAGCCAGCGCAACCCGCGCGGCCTGCCCGCCGGAAAGGGCCGTCATGGCCGCATCCGGGCCGGTCTCCAGCCCAAGGTCCGCCAATACCGCTGGAAGCCGGTCGTCCAGGTCGGCCGCACCCGAAGCCATCCACCGGTCGAAAGCCAGTGCATAGGCATCATCGGCTCCCGGGGCACCTGCTCCGAGCGCCTCCGCCGTGGCTTCCATGTCGGCCGTGGCCTGTGCACAACCCGTGCGCCGCGCAATGTACCCCGCAACGGTTTCACCCGGCACCCGTTCATGCTCCTGGGGAAGCCACCCCACGAAAGCGTCGGCAGGGGCAAGACTGACCGAGCCGTCCTGCGGCTCGTCCACGCCCGCCAGAAGCCGGAGCAGCGTCGACTTCCCGGCTCCGTTGGCACCCACCACGCCCACTACGTCCCCGGGCGCGACGGTCAGGGAAAGCCCGGAGAAAAGCTGCCGGTGGTCATGACCGCCGGAAACGTCCTTGGCTACAAGGGTTGCAGTCATTGATCCATCCTTTCGCCGCTGTTGCGCAGCGTGTTTTCTGCCTAAAACCGGCCGGCAGGGCCATGCCGATTGCCCGGGAGGAAGGTGCGCGGGCCGCAGGACATGAAAGAACCCGCTGGTCCGGACTTGGGGGGTGTACGGACCAACGGGCTCGACCATCAAGCATAGTCGAAACGGCTGCGCGGGTAAAACCGGGACTCAAGGGGCAGGCTAAAATCAACGAAACACCCGTTCTGCAGAGAGCCCTCCATGACCATCCCCGCCAAGGCGTTCCAGCGCTGGCTGCAAGGCATTGCGCCGGACGCCAGCACGGCAGATGTCTGCAGGATCTCCGGGATCAAGCGGACCACGCTCGCCCAGCAGCTGGTCCGCGGGAAAGTCGCCGTGGGCACTGTCGTGAGCATCAGCCGCGCCTACGGCGTCAATCCTGTTGCGGCCCTCGCCACCTTCGAGGCCTACCGGGACCTGGCCGGTCCCCTGCCTCCGCCCACCCGGTGTGAACTGGTGAGCCAGATTTCCACGGCCGACCTCCTGCAGGCACTGCTGGCGCGGCCGGCGATGGAAGCAGCCGCCCCCGGGAAGGAGCCCCTGCCGCTCTCTGCGGCGCCGCACTCCACGTCGGTCAAGAACTGGGTTGATGCAATCGACGACGGCGAACTGCGGCACCGCGTATCGGCTGCCACGGGGGTTGCGCCCCAGAACTACTCTGCCCAGCTGACCGCGAACCGGCTGTCCCCTGAACTGGCCATAGCCACGTCCCTCGCCGCGGGCGTCGGACCCACAGGCGGGCTGGTGGCTACCGGCCTCATCACGGAGGAAGAGGCCGGTTGGCCGGCCGGCGCCCGGCAGCGGGCCTTGGACAGCCTGTCCGACGGCGACCTCACCGCCTTGGCCGGCGACAGGCTGCAGGCACTGGGCAAGGTACTGCGGCGCCAGGAGCAAGACCAGGCGCAGACCGAAAAGATCTGGGAGAACCTGGGATGATCGAAATTCTTCAGTGGTCCACCCTTGCCATCTGCGGCCTTGTTGCGGCTGCCCGCCTCCCCAGCGCCCTGCGCGGCGAGAACAGGTCGCTCTTCTATATCTTCGCCCTGATGACCGCAGCCATCCTCTTGAGCATCGAGGCGCCGTACGTAGCCATCGACCAGGCGTTGGGCGGCATCAACCTTGCCAACCTGCTGCTGCGCTTCATCATCTTTGCCGCCATCTATTTCATCGGGATACGCGTCACGCGCGGCTTCGGTGCTGAAGGCGCGTACCGGCTCATCACGGGAAAGGCCGGCATGATGGTGCTGGCGGTCGTTTCGCTGGTGATGACAGCGGTGTTCTTCCTTATGGACACCACCGGTTCATCGGCGGGACTGTCGGCACCGTCGGTCAGAAACCAGCACAACGCCATCTTGGCCCAGTACTACGGTGCCGCCGGCCGCGCCTACCCCGCATATGTAGGCCTCGTCCTGCTGCCCGCCATGGTGCGGGCAGTCCGGAGCCGGCTGCCGGTGCTGGTGCGGGTGGCAGCCGCCCTTCTTGCCCTGGGCGGCGTGGCGATTGGCCTCAGCCTGCTGTTTCCCTTGGTGCCTCCGGGATGGGGCGCCATCATGTTCGTGGTCAACTACACCGCCGTGCTGTGTTACGTGGTTGGGCTGGCGCTGATCTGGGCGGCGCGGGTGCGCAGCGGCAGGCCTTTGTCCACCAAAAGGACATATACCGAAAAGTAACAAAGCGGGCTTTCACAAAAACATTAGAATGTGAAACAATCATGAATGTGTGAAGGTGGAGCGCATGGCGTTTGCGAACGGGGATATTTCTTGAACGCTTGCGTTCCGGGGGCCTTCGCATGCATTGGGGGGATGAGTGGTGGCGGGACGTTGGGGACCGCCCCCACTCAGCCTATTTAACGCTGTTTTCGGGGCGCCAAGCCCCCCGCCCCTCATGCTCATTTAGGGGCCGGGCGAGTCTCCCTGGCAAGCCTGAGGGTCACCAGCTGGAACGGTCGCAAAACCAGATCCGCTCCGTCCCGGCACGTTTCCACTCCGGGTGCGGGGACCGGGCGCTCCAGCAAGTCGACGGCAGTGACGCGCCGCACCGGAAAGTTCGCCGTGAGCTTCCCCGCAGAGCGCTCGCCCAGTGACTCGTACAGGCGGACAACCACATCGCCGGACCCGTCCTCGGCCAGCTTGACCGCTTCAATGACGAGCGCAGGATTCGTCACGGAGAAGAGCGGTTCCACCGGCGAAGCGCCGTGGACCAGCCGGGGCACGAGGTTGGTTCGGTAGCCTTCCTCCACGGCATCGGCAATACCGGCTCCCGGACGGATGGTGACGGTGAGTTCATGAAGCCCGCGGTCGGCGTCGGGATCCGGGAACTTCGGGGCGCGCAGCAGTGAGAGCCGCACGGTAGTGGTGGTGCCGCCGTCGGACTCCCTGATGCTCCGCGTGACATCGTGCCCGTAGGTGGAGGAGTTGGAAATGGCCACGCCATACCCCGGCTCGGCCACGTGGATCCACCGGTGTGCGCAGATTTCGAACTTTGCCGTTTCCCAGGACGTATTGGTGTGCGTGGGCCGGAAGACGTGGCCGAACTGCGTCTCCGCCGCAGACCTCTCCGCCCGGACATCCAGGGCGAACCCGAGCTTGAGCAGCTTTTCGCGTTCCTGCCAGTCCACGGATGTGGTGATGGAAAGGGACGGGCTGCCGGCCGCAAGGCTGATGTGCTGCGTAACGGGGGACGCGCCGGCAAGCCGCTCCACCGTGACGACAGCCTCTGCCCCTTCCCGGCTCAACCGCACGGATGCCGCCTGGGTCAGCGGCGTGACGTTGCGCCGGTAGAACCCGTCGATGTCCCAGGCGTCCCATTCGTTGGGCGTGTCCCGGTGCAGTTCGAGGAGGTTGCCGCGCTGGCCCGGCGCAATGGCTTCGCGGCCGGTGGCATGATCCACCAATGACGTGAGAAGCCCGCTACCGTCCAGCACCGCGCGGATGACGCCGTTGTCCAGGATGTAGCCGCCGTCATGGGCCTTGGCATGGACCTCTCCGGCCGGCGCGGCAGGTTCGCCCGCAGCCAGGGCGGGAACGCCGGCCCTGGCATGCGGCGCTGCGTTCAGCAGGAAGGTCCGCTCGCCCTTGCCCAGCGTGGCGGCGGCAGCTTGGCTGATGATTGCTTCAAGGGCTTCACCGATTGCCTGGTAGTTGCGCTCGGCATCCTGGTGCACCCAGGCAATGGCGCTGCCCGGAAGGATGTCATGGAACTGCTGCAGCAGCACCAGCTGCCACAGCCGCTTGAGCTCAGCGGCCGGGTAGGCGTATCCGCCGCTGGCACGGACCGCGGCCGTGGTGCACCACAGTTCGGCCTCCCGCAGCAGGTGCTCACTGCGCCTGTTGCCCTTCTTTGTCCTGGCCTGGCTGGTGTAGGTTCCGCGGTGCAGTTCGAGGTACATCTCGCCAACCCAGACAGGCAGGACGGGGTAGTCTTCCTCCGCCTGCGTGAAAAAGCTCTCGGCCGAGCCGATCCGGACCTTGGGCGAGCCTTCCAGGTTGGCGGCGCGCGACGCTGCCGCCAGCATTTCCCGCGTTGGTCCGCCACCGCCGTCGCCGTAGCCGAACGGCACCAGGGACACGGTGCCGCGCCCATGGTCCCGGTAGTTGCGTTCCGCGTGTGCCAGTTCGCGGCCGGTCAGCTCCGAGTTGTAGGTGTCTACCGGCGGGAAGTGGGTGAAGAGCCTGGTGCCGTCAATGCCCTCCCAGTTGAAGGTGTGGTGGGGAAACTTGTTGGTTTGGTTCCAGGAGATCTTCTGGGTCAGGAACCAGCGGCTGCCGGCAGACTTGACGATCTGCGGCAGCGCAGCAGAATAGCCAAATGAATCAGGCAGCCAGGCTTCGTGGCACTCAACGCCGAATTCCGCCATGAAGAAGCCCTTGCCCTCCACGAACTGGCGTGCCATGGCCTCACCGCCGGGCATATTGGTGTCCGACTCGACCCACATTCCGCCCACGGGGACAAACTGGCCAGAGCGGACCTTCTCGCGGATACGGCTGAACAGTTCAGGGTAGAGCTCCTTGATCCAGGCCAGCTGCTGCGCCGAGGAGCAGGAGAACACAAAGTCCGGATTTTCATCCATCAGGGACACCACGTTGGAGAAGGTCCGTGCACACTTGCGGACCGTCTCGCGCACCGGCCAGAGCCAGGCGGAGTCGATGTGCGCGTGGCCGGTGGCCACCAGCTGGTGGGCTGAGGCATAGGCCGGCCGGGCCAGTACTTCGGCAAGTGCTTCACGTCCCGCTGCGGCGGTGCCAGGAACATCGTCCGGGTCCATGACGTCCATCATGCGTTCAAGGGCGCGGAGGATCTCATGCCGCCGCGGCAGTTCCAGGGGCAGTTCCGCCATCAGGCCGGAAAGGGTCCGGATATCCTGCTGGAGTTCCCAGACCGCCTGGTTCAGTTCCGCAATGGCGATGTTCCCCAGCCGGTACTGCGGCGCCGTCCCGGCCGTGGACTTGTCACCGTACGGCATGGGGGCGAAGGTCCAGCCCTGCGCGACGTCCGGGTTCGCGGCGGCTTCCACGTAGAAGTCCACCGCCATGCCGCCACCCAGCAGCTTCAGCGGTATGTACTGGTTCCTGGGCGAGACAGCCTTGATGGTGGTGCCGTCCGGACGCCAGGCCAGGCCTTCGCACTGGAAGCCGGGAATTTCGGTGGTGAAACCGAGGTCCACGAGCACTTCAACAGTGGTGTCCGGCCCGGTGCCCCACGATTCGGGGACTTCGCCCTGGAGCCGGAGCCATTTGGTCCCCCAAGGCTTCCCCCAGGGAGCCCCGTGTTCCTGGGGCTGGAAGTCCTGCCGCATTGCCTCCAGCGCGGGGACTGGCTCATCGGGCGCATCCCAGCTGCTCAGGGTAAGGGGAAGGCTCCGGCCGTAGACCGCCGGGCTAATCCGTTCACGCACGAACCTTTGGAGGCGGACTTCCGTTATCCGGCGGTCGTCATGCAATGTGGGCCCTCTTCAGCGGTTGGGACTGGACCATGCTGTCCATTCGATGGATAAATCTACCCGCTGGTAGCCCGTTTACCAACCCTTTCGGAAAACGCATCCCGGACGCTGACCTGCGCGCAAGTCAAGCTTACGACGGCGGCCGAAGCTTACGACGGCGGCGCCGCGGCCACCGGCCGCCGTATCCTTCCGTCACCGGCATAGATGTTAAGGCTGGTTCCCCTGCTGAAGCCGGCGAGGGTCACTCCGCTGGCCTCGGCGAGTTCGACGGCAAGGCTCGACGGCGCACTGACCGCAGCGAGGACGGGGATTCCGGCGAGCGCAGCCTTTTGGACCAGCTCGAAGGATGCCCGGCCGGAGACTTGGAGCACGGTGCCGCGAAGCGGCAGCAAACCTTCCCTCAGGGCCCACCCCACAACCTTGTCCACCGCATTGTGCCGCCCCACATCCTCCCGAAGGCACAGAAGCTGGGGGCCGCCGTCGTCCCCTATCTTGAAGAGCCCGGCAGCATGGACGCCGCCGGTGTCATCGAAGAGGCGCTGGGACTCCCGGAGGATGCCCGGAAGCGAGGCAAGCACCTCCGCGGAGACGCTCAGCGGATCCCCGGCGGGGTTGAAGTGCGAGGATTTCCGGACGGATTCTATGGAGTCGGTCCCGCAGATGCCGCATGAACTGGAGGTGTAGACGTGCCGGCCGATGGAAGGAAGCTCCACGTCGGGCCGCAACTGGGCCTCCACCACGTTGAAGGTCTGCACCCCGTTTTCGTCTTCCCCGGCGCAAAAGCGCAGCGAAACGAGCTGCCCGGACTCCCAGATGACGCCCTCTGACACGAGGAACCCGGCCACGAGGTCGAAGTCATCCCCCGGCGTGCGCATGGTTACCGAGTAGGACAGGCTTCCCAGCCGGATTTCCAGCGGCTCTTCCACCGCCAGGACGTCCTCCCGGTACCGGACCGGAAACTCGAGGGCGTTCGGGGAACCGTCCAGCACATACTTGTGCACCTTGCGGCGCTGGGTCACGCGTCCCATATCCCACCGTTCCTGTCCATGTGTCCATCATCGCAACTGCCTTGGGGCGATGCCAGCGTGGCTGCAGCACGTTGGCAGGCCTCAGCCAAGGAGTGCGCTCCAGTCTACGGGGCCGGCCGGCGCCGGTTTGGCGGCCGGCTTGCCCGTCCGTCCGGCAGTGCGCGCCTTCGTCTTGGCGGCGGGCTCGGGCGGCGCCGGGATGGGCGGCCCCCACGGAAGGGCAAAGGCGGGCACCAGCTCTCCCAGCTGCACCCCGTGGGGAGGCACAACCAGAACGCCGTCCGCTGAAGCCAGCCCGCGCATCATGCCCGGGCCGGTGTGCTGGGCGGGAGAGGCCATGCCGTAAAGCAGGCGGAACGGGACCAGGCGTGTGCGCCCGGGTTCGGGGTCGAGGGTGGTTCCGCAGGGAACCTCCTGCACGGCCGGCAGCGTGCGGTGTCCCAGCGCCGCGAGCAGCGGGGCCCCCACCGTGGAAAGTGCCATCATGGCTGCAAGGGGGTTACCCGGCAGTCCAAGCACGAACCGCCCGTCCGGAAGTTCGGCCAGGACGGCCGGGTGTCCGGGACGCATGGCCACGCCGTCAATGATCAGCCGCCCGCCCAGCTCCCGCACGGCCCGGCGAAGGTGGTCGGTGCCGGATTTTCCGGTCCCGCCTGTGGTGATGACGACGTCGGCCGGCAGGTCCGGCGCGCCCGGCACCCCGGGGACCACGTCCTCCAGTGCCGCCAGCCATTCAGCGTACGAATCGCCGATCCGTTGCTGTCCGCCCGGCAGCCCGCCCAGCATGCCCACCACGGCCGGTAGCTGCGGGCCGAAGGTGTCACGCACCTGCCCCGGAACCGGCAGGCCGCTCCCAACCACTTCAGAACCGGTCAGCAGCAGCCGGACCAGGGGCTTTCCCTGGACCACAAGTTCGTCATAACCGGCCAGGGCTGCGAGGGCCAGGTGCGCAGGGTTCAGCACCACGCCGGCCTTGACCAGGATGTCCCCTTCCGAGGCCTCCTCCCCTGCTTTCCTGACATGCTGGCCTGCACGGGGCTCGCCAGGGCGGGCAGTGCCGCCGGTCACCAGGACGGGCAGCCCGTCTTCGTCTTTGTCCAGGCGGGCGCTTTCGCTGCGCAGCACCGCCTTCGCCCCGGGCGGTATGAGTCCCCCCGTGGCAATGGGACTGGCCTGGTGCGGAGCCAGCGGCAAACCTGCATCCACCAGGATCCACGGCCCCGTGCCATTAACGGCCCAGCCGTCCATCGCCGATGACGCATAGTGGGGCATCACCTGCAGGGCCACAATGTCCTGGTCCAGCCTGCGTCCGAGGGCCAGCTCCAGGGGAACAGGGCCGGCGGGGATTGGAGTGCCGGCGTCGAAAGCTGCCTGCCGGGCTTCTTCCCACGTATGGTCGAGGTGCCTCGGCTGCCCGCCCCCGGGAGCATCCGCTGCTTGCTGGGACTCCTTCGTCATTCGCCGGGAGCCCCGGCGGCTTCAGCATCGTAGTCGGCAGCCAGGGAACGGGCCACGGCCAGGGCGGACTCCATGGAAGCAGCATTGGGTGCCCGGCCCGAGCCGGACGCCAGGCCGGCGGCATACCCGGCAATAAACGTCGTCAGGGGCGCGGCCGGACGGACCACCGAGTGGGCGGCCACACCGGCCAAGGCAAGGATGGCGTTGACGTCCACCTGGACGTCCTCCAGTTCATAGGCCTGGAGGAGGGACCTGCACCACTCCTCCAGCGTTTCATCCTGGCTTTTCACGAACGTGCCTCCCTATTTAACTGCGGCTGCGCCGGTCCTGGCCTTTGTCCTGGTTGCCGGCGGCAATCCCTAGTGCGGCGGCATCATCCCAGGTGTCCACGTCTGCCGTGGAACCTGCAGGGACGGTGACAGGCTGCACCTCCAGACTAGCAAGGAGGGAGCGCACGGAGCCGTTAATAAGGGCGCCACGGGACGAGAGCTGCGCCGCCGAGGTTTTTAACGCAGCCGTGCGGTAAAAACCGGCCAGAGGCTGGAGCCGGCCGTCTTCCGCGCGTGCCATGGCGCCGTCTGCGTTCGTCGAAACCATGGCCGCCACCAGTGCCTCCACTGCGTCCCGGACCAGCGGCATGTCACACGCCAGCACCAAAGTGAACTCCGCCTCGTGTCCGTCCCGGGCCAAGGCGTCAAGTCCGGCGGAGATGGCAGCTGCCGGCCCCGCGAACTCCGGCTCTTCCCGGCAGAAAAGCACCCCGGGGACAGAATGTCCGGCGTCCGGGCCCACCACCGCCGTCCGCGCAGCATCCGCTGCAGCGGCCAGGGCGCGCTGGAGGAGGGTGTCATGATGGAAAACCAAGCCCTGTTTCGGCACCCCGCCCAACCGGGAAGACCGGCCGCCGGCCAGGATCACTGCATTGAAGTCCAGCCGCTTCTGTTCCATGCCCCCAGCCTAGCCATCGGCGGCGCTGCGGGCGTGCCGAAGGTTCCGGTCAGGCGGCCCGCTCCGGCAGAAGGAACGGATCCCAGGCTGGAGTGGGCTTCTCAAGTTCCTTGATCTGCCAGATGGTTCCATGCGGTGGCTCCGGGACGAAACGCAGTTTCCAGCCCATTTCCGCCGGCGTATGGTCGCCCTTGACGTTGTTGCAGCGCAGGCAGGCCGCCACCAGGTTCTCCCAGGAGTCCTCGCCGCCCCGGGACTTGGGGTGGACGTGGTCGATGGTGTGGGCCGCTTTACCGCAGTACGCGCATCTGTGGCCGTCGCGCCTGAGCACTCCGCGGCGGCTGACAGCAGTGGCCTGGTTGTACCTCGGCCGGATGTAACGGTTCAGGAGAATCACCGAGGGACGGCCCAGGATTTCCTGCGGTCCCACCACGGGATCATCGCCTTCGGCAACCACGCTGGCCTTGCCCGTGAGCACAAGCACCAGCGCCCGGCGGAAAGTGATCACCGCCAGGGGCTCATACCCAGCATTCAGAACGAGAGTGCGCATGCACGTACCTCTTCACGGCCGCACCCGTCCAGGGGCACGAGGGCCGGCTGCCCTCGGCATGTCCGGGCTATGGATCGACACCACAAGAGTAAACATAGAAGCGCGCGATCGGCTAATCGCCCTTTCCCTGAACGGTCGTGTCGATCCAGTCAGGCGGCGCATACTGAACGGCTGGAGCAGCCGGCAGTTAAAAGGCAAGAACCCTTGCCGTGAGGGCAAGGGTTCTTTTGAGTCCTGGTCGGACCGCCGGAACTGGCGGGTCAGTTCACTCGGATGAACACGGGGCCGGAGCCGACGTTGGCGCTGAAGACCACCGTCTGGTTTCCGTTGTAGCCACCGTGGACGGCCTGGCCGTTGCCTGCGTAGACAGCAATGTGTGCCATGCCGGCACCGCCGTCGGCGTAGTAGATCAGGTCGCCGGGCTGCGCCTCGGCAGCGCTGACGGTGCGACCCAGGGAGAGGTAGCCTGCAGGCCAGTCGTGGAAGTTGATCCCCACTGCTGCCAGGGAGTTCGTGACCAGCATGGTGCAGTCCTGCATAACACCCAGCTGGGCGTATGCAGCCGACAGGATGGCTGCACCCTTGCCGCTGGCGGAAGCAGTGGGAGCGGCGGCCGGGGCCGAGGCCGTGGAAACCTTGGCCGTGACCTTGGGAGCAGCAGGCTGGGCGACGGGGGCCGGCTCGGCCTCCTGGACCTCGACAGGTGCGGGTTCTTCGATAACCGGGGCCGGCGTGGTGGTGACGGCGGGCTTTTCGAAGGTGATGTTGATCGTGGAGGCCGCGGAGATGGGGGCTTCGACGGCGGATTCAACTTCCAGGGTGGAAGCCGGAGCGGAGTCGCGCTGGACGTTGGAGTCGGCAGCGTTCGCCGCGATGCCGCTGGTCAGTACCAGGCCGGAAGCGGCGGCGATGACAGCGGCCTGGCGGCCTACGCCGCCGGCGTTCTCGCCGACAGCCTTGGCGATGATGGCGATTGAGCTGGTTTTGGTGACCTCGGCGCGATGCCGTGCGGTAGCACGAGTAGTCATCAGTTCTCTCTTTCGTTTTCCTCAGGCCGTTGTGGGCACCAAGGGATGTGGACGCGCCGGCATCTTGGGGGTACGCCGGCACGCCCCGAACGGGGATGTGGTGTTAGCGGAAAGCGTGGTGGAGCAAAGAAATAGTTCTTGGACCCGAGGGTCCAAGAACTATTTGCTGATGGTGAAGAACGAAGAGGTGCCGGTGGCGGCTACGGCGTGGAGCAGCGTGCCCTGGGAGGGGTTGAGCGCGCTGACCATCATGCCGTTGCCGACGTAGATGCCGACGTGCGCTCCGCCGTTCTGCATGACCAGGTCGCCGGGCTGCGGGGTGGAGGTGGGGGTCATGGCAGTCCAGGCGTTGACGCGGGGGATGCTGATGCCGGCCTGGGCGTAAACCCACTGGGTGAAGCCGGAGCAGTCCCATCCGGTGACCGGGCTGGTGCCGCCCCAGACGTAGGGGCTGCCAATGCCCGTGTAGGCGATGGCAGCAATGCCTGAGGTGGAAGCGGAAGAGACAGTCTTGGCCAGCTTGTCCGCTGCAGACTCCGAACTCGACGCTGCGCCCGTTTCCGTGGCGGTGGACTGTGGGCGCACCCGCTCCGGCTTCGGGGCGGCAGTGGTCTTGACCACGGGCCGCTCGAACGACACGGTGGCCGTGGGGGCTGCGGTGACTGCCAGGGCAGCCTGCGCGGAGCCGGACTCGGTGGAAGCGGAAACACCAGCGGTGGTGTCCGCTGCGTTGGCGGGCAGGCCCATGCTGAGGATAAGACCGGAAGCTGCGGCGATAACGGCAGCCTGGCGACCTACTGTCCCGGCATTGGCACTAACAGCCTTGGACATAGTGTCCAAGGGGTTGGTACGAACCGTTTGCGCACGGTGGCGCGCAGAATTATTGCGTGAAGACACGAAGGTAGCCTCTCCCAATGCCTGCGAGGTGAGCTGTCGGATTCGGATGGGAGTCACCCGGCCGCGCTGCTTCCAAGGAAGTTTTGCGACTTAACCCCAAGGTCTTAGCCAAAGCCAAGACCAAAATTGGTTCCCCCGCCCCTGCCAGACGATGAAATGCGAACGGACCTTGAGCGGTGGCAGAGTTAGGCAATCCGCACAAGAGCGTCAACTTCGGAAAAGTTGACGCGAGTTAGACGGTACAGCAGTTTTGAGTGAATGTCACATTCAGGTCACGGCAAGTCACGATCATCTGATAGTTCACCGTCACTTGACTACAGCCAGCCAGTCGGATCGACCACTTCGCCGTTGACCTGCACCTCGAAGTGGAGGTGGCAGCCCGTGGAGGCGCCCGTGGTCCCGCTAAGGGCAATTACGTCCCCGCGCGAGACGGTCTGCCCCTCCCTCACGCTGAAGGAGGAGAGGTGGTTGTACGTGGTTTCCAGGCCGTTGCCGTGGTCCACCACAACGCGGTTTCCGCCGCCGAACTGGTGCCAGCCCACGAAGGTCACGGTACCGGTGGCGGCAGCGAAGACCGACGTACCGCACTGGGCCACATAGTCCTGGCCGCGGTGGAAGTCGCCTGAGCCACCGGTGATCGGGCTGACGCGGTAGCCGAAGGGGGACGCTGTGGTCAGCGTGGCCAGTGGAGCGCCGAGGCTTCCTGCCGAGGCAGCACGTGACACCGAGCCGGCGGACTGGGCACTGAGAAGCTGCTTGAGCTTGCCGTCCGGATCCGCCTGGGTGACCACGGCGGAACGGCTGAAATCGATCTGGGCACCGGCCTCGGCTGAGATCTGCGGCTGCGGCGTGACGGCTGAGGCTGCCATCGGAGTAACACCGGGAGCGTCGGTGGCCATCACGGGGCTGGTGGCCGGCACCGTCACGGTCAGCACCAGGCCTGTGGCTGCGAGTGCGATTCCGGCCTTCTGGCCGATTCCGCTCGCAGCAGCGAACTCGGTGACTTGGCGGAAGGGACCACGACGGCGGCGCGCATCACGGTGGGGATCGCGGGGGCGTTCCGTGGTGATGACTTCAACAACCCGCGGCGTCGAAGCGGGCACCGCTGCGCGGCGGCGTCCCCTGGGGGTCTGCATGGACAAGAAGGGTTCCTCTCTGGAAAGCCTGCGAAGTTAGCTGTCGGATTCGGGTCAGAGAGTTCAAAGACCCGGTCCGCCGTAAGCAAGCTTCGGCACAGAGGTATCCACGGAGGATCCTTCACTGGAAGAGGCTTGCTGCTGACGGACTTCACCCCAAGGCAGTCCCCCGGCTGCCGTTTGTGGTTCCCCCGCCTCTGCCAGTAATGACTCGTGCACCTGATCCGCTGGCAGAGCTCGGCTCCAGATCAGGTAACGCTTTAGTATCAACGCTTGGGTTTAACTATAGGGGCAAAAGTCCCAAAGTAACAATTCCGTTATCTTTGCGTAACCGGCACCCGTTGGGGTAGCCGGGAGGCCTCAAGCGGTCCCTAGCGTACGGCCACGAAGACGTGCGCCGCGACTTCCGGCGGCAGCTCCAGGGCCCCTTCGATGCCCGGGACGCGGACCGAAATGTACTCCCCCACCCGCTCCAGCGAGACCGAGGCACCGGGCCGGATTCCGCCTTCATCAAGCTGGACCAACAACTCGGGTTCCACCTGGATCGGCTCTGCCAGGCGGCTGACTGTCACCTCAGACGCCGGGCCGTAGGTCTTCATGGCCTCAAGCAGGCTGACCGCCGCGTCCGCAGCGGCCTGCGCCTCGCCCCCGAGGGCCGCCAATCCCGGGATGGGATTGCCATACGGGGACTCAGTGGGATGGTTCAGCATTTCGTAAATGCGCCGTTCCACCCGTTCGCTCATGACGTGCTCCCAGCGGCAGGCTTCGTCATGGACGTAGGCCCAGTCCAGCCCGATGACATCGGCCAGGAGCCGCTCCGCCAACCTGTGCTTCCGCATGACTTCGGTGGCGCGCTTCCGGCCCACCTCCGTGAGTTCAAGGTGCCGATCTCCGGAGACAACCACCAGGCCGTCCCGTTCCATCCTGCCGATGGTCTGCGACACAGTGGGCCCGGAGTGGCGCAGCCGCTCCGCGATCCGGGCCCGGAGGGCAACGATGTTTTCTTCCTCAAGCTCCAAGATGGTCCGAAGGTACATCTCCGTAGTGTCGATCAGATCCGTCATCCAGCTCAGCTCCTCGAGCGCAGTACCTTGCGTTGTCCCACCGTACCGCCTTCACATGCAGCGTGGTCCGTTGGAAAGCTTAGCCTATTTTGAGTTTGTCCGAATAGTTGACGGCGCGGGCAGGGGCCCTGTCTCAATGTCTGGACTATGACGGTCCCGGTTCCCGCTGAAACAGCTGTTCAGGCAGAATGAGGGAGGGCCCGAGTCACAGTCGCCGCGACTGCCTGGCACCCACATCCGTCCGGACCAACACCCCGTCCACGCCGAAATTGGAGCACCTGTGAGCGAAACCAGCATCACTATTCCCGCCGACCTCCTGCCCAAGGACGGGCGGTTCGGCGCCGGTCCCTCCAAAGTCCGGCAGGAGCAGATCGATGCCTTGTCCGCCGCATCGAAGACCATCCTGGGAACGTCCCACCGGCAGGCACCGGTCAAGAACCTGGTGGGGTCCGTACGCGAAGGCCTGAGCCAGTTCTTCCGTGCCCCGGAAGGCTATGAGGTGGTGCTGGGCGTGGGCGGTTCCACGGCGTTCTGGGACGTCGCCAGCTTCGGCCTGGTGGAGAAGAAGGCGCAGCACCTCTCATTCGGTGAATTCGGCTCGAAATTCGCGGCAGCCACCAACAAGGCACCTTTCCTGGATGCCTCCTCCATCATCAAATCCGAGCCGGGAACCCGCCCTGCTGCGCAGGCTGAGGCGGGCGTTGATGCCTATGCCTGGCCGCAGAACGAGACGTCCACTGGCGTGTCCGCCCCCGTTAAGCGCGTGGCTGGCGCGGATGAGGGCTCACTGGTCCTTATTGACGCGACGTCGGCAGCCGGCGGCCTGGACGTCGACGTGGCGGAGAGCGACGTCTACTATTTCGCCCCGCAGAAAAACTTTGCCTCCGACGGCGGGCTGTGGCTTGGCCTGTTCTCGCCGGCTGCACTGGAGCGCGCGGCCCGGATCAAGTCCACCAGCCGCTGGATCCCGGACTTCCTGGACCTCCAGACGGCCATTGACAACTCCCGCCTGAACCAGACCTACAACACGCCGTCGCTGTCCACCCTGGTGACCCTGGACGCCCAGGTGCAGTGGCTGAACGCGAACGGCGGGCTTGACTTCGCTTCGGCGCGGACTGCAGATTCTGCCGGACGCATCTACAGCTGGGCGGAGTCCTCCGAATTCGCCACGCCGTTCGTCGCCAACCCGGACGAGCGCTCCAACGTAATCGCCACGATTGACTTCGACGATTCAGTGGACGCGGCCGTGGTGGCCAAGGTCCTGCGGGCCAACGGCATCGTGGACACCGAGCCGTACCGGAAGCTGGGCCGCAACCAGCTGCGCATCGCCACGTTTGTGGCCATCGAGCCGTCCGACGTCTCTGCCCTGCTGGCGAGCATCGACTACGTGGTGGGCGAACTGCGCAAGTAGGCCGGCAGCCTTAACGTACGACGGCGCCGCCCGGGATCATCCCGGACGGCGCCGTTCGTGTGTGGTCAGGAAGTCCTTGCTTCGTCGCCGGGCTGTCCACCGTCGCCGGGCTTTTCCTCCCCGGATTCCTGGCCCTGTTCCGGCTCCTGGGCCGGCACCTGCTCCGGCTCCTGCTCGTCCTCGGGTCTGACACGTTCCGCCCACGGCACCCATTCCGGGGCAAGGATCGAATCCTCCGACGGCAGCAGGCCGAGTTCGTTGACGGTGACGACCTTGGAGCGGGAGTTACGGGTGAGCACCGCGTACCACTGCCAGCCCAGGTAACCGGCCAGCTTCGACTCAAACAGATGGGTCACCAGGCGGTCGCCTTCGCTCTTGGCCGCAAGGTGTTGGCCGATCGTAGCCGGTGCCGTGATGCCCTCGATGGCGGTGCGGGCGGTGTCCACGGCTGCAGCCAGGAAGGCATCAGGCTTGCCTGTCCGCCACACCGGAACACCCGCGCGGCGCTTGGACATGGCCTTGGCCCCCGCAGCCGCAGGGTTGGCAGCGGCAGCAGCCCCCGCCGTCGGACCGTCCTGGTCCTGGGCGGCGGCCACCGGCTGTTCAGCTTCCGGGTTCATCGGCGCCTAAACGTCCAGCTCGTCGGCAACCTTACGCAGGGCAGCGGCGATGGCCTTGCCCTTGTTGCCTTCCGGATACTTGCCTGCGGAGAGGGTTCCGGAGAGATTGTCCAGCACGGTCACCAGGTCCTGGACCAGCGGGGCGAGTTCCTTGGCGTTGGGCCGTTTGGCCTTGGCGATCGAGGGCGTCTTGTCCAGGACGCGCAGCCCCAGGGCCTGGGCGCCCTTGCGTCCGTCGGCTACCCCGAATTCAACCCGGGTGCCTGCCTTGAGCTCTGTTACGCCTTCGGGCAGCGACGATTTGGGCAGGAATACCTCCTGGCCGTCTTCGCCTGCGAGGAACCCGAAGCCCTTGTCCTTGTCATACCACTTGACCTTGCCGGTAGGCACGTAATCAACCTTCTTCGTTCTGACGTCTTCTGACACGGCCAGCCGTCACCGCATCCGCACTGCAATGCGGGTTCAAGGTATGGCGGCTGCGGACCGTGTTGGTCTATCCCTCAAGGTTATCCTGCCCACCGCCCTATTGACGCTTTCAACGGCCCAGTGCAACCTTCCGGCTGCCTCCTTCAGCACCATTCACTCCCGGTGCGGCAGGAGGGGTAGCGTTACGTCCATGACACCCTCGCGCTACCGGCGTGCCCTGATGATCATCGCCGCGGCTGTGGCCGTGCTTTCCCTGGTGGCAGTGGGCAGCGTGATGGCCCTTGCCTTTGCCGGCTCAGTGGCTCCGGCCTGGGTCACCTATACGGCGCTTTACGGCCTGCCGCTTGCGTTCCTCCTGATGCTGTTCCTGGTTCTGGACAGCGTTGCCGGGCGCCGCCGGGCAGCAAACCCGGACCGGCGGTAACGTTGGACTGATGTCCCTCATTCGCGCATTGAGCAAGGAGCTGGAGGCACGCAGCGACGATTCACTGCGTGCGCTGTTCGATGCGCGGCCGGACCTCATTTCGCCCCCCGTTCCGGACTTCCCCGCCCTTGCCGCGCGGGCAAGTGCCCGGCTCAGCGTGCAGCGGGCACTTGAACGCCTCAACCGTCCGCAGATGCAGGTCCTCGAAACCCTCCACCTGTGCACCAATACGGACACCGGCCACAGCGCGTCCGCCGCGGGACTCCGGAAGATGATTTCCGGGTCTTCGGCAGCCTCGGTGGAGCGGATCCTGCATTCGCTGCAGGAACTTGCGCTGGTGCACCGCGCCGAGCCGCCGCACGGCACCCCGGCATCCGCGGCGAAACACCACTACTACCTCCCGGTGGGTTCGCTGAAGGACGTGGTGGGCATCTATCCCGCCGGGCTGGGCAGGAGCTACACCGAGCTGGTCCGCCTTCAGCCGGCCTTCGCGCAGCGGGCCGTGCAACTGGTGTCCGAACTGCACCGCAGCGGTGTTGCCATCCACGATGCCACCACCCCCATGGAGGCGGCGCTGGCGCTGCAGCACTGGACCTCCTCCCCCGAGGCTCTCCAGAGCATACTGTCCACTGCCCCGGAGCGGACGACGGCGCTGCTCGCCAGGTTCCGGAACTGGGCCATGGGTGCCGTCCCCCAGGCCCAACGGAAGGCCTCAATCGCCACGGAAGGATCCGACGTCGGGCCCGTGGACTGGCTCCTGGCGCGGGGCCTGCTGGTGCCGCTGGACGCGGCGCACGTCGAGCTGCCGCACAGCGTGGGGATCTCGCTGCGCGGCGGTGCGGTGATCGACGATTTCACGTTGTCGCCCCCGGTCCCCCAACTCGGCCGGACCTCAGCGGCGCTGCGCCGGAACGCAGCACTCAGCGCCATCTCGGAGACGCTGCGCCTGGTAAGCGATTTGCTCCACGCTGTAGGGGAGCAACCGCTGGTCACGCTGCGCAGCGGCGGTGTGGGAGTGCGCGAGATGAGGCGCCTTGCCGAACTGCTGCGGATCGACCTGCAGCACGCGGGAATCCTGCTGGAGCTGACCGCACTGGCCGGACTCATCCGCCTGGATGTCGATTCCTCGTCCTGGATCCAGCCTCCGCAGCTGGAATGGCTCGTCCTGCCGCGGCAGGAACAGTGGCTCTGGCTGGTGAACGCCTGGCTGTCCAGCCAGCGCGTGCCGTCCCTGGTGGGCCAGCCCGTCAATGGAACGCGCAGCGTGCCGGCGGCACACCGTTCCGCCTCCGGCAGCACCGTCATCGCGCTGTCAGCCGAAGCGCAGCGGCCTGATGCCCCGGTGGTCCGCAAACGCATCCTGGAGATCCTGGATGAGCTGACTGCCGAGGCAGGCGCCCCGGACGGGACCGCACCAGTACTTGATGCCGCAGCTGTTCTCCAGCGCGCAGAGTGGGCACAGCCCAGGATGGCCAGGCGCTTCAGCTCGATGATCCGCGGCGTGCTCGCCGAAGCCGAGCTCCTTGGACTGGTGGGATCCGGAGCCCTGAGCCAGCTTGGAAGCGCGTTGGCGGAAGACAACCCTGAAGCCGCGCTTGCCATCCTGGGCGAGCACCTGCCGGCAGCTGTCACCCACGTTTTACTGCAGGCCGACCTCACTGCCGTCGCCCCGGGGTACCTGGCCCCCGAACTGACCGGGAAGCTGCTGCTGATGGCTGACGCGGAAGGCCAAGGTCCGGCAACCACCTACCGCTTTTCCGCCGGCTCCATCAAGCGGGCCCTGGACAGCGGACAGGACGCCGCCGGCATCCTGGAGTTCCTCCGTGAGCACTCTGCCACCGCCGTGCCCCAGCCACTCGAATACCTTGTGGAGGACACGGCCTCACGGCACGGAAGATTGCGGGTGGGGGCGGCTGCCAGCTTTATCCAGAGCGAAGACGAAGCCGCGCTCCTGGAGCTTCTCTCCGGGCCGAAGGCGTCCGGCCTGAACCTGGTGAAGATTGCTCCCACCGTCCTGGTTTCCTCGGCGCCACCGCGGGAAACCGCCCAGGTTCTCCGCACCCTGGGGCTCTCCCCCTCCGTGGACGGCGCGGACGAACCGGTGGTCCGGCTCCGGGCAGCCCCGACCCCGCAGGACCACCTGCGCCCTGTCTACACCGCCCCGCGGACGGCGCCGGGGGCTGAGGAGGTGGACGCACAGCTCGCGGTCCTGCGCCAGGTGGGCGCCGCCGTCGGACACCGCGGCGGTTCCGGACACCGGGACGGCGAGGCCGGAACCCAGCTGGGGCTTGAGGCCCTGCAGCGGGCCATCAGGCTCAAGCAGCGGATCAGCATGAACGTGGTGGACGGGCTGGGGAATGCCAGCCTGGAAGTAGTTGTTCCGCTATCAGTAAGCGGCGGACGCGTCCGGGTGTTTGATCCTGCAAAGGAAACAGAACGCGTACTGTCCATCCACCGCATCATCGACATTGAGGCTGCAGAGGAACTGCGCCAGTGAAGGATTTCCCTGCGTGAACGACGGACCCCTGATTGTCCAGAGTGACAAAACCATCCTGCTTGAGGTGGACCATGAACTGGCAACTGAAGCCCGTCATGCCATCGCGCCCTTCGCCGAGCTGGAACGGGCACCGGAGCACATGCACAGTTACCGGCTGACACCGCTGGGGCTCTGGAACGCCCGCGCCGCCGGGCTGGATGCGGAAAAGATGCTGGACACGCTGCTGAAGTACTCGCGCTTCCCGGTTCCGCATTCGCTGCTGATCGACGTTGAAGAAACCATGTCCAGGTACGGGCGGCTGCGCCTGGAGAAGGACCCGCAGCACGGCCTGGTCATGCGGACGGACGACTACCCCGTCCTGGAGGAAGTGATCCGGGCCAAGAAGATCCAGCCCCTGCTGGGGCCCCGGATCGACGGTGAAACCGTTGTGGTGCACGCCTCCCAGCGGGGGCAGCTCAAGCAGCTCCTGCTGAAGATCGGCTGGCCGGCGGAGGACCTGGCCGGGTATGTGGACGGTACCCCGCACCTGATCGCGCTCAACGAGGATGGCTGGAAGCTGCGGCCGTACCAGCAGATGGCGAGCGACAACTTCTGGTCGGGGGGAAGCGGCGTGGTGGTGCTTCCCTGCGGAGCCGGGAAGACCCTGGTGGGCGCCGCGGCAATGGCTACCGGCTCCACCACAACCCTGATCCTGGTCACGAACACGGTAGCCGCCAGGCAATGGAAGGACGAGCTGCTCAAGCGCACGTCCCTCACCGCGGACGAGATCGGCGAATACTCAGGAGCGGTCAAGGAAGTCCGGCCGGTGACCATCGCCACGTACCAGGTGCTGACCACCAAACGCGGCGGCCTGTACCCGCACCTGGAGCTTGTGGACGGCCACGACTGGGGACTGATCATTTACGACGAGGTGCACCTGCTGCCGGCACCGATTTTCCGGATGACCGCCGACCTCCAGGCACGGCGCCGGCTGGGCCTTACCGCAACCCTGGTGCGCGAGGACGGCCGCGAGGGCGAGGTGTTCAGCCTTATCGGGCCCAAGCGGTACGACGCCCCCTGGAAGGACATTGAGTCCCAGGGCTACATCGCGCCGGCAGACTGTGTGGAAGTCCGGGTCGACCTGCCCAAGGACGAACGGGTTGCCTATGCCATGGCCGATGATGCGGACAAGTACCGGCTTTGCGCCACCTCCGAGTCCAAGACGCACGTAGTGGAACAGCTGGTGGCCCGGCATGCCGGTGAACAGCTGCTGGTCATCGGCCAGTACATCGACCAGCTCGATGACCTCGGCGAGCGCCTGCAGGCGCCGGTGATCAAGGGCGACACCTCCGTGAAGGTACGCCAGAAGCTTTTTGACGACTTCCGGGCCGGGGACATCCAGACGCTCGTGGTTTCCAAGGTGGCCAACTTCTCCATCGACCTTCCGGAAGCATCGGTGGCCATCCAGGTATCGGGTTCGTTCGGCTCGCGGCAGGAGGAGGCGCAGCGCCTGGGCCGGCTCCTGCGGCCCAAGAAGGACGGCAGGGCGGCGCGTTTCTATTCGCTCGTTGCCCGGGACACCCTGGACCAGGAATTCGCGGCGAAGCGCCAGCGGTTCCTGGCGGAACAGGGCTATGCCTACCGGATCATGGATGCCAAGGATGTGGAACAGAATCCCGCCGGGGCCTAAGTCGCCACCTACCGGGTATGTCACGGGATGCCCGCAAACGTGTTGTCCGTGCCGCACCGGCTCGCGTGGCTGAATGCTTCCGATGCCCGTGGTTTCTGCTTCCAATATGCCCGTGTCTTCGCTGCGGCGAGGGCGTAGCGGTAATGGAAGGCGTGCCCGCGGGGGAGTTCGCCCGGGACCCTGACCGCCACGGACGTGTTCACCGGCTAGACCGAGAACCTCGCGGTCCCCAACGGCTCGCACAGGTAGGTGCCCGCCTCCATGGACGGGATCGCAGCGTGGAGCCGCATGTCAGCTTTGATGAACCCTCGGGCAATATTTGGTCAATATCTCTTCCGGACGTTGTCATCCCGTTATCCCCGGGCTACGCTCAGAGCGCTGGGTTACACATTGGTAAAAGGTCCTGAACTCAGATCAGGATGGGCGAAGCCTCATGGCTTTCCCCGTGTATGAGGACGCGTGCATGCGCAGTCGCCCCAGCCGATCCACCCGCGCACCCCCAAGCTATAACACTTGGCTCCGTGCTGCCTGCCCGCTCCGTGCCGCAAAGACGCGACCACCGGAGTAGCCGGCGGGCACCCGACGCGCGGGCGCCATCCGATCAGATTCTTGGAGAGGGATGCTGGGGGACCTCCCGGTGCCGGACCACAGGTCCGCGCCGACCGTCACACCATCCGCCACTCCCAGAAGTGAGTAATTCAATGGAGAATATAACGCGCGCCCGCTTGGGCGCAGGCATGGCTTGTCTGGCTTTGATCCTTACCGGAGTCACGTCGGCTCAGGCCACGCTCTCCGGAGCCCAACTAAACGCTCAGGACGGCAACCTGGTCGTCGACACAGGCGACATCAAAGACTGGGCGAACATCGGCATTGATTGTTCAACGTTGACCGGTGGTTGCGGTCTCGATCTTCCAACCGGCCAGACAGACAATTCATTCGGTACAGGCACGAAGGAAGACACCGCAGTACCGTCCGTCGTCGACGGATCCATCCCCAACAACAAGAGCGACCTGACACGCTTCTACGCCAAGTTCGTGGAAGAATCCAACGGCAGCACGTACGCATACCTCGCGTGGGAGCGGGTCCAGGAACCAAATGGCACTACCAACATGGACTTCGAATTCAACCAGTCGTCTGTGCTGTCCTCCAACGGTGTGACCCCCGTCCGTACGGCCGGCGATGTCCTGATCAAATATGACCTGTCCCAAGGCGGCGTGAATCCGATTCTTGGATTCCACCGGTGGATCACCACCGGTGCCCGGACGCTCTGCGAGGCAGCCAACGCGACCCCCTGCTGGGGCAAAGTCCAGCCATTGACCGGAACTTTCGAGGGTTCAATCAACACCGCTGTGGTTACGGACCCCATCGCACCCAACGCTCCGAGAGATCTGAGTGTCCGGACCTTCGGCGAAGCAGCCATCAACCTGACCGCTGCCGGTATCGTCGGCACGGACCCTTGCCTGCCGTTCAGCAGTGCGTACTTGAAGAGCCGCTCCTCAGATTCATTTACAGCGGCTCTGAAGGACTTCATCGCCCCGATATCCGTCGCCACGTCCAAGTGCGCCGACATTAACGTGCTGAAGACCGACGACGACTCGCCGGCCTCCCCACTGGCCGGTGCCGTCTTCACGCTCTACAACGATGCCGCACCTGTCGGCGGAACCTTTGATCCGGCAACAGACCTGGCCGTAACCCCCGCCACAACCTGCACCACCGGCGCCGACGGCAAGTGCTCGTTCAGCCAGGTTCTCCAAGGCAATTACTGGGTAGTTGAGACCACCACACCAACGGGGCACGACACGGCAGTGCCCCAAGCAGTGACCGTCGTGGGGGGCACGAACGTCAGCCTGACCTTTGTAGACCCGCGCGACTTCAAGATCATCGTGCTCGTCTGCAAGGAAGCCGACAACTCGCTGTACTCAAGCCAGGTCACGGTTGATGGCGTCAACAAGGACTCGCTGGCCACGGCTCCCTCAGGCACCACGGCCGCCCAGCTTTGCAGCCTGGGCGGCGCTGCGTATGACGACAAGAGCTACGGCGGTCACCCCGCGAATGTGGACATCCCGCAGTAGACAGGGAAATCTGGCACCTGACCAGCTGATCACTTTGAAGTGATTCCCAAAGCCAGGGTCCTCCGCACTCCCGTGCAGGGGACCCTGGCGGCGCCACCAACTTTACTGCGCGCCGCGGACGCCCATGCAACATTCACCATGCATCCAGAAAACTCACAGACTCTGGGAGCAGAATGGGAGCATGAACAAGAACGGTCCCGAGGCAAAGCTCCTTGTTGTTGACGATGAACCCAACATCCGCGAGCTGCTGTCCACCTCGCTAAGGTTTGCCGGCTTCGAGGTTGTCTCGGCCGCGAACGGCCGGGACGCCCTGGCGGCTGCCGAAACCCATGCCCCGGACCTGGCCGTGCTGGATGTCATGCTTCCGGACATGGACGGCTTCACCGTCACCCGCCGCCTCCGGGCCTCGGGCAAGCACTTCCCGGTACTGTTCCTGACCGCGAAGGACGATACCGAGGACAAGGTCACAGGCCTCACCGTCGGCGGGGATGACTACGTCACCAAGCCGTTCAGCCTTGACGAGGTGGTGGCCCGTATCCGCGCCGTCCTGCGCCGGACGCAGCCGCTGCTGGATGACGACGCCGTCATCCGCGTCGACGACCTGGAGCTCGACGACGACGCCCACGAAGTGCGGCGCGGCGGCACGGTGATCGAGCTCTCCCCCACCGAGTTCAAGCTGCTCCGGTACCTCATGCTCAACCCCAACCGGGTGCTGTCCAAGTCCCAGATCCTGGACCACGTATGGGAATACAACTTCAACGGTGATGCCTCCATCGTGGAGTCGTACATCTCCTACCTGCGCCGCAAGGTGGACATCGATCCCGACGCTCCCGCCCTGATCCAGACCAAGCGCGGTGTGGGCTACGTGCTTCGGACGGCTGAAAAGCGCTGACCTTGCTGCAGCGATGGAAGTCGGCCTCGCTGAGGACGCAACTGGTGGCCATGATCATGGCGCTGCTGATAGTTGCCCTGACGGTGACCGGAGCGGGAACGCTGGCCCTGCTCCACAGCTACCTGCAGGCACAGGTGGATGACAAACTCACCGCGGCGGTAGACCTGGCCCGGCAGCAGCGGTCCTTCACCCCGCTTCAGGCGCCCAACCCGATGGTTCCCACTGACTACTCACTTATTCTCTTCGCGCCAGGCGAGGAGCCGTATCCGTTCGGCGGCGACCCTGAGAGCCGTCCGGACATCAGCTCCGTCACGGTGCAGCAGGCGCAGGAACGCGGCGCCGTTCCCTATCAGGTGCGCGGTACGGACGGGCAGAACTGGCGGGTGGTGGCCGTGCCGGTGCAGAACAACCAGACCACCGCTGTGGTGGTCATCGGGCTGCCCCTGCAGAGCGTGGACGATGTCCTCAAACATGCCTCCCTGGTGGTGACCGGGGTGGGCCTGCTGACCCTGCTGCTGGCCTCCCTGATCGCGAGCTGGACCGTGTCCCGCTCCTTCCGCCCGCTGGCCCGGGTGGAAAAGACGGCGGCGGCCATTGCCGCCGGTGACCTTTCCCGCCGTGTCGACGTCGAAAATCCCGGCACTGAACTGGGACGGCTCAGCAGGTCGCTTAATGCCATGCTGGCCCACATTGAGACGGCCTTCGCGGCACGTACGGCCTCGGAGGCGAGGATGCGGCGGTTCGCCGCTGACGCCTCCCACGAACTGCGGACCCCGCTTGTCACCATCCGTGGCTTCTCTGAGCTGTACCGGCACGGCGCACTGACCACCGAGGAAGACGTGGCCACAGCCATGGGAAGGATTGAAAGCGAAGCCAAGCGCATGGGCTCAATGGTCGAAGACCTTCTCCTGCTGGCCCGCCTCGACGAGCAGCGGCCGCTGCAGCAGAAGCCCGTGGACCTCCAGCTGCTCGCCCATGACGCCGTGGTGGACACGCAGGCCAGCGACCGCTCGCGGGCGATTTCGCTGACCGGGCTCGACGGCGGACCTGCCGCGGCTGCCCCGGTGCTGGGGGACGAAGCCAAACTCCGACAGGTGGTGGGGAACCTCGTGGGCAATGCCCTGCGTTACACGCCGGAGGGCAGCCCGATCGAACTGGCGGTGGGGGTGCGCGCCAGGGAGGACGGACAGCTGCGCTCGGTCATTGAAGTGCGCGACCATGGACCCGGCATCTCCGAAGAGGACGCCTCCAAGGTCTTTGAGCGCTTCTACCGGGCGGACACCTCACGGACCAGGGAAACGGGCGGAAGCGGACTCGGCCTGGCCATTGTGGCCGCAATTGTAGGGTCCCACGGCGGTTCCGTCCGGGTGGAAAATACCGACGGCGGCGGCGCGACCTTGGTGGTCAGCCTTCCGCACCGTGATGACGCGCTGAATACCGGGGCAGCTGCCGAGGCGGAACAGGCAGCGACGGCGGGGTTGTCCACATATAGCGCCGGACCGTAGCGGCTCCAGGGGCCTGCTCCCTACGCTCGTTATCAGCGGTCCGGACCAGCCGGGCCCCGCAGGCGAAAGCTGCCCCCACAGCGAAAGGCACGGCCATGAGCATCATTTCCGTCGACACCGAACTCCTTCAGCTGAAGTCCGCCAGTGTCCAGGCGACAGTGGACAGGATCAGCGCGGACGTCCAGGCAATGAAACGCGGGCTGGACGAGCTCCAGGGGTCATGGCGGGGCACCGCCGCCACGAATTTCCAGGCGCTCATCACGGAATGGACCATCACGCAGGGACGCGTGGAGGCCTCGTTGGCGTCCATCAACACGGCGCTTGCCTCCGCGGCTGCCACCTACGCACAGGCGGAACAGGGCAACACGCAGCGGTTCAGCTGACCGGGTAGATACCCAGGAGCCGGCTAAGCCTCGGGAGTACCTTGGTGGAACCGCAGCCGCCAGCGGCCGCCGTCCAGCACCCACAGTGAGCTTCTGAGCGTGGTGCCGGAGCGCGCGTAGCTGCGGTACGTCAGCAGGACCGCGTCAGCGCCAATACGGTCCGCGCCAAGTATCTCAATGTCTGTCCGCTCGCCCGGGTCCTCCTCGAGCGCCATCATCATGGCGTCCCGGGTCCACACCCTGCCCGAGCTTCCGATCTCCATGAAATCGGGGTGCAGCAGGACAGCCGTCCGGCCGATGTCCCCCCGCACCAGGGGGCCCAGCAGCTCGCGCTCCAGTTCCTCCACCAAGGCCTCCGGCACGGCGGCACCTGGCTGGGCAGCGGCGTCCGGTCCGCCGAAAGCGCCGTTGTCCAGCTGGCTGAACAGGTCCGGCTCCTCGTAGGCTCCTGGCAAGGTCGCGGCTTCCCGGGGTGCACGGGGGGCGGCCTCCGGCGTATCCTTGGCCGCCGGCGGATGGTGGGCGTGGTGGGCGCCAGGGAAACCGGGCCCGGACCGGGCAGCCACCCCCTGCTGGTAGGCGGTCGCGGCCGCCCTGGCGCGCTCGTCCGCGGCTTCGTTCAAGTCATGCCCGGCATGCCCCTTGACCCATTCGAAGGTGTACTTCCGGCCGGCGAGCTCCCGGTCCAGCTCCTTGAGCAAATCCACGTTGAGGACCGGCTTGCCGTCGGCCTTGCGCCAGCCTTTGCGTTTCCATCCCGGCATCCACTTGGTGATCGAATTGATGACGTACTGGCTGTCGCAGAGGATGTGCAGGTCCTCCTGGGGAAGGTGGGCCGTGGCCCGCAACAGATCCAGGACCGCCATCAGCTCGCCTTGGTTGTTCGTCCCGTGGGGCCATCCTCCGGCGCGCCAGCAATCGTCGTTCACGTACCAGGCCCAGCCGGCCGGACCGGGGTTTCCCAAGGCCGAACCGTCGGCCGCTGCAGTAATTGTCACCGGTCCATCCTCCCAGACCGGCAGGACAAACCGGGCCTTTGCCACCGTACGATGCCGTACCGTACCTCCGCCGCACACGCGCCCTACCCGGGCCGCCAGGCGGATCAGGCCTTGACCTGACGGAAAGCGTTTACCGAAAATGCTTGACGCGGGCAATGGCAGGCAGGCAGAATCGCACTACTGACATGAGAAAGCGTTTTCTCAGCGGCCGGCACTGCCGACAACCCGACGCCAGCGTCCACCCAAGAGAAGCGCCCCGCCATTAGGAAGGCATATCAATGACGATTCCAACCCTCCGCCGGAGAAGGTTCCAGCTCGGCGCAGCAGCCGTCGCCCTTTCCCTCCTTGCCACAGGCTGCGGTTCCTCTTCCGGCTCCGAGGGCAATGAGCAAGTAACCCTGCGCTTCGCCTGGTGGGGGAACGAATACCTCAACGCCCAGACCGAAAAGGTCATCGATGCCTTTGAAGCGGAACACCCGAACATCAGGATTGAGTCCGAGCCGGGCGAATGGGGCAGCTACTGGGACAAGCTGGCCACCAAGACCGCGGCCAACGACGCGCCGGACGTGATCCAGATGGACCAGAAGTACATTGCCGAATACGGCGGCCGCGGGGCGCTCCTGGATCTGTCCAAGCAAAGCGGCATTGATACCTCCAAACTCGACAAGGAAGCCCTGGCCTCGGGCCAGTACGACGGCGCCCAATACGGCCTGAGCACCGGCCGGAACGCCTACGTCATCATGGCCAACACGAAGGTTTTCGAGGCAGCAAACGTTCCGCTTCCGGATGACACCTCATGGACGTGGGACGACTTCATTGAGACTGCAACGAAGATCAGCGCCGCCGGAGACGGCAAGAACTACGGCGCAGCATATGGCAGCAACGAGGCAGACCTGATCATCTGGCTTCGCCAGCATGGGGAGAATCTCTACTCCGAGGACGGCAAGCTCGATTTCGACACTGCAACGGCCGCTTCCTTCTGGGAGCGGCTCAAGGAACAGCGCGACTCCAAGGCAAGCCCGCCGGCCACGGTGGCTACCGAGGACTCCGGCGCGGGCCTGGAAGAAAGCCTCTTCGGCACCAACAGGGTGGGGATGGCATGGTGGTGGACCAACCAGCTCGGATCGCTCGGGTCCACTACCGGCAGCAGCATCAAGATGCTCCGTGCGCCTAGCCTCGACGGTGTTGCCGCTGAGAACGGCATGTACTACAAGCCCACCATGTTCTGGTCCGCTTCCTCACGGTCAAAGCACACCGAAGCCGCCTCAACCTTCATCAACTACCTGGCGAACAGCCCGGAAGCCGGCGCAATCCTGATGACGGACCGCGGCGTGCCCACCAACACGGAGATCGTAAAGGGCATCACACCGTCCCTGAAACCGGCAGACACCACCGTGGTGGGCTTCCTGAAGGACATTGCTCCGGATATGAAGGACGCGCCGCCCGTTCCTCCGGTGGGCGCGGGCAGCGTACAGAACGTCATCAAGCGGTACACCGATGAGGTTCTCTACGACCGCCTGACTCCCCAGGCAGCGGCAGAGGCCTTCAAGAGGGAAGTCGAGGGAATGCTGTCCAGCGCCCGGAAGTAAAAGCCAGGCACTCTCCAGGAACACAAATGCGGCCCCCTCAAGAGAGGGGGCCGCATTCGTTTCCAGCGGGACAAAGCCCGGCAGGAGGGCTTAGAAGCCGCCCATGCCGCCCATGTCGTCGCCGCCGCCCATGGGGGCCGGGTTCTTCTCCGGCTTGTCGGCAACAACAGCTTCGGTAGTGAGGAACAGGCCGGCAATGGAAGCCGCGTTCTGCAGGGCAGAGCGGGTTACCTTGACGGGGTCGTTCACGCCGGCAGCCAGCAGGTCGACGTACTCACCGGTTGCGGCGTTCAGGCCGTGTCCTGCGGGCAGGCCGCGAACCTTGTCAACCACAACGCCCGGCTCCAGGCCGGCGTTGAAGGCGATCTGCTTCAGCGGAGCATCGATGGCAACGCGGACAATGTTGGCACCGGTGGCCTCGTCGCCGGACAGCTGCAGGTTGGCGAATGCCTTGGCACCGGCCTGGATGAGGGCCACGCCGCCACCGGCAACGATGCCTTCTTCAACAGCGGCCTTGGCGTTGCGCACTGCGTCTTCGATGCGGTGCTTGCGCTCCTTGAGCTCAACCTCGGTTGCGGCACCGGCCTTGATCACTGCAACGCCGCCGGCCAGCTTGGCCAGGCGTTCCTGCAGCTTCTCGCGGTCGTAGTCCGAATCGGAGTTCTCGATCTCGGCGCGGATCTGGGACACGCGGCCGGCGATCTGGTCGGCGTCGCCGGCACCTTCAACGATGGTGGTCTCGTCCTTGGTGACCACAACCTTGCGTGCCTTGCCCAGGAGTTCCAGGCCGGCGTTTTCCAGCTTGAGTCCGACTTCCTCGGAGATGACCTGGCCGCCGGTGAGGACGGCAATGTCGGCGAGCTGTGCCTTGCGGCGGTCACCGAAGCCCGGAGCCTTGACGGCAACGGACTTGAAGGTGCCGCGGATCTTGTTGACGATCAGGGTGGCCAGGGCCTCGCCCTCGATGTCCTCGGCGATGATCAGCAGCGGCTTGTTGGACTGCATGACCTTTTCGAGGACAGCAACCAGTTCCTTGACGTTGGAGATCTTGGAGTTGACGATCAGGATGTACGGGTCTTCGAGGACCGTTTCCTGGCGCTCCGCGTCGGTGACGAAGTAGGCGGAGATGTAGCCCTTGTCGAAGCGCATGCCTTCGGTGAGCTCGAGTTCCAGGCCGAAGGTGTTGGATTCCTCGACCGTGATGACGCCTTCCTTGCCCACCTTGTCCAGGGCTTCGGCGATCAGCGCACCGATTTCCTCGTCCCCTGCGGAGATGGATGCCGTAGCGGCAATCTCTTCCTTGGTTTCGATTTCCTTGGCGGAAGCCAGGAGCTCGCGGGTGACGGCTTCGACAGCCTTTTCGATGCCGCGCTTGAGGGACAGCGGGTCGGCACCGGCGGCAACGTTGCGCAGGCCTTCCTTGACCAGGGCCTGGGCCAGAACGGTGGCGGTGGTGGTTCCGTCGCCGGCGACGTCGTCAGTCTTCTTGGCAACTTCCTTGACCAGCTCGGCGCCGATCTTCTCGTAGGGATCGTCCAGCTCGATCTCCTTGGCGATGGAAACACCATCGTTGGTGATCGTGGGGGCGCCCCACTTCTTTTCGAGGACGACGTTGCGTCCACGCGGGCCGAGGGTGACCTTAACGGCGTCGGCGAGGATGTTCAGGCCCCGCTCAAGGCCGCGGCGTGCCTCTTCATCAAATGCAATGATCTTGGCCATAACGGCAGTAGTCCTTTCGGGACAGTCGTTAAGAATGAACCTTCGCTGCAGTGCCCGCGACGGACGACCCTTTGCCGGCGGCCTCTGTATGCCCCCGGGTGCGGGCCTCACTCCAGTGAGGTGTTTCTTCGCTCCTCGCCCGGTGCCGCGCGCCGCCGGCCGGAACCAGCTTTGCTTTAGCAGTCGGTACGTCAGAGTGCTAACTCAATAATTAGCACTCCCCACGGGAGAGTGCAAGCGAATGACGCGCGGAAAGCGCCCTGGCAGGCATCTCTACGCCGAGGGCGATCAGCCGGCGCGGCCTGCAGTTTCACGGCCGGTGGGCGTTGGATTGTTGTCTGCCCCGTAGGTGAACACCGTAAACGTCGCCGAGGTGATGTCACCGTTGGCGTCGAAGGCAACCGGGCCGGATTCGCCGTCGTAATTAATGCCGGTACCGGAGGCCTTCGCCGCCAGGCACTCCTTGTAGCTGGGGCAGGGCGTGCCGGGCACCGTTGCAGTCCCGCCATCCTTGCCGGCGGCAGTCCCGCCTGACACGGCGATGAGGTTCGCTGCAATTGAGCGGCCCGAGTCGTCCTCTGCTTTGGCTGCCGCGAGGGCTGCGAGGGTCACGGCGTCGTACGTTTCCGCGGCGAAGGACACGTCCTTCAGGCCGGGATCGATGCCCAGGAGCCTTTCCTGGAAGGCGGCGGATGGCAGCTCGCCGGGAACAACGGCGCGGGCACCCTCCAGGGCTTTGGTACCCAGCTTGGACGCATACCGGCCGAACGCGCCGTCGCTGAGGATGATCTTCGAGCCGGCCAGGGCGGCGTTGTTGAGTTCAGCCAGGGCGCCCTGCGCGCCGTCGCGGGCCACCAGGATGACGGCGTCGGGTTCCGCCCCGCGGGCGGCGGCAGCGGCGCTTCCCGCTTCACCCGGCTTGAACCCGGCTGTGGCAACCACTTCCAGTCCGGCCTGTTCTGCGGAATCGGCGACGGCGGCGGAGACGTCGCTGCCGTAGGCGCCTTCCTGGAACATCAGGGAGATGGTGGCGGCGCCCGCGTCCTTGGCGAGCTTGGCCAGCACGGGTCCCTGCGCGACGTCGGCGGCCGCCGTCCGGAAGTAGTATCCGCCGCTGGGGATGGTGCTGAGCCCGGCCGCGGTGTTGGCCGGCGAGATCAGCGGCGTCCTGGCCCGGGAGAGGATGTCCACGACGGCCTTGGCGTGGCTGGAGTCGGTGGGGCCGATCACCACGTCCGCCTTGGCCTGGACCAAAGCCTGGGCCTGCGACGCTGCATCCTGGCCGGCTTCAAAGGGCAGCAGCTCCACGGGCCGGCCTTTGTGCCCACCGGCAGCGTTGATCTCTTTGACTGCGAGCTTGGCGGCGGCCGCCTGGGGCGCGTTCAGGAAGCTGCCCTCCCCCGCATTGTCCAGGATGAGGCCTACCCGCAGCGTCCCGTCACCGGAGGCTTCCGTTGTTTCCAGGCGTGCGTTTCCGGTTACCCCGGAACAGGCGGTCAGGGCCAGCGTGCAGCAGAGGGCCGCGGCAAACGCAGGACGGAGGGTCCCGGCGGGGACAATCAGATGCTTCACTCGGCCGGCCGGACGCTTTCCGCCTGTGGGCCCTTCTCGCCTTCGCCGACTTCAAGTTCCACGCGCTGTCCCTCGTCCAGTGCCCGGTAACCTTCGCCTTCGATAGCAGACCAGTGGACAAAGACGTCGTCGCTGGAGCCGTCAACGGTGATGAAGCCGTAGCCCTTTTCCGCGTTGAACCACTTGACGGTTCCTCGTGCCATGGTGACCACTCTTTCCGTAAGGTCCGGGATGCTGCGGGGGTGCCCCGGCGCCGGGCCGTAGCCCGGGATTTACTCTAGCCAATGCGGGTCGGTGCCGCAGGCCCCCGGCGGTGCCGTCGGCAAACGTTATTCAGGCGTAACGCCGGGCCCCGGACCGGGTGTGGCCCAAGGCAGCGCGGCTGATGGAAGAACCCGGCTTACCGGTACCCCGGGCCCAGCACAACCACCAGGGGAACCTGGAAGTCGGTGCTGCTCACCACGGTGGGGACGCCCAGGAGTTCCGCGAGGGCTTCCGCGTTGGCCCGTTGGGCTGGGCCGGAGTAGAAAATGATGGAGCCCTGCTGCGGCGCTCCCGCCCAGTTCCCTACCTGTCCCAGGGGCCAGCCGTCCGCCTGCACGGTTCCGCCTACTCGGCTTGCCAGCCCGGCGGTCCCGGCGGCGTTGTAGACCGCCACAGGCTGGGTTTTGTCTACGGACGCAGCCTGCGCCGTGGGGCGGCTACTGGACCCTGTCCCGGCAGCGGGGACCGTTTCGGATCCGGCGGTTTCAGGCGCGGCGGAGGGCTCAGCGGGGGGAGTGACGGACGCGTCCGGCGCGGCGGAGGGCGTCGACCCCGTTCCGGCCAGCGGTGTTGCTTCGAGGCTCGACGAGGCCTGGCTTGCCGGACCGGCAAACCCCAGCTTGGGCAGGATCAGGAAGGAAACCAGCCCGATGGCCAGGGCAACGCATCCCACCGCCAGGACGGGCCACAGCCGGACCCGTGACGGAGCAGAGGCTGTGCGATGGACACCTTGTCGCGACGCGGTCTCCGGGACCTTGTCGAATTCATCGCGGGCGTATTTGGTCATGGGAAAGAGACATCCTTGTGTGTTGCTGCTGAGGAACCAGCGTGAGCGTCTTATGCGTCGGACCCCAGGCGCCGTGCAGTGCGTGCACGGTGACGCGACGTACGTAGTCTACGCAATCTCTTGACCAGCATGGGGTCATGCGCGAGCGCATCCTCGGTATCGATCAGGGCGTTGAGGAGCTGGTAGTAGTGTGTCGCGGAGAGATCGAAGAGTTCCCTGATGGCCTGTTCCTTGGCACCGGCGTACTTCCACCACTGCCGTTCAAGGGCGAGCATCTGCTGGTCACGCTCGCTCAGGGGGGAATCCCGCAGCGTGAAATCCGGCAGGAGGGCGTTCCGCTGTTCCTGCTCCGGCAGGTGCTCCCGAGCTGGTTCCGCCACGGCGCACTCTCCCTTGCTGGTTACGTAAAATGTCTGACCCCCATGCTACGGACGAATAACACTGTTGTCATTTGTGCCGGGCGGCCTGCCGGACCGGGGCCGGCGGCCGCCCTGCGAGAATGGGACGGTGTTTGAATCAGATGCCCTTTTCGAACTGGCGCAGGATCCGGCGCGCGGGCAGGGTTTCGCCGAACTGGCGCAGCTGCCGCTGAAGGAGCTGATGGCGCCTGACTGGGCAGACGCCTTGGCGGGCGTGGAAAGCGGACTCCGCGGCGTGCTCGCTTTCCTTGCCGACGAAGAGGCGGCCGGGCACACGGTGCTGCCGGCGCCGTCGAACGTCCTGCGGGCTTTCCGCCAGCCCCTCGCGGAGGTGAAAGTCCTGATGGTGGGGCAGGATCCGTACCCCACGCCGGGGCATGCCGTCGGCCTGGCCTTCTCCGTTGATCCGCACGTCCGGCCCATCCCGCGGAGCCTGGCGAACATCTACCGGGAGCTGGAGGCGGATCTGGGAATTCCCGCGAGGGTCCACGGCGACCTTTCCGCCTGGACCGGGCAGGGTGTGCTGCTGCTGAACCGCGTGATGACTGTAAGGGCCGGAGCCGCAGGGTCGCACCGCAGGAAAGGTTGGGAGGAGATTACGACGGCGGCCGTCCAGGCCGTGGCCGGGCGGCGGGCTCCGGACGGGTCACGCCTGCCGCTGGTTGCCGTGCTGTGGGGAAAGGACGCGGAGAGCGTGCGTCCGCTGTTGCCGGGGGTTCCGGCCGTGTCCAGCGCGCATCCCAGCCCCCTGTCCGCGTCCCGCGGCTTCTTCGGTTCGCGGCCGTTCAGCCGCGTCAACGAGCTGCTGCGGGAGCAGGGTGCCCCGGGCGTAACCTGGGAGCTTCCGCCGGTAGCCTAGCTTAGGCTTGCCTTATGAGCATTGTTCCCGCCGCCACCAGCGCCACCAAGAAGAGCCGCCCGCAGGTCAACCTCGCAGTTCTGCGCCGGGAACAGCTCTCGCCCCACATGGTGCGGATTGTTGCCGGCGGGGACGGTTTTGCGGACTTCGTCAACAACGGCTTCGTTGACCGGTACGTAAAAATTGTCTTCCCGCAACCGGGCGTCGCCTACCCCTCCCCGCTGGATCTGTGGAGCATCCGCGAGAGCATGCCGCGGGAACAATGGCCTTTCACGCGCACGTACACGCTCCGCTGGGTGGATCCCCTGGCCAGGGAGCTCGCCATCGATTTTGTGGTCCACGGCGACGAAGGGCTGGCAGGACCGTGGGCGGCGAAGGCCCGGCCGGGCGACATTCTGACCTTCACCGGTCCGGGAGGGGCGTACAATCCTGCCCCGGACGCTGACTGGTACCTGTTCGCCGGGGACGAGGCGGCGTTGCCCGCCATTGCGGCGTGCATAGAGTCGTTGCCGGCTGAAGCCGCCGGCCTCGCCTTCCTTGAGGTCGATTCCGACGCCGACATGCAGCAGATTGCCGCCCCCGCAGGAGTGAAGCTCCACTGGCTGTTCCGTCGAGGCGTCCCTGCGGGCGAAAGCGGCCTGCTGGTGCAGGCGGTGGCAGGGGCGGACTGGCCCGCTGGCCGGGTGGACGTTTTTGCCCACGGCGAGCGCGGCTATATGAAGGCGCTGCGTGATGTGCTCTTTGTACAGCGCGGCCTTGAACGCAAGCAGGTGTCCCTGTCCGGTTACTGGGCGAAAGGCCGTGTTGAGGACGATTTCCAGGCGGAGAAGAAATTGCCCGTAGGGCAGATCTGAACAGGAAGATCCAGCCAGGCAGATCCTGGCAGCCGGTCAGCGGCGGCGGGCGCGGCGCCGCTCGTTGCTGGCAAGGCTGCGGGTCAGCGGCCGCGCCAGCGTGTCGCCAAGGACGATCCCGCCGGCCGTTCCCAGGACAATGGCTCCGGCGTTGAGCATCCCGCCGGCACCCAGCAGGATCTCGGCTTCCTCGATGGTGAGCACGTACATGGACCGGAAGATGGTGAGGCCCGGAAGCAGGATCAGCGCTGCGGGCACGGCCACCACCAGCTGGGGGGCGCCCATCCTCAGGGCAACGACGCGGGCCAGCAGGCCGATGGCCACTGCGGCCAGGGCGGGAGAGAACCGGTCCCCGATGCCCAGCAGTCCGCCGCCCAGCAGCACGAAGTAGCCGGCCACCCCCACCGCCGCGGTGGGGAGCAGGAGCTGCCAGCTGGTTTGTTCCGTGACCCCGATGGCCATCACCGCCACGGCAACAAGGATGACCAGCACCCACAGGTCGTAGGCCGGCGGAAAGGTCTGCGTCACGTCAATGCGCTGCATGCCGGTCAGCTCCCCGACCACGAAGGCGACGGCGATGCCTGCCACGATGGCTCCAAAGGTGAGCAGTGTGGACAGGAACCGTCCCGCGGCCGTAACAGGGAAGCCGTTGATGGCGTCCTGCACTGAGGAGACGAGGCGTCCCGTGGGCAGGAGCAGGAGGATGCCTCCCACCACCACGATGGCCGGCGATGTTGTCAGGCCGAACTGCCAGAGGACCAGCGCCAATTGCGTCACCACAAAAGAGCAGCTGGCCGTTATGAAGAAGTCGGGAACCCGCCACCGGCCCAGCTGGCGGGCCAGCAGGCTCACTCCGATGTTGGCTGCGAACGCTATGGCAGAGGACACCGGTCCGCCGCCCAGCACGGCAACGAATGCCGCTGCGAAAACGCCGAACGCCGCCGTCACCATCCAGCGCGGGAACGGCTTGGGGCTGGTGATGGCCTCGTCCAGGCGCCGGATTGCCTCGTCCCGGCCCACTCCCCCGGCGACGATGTCGGTCACCAGCTGGTGGACCTTGGCCAGGCCGGCGTAGTTGTTGGTCCAGGAGCGGACCACACGCAGCAGTGCGATGGGTGTCTGGTCCTTCGGGGCGTAGTTGATGCCAACGGACTGGTTGGTGATGTCCACCTCGATGTTCTTCAGCCCCAGGGCGGCGGTGACGGCAATGATGCTGGTCTCCACTTCCAGGGCGCCCGCACCATAGCGGAACATGGTTTCTGCCAGGTGCAGGGCGAAGTCCAGGGTCTTGCGGGCGGAGGTGTCCACCCCTCCCACCTGGATCGTGGGATTCGCGTAGGGGCTGCCGGTGAGCCTGTCCACGATGCTCAGGGGAGCCGTGGGCGGGTTTTCACCCTGGACCAGGCGACGCAGCATTCTCCTGGCCGCAGCGTTTTGCCGCAGCTGGGAGGGAGTCAGCGGCTCGGTCTTGGGCAGGCCGTCCGTGTTCGGCCTGGCCTTCGGGGATCCGGCGCCGGGGCGCTCGGGTCGCTCAGTCATTGTCCCTCCTCCCGTTGTGGTGGTGTGCAGGCGGCGTCAGGCGGAGCGCTTCAGCGGCAGCTTGCCCAGCACGGCGCGTGCGGCGCCGGCTGCCATCCTGGCCAGCTTGTTGGCGTGGAACACGGCGGGCCGGACGGGCAGCACGAAGTCGCCCAGGAGCTGCACCACTTCCCCGCCGAAGCCCTTCTTGAAGGCGTAGCCCCCGTGGCCTTCCTCGTCTTGGCCTGAGATGCCGAACGTCCCGTAGAAGTTGTACCGCGGGTACCCCTTTTCGAGGGCGTGGAGCATCATTCCCCAGTACAGCGAGGTAGCGCCGTTGAAGTAGATGTAGTCCTGCACCGTGCCGCCGATGACGCAGACCACCTCGTCGCCGTAGCAGACGAAGTGGATGGCGGCCACCGTGGCCACGCCCACCGAGTCGGGAAAGCGTTCGATGTCCTTCAGGCTTCGCTCGTAGCTGTCCACCAGGTCCTGGACCACTTTGAGGCGGTTGTTCTTCTTCTTGCTGCCTGTCTCCGCCACCTCCTCGCGCAGTTCATCAGCGGTGGCCGATTCCGCCGCAAGCCGCTCCGTGATGGACTTCCGGTAGGCGGGGATGTCGATCTTGGCCATCATGAGCTTGGTGAACTCAGGCGACGTGGTGCTGAGCAGCTGCTCGTAGTAGGCGCGTTCCCGGTAAACAAAGCCCTTTTCGTCACCGGCCCGGCTCAGGGCGCCGTAGAACTCGTCCAGGGTGTCCAGGGTGGCCTGTTCCAGGAAGACGCCGTTCTTTTCGGCCTTCCGAATGGCCTTCCGGGTCCGGTAGCTGGTGCCCATGATCAGTTCTTCCGCGTCCTGGATGCCTTCCAGGTTCTTGATGAACATCCAGTTCACGTTCACGAAGTTCATGTCCAGGCCCTGGTGCCGGAAGCCCAGCCCGCCGAGCTGTGCCACCAGCGGCCTGTTGTCCTCGATCTCGGGGTGCTCGGCACCATCGGCGTCACGCGCAATGTACCTGAGGTTCGGGGAGATCCGCAGTTCGGCGGCTTTGCGCTCCGCCGCGCGTTTGCGGAGGAGTCCGACGACGGCACGCACCAGGTCAGGGTCCGTGTAGTCCATCAGGGGTCCCTTGGCGCATTCGCAGACTGTGTACCCCAGCCGGGTGGTGGTGTAGTTCAGTTTCCCCGCTGCAACCAGTTCGCCGTGCTGCCGGACCCCGAAAAGCTCCACCTGCTGTCCCCTGGCGCGCTGGAACCGGGCAAAGTCAACGGACTGGAGAAAGCTGTTCTGCGGGTGCTTCAGCGCGAACTGCTCGAATTCGGCATCGCTGAGCACGGCGAACTCGAGATCGGCGGCGGGGACTGCATTCAAGGAGTTACCTTCTTCACGGATAAGAGGCTTGGCAAATGGCGGGCGGCGGGCGAGGTCGGTCGGGATGGGCAGGGCAGCCGGCGGGGGCGCTCCTGCTCGCGGTCAGTAGAACTGCTGGCCGGTGCGGGCGGTTTCGATCCGGCGGAAGACCTTCTCTGCTCCGTTGACCCAGAGCCGGTGTCTCAAGGGCGAGAGAACGTAGTCGTGGCATCCCACGAAGTCGGTGACCGTCTTGGTGAAGCTGGTCTTGAACATGCCCATGCCGTACAGGTTGTGGGTCTTGTCCTTGATCCGGGAAGCCGGCGGGGTCCCGCAGAAGTCGTATTCCGTGCAGCCCAGCTCCTGCATGCGGCGGATGGCGGCCCACTGCACCAGGTGGGAATCACCGTATTGCTTGCGGTTTTGGGTCGAGCCGCCGTCCTTATAGGTGGCTTTGGCCCCGTAATTGATGACGAAGGCTCCCACGCTGGGCTTTCCGTCCTCGTAGGTGAAGAAGAAACTGCCCTGGCCCCGGTTGCAGAATTCGTCCCAGAAGGCTGCGTAGTACTCGTAGCTGCGCAGGGGCATGGAGCCCTTGGCCTTGACGGTGTCGGCCATGAGGTCATAAAGGGCCCGGTAGGTTTCCGGGCCGTGTTCTTCGCGGACCACTTCGCAGCCTTCCCGCTCAGCGCGGCGGATGGCGTTGCGGGCGCGGGAGGAGATGGCCTTGAACACTGCCTCTTCCGGTCCGGAGATGTCCAGCAGGGCCGTGGAGTCGTTGGACTGGATGTTGGGTGCCTTGACCAGGCCTGCGTCTTGCAGGTGGGCCTGGGCCTCGTCGGAGTCGACGACGTCCGGCTCGATCTTGATGGTGAAGACGTTGAGCTTCCGGCTACGGACGAAAGCCGCACAGGCTTCCAGCGCTGCTTTCAGGTCATCAGCTGCTGCCAGGTCCGGGCCCTTGATGAGGTACCAAAGCCGGCCGAGCAGCGGGAAACTCTTTTCGAGTACCAGGTTGTAGCTGGCGGTTGCCGCGTTCTCCAGCACTAGGAACCGGACTTTCCAGCCGCTGGCGTTCTTGACTGAGGCATATGCGGCGGACTGCAGCATGTTGCCGCCGTTGGGATTGGCCGTGACGTGCTTGTCCCAGTTTTCAATTTCCTCGGCGGTGGCGAATCGTGCGGTGAATTCTCGCAAGGGGGCCGTGTCCAATCGGTTTCGTGCGCGGTTCGGTACTCGTGTCTGCGTGCGGACATGCAGCCTCAAGTCTAAAGCCTGATGCCGTCCCGGCTTTTCAGCAGCCGGCCCGTGCCTGCCGTGGCCCGTGCCCTTGACTCGGGTGGACCGGTTGGCAAGGGTGGAGGCATGCAGCCGAACCGTGAAGAGTCGTCATCCCCGCCGGATGCAAGCGACCAGCCGTACAGCGCGCGGGTCCAGGCAGCGGTGCTGGCCGGATTCCTGGCGGCATCCTTCCTGGTGGCTGGGCTCGGCGGATTCTCCACCATTGACAACGTGAACGGATGGTACGCCACGGCTGACAAGGCGCCCTGGTCCCCGCCCAACTGGCTCTTCGGCCCGGTATGGACCCTGCTCTACACAGCCATGGCGGCGGCTGCCTGGCTGGTGTGGCGGAAGAGGGCTCCCAAGACCAGGCCGGCGTTAACGGCCTACGCGGTCCAGTTGGGCCTGAACCTTGCCTGGACTCCGGTGTTCTTCGGTCTCTATCCCGCTATGGGTACGGCTGCCCTGTGGCTGGCGCTGGCCATTATCGTGGCCCTGATCGCCGCGGTCACGGTGACTGTCCTCTACTTCGGCCCCATCAGCCGGACCGCGGGACTGCTGCTGCTCCCCTACATTGCCTGGCTGGTCTTTGCGTCCACCTTGAACTGGTGGGCTGCGGCCCACAACTGAAGGTTCAACGCTGTCAGCATTCGACGACGTTGACGGCGAGGCCGCCCATGGCCGTTTCCTTGTATTTGGAGCTCATGTCCTTGCCGGTCTCGCGCATGGTCACGATGACCTCGTCCAGCGAAACCCGGTGCGAGCCGTCGCCCCAGAGCGCCATCTTCGCCGCGTTGATCGCCTTCGCCGCCGCGATCGCGTTCCGTTCAATGCAGGGCACCTGCACCAGGCCCCCGATCGGATCACAGGTCAGGCCCAGGTTGTGCTCCATCGCGATCTCCGCGGCGTTCTCCACCTGCGCCGGAGTCCCGCCCATCACCTCCGCCAGCCCTGCGGCGGCCATCGACGACGCCGAGCCCACCTCGCCCTGGCAGCCCACCTCAGCCCCCGAAATCGACGCCTGCTCCTTGTACAGGACCCCCACCGCGCCCGCGGCGAGCAGGAACTTCACCACCACATCCTCCCGGTCCACCCGGGACGCGTTCTCCATCCCCGGCGCGAAATGCAGCGCGTAATACAGCACCGCCGGGATGATCCCCGCCGCCCCGTTCGTCGGCGCCGTGACCACCCGCCCGCCCGAGGCGTTCTCCTCATTGACCGCCAGGGCGATCAAATTAACCCACTCCTGCCAATACTTCGGATCATGGAACTCGGCCCCGTCGCCTTCGTCCTCGGACCCGGCCGGCCGGGAGCTTTCCTTCCGCAGCCGGTCATACCAGTCCGGGGCCCGGCGGCGGACCTTCAACCCGCCCGGCAGCACCCCCTCACGCTTCAGCGACGCGGCCACACACCCCTCCATCACCGAATAGATGTGCAGCAGGCCCGCCCGGATCTCCCCCGGGGTGCGGCTGTCCTCCTCGTTCACCCGCATCACATCACTGATGCCCAGCCCGGTTTCCCGGCAATGCTCCAGCAACTCCGCCGCGGTCCGGAACGGCAACGGCAGCTCCTTCTTGGACTCCTCCAGCTCCAGCTGGGCCGCGTCCTCCTCGCCCTCACGGACAATGAACCCCCCGCCCACCGAAAAGAACGTCGCCGCATGCAGAACCTCGCCGGACGCGTCGGTGACCGTGAACGTCATCCCGTTCGTGTGCCGCGGCAGGACAGTCAACGGCCGCAGCACCATATCCTTCACCCCGTAAGGCAACGCCACCGCACCGGCCAGCTGCAGCAACCCCGTCTCCGCGATCGCCGCCAGCCGCTCCTCCACCTCCTCCGGCAAAATCAGCTCCGGATGGAACCCCTCCAAACCCAGCAAAATGGCCGTCATCGTCCCATGCCCATGGCCCGTCGCCGCCAACGACCCATACAAATCCACCCGCAACGACGCCACCCCCGCCAGCACCCCCGAGCCCTTGAGCTCCTCAGCAAAAACAGCAGCAGCCCGCATCGGCCCCACAGTATGAGAACTCGAAGGTCCGATCCCAATGGAAAACAGATCAAAAACGCCAACAGCCATGCGCTTGGTTCCTAACTAGAGAGTTCGTGGCGGGGTTGGGTGGCGGGTGACCGAATTCCTCCGCGTGCCCGGGCCCACGCCGTTCGGGTTCCCTGGCCGAGCTTGCGAGGCGAGGGGAATGGCGGGGAGCACGTCTCCGGAATCCACCCAGTCGCCTGGACCACTCACCTGAGCGAAGGACCCGCTGAGCGTCAGCGGAGCCGGACTTTTCGAAAGCCTGCGTCAAAGCGACGAAGGAGCAGCAGGCGTGAAAATGTCCGGTCCGCCGACGCGGACGCAACCACGATCTTGCCGGCCAAGGTGACCACGGGGAGGCGCCCTACCTGGCGCGTTTATAGAACGGCAGGTCGACGACTTCGAACGGCTCTGCCTTACCTCGCAGGTCGATATCCAGGGTGGTGCCAACAGCGGTGAACTCAACGTCCACGTAGGCCATGGCAATGGGGTACCCCAGGGTGGGTGAGGGCTGGCCGGAGCTGACTTCGCCTACCACTTTGCCGTCCTTGAGGACCGGATAGTGGGCCCGGCCTGCACGGCGGCCGAGTCCCTTGAGCCCGACGAGCCTTCGGCCTGTGGTGGAGCCGGCGCCGGCGTCCTTCTTCGCGGCGAGCGCCGCCTTCCCCACGAAGTCGCCTTCCTTGGACAGTGCGACGACGGGTCCCAGGCCAGCGGCGAAGGGATCGCCCTGCAGGGAGAGCTCATTCCCGTAGAGCGGCATGCCTGCCTCAAGCCGGAGTGAGTCGCGCGAGGCCAGCCCGGCGGGCGTCAGCTCCCCGTCCTCGGCAATGGCGACGAGTGCCTGCCACAGGCCGGGGGCGTCGTCGTTGGACACGAAGATCTCAAACCCGTCCTCGCCGGTGTAGCCTGTGCGTGCGAGCAGCAGGTCCAGTCCGGCGCCGCCCACCAGGAACGGGACCTCGACGGCGGCATAGTACTTCAGTTCCGTCACCTGGCTGTGCCGGGCTGCGGGGACCAGTCGGAGCAGCAGTTCCTGCGCCATGGGGCCTTGGACGGCGATCAGTGACGTCACGGCGGAGGCGTCATCCACCTCCACATCGAACCCGGCAGCCCGCTTGGAAAGCTCAGCAGCCACCACTGCGGCGTTGCCGGCGTTGGGGACCACCAGGAAGCGGTCGGTACTGCCTTCTGCGCTCCCGGCGGATGCGGGACGGCGGTACGTGATGAGGTCGTCGATGATGCCGCCGTCCTCCTGGCAGATCAGCGAGTACTTGGCCTTGCCCACGGGCATGGCGGAGAGCTTTCCCACCAGCGCGTAGTCCAGGAAGGCGGCCGCGTCCGTCCCGGTCACCCAGACTTCGCCCATGTGGGAGAGGTCGAACAGGCCGGCGCTCTTCCGGACGGCGCGGTGTTCGGCGAGCTCGGAGCTGTACTTGAGCGGCATCTGCCAGCCGCCGAAGTCGGTGAAGGATGCGCCCAGCTTCTTGTGCTCGTCGTACAGGGCAGTGTGCTTCTCAGCCATGGAGCGTGTCCTTAGTTTTCGAACTCGGAAAGCGGCGGGCAGGAGCAGATCAGGTTCCGGTCCCCCGCTGCGCCGTCGATGCGGCCCACCGGCGGGAAGTACTTGTCCTGCTTAAGCGATTTCACCGGGAATACGGCCTGCTCGCGGGGGTAGGCGCGGTCCCAGTCGCTGCTGATCGCCGCCGCGGCCGTGTGCGGAGCGTTCCGGAGCGGGCTGTCTGCAACAGTGAAGTCACCGTCCGCCACCTGGTCGATTTCGGCGCGGATCGCGATCATGGCCTCGATGAAGCGGTCGATTTCCCCGAGGTCCTCGGACTCCGTGGGCTCCACCATGAGCGTCCCCGCGACGGGGAAGGCCAGGGTGGGGGCGTGGAAGCCGTAGTCGATGAGCCGCTTGGCCACGTCCTCGGCCGTGACCCCGGTCCGTGCCGTGAGCTCGCGCAGGTCAAGGATGCACTCGTGTGCCACAAGCCCGCCTTCGCCGGTGTAGAGGACCGGGAAGAAATCGTTCAGGCGGGCTGCGACGTAGTTCGCTGCCAGCAGCGCGGACTTGGTGGCCTCGGTGAGTCCGTGGCCGCCCATCAGCTTCACGTACGCCCAGGAAATGGGGAGCACGCCCGCGGAGCCGTACTTTGACGCCGAAATCGGCACGTCGTTGCCTTCGGTCCAGGTGGCGGCGTTGCCGGGCATGAACGGTGCCAGGTGTGCCTTGGCAGCAACGGGTCCGACGCCGGGTCCTCCGCCGCCGTGCGGGATGCAGAAGGTCTTGTGCAGGTTCAGGTGCGAGACGTCGCCGCCGAACTTGCCCGGCTGGGCGAGGCCGACAAGCGCGTTGAGGTTGGCGCCGTCGATGTATACCTGGCCGCCGGCTGCGTGGACGGCGTCGCAGACTTCACGGACGTCGGCGTCATACACCCCGTGAGTGGACGGGTACGTGATCATGATGCAGGACAGGGCATCCTTGTTGGCTTCGATCTTGGCGTACAGGTCAGTGTGGTCGATAGTTCCGTCCGGTGCCGTGGCCACCACCACCACCTTCATGCCGGCCAGGACTGCGGACGCGGCGTTGGTGCCGTGCGCCGATGCCGGGATCAGGCAGACGTTGCGCTGCTGGTCCCCGCGGGAGTGGTGGTAGCCGCGGATCGCCAGCAGGCCGGCGAGCTCGCCCTGCGAGCCGGCGTTGGGCTGGATGGACACCTGGTCGTACCCGGTGATCTCGGTCAGCTGCGCCTCGAGGTCGGCAATCAGTTCGCGCCAGCCCTCCGTCTGGGAGTCCGGGGCGAACGGATGGATGGAGGCGAACTCCGGCCAGGAGATGGCTTCCATCTCGGCCGTGGCGTTCAGCTTCATGGTGCAGGAGCCCAGCGGGATCATGGTGCGGTCCAGCGCAAGGTCACGGTCCGATAGCTTCCTGATGTAGCGCAGCAGCTGGGTTTCGGAACGGTGCGTGTTGAACACCGGGTGCTGCAGGTACCCGGAGGAACGCACGACGGCGGCGTCCAGCGCGAATTCTCCCTCGCCGTCCGCGGCGGCCGGGACGCCGAAGGCCTTCAGCACCCCGGCGGCAATTTCTGATGTTGTCGTTTCATCGGCGGAGAAGCCCACCGTGTCCGCGTCGATGAGGCGCAGGTTGATGCCCGTGGCTTCGGCGGCAGCGACGATCCCGGCAGCCTTGCCCGGCACGGAGACGGTGACGGTGTCGAAGAAACTGGTGTGCAGCACGTCCAAACCGGCGGCCTTGAGGGACGCGGCCAGCATCTTCGCGTGGGAGTGTGCTGACTGGGCGATCGCCTTCAGGCCCTCCGGGCCGTGGTACACGGCGTACATCGAAGCCACGATGGCCAGCAACGCCTGGGCGGTGCAGATGTTGGACGTGGCCTTCTCGCGGCGGATGTGCTGCTCGCGGGTCTGGAGTGCCAGGCGGTAGGCGGGAACGCCGGCGTTGTCCTTCGAGACACCGACGAGGCGGCCCGGCATGGAGCGTTCGAGGCCCTTCTGCACAGCCATGTAGGCCGCGTGCGGGCCGCCGTAGAACAGCGGGACGCCGAAGCGCTGGGCGGAGCCCACGGCGATGTCCGCGCCCTGCTCGCCGGGAGGCGTGATGAGGGTGAGGGCCAGGAGGTCGGCGGCCACGGTCACCAGCGCCCCGCGGCTCTTGGCGTCGGCAATCACTGCGGCGTGGTCAAAGACGCGGCCGGAAGCGCCCGGCTGCTGGAGCACCACACCATTGATGGCGCCGTTGGGAAGTCCGTTGGAAAGGTCGGCCACTTCCACCTCGAAGCCCAGTGCCTCTGCCCGTCCCCTCACGATGGCAATGGTCTGCGGCAGGCAGTCGGCGTCCAGCACAGTCTTGCCGTCCCGGGCATCTGCGTTCTTATTGGCCCGCCGCATCATCAGCACGGCCTCGGCCACGGCCGTTGCTTCGTCCAGCAGGGAGGCATTGGCGATGGGCAGGCCCACCAGGTCCTGCACCATGGTCTGGAAGTTCAGCAGCGCCTCGAGCCGGCCCTGGGAAATCTCCGGCTGGTACGGGGTGTATGCGGTGTACCACGCCGGGCCCTCGAGGATGTTGCGGCGGATCACCGGCGGCGTGACGGTGTCGTAGTAGCCCTGGCCGATCATCTGCACCGCGGTCTTGTTCTTGCCGGCCAGCCGGCGGAGCTCAGTGAGGGCCTCCACCTCGCTCAGCGCACCTGCCAGTTCCAGCGCAGAGTCCTGCCGGATGTCCTTGGGGACGGCGGTATCAACCAGCGCGTCCACGGTGTCGTAGCCCACGGCCTTGAGCATGGTTTCGACGTCGGCCTTGCGCCTTGCGCCGATGTGCCGGTCAACAAAGGTGGCGGCAGAAGCGGGTTCGGCAGTTGCCGGGGTGGCAGTGGCCGGAACGGCGGAGGCCGGAGATACAGTCACGAGGAACTCCATAACTAAGGCGGCGCAGGATACGCCACATCGATTCGGGTCCTCCCCGCTCTGTATCTGTACCTGAGAGTTTCCGCGTTGCCTGAACACGCGGGCACCGCTTGCACCGTCGGTGAGCACGTCAGTCAAGGGATCCGGGGAACGGACCTCAAAGCGGACGGCGTGCTGCTTTCCAGAGGTGCCTCGCCGCGGCGGTACATGGGCCTGTGAGATTCCTGGGGAGGTATTGCTCCTACGGCGCCTGCTTGTACCTTCTGGCAGAACTCTCCCGCCGCAGATCAAAGGCTATTCATTTGGGTTGTCTTGGCGTACGGGTAACGGCCCGCACACAGCACAATTCTCCTATGCCGCGGGCCCGGGGGCAAATGTCAGCTAGCCCCGTAGCCGCTCCACGGCTGACAGGAGTTCCGCCACGTCCGCCCGCCTGCTCCCCGCCTTCCCGGACGGCCCGCTTTCCCACATGGCGTTGAAGTACAGCCCGTCCCCCATGTACAGCACTGCCTTTGCCATGGGCGTGCCCACGTCCTGTCCGATAAGCTCCAGCCATTGCTGCTGGATGGCGGCGAAGCGGCGGCGGGCTTCCTCGTGGGCCACCTCCGCCAGCCGCGTCACGGCAACAAAGGAGCGGTCCATTGGAGTATCGGACCACAGCGACGACTTGATGAAGTATGCCGCCGCCCCCTCCGGCGCGGAGGCCATGGCGGCGAGGTCCTCCCCTGCCAGGCGGTCCAGCCGTTCAAGGGTGGCGGCGATCAGCGCTTCCTTGTTGGGGAAGTGGTACAGGAGGCCCCCCTTGGAGACGCCCGCGCGCTTGGCCACCGCGTCCAGGGTGGCAGCCCGCTCCCCCACGTCGATCAGGAGTTCTTCGAAGGCATCCAGGACGGCATCTCGCGCAACGGGTTTTCTGGCCATGGTTCCCATCATGCATGGTCACGAAGCTGTTTCTTAACTATACCGTCCAGACGGTATAGTTAAAGCATGATCATGCCCGCCGCCTCCCAACAGAGCACCATCCGCCCGGCTCCAACCGCATTGCCCGCGCCAGGCCTGCCCGGGGGCAGCTGGCGCGACTGGCTGGCGCTGGGCCTGCTGATGTTCCCGGTCCTGCTGGTAGCCGTGGACAACACGGCCCTGTCCTTCGCCCTGCCTGCCATTGCCGCCGCCCTCCGCACCTCGGGGGTAGAACTGCTGTGGATTGTGGACGCCTACCCGCTGGTGCTGGCCGGGCTGCTGGTTGCCATGGGAAGCCTGGGCGACAGGATCGGCCGGCGCCGCCTGCTGGTCATCGGCAGCATCGGCTTTGCCGCAGTCTCGGCAGCAACCGCTTTTGCCCCCAGCGCCGGATGGCTCATCGCAGGCAGGGCTTTCCTTGGCTTCTTCGGCGCCATGCTGATGCCCGCCACGCTGTCCCTGATCCGCAACATCTTCCCGGACCCCAACCGTCGGAGGTTGGCCATCGCCATCTGGGCCGCCGGATTCTCGGGCGGCGCCGCACTGGGGCCCATCCTGGGCGGTTGGCTGGTGGAACAGTTCTGGTGGGGAGCCGTACTCCTGGTGGCAGTGCCCATCATGCTGCCGCTCCTGACCCTGGGCCCGGCCTTCATCCCGGAGTCCAGGGACCCGTCACCGGGCAGGGTGGACGTGCCCAGCATCCTGCTCTCCCTGTTCACCATGGTTCCCATGGTTTACGGGATCAAGGACCTGGCCACCGAAGGCCCGGGCGCCACAGCCCTCTTAACCATGGCGCTCGGCCTGGCAATGGGCGCGGCCTTCGTACGCAGGCAGCAGCGGCTGCACAGTCCGCTGCTGGACCTGCCCCTGTTCCGGAACAGGGTGTTCAGCATGGCCATCACTGCCAATATCCTGGCCCTGTTTTCATTCAACGGCTTTATCCTCTTCCTCGCCCAGCACCTCCAGCTCATTGAGGGCATGTCCCCCTCGGCTGCCGGAATGGCCATGGTCCCGGCACTCGTGGCCACCATGGTGTCGGGCCTTGCCGTGGTGCCGGCGGTGAGGAAAGTACGGCCGGGCTTCGTGGTGGCGGCAGGACTCGCCATGAGCGCCGCCGGCTACAGCATGGTGGCTTTCGGAAGCACCGGGGGCGGGCCCGCGCTGCTCCTCGGCGCGCTGCTGGTCCTTGCACTGGGCGTGGGGACGGCGGAGACCATCTCCAACGATCTCATCCTGGGAAGCGTGCCGCCGGAAAAGTCCGGGGCGGCGGCAGCGATTTCCGAGACGGGGTACGAAATTGGCGCCGTTTTGGGAACCGCCGTGCTGGGTTCCATCCTCACGGCTTCCTACCAGCACAACCTGCGGCTTCCGGCCGGCCTGGCAGAAACCGCCCCCGCCCAAAGCACCGCGCACGCCCGAGAGACCCTCGCTGGAGCCATGGAACTGGCGGCCGGCCTGCCGGGCCCCATGGCCAGCACCCTCCGGCAGGCCGCCGGCTCGGCCTTCGAGTCAGGGGTGCACGTCACCGCAGCGATTGGGCTGGTACTGATGGCGACGGCGGCAGTCCTCGCCGCCGTCGTACTCCGGAAGGTGCCCAAGGCAGCCAACTGAAGGCCGCAAGGCGCGCCCCCGCCGGAGACAGCAAAGCGCCCGCAGCCGGAGCGTGTGGCTCCGGCTGCGGGCGCCGGGCAGGCCGCTTCGCCGCGGGTGCTGCTATTTGGAGTCCGGCGCCGTAACGCTCGCGGTGGGCTTCATGGTTTCAGCATTGACCATCCAGGCGAACTGCTCCAGCTTGGCGATGAACTCGTGCAGCAGGTCCGCGGTGGTGGGATCCTCTTCATCCACCTCATCGTGAACCTTGCGCATGGTGCCAACGGCAGCCTCAAGGGCAGCCACGATCCGCTCGATCGCATCCTTGGTGCTGATCAGGCCGTCAGGGAACTGGGCCAGGCTGGTGGACCCGGCCACGGTGGAGCTGCGGCCGTCAGGCAGGGCGTGGAGGGCCCGCATCCGCTCGGCGGTGTCGTCGGCGAACTGGCGCGCAGCGTCAACGATCTCATCCAGCTGCAGGTGGAGGTCGCGGAAGTTGGTTCCCACAATGTTCCAGTGCGCCTGCTTGCCCTGGATATGCAGTTCAATCAGGTCGGCGAGCACGGCCTGCAGGTTGTTGGTCAGTGTCGGTGAAGCTTTCATGCATCCTCCTCAATTGGTCCAGTAAGCCCGACGCTACCAGCACCATCGGGCACGGCCGAGGGCTCGCGGGGAATTTCTCAGTGAGCTTACTAAATCGCTCACAACCGAAACAAAAGAACGCCGTTCATTATTTTCCTTGCTTCCTGAGGCGCTCCCCTCCATACTAAATGAACGCCATTCATATAGTGACCGTCGTCTCAACTTCTCCAGAAAGTGGTGCCATGACCGAGACCATCCGCACCAGCACATCCGCCTACGGCTCCGGGAGGCCCTCACCGGCAGCCGCCGGCACGAGCCCCAAAGGACTGAAGGGCGGGCAGCTGGGACTCCTCGCCGTCGTCGTCCTGGGCATTTCCACCATCGCCCCCGCCTATACCTTGACCAGCGCCCTTGGCCCCACGGTCAACGAAGCCGGGCTCCAGCTGCCCGTCATCTTCCTGATCGGTTTCATCCCCATGATCCTGGTCTCCCTTGCCTACCGGGAACTCAACGCCGATTCCCCGGACAGCGGCACCACCTTCACCTGGGTCACCAAGGCCTTCGGCCCGTGGGTTGGCTGGATGGGCGGGTGGGGCCTGCTGGCGGCCAACATCATTGTGCTCTCCAACCTCGCGGGAGTCGCCGTCGACTTCTTTTACCTCTTCCTTTCCCAGCTGACGGGCTCGCCGGAGCTCGCCGACCTGGCGGCAAACAAGGCCCTGAACGTGCTGACCTGCTTTGTGTTTGTGGCCCTGGCCGTTTGGGTCAGCTACCGCGGCTTGCACACCACCAAGCTGGTCCAGTACAGCCTGGTGGGATTCCAGCTGCTTGTCCTGGGTCTCTTTGTAGGCATGGCCTTCGCCAACTGGTCCGCCTCTGACACTGCCATCCCGTTCAGCTGGGAGTGGTTCGACGTCACCAGAATCGAGACCTTCGGGCAGATCGCCGCAGGCATCTCACTGTCCATCTTTGTCTACTGGGGCTGGGACGTCTGCCTGACCGTCAATGAGGAAACCTCCAACGGCAAGAGGACGGCAGGACTGGCCGGAACCCTGACCGCCGTGATCGTCCTGGCGATCTACCTGACGGTGAGCATCGCCACCATGATGTTCGCCGGCGTAGGTGATACCGGCAACGGCCTGAACAACACCGAGATCCACGAAAACATCTTCACGGCACTGGCCTCTCCCATCATGGGTCCGTTCGCCATCCTTATGTCCATGGCAGTGCTGTCCAGCTCCGCCGCGTCCCTGCAGTCCACGTTCATGTCGCCGTCCCGCAGCCTGCTGGCCATGGGGTACTACGGCGCGCTTCCGGAGCCGTTCAGCCGGGTCAGCAGGAAGTTTGCGACGCCGGGCTTCGCCACGGTTGCCGCCGGCATCATGTCCGCGGGCTTCTACGCCGTGATGCACGTGGTCAGCGAGAATGTCCTCAATGACACCATCCTGGCGCTCGGGCTGATGATCTGCTTCTACTACGGCCTCACTGCCCTGGCCTGCGCCTGGTACTTCCGCCACAGCCTGTTCAACAGCATGCGCCATTTCCTCCTCCGCCTGGTATGCCCGGTGCTGGGCGGCGTGGGCCTGTTCGTAGTGTTCCTGCAGACCGCCGTGGACAGCTGGGCGCCGGAGTTCGGCAGCGGCTCGGAGGTGTTCGGGGTGGGCCTGGTCTTTGTCCTGGGCGTCGGCATCCTGGCGTCCGGTGCCGTCGTCATGCTCATCATGGCCAAGGTCCGCCCCGGCTTCTTCCGCGGCGAGACCCTTAAGCGGGATACCCCCGCACTGGTGGTCCCGGAGTAAGGCGCGGACGCTTCCGGAGGCTTCCGGAGGCCGTCACCGCCGGCGAAGGAAGGTGCCGTTCCCCTGGAAACCGGGGGAACGGCACCTTCGGTGCTGATTGCCTGACTGTCACCAGTAGTGCGCCACGTCAACCACCAGGCGCGACCCGGAGCCCGGCCCGTCCAGGGTGAAGACCCGGAACGGCAGGCGGGCCCGTACGCCCAGCCCGATGCTGGTGTAGCCCTCATAGCTGCCGGCAAGGACCACCTGGCGGAAAGTCTGGTAGCGGGCAACGTTTGAGAGCTCAGCCTGGTTCGGCGGGTTGTAGGTGGAGTTGTAGTCCTCGTCGTAGGCGGGCGAGTTCACCGTCACCTGCAGGCGCGCGTTCCCCCGGACGGGGATGGCAAAGCCGGACCCGTCCTGGACTATCTGTGGAACGTACCGCACGGTATAACCCGCAACGGCGCCGTTGAGGTCCACCACCATCCTGTCGAAGCAGTAGTGCTGCCCGGTCCGGACATTGGTGACGGTGGCGGTGCTCATGCTTTGGTCGGCCTTGGCCAAAGACCCCCATACGAGCCCGCAGTAGGAGGTGGAAGCGGAGGCGGGACCCGGAACCACGATTCCCAGCCCGGCCGCCAGGAGGATGGCAGCCAGCCAGGTGTAGAACTTTTTCATTTTGGAGCCACCCATGTGTGGAGCGAATGGATAGCTCAAGAGTAGGAGCGTTTACGGCGCGAAACGAGGTTTGTTGCCGCTTCGCCACGCAACCGTTAACCCGCGGCGCCCTTCATCACGCCCCTGTATAGCGAGAGCCGAAACATGGCTTCCCGCCGGCCCGTTTGGAACCCGTTCCGTGTTCTTTCGGCATTGTTCCGGCACCTTGCCGTTACCGGGATAACGACGGCGGCAGGAGACAAGAAGCGCCGGTCACCCGAAGGGGGTGGCCGGCGCCGGGCAATCCGGAAGAAGGGTCAGCCTTCGCAGTCGCGGCAGTACTTCAGGCCGTCTTTTTCCCGGGCAACCTGCGAGCGGTGGCGGACCAGGAAGCACGACGAGCAGGTGAACTCATCGGACTGCTCGGGAACAACAATGACCGTCAGTTCCTCGTTGGAAAGATCCGCACCCGGCAGGTCAATGCCCTCGGCAGTGTCGTTCTCGTCGACATCGATAACCGCTGTCTGCGCGTTGCCGCTCCGCGACGCCTGGAGGGCCTCAAGAGAGTCGGCGGGCGACTCTTCTTCCTGCTTGCGTGGAGCATCGTAATCGGTAGCCATAGCCTGTTCACTTTCGTTGCTGCGCAGCGCCATTCAGGCACCTCAGTGCAGCAGTTTAGGGCATTATCGCCCTACTGGCGCAATAGTGTGGCTAAGCAGACATTCCGCCGCTTCCACCCGCTGTTCCTGCATGCTCGGACCGGGCCTGGTCGGCGCCCAGGGACACTCCACTCAAGGCCGGAAGCCAGCCCCACCGGCTGGCGTCGGCCATGGCGCCGGCGGCATTGGACTCGGATTCGTAGGTGAACGTATCCAGCAGCCAGTCGCGGAGCCGGATGAGCAGGGTGTCCGTCATGCAATGAAACCTACGCAGCGATTGTTGTGGCCACGTTTCGCGGCGGTCTCCCCCGGATTAAATCAGCTGCCGGCCCGGTCTCCGGGCGGACTTTTCAGGCGGGCGGCGCCGTGCTGCTGCGCAGGACGAGTTCCGGCTCCACCACGAGTGTCCGGGGTCCTTCCGTGCCGTCGAACGCCGTGAACATCATCTGCATGCACCGCCGGCCCAGTTCCTCGAAGTCCTGCCGGACCACCGTCAGCGGCGGACTGAAGTAGCCGGCCTCGGGCTGGTCGTCGAAGCCCACCACGGACACGTCCTGCGGCACCTTGATGCCGGCCTCGGTCAGTGCGCGCAGGACTCCCAAGGCCATCTGGTCGTTGCCCACGAAGAGGGCAGTTGCCCGGCGGGTCGCCGCGATCCGCCGGCCGATTTCGTAGCCGCTGCCGGCGCTCCAGTCACCTTCGATGATCAGGTCCGTATCGAGTCCGGCAGAGGCAAGGGTGGACCGCCAGCCGTCGGCGCGCGCCACGGCATCGATCCAGTCCTGCGGCCCCGCGACGTGCCCGATCCGGACGTGCCCCTGCCCGATAAGGTGCCGCACGGCCAGTTCAGCCCCGCGGCGCTGGTCCACCCTGACGCCGCCAACCGTGTCGTTCCCATCGGGTCCCACGGCCACCACCGGCACTCCGATGGGAAGTTCCGCCAGCGCCGCCAGCGTCTCAAGGTGCGGAACGATCACCACGATGCCGTCCACCGACTGGTCCAGGAAGTGCCTGACGGCGTCAAGGATCGCGTCACGGCTGACCTCCCGCAACGCGGCGACGCTGACGAAATATCCCGCGTCCCTTGCAGCGCGTTCCACGCCCAGCAATGTATTGGCAGGACCGTACTGGGAGAGCTCGCTGCCCAGGACCCCGATGGTCTGCGAGCGCCGGGTGACCAGGCTCCGGGCTGCGGTGTTGCGGCGGTAGCCAAGCCGGGCTATCACCGCTTCCACTCTTTCCCGCGTCCCCGCGCTCACGTTGGGGTGGTTGTTGACCACCCGTGACACGGTCTGGTGCGAGACCCCGGCCAGCTCCGCCACGTCCTCAAGCCTCGGCAGCCGGCGAGGCTTGCCGCGCGTCACGGCGTTCTAGTCCGTGGCAGGGGCCGGGAGCTCAGCCGTGCCACGGGATCAGATCCCGCCGGCCAGCTTGTAGTAGGCGGCGTTCCAGTTGAGGTCCTTCTTGAACTGCCGGATGGAGGTGCCTTCGTCAATGGTCAGCAGTTCGGTTTTGGCGATCTCGGCGAAGTCCTCGAACACTGCCATGCCCACCTGGGTGGAGAGAACGGTATGGTGGGCGGCGCCGGCGGTGAGCCATGCCGCGGCGGAGGTTGCGAAGTCCGGCTTGGGCTCCCACAGGGCGCGGGCCACGGGCAGGTTGGGCAGCGGCTGCTCCAGGGGAACGACGTCGACGGCGTTTGCCACCAGGCGGAAACGGTCCCGCATGTCGGACAGGGCGACGACGACGCCCGGGGAGGCATCGGCGTCGAACACCAGGCGGACCGGGTCTTCCTTGCCGCCGATGCCCAGCGGGTGGATTTCCAGGCGCGGCTTCGATGCCGTGAGTGAAGGGCAGACTTCCAGCATGTGCGCGCCCAGGATCTTCTCGGACCCGGGTTCCAGGTGGTAGGTGTAGTCCTCCATGAGCGAGGCACCGCCGGGCAGGCCTGCGCCCATCACCTTCGCGGCGCGGACCAGGATGGCGGTCTTCCAGTCGCCTTCGGCGCCGAAGCCGTACCCGGCGGCCATGAGCCTCTGCACCGCGAGGCCGGGAAGTTGGCGCAGGGCGCCCAGGTCCTCGAAGGACGTGGTGAACGCGGCGGAGCCGTTGGCCTCCAGGAAGCTGCGCAGGCCGAGTTCGATCCGGGCCCCGTACCGCAGCGATTCATGCCTGGCCGCGCCTGCGCGGAGCTCCGGCACCACGTCGTAAAGGTCCTCATATTCCGCCACCAAGGCGTCGACGTCGGCCTCCGCCGCGCCGTGCACGGCCTCGGCGAGCTCGTTGACGGACCACGTGTTCACGGCGACGCCGAAGCGCAGCTCCGCCTCGGTCTTGTCGCCTTCGGTGACGGCGACGTTGCGCATGTTGTCGCCGAAGCGGGTCAGCTTCAGGGTGCGGACTGCGGCCCATCCGGCGGCGGCCCGCTGCCAGGAACCCACCTGGCGTGCCACGTCAGGGTTGGAGACGTGCCCGACGACGGTCTTCCGGGCGATGCCCAGGCGGGACTGGATGTACCCGAACTCGCGGTCTCCATGCGCGGCCTGGTTCAGGTTCATGAAGTCGAAGTCGATGTCCGCCCACGGCAGGTCCCGGTTGGCCTGGGTGTGCAGGTGCAGCAGCGGCTTGCGCAGCAGGTCCAGGCCCTGGATCCACATCTTGGCCGGGCTGAACGTGTGCATCCAGGCGGTTACACCGATCACGGAATCATCCGAGTTCGCTTCCAGGGCCGTGCGCCGGATGGCGTCCGAATCCGTGAGGACAGGCTTCCAGACAATCCTGACCGGGACGGCGGAATTGGCGTTGAGCTGGTTGGCGATCTCCTGGGACTGGGCGGCCACCTGCTTGAGGACTTCCTCCCCGTACAGGTGCTGGCTGCCGGTGAGGAACCAGACCTCGTAGCCGTCGAGGGAAGTGTTTGCTGCGGTGCTCATGGATTCTCCTGGGAAGTGATGTGGCGGCGCTGGATTACTGGCCTGTGCTTTTTATTGGCCGTAGACGTTCTGGTAGCGGGCATAGAGGGAGTCGATGGAGCCCTGGTCGATGGGCAGGGGCTCGCCCAGCTGCCTGGAAATGTGGACGGTGCGGGCCACCTCCTCACACATCACGGCGGCCTTCACGGCGGAGCGGGCGTCCTTGCCGATGGTGAAGGGACCGTGGTTCTGCATCAGGACAGCCGGTGAATTGGAGTTCTTCAGCGTCTCCACGATCCCGTGGCCGATCGAGTCGTCGCCGATCAGCGCGAACGGGCCCACCGGGATGGAGCCGCCGAACTCATCGCCCATCATGGTCAGCACGCACGGGATGGCCTCCCCCCTCGCAGCCCAGGCGGTGGCGTAGGTGGAGTGGGTGTGCACCACGCCGCCCACCTCCGGCATGTGCCGGTAGACGTAGGCGTGCGCTGCTGTGTCCGACGACGGAGACAGCGGCGGGTTGCCCCAGTCCACCGTGCCGCCGCCACCGACGTTGGTGCCCCTGACGGGCGTGCCGTGCAGGTCGGTCACGATCATCTGCTCCGGGGTCAGGTCCTGGTAGGCGACCCCGGAGGGCTTGATGACCATCAGGTCGGTGCCCGGCACCCGGGCGGAAACGTTGCCCGCGGTCCACACCACCAGTTCGTAGCGGGTCAGCTCGGCATGCAGCGCGCACACTTCTTCACGGACCCGGGCGATGGTTTCCAGGATCCCGGTTCCGGTTCCATTCCCTGCACTCATGCGGACACCTCCACGGCCGTTTCGGCGGCGGAGCCGGCACCGGGCAGGGCGGTCCGGGCAGCTTTGCGCTGGATGGCCTTGAGCCGGTGCATCACGTCGTTGCCGCCGCGGCCAAAGTAGTCGTGCAGGGCCTTGTACTCCTGGAAGAGTTCCTCGTAAGCGGCCACGTTTTCCGGGATGGGCGTGTAGACCTCACCGGGTTCGGAACCCATGGCGGCGGCAGCTTCCCGGATGTCAGCGTATTCTCCGGCGGCGACGGCGGCGTGGATGGCGGATCCCAGGGCCGGACCCTGCTCCGAGCCGATGGTGGACAGCTGAAGGCCGGTGGCGTCCGCGTAGATCTGCATCAGGAGCCTGTTCTTGAGCAGGCCGCCGGCCACGATGAATTCCCTGACCGGAACCCCGGCGTCGCGGAAGGCGTCCACGATGGTGCGGGTTCCGAAGGCCGTGGCTTCCAGCAGGGCGCGGTAGGTGTCCTCGGGCCTGGTGGCGAGGGTCTGGCCCACCACGATGCCGGACAGCTCATGGTCCACCAGCACCGAGCGGTTGCCCGAGTGCCAGTCGAGTGCGATCAGGCCGTGCTCCCCGATGGCCTGCCGCGACGCCAGTTCGGTGAGGTACTCATGGATCCCCAGCCCGCCGTCCCTGGCAGCCTGGTGGTATTCGGGCGGGACGCCGTACTTGGTGAACCAGCCGAAGATGTCCCCCACGCCGGACTGCCCGGCCTCGTAGCCCCACAGGCCCGGCACGATGCCGCCGTCCACTGCCCCGCACATTCCCGGCACTTCCCGCAGTTCGTTGCCGTTCATGACGTGGCAGGTGGAGGTGCCCATGATGGCCACCAGCTGGCCGGCTTCCACTGCCTTGGCGGCAGGGACCGTGACGTGGGCGTCAACGTTTCCCACGGCCACGGCGATGCCCTCCGGCAGCCCGGTCCAGGCTGCCGCCTCCGCCGTCAGGGTGCCGGCGGCGTCCCCCAGCCGCCCGATGGCGTGCTCCAGCTTGGAACTGACAAAGTCCTTGAAGTCCGGGTTCAGGGCGGCCAGGAAATCCGCCGAGGGATACCGCCCGTCCTGGTAGATGCCCTTGTAGCCGGCGGTGCAGGCGTTGCGGACGTAGCGGCCGCACAGCTGCCAGACGATCCAGTCGGCCGCCTCCACCCAGTGGTCCATGGCGGCGTAGGCCTCCGAATCCTCTTCCAGCAGCTGCAGGCCTTTGGCGAACTCCCACTCGGAGGAGATCAGGCCCCCGTACCGCGGAAGCCACTCTTCGCCCCGTTCGGCGGCCAGCCGGTTGATCCGGTCGGCCTGCCCTTGGGCGGCGTGGTGGCGCCAGAGCTTCACGTAGGCATGCGGCCGGTTGGCATAGCCCGGCAATTCGTTCAGGGGCGTGCCATCGGCCTTGACGGGCACCATGGTGCAGGCGGTGAAGTCGGTGGCAATACCGACGACGGCGGCCGGGTCGATCCCCGCGGCGGCCACCGCGGCGGGAACGGCTATGCGCAGGACGTCCCTGTAGTCGTTGGGCACCTGAAGCGCCCATTCCCCGGGAAGCCGTGCTCCGTCGTCGCCCGCCACGTCTTTGGGCAGGGAGCCGGTCACCACTGCATGGGGATACTCATGGACGGCGCTGCCGAGCTCCTTGCCGTCGCGGACCCGCACCACCACGGCACGGCCTGACAGGGTTCCGTAGTCCACCCCGATCACGCAGTGGTCGGGGTGGACGTCGGAGCTGGAAGTGAACAACGCAGCTGGCATGGGGTTGCCTCCATCCGGGAGGCAGAGGCCTCATTACCGGTTTTGTAGGGTCAGGGTCGAGCTAAGTGCTGCAGCAAGTGTGAACGCTAACAAAGAAGAAGTCAATGAGGTCAAAGGTTTTCGGAGTTTCCGCGAGGACACTCTTGTTAGCGTTCACAAATTCATCTATATTGACCGGTTCCGGATCACGTCCGGGACCCGGGGGTCCCTCACGTACGTTAGGCGCCCGCGGCACTTCGCCCCCTGCTGTCCCGGGCATGGCTTACGGGCATTGTTCAGGGCGCTGCCGCGACTCCGGTAGCAACATCCGCCGGCGAGCGCTGCCGACGGCTGAGCAGGATAAAGGGAGCCGCAATCAGTTGCACTGCCCCACCCACGGCCAGTGAAGCCGGGTAGCCGTAGAGGTCCGCGGTCCGGCCGAGCAGCGGCTGCACCACCACTCCCCCGGCCGAGCCCAGCAGGGAATCGAAGCTCAGCACTGTGGCACGCTGCTTCGAGGCAATCATGTCGTTCAGATATGCCTGCCGGACGGGCGTGCCGGCCGAGGACACGATTGCCCAGAGTGCCAGGAGCACCAACGCCAGCCAGAAGACGCTGGTGAACATGAGCACCACCAGGATGAGTGCACTGGCCACGTTCGTGGCTATCAGCACGCTGGTCCGCCGCCGGACCAGTTTCCGGACCCGGGGCGCCATCCATCCGCCGACGACGTCCGCTCCTGCCACCAGGGCCGCCGCCAGGCCCGCTATGGCATAGGCCCGCGGGTCTCCGAAAAGCTGAAGCAGGTAGGGCTGCAGGGCATAGAAAACGTAGATGCCCACCCCTTCGGTGAACGGGGCCGCCAGCATGATGAAGCGGACGGGCGGGTTCTTCAGTCCGTTGTCCACGGATGCCCGCAATACTGCCCGGGTGGCCTGCAGCGGATGGGCCGAACGTTCAGGCGTGAAGCCGACGTCGTGCATGAGCAGGAAGGCCACGGCGAACATGGCGGTGAGCACGCCCACCCGAACGAGGAACGGAACACCGAGGTTGCTGGCCTGGGCAATGACCCCGCCGGCCACGGAGCCCGCCAGCATGGCAACGCCGGAGACCATCTGCCCCCGGCCAAGCACCGTTTCCAGCCCGCCTTCGTAACCGGCGAAACTCAGGGCGTCCACCAGCCAGGCCTCCACTGCGCCGGAGAAGAAGGTGAAGCCCAGGCCCAGCAGGACCGAGACCACGGCCCACCACCAGAACGGGGCTGAAAACTGCCACAGCAGGTAGTACAGGAAGGTGGACCCGGCCAGCGTGAGTGTGCCCAGCAGGAAGGAAACCCGGCGGCCCCAACTGTCCGCCACTACTCCGGTCGGCACCTCGAACAGCACCATGCCGGCCGTAAAGAAGGCATTCGCGGCAAAGGTCTCCAGGTTGCTTAGGCCCGCATCCAGCAGGAAGAGCGTGTTGATGCCCCAGATGAACGAGGCCGCCAGGGTGTTTCCCAGGGTCAGCGTCAGGTAGACGCGCTGGATCTTCCTGGCTGCGTCGTTCATGGCAGGTGCGGCTACGGGGTGCTGAAGCTGGCGGGTACCGGATCATGCCGCAGGTACCGGCGGCGGAAGCGCCCGGATCCCGCGGTGAGGGCCCGCAAATCGACGGCATAGCGCAGCAGTTCCTGGTCCGGGACTTCAGCGCTGATTTCGGTCAGGCCGTCACCGGAGGAGGTGGTTCCGGTGAGCCTGCCGCGCCTGGCGGACAAGTCACTCATCACGGACCCCACGTGCTCGTCCGTCACAGTGATGACCACCGATGACACCGGCTCCAGGAGTTGGATCCGCCCTGCTGCCGCCGCCTCGCGCAGGGCCAGCGCCCCGGCGGCCTGGAATGCGGCATCGGAGGAATCCACGCTGTGCGCTTTGCCTCCCGTGAGCGTCACCCGCAGGTCCACCACCGGGAAGCCCGCGCTGACCCCCTTTTCCATCTGGGCACGGACGCCCTTCTCCACGGACGGGATGAACGTCCCCGGGATCACGCCGCCCACCGTCCTGTCCACGAATTCGAAGCCCCCGCCGCGTGGCAGGGGTTCCACGTCAATATCGCAGACAGCATATTGCCCGTGGCCGCCGGACTGCTTGACGTGCCGCCCATGGCCGGCGGCGGGGGCCGAGAAAGTTTCACGCAAGGGCGTCACCACGTCCACCGTATGCAGCTTCACGCCCTGGTCCCGCAACCTGTCCAGCACCACCTCGGCGTGGGCCTCCCCCATGCACCAAAGGACGAGCTGATGCGTTTCCTGGTTCCGTTCCACCCGCAAGGTGGGATCGCCGGCCGCGATCTTCCCCAGGCTGCGCGCCAGGGCGTCTTCGTCACTGCGCGAATCAGCCTCCACGGCCACGGGCAGCAGCGGCTCGGGCATCTCCCAGGTGGCCAGCAGCAGCGGCCGGTCCCGGCCGGAGATGGTGTCTCCGGTTTCGGCGCTTCCCAGTTTCGCCACCGCGCAAATGTCCCCCGCCACGCAGTGCGGGACAGGCCGCAGCGAGGCACCGAGCGGGGAGTAGAGGTGCGTAACGCGTTCGTCCGTGTCGTGGTCCTGGTGGCCGCGGTCGGCCAGGCCCTGGCCGGTAACGTGCACCGGAGCATCCTCCCGGAGCGTGCCGGAGAAAACCCGGACCAGGCAGATCCGGCCCAGGAACGGGTCGATGGAGGTGCGGACCACCTCTGCCGCCAACTGGCCCTCCGGATCGCAGGACAAGGGCCCGGCGGGCGCGCCCGCCAGGTCCGTCACCTCGGGCACCCGGCCGTCCGACGGAGGCGGGAAGGCCCGGACCAGGACCTCCACCAGTTCCGCGGTCCCCAGTCCGCTGACGGCCGACGTGGACAGGACGGGGAAAAAGGACCCGCGCTCGACGGCGGTTTCCAGGTCAGCGACAAGGACGTCGGTTTCGATGTCCTCGCCTGCCAGGTAGCGGTCCATCAGGGTTTCGTCTTCGCTCTCGCCGATGATCCCCTCGATGAGGTCCCCCCTGGCGGCACCGACGGCCGCAAGTTCGTCGGGGGTCGCTTCGCGCATCGTTGCGGACAGCTCCCCGGATGAGTAATCGCTGACCGTCCCGGACAGCAGGCCGAGCAGGCCGGTGACCTCAGCGCCCGTCCGGACCGGAACGTACAGCGGCAGGACGCCCTCGCCGAAGGACTTCCGGCAGGCGGCCAGGACGCCGTCGTAATCTGCCCGCGGGTGGTCCATGCGGGTGATGGCGACGGCACGGGGCAGGCGCATGTGCTCGCATTCATCCCACAGCGCGGTGGTGGTGGCGTCGATTCCGTCGACCGCGGACACCACGAACAGGGCGGCATCCGCGGCGCGGAGTCCTGCACGGAGTTCGCCGATGAAATCCGGGTAACCCGGGGTGTCCAGGAGGTTCACTTTGATGCCGTCAACCAGCAGCGGCACCAGCGACAGGGTCACTGAGCGCTGCTGGTGGACCGCGGCGGGGTCGGAATCGCTGACGGTGGTCCCGTCCGGAATGGATCCCTTGCGGGTGATCATGCCGTTGGCAGCGAGCAGCGCCTCGATCAGCATGGTCTTCCCGGCACCTGAATGGCCTACAAGCGCCACGTTCCGGATTTTGGCGGGCTCCTCTGCTGCGATTCCGGCGGAGGCATCGGCACGTCGGGACTCGGGTCCGTTCCTTCCGGCCGCTGTCCTGGCTGAGTCCTTGGTGCCTCTGACCGACATGGGAACCTCCTGGCGCCTTCGCCATCCAACCGGGCTGAACATGTCCTCTGATTCGACACCCTGCAGGGGCTGTACGGCAAGGGCAGGCAGAAGGGAAATTACGAGCCGCGGGCCTTCCGCGTAGCCGCATCGTTGGCCTTCTGGATGGCTTTGACCAGTTCGTCCTTGTCCATCTTCGAACGGCCGTCGATGTGCAGCTCCTGCGCGAGCTTATAGAGATGTTCCTTCGAGGCGTTCGCGTTCACGCCGCCCGCGGTGGGCTCGGAGGACCGCACGCCCCCTTCGGCCCGTTTGTCCGAGGGGCCGCGTTTTTCCTTCGGCTCCCAGTGGTCGCCCACCTTCTCGTAGCTGTGCTTGAGCGAGGCGTAGGCTGCCCGGGCGGCCCTTTGCTCGTCATTGTCGTAGCTCTCAAGGGCTGAATCGTAGGTTTTGGCGAACGTGTCCTGGGCCTTCCGCCCGGAGCGCTGCAGGGTCGAGGGCAGCTCATCCTTGCGGGCGTGGCCGTTCTTTCCGGTCTTGGGCATGGCACCCACACTCCTTTTATCAGCAGGCTGATGTTCGGGATAGAACCAGCTTAGCCGTCCGGAGAGGAGAGGGTAGTGGAGCCCCCTGTCGGATTCGAACCGACGACCCCCGCTTTACAAGAGCGGTGCTCTGGCCAACTGAGCTAAGGAGGCGTGCCCCTGCGGGCTGGCGCCTGAACGGCGCTAGATAAGGTTAGCCCAAGTGGCGCCGGTGGTAAAAACGCCCGCGCCAAGGCCCCATACCGGCCTTAAAGACGGCGGCCCGTTCCGGGAAGAATCCGGAACGGGCCGCCGATGTGCCGTTGGGCTCTTAGGCCTTGGCGTCGATGGCCGCCTGGATCTCGGCGTTCAGGTCCGAGGCGCCGTCCCACTTCTTGCCGTCGATGAAGATGGTGGGCGTCCCCGAGATGCCGGAGTTTGCGGCAAGGTCGGTGGAGTACTTGACGTAGGGACGGAAAGTCTTGTCGTCCACGCAGCTGTTGATGTCTGCGCCAACGTCGCTGGCCAGGGACTTCAACTTGTCATCAGACAGGCCGGCTCCGCCCTCGGCGGGCTGGTTGTCGAAGAGGATATTGATGTAATCCGCGTACTTCCCGGGGGCCTTGTCTGCAACGCACGCGGCGGCGTTCGCGGAACGTGAGGAGTAGTTGGTGCTGGACTGGCGGTCCAGGAAGCCCAGCGGCCGGTACTCCATAGTGATCTTGCCTTCATTGCGAAGGCTGGTCAGGGCCTCGTTGTATGTTTCCTCGAACCGGAGGCAAACGGGGCAGATGAAGTCGATGTATGCAATGACCTTGACCGGCTGTCCCGCTTCGGCCTCGGCCCCCGGCGCCACCACGGGGTTGGGCTGTGTTTCAGGCTTGGCCGGAAGATTGGCCATGTCCACCGTGGCCGGGTCCGTCTTCTTCACTTCGGAGTTGGCCAGCAGGGTCACGCCGCCGTTGACGTTGGCGTTGGCCGGCACCGGACCCTGGTCGGCGATGGGGGTGTTCTGCCTGATGCTGGTGGTCACCACCAGCGCAACGACAGCCAGGATGGCGACGACGGCGGCCACGATGCCCCAGCCGATGAGCAGCTTGTTGCGCTTGTCCTTCTTCAGCTGCGCTTCACGGATCTGGCGCGCCTTTTCCCGCGCCTCCGCGGTGCGCTCAGCCTTGGACTTACGTACTTCGTTTGCGGGGCTCATGTGTTCCTTGGGTCGGTTGACGTGGGGGGACCACTTCGTGGCAACTCCTACATTTTAGGGGAGAAAGCTGGGAGCTTGCGCTTTCAACTAACCGCCGGGTTGACCAACGGACGAATAGCACGGAAGATTCCGTCCCGTTAGGGTGGGCTGAGAGGCACAAGCAACCCCAGGGGGCCGCAATGCAAACACCCGTCCAGGAAAAACCTTCCGCAACATCTACGTCCGGCACCGCCGGCTCCGCCCACGGCGGAGCCACGAAGTACGACTTCATGGTGGTGTCGAACAGGCTGCCGGTGGACCGTTGCGCACCCGGGGAAAGCGGGGATGACGGCTCCGGCTGGCGCCGGTCCCCCGGCGGGCTGGTGACTGCGCTGGCCCCCATGATGACCAAGACTGACGGCGCGTGGGTAGGGTGGCACGGCGCCCCCGACGAGACAGTCAAACCCTTTAGCCACGGCGGCATGGACCTGGTCCCCGTCCAGCTCAGCACCGACGAAGTGGAGCTCTATTACGAGGGGTTCTCGAACGCCACCCTCTGGCCGCTGTACCACGACGTCATCGCCCCGCCGGAGTTCCACCGTACGTGGTGGGACGCCTACCGCAAGGTCAACAGGAGGTTCGCCGACGCCGTCGTGCGCCACGCCGATCACGGCGCCACGGTGTGGGTACAGGACTACCAGCTCCAGCTGGTGCCGCGCCTGCTGCGCGAAGCGCGGCCGGACCTCCGGATCGGGTTCTTCAACCACATCCCGTTCCCGCCGCCGGAGATCTTTGCGCAGCTGCCGTGGCGCCAGGCCATCATTGACGGGCTCCTCGGTGCCGACCTGGTGGGCTTCCAGCGGCCCAGCGATGCCGGAAACTTCATGCGCTCCGCACGCCGCTTCCTCGGCGCCAGCGTTAAGCAGCAGCAGGTCCATGTGAAGGGCCAGGACGGCGCCGTTACGCACATTGCCCGGGCGCAGGCATTCCCCATCTCCATTGACGTCCGGCAGATCACCGAACTGGCCTCCAACCCGGACATCATTGAGCGGGCCCGCCAGATCCGGCAGGACCTCGGGAACCCCAAGACGATCCTGCTCGGCGTCGACCGCCTGGACTACACCAAGGGCATCCGGCACCGGCTGAAGGCCTTTGAGGAGCTCCTGGCGGACGGCAAGCTTTCCGTTGGCGACGCCACCCTGATCCAGGTGGCCAGCCCCAGCCGCGAGCGCGTTGAGCAGTACCGCCTCCTGCGCGAGGAGGTGGAGGGCACGGTGGGCCATATCAACGGCACGTACGACACCATCGAGAACACCGCCGTACGCTACCTGCACCACAGCTATCCGGTGGAGGAGATGGTGGCGCTGTACCTTGCTGCCGACGTCATGCTGGTGACGGCTCTTCGGGACGGCATGAACCTTGTGGCCAAGGAATACGTGACGGCGCGCACCAACAACGACGGTGCCCTGGTCCTCAGTGAGTTCGCCGGTGCAGCCGACCAGCTCAAGCAGGCACTGCTGATTAATCCGCATGACATTGACGGCCTCAAAGGCGCCATCATGCGTGCCGTGAACCTGGAACAGCGGGACGCGTCCCGGCGGATGCGGGCCATGCGCAAGCAGATCCTCGAGCACGACGTGGACCACTGGTCCGCCGACTTCCTGCGCGCGCTCAACGAAAAGGTGGTCCGCGATGACTCATGACGCCCGCCACGCCAAGGACCGGCTTTCGCTGTCCCCCGAGCTCCGGGAAGCCATCCGGCGGATCGCCGGGACCGAGCACCTGCTCGTGGCCATGGATTTCGACGGCACGATGGCGCCCATCGTCGGCCGCGCCGACGACGCCCGGCCGCTGCCGCGCTCGGCGGCCGCCTTCGCCGGCCTCGCCGTGCTTCCACGGACGACGACGGCACTCATCTCCGGCCGCGCCCTCGCCAGCCTGCGCGCCGTCGCCTCCCCTCCGGTGGACACGCTCCTCATCGGCAGCCATGGCGCCGAGGCATGGCTGGGTCCGGGATCCGCCGGGCTCACGCTCGATGAAGGGCAAAAGGCCCTCCTGGCCGAGGTGCGCACCGTCCTGGAGGACATCGTCAGGGAAGCTCCCGGCACCACGCTTGAGGACAAGCCCGCAGGGGTGGTCCTCCATACCCGCCTCGCCGCCGATGATGTCGCCGAAGACGCCGTGGCTGCTGCCCGCTCCCTGCTGCAGGACCGGAAGGGGGTGTTCCTCAAGGACGGCAAGCGGGTCCTTGAGACCTCGGTGGTCAACGCGTCCAAAGGCGAGGGCGTCACCTTCCTGCGGCAGATCACCGGAGCTACCGGTGTCCTGTTCGCCGGCGATGACACCACGGACGAAGACGCCCTGGCGCGCCTGGAGCCGGGGGACGTAGGCGTCAAGGTGGGCCTTGACTTCACCCAGGCCGAACACCGCGTTGAGGCTCCGGTCCATATTGCCGAACTGCTGGAGGTGCTGCTCCAGGAGCGGAGCATCGCCGTGGCAGAGGAGGACCCCGCAGCCGCGCAGGGGTAGTGCAGCCCGGCCCGGGCATGCGCAAGCTCACATGTGATGACCGTAACATTTGCAACCATTGTTGAAACATCTGACATACTCTTGCATGTGATGTGGCGCACAAGAACCGTGCGGCGTCACTCGGCGCTCCTCGGCCTCGACCCGGGAGCGTCAGCAGCACAAAACTGAACAAACATGAACCATTCACAACGGATCGTCCGGCACGTACCTGCCGGTGAAGGGATTGATAACTGTGGCTACAGTTACTTTTGATAACGCTACGCGTCTGTACCCGGGCACAGATAAGCCCGCCGTCGATAAGCTCAACATCGACATCGCCGATGGCGAATTCCTGGTCCTCGTTGGACCCTCCGGTTGCGGCAAGTCCACCTCCCTGCGCATGCTCGCAGGCCTTGAGGACGTCAACGCCGGCCGGATCCTGATCGGTGACCGCGACGTCACCGATGTTCCCCCGAAGGACCGCGACATCGCGATGGTTTTCCAGAACTACGCGCTGTACCCGCACATGACTGTGGCTGACAACATGGGCTTCGCCCTGAAGATCGCAGGTGTTTCCAAGGAAGAGCGCGCCGAGCGCGTCCGCGAAGCCGCCAAGCTCCTTGACCTTGAGCAGTACCTGGACCGCAAGCCGAAGGCACTCTCCGGCGGCCAGCGCCAGCGCGTCGCCATGGGCCGCGCCATCGTGCGTAACCCCCAGGTGTTCCTCATGGATGAGCCGCTGTCCAACCTTGACGCCAAGCTCCGCGTGCAGACCCGTACGCAGATCGCATCCCTGACCCGCCGCCTCGGCGTCACCACCGTCTACGTGACGCACGACCAGGTCGAGGCCATGACCATGGGCGACCGCGTTGCCGTGCTGAAGGATGGCCTGCTGCAGCAGGTTGACACGCCGCGCAACCTGTACGACCGTCCCAAGAACGTCTTCGTTGCCGGCTTCATCGGTTCCCCCGCCATGAACCTGCTGGAACTCCCCGTGGTGGACGGCGGCGTGCAGTTCGGCGGCACCGTTTACCCCGTGCCGCGCGACGTCCTCGAGGAAGCACACGGCTCCACCGTTACCCTTGGAAGCCGGCCGGAAGACCTTGAGACCGCGCCGCAGGGTGAAGGCCTGAAGGTTGAGGTCGACGTCGTCGAAGAGCTCGGCGCCGACGCCTACGTTTACGGCCACACCACGCTTGACGGCAAGGACCACGACATCGTGGCACGCGTCGACGGCCGCCGCCCCCCGATGAAGGGCGAGGTCATCTACGTCCGTCCGCAGTCGGGCCACGTGCACCTGTTCGACACCAAGACCGGCCTGCGCCTCGGCGACTGATTCCCAGCAAAAGCCAAACCGACGGCGGCCCGCACCTTTACGCAATGGTGCGGGCCGCCGTCGGCCTTTAACTGCGGCCCAGGAGAATTTAGCGGGCCGCCCGATGTACGGAAGAATTGAGCCATGACCGAGGAATACAGCGCCCAGTGGCACGACGAACCCACCGACTACGGGCAGATCGGGAAGCTGCCGCGGTTTGTGGCCGCCAGTGCTGACGACGGCAAGGCAGCCTCGGTCTCCAGCTCGCTGAACATCACGGCGGCGGCCGCGGACCCCGAGCTCCTGGACCTGCCGTGGCACATTGCCCTGGAAGACTGGCCCGCAGAGAACCTGGCCGCACTGCCGCGCGGCATCTCCCGCCACATCGTGCGCTTCGCCCATCTTGGCGGCTCCGTCATCGCCATCAAGGAGACGTCGGAGCACGTGGCCCGGCACGAGTACCACATGCTCCGCAAGCTGGCCCGGCTGGATGTCCCCTGCGTGGAGCCGGTGGCCGTGATTACCGGCCGCACCACCCTGGACGGGCGTCCGCTGAACCCGGTGCTGGTCACCCGGCACCTGAAGTTCTCCATGCCGTACCGCGCCCTGTTCTCCCAAATGCTCCGCAAGGACACGCTGACGCGCCTTATCGACGCCCAGGCGCTGCTGCTGGTGCGCCTCCACCTCATCGGCTTCTACTGGGGCGACGTGTCCCTTTCCAATACGCTGTTCAGGCGCGACGCCGGGGCGTTTGCCGCCTACCTGGTGGACGCGGAGACCGGCGAGCTGTACCCGGACCTGTCCACGGGCCAGCGTGAATATGACCTCGAGATCGCACGGGTGAACATTGCGGGCGAGCTGATGGACCTGCTCGACGGCGGGCTGATCGAGGAAAAGGTGGACCCGGTGGCCACCAGCGAGCTGATCATGGACAGCTACCGCCGCCTGTGGCAGGAGCTTACTGAAAAGGAGTCCTTCGAACTGGGTGAGCGCTGGCGGGTCAGCGCCCGGATCCGCCGGCTCAACGAACTCGGCTTCGATGTCGAGGAATACGCCATCAAGACCACCCAGAACGGCACCACCATCCAGCTGCAGCCCAAGGTGGTGGACGCGGGGCACCACCAGCGGCGGTTGCTGAGGCTTACGGGCATCGACGCCCAGGAGAACCAGGCCCGCCGCCTCCTCAATGACATGGATTCGTTCCGCGCAGACAACAACCCGGGCATGGACGAGGAATACAGCGCCCACCTCTGGGTCAGCCAGATCTTCGAGCCGATCGTCAGGTCCATTCCGCGGGACCTTTCCGGCAAGCTCGAACCCGCTGAAGTGGTGCACGAAGTCCTGGAACACCGCTGGTACATGTCCGAAAAGCAGGAACGGCACATCCCGCTGGCGGAGGCCGTGCAGTCCTACATCGACTCAATCCTGCGGCACCGCCGGGACGAGGCCGCCATCATGCTGAACCCGGATACGGAGCTGTTGAAGATCCTCGAAGTGGAGACCGAGGAGTCGCGCTACGGCGAAGACGAGTCAATCGACGAGTACCCCGACTCGGACGACTGAACCGCACGCCAAACGCTAGATAGCCTTCCCGGGGTTGAGGATGCCCGCAGGATCAAACAGTTCCTTGATCCTGCGCTGGAGTTCCCGGACCGGCTCCGCCTGCTCCTGGCCCAGCCAACGCAATTTGTACTGGCCAACTCCGTGCTCGCCCGTAATCGTCCCGCCCATTTCGAGCGCGGCTGTGATGGACTCGTCCAGGACCCGTTGCAGCCGTTCCATGGCGCCGGCGTCCACACTGTTGCCCGTGCGGTCGATCCAGAAGGTGGGGTGCAGGTTTCCGTCGCCGGCATGGGCCACCACCTTGAGGTGTACGGCGTGGTCCACGGCCATCGCTTCCAGGGCGGCAACGTAATCCACCAGCCGGGAACGGGGCACGGCGACGTCCTCGCCCACGCGGTATTCGTCGTCGACCTCCACTCCCCTGCTGTGCCGGCGAAGCTCCACCAACCGCTCCGCCTCGGCGCTGGCCTCGGTGGTGACAGCTGCGCCCCCGGCCCGGAGGACGTCCCGCACTACCTGGGCCTCCGCGGCTGCACCGAACCCGTCTGTCTGGATCAGGAGCAGTGACCGGCCCCGGGCGGTGAGGTCAGAGCCGTGGATGTCATCGAGTTGGGCCAGCGTACCGCCATCCAGCAATTCCATGATGGCGGGCTGCACCCGTGCTTTGCCGACGGCCAGGACACCCGCGGCAGCCTGCCGGAAGTCCGGGTAGAACGCCGCGACCGTGTGAACCTCCTGCGGCAGGTACTTCAAGCGGACCGTGACCCCGACGACGATGCCGAGCGTGCCCTCGGACCCCACGAACAGGCTGGTGAGGTCGTACCCGGCCACGCCCTTGAACGTCTGGTGGCCGGTATGGATGAGCGACCCATCAGCCAGCACCACGTCGAGCGCGAGGACCGAGTCCCTGGTGACCCCGTATTTCGCACACCGCAGCCCGCCGGCGTTCGTGGCAACGTTCCCGCCGATGGTGGAGCTGCGGAAGCTGGCTGGATCCGGCGCGTACATCAGCCCATGCATGGCGGCAGCCTCATTGAGGGCTGCGTTCACCACGCCGGGCTCCACCGCTGCCGTTTCGTCATCCGGACTGAGGGCGAGGATGCGGTCCATGCGCTCCAAGGAAAGAATGATGCAGTTCTCCGTGGCATGGGCCCCGCCGGAGACTCCCGTCCCCGCGCCGCGGGCCACGAGGGCAACACTGCTGCCTGCGCAGGCGCGGACGACGGCCTGGACGTCTGCCACGGATTCCGGGAAGACCACGGCCAACGGCAGCTGAAAGTCGATGATGGGGGCCTGGTCCACGGCGTACCTGCGGAGCGCGGCCTCGCCCACCTCTATCTGCCCGGGCGCAAGGATGGCTTCCAGCTCGTCCACTATGCTTCCCACGAAGCCTCCGTCCCTCGTAGCGCGTGTTCCCCCAGTCTAGGCCGGGCTGGGACGGGGGCCTGACCCTATGCGCCCGGGGTGCCTGCAGCACCCATGAAACGAGCGTACCGCGCAAGGATCCCCGGCCAGTCGCTGGCATACTTCGCCCTGGTGGCGGCTGGATCTTCGGCACCTTCCCACCCCTCATGGAAGACCCGGACCTCGGTGCCGTCCGCGACGGCACGGAAGGCGACGAGGAGTTCAGTGGACCACAGCGCGGTGGTGCCGGGATGCCACGTGGCATGGAATGACAATGGCGGCTGCCAGTCATCAAGGGTTCCCCAAATGGTGGTCCGGCCGTCGTCGGCTGTCTCCAGGATGAGGTTCTCCTCGAATTCCACGTAGGAGCCTGCACCGTAGACGCCGTGCGATTCCAGGGGCCACCACAGGTGCGTGTGGTCCGTAAAGCCCGCGAAGGCATGGCCAACGCTTCCCGGAACTATCACCGTGTTCACCACGGGGCCCAGTGCCTCGGGGGCCGATTCGTCGTCGTTCCCGGTGGGTTCCTGCGCGTGGCTGAAGAGGCTGTCCATGGTGCCCAACTTTACCGTCTGCGTGGCCTCCCACGCCGCGGCCCTTGGCTGCGGGTAGCCGGCGAGCTGGTGGTTGTAACCCGGGGGTTAAATGCAGCAGGGCCCTGACGTTGTTGTCAGGGCCCTGCTTGAATGTATGTCCGGCGGTGACCTACTCTCCCACACCCTCCCGGGTGCAGTACCATCGGCGCTGTGGGTCTTAGCTTCCGGGTTCGGAATGGGACCGGGCGTTTCCCCCACGCTATGACCGCCGTAACCTTGTTACCCGTCCGCCCGGGTGTCCCGGGGGGTGGGAAGTGTTGTGGTTACAACATGCTTTCCTGCCCGTGTGAGGGCAGGGTGGTGTTGTTATTCAGTTGGTGTTCCCTGCAACAAATGGTTTGTTGTTCGGGAACCACATAGTGGACGCAAGCAGTCTTGTTATCTTTTTACCAACCCTGGTGTGGAACCGCTTTTGAACCGGTTTCACGGGTGTGGTGTGTGGTGTAAGTTATCGGCCTATTAGTACCGGTCAGCTTCACGAGTCGTTAGTCCTCGCTTCCACATCCGGCCTATCAACCCAGTGGTCTGGCTGGGGGCCTCTCACACACGAGGTGTATGGAAATCTCATCTTGAAGCGAGCTTCCCGCTTAGATGCTTTCAGCGGTTATCCCATCCGAACGTAGCTAATCAGCGGTGCACTTGGCAGTACAACTGACACACCAGAGGTTCGTCCGTCCCGGTCCTCTCGTACTAAGGACAGCCCTTCTCAAATTTCCTGCGCGCGCAGCGGATAGGGACCGAACTGTCTCACGACGTTCTAAACCCAGCTCGCGTACCGCTTTAATGGGCGAACAGCCCAACCCTTGGGACCTACTCCAGCCCCAGGATGCGACGAGCCGACATCGAGGTGCCAAACCATGCCGTCGATATGGACTCTTGGGCAAGATCAGCCTGTTATCCCCGAGGTACCTTTTATCCGTTGAGCGACGGCCATTCCACAATGTACCGCCGGATCACTAGTCCCGACTTTCGTCCCTGCTCGAGATGTCTCTCTCACAGTCAAGCTCCCTTGTGCACTTACACTCGACACCTGATTGCCAACCAGGCTGAGGGAACCTTTGGGCGCCTCCGTTACTTTTTAGGAGGCAACCGCCCCAGTTAAACTACCCATCAGGCACTGTCCCTGACCCGGATTACGGGCCGAAGTTAGATGTCCAAAGTGACCAGAGTGGTATTTCAACGATGACTCCACCCGAACTGGCGTCCGGGCTTCAACGTCTCCCACCTATCCTACACAAGCCACTCCGAACACCAATACCAAACTATAGTAAAGGTCTCGGGGTCTTTCCGTCCTGCTGCGCGTAACGAGCATCTTTACTCGTACTGCAATTTCGCCGAGTTTATGGTTGAGACAGCGGGGAAGTCGTTACTCCATTCGTGCAGGTCGGAACTTACCCGACAAGGAATTTCGCTACCTTAGGATGGTTATAGTTACCACCGCCGTTTACTGGGGCTTAAATTCTCAGCTTCGCCTTGCGGCTAACCGGTCCTCTTAACCTTCCAGCACCGGGCAGGAGTCAGTCCGTATACATCGTCTTGCGACTTCGCACGGACCTGTGTTTTTAGTAAACAGTCGCTTCCCCCTGGTCTCTGCGGCCCCGATCCCCTCCCACCAGCAAGTGGTGTTCAAGGTTGGGGCCCCCCTTCTCCCGAAGTTACGGGGGCATTTTGCCGAGTTCCTTAACCATAATTCTCTCGATCGCCTTAGTATTCTCTACCTGATCACCTGTGTCGGTTTGGGGTACGGGCGGCTAAAACCTCGCGTCGATGCTTTTCTCGGCAGCATAGGATCACCGAATCCCCCCAAACGGGGGTCCCATCAGATCTCAGGCATCATGAACAGCGGATTTGCCTACCGTTCGCCCTACATCCTTAGACCGGGACAACCATCGCCCGGCTCGGCTACCTTCCTGCGTCACACCTGTTAATACGCTTGCCTCCCAGGATCAGGTCCTGCGCTCCACCAAAACCCTTCACCCACAAGGGGTGTCAGGCAGGTCTCGGGCAGTTAGTATCCCCTGTTCAGCATGGGCGGTTTTTCGCCGGTACGGGAATATCAACCCGTTGTCCATCGACTACGCCTGTCGGCCTCGCCTTAGGTCCCGACTTACCCAGGGCAGATTAGCTTGACCCTGGAACCCTTGATCATTCGGCGGACGGGTTTCTCACCCGTCTTTCGCTACTCATGCCTGCATTCTCACTCGTGTAGGCTCCACCGCTGGTTTACACCGCGACTTCACCGCCCACACGACGCTCCCCTACCCATCCAAACGCCTGAACCACAAGGGCTTAGCTAATATTTGAATGCCACAACTTCGGCGGTGTACTTGAGCCCCGCTACATTGTCGGCGCGGAATCACTTGACCAGTGAGCTATTACGCACTCTTTTAAGGATGGCTGCTTCTAAGCCAACCTCCTGGTTGTCTTCGCAACTCCACATCCTTTCCCACTTAGCACACGCTTAGGGGCCTTAGTTGGTGGTCTGGGCTGTTTCCCTCTCGACTATGAAGCTTATCCCCCACAGTCTCACTGCTGCGCTCTCACTTACCGGCATTCGGAGTTTGGCTGACGTCAGTAACCTTGTAGGGCCCATTAGCCATCCAGTAGCTCTACCTCCAGCAAGAAACACGCAACGCTGCACCTAAATGCATTTCGGGGAGAACCAGCTATCACGAAGTTTGATTGGCCTTTCACCCCTACCCACAGCTCATCCCCTCCATTTTCAACTGAAGTGGGTTCGGTCCTCCACGACGTCTTACCGTCGCTTCAACCTGGCCATGGGTAGATCACTTCGCTTCGGGTCTAGATCACGCCACTGCAACGCCCTATTCAGACTCGCTTTCGCTACGGCTGCCCCACACGGGTTAACCTCGCGACGTAACACTAACTCGCAGGCTCATTCTTCAAAAGGCACGCCGTCACCAGAATCAGACTGGCTCCGACGGATTGTAAGCACACGGTTTCAGGTACTGTTTCACTCCCCTCCCGGGGTACTTTTCACCTTTCCCTCACGGTACTGGTCCGCTATCGGTCATTAGGGAGTATTTAGGCTTATCAGGTGGTCCTGACAGATTCGCACGGGATTTCTCGGGCCCCGTACTACTTGGGATACTCTCACAGGCGGTACACAACATTACGGTTACGGGGCTAACACCCTCTCTGGCCGGCCTTTCAAGACCGTTCACCTATGCCTGCACATCACACCCCACCAGCCCGGCAGAACTGGTATGGAAAGTCCCACAACCCCGACCATGCAACGCCCGCCGGCTATCACACATGGAACGGTTTAGCCTGATCCGCGTTCGCTCGCCACTACTAACGGAATCACTATTGTTTTCTCTTCCTGCGGGTACTGAGATGTTTCACTTCCCCGCGTTCCCTCCACGCACCCTATGTGTTCAGATGCGGGTCACCGAGTCACTCGCGCGCTCGGCGGGGTTTCCCCATTCGGACACCCTGGGATCACAGTCCGGTTATCGACTCCCCCAGGCTTATCGCAGATTCCTACGTCCTTCTTCGGCTCCTAATGCCAAGGCATCCACCGTGTGCTCTTAAAAACTTGACCACAAAAGATCAAAAACGCTAATTTTCGAGAGAACCACGAAAACCACTGCACCATCCCGAAAGACAGCACAACAGATCCAGGTTCATATTCTTGGAAATTGCTTCTTATAAAAGATGCTCGCGTCCACTATGTAGTTCTCAAACAACAACCCCAAACCACACACCCCACACACACAACATGCATGATCGGTGCAGCCAGGAAACCAGAAACAAACAAACCCGCAACCCCCGCCCCGCAAAACGCGACGGAACCACGGCCCTGTTGCCTCAGGACCCAACAGTGTGCCAAACACGAAACCACCCGCACCCACCAGCACCCTTCCAGGAACCCCCGCAAAGAGGAACCGTACTAAGCACCGGAAAGAACCGGCAGCCGCTATTCGTTGATATTCCACCCTTGAGCACCCGCCGCAGAACTTGCGTCTGCGCAACGGGCTGTACTCCTGACAAACCCCCGCACCGCATACACGGCACGAACAATCTGTAGGTGCTCCTTAGAAAGGAGGTGATCCAGCCGCACCTTCCGGTACGGCTACCTTGTTACGACTTAGTCCCAATCGCCAGTCCCACCTTCGACAGCTCCCTCCCACAAGGGGTTAGGCCACCGGCTTCGGGTGTTACCAACTTTCGTGACTTGACGGGCGGTGTGTACAAGGCCCGGGAACGTATTCACCGCAGCGTTGCTGATCTGCGATTACTAGCGACTCCGACTTCATGGGGTCGAGTTGCAGACCCCAATCCGAACTGAGACCGGCTTTTTGGGATTAGCTCCACCTCACAGTATCGCAACCCTTTGTACCGGCCATTGTAGCATGCGTGAAGCCCAAGACATAAGGGGCATGATGATTTGACGTCGTCCCCACCTTCCTCCGAGTTGACCCCGGCAGTCTCCTATGAGTCCCCACCATCACGTGCTGGCAACATAGAACGAGGGTTGCGCTCGTTGCGGGACTTAACCCAACATCTCACGACACGAGCTGACGACAACCATGCACCACCTGTAAACCGACCGCAAGCGGGGCACCTGTCTCCAGGTATTACCGGTTCATGTCAAGCCTTGGTAAGGTTCTTCGCGTTGCATCGAATTAATCCGCATGCTCCGCCGCTTGTGCGGGCCCCCGTCAATTCCTTTGAGTTTTAGCCTTGCGGCCGTACTCCCCAGGCGGGGCACTTAATGCGTTAGCTACGGCGCGGAAAACGTGGAATGTCCCCCACACCTAGTGCCCAACGTTTACGGCATGGACTACCAGGGTATCTAATCCTGTTCGCTCCCCATGCTTTCGCTCCTCAGCGTCAGTTAATGCCCAGAGACCTGCCTTCGCCATCGGTGTTCCTCCTGATATCTGCGCATTTCACCGCTACACCAGGAATTCCAGTCTCCCCTACATCACTCTAGTCTGCCCGTACCCACCGCAGATCCGGAGTTGAGCCCCGGACTTTCACGGCAGACGCGACAAACCGCCTACGAGCTCTTTACGCCCAATAATTCCGGATAACGCTTGCGCCCTACGTATTACCGCGGCTGCTGGCACGTAGTTAGCCGGCGCTTCTTCTGCAGGTACCGTCACTTTCGCTTCTTCCCTACTGAAAGAGGTTTACAACCCGAAGGCCGTCATCCCTCACGCGGCGTCGCTGCATCAGGCTTGCGCCCATTGTGCAATATTCCCCACTGCTGCCTCCCGTAGGAGTCTGGGCCGTGTCTCAGTCCCAGTGTGGCCGGTCACCCTCTCAGGCCGGCTACCCGTCGTCGCCTTGGTAAGCCATTACCTCACCAACAAGCTGATAGGCCGCGAGTCCATCCAAAACCACAAAAAGCTTTCCACCCCCCACCATGCGATGAGGAGTCATATCCGGTATTAGACCCAGTTTCCCAGGCTTATCCCAGAGTTAAGGGCAGGTTACTCACGTGTTACTCACCCGTTCGCCACTAATCCCCCCACAAGTGAGGTTCATCGTTCGACTTGCATGTGTTAAGCACGCCGCCAGCGTTCATCCTGAGCCAGGATCAAACTCTCCGTTGAAGTAAAACAGACACAACCCCCAGCCCCGGGAAAACGGGACAAAAAGGCTGCACAAAATTTGAAACCAGCTGTAAAAACCAGACCACCCACAGGGGCGGATGACCCGGTCAATTCAACCAATCACTAAAACAATTGGTATCAACAAACTTGGCACACTATTGAGTTCTCAAACAACAGACACACCCGGCACCACCACCAGCAAAAAACCACCGTGGATCGCTCCGGAGCAACTTTTCAAACTTACCCGCTGGCTTCTCACTTGTCAAACCGGCGTCCGCGACTCTCTTCAGCCAAAAGCTTGAGTGTCGGTTTTTCCGTCTGACTCCGTGGAGCAGCGCGGAAATAAACTCTACCACCACTTTTTCCAGATCGCCAACCGGGCCGCAGAGGGCCTTCCGCGCCCCGTACTGGAGACAGGAAAAGGCCCGGAACCACGCGGATTCCGGGCCTTCCCCGCTCATCGGGGACCGGCTGCTAGCCGGCCGCCGGAGCTCCCGGCTTGAAGTAGGCGGCCCCCAGCGGCGGGAGGGTGACGCTCAGCGTTGCCGGCTGCCCGTCCTGTCCCTGGTCCGTTGCCTTCAGCGCACCGGAATTGAGGACACCGGATCCGCCGTAAGTGGTGGCGTCCGTGTTCAGCACTTCGGTCCATGCACCGGCCTCCGGAACCCCCAGGGTGTAGCCGACGTGCGGCGATCCGGAGAAGTTGATGGCGCAAACCAGCGGGTTGTTCTCCTTGTCCCAACGGATGAAGGACAGGACGTTCCGGTCCGCGTCTCCCCCGTTGATCCACTGGAAGCCCCCGGGCTCGTTGTCCCTGGTGTACAGCGCCGGCGTGGAACTGTAGAGCTCGTTGAGGTCCTTGGTGAGCAGTTGCACGCCGTTGTGTGCTGGGATGTCGGCAAGCCACCAGTCGAGCCCATGCTGTTCGGACCATTCCGCTTCCTGGCCAAACTCGGTGCCCATGAAGATCAGCTGCTTGCCGGGGTGCGCCCACTGGTAGGCGAGGAAAGCGCGCAGGTTTGCGAGCTGCTGCCAGCGGTCGCCAGGCATTTTGCGGAGCATGGAGCCCTTGCCGTGGACTACCTCATCATGGCTGATGGGAAGCAGGAAGTTTTCCGTAAAGGCGTAGACCATGGAAAACGTGACGGTGCCGTGGTGCCATTTGCGGTTGATCGGCTCCTCGGAAATGTACTTGAGCGAATCGTGCATCCATCCCATGTTCCACTTCAGGCCGAAGCCGAGGCCGCCATGGCTGGTGGGAGCGGTGACGCCCGGAAACGCGGTGGACTCTTCGGCGATCATCACAGCGCCGGGGTGCGTCTTGTACACCGTGGCGTTGACTTCCTGGAGGAAGGAAATCGCTTCCAGGTTTTCCCTGCCGCCGAACCTGTTGGGCTGCCACTGCCCGTCCTGCCGCGAGTAGTCGAGGTAGAGCATGGAAGCCACGGCGTCCACGCGCAGGCCGTCAATGTGGAATTCGTCCAGCCAGTACAGGGCGTTGGCCACCAGGAAGTTCCGGACTTCGGTTCGGCCGAAGTCGAAGATCAGGGTGCCCCAGTCAGGGTGCTCGCCCAGGTTCGGGTCTGCGTGCTCGTACAGGGGCTCGCCGTCGAACTGCGCAAGCGCCCAGGCGTCCTTGGGGAAGTGGGCCGGGACCCAGTCCAGCAGCACGCCGATCCCCGCCTGGTGGAGGGTGTCCACCAGGTAGCGGAACTCATCCGGGTGGCCGAAACGGGAGGTGGGGGCGAAGTAGGAGGTGACCTGGTAGCCCCAGGACCCGCCGAAGGGGTGCTCTGCCACGGGCATGAACTCCACATGCGTGAATCCGAGCCACTTGACGTAGTCAACCAGTTCCTTGGCGAGCTCCCGGTAGCTGAGGCCCAGGCGCCAGGAACCGAGGTGCACCTCGTAGACGCTCATCGCCGAGTTGTGGGGATCCCGCTGGGCGCGCGCCTCCATCCATTCGTCGTCCTTGAAGGCGTACGAAGGCTCAACCACCCGGGAAGCGGTCAGCGGGGGCACTTCGGTACCGAAAGCCAGGGGGTCTGCCTTCTCCACCCAGTGGCCGGCCTTGGTCCTGATTTCGAATTTGTAGCACGCCCCTGCCAAAACGCCCGGCACAAAGAGTTCCCATACCCCCGAGGAGCCCAGCGAACGGAGGGAGTTCTCGCGGCCGTCCCAGGCGTTGAAGTCACCCTTGACGCGGACCGCCTGCGCGTTGGGTGCCCAGACGGCAAACGAAACACCGTCTACGTCCCCCATGGCGGACTTGTAGTGCTGGACGTGGGCGCCGAGCACCTCCCAGAGCTTTTCGTGCCGGCCCTCACCGATAAGGTGCAGGTCCACTTCGCCCACGGTGGGCAGGTAGCGGTAGGGCTCGTCCATGGTGACCGGTTCGGCACCCGGGTAGGTGACCGACAGCCTGTAGTCGGGGACGTGCCCGTGCTGCAGCGGTTCAAGGACTGCCACCCAAACGCCATGGGCTTCATGTTCCATCGGCACTTCGCCCGTCGGCGTAATCACGGTCACTGCTTCCGCGAGGTGCTTCACCGTACGGATAGTCACGTGGCCGTAATCGTCAAGGTGCGCGCCCAGGACAGAGTGGGGTGCGTGGTGTTCACCGTTCGCAATCTTGCCCAGGGTGCCCTCGTCCACATGGAGCGGCGCTCCCGGCCGGTCAGTTCGTGCTGAGCCTGTCATTTCGTTACCTTCCGATGCTGCGCCGGCGTGATCGCCGGCGCCGTTACCGCCCAGGAGCCGCCGGGAGGCGTTCACGGGGATCGCCAACCAGTCGGGCCTGTTACGCAATTCATAAACTACTTCGTACAGTGCCTTGTCCAGCCACAATGCCACAAAGAGGGGCGACTCCCTGTCCACGGTCCCGGGCGTCACCGCCGCGTACCCTGCCAGGAAGGCCTCCGCGCAGTCGTCAACCCAGTTGGCCGGGACCTGCGCCCCTTCCTGTTCGCGCTGGGCTGCTCCGGCCGCGTAATCGAAAGACCGCAGCATTCCGACGACGTCCCTCAGGGGAACGTCCGGGACGTTGCGTTCTGCGACGGGCCGCAGCGGTTCGCCTTCAAAATCGAGGATGGCCCACCGCGCAGGGCTTCCCGCGTGCCCCGGGACCTGAAGGATCTGGCCCAGGTGGAGGTCCCCGTGGATGCGCTGCAGCGGGCCGGCCGGTGCGTGGTCCAACTGGTCGAGCAGTGCGGTCAGGGCGTCGTCGTAAGGGCCGACGGCGCTTCCGGCTTCCGCCCATGCCTGGCGGACGCGCTGGGCTACTGCGGGAGCGATGACCTGGCCCGGCTGGCGCTCCGCTGACTGGCCCAGCGCTTCGGCCAGCCGCTGGTGGACGGTGGCGGTGGCCGCACCGAGCGCGCGGGCTTCTGCCGTGAAGTCAGTGCCGGACCGGGCGGCGTCAACGGCCAGCAGCCATGCGTCCCGGCCGCCCGCCAGGAACTCGTGCGCCACAGCCAGTTCGCCCTGGACATACCGCGGGCCCGCGCCGTTGGCTGCCGCTCCGTTTGCCGCCTGGGCCAGCCATTCGCCGCGCACCCAGCCAAGGGTGGCGGGAACTTCCAACGTGCCGGCAGCCGTCAGGGCAGCACCCACTTCAACTTCCGGATTGGTGCCGTCGGACAGCACCCGGAACACCTTCAGGATGGCGGCAGACTCGCCGTCGTCCACAATGACTGAACTGTTGGATTGCTCACCTGACAGCACCTTCACAACGCCGCGGCTGGTGGGCAGCCGCCGCTCCCCCTCGACCCGGAAGCCGGCCGCGGCTCCGTTCGGCGCCTTTTCCCTGTTCCGGATGAGCTCCAGCAAGCTGCCCACGAAGTCGGGATCGTGGACGGCGTCATAGACCCAGGTCCGGGATGGATCCATGCCGGCGGCCTGCCCCACAAGGGCACGTTCCATTCCGGCAGCCGGCGCCTGCCGGAAACTCAAGGGAACCTGGACAACGGCCGTCCGCCTGCCGCCGTCGGGCGTCTTCGTGGTGACGCTCAGGAGGAAGACGGCCAGCCCGGCGTGGCCCGAGGGATCCTCAAGCCCCAGGCTGCCGGCCTGGGACATCTCGAAGTCGGGTGTCTTGACCGGGAACCAGCGCTGCCGTGGCAGCCATTCCTGGAGGAGGGCAGTGAGGGCGGGGGTGAGGATTGGCTGGTTCATATCTCAGTTCTCAATCGAGAGGATCGGAATTGCCTGCGTGTACGGAGACGACGGGTTGGATGCAGCGGACCGGATCCGCAACCAGAAGAAGTCGTGGCTGCCAAGGGTCAGGGTCAGGTTTCCGTCCTCGTTGATGCCGGGGAACGGCTGGCCGCCGAAGACATCGCGCAACCCCCGTCCGGCGAACTGCGGGATCTTCAACTGGGCCGCGACCGGATGCTGCGAGAGGTTGAAGGTGCACAGGATGGTCTCCGCGACGGCGCCCGCCGAGTTGCCGTCCGGAAGTTCGCGGAGGTAGGCCAGTACGGCGTCGTGGTCGGCATCGACGTGCTTGAACCCGCCGAGGCCGAAGGCGGGGTGGTTCTTGCGTACGCTGAGGATCTGACGGGTCCAGCGCAGCAGCGAACCGGAATGGGCCGCCTCAGCCTCCACATTGGCCATGCTGTAGTTGTACACCAGGGACTGGATGGGCGGCAGGTAGAGCTTGCCCGGATCCGCGTTGGAGAAGCCGGCATTCCGGTCCGGGTTCCACTGCATGGGGGTACGCACGGCATCGCGGTCTTCAAGCCAGATGTTGTCGCCCATGCCGATCTCGTCCCCGTAGTACAGGAACGGGCTTCCGGGCAGCGAAAGCAGCAGGGCGTTGATCAACTCGATCTCAGCGCGGGAGTTGTCCAGGAGGGGCGCGAGCCTGCGTCGGATGCCGATATTGGCACGCATGCGGGGGTCCGGCGCGTACCAGCCCAGCATGGCCGCCCGCTCATCCGCGGTGACCATTTCCAGGGTCAGTTCGTCATGGTTCCGCAGGAAGGTGCCCCACTGTGCCCCGTCCGGTATTTCGGGGGTGTCATGCATGGTCTCGATGATCGGGGCGGCCTTCTGGTCCCGGAGCGCGTAGTACAGCCGCGGCATGATCGGGAAGTGGAAGGCCATGTGGCATTCGGGCTCTTCTTCCGTCCCGAAGTATTCCACCACTTCATTCGGCGGCTGGTTGGCCTCGGCGATGATGACCCGCCCGGGATAGCTTTCGTCCACCATGGTGCGGAGCTTGCGGAGGAACTCGTGGGTGGCCGGAAGGTTCTCGCAGTTGGTCCCCTCCTCTTCGTACAGGTAGGGGATGGCATCGGCCCGGAAACCGTCGATTCCCTGGTCCAGCCAGAACCGGACCACATCGAACAATGCCTCGATGACCTTCGGGTTTTCGAAGTTCAGGTCGGGCTGGTGGCTGAAGAACCGATGCCAGAAGAACTGGCGGCGGATGGGATCGAAGGTCCAGTTGGATTCCTCCGTATCAACGAAGATGATGCGCGCGTCCTGGTACTTCTCGTCAGTGTCGCTCCAGACGTAGAAGTCCCCGTAGGGGCCATCCGGGTCCTTGCGTGACTCCTGGAACCACGGGTGCTGGTCCGACGTGTGGTTCAGGGGCAGGTCGATGATGACCCGGACGCCCCTGGCGTGGGCCTCGGCAACCAGCCGCTTGAAGTCACTGATTGTTCCAAACTCGTCCAGGACCGAGTTGTAGTCGGAGATGTCATAGCCGCCGTCGCGCAGCGGTGACTGGAAGAACGGTGGCAGCCAGAGACAGTCCACGCCCAGCCACTGCAGGTAGTCAAGCCTGTCAATGAGGCCGGAGAAGTCGCCCGAACCGTCACCGTTGGCATCCGCAAAAGCCCTGACCAGTACTTCGTAGAACACGGCCTTCCGGTACCACAGCGGATCATGCTGAAGGCCCGGGGCATTTAGCTCGAACGTGCTCTTGGGAGTGAAATGCTGGCCGGAACTTTGCGGATTGAAATTCACTGATGCATTCTCCTCACGCGCAGGATGTGCGCGGGCTCCACGTGCGGGTCGAGGCGGACGTAGTTGTACTCGCCCCACTCCCAGCTTTCACCGGAGATGAGGTCATCCACGTGGAAGCCGCCGTTATGCGTCAGGTCCCGGGCGTCGAGTTCAAGGGCCGCCAGGTCCAGCGAGACCGTGGATTCCCTGGTCCCGTGCGGATCCACATTGACCACCACGATCAGGGTGTCCTTGGACCCGTCAGGAAGGGTCTTGTGCTTGGAGTAGACCACCGTGGCGTCGTCCGTGCTGTGGTGGACGGTCAGGTTCTGCAGGTCCTGCAGCGCGGGGTGGGCATGCCTGATCTCGTTGAGCCTGGTGATGTACGGGGCGAGGGTCCGTCCGGATTGCGCCGCGGCGTCCCAGTCGCGTTCCTTGTACTCGAACTTTTCGTTGTCGATGTACTCCTCCGCGCCGGGCCTGGCCACATGCTCGAACAGCTCGTAGCCCGCGTAGACGCCCCACAACGGACTGGCCGTCGCTGCCAGGGCGGCCCTGATCCTGAACGCCGCCGGCCCGCCGAACTGCAGGTATTCAGTGAGGATGTCCGGGGTGTTGACGAAGAAGTTGGGGCGGAAGAAGGCCGCTGACTCGTGGCTCACCTCGGTGAAGTAAGACTCGATCTCCTTCTTGGTGTTCCGCCAGGTGAAGTACGTGTAGGACTGCTGGAACCCCGCGCGGCCAAGCGCATGCATCATGGCTGGGCGCGTGAACGCCTCGGCCAGGAACACCACGCCGGAAACCTCTTTGTTTACCTGCGCAATAAGCCATTCCCAGAACCACACCGGCTTGGTGTGCGGGTTATCCACGCGGAAAATCTTTACGCCGTGGCTCACCCACAGCAGCACAATCCGCAGAATTTCGTTTGAAAGCCCCTCGGGATCATTATCGAAATTGAGCGGATAAATGTCCTGGTACTTCTTCGGCGGATTCTCGGCATAGGCAATGCTGCCGTCCACGCGGGTGGTGAACCACTCCGGATGCGACTGTACCCAGGGATGGTCCGGAGCCGCCTGGAGCGCGAGGTCCAGGGCAACTTCCAGGCCCAGTTCGTTTGCCCGCGCCACGAAGGCGTCGAAGTCCTCGAAGGTGCCGAGGTCCGGATGGATGGCATCGTGGCCGCCTTCGGCCGCGCCGATTGCCCAGGGCGAGCCGGGATCGTTCGGGCCGGCGATCAAGGTGTTGTTGGGGCCCTTGCGGTGCTGCACGCCGATGGGGTGGATGGGCGGCATGTAGATAACATCGAAGCCCATGGCGGCGACGGCATCAAGCCGCCTGGCGGCGGTGCGGAAGTTTCCGGAGGTCCAGGTGCCTGTGGTGTGATCCTTGACGGCCCCTTCGGAGCGGGGAAAGAACTCGTACCAGGCGCCCCGTCCGGCACGGTCGCGTTCAACGTTCAGCGGGAACTTTTCGGAGACGGTCACCAGTTCGCGGATGGGCTGGTGCGCCACAACGCCGGCCACGTCGTGGCCGAAGCCGGCCCCGAGGCGCTCCTCCGTGCTCAGCGACGTGTCGGCGAGCCTGTCGGCTGCCGCACGGAGAACGCCCCTGTCCCAGTCGCTGCGGGAGTCGTCTTCGGATGCTTCACCGAGCAGCGCGGATCCTTCGGCCAGCATCAGCTCCACGTCGATTTCGGCGGCCACCTTCACCTCGGCGTTGTGGTGCCACGTGCCGTAGCGGTCGTGCCAGGCCTCGATGGCAAAGGACCAGTTCCCCTCTTCCGACGGCGTGAGCACGCCTTCCCAGCGGTCCGTTCCCATGCCGCGTTCCCCGCGCGGCGGCGCGAGCCTGACCCTCTGGCGCTCATTGCCTTCGGGGTCGAAGAGCACGGCACTGACGCCGAGTTGGTCATGCCCTTCGCGGAAAGCGGTGGCGCCCACCACGATTCCCTCGCCGGGCAAGGCCTTGGCCGGAAATTTTCCATCCTCCACAACGGGCTGCACGGCGGTGATCGGGAATCGTCCGAACCGCAGCCCATCAGTGATGGAGCCGGTCGACATTTTCATTGATACGGCGCTGGTTCCTGAGTTAGTCGTCACAGGCTCGACGTTAGCGAGAAAAGAGCAAGATTGCTAAGCCTGCGCACCAGTTTCTGCGCGTCCCCCGTCATTTACCCAAAAGAAACCCGGCGCTGGTTCCGGCCGCCCATGTTGTCGGTTAGTGTGACGCAGGTGAAGGCAATCCGCAGATTTACCGTCCGTACCGTCCTCCCCGAACCCATCCGGCCGCTGGCCCGCCTGGCGAGCAACCTGCGCTGGTCCTGGCACCGCCCTACGCGGGAACTTTTCGCGGGGCTGAATCCCCGCCTTTGGGAGGAAAGCGGCCAGGACCCGGTGGGTTTCCTGGGGATGGTTAGCCGCGAAGAATTCCAGCAGCTTGCCGCGAACCGCGCGGTGGTGGAACGCGTGCGGGCCGCTGAGGAGGACCTTGACCGGTACCTCGAGGAGCCGCGCTGGTACCAGGGCCTCGGCCCGGATGCCCCTGCATCGATTGCCTATTTCTCGCCCGAATTCGGCATCACCGAGGTGCTCCCCCAGTATTCAGGCGGCCTGGGAATCCTGGCCGGCGACCACCTGAAGGCGGCCTCGGACCTTGGAGTGCCGCTGATCGGTGTCGGCCTGCTGTACCAGGCCGGCTACTTCAAGCAGTCGCTGTCCAGGGATGCCTGGCAACAGGAGACGTACCCGGTCCTGGACCCGGACGGGCTGCCGCTCACGCTGCTTCGCGAGCCTTCGCCGGACGGCATCGGACGCCCCCTGCAGATCTCGCTCCCCCTGCCCAACGGCCGGCGCCTGCTGGCACACATCTGGCGGGCCGACGTCGGACGCGTCCCCCTGCTCCTCCTGGACTCCAACGTCCCCGGCAATGACGACGCCGCCCGCAGCATCACCGACCGCCTCTACGGCGGCGGCGGAGACCACCGCCTGCAGCAGGAGCTGCTGCTGGGCATGGGCGGGGTCAAGGCCCTGCGCGCCTTCCAGCAGCTCACCGGCACTACGGCCCCTGAGGTGTTCCACACCAATGAGGGCCACGCCGGTTTCCTTGGCATCGAACGCATCCAGGAACTCATGGCCGGAGAGCAGGCGCTGACGTTTGACGAGGCCCTTGCAGCCGGCAGGGCGTCCACTGTTTTCACGACGCACACCCCCGTCCCGGCAGGCATCGACAGGTTCGAGATCGCCCAGATCCACCACTTCTTCCAGGCCGGCCTGGCACCCGCCGTTCCCACGGACAGGATCCTGGAACTCGGCCGCGAGAACTACGCTGACGGGAACCCGTCCGTGTTCAACATGGCCATCATGGGCCTGCGCCTCGCGCAGCGCGCCAACGGCGTCGCAAAGCTGCACGGGGAAGTTTCCCGCGGGATGTTCTCCGCCCTGTGGCCGGGCTTCGACCACTCCGAGGTGCCCATCACGTCCGTGACGAACGGCGTGCACGTGCCCACGTGGGTGGACAGCCGCATTTCGCAGCTCGCCCGTGACCAGTTCGGCAGCGAAGCCGAAGCCAACGGCCGGTGGGACCTCGCCTACAACGTCAGCGACGCAGATGTCTGGGCGCTGCGGCGCGAGATGCGGGCGGCCCTGGTGGAGGACGTCCGCCGCCGCCTGCGGGCTTCCTGGAAGAAGCGCGGGGCCGCTGATGCGGAGCTGGGCTGGACGGACAATGTCCTGGACCCGGACATCCTGACCATCGGTTTTGCCCGCCGCGTTCCCACCTACAAGCGGCTCACCCTGATGCTGCGCGAGCCTGAGCGCCTGAAGGCACTGCTCCTGCACAAGGAGCATCCCATCCAGCTGGTCATTGCCGGCAAGTCGCACCCCGCTGACGACGCCGGCAAGAAGATGATCCAGGACCTGGTCAGGTTCACCGACGACCCCGAAGTGCGCCACCGCATCGCCTTCCTGCCCAACTACGACATCGCGATGGCCCGGACGCTGTTCCCCGGCTGCGACGTCTGGCTCAACAACCCGCTCCGGCCGCTGGAGGCCTGCGGAACATCGGGCATGAAAGCCGCGCTCAACGGGTCGCTGAACCTCTCCGTGCTGGACGGCTGGTGGGATGAAATGTACGACGGCGAAAACGGCTGGGCGATTCCCACCGCCAACAACGGCGCATCGCCGGAGGAACGCGACGACATCGAGGCAGCAGCTTTGTACGAGCTGCTTGAAACCCAGGTGGCCCCGCGCTTCTACGGCAGCACGGTATCGGCCGGCGCAGGCGCAGCAGGCCCTTCGACGTCGGGGGCCGAGAAGGTGCCCACGCACTGGGTCTCCATGATCAAGCACACGCTCTCGCACCTGGGTCCGGCCGTCTCCGCCGAACGCATGCTCCGCGACTACGTGAACATCCTCTACCGCCCGGCCGCGGAGGCGGGGCGGAACGCCTCTGCCAACTCCTACTCTCAGGCCCGCACCCTGGCGGCCTGGACCGCAAAGGTACGTTCGGCATGGCCGCTGGTGCACGTGGAGCACGTGGACTCCGTGGGCGTCTCCGAGGATCCCCAGATCGGCGACACGCTCCAGGTCAACGCCTACGTGGCGCTGCACAGCCTCACCCCGGAGGACGTATCCGTGGAAGTGGCCTATGGAAGGGCCGAGGAAAGCGACACCCTCACCGACATCACCGTGATGGAACTGAAGGTACAGGAAGACCTCGGCAGCGGGCGCCACCTGTTCAGCGGCTCGCTGGTGATCGACCGGTCGGGACCGTTCGGGTACACCGTCCGGGTCCTGCCGCGGCATGACGCCCTCGCTTCGAAGGCCGAGCTGGGACTGATCGTCAACGCCTAAGGCACCTGCCCCGAACCCTCCGAGAGGAACCCATGGCCGAACGCACTGTATCCGACGTGATCGTGGAACGCCTCAGCATTTGGGGGGTGGACCGCGTCTTCGGCTACAGCGGCGACGGGATCAACGGTTTCATGGGCGCACTGCGCCGCGCCGAAGGCCGGGTCGAGTTCGTCCAGGCCCGTCATGAGGAGACGGCTGCCTTCATGGCGGTGGGCCACGCCAAGTACACCGGCGGGGTGGGGGTGGTCACCTCCACCCAGGGCCCCGGCGCCGTCCACCTGCTGAACGGGCTCTACGACGCCAAGCTCGACGGCGTTCCGGTAGTGGCGATCGTAGGGCAACAAAGCCGCACGGTGCTGGGGTCCGCCTATATGCAGGAGATCGAGCTTACGGTCCTGTTCAAGGACGTGGCCGCCCAGTTCGTCCAGCAGGTCAGCGCACCGGAGCAGGTCCCCATGGTCCTGGACCGGGCCTTCCGCACCGCCAGGGCCACCTCCTCGCCCTGCGTGGTCATCGTCCCGCATGACATCCAGTCGGCACCGGCGCCCGAGCTGGAACAGGAACACGGCATTGTGGTCACCGCGCCCTCGTGGAGCACAGCGACCAGGACGCCCCGGGATCAGGATCTGGAGGCTGCGGCAGCGCTCCTGAACTCCTCGGAACGGGTCGCGCTGCTCGTGGGCCAGGGGGCGCGGCACGCCGCCGGGGAGGTGCTGGCGGTGGCCGAAAAGCTTGGCGCCGGAATCGCCACAAGCCTGCTTGGCAAGCCCTACATGGATGAGACCCTGCCGTTTGCGGCGGGCACCATGGGACACCTGGGAACCACCGCCAGCGCGCACCTGCTGGGCAACTGCGATGCGCTGCTGATTGTGGGCTCCAATGATCCCTGGACGGAGTTCTATCCTCCGCCCGGCGCGGCCCGGGCTGTCCAGATCGACATCGACGAACGGAAAATCGGCAACCGCTACCCGGTTGAGGTGGGTTTGGCGGGCGACGCCGCTGTGGCGCTGCAGGCACTGGGGGAAAGGCTGCAACCGCGCGCCCCCGGGCAATGGCGGACCGACGTGGAGCGGGAAGTCTCCCGGTGGCGGGCATTGGCCGTGGAAAGGGCTGCCGTCCCGGCGAGCCCCGTGAATCCCGAGCGGGTGGTCCGGGAACTGAACGGCCGGCTGCCCGGGAACGCTTTGGTGAGCATCGACGTCGGCAGTTGCGTTTACTGGTATGCCCGGCAACTGGTCCTTCCGCCGGGCGTCCCGGCGCACCTTTCCGGAACCTTGGCCAGCATGGGGTGTTCCCTCCCCTACGGCATTGCCGCGAAACTGGCGCAGCCGGACCGGCCGGTTGTGGCCCTGGCCGGTGACGGCGCCATGCAGATGATCGGCATCGCCGAACTGGTGACTGTCGCCCACCGTTGGCGCCAGTGGGTCGATCCGCGGTTCGTGGTCTGCGTGTTCAACAACAGGGAACTCACCGAGGTGACGTGGGAGCAGCGGGAGTCCGAGGGCGAGCCGCGGTTCGCCGCAAGCCAGGAACTGCCGGACTTTCCGTTCGCGGGCTACGCGGACCTATTGGGTTTGAAAGGCATCCGGGTGGAGGATCCTGGGCTTCTTGGCGATGCCTGGGAGCAGGCGTTCGCGGCAGACCGGCCAGTGGTGATCGAGGTACTGACAGATCCTGAAATCCCCCTCCTGCCGCCGTTCCCGGCCGGCAGGGAGAAGGCGGACAGCATGCGCAAGGGACTGGCTGCAGAGGACGACGGCGGCAGGGCCCTGGATCTCCTTGCGACCTACACGGGCCACGAAGAACGCACCTAAAGCAGGACGGCGGTGACCGCCAGGTCCTTGCCCGCATAGCGCTCGGCGTCCTGGAGGATCTCGCAGATGATCCCGAATGCCCTGTCACTGCGGAAGGGGGCAGCCACCTGCCACAGGACCGTGACCGGAGCGTTGCCGTTATCCGTGATGCTGTCCGCGAAGTCATGCAGTGAATCGTTGAGCGCGTCGAGGTTGACGCCGTAGTGCTCGGGAAAGTTAAGGACCTCGCCGAAGGTTTCCAGGACAGCCTTCTTGCTGTCGGCTGCGGGAACCACCAGGCTGCGGCGTCCGGCGTCGGCCACCTGCTCCTGCAGCTCCTCAAGGGTCCAGGTGTCGCCGGAGTAGATCTTCATGGCTTTGCTCAGCTGCCTTCCGCTATGTATCTGAATGACTCGTAGTGATCGTCCGTGTAGTACTTCTCGCCGTCGGCGCCGGCCACGATGCGGCGCGCTCCCCTGTCCGATTCCCCGGGCGTTGGCACTGTGTACTCGCGGTAATAGCCCCTGTCCCGCCGTGGCAGGAGGCGCTCGAAGTTACCGAAGGCCTGGCCGTCCTGGCTGTAGCGGTACGGTCCGCCCGCGCGGATGAGTTCGAGAACCCTGCGGCCCTCCACCGGGAGCGCGGACTCACGAACCTCCGGCAGCCCCGAAGGGTTATCCTGTCCAGGGGCGCTGGTCCCGGGCCCGGCGCCGGGCGCAGGCATGGCACTGGAGGTGCCCTCCGGCGTCGTAGTTTCCGTCAGCTGGCCGAGGAAGCCCGTGCCGCCGAAGGCCAGGAAAGCAAGCACCATCAGGCCCGCCAGCAACAGGGGCAGGACGGAACGGTTGCGCATTCTGGAAATCCCGGGTGCCTAGCTGCGGTAGATGCTGATGGAATAGGCCTCCACAAGGTCCTTCTCCCCCGAGGCAACCTGCCCGCCCTGGCGTGCCTCATGCAGTGGCGAGGTAGTCAGCCGGAGCTCGAACATCCGCGGGGCTGTGGTCCCGGCCGGAACGCGCGGCAGCGTGACCTGCAGGTCCGAAGCGCTGCCGTTCACCACCATCAACCCCGCAAAGCCGCCGTTGTCCGAGCCCAGGAGGAGTTGCAGGACGCGGTTGTGGGGATCGTTCCAGCGCTCCATGGACATCGGGTGGCCGTTCTGGTCGAACCAGTACAGGTAGGACTGCTCGTCCCGGACAGGGAAGTCGTGGGGCTGGGCCGCGAGGAACTCCTTGCGCAGGCGGATGAAGCGCTTGGTGCTGCGGAGCATTTCGTGGGACTCGGGAGTAAGGGTCCAGTCCAGCCATGCGAGCGGGTTGTCCTGGCAGTAGGCATTGTTGTTTCCCTGCTGGGTCCGCGCCAGTTCGTCGCCGGCGGTGATCATGGGAACGCCCAGGGAAACCAGCATGGACGCCATCAAGTTGCGGCGGGCCTGGGCACGCTTGGCGAGGATCGCGCCGTCCTCGGTGGGACCTTCCACGCCGTGGTTGTAGCTCCGGTTATCCCCGTGCCCGTCCCTGTTCTCCTCGCCATTGGCCTCGTTGTGCTTGCGGTCAAAGGAGACCAGGTCATTGAGGGTGAAGCCGTCGTGGGAGGTGATGAAGTTGACTGACGCCAGGCGGGAACGTCCGGAAGGCTGGAAGAGGGCGGCGGAACCGGACAGCGAGTCCGCGAGTTTGGCCATGGGCCCGCCGTGCCCGCCAGCATCCAGGGCGGCGCGGTCAGTGAGCCAGAAGGAACGGACCGCGTCCCGGAAATGGTCGTTCCAGTCGACCCAGCCGACAGGAAAACGCCCGGTCTGCCAGCCGCCGTGGCCCACGTCCCAGGGTTCGGCAATCAGCTTCACGTCGGACAGGACGGGATCGGCGGCGACGGCAACCAGGAACGGGTGCCGCGGGTCAAACTCGTTGGCCGCGTTCCGGCAGAGGGTGACGGCGAGGTCAAAGCGGAAGCCGTCAATGTGGAACTCATCCACCCAGTACCGGAGGGAGTCCAGGACCATCTGGACCACGCGGGACTCACCGAAGTTCAGGCTGTTTCCGCAGCCCGTGGTGTCCACGTATCTCCCGTGCCCGTCAGTGCGGTAGTACGCCTGCTCGCCCAGTCCGCGGAAGCTCAGGGTCTGGCCGTCGGGGCCGCCCTCGGCCGTGTGGTTGTAGACGACGTCCAAAATGACTTCCAGCCCGGCGGCGTGGAAGCGTTTAACCATTGACTTGAACTCGTCCTGGACAGCCTGCGGCCCGGCCTTCTGGGCGGCACGCGTTGCGTAGCCGGGGTGCAGGGCGAAGAAAGCCGCTGTGTTGTAACCCCAGTAATTAGTCATCCCCAGGTCCTGCAGGTGCGGCTCGTCCAGGTGGAAGTGCACGGGCAGCAGCTGCACCGAGGTGACGCCCAGGCTTGTGAGGTGCTCGATGATGGCAGGGTGGGCCATGCCGGCGTAGGTTCCGCGGAGTTCTTCGGGGACGTCGGGGTGGAGCATGCTTTGTCCCCGGACGTGGGCTTCATAGATGATCGTGTTGCGCCACGGCAGCCGCAGCCGCTCGTCGGTTCCCCAGTCGTAGTCGCCTGCCATCCGCACGCTGGCCAGGAAGCCGGCCTGCTGGTCCACGGCGCGCCCGTAGGGATCGAGCAGCAGCGGCTGGCCGGCGTCGTCCTCAATTTCGCTGGTGGGCGCGGCAAAGGGCAGGGACTGCTCGCCGGACGCAGGCCGGAAACCATAGCGGGATCCGTACGGAAGGTCCTCGACGATGCCGTGGTGGACGCCGTGGGTGACGTTGGGCAGTGCCTGGGTCCGCCACTCCCCGCCCGGGGCGGCGTAGACGATCTCCAGGCTGGATACGCCCGGCGCATAGCACGCCACGTTGGCCCGCCCTGCGTGGTGGCTGCCTGTCCCGTCCACGTCGGCGCGCGGAACACTGACACCGAGCGGAACCGCCGTGGAGGCGTCCATGGTGGAAGCAGTGTCGAAAAGCGGCATGACCATGACCCGGCGCCTACTTTGCGGCGCGCTGCCGGGAGACCTCATACAGGGAGATGCCCACGGCCATGGAGGCGTTGAGTGACTCCATTGCGGAATCGATGGGGATGGAGACGATCTGGTCGCAGTTCTCGCGGACCAGGCGGCTGAGTCCCTTTCCTTCCGAACCCACCACGATGCACACCGGTTCGGTTGCGAGGGTGAGGTCCGGCAAGGAGACGTCGCCGTCGCCGTCCAGGCCCAGGACGAAGATTCCCATGGACTTGAACTGCTTCAGGGCGTTGTTGAGGTTTGAGGCCCGCGCCACGGGCACGCGGACAGCGGCTCCGGCGCTGGTCTTCCAGGCCGAGGCGGTAACGCCTACCGAGCGGCGTTCCGGCACAATGACGCCGTGGCCGCTGAAAGCGGAGACCGAGCGGATGATGGCGCCAAGGTTGCGGGGATCGGTAATGCCGTCCAAGGCAACGAAGAGCGGGGCGTTGGGGACGTGGCCCTTCTTCCATTTCCCAACCGTCTCCTCTGCCAGTTCGTACGCGTCCTGGTAGTCGTACGGCGGGATCTGCAGCACCAGCCCCTGGTGGACGGCGTCGTCGGTCATCCGGTCCAGTTCAGGCTTTCCGGTTTCGAGCAGCGGAATGCCCCGCTCGGCGGCAAGCTTCAGGGACTCCTTGACGCGGTCGTCCATTTCGATGCGAATGGCCACATGCAGTGCCTTGGCAGGAATGCCGGCGCGGAGCGCCTCGACCACCGAGTTGCGCCCGGTAACGACTTCTTCGGTGGCACGGCCCTTGGGGCCGGATTTGGCCGCTCCGGCGCTGCGGGCACCCGGATTGCGCTTGGCCGCGGACCGCTCGGAGAGCTGCTTGGCCTTGTGCGCCTTGTGGTACGGGCGGTCCTCCGCCTTGGGCGTGGGGCCCTTGCCTTCCAGGGCCTTGCGGCCATGGCCACCGGTCCCGATGGTTGGGCCCTTCTTCGCTTTAACCGATCGGCGACCATTGTTGGCCATTGTGTTCCACCCTTGATTGTGTTGACTGAGTCTGCCTACCAGTCTACTGATCGAAGAAAAATCGGCTGCTAAGGGGGACGGCCGCTTCGGGAAACGCGCCGGTCAGTCGCGCTTCAGGCTCCAGGTTGCCCCGTCCGGGCCGTCCTCCACCAGGATGCCGGCAGCGGAGAGGGTGTCTCGGATGGCATCCGAGGCCGCCCAGTTCTTCTCCGCCCTTGCCGCAGCACGGGCTTCCAGCTGGGCCTGCACCAGGACGTCCAGGGCGGCCTTGTCCTTGGTGTTGCCGGCATCGGCACCTGCCACGGCATTCAGCCCGAGGACGTCGGTCATGACTGCCACCGTGTTCAACGCGAGACGGGCCGCGGGGTCATCGCCTTCGGCAAGGGCAGTGTTGCCGGTCCGGACCGTCTCATGCAGGGCGGCCAGCGCACGCGGGACGTTCAGGTCGTCGTCCATGGCTTCGGTGAAGGTGCGCAAGGTTTCCGCGGAGGAGCTCTGGTGGCCGGCAGCTGTGCCGGAGCCGGTACCGAACCGGGCGGTCGCCTTGGCAATGAAACCATCAATGCGTTCGACGGCGGCGGCGGCCTCCTGGAGGGACGTGGGACGGTAGTCCAGCACCGAGCGGTAGTGGGCCTGGCCAAGGTAGTAGCGGACCACCCTGGGGGACGCCAGTTCCAGCATCTCGGCAGGACTGATGGTGTTGCCAATGGACTTGGACATTTTTTCGCCCTCGTAGGTGACCATGCCGTTGTGCATCCAGAAGTTGGCGAACGCGTGGCCGGCCGCCTGCGACTGGGCGAGCTCGTTTTCGTGGTGCGGGAACCGGAGGTCCAGGCCGCCGCCGTGGATATCGAATTCGGAGCCGAGGTACTTGGTGACCATGGCGGAGCATTCCAGGTGCCAGCCCGGGCGGCCCGCACCCCACGGGGAAGCCCAGCTCGCCGTCGTCGGCTCTCCTTCTTTGGACCCCTTCCACAGGGCGAAGTCGCGCGGGTCCTTCTTCCTGTTGCTGAACTGGGGTTCGACGTCCGGGGCTGCCTGCATGTCATCGATGTTCTGCCGGGTCAGTGCGCCGTACTTGCTCCAGGAACGCACGTCAAAGTAGACGTCACCGGAGTCGTCGGGGGCAGGATAGGCGTGCCCGCGGTCGATCAGCTGCTGGATGAGGGCGTGCATTTCGGGGATGTGGCCGGTGGCGCGGGGCTCGTACGTTGGCCGGGAAACGCCAAGCGTGTCGTAGGCCTTGAGGAATTCCTGCTCGTAGCGGTAAGCAAGCGCCCACCACTCTTCCTCGGGCACTTCCCCGGGTTCCGGGGTGAACCCCGGCGCGAAGGAGGCCTCGGACCTGGCCAGGATCTTGTCGTCGATGTCCGTGACGTTCCTTACCACCGTGACCCGGAACCCGCGGTAGGCCAGCCAACGGGTGAGCTGGTCAAACGCAATGGCCGAGCGGATATGGCCAACGTGGGGCATGCCCTGCACGGTGGCCCCGCAGTAGTAGAGGCTGGCTTTGCCCTCGACGATAGGCACGAAGTTCCGGACTTCGGCGGAGGCAGTGTCATAGAAGCGCAGGGTCACCGCTCCAGATTAGCTGATGGGAAGGTGCGGCCTCGGGTAGACCAGTGCGGTGGCCACCGCGGAGATGCCTTCACCACGGCCGGTGAACCCGAGGTGGTCGCTGGTGGTGGCAGTGACGCTGACGGGCGCGTCCGCGGCATCACTGAGGACTTGTTGGGATTCCTCCCGCCGCGGGCCGAACTTGGGCCGGTTGGCGACGAACTGGACAGCAACGTTTCCAATCTCAAACCCGGCAGCCCGGACGATCCGCGCAGCCTCGGCCAGCAATGCGACGCCGGAGGCGCCGGCAAATTCCGGCCGGTCCGTACCGAAGTGCGTGCCCAAATCTCCTATCCCGGCGGCGGAAAACAGCGCATCGGCGGCGGCATGGGCCACCGGATCGCCGTCGGAGTGCCCGGCCAGGCCACGTTCACCCGGCCAGAGGAGTCCACCCAGCCACAGCGGGCGGGGCTGGTCCTCCGTGGCGTAGGCGTGGACGTCCAGCCCGATTCCGGTTCGGGGGATGACCATGTCCGCAGGTCCCATCCCTAGCCTTCCACCCAGCGTGCGCCCAGGGGACCCTCAAGGAGCCCCTCGGCGAGGATCAGGTCCAAGGGCGTGGTGATTTTTAGGGACTGCGTGGACCCCCGGACCACGTGGACGGGGATGCCGAGCATTTCGACGAGCATTGCGTCATCGGTGACGGCGTCGGACTCTTTCGGGCCAAGGGCCCGCGCGGCTTCGTGGGCCTTCAGCAGGGTGTTGAGTTGGAAGCCCTGCGGCGTCTGCACCGCGCGGAGTTCCTCGCGGGGCGCGGTCCCGGTGACAACCTCCGGGGCCAGTTCGCTGTCCGGGCCAGTAGTGGCCGCTACCGTCTTGACAGTGTCCACTACCGCTACGGCAGGTATGACTGCCGCGGCCCCCGCGGCCAAGGCGTCCGTCACGCGGTGGAAGACGGACTCGGGGGTGAGGGCGCGCGCGGCGTCGTGCACCAGCACCGCTTCTATGCCGTCCATCAGGGCTGCCATGCCGGCCCGGACGGAATCCGCACGGGTGCTGCCGCCGTCGACAATGGAAAGAAGGGGGCCGCCGTCGGCCAGTTCCTGCCGGAAGTCCTCGCACAGGCGGCGGAGGGCGTCGTCTCCCGGGGGCAGCGCAACGCACACCTGGCTGCCCGCTCCGGATGCGACAATGCCGCGCAGGGCATGCATCAGGATGGGCTCGCCGCCCAGGGGTACCGCCGCCTTGGGCATGCCGTAACCCAGCCTTTGCCCCGAACCTGCTGCCACCAGGATCACCGCGGTGACCAGGCGGGTGCGTGTTTCGCTCATGCGGACTAGCCTACGTCCCTGCAGGGCGCCGGCGCCTGAACACCTCGGGAGGAATCCCCGCGGCCTGTTTTTGGGCAAAAAGAAGCCCCGGCGGCACTTGGGTGCCCCCGGGGTTCAATTCTTAGGAAGCCAGGACCTCGTCGAGAACGCTTGCAGCCTTCTCTTCGTCGGTCTTTTCAGCCAGCGCCAGTTCTGAAATCAGAATCTGCCGGGCCTTGGCCAGCATTCGCTTCTCGCCTGCGGAAAGGCCCCGGTCGTGATCCCGGCGCCACAGGTCGCGGACGACCTCTGCAACCTTGATGACGTCACCGGAAGCAAGCTTCTCCAGATTTGCCTTGTACCTGCGTGACCAGTTGGTGGGTTCTTCGGTGAACTCGGCGCGAAGCACATCAAACACGTGCTCCAGGCCTTCCTTGCCCACTACGTCCCGAACCCCAACAAGGTCAACGTTCTCTGCTGGAACTTCAATGGTCAGATCACCCTGAGCCACCTTGAGCTTGAGATACATCTTCTCTTCGCCCTTGATGGTGCGCATCTTGATTTCTTCAATCTTCGCAGCACCGTGGTGAGGGTAAACTACTGTCTCGCCGACCTCAAATACCATGTGGACATTTCCCCTTTCCCGCTGACCAGTTTATCACGATTCAGGCATATGACCGGCCCGGAAGAGGGCGCCGAACCGCAGAAATACGCGGAAAACGGGCCAAATCGGCCCCCTTCACCCCCTTGACGAACGCGGATAATAGTGCATGTGCGGGGTCCTGGGGAAGGCCGATGTGACAGCTCCGAATCCTCGTTTGGCGTGCTTTGCGGATAGGCTATGCGTGATTAATGTTTCAAGACTCTTTGAGGAGTACGCGACGTGCGTTTCACTGCGATGACCCGGGCCCAGCGCGGCAAACTGGCACTGACGGCAGGCGCCCTTGGCGTGGGCCTGCTGACCGCCGGCTGCGGTTACATCACGCCCCAGCAGACCAGCGAACGGTACGCTGCATCGGACGGCATCGTCACCGACCTCGGCCCGATCCAGCTGCGCAATATCCTGATCATTTCCTCCGGCGAGGACCAGCCGGGCCGCCTGATCGGCGCCGTCTACAACTCCTCTTCGCAGGACGTGACGCTCACGGTCAACGGCGCAAAGGGCTCACAGACCGAGGTGCCGGTCAAGGCGAACTCCTACACGCTGCTGAACGACAGCTCGGACGAAGCCATCCTCAGCACCACCGGAGGAATCCCGGGCTCCCTCGTGGACGTCAAGATCACCGAGGACGGAACCAACGTGAGCAACACGGTGAAGGTCCCCGTCCTGGATGCAACGCTGCCTGAGTACAAGGAGTACCTGCCGGCCGGCAGCACGCCCTCGCCGAGCACATCGGCCACGCCGTCGCCGTCCGCTTCGGAAAGCGCAGGCGGGACCGGCCACTAAGGCTGCGGGCTGAGCCCACTGCAGGACAGGCATGCAAAAGGAGGGGCCGCAGGGCCCCTCCTTTTGCATGCCTGTCGCCGGGCGACCCTTTCTAGGGCTCGAACTTATAGCCAAGCCCCCGCACGGTGACCAGGTACCGCGGCGCTGACGGGTCCGGCTCGATCTTTCCGCGAAGCCGCTTCACGTGGACGTCGAGGGTCTTGGTGTCACCGACATAGTCAGAGCCCCAGACCCGATCGATGAGCTGGCCGCGGGTCAGCACCCGGCCTGAATTGCGCAGGAGCATTTCGAGGAGCTCGAACTCCTTCAGGGGCAGCAGCACCTGCTCGCCGCCAACGCTGACCACATGCCGTTCAATATCCATCCGGACAGGCCCGGCCTGCACGGTGGAAGAAATGAGTTCCTCCGGCTCGCCCTGGCGCCGCAGCACCGCCCTGACCCTGGCCACCAGTTCGCGGGAGGAGTAGGGCTTGGTGACGTAGTCGTCCGCGCCAAGTTCCAGTCCCACTACCTTGTCGATCTCCGCGTCCTTGGCCGTCAACATGATTACCGGGACGCTGGACCGCTGGCGGAGCTGGCGGCACACTTCCGTGCCGGAGAGCCCGGGCAGCTGCAAATCCAGCAGCACCAGGTCCGCCCCGTTCCGGTCGAACTCGGTGATGGCGTCCAGGCCATTGTCCACGACCTCCACCTCGAAACCTTCCTTGCCCAGCAAGTAGGACAACGGATCGCTGAACGACTCCTCATCCTCGACAATCAAGATCCTGCTCAAGCGTTTGCTCCTCGTTCGGTGGCGCCTGCGGCGCCGGGTACTTGGGTAACAGTTGGCTTTTCGGACCCTGCGGTCCCCGCCCGGGCGGGGGCAGCGGCCGGAGGTGTTTCTTCCCCGCCCTCCTGGCCCTCCATCTCGGGAAGCCGGAGGGTGAACGTGGAGCCCTGCCCGGGCTGGGACCAGAGGGTCACTTCGCCGCCGTGGTTGGACGCGACGTGCTTGACGATGCTCAGGCCAAGGCCTGTCCCGCCGGTATGGCGGGACCGGGCCGAATCCACCCGGTAGAAGCGTTCAAAGACGCGCTCCTGGTCCTCGGGGCTGAGTCCCTCGCCCTGGTCCGTAACGGAAATGGAAACCAGCCCTTCCCTGCTGCGCACACCGATCCCTACCCGGGTGTTCTCCGGGGAGTACCTGATGGCGTTATCGATCAGGTTGCGCAGGGCGGTCACCAGCAGGTCCTGGTCCCCGAAGACCTTCGCGTCGGTCCGGCCACCCACCACAATGCGGATATTCTTGCTCTCCGCGGGGAGCTGGGACCGGTCCACGGCCTCGGCTATGACCGCATTGACGTCAACCGGGCGGCCCTGCTGGGTGACGCTTGCGCCCTGCAGCCGGGAAAGCTCGATGATGTCCTGCACCAATGCGGCGAGCCGGCCGGATTCCTTGTGCATTCGCTTGGCGAAGCGCCGGACGGCCAGTTCGTCGTCTGCCGAGGATTCCAGGGCTTCGGCCAGCAGGGAGATGGCGCCCACCGGCGTCTTCAGCTCGTGGGAAACGTTGGCTACGAAATCGTTCCGGATCTCTTCTGTCCTGGTGATCTCGGTGCGGTCGTCCGCAAGCAGCAGGATGTATTCCTCCCCGAGCATTGCCGCCCGGACCTGGACGATGATGGTTCCCTGGCCGAGCGGGCCGCGGGGAAGTTCCAGCTGCCTTTCCAGGATGACGCCATCGCGGCGGACCCCGGCCGTCATGTCCAGCAGTTCCTTGTGGACCACCGTGTGGCCGCGGACCAGGCCGTAGGCATAGGCGGCCGGGTTGGCACGGACCACACCGTCCACCGCGTCCACCACCACAAAGGCGCGTCCGACGACGGCAAGCACCTCCGCGGCGCCCGCCGGCAGGGCGAGCTCCCCGGCGTCCACGTCCAGCAATTGCCGCTGTTTCTCGCTGACCCGGAAAGCGAGCACGCCGAACGTACCGAGCGCCAGGCCGATAAGGCCGGCCACCAGGCCGATAAGCATAGGATCCACAGCTCCACCTTATGCTGTAGGTGAAGGCATATCGGCGCGTCCCGGCCCCTTGGCCGGACGGTTCAACTAACGTTCACCTGCAAGGGCTTAACCGTTTACCGAACTTTGGCATTCTAGGTAGTTGGAGTGCCGAACGGCGACGCGATTCCTGCTGCCCGGACCGGGACCGGCGGGAGTTACAAGGAAAGGACGCCTACGTGCGTAAGGTTTTTCAGGAAGAGCTCACCCAGGTCGGTGACCAGCTGGTGGAGATCTCCCGGCTGGTCAGCGAGGCCATGGACAAAGCCACCACCTCCTTCGAGGTGGCGGACGTAGACCTTGCGCAGGACGTCATCGCTGCGGATGCCCGCATCGACTTCCTGCAGAACAGCCTGGATGAACGGGCAATCGACATCCTGGCCCTGCAGGGGCCCGTGGCAAGCGATCTCCGGATGATCGTCGGATCGCTGCGAATGAGCGCTTCCCTCGAGCGCATGGGAGACCTTGCACGGCACATCGCCCAGCTGGCACGCCTGCGGTTCCCGTCCACCGTCATCCCCGAATCCATGACCGGCACGTTCAAGCGCATGGCCGAGCTGGACAAAGAAATTGCGAACAAGTTGACGGTCCTGCTGGAAACCCGGGACCTTGAGGTTGCCCGGGACATCCTGAAGGCGAACACCGCCATCAACGATCTCCACCTCAGCGTGTTCAAGGCCATCGCAGCACCTGAGTGGGCCGAGTCGCCGGCAACCACGGTGGACGTCGCACTCGCGAGCCGGTACTTTGAACGCTTCGCGGACCACGGTGTCTCCGTCGCCCAGAAGGTCACCTATTTGGTGACCGGCGCGTGGCAGCCTACCGGGACCGAACACAGCTGACGTCAACGCTGCGGAATAACGACGGCGGGCCGGTCACGTGAAGTGACCGGCCCGCCGTCGTACGTACTGCTTACTTCTTGCCCTGGTTGGCGACTGCCAGGATGGCCTGTTCCGCCGCTTCCGGGTCAAGGTAGGTTCCGCCGGGCTTGATCGGCTGGAAGTTTTCGTCGAGGTCGTACACCAGCGGGATGCCGGTGGGAATGTTCAGGCCGGCGATGGCTTCGTCGCTGATGCCGTCCAGGTGCTTGACCAGTGCGCGCAGGGAGTTTCCGTGGGCCGTGACCAGGACGGTCTTGCCGGCTTTGAGGTCTTCCTTGATGTCCGATTCCCAGTACGGCAGGAGCCGGACCAGGACATCCTTCAAGCACTCGGTGCGGGGAAGGGCGTCTCCGAGGTCTGCATAGCGGGGATCGTGCGCCTGCGAGAACTCCGAGTTGTCATCCAGGGGCGGCGGCGGGGTGTCATAGGAGCGGCGCCATTCCATGAACTGCTCCTCGCCGTACTCGGCAAGGGTCTGCGCCTTGTCCTTGCCCTGCAGCGCGCCGTAGTGGCGTTCGTTCAGCCGCCAGTCGCGCTTCACCGGGATCCAGCCGCGGTCGGCCTTGTCCAGGGCGATGTTCGCGGTGTTGATGGCACGCTTCAGCAGCGACGTGTACAGGATGTCCGGGAGAACGTTATTCTCAACCAGCAGCTCCCCGCCGCGTGCTGCCTCCTCGCGGCCCTGGTCGTTAAGGTCAACGTCCACCCAGCCGGTGAACAGGTTCTTGGCGTTCCATTCGCTGTGGCCGTGGCGCAGCAGGATCAGCTTGTAAGTCATGATTTTCATCCTAGCCGAGCAGTGTTGCCGCCCGCCCAGCGTTACATGCGTCGCCCGGTTAGGTGTCACCAATTGCTTCAGGGATATGGTTGGGCGGTGGTGCAAAAGGCTGAACGGGTGACCGCCCCCCAGATTTTGGGCAGGAATACCGGCAGGCCCGGCAGGCCGGTTGGCAACATCACCCGCGGCACCACCAACCCCAACCGGATGCGCCGGGTGGACCGCTGGCTGACGGGACCGCAGGCCTGGCGGCTCCGCAATGCAGCGGATCCCCTGGTGGTGGACCTGGGCTACGGCGCTGCGCCGGCCACCGCCGTCGAGCTTTATGAACGGCTTTCTGCCGTCCGCCGGAACGTCCAGGTCTTTGGAATCGAAATCGAACCGGAACGGGTCCGCGCGGCGATCCCCCTGGAGCGGCCCGGGCTCAGCTTCCGTGTGGGCGGCTTCGAACTGCCCGTGCCCGGCAAACCGGCCCTGGTGCGTGCGTTCAACGTCCTGCGGCAGTACGAGGAAGCGGACGTGGCCGGAATCTGGCGGCTGGTGCAGGACCGGCTGGCCCCCGGCGGCCTGTTCATCGACGGCACCTGCGACGAGATCGGGCGGCGGGTCACGTGGGTGGCACTGGATGCGGAGCGGCCGCTATCCCTGAGCATCTCCGTCAGGTTCGGCAGCTTCCTCCTTCCCTCCGACGTTGCCGAAAGGCTGCCCAAGGCGCTGATTCACCGCAACGTTCCGGGCGAACCGGTGCACGCCCTCATGCAGGCCATGGACCGGGCCTGGCTCGAGTGCGCGCCGCTGGCGACCTTCGGGAACAGGCAGCGCTGGCAAGGCATGTGCAGGAACCTGCGGGACACTGGCTGGCCAGTCCATGACGGGCCTTCGCGGTGGCGGCTCGGGGAGCTCACCGTTGACTGGGATGCCGTGGCACCCTTGGCCGGCGGGGGCGCCGGCTAATTCACACCGGCTAATTCACCCCGGCTAATTCACCAGGGGCCGTAGGGCCCCGTGTTGCGGCTGCCGCCCCTGCCCGCATCCTTCACGGCCGGCCGTACGTCAGCCAGGTAAACCGACGCAGCAACGACGGCGGCGAGCCCGAACAGCCCGAAGGTTCCGAAGAATGCGCCGCCACCACCGCTGTACAACGAAAGGGCGCCGATCAGGGCCGCGCCGCCGGTCAGTGCCAGCCAGAAGGTCTTGGTCCGCTTGCCCGTGGCCTCGAACGCGTTTGCACGGTGCCGGGCGCAGTCCGCCACGGCCCAGAGCTCCAGCCCCAGCGAAACCAGGGCAAGGATAAAGAACAGGGCCTTCTCAACGGGCTGGATGATAACGAGTTCAACGTCCACAAGCCCAAGCCTAGCCGTCCAGCGAGTCCAGCGCCTGCTTCACATCGGCCCAGAGATCCTCAACGTTCTCGATTCCCACACTGAGCCGCACCAGGTTCTCCGGGACGCTGGCCGGCTCAGCGGTGTGCCGCCGTCGGCGTTCGATGAGTGACTCCACACCTCCCAGCGATGTGGCAGGCAGCCACAGCCGGACTGCGCCAACCAGTTTGTCGGCGGCGTCAGCGCCGCTCATTCCCGCGGCCGGGCGTACCTGGATACAGATGATGGACCCGAAGCCCTTCATCTGCGCCTTGGCGCGTTCGTGGCCGGGATCCGCGGACAGGCCGGGGAACCGGACGGTCTCGACCGCGGGGTGGTCGCCAAGCCGCTCCGCCAGGACCATTGCAGAAGCCTGGGACCGTTCTATCCGCAGCGCCAGCGTCCGCAGGCCGCGCAGCGCCAGCCACGCTTCGAAGGGCCCCGCAATGGCGCCGTGGATAATCCGGTGATGGAGCAGCGCGGACCGGATGTCCGGGTTGGAGGTGACCAGGGCGCCAAGGACGACGTCGGAATGGCCCGCGAGGTACTTGGTCACCGAGTGCAGGACGACGTCGGATCCGAGCAGCAGGGGCTGCTGCACCAGGGGTGTGGAGAAAGTATTGTCCGTAACGACGATGGCCCCGACGGCGTGGGCGGCGTCGGCCAGGACGGAGACATCCGCAATGCCGAGCATGGGGTTGGTGGGGCTTTCGAGCCACAGCATCGCCGCCGGCCGGGCGTGCGGCCCCGCAGCGGGGCCGCGGGGAGCAAGGGCCTCCTTCACGGCGGCAGTATCCGCAATGTCCACTGTCCGGAGCTCGATGAAGCCCTTCTGGGCGAGCTCAGCGGCCATGACCAGCGACCCGGAGTAGCTGTGCGTGGGCATTACCAGCACTCCCCCGGCAGGGACCAGGGAGAGCGCCGAGCTGACGGCCGCGAGTCCTGACGCATAGAGGAGTCCCGGCAGTTCTGAGCCCTCCAGCTGGCCGAGCGCCTCTTCGAAGGGGTCCCAGGTGGGATTGGAATACCTGCCGTAGCCGCGGTCGCCGTCGCCGAGTGCCCCGGTGCCGAAGTATGTGGAGGAAAGGACGATCGGCTGATTGACCGGCTGGTCCCGTTCCCGTGGGGGACGCCCGGCCGCAACCACAACCGTCTCGGCTGACAGGGCCGCCGCCTGCTGTTCGGAAAGACTCATGGTGACAGCGTACTGTCCGCCGGGGACGGCCCGGAAAGCCGTTACCCGGTTCGTGGCCCCCGCGGGAATCCACAGCTGAATCGGGAATTGCCAGCGGGGGTCGGTAGGCTTGGGTGGTGAGCAAACAGAGGGCCGGTCTTTTCATCGCGTTCGAAGGCGGCGACGGCGCGGGCAAGTCCACGCAGGCTGCGCGCCTTGCCGAAGCCCTCGAATCCCGTGGCCTGACCGTCCTGCTGACCCGCGAGCCGGGCGGAACCCCCGTCGGCGAGAAACTGCGCTCCCTTGTGCTGGACCACGGACACGGTGAGATTGATGCGCACACAGAAGCCCTGATTTTCGCCGCTTCCCGGGCAGCCCACGCAAGCCAAGTCATTCGGCCTGCGCTTGAACGCGGCGACATAGTCCTGACGGACCGGTACATCGATTCGTCGGTGGCATACCAGGGGGCAGGACGTGCCTTGGGCGAAGACGCCGTACGGTCCCTCAACGAGTGGGCCACGTCCGGCCTGCAGCCCCATCTCACCGTCCTGCTGGACGTTGATCCAGCGGTGGGCCGCCGCCGCCGCACGGCCGGCGAGACGGCGGAGGACCGTCTGGAGTCCGAAGCTGACGAGTTCCACCTCCGGATCCGTGAGGCCTTCCTGGAGCTGGCGCAGCGCCGTCCGGAGTCCTACCTCGTGCTGCCCGCCCATGACTCCGTCAGCAGGCTTTCCGCCCGGATCCTCGAGCGGGTGGATACCCTGCTGGCCGAACAGGACGAAACACCGGCGGGCGCACCCCAGGCCCGGGCCACGGCGGTCGGGGGCGCCCCGTGACGGTGTGGGACGACCTTCAGGGCCAGCCCGCCGTCGTCGAACAGCTGCGGCAGGCCTCCAGCGGCGAGGGACTGACGCATGCGTGGCTTTTCACCGGCCCGCCGGGTTCCGGGCGTTCCAATGCGGCCAAGGCGTTTGCCGCAGCACTGAACTGCGACCAGGAGGACGTCAGCCTGCGGGGCTGCGGGCGCTGCGCGGCGTGCCTGACCATCCTGGGCGAGACCCATTCGGACGTCACTTTCGTCCGCACCGAGAAGGTCACGATCACCATTGACGAAGCCCGTGAACTGGTGGCCACCGCCGGGAACCGGCCCTCGGCCGGCCGGTGGCGGATCATCGTGGTGGAGGATGCGGACCGGATGGCCGAGCGCACCACGAACGTCCTGCTCAAGGCCATCGAGGAACCAACTCCCCGGACTGTGTGGATGCTGTGCGCACCGTCCCCGGCCGACGTCCTGGTGACTATCCGGTCGCGCTGCCGCAGCGTGGCGTTGCGGTTGCCGCCGGCTGCGGACGTCGCCGCCCTGCTGGTCCACCGCGACGGCGTGGATCCGGCCCTCGCGGAGCGCGCCGCGCGGGCAGCTCAAAGCCACGTGGGCATCGCCCGCCGCCTCGCCCGTGATCCTGCGGCCAGGGAACGCCGGCTGGAAACAGTGCGGTTTCCGCTTGGCCTGCGGGGGGTTACGGCTGCCGTGATGATGGCGGACAAACTCGTCAAGATCGCCACAGCGGAGGCCAACAGTTCCAACGAAGAACGGGACGCTGCGGAGAAGGCCGCCTTGCTGGCAACACTGGGCGCACCCGAGTCCGGGACGCTCCCGCCTGCCATGCGCAGCCAGGTCAAGCAGCTGGAGGAAGACCAGAAGCGCCGGGCCAAGCGGTCCATCACGGATTCCCTTGACCGGACGCTGACCGATCTCCTCTCCTTTTACCGGGATGTGCTGATCATCCAGTTCGGGAATGCTGTGGAACTGGTAAACGTTGAGTTGAGGAGCGAATTGGAGGATTTCGCCAGCCGCTCCACGCCGGAATCCACTCTTGCCCGGATGGATGCCATCAACAAAGCCCGCGAACGCATCACCACCACGAACGTTGCACCGCTGTTGACCATTGAGTCCATGGCAGCCAGCCTGATCTAGTCCTTCAAGGAGACCGATGACTGCCCGCCCCCTGCCCGCACGGCCGCGACCCGTGGCGCTTGGCTTCCGCGCACTTGGGGCCATGGTTCTTGCCATGGTTCTGGCGTCCTGCAGCCTCCTCAGTGGCGGCGACCGCAGCCAGGAGGCTGCCACCGCCAAGGCCGACCCCTCGATCGTTGCGTCTGCTCCCGCCGGGCTGGAGAAGTTCTATTCCCAGGAAGTCGTCTGGGAGCCGTGCGAGGGCGAGTTCCAGTGCACCAAGGTGACAGTGCCCATGGACTACGGCAATCCCGACGGCGGGACGATCCAGCTCGCAGCGCTGAGGGCTTCGAGCACGGGGGAAAAGGCCGGGAGCCTCCTGGTCAATCCGGGCGGTCCCGGCGCCTCCGGCTACGACTTCGTCAAGGATGCCGCTGGAACCCATTTCTCCCAGGCTGTTCGTGATTCGTTCGACGTCGTGGGCTTCGACCCCCGGGGCGTGAAGCGGTCCGCCCCCGTGACCTGCATGACGGACGCTGAACGGGACGCAGCCAGGGCGAAGGTCTACGACCTCGAAACGGATGCCGGACTTGCTGCCGCCCTGGCGGACAACAAAGCGATTGCCACCCAGTGCGGGGAGCAAACCGGCCCGGTCCTGGCGCACATCGACACCGTCAGCTCCGCGAAGGACCTGGACATCCTCCGGGCCGTGGTCAATGATGCAAAGCTCAACTACCTCGGGTACTCCTACGGCACGTTCCTGGGGTCCACGTACGCTTCGCTCTTCCCTGACAACGTGGGCCGGATGGTCCTCGACGGTGCCCTGGATCCGTCCATCAGCAATGAGGAGCTGACCAGCGGCCAGGCCCGCGCCTTCGAAAAGGCCATTCGGGCCTATGTAGCCAGTTGCCAGGGCCAGGACGGATGTCCGCTGAGCGGAGACGTGGAGGCGGGCGTCCAGCAGATCCGGGACCTGATCGCCGCCGTCCAGCAGACTCCGCGCACGGCAAAGGACGGCCGTGTAGTCAATGCCACCACGTTCGTGAGCGGCCTCATCACGCCCCTGTACAACGACCAGAGCTGGCCCGCCCTGACCCAGGCTTTGGACGCGGCAATGACCGGGGATGTAAGCCTTATGCTGCGGCTCGCGGACCTCGGCGCAGACCGCTCACCCAACGGGACCTACACGTCCAACTCGACCTTTGCGTTCAACGCCATCAACTGCCTTGACTACCCCATGGTGTCCGACACCGCCGGAATGCGTGCCGAACAGCAGCGCCTGATGCAGGACTCCCCCACCTTCGGGTATTTCTTTGCCTATGGCGGCACCAACTGCGTCGATTGGCCGTACCCGAACGTGCGCACGCCCGCCCCGGTGGAATACGACGGCGGGTCCACCATCGTGGTGATCGGCACCACCGGGGACCCTGCCACGCCGGTGGAATGGGCGTCATCGCTGCGCAAGCAGTTGGGCAATGCGGCACTTATGACCTGGAAAGGCGAAGGCCACACCGCCTACGGCCGGTCCAACGCCTGCATCGAGGATGCGGTTGACGCCTACCTTGTCAGCGGAAAGGTTCCCACCGACAACACGGTGTGCTGAAGGCCTCAGCAGCTCCCCGGCCGTCCATTTTGACCCGGGCGCGGGGACTCTATTACAGTTGACTCTTGCATGAGGCGCCCGGTTACGCCGGAGGATCATGCGGTGCTTCCTTAGCTCAGTCGGTAGAGCGTTTCACTCGTAATGAAAAGGTCATCAGTTCGATTCTGATAGGAAGCTCGGGATAAACCCCGGACAGCCCCTGTTTTCGGGGGTTTCCGGGGTTTTTCGCTGGTTAACCGGGTGCTGCTGCCCGAGGGCAGGGCACACTTATGGCACACTTTGCTGCCGGGCAGCCATCTGGGTTCCGGCACCAGTACGTAGCCCGCCGACCTCAGCTGCGTATTCGTGGCGCTTCCGCTTCTACCAAACAGTGACCCCGTCATCATCGCGATCAGGCAATGAAACGCGCTGAGCCGGCAGACGAGCGGGGCAGCCCTGAAGTACCTGCCCCGCGCTCCGGGCGCTCAGGCTCGCTGGGCCCCTGGTCGTCCATTGCTGACCACGAAGGACGCGTCCACGACAGCCGGAGACGTAGTGTCTGCGGCTGAGGCCACGGTGAGGTAATCGCTGCGGAACTCGTCCGGGGTGACGGTGCAGCGGGTCCAGCCCCGCTTATCCGGGTTGATGTAACGGGTGTGCGGGTTGTTGGGCAGGGCGTTCTTGATGGACTGGGCCCATCCGCAACCGGAGCTGATGGAGGTCCCGACGAACTCGGTAGTGACGACTTTCGAGGCCGGATCAGCGAAATCGAGGAGGACGTCGTTGACGAAGGCAGCGTGCCAGTCACCACTCAGGATCACGGGGTTGGCAGGGTTCTGCTGGTTGATGAAGTTGGTGAGCCTGTTGCGTGAGACGACGTAGCCGTCCCACTGGTCGTGGTTCACGGACAACACCTCGGACGGGTCGTAGTCGTACTGGGCCATCATCGTCTGCTGGGCGATGACATTCCAGCGTGCCGGGGAGGACACGAGCCCCTGGAAGAGCCACTGCTCCTGCGCGTCACCCATCAGGGTGCGTGAGGGGTCATAGACGTCGGGGTGCTGCGGGCCGCCGGGGAAGTTCTCGGTCAGCTGGTCGGAGCGGTATTGGCGGGTGTCCAGGACGTGGAACCTTGCCAGGTTGCCGTAGTCCAGGCCGCGGTACAGGACCATGTCCGGGCCGGTGGGCCGCTGCGGGCGGCGCAACGGAAGATGCTCGTAATAGGCCTGGAAAGCGTTGGCGCGCAGCTGGAGGAACCGCTGGGGTTCGTTGGAGGCCTCGTTGTCCGGTTGGGACACGCCCGCGGCCCAGTTGTTCTCAACTTCGTGGTCGTCAAAGGTGACGACGAAGGGGAACCTGGCGTGCGCGGCCTGCAGGTCAGGGGAGCTCTTGTACTTGGCATGGTTGTTTCGAAAGTCGGCCAGGCTTTCGTGGGTTTTGCCCTCGTAGGTGTAGTCCCCCACGTGCACGACCAGGTCAAGGTCCTCCTGAGCCATTGTGCGGTAGGCGGCGTAGCGGCCTCCGGCCCAGGACTGGCAGGAGGCCAGGCCGAAGGTGATCTTGCCCGGATCCGACCCGGCCGCCGGCGCCGTGCGGGTGTGCCCGACCGGGCTTTCCTCGTTGCCGACACGGAAGCGGAACCAGTAGTCAGACGATGGGTTCAGTCCCACGACCTCGGCGTGAACGGAGTGGGCAAGCTCCGGCGTGGCCGACTCACTTCCTGCTTTGACCACAGTGCGGAACTCCGGGTCGGTTGCGACCTGCCAGATCACTTCGAGCTGATACGGCGGCATTCCGCCGAGCCCGTCAGCTGCCTGCGGTTCCGGTGCCAGCCGCGTCCACAGGACGATGCCGTCCGGGGTGGGGTCGCCCGAGGCGACTCCCAGGGTGAACGGATTCTGCGGGAAGCGCGGCTCCGCCCATGCCGGGGCGGTGGAGAACCCGTAAATGGCTGCTGTCGCAGCCGCTCCCCCGCTCAAGGTAAGGAAGCGACGGCGGGAAGTTGCACGAGAAAGGGACACAATGTCTCCTGAGGGTCTGGGCGATGTCCGGTCCATTCAGTCAAGGGGAATCAAGGGGGCGATGAACCGGGAGTTAACATGCTTCAAACGTTGCCGGAGCCGCAGGGCAGCGATCGTGAGGGCGGGGACTCGCCATCTCCTCCGAGCGGGCCCAAAACACAATCTCCCAAAGAAGCCGTAAATCTTCAGGTTGCCATGCGGCTATTCCGGGTTGCCCCGTGTCGTCGGCCGTCTGTTGCGTCGGGGCGATCCATACCCGCATCCCCAGTTAACCTCCCAGCCACATCCGGTTAATTACCGATCAGTAACTTGAAAGCTCCTGTTGAGACCCCAACCTTAAGAGGCCCCACAATGAGCTCCTCAACCACCCGCCGCGTCCTCACGACGGGCCGCCACCGCCGTGCGGCCGTCACCGCGCTGGCCGTGTCCCTTCCCCTTGCCTTCCTTGCCCCGGCCGGCGCTTCCACCGCGGCGCCCCTGGCTCCGACGCAGGATCAGCAGAGTTCTGCACCATCGCAGCCCGGTCACCTTGACCTCGGCGCGCCGGACCTTCCCGAGACCCGGAACGTGACCACACTGGCCCCGGGCCTGACCCGCACCTCCATCACCCGGGGCACCCCGAACCCGGACTTCTTCTGGACCGCCGAAGTGGCTGTCCCGTCCACCTCACCGGACCCTGACGCGCCCTCCTCGGCGCTGTCCTCCCAGGCGCAGGCCCAGATGGTCGCTGACAGGCTCACCGCGGCCGGCGTCACAGCCCGGGTCGAGCACGTCCAGTCACCCCAGCTGGCCGACGCCGGCGGTGACCTCGGCTACCGGGTCCGCGCCGGACAGTTCGCGGCCAAGGCTGACGGGGCCGCCACCGTCGACCAGATCAAGGCGGCAGGCTACAAGTCCTCGGTCATCTACACCGGCTGGGACGGCGACGCCGGCTCCAGCGAGGACGACCGCGGGCCCTGGAAGCTGGAGGTGCTCACCATTGACCCGAAGGAATTCCGCGGCGACCTGACCTCTTCGTTCGGTCCGAACCTCCAGGACCGCGAAACCACCAGCTCACTCGCTGCCGGCGCCGGCGCACTTGCGGCAATCAACGGCGGCTACTTCGTTATGGACCCGGCGGCAGGCGCCCCCGGTGATCCCGCAGGCGCAGCAGTCCACGACGGCAAGGTCCTCAGCGAACCCGTCGGAGACCGTCCCTCCCTGGTCCTCGACGAGAACAGCAGCTCCGTCCAGCGGCTGCACTGGCACGGCACGGTCACGGGCGCCGCCAACACGGGATCCCTGCCCCTGGACGGAATCAACCGCGTGCCGGGTCTCATCCGCAACTGCGGCGGCACCGACGACACCCCCACCAACCTGCCGCTGCACGACTTCACCTGCACGGACGCGGACGAAATCGTAGCGATCACCCCCGAGTTCGGCCCCACCCCGTCAGGGCCGGGACTCGAAGTCATCCTCGACGCCCACGGCACCGTCACGGCCGTCAACCACGCCCGCGGCACCACCCTCCCGGCCGGCGGGCAGGCTCTGCAGGCCATCGGGGCGGACGCGGACAAGCTCGCCGCCCTGGCAGTGCCCGGCGCCAAGCTGAAAATCGACACGGACCTGCTCGACGAGAGCGGCAAGACCCTGAAGACCGGGGCCACCACGGACGTGGTCAACGGCGGCCCGACCCTCGTCGAAAACGGCCAGCTCAACGTCACCGCCAAGCGTGACGGCATGGTCCGCACCAACGACAGCAACAGCTTCTTCTACGGCTGGGTCCACAAGCGCAACCCCCGCACCATCGCCGGCACTGACGCCCAGGGCCGCACCCTGCTGGTAACCGCCGACGGACGCCAGACCACCAGCCTGGGCCTGAGCATCAAGGAATCCGCCGACGTCGCCCGCTCCCTGGGCATGGTCAACGCCATCAACCTCGACGGCGGCGGATCAACCACCATGGTCCAGAACGGCCAGGTCGTGAACTCCCCCTCGGACGCCGCCGGCGAACGCCCGGTCGGCGACGCACTCCTGCTGCTGCCGGGCCGAAAAGGCTAACGGCGCACAGGCAAGCATGACTTCTTTGGCTTGCCAACCAGATCATCAGCATGCTTAGTATGGGTGCAGCCGAATGCGAACGGCTGCCAACCAGAGGAGGAAACACCATGGGACTAGGCGACAAGATTGAGAACGCTGCCGAGAAAGCCGGCGGCAAGGGCAAGGAAGCTGCGGGCAACGCCACCGGCGATGACAGCCTGCGGGCTGAAGGCCAGGCAGACCAGGCCAAAGGCGATGTGAAGCAGGCCGGCGAAAAGGTCAAGGACGCCTTCAAAGACTAACCGCTTTTACGAGAAGGGTGCGCTCAGCGAACGGGGCGCACCTTTTTCGTGCCCAGGTGTTGCTGAGTTGCGCCAGAGTATCCGGTCATGCCGTCCTAGACTTCGCCATGCACCCGTTAGCGGCGATCGCCCTGGTTTTCCTCACCGGGCTTACCTGGATGGTCACGATCCTGACTTTGTTGATCGCCCTGGCCAAAGCCCGGCGCCCGCCTCGGGCTGAAGTCAGACACGCAGCCCACGCCGAAGCCCAAACAGCTGACGGCGAGGCAGCGGCGAGCCTTACGCTCAGTGGCTGAAACGCCCCTGATCAGCAGGACAGCTCAGTCCCGGACGTTTTCCCCAGGGAAGCGTGCAGCCCATTCCTGAAGCCGGTCAGTGCTCCCGGGCGTAGGCCCATTCCGTGGTGAGGGTGCGGTTGAAGCGTTCTACTTTGCCATTGGTCTGTGGCCGGTAGGGGCGAGTCTTGCGGTGTTTACACCTAGAAACCAAAGTTTCTGGGTGTTTTTCGCTCGTTTAATCGTCAGGCGGGTTTGCTGGGCAGTTCCCCGGCTTCCCTCCCTTGCTTTTATGGCTTTCGTCCTGCCTGGATCCGCGCAGATGCTTTACAGCCGGCAGGCATTCGCCGCATTCTGGTGTGAAGGCTCCGGCAGAGGGGCCTCGGACAGGAGACCGGCATGGCTATTCCCGCAGGCTTTCCCGGACGCGCATTCCACCGAAACACAGCCACGGCCCCTTCCCTGGCCGACTTGCTGCCAGCACCGGGCCCGGATCTGCGGATGCGGTTTGAACCCCGTTTTGCCGAGCTTGTGGGTGGTGTTGTGGCCACGCTCCGGGTCGCCGGAAGGACGCCAGTACCGGTCAGCGATCCGCATGGGCGCCAATGGGCACCCGCCTACATTCTGGGCAGCCTGGAACAGGACCACCCCTTAAAGGCCGCTGCTTCCAACACGGCGGTGGCGGAGGTGGTGGTGGACGGCTCCGGCCGCATGGTCCGCAACCACCCGGTTCAGGTCATCCGCGGCGCACACAGGCTACTGCCCGTCAGCTGCCCGAGCCTGGCCGACCGCTACGAACAGTTCATCCTCGCCGTAAGGATGGGCGAGGAACCCCGTGGCGATGCAATGGTCCTGACGCGGCACGGGGAGCTGATGATTGCAGGCCCCGGCCAGGAACCTGTTGCCTTGGCCGACTACCTGAACGACCTTTGCCGTTCCGCTGTTGGGCGCGCTGCAGCTTTTTAGAACTCGAGGTCGAAGTCAAGATCCAGGTCTTCCATTGCCGCCAGTTCCCGCCAGCTTGATCCAATGGCGGCTGCTCCGAGCGTCGCTGCGATCGGCATTCGATCAACGGCGGCCAACTGCTCCAAATCCAGCCCCGTCAATTCGGCGATGTCACGGATCGGTGCCTGGAAGCTACGGAACGGACCCAGGGGCGGGGTGCCGTCGAGTGCGCCGGGACGCGGCACGTCCGGCAATTCCGCCAGTTGCGGAGTCTGGTCCACAACGTAACCGGTGGCCGCCAGTTCACCTTCATGGATAAGGGCTGCAACCTTGAAAAATCGCAACGGGATGTCCACTCCGCGGTAAACCGGGTCGACGTCGCTGAAGATCGGACCCGTGAAGACCACGATCCTCCTCCGGTGCCCGGCTGCATGATCCAGCAGGTAGGACTCCATCCCGAGCCACAGTTCCAGGCCCTGGTTGAACTTTGCCGCCTGGGGAGCGGCGTTGGTGTAGTGGAAAGTGTCCTCGTTGGCCTGTGCGGCCTCTGCCAGGGTGTCACCCCACACGGCGGAGGCCCGGCGGACCAGGTGCCCTCGGTCGATGTTGTTCCTGGCATAGACCCGCTCCCCCGTTTGCTGGTCTTCCCGCAGGCGCGGGTCCAGCCGCCAGTTGATGCCGTGCCGGTCCAGGTCCATGAGCTTCCGCCCGTCGATTCCAAGCCCGGTCACGGCAGCGAGGCGCTTGTCCAATCGCATCCGCACCGAGAAGTGGGTGTAGGGCAACAGGCAGCTGAAATCCCCGGGGCATCCCCCGCGCTGGCCGCCGGCTTCATCCCCCCGACACCTGCCGTTGTCTGCCGCGCCATCCCGGGCGCCTACGTTTGATCGCGCCCGGCCCCACCGGGCACCCCCAACACGCACCTGGAGCAGACATGAAGATGAAGCGAGTCCTGGCCATTGCGGCCGTCGCCGCGGCCACCCTGGCAGCCGGAACCTCCGCTGTTGCCACCAACGGGCAGGCCCCCAAGGGCCTCACGGCAGAAGCCGAGGCCTTCACCAAGGTGGACCGCAACACCCAGTGGGAACAGGTCCAGAAGCTCAAGCTGGACTTCCCGACCTTCCACCCGCAGGGCATGTCGCTGGTGGGCGACAAAATCTTCCTCAGCAGCGTCGAGATCCTCGAACCGACAGTGCGCTACCCTTCGCCCGTTGACGGCTACGACCGCACAACCGGCAAGGGCCGTGGCCACGTCTTCGTCCTCGACCGGCAGGGAAAGCTGCTCAAAGACATCGTCCTGGGCGAGGACACGATCTACCACCCGGGCGGCACCGACTTCGACGGCGAGAACGTCTGGGTTCCCGTCGCCGAATACCGGCCGAACAGCAGCTCAATCGTCTACACTATCGACCCTGACACCTACCAGGTCACGGAGCAGTTCCGCGAAGCGGACCACGTTGGAGGGGTCGTCGCCGACCGCAAGACCAACCGAATCAGTGGCGTCAGCTGGGGTTCACGGAAGCTGTTCACCTGGAACAGCCAAGGCGCGCTCCTGGGGACGCAGGCAAACCCCAGCCACTTCATTGACTACCAGGACTGCGAGTACGCCGGTGCCGGCCACCAGCTCTGCTCGGGCGTTACCGGCCTGAAGACTGCTGACGGGAAACCGTTCGAGCTCGGCGGCCTCGCCCTGACCGACCTTGCAGACGGAACCATCATCCACGAGGTTCCCTTCCAGAAGTTCTCCACCGCCGGACACTCCATGACCCGCAACCCCGTTGCCTTGGAATCTGATGGCGGTGTTCTGCGCCTGTTCGCCGCCCCCGATGACGGCGAGGAAGCCGCCGGCACTGAACTCTTCGTGTTCGAGGCCCGCCCCTGAGCCAGCAGGAATCATGGCTGCGGGAGGGGACCGGGATTCGGTCCCCTCCCGCAGCACACCCTAAGGAGTGGTTCCCGGCGGGGATGGCCGGGCAGGGCTAGACTGGCCGGGCAAGGACGGATTGGGGATCCAGGGCGGCGCTGCCGCCGTTCCGCTGGTCGGTCGCAGCCAACGGACCCGAGGACTCTCACCGTGACCTTCTTCCAGGACTTTCCCATCCCGGCGTCCGGTCCCAGGCCCTCCGCCCCCAGGTTCGAGCCGCCTCCGTGGGCCGCTCCCCCGTCCTATGAACTGCCGGCCGTGGTCCACGTCGGCAAGTTTCTTCACCACAGTCCCGCGATGGTCATGGCGCTCAGAAGTGCGGAGGTGTTCTCCACCGGCTGTTCCTTCAACCTGTCCTGGATCATTCGCCGCGGCGAGGAAGACGAGGATGACTGGGCCGACAAGCATGCACTGTTCTTCCAGCCGGGCATGCGCCTCCGCCGCGGCACAGTGCCCTTCTCCGGGCTGATGTTCGGCGTTCAGTTCGCCGACGGATCCAAGGCAAGCACGGGAGCCCGCGGCCCCCACGGGTTTATGGGCAGCACCGGGGAGCCGGAACCCCCTACCCTTGTCCTGAACAACGGTGGCGGCAGCGGAGCCCCCGATGAGCTGGCCGGCAGCGGCACCCTCTGGCTCTGGCCGCTTCCGCCCGCCGGCGACCTGCGCCTGGTGGCCCAGTGGATCGACTTCGGCATGGAGGAAAGTTCCATAACGCTCGACGGCGGACAGCTGCGGCAGGCCGCGGCAGGCGTGCAGCGGTTCTGGCCGGAGAAGTAGCAGACGGGGTAGCTGCTACGACACCCGAACCGCGCCCGGTGTGCCGTCTTCGACCTCGAACACCGCATGCGTGTACTGCCCGGCGGCCCGGCTGCCCACCCCGGTTGCCATGCGAAGCTCGGTGCGCCAGCGCTCCGGAGTGACCTGGCACCGGACGTAGCCCCGCCGGTCGCCGTCGAAGAACTTGATGTGCGGGTTGAACCCGATCATGGGCTCGTAGTAGGGCCCGTAGACTGGCACGTCGCCGTTGGTGCTGATGGAGGTGCCGACGAACTCGGTGGCCACCACCGGGGAGTCCGGCCGGTCAAAGTCCAAGTGAACATCGTTGACAAAAGTGGAGTGCCAGTCGCCGGTGACGAACACGGCATTGCGCACCGCGGGCCCGGCGATCACGTCCAGCAGCCTCTTGCGGGCCGCCGGGAAGCCGTCCCAGGCGTCATGCCACAGCAACTCACCCGCGGCGCCATCGTGGTCGAGGCGGGAGACCATGACGTTGTTTCCCAGGATGTTCCACCGCACGTCTGAGTCGCGCAGCCCGGCATAGAGCCACTGTTCCTGCTCCGGGCCGAGCATGCTGATGGCGGGGTCGTAGGCCGCTTCGCATGCCTGGGCTTCGCCCCAGCCGCAGGGCGGAGCGTCGCGGTACTGCCGTCCATCCAGGACGTCCAACTGAGCCAGGCGGCCATAGCGCAGCCGCCGGTAAAGCTGCATGTCCGTGCCTTGGGGCAGCGACCGCGCCCGCAAGGGCTGGTGCTCGTAGTACGCCATGTAGGCCGCGGCCCGCACTGCGGTAAAGGCCTGGGTCTGCCCTTCCCAGCCTCCGGCGTAGTCATTCTGGACCTCGTGGTCATCCCAGGTCACGATGAACGGGAACCGGGCGTGTGCAGCCTGCAGGTCGGGATCCGACTTGTAGAGGGCGTAGCGTGCCCGCCACTGCTCAAGCGTCTGCGGGGCCGGCTGCGCGGCGGCGGGAACTGGCGTGCGGCGCAGGCCGCCGTCGGCCCCGATCTCGTACTCGTAGACGTAATCGCCCAGGTGCACCACGAAGTCCAGGTCCTCTGCTGCCATGTGGCTGTAGGACGGAAAGAAGCCGTCATCCCACTTCTGGCAGGAGGCGAAGGCGAAATCCAGCTGCCTGACATCGGCCCCGGGGGCCGGCAGGGTCTTGGTTCGGCCCACAGGGGACCAGTGGTTACGGAACTTGAACTCGTAGAAATACTCGCTGTCCGGTTCCAGGCCCTCCACCTCCACGTGAACCGAGTGCCCCAACTGCGCCGGGGCGTGTGCGCTGCCGTCCCGGACAACATTGCGCATCCCGGCGTCGGTGGCCAGACGCCACTCCACGACGGGGTGGCCGGGAGGCATGCCGCCGTTCGGCTCGAACGGTTTCGGCGCGAGACGGGTCCACAGCACCACGCCGGAAGGCGTGGGATCGCCGGATGCGATTCCCAGCGTGAAGGGATCATCCTTGCTCCGCGCCGGCGTCGTGCCCGCGTCGGCCTTGGTGGCCGGGGTGGCAGCCAGCGCGGCGGCGGCGGAGACACCGGCCACGCCGGAGAGGAAGAGGCGGCGGTCTATCAGACGGGAGTTTCCAGGCAGGATCAAGGGCATGCTGCCAACGTCCCTTGGAGCCTTGAACAGGACGCCTCCCGCCGGGAACTCCGGGGGAACCCGCCGGTAAACATGCGGTGAAACAGTACAGCAGCTGCCAGTGGAAACGAGCCGCGAACAGTCCGCCACAACCTGCTGAACACCGGCGTTTGGCTTCTTCCTCCGGTTAAGCGCCTGACCAGGGTCGCAGCATGGAATCCCCCCACAAACTCCCGGTCAAGGCTGCAATTACCGCCCTAATCCCCGGGCTTCCCGGAGCCTTCCTTGCCACCGCCGGCCCCTCCGCAGCCACCCCGCCCCTCCCATCCGGGGACGCCCAGCCCTTCCCGCCGTCGAACTTCACCTCGGCGCCCGGGACCTGCACGAAACGCGCGACGCGACGGAGCCGGCCCCCCGCCTGACCTGTACGTCGATTACCCGCGGAACCCCCAACCCTTCCCTTTTTGGACGGCTGAAGTGGCCATCCCGGCGAATTCACCCGACGTTCGGCCCCGACCTGGTCAACCGGGAAACCACCAGCCCGCTGGCGGCTGCCGATGGTGCGCTCGCCGGCATCAACGGCGGCTACTTCGTCCTGGAACCCAAAGGCCGGCGCCCCCCGGAGAGCAACGACGCGGCAAGGCCGCCAAGGGTGCACGGCTGGCCCTGGACGGCATCAACCGTGTCCCGGGGCGCATCCGGAACTGCGGCGGAACGGCCGATGCTCCCACCGTCCTCGGGCACGACTACACCTGCACGGACCCCGATGAGGTCATTGCTTTCACCGAGGACTTCGGCTCCGCCACACCGTCCGGGCGGGGGCTGGAAGTGGTGCTGGACAGCCAGGGCACCGTCACCGCCGTCAACGCTCCCGGGGCACGGCCGTGACCGCCGAGGGACGCCAGACGGCATCCCTTGGGCTGAGCATCAAAGAAGCGGCAGACGTGGCCACGTCGCTGGGCATGGTGGAGGCAATCAACCTCGACGGCGGCGGATCCACCACCATGGCCGTGGGAGGGCAGGTCGTCAACAATTCCTCCGACGCATCGGGCGAACGTCCTGTAGACGACGCAATCCTCGTCCTCCCCCGCCGCAAGGACTGAACGCCGGCAGCGGGCGCGGTCGGCCGCGGGGCGTGAGCCCGCGGCAGTCGCGGCACCTAAGATGGCGTGCATGGAAGACGTGGCCCTGGCTGGGATCGCGAGCGGGCTTTATGCCAAGCCGCTGGAAGACTTCGTTGCGGCGCGCGCCGTCGCGGCCAAGGAGGCTGCCGGGTCGGACAAGGAACTTGGGGCAGCCGTGCGCGCCCTGCCGAAGCCGTCAGCTGCCGCCTGGACCGTCAACATGCTGGCGCTGCACCAGCCTGGTGTCCTTGCGGAGCTGGCGGCCCTGGGTGGCAGGATGCGCGAAGCGCAGTCGTCGCTGGACGCCGGGGCGCTGCGGGAGCTGGGGCGTGAGCGCCGCACCCTGCTTGCTGCCGCCGTCGAGGCCGCCCGTGCCGTTGCCAGGGAGCAGGGCCGGGGCATCAGCGATGCCGTAGCGGGGGACGTGGAGGAGACCCTTCGGGCCCTGACGGCCGATGAAGGGGCAGCGGCCGCCGTGCGGAGCGGGCGCCTCCTGAAGGCGTTGTCCGCCGACGGAATGAACACCGCCGATGTGGAGGGGGCCGTGGCCGTGCCCTCCGCGCTGCCGCCGGCCGCCCCGGTTCCGCCCCCTGCGCCATCAGCCACAGTAAGCAGGAAGACGCGCACGACGACGGCGGGCACCGCCCGTGCCACGCCGGACAGGCCGCGGCTTGAGGCGGTCCGCCAGGCGCCGCGTCCAGCGTCACCGCCTGCATTGGAGAAAGCCAAAGCCGCCCTGGCGGAGGCGCAGGCGGCAGAGGCTGAGGCTGCCCGGGCGGCGCGGGAGCTGCAGGACCAGGCGGACCAGGCACGGACCGGGATCACGGAACTCGTCCAGGAGGCAGCCGAGCTCCGTGCCAGGCTCAAGGGCGTTGAAGAGCGGCTGGAGCGCACGCAGAAAGTGCTGGCTGCCACCACTGCGGAGGCCAAGCAGGCAGCGCGTGCCGCGGACAGAGCCGAGCGGACGGCGATGCTCGCGCAGGAGCGGGTCCTTCGGCTGGGCAACTGAGACACGTGTAACTCTGTAAAAGTCTTCCGTTATTCCTGGAATACTGCCGGACAATTGGCCAAGGTGACACCGCAATCAGTACGGGCAGCTCTCTTGCCTACAATCGCCACTCGTCCTGCCCCGGAGCCATCGTCAACGCCGCCATCGTGGCAGTCGCCGGTCGATTCGGGGTTGGCGGGAAAGTGGCCAGTACAGATATCCGGCCTTTCTCCACTACAGGGCTAGGACAGGGACGAGGCGCCCCGGCAGTATTCAAAGAATCAGGGAACCCGTCAGTCCGATATGTAGATGTACATTCGAATCGCTCTCTTGGCGCCTACTTTAGGCAGCAATGGTCAACACGGACCCAAGCGGGCTCAGCGAAGATGACTGGCGGCAAACGTCTATCGACAGCCTCCTTGATCCCATCGCTCAGAATATGCGGACGACAGCTGCCCTCAGCACCAAGGAGGGGGTCAATGTTCTGGCCTCGGGTGGTTGCGACCTCACACGGGCACAGAGGGCAACGGCCGGGGTGACGATATGATTGCCGTCTCGCAGACAGGCCATGCGGAAGTGACAGCTGTCAAACGGCGCGCTGAATGCGTCACTAGCCCGACTACAGCAAAGTGGTGACGAGTTGTTAACAGAGGTTTACGACGAGGCGGCCCTGAAGGAGCGGCTTTCACACCTCGATAAGAGAGCCAAGACGGCCTTCGCTGCGGCATGCGCGGATAGCCTGGTTCCCCTGCAGGAGCGCTACTGGCGCAGGGCTGAAGAAAGCGCCAATGAATCGCGGGCACGAGACATCCTCGACTCCGTCTGGGGCGCTGTTTCCAAAGACAATGCCGTCGTCAGCTCGTTGGCTTCCGAAGCCGCCGCATTCGGACCTACGGATGACGAGCCATGGTTGTTTGATATGGGGTACGCGCAAAACGCCGCTGCTGCACTGGCGTACGCGATCAGGACATGGCTGTCTGATGACGCTCAGGAGGCCGCGTGGGCCGCACGGCAGGTTTACGAAGCAGCCGAATACTCGTGCAGCCAGCCCGACATGGGCTCGGACGAGTTGCTCGTCCGCAAGATCAGCGACATTTCGGCCCAGAATGCGGGCCTCGATTCATCGGCGGGCATGCAATCTGCCTTGGCCTTTCTTGATCAAGCCCTCAAGATTTGCGAGGCCACGCCATCTTCCTGGGACCAGTTGCAGCGACTGGCGCGGTCGGCGGGCCAGTCGTGGGCCTCCTCGTTCAGATAGGAGCTGATGGTCCAGATCAACGACGGGTAGGAGCCAGCATGGACGCCGAATTCAACCTCTTCACCGATTACCACCAGTTCACGGTCTCGGACTCGACCGCGGACTTCTCGGATCTTTGGGCGAAATGGACGGACGAAACCATCGAATCCATGTTCGTCCAGGGCGACCGCTATGTCGCCGTGGGCACAGCGCGCGATTTCAACGCACCCGTTCTGCTCCGCCTCGACTCGGAGCGGTCATTCATCGGCAGCGTGGACAGGGTCATGACGGGAATCCTGGAGGTCCCCAGCGGAGTGGTGGAGGTATCGGGACCCACGGACAACGGCATGAGCGGCGGAAAGGTGGAGGTGCCACCGGGCACCTACCGGGTGGAGGTGCAGTACTTCAACCTGGAATCGATCGATAACGACGGCATCGAAGGGGACGACCGCTACATGGTCACCCTGACGAGGGCGGACGGACAAACCGAGTAACCCAAGTCGAAGTCACTACAGGCACGCGGGTTGAGCGGCCGGCGGGCTGTCCCCTTCATGCACAAATTAACACTTGTTAAGGTCCTGTTCAGCCGGACCGGACGACCGCGAAAATTCGTACGGCACATAGCCAGTGTGGGAGATGATTGCGACCAGGCCAGCGAAGGAGACTCCGCTGCGCGTATCTTCCTTAGCTTCGTGAGCCGGATTCCCACCACGTTTAATGTTCTGGCAGCTCGGACGCCCTTGGCGGGGCTACCCTGGCTCTACCTGCCAGCCCGAAACTTCCAAATAGGGACCGGTTCTTCTACTTAGGTCTACGGTCACAGCAACACGCGGGGATGATTCCGAAGAATGTCAGACCCCGGTTGCAGACTGGATTCATGGAAAACCAACTGGTACAGGAATTTCACGTCACGTACTTCGACGCCGACTGCGGCCGTGCCCGGGCCGAGGTCTTTGACACGCTGGCCGAGGCGGAGCGTTTCGCCAGCCGGCAGTGCCGCGAAGAGGATGGCTGGGCCGTCGTTGACGCAGTGTCAGTCGAGCACATCCGCACTGCCGCCTGACATGCTCCGGCTACTTGCCGCACCCGTTTAACGCGGGCCGCCCCGGCCTGTTGGACAGGCCGGGGCGGTTTGCGGGGCTGGCACCATGGCGCGGGTGCCGGCCGCCGGCTAAGCGAAGTCGGAAACTGCGGGGTCCGCGCCGATGCGGCCTTCGCCGTTGGCGGAGCGGTCCAGCGCGTTGATGGCCTCGACGTCGCCGGAATCCAGGCTGACCCCGAGCGCTGCGAAGTTTTCCCGGATCCGGGACTCGGTGACGGACTTGGGGATCACCACGTTGCCGATTGCGAGGTGCCAGGCAATGACAACCTGCGCAGGCGTGGCGCCGTGCTTGGCTGCGATCGAGGCGACCGTTCCGTCGTCCAGCAGCTCGCCGCCCTGGCCCAGCGGTGACCAGGCCTGCGTCAAAATCCCGTTGGCCGCGCCGAACTCACGCAGTTCCCGCTGGCTGAAGTACGGGTGGAGCTCGATCTGGTGGATGGCCGGAACCACGCCGGTCTCGTCGATGAGCCGCTGCAGGCCCTCGACAGTGAAGTTCGAAACACCAATGGACTTGACCCGGCCGCGCTTCTGCAGCTCGATCAGGGCCTTCCAGGTGTCCACGTACTTGTCCTGCTTGGGCTGCATCCAGTGGATCAGGTAAAGGTCCAGGGTCTCCAGCCCGAGCCTGTCCATGGATTCCTCGAAGGCGGCCAGCGTGGACTCATATCCCTGGTCTGCGTTCCAGAGCTTGGTGGTGATGAAGAGCTGCTCCGGGGACAGCCCGGAACTGGCGATCGCCCGGCCCACGCCCGCCTCGTTGCCGTAGATCTTGGCGGTATCGATGTGGCGGTAGCCCGCTTCAAACGCTTGGCGGACCACCTTTTCAGCCACGCCATCCTCAACCTGCCACACGCCGTAGCCGAGCTGGGGGATGGTGTTTCCGTCATTAAAGGTCAAGGTAGGTGAAAGAGTCATTCGTCCATCCTGCCAAACTATCGGCTCCGCCCGGCGGGTATCGGCCCGAAGTAAGCCAGGCGCTTAACCGGGAATACCCAACTGCTGCGGTCCTGAACCCTCTTCGCTGAGGTGCCGTTCGGCGTCGGCCACCTGCTGGAATACGGACTCGGCCCGGCGGCGGACCGAGGCTGCACCTACCGGGACGGGGCCCACGGCGAGCCGGAGCATGGCGGCCGCTTCCGCCGTCGTCGCCAGGGAGTTGCCGGCTTTGGACAGGGCGCGGTGAACCCCGGAAAGGGCCGCAGGGATGTTGAGGCTGTCGTTGGGCGAACGCCGCTGCGCTTCCATGCATACCAGCCGTACCCGTTCGAGGAGGCTGGCCAGTTCATTGGCGATCTCCAGCAATTCGGCGTACAGCTGGTCGTCCTCCACGCCCTCAAGAACCTGGTGGAAGCGGTCCAGTCCCCGCTGGAAACGGTCATGGGCCCGGCGCCATAGCCCCTGGCCCAGCTCCGCGTCGTCCTTGCGCCCCTGCCTGGCGGCGCTGAAAAAGCCCAAGCGGAGCCTACAGGTATTGTCCGGGACCGTGGTCCGGGTCGTCCCGCTGGCCAGGCCGAGCAGGGCTTCCGGAGCGCGCGCCGGCGCCGGCGCGCTGCGGTTCCCCGTTCTCGCCGATGACCACTCCCGGGGCGATCATGGTGCCGGGCGGCAGCTGCCGGAGCTGCATCTGCGCGGCCGCATTCTCCCGGGCCGCATGCTGGGCAGCGATGGCCGTCTGGATGCCGTGGAACAATCCCTCCAACCACCCGACAAGCTGGGCCTGGGCTATCCGGAGTTCAGCGTCGGAAGGCGTGCCCTCGTCGGGGAAGGGCAGGCTGATCCTGTCCAGTTCCTCCACCAGTTCAGGAGCCAGCCCGTCCTCCAGCTCCTTGATGGAGCGCGCGTGGATCTCAGCAAGCCTGCCCCGCGCAGCCTCATCCAGCGGTGCAGACTTCACTTCTTCCAGGAGCTGCCGGATCATGGTTCCGATCCGCATGACTTTGGCCGGTTCATCCACCAGGTCCTGGATGTTGCTGCCCTTGGGCTTCCTGCGATCGGCAGGTGCGGACGGCGGGGGCACCGGCGGCTGCCACTCATCGATGGGAGTGCCTTCTACCGGGAGGTCCTCGGCTGATTGAGTGTCTCGTGGATCGCTCATGCGTTCATACTCTCATGAGCGATCCACACGGAACCCCTGGATGATCCCTCCCGGCGGCTTGTACGCTGCAAGCTCAATCAGCAGCACCGGCCTTGGGGGTTGCTGTCCTGGCGGTCGGTCCGGTCGCGCCAGAACTCGCGCTCCGTGAGGGGCGCCTCCCCGTGCCCGGCCGCCCTGTGGTGCTCGAGGTACTTGGCGTAGGCGTCCGCGCCCAGGACTCCGCTGAAGTACTGGGCGAAGCCGCGGAACCGCCGCTTGAGCACAACGAGTCCGGCCGTCATGAGTGGTGGCCCGCCCTTTCGAACCTCAGTTCCGCCGGGACTTTCTCCCATTCAGCCATCAACTCGCGCTCGGCAGGAGTGGGAATGAGTCCGGCAGGGGCGAAGACACGCGACGGGCGGGCGGGGTCCTCGTTGCCGCGCGTGGCGGCGGCGTCCCCGCGGTTGCGGAACGCTTTGGCAGTGGCGAGCAGCGCCGTCGCGATCACGATGATGCTCAGCACCACGAAGATCACAGACAGCCAGCCCTGGATCGCCGTGTTCCTGACCACGGCCTCCATGGCCGGGACCGTCTTGGCGGTGCCGAACGAGGTCTTGCCCTCGGCCAGGGCCTTGCTGAAGGCCGCGTTGTTGGCGAAGTAGCCGACAGCCGGGGTGGACGAGAAGATCTTCTGGTAGCTCGCCGTGATGGTGACCACGGCGGCGAACGTTAGCGGCAGCGCGACGATCCACAGGTAGTTGAACGTTCCCCGCTTCGCCACGATGGCCAGGCACACGGATAGTGCAATCGCGGCAAGCAACTGGTTGGCGATGCCGAACAACGGGAACAGCGTGTTGATGCCGCCCAGCGGATCGGTGACGCCCATGAGCAGCACAGCGCCCCAGGCACCGACCATGATGGCGGTGCAGAGCCAGGCCCCGGGACGCCAGGAGTGCTCCTTGAACTTGGGGATGAAGTTGCCGATCGAATCCTGCAGCATGAACCGGGCAACCCGGGTGCCGGCGTCCACAGCGGTGAGGATGAAAAGGGCCTCGAACATGATTGCGAAGTGGTACCAGAAGGCCATCATGGCCGTGCCGCCGATGAACTGCTGCATGATGTGGGCGAGCCCCACGGCCAGGGTGGGAGCGCCACCGGTACGCGAAACGATGCTTTCTTCACCCACGTTGGCGGCGGTTTCACTCAGGAGGTCAGGCGTGATGTTCACCCCGGCCAGGCCCAGGCTGTTGACCCAGGTGGCTGCTGTCTCCACCGTGCCGCCGGTCAGCGCCGCGGGGGAATTCATGGCGAAATAAAGGCCGCGGTCGATCGAGATTGCCGCCACCAGGGCCATGATGGCCACGAAGGACTCCATCAGCATTCCGCCGTAGCCGATGAAACGGGTCTGCCGCTCCTTTTCAACCAGCTTGGGTGTGGTACCGGACGAAATCAGTGCATGGAAGCCGGACAAGGCACCGCACGCAATGGTGACGAACAGGAACGGGAACAGGGCGCCCGGGAACACCGGACCGTTTTCCCTGCTGGCGAACTCGCTGAACGCGGGAACGGTGATCTCCGGCCGGACCACGATGATGGCAAGCGCCAGCATCACGATCACGCCGATCTTCATGAACGTTGAGAGGTAGTCACGCGGTGCCAGGAGCAGCCACACGGGCAGGATGGCGGCGATGAAGCCGTAGATGATCAGGCCCCAGGCGATGGTCACCTTGTCGAGGCTGAAGATGTCCGCGCCCCACGGGGTTTCCGCCACGATGCCGCCGCCGATAATGGCAGCCATCAGCAGGACGAAGCCGATCAGCGAAACCTCCATCACCTTGCCGGGCCGCAGGTAGCGGAGGTAGATGCCCATGAACAGCGCAATCGGAATGGTCATGCCGACGGAGAAGACGCCCCATGGGCTCTCGCCCAGGGCGTTGACGACGACGAGGGCCAGGATGGCCACAATGATCACCATGATGAGCAGGGTGGCGATGAGGGCGGCCGTGCCGCCGATGACGCCCAGTTCCTCGCGGGCCATCTGGCCCAGCGACCGGCCGCCGCGGCGCATGGAGAAGAACATCACAAGGTAGTCCTGGACGGCGCCGGCAAGGACGACGCCGATGATGATCCAGATAGTGCCCGGCAGGTAGCCCATCTGGGCCGCGATGACCGGGCCCACCAGCGGCCCGGCGCCGGCGATGGCGGCAAAATGGTGGCCGAACAGGACATTGCGGTCCGTCCGGACATAATCCTTGCCGTCGGCCTTGTACTCCGCCGGAGTGGCACGCCGGTCATCAGGCCTGGTGATGTAGCGCTCGATGACCTTGGAGTAGAAGCGGTAGCCGATCAGGTAGGTGCACACGGAGGCGAACACGAACCAGATGGCGTTCACGGTTTCGCCGCGGATGATGGCCAGCATGAACCATGCCACGCCGCCGAGGAGGGCAATCGCAGCCCACAGCGCGATCTTTCCCGGTGTCCATTTCCGCTCTTCAGCCTCCCGGACCGCTTCATCCACCGCTGTCGGCGGCAGCGCCGGGTCGGTGGCGGCCACGCCCCTGCCTCCGGATGCACTACCCCGCTGATCAGGCGTTTCGGCCATGTCTCCTCCTTGAGATTGTTATGCGTCTTCTGTCACGCACCCTACCAAGCCGCAGTCACAATCCGGAGGCATTCTGCCGGCTGCCGCAGAAACGTGCGGCGAGCGGAGTGGACGCGGCGACGAACGACCGGACCCGGGCTGCCAGTTGTGCCTGCGTCAACGCAGGCAAGGCCCCCGTCCGGAAGGTCCGGGCGGAGGCCTTGGCTCGTGGGAACTGCGTAAAGCGGCCCCCTTACGCGTGTGAGTAGGTGAGGCAGTCAGCGTTGTCGGCGCCGGGGCCGACGTGGACCTCGGTGGCCTTGCACATCAGGTGGTCATTGTGGACGCACTCGGCGCGCTGGCACGCCCCGACGTCGGCAAGGACCTTGGGCAGTCCGCCGTGGATCCCGGTCTCGATGAACGTGGCGCAGCGGGCGTGGTTTTCGGCGCCGCCCACCGTGATGGCGGCGGCGTTGCAGTTGGTGTGGTCATTAAAGGAACAGTTCGTTACGCTGCAGTCGGCGACGTGCGTTGTCATGAGCTTCCTCCGTTTGTTCCACCGCCCGGCCGGACGGTTCCTGGGACTTACGGTATGCCTGTCCGGGTCATTCAAAAAGACCCAATTGTGTGACCTATTTCCCCTGTCCCTGCTGGATCATCCTGGCCTCGCACAAGTCCAGCCACCGGACTTCCGCCTCCGCCTGGAAGATGAGTGAGTCCAGGACCAGCAGCGACGCGGTGTCACCGGCGCGCTGGTTCAGCGCCATGTCCCGGCGGGCCTTCGAATAGTCCTGCAGCGACTTCATGGAGGACACCCGCTGGCTCTGGATGACGGCCTTGACGTCGACGCCGGGCAGGGTGACGGCCAGCGCCAGCTTGATGGCCAGTTCGTTGCGGGGCGGGTTGTTCCGCTCCACCGGTGCCGCGAACCAGTTCCGGATTTCGGTCCTGCCGGCTGCGGTGATGCTGTACACCACGTGGCCGTTCCCGTCGTCGCCGTCCCTGGCCACCAGCGCATCGCGTTCCAGCCGGTCCAGCGTGGTGTACACCTGCCCAATGTTCAAAGGCCAGGTGGCACCGGTGCGGTTCTCGAATTCAACCCGCAGCTGGTAGCCGTAGCGGGGCTGGTCCTCCAACAGGGCGAGGAGGCTGTGGCGGATGGACATGCTGTTCCTTGTACTTGGCGGGCGTCGGTGTGCCGGACCTACATGACCAACAGGACCTTGCCCACGTGGTCGCCGGTGTCGAAATACCGGTGGGCGGCGCGCACCTGGTCCAGCGGGAACGTCTTTGCCACCAGCGGCCTGACCGATCCGTTGCTGACCAGCGGCCACACGGCGTCGCGGACGGCGTTCATGATGGCGCCTTTTTCCGCTACCGGCCGCGGCCGCAGGGCGGTGGCCACGACGGCGGCGCGCTTCTTCAGCAGCTGCCCTAGGTCGAGCTCCCCCTTCCTTCCGCCCTGAAGTCCAATCACCACCAGGCGTCCGTAGTCAGCGAGCGCGTCCACGTTCTGGGCCAGGTACTTGGCGCCCACGACGTCGAGGATCACGTCTGCGCCCTTGCCCCCGTTCTGGCGGCGAAGGCTTTCCGGAAAGTCCTCCTCGGCGTAGTTGATGGCGATGTCGGCCCCCAGGAAGGCTTTCGCCGTGCTCACTTTTTCGTCGGATCCTGCAGTTGCGGCAACCTTGGCGCCGAGCGCCTTGGCGAGCTGGATGGCCATGGTGCCGATCCCGCCCGTTGCCCCGTGGATCAGGACGGTCTCGCCTGCCTGCAGCTGGGCCGTCATCACCAGGTTGGAGTAGACAGTGGCCGCAACCTCGGGAAGGGCGGCCGCGGTCACCAGGTCAACGCCGTCGGGCACCCGAAGGACCTGCTCGGCCGGGACCGCCACCTGCTGCGCATACCCGCCGCCGGCCAGCAGCGCCACCACCTTGTCACCGAGGGAGAATGCCTTTGTGACGCCGGGACCGAACCCGGCGATCCGGCCGGATACTTCAAGGCCCGGAATTTCCGATGCGCCGGGAGGCGGCGGGTACAAACCCCTCCGCTGCTGCACGTCCGCCCGGTTCAGGCCGGCCGCCACGACGTCGATGAGCACCTCTCCGGGACCCGGTACCGGGGCCTCCACCTCGCGGACCTCCAGAACTTCCGGGCCGCCAGGCTCCGAAATGTAGACGCCTTTCATGGAACACTCCCGTTTCTGACTGAATACTGCGTGCAACCAGTGTGCACCGGACGCGTTCCGGGTTCTGTTTTGTTGCAGGCAAGTGCCTATGAAACACTACTGGGTGAGGAAGGTTGTCCGAGCGGCCGAAGGAGCTAGTCTTGAAAACTAGTGTGCGGTAACCCCGTACCAAGAGTTCGAATCTCTTACCTTCCGCGAAACAGGACCCCTGTCCGCCAGCATGCTGGCCGGCAGGGGTCCTTCGTTTTGCCGGCAAAAGCCTGCGGGCGCCGGGTTCCGACTGCTTGAAGCAACCTCCGGGCAGTTACAGCGCGAGTATTGCCCCGGCGATTTCGTCCGCGTCGCGAAGGGTCCGCTGGCCACTGCGGTAGTTTGGGCCGCCGGGCTGGATGGCCTCGGCGGCGATGGCCGTGCCCCATTGGACCGATGAGAGCTGGAGTCCCAGCACGTACAGGCCTCCGGTCACCGAGCCGTTGGCTGCCACGGGACGGTAGGGATGCGGCACCACATCCAGGCCGGTGGACTGTACGGGGGCACCCTCCACCGTCATCATCAGCCGCGGCCGGACCAGGCCGTCCGCCAGCAGCTGCTCCAGCACCGGCGAATCACTGGCCGAGACCCGGTTACCGGGCGCGAGCGCCTCCACCATGGTCCGGGCAGCCACCGGAGCTCCGGCCACCCAAGGTGACGACGCCGTGAAGGCGGCGTTCTTCCGGTCCACTGAGAACTTGGGGTCTGGACCCACGAAGCTCACCACCCCCGCCCTGGCCAGCGCCGCCAGCTGCTCGGAGCGCAGGGCCGGAGGCCCGCTGGCGAGTCCTTCCACAAACGACTCGAACCAGCCACGCAGTCCCGCCACCCAGGATTCATCGGTGATGCCGCCGTCGGCCACTGCTGTCTTCAGCACGGCGCGCCCGTGGTGGAGTGCCCCAATGGCCATCTTCACGGGGTCATCTTCCCCGAGCGCGGACCGGCGGGCGTCGTCCAGCAGGTAGTCGACGACGGCGGCATCGAGTTCGGTGCGTGAGGCAAAGGATCGTCCGGCAAGGGGTGCGGCGAGCGCCGGCAGGTCCAGCCGGTGCCGTGGCCCCACGTGCACGGCCAGCACGCTCTCCACGCTGTCTTCCCAGTTCGCGGCACTGTGCGCGTGCGGATGCAGCGCCTCATCAAGGGCGGCGAGGAAGGCCGCCGGATCCGGTACCGCGTTCGGCTGGGAACGCACCAGGGTGGAGTAGTACGCCCACAAAGCGTCACGGTGCAGGAGCGGCCAGAAATCGTGGTCGAACGCCGGGCGGATTCCTGCGGTGCGGAACCGTTCCAGCGCCGCTTCGGTGAAGTAGCGCAGGGTGACCGACGCCGGGTAGTAGCCGTCCAGGGCAGCTTTCGCCCGGTAGGGCGTTCCCCGGCGGGAGGCGGCAATGATCCGCGGTTCCTGGCCCGACGGCTCGTACCGGAGCGCCGTTCCGTTGCTGATGAATTTTCCGCCGCGGCCCTCGGTCAGCTGCACCATGGTGTCGAAGAAGTTCAGGCCCATGCCGCGGACCAGGACGGGCTCCCCTGCGGGAACCAGGGACCAGTCCACGTCCGCAGGTACAGCCGGCGGGAAGTATCGGAGGCCCAACCGCTTGGCCGACGCCTGCAGTTCGCGCTGTTCGGGGTTCAGGCGGGACGGGACGTGGCCCAACGCAAGCACCACGGCGTCGGTGCGCAGCGTGTCTCCAGTGGCCAGGCCGACGTCGAACGTTCCGTCCCCCGCGGGGCGCACGGACTGTGCCGACGTTTCGTGGAAGTCGATGGTGACGCCGTCGGGCGCTTTGGACGTCAGCTCCTCCAGCGTGCTGCGAAGGTAACGGCCGTAGAGGGCCCGGCTGGGAAAGCCGTTCGGGCCCAGGGCGGCCAGTTCAGCGAGGTCCTCCCCGCTTAGGGACGGCGAGGGGTTGCGCTGCTGGCGCGCCCGCCACAGGTCGAAGGTGGTTCCTGCGACCGGCGGCGCCAGGTCAGGGTCCTCGGGGATCAGCGTGGGGTAGAAGGACTGCGTGTTCATCAGGAACAGCCGGGACTGCTGCGGCTGCCACACGTGCCCGGGGCCCGCCGGAAAGGGGTCGACGACATCGATGTGGAGACGCACCGTTCCTGCACCGGAAGCGGTCTGCGCAGCACGGCGGGCAAGCAGGCGTTCCAGCACGCTGGTGCCCCGCGGACCTGCGCCGATGATGGCGGTCCGGATGCTCTGCGTTTTTTCCACGCCCTCCAGCGTACGGGCTGGAAACAGAGTGTGGGCTGAACGCTTGACTTGCCAGCCGTCCGCGGTGTTGTTTGGATGGGGCGCATGACCACCACTGAAGCTGATCCAGCGCCCGCCTCCGGAACCGGCAACCCCTCCGGAACCGGCCCGCGGGACATCGCGCCCGAGCCCACTGACGAAAACGCCTGGCTCGAAGACATTTACGGCGAGGAACAGCTTGCCTGGGTGAAAGAGCAGAATTCGCGCACGGAGGACCTCCTGGAGGACGCGGACTACGCCGGACTGGAAGGCAGCATCCTGGAGGTGCTGGACTCCACGGACCGGATCGCCATGGTGGGGAAGCGCGGTGACTGGTACTACAACTTCTGGAAGGACGCGAAGAACCCCAAGGGCCTGTGGCGGCGCACCACCTGGGAGAGCTACTGCACGGATTCCCCCGAGTGGGATGTGCTGCTCGATGTCGACGCGCTGGCGGCAGCCGAGGGCCAGGAATGGGTTTTCCACGGCGCCACCTTCCTGCGCCCCGCTTCCGGGGAACCGTACCGGCATGCACTTCTTGCCCTCTCCCCCGACGGCGGCGACGCCAACCGGTACCGCGAATTCGACGTGGAGGGCAGGACTTTCGTGGACCCCGCCCAGGGCGGTTTTGACCTGCCGACGGCGAAGGGAAACGTTTCCTGGCTGGACGCGGAAACGTTGCTGGTGGCCTCCACCGCCGACGGGCTGCCGAAGACCGCTTCCTCCTACGCCCGGACGGCCGTCACGCTCAAACGCGGGGATTCCCTGGCCGGAGCGCCGCGGCTGTTCGAGGTCCCCGAGCACCACATGATGGCCGTGGTTGCCCACGATTCCACCCCCGGTTTTGAGCGCACCTTCGCCGTTGACTACATCGATTTCTTCAACCGCAGGAACCTGGTGCTGCGTGAAGGATCCTGGGTCCAGATCGACGTGCCCACCGATGTGAATGTCAGCGCGCATCGGGAATGGCTGCTGTTCCGGCCGCGCCAGGACTGGGTGCTTGGCACGTCAACGTACCCGGCGGGCTCGCTCCTCGCTGCCCGGTTCGAGGATTACCTGGCCGGTTCAGCCGACCTGGCCGTGCTGTTCACCCCGGATGCGAATACGTCCCTGCAGTCCTGGAGCTGGACCCGGGACTTCCTGCTGCTGAACCTCCTGAAGGACGTGTCCTCCGAAATCCGGGTGCTGGATCCCTTCCGGCCAACGCACAATGCCCAGGCCGCGTGGGCGTCGTCGCCGCTGGATGCCTGCCCGCCGCTGCATGACGTCAACGCCTATGCAGTGGACGACGAAGACGAGGCCGACGGCGGTGCGGGCAACGACTTCTGGCTCGTCGCCACGGGCTTTACCACCCCTACCACGCTGCTGCGCGGCAGCTTGGAGCGTGCGGCGTCCGGTCCCCCCGGCGTGGTGAGCCGGCACGCGGTGGTCAAGGCGTCGCCGTCGTTCTTCGATGACGGCGGCTATGAAGTGCAGCAGCACTTCGCCGTGTCCGACGACGGGACCCGGGTTCCGTATTTCCAGGTGGCTTCCCGGGACCTGGCCCTGGACGGGCAGAACCCCACCCAGCTTTCCGGATATGGCGGATTCGAGGTTTCGCGCACGCCGGCGTACAGCGGCACGGTGGGCAGGGCCTGGCTGGAACGGCGCACGTCCGGTGCGCCAAACGCGGACGGCGGGGCACCACACTCCCGGGGCGGCGTCTACGTCGTGGCAAACATCCGCGGCGGCGGCGAATACGGGCCGTCGTGGCACCGGGCGGCGCTGCAGGAGAATCGGCACAAGGCGTACCAGGACTTCGCGGCCGTTGCGAGGGATCTTCTGTCCCGGGGAGTCACCTCACGGGAGCGGCTGGGCTGCGTCGGCGGGTCCAACGGGGGGCTGCTGGTAGGCAACATGCTTACCCGGTACCCGGAGCTTTTCGGAGCTGTCTCATGCGGCGTGCCGCTGCTGGACATGCGCCGTTACACCAGGCTTTCGGCCGGGCACTCCTGGATTGCCGAATACGGCGACCCTGACGTCCCGGAACAGTGGGAGTACATCAAGACCTTTTCCCCCTACCACCTGCTCAAGGACGGGGTTGAGTACCCGGAAACGTTTATCTGGACGGCCACCTCCGACGACCGGGTTGGCCCCGTCCAGGCGCGCAAAATGGCAGCCCGCATGCTGGCCATGGGCATCCCCAACGTCTGGTTCCACGAGGCGCTGGAGGGCGGCCACGCAGGGGCGTCGGACAACCGGCAGGCTGCGGCGCTGCAGGCCCGCAGCCAGCACTTCCTGTGGAAGGCACTGGCGGGCGGGGCCTCGTAGCGATGGCGCTCGAGGTGCGGCGGGCGGCGGCCTCCGACGTGGAGCGGCTGGCCGAGGTTCACGTCCTCTGCTGGCAGGAGACCTACCGCGGGATGCTGTCCGACGGGTTCCTGGCCTCGCAGAAGACCGGTTCGCGGCTGCAGCTGTGGCGCCACCTGCTGGAAGCCGCCGAACCCGCGCATGCCTGGGTGGCGTCCGACGGCGGCACGGTAGTTGGGTTTGCCGGCATCCGCAGGGAGCCTGGGGCCGCGTCGCACGGGTTTGCGCCGCCGTCGTCCGGGGACCTGGAACTGTGGGGGCTGTACCTGCTGGCGTCGCACCAGGGGCTGGGCCTGGGCCGCCGCCTCCTGGCGGCAGCGCTGGGCAATGAGGCGGCGAGCCTGTGGGTGGCCGCCGACAACCAGCGCGCCATTGGCTTCTACCGGCACTTCGGGTTTGAACCTGACGGCGCCGCCGACGTGATTCCCGGGTGGGAAGACCTTCGCGAAATCAGGATGGTCCGGGGCGGACAGCCGCCGGGGTGAAGCCCGCACCGGGCAGCCGGGGAGTCCTTTGGAGGCCCGGGCGATCCGTTTTGCACTGCATGCCCCGTTCTGCGTATCCTTGGTGGGCTAGGAATAGCAATTGGAGACGTGCCAGAGCGGCCGAATGGGCTTCACTGCTAATGAAGTGTGGGGCACAACTCCACCGGGGGTTCAAATCCCCCCGTCTCCGCGTTTGGCCCCGGTCCTGGACCGGGGCCTTTTGCGTTCCCCGGCAGGTTCAACGCCCCGGACGTATCCGTCCGTGGGACGGACACCCGGCGCCTTGCCCGTCCCGGCGGTGGCAGGATTGTCGGATGGCAGCAAGCGACACGGTGGATGAGGCGCACGGCACGGTGCAGGCGTGGAGCCCCCGCCTGGCGCTCCTGGTGGCCGCCACCTTCTTCATGGAGTTCCTTGACGGCACAGTCCTCACCACGGCCATCCCCAACATCGCTGCCGACTTCCGGGTGCCCGCCGCGGACGTCAACATCACCATGACGGCGTACCTGCTGACCGTTGCCATGGGTATCCCGCTCAGCGGCTGGCTGGCTGAGCGCTTTGGTGCCCGACGCATCTTTTGCCTTGCCATTGCGATCTTCACGGCAGCATCCCTGGCCTGTTCGCTCAGCCAGGACCTGGTTGCCCTCACCCTCAGCCGGACCGCGCAGGGATTCGGCGGCGCCATGATGGTGCCGGTGGGAACCCTGCTGGTCCTTCGCGGGACGCCGAAGGCGGACCTCCTGCGCGCCACTGCGTTCCTGGTGTGGCCCGGGCTCCTGGCGCCAGTGCTCGCACCGCTGGTAGGCGGGGCCCTGACCACCTATCTTTCCTGGCACTGGATCTTCCTGATCAACCTCCCGCTGGGTGTGGCCGCACTGCTGGCGGCACTCCGGCTGGTTCCTGCTGCCGCGGGCGACGGCGGACGGCGGCTGGACTGGGTGGGCTTGTCCCTTACCACGCTGGGCGTGGGCGCCCTGGTGGCTGGCCTTGAACTGGTGAGCGCCCATCCTGCCGCCCCCTGGGCGGCCCTGAGCGCAGGTTTCGGCGTGACGGCTGCAGCCTGCGCCGTGTTCTGGATGCGCAGGACCCCCAATCCACTCTTTGACCTCGGGGTGTTCAGCACCCGCACGTTCAGGGCGATGGCCACCGGCGGGTTCGCCTACCGGCTGGCCATCAGCTCCGTCCCTTTCCTGCTGCCGCTGATGTTCCAGGCCGGGTTCGGCTGGTCCCCGCTGCACGCAGGTGCCATGGTGGCGGCCGTCTTCATCGGCAACATCGGCATCAAGCCGGCCACCACGCCGCTGATCCGGCGCTTTGGCTTCAAGGCGATGCTCGTCTTCGCCTCCCTTGCCTCTGCAGCCACGTTCATCCTCTGCGCCCTGCTCACGGCAGAAACGCCAGAGCCGCTGACGTTTGCCCTGCTGGTCTGCAGCGGCGCCTTCCGCTCAATCGGGTTCTCCGCCTACGCGTCGGTCCAGTACGCCGACATCGCGCCGGCGCAGCTCACCTCGGCAAATACTGTGTCTGCCACCCTGGTCCAGCTCGCCACTGCTGCGGGCATTGCCATTGGGGCCTTGCTCATCCGGCTGTTCGACGGGCTCAACAGCTTTCCAGCTCATTCCGCCGGACCTTTCCGCGGCGCATTCCTCGCCATGGCGGTGCTGATGCTGGCGAGCACGGCGGACAGCCTGTTCCTGCCACGGCATGCCGGAGCGGAAGTCAGCCGGCGCGGGGCCCAGCGGGTCTAGGCCCTGCGGGGTCCAAGCGCGGCGCGTCCAGGCCCTGCGGGGTCCAAGCGCAGCGCGTCCAGGCCCTGCGGGGTCCAAGCCCTGCCGGATTAGGTTAGCGAGCCCAGAGTCAGCCCGCCTGGGCCAGCACCAGCGGAAGCACAGCACCAGCCCCGGCCTGGCGAAGAGCCCGGCCCGCCACGGTGAGCGTCCACCTGCTGTCCACGATGTCATCGACCAGCATCACGCTGCCGCCCTGCAACGAGCCCAGCGCGGCCTCAAGCTCCGGCCCCACCACCAGACGGTCCCACACCCCCGCCAGCCGGTAGGCGCTGTTGCCCCCGCGGTTTCCCGTGGGGCCACCGTGGGCCAACTGAAGCTCGCCGAGGTACGGGATGCGTCCGATCTCCGAAATTCCCTTCGCAAGGGACCCCACCAGCTCAGGCTTGCCCCGCGACGGGATGCTGACAATGGCGGCCGGCCGTCCGGCACCGCTCCACGCAGGGTTGCGCGGGTCACCGCCGGCCCATTCGCGCAGTACCTGGACGCATGCCTGAAGCATGCCCGGGTCAACGGGCCGGTCCCCCGCGCCGGCCGCAAACAGCTCCCGCAATGCCCCGCCCCAGCCCAGGTCTGTCAGCCGTGCGAGGACCCGCCCCTCGGAGACTCCTTCTGCAGGTTTGAGCTTCCCCTTCACCGGAACACCAAGGCGGTCCATGCCGCTGGGCCACTGCAGCCGCGATTCCAGTACTCCGCCCGCCCTGCTGAGGGTCTGGCCGGCCGCCGCGGTGGCCTGCTCGGCAATCTCCGCCGGGAACCACCGGCCGGCGCAGTTATCGCACCTGCCACAGGCGTGGGCGGTCTCGTCATCAAGCACGGACGTGATGTATTCCATCCGGCAGCCGGCAGTGTCCTGGTAGATCACCATGGAGTCCTGCTCGTCCACGCGGGCCTCAGCTATCCGCCGGTACCGCTCGGCGTCGTATGCCCAGGGCCGGCCAGTTGACCGCCATCCACCGCCCACCCGCTCCACGGCGCCATCCACTGAGAGGACTTTCAACAGCAGTTCCAGCGGAGTGCGTCGAAGGTCCACCCTGGCTTCCAAGGCAACTGTGGACAGTGCGGTGCCTGCTTCGGCGAGCGCCGTGAGGACGGCGGCGGCTTTTTCCTCCGACGGCATGGAAGCCGTGGCGAAGTACTGCCAGATGTCCCGGTCTTCGGCACCCGGCAGGAGCAGGACATCGGCGTTCGCCGCCCCACGGCCGGCACGCCCAACCTGCTGGTAGTAAGCCACCGGCGAGGACGGCGCTCCGAGGTGGACCACGAAGCCGAGATCGGGCTTGTCAAAACCCATGCCTAGCGCGGACGTGGCAACCAGCGCCTTGACCTCATTGTCCTTCAGGAGCTGTTCGGCGCGTTCCCTGTCTGCGGGGTCCGTGCGCCCGGTATAGGCCAGCACCTCGTGGCCGGCCTCCGCCAGGAGGCGCGCTGTGTCCTCCGCCGCGGACACCGTCAGCGTATAGATGATGCCGCTGCCGGGAAGGTCGGCCAGATGCGTCAACAGCCAGCCCAGGCGCTGCTTGGCATCAGGAAGTGACAGGACTCCCAGCCGCAGCGAATCCCTGCCCAGCGCACCACGGATGGTGAGGACGCCGGCGCCGAGCTGCTCTTCGATGTCGTGAACCACCCGGGAGTTGGCGGTGGCTGTGGTGGCCAGCACGGGAACCGAATCCGGCAACTGGGTTATCAGGTCGGCGATCCTGCGGTAGTCGGGCCGGAAGTCGTGGCCCCAGTCTGAGATGCAGTGTGCCTCGTCGATGACCAGCAGGCCTGTGCGCCGGATAAGTTCGGGAAGCTGGTTTTCGCGGAAGGAGGGGTTGGTCAGCCGTTCCGGGGACACGAGCAGGACGTCCACCTGGTCAGCGGCGAGCTGTTCGCGGACGGTGTCCCATTCCAGCTGGTTCGCGGAGTTGATGGCCACGGCACGCACTCCTGCCCGGGCAGCCGCGGCTACCTGGTCCCGCATGAGGGCGAGGAGTGGCGACACGATAAGCGTGGGTCCGGCCCCGCGGCGGCGCAGGAGCAGGGAGGCCACGAAATAGACTGCCGATTTTCCCCAACCCGTACGCTGCACCACCAAAGCCCTACGGCCGTCATCCACCAGTGCCTCGATGGCTTCAAACTGGCCCTCGTGGAAACCGGCCGCCGGGTTGCCCACCAGCTCACGGAGAACGGCGAGCGCCTGCGCGTGGGTTGCCGAAGAAGGAAGGACGCCGGCATTTGCCGGTTCAGGAACGGTTGCGGGTTCAATGAGGTTGGTGGCGTGCTGGTTATCGACCATTGATTCAGTATCCCAGCCGCCTCCGACACGAGGCACACCGGAGCGCCCTATGTGGAAACCCCGCCACCGCAGCTTCGCGTCACATACGCCGGCCCCCACCCGTCCTCCACAGCCACTTCCGCGGCCCACGTAAGATAAAGCCCGTGACTAGCGAACAGACAACGACTTTTGACCTTTCGGCATCCTTCAAGGCGTACGACGTCCGTGGCATCGTGGGCGAGTCCATCACCGCCGAAATCGTCGAAGCCGTGGGCGCCGCCTTCGTGGACGTCCTCCAGCTCGAAGGCCAGACCATCCTGGTGGGCGGCGACATGCGCCCGTCCTCCCCGGAATTCAGCAAGGCCTTCGCCAACGGCGCAGCCACCCGCGGCGCCAACGTTGAGCTGCTGGACCTGATTTCCACGGACGAACTGTACTTCGCCTGCGGTTACCTGAACCGTGCCGGCGCCACCTTCACCGCCAGCCACAACCCGGCCGGCTACAACGGCATCAAGATGTCCAAGGCCGGAGCCGTTCCCATTTCTTCCGAATCCGGCCTTAAGGACATCCAGGCCCTCGCCGAGCAGTACCTCAACACCGGCACCATCCCGGCCGCGGCGAAGCGCGGCCTCATCGGTGTCCGCGACGTCCTCAAGGACTATTCCGAATACCTCCGCAAGCTCGTGGACCTGTCCGGTTCCCGGCCGCTGAAGGTTGTTGTGGACGCCGGCAACGGCATGGCAGGCCTCACCACCCCTGCAGTGCTGGGCGACACCCTGCTCCCCAAGCTGCCCCTGGACATCGTCCCCCTCTACTTCGAGCTGGACGGTTCCTTCCCCAACCACCCTGCGAACCCGCTGGAACCGGAGAACCTCCGCGACCTGCAGGCGGCAGTGGTGGAACACGGTGCGGACATCGGCCTGGCGTTCGACGGTGACGCCGACCGCTGCTTCGTGGTGGACGAGAAGGGCGAGCCCGTGTCGCCGTCGGCCATTACCGGCATGGTGGCGCGCCGCGAGATTGCCCGCGCCAAGGCCCTGGGCGAGGCAACCCCCACGATCATCCACAACCTCCTCACTTCGCGCGCCGTGTCAGAGCTCGTGGAGCACGACGGCGGCCGGGCAGTCCGCACACGCGTGGGCCACTCCTTCATCAAGGCGGTCATGGCGGAGGAAGGCGCGGTCTTCGGCGGGGAGCACTCAGCCCACTTCTACTTCCGTGACTTCTGGAACGCGGACACGGGCATGCTGGCGGCCATGCACGTCCTGGCAGCCCTGGGCGAACAGGACGGCCCCCTCTCGGAACTGGGCCGCGAGTACGAGCCGTACGTCAGCTCGGGCGAGATCAACTCCGAGGTCGACGACAAGCCCGCCGCCGTCGAGCGCGTACGCGCTGCCTTCGCGGACGAGGACATCACCATCGACACCCTGGACGGCAGCACGTTCACGGCCAATGACGGCAGCTACTGGTTCAACCTGCGTCCGTCCAACACCGAACCTTTCCTCCGGCTTAACGCCGAGGCGACCGACCGCGCCACCATGGAACGGGTCCGGGACCGGGTCCTGTCGATTGTCCGGGCGTAGGCAAGCGTGACACAGACCCCGGAGCCGGGCTCCGAAGAACAGGGCTCCTGGCGCGGCTCGGTGCCGGAAGCCACCGCCACGGATCTGGAGAACCTCCTGGGCACGGGCGTCAGTGCCGCCCAGGAGCAACTCCACCGCAGCGGCGGCTTCCTGCCCTTCGCCCTGACCGTCCAGAACGACGGCGAGGTGCGGCTGGTGGCCGTCTCGCCGGCAGATGCCGCGGAAGGTTCGGACGGCGACTTTGATGCCGACGCCATGATCAGCGACCTCACAGCTTTGCTACGGCAGAACCGGGAGGACTTCCGGGCTGCCGCCGTGGTCTGCGACATCCTGCTGGTGGAGGAGGACTCGGACGCCATCCACGTGGCGGCGGAGCACCGCGACGGCTCTGTCTTTGCTGCCGTGCTGCCTTACTCGGCGAACGCGGGTACCCAGACATGGGAATTTGGGGAGCTGGCGGCCGACGCCAGCGAGCCCGCGATCTGGGTGGACTAGACCGGCCGCGCCGCCATGAAGATCAACGCCTTCGCCGACGTCAGCCTGCGCGCCCTAATGGTGCTTGCGGCAGCTCCCGCGGGTGCCCTGCTGACCACGCAGAACATCGCCGACTCCGTAGGGACGCCCTACAACCACGTCAGCAAAGCGATGGCGAAGCTGCGCACCCTCGGATATCTCGAGGTGGTCCGCGGCCGGACCGGCGGCTCCCGCCTTAGCCACGCCGGCCGCAATGCCACCGTGGGGCAGGTCCTGCGGCAGCTCGATACCCGGACCGACGCGGCAGACTGCGTGGCTCCCGGCGGGAACTGCCCCCTGATCAACGAATGCCGGCTCCGCTCCGCGCTGTCCCGGGCGCGCGAGGCGTTCTACCACGAACTCGATTCCGTCAACATTGCGGACCTCCCCGTGTCCGGCCAAATGGCCCCGGTCTTCAGCATGATCGGTCTCCGCCCGGGGCTCTGATACCCGGGCCAGGCCTGTATTACCGGACGATTTGCTTCCATCTTCTACAAGATGTAGAAATTGGGTATGAAAACCAGCATTTTGAATGCAGGTATTCGCAAAGGCCGGACGAAGGCCCCGGTCACTACCTCAGGAGTTCCCATGCTCTCGGAAAAATCCCGCCCCGTCATTGAAGCAACGCTGCCCCTCGTCGGATCCCGGATCGGCGCTATCACCCCCAATTTCTACGCCCGCCTGTTCGCCGCCCACCCCGAACTCCTGGACGGCCTGTTCAGCCGCTCCAACCAGCGCTCCGGCAACCAGCAGCAGGCGCTGGCAGGCAGTATCGCGGCCTTCGCCACCCACCTGGTCAACAACCCGGGCACCCTTCCCGAGACCGTCCTCTCCCGCATTGCCCACCGGCACGCGTCCCTGGGCATCACCGAACCGCAGTACCAGGTGGTCTACGAGCACCTCTTCGCCGCGATCGCCGAGGACCTGGCGGAGGTCATCACCCCGGAAATCGCGGACGCCTGGACCGAGGTGTACTGGCTGATGGCCGACGCCCTGATCAAGCTCGAAAAGGGCCTCTACGCCGCCCAGGCCAATGACCGGATGTGGATGCCGTGGCGGGTGGCGGCCAAGACCCCCGCCGGCGCAGGCTCCATGACCTTCACCCTCGAACCGGCCGACGACACCCCGGTCACCCCGGCCCTTCCCGGCCAGTACATCAGCGTCAAGGTGACCCTGCCGGAAGGCCTTCGCCAGGTGCGCCAGTACTCGCTCTCCGGCGAGGCCGGCACCAGCCGAAGCTTCACCACCAAGCTTGACGACGGCGGCGAGGTCTCCCCCGTGCTCCACAACAACGTGCAGGTTGGCGACGTCCTGGAGATCTCCAACCCCTACGGCGAGATCACCCTGAAGGAGGGCGACGGGCCGTTGGTGCTGGCGTCCGCGGGCATCGGCTGCACCCCCACCGCTTCCATCCTTCGGTCCCTGGCAGAGGCCGGGTCCGAACGGCAGGTGCTGGTGCTCCACGCGGAAAGCACCTTGGACAGCTGGGCGCTGCGCAGCCAGATGACGGACGACGTCGAGCGCCTGGACGGCGCCGAGCTTCAGCTGTGGCTCGAAGAGCCCGTGGACGGAGCCAGGGAAGGTTTCATGTCCCTGCGTGAGGTGGATCTGCCGGCGGATGCGTCCCTGTACCTGTGCGGCCCGCTGCCGTTCATGAAGAACATCCGCAACGAAGCCATCAACGCCGGCATCCCGGCCACCCGGATCCACTACGAAGTGTTCGGCCCCGACATCTGGCTCGCCAGCTGAATCGATTGCTCCGTACCTGTCGTTTTGGAGTTCCATAACGACAGGTGCGGAGCAATCGACGGCGGGCCGGTGGGAAACGACGGCGGCGCCGCACCTTTTCCCAAAAGGTGCGGCGCCGCCGTCGTTATGCCTGCTTGATGCCGGCTGGTCAGCTGTGGTCAGCCATGCGCCCCTTCAGGGCGTCCAGCTCGGCACGCAGCGCGTCCGGGAGTGAATCGCCGAACTGCGCGTACCAGTCCTCGATGGACGCCAGCTCGGCGTCCCATTCCTCCCGGTCCACGCGGACGGCCTCCTCCACGTGTGCGTGGGTAAGGTCCAGGCCCGTGAGGTCCAGCGAGTCACCGGTGGGAACGTAGCCGATGGGCGTCTCCACGGCAGCGGCCTTGCCCTCGATGCGCTCGATGGCCCATTTCAGGACCCGGGCGTTGTCCCCGAAGCCCGGCCAGGCGAAGCCGCCGTCGGCGGTGCGGCGGAACCAGTTCACCAGGAAGATGTGCGGCAGCCGCTCGGGGTTGGCCTTCCCCGAGACACTGATCCAGTGCTTGAGGTAGTCGCCGGCGTCGTAGCCGATGAACGGGAGCATGGCCATGGGGTCGCGGCGGAGCCTGCCCACCTGGCCGGCGGCGGCGGCCGTGGTCTCCGAGGAGAGCGTGGAGCCCATGAAGATGCCGTTTGTCCAGCTGCGGGCCTGGGTCACCAGGGGAACCGTGGTCTTGCGGCGGCCGCCGAAGAGGATGGCGGAAAGCTCCACGCCTTCGGGGCTGTAGTATTCCTCGGCCAGCATGTCGATCTGGGAGATGGGCGTGCAGAACCGGGAGTTCGGGTGGGCGGCAGGCTTGTCCGAATCCGGAGTCCAGGAGTTGCCCTCCCAGTCGGTGAGATGGGCCGGAACGTCGTCCGTCATGCCCTCCCACCACACGCCCCCGTCGTCCGTGAGGGCCACGTTGGTGAAGATGCTGTGGCCCTTGGCGATGGCGCGCATGGCGTTGGGGTTGGTGCCCCAGCCGGTGCCCGGAGCGACACCGAACAGGCCGGCCTCCGGGTTGGTGGCGCGCAGTTCGCCTTCCTTGCCGATCCGCATCCAGGTGATGTCATCGCCGAGGGTCTCGACTTCCCAGCCTTCAATGGTGGGATCCAGGAGGGCCAGGTTGGTCTTGCCGCAGGCCGACGGGAAGGCCGCCGACAGGTAGTACGACTTCTTCTCCGGCGAGGTGAGCTTGAGGATGAGCATGTGCTCAGCCAGCCATCCTTCGTCGCGGGCCATCACGGAGGCGATGCGGAGGGCGTAGCACTTCTTGCCCAGGAGGGCGTTGCCGCCGTAGCCCGAGCCGAAGGACCAGATGGACCGTTCCTCGGGGAAGTGGACAATCCACTTGTCCGGGTTGCAGGGCCATGCGACGTCGGCCTGGCCGGGTTCCAGCGGGGCCCCCAGCGAGTGCAGGGCAGGGACGAAGAACGCGTTGGTCTCGGTGATCTTGTCCAGCACCGCGGTTCCGATGTTGGCCATGATCCGCATCGAGGCAACAACGTAGGCGCTGTCCGTGATCTCGACGCCGAACTTGGGGTCCTCAGCGTCAAGGTGGCCCATGACGAAGGGGATGACGTACATGGTGCGGCCGCGCATGGAGCCGGCGAACAGCCCGCGCAGCTTTTCCTTCATCTCGGCGGGAGCCATCCAGTTGTTGGTGAACCCGGCGTCACGCTTGTTTTCCGAGCAGATGAACGTCTGCTCCTCAACGCGGGCTACGTCTGCGGGGTCGGAGAAGGCAGCGAAGGAATTCGGAAACAGTTCCTGGTTCAGCCGCGTCAGGGTGCCGGCTGCCACCAGTTCATCGGTCAGCCGGGTGTTTTCCTCTTCGGACCCGTCCACCCAGTAGATGCGGTCCGGCTGCGTTAGCTCTGCAACCTCTTCGACCCACGCCAGCAGACCGGCATGTGTGGTGGGTGCTTTCTCAAGCAGCGGCTTCTGCGCCAGATCGCCCATTTCGGTTCCCTTCCTCGGGTTCATCGGTGTGTCCTAAATGCTATGGTCCGGACCACTGGGGTTTTTGGGACGTATGCTGACGATTTGAGGCCACAGAAATGGAATTCCGCGGGAAATCAAGGAACTTCAAGCTGAAATTCTACGACAAAGTGACGAAGGTCACCTATACCGGTCTAGTAGCCGAGATTACACGCCCCTCGATTTGGCATCCCAGCCAACCCTCGCGTAAAGTAATTCGAGGTTCAGGGAGAGCGGTTCTTCTCCAGGAACACGGAATGCGCCCATAGCTCAGCTGGATAGAGCGTCTGTCTACGGAACAGAAGGTCAGGGGTTCGAATCCCTTTGGGCGCACCAACAAGGTCCGCACCGGTTCGCCGGTGCGGACCTTTTGCGTTGACCCACATCCGCATTCTCCCGGGCGTAGGCTGTCCCCATGATGCCCGAGCCTGTGAAGCAGGAATTTGACGTTGTGGTGATCGGCGCAGGCGCCGTGGGGGAAAACGTTGCGGACCGCGCCGTCCAGGGCGGCCTCTCCGTGGTGCTGGTGGAGGCGGAGCTGGTGGGCGGCGAGTGCTCCTACTGGGCATGCATGCCGTCAAAGGCCCTGCTTCGGCCCGGAACGGCGCTGCACTCTGCGCAGACGACGCCGGGCGCCAAGGAAGCCGTCACGCGGACCCTGGATGCTGCAGCAGTGCTCAAGCGCAGGGACCATTTCACGTCCAACTGGCAGGATGACAGCCAGGTTGCCTGGGTCAAGGACTCCGGCATCGACCTCATCAGGGGCCATGCCTGGCTTACGGCTCCCAAGGCGGTCCAGGTTGCGGGGCTGGACGGCACCTCCCACCTGCTGCGGGCGCGACACGCGGTGGTGCTGGCCACAGGGTCAATGCCGAACATGCCCCCGATCGAAGGGCTTGAGGACGTGCAGGTCTGGGGAACCCGGGACGCCACCTCGGCCAGCGAAATTCCGGAGCGGCTGGCTGTCCTGGGCGGGGGTGTTGCCGGGACGGAGCTGGCCCAGGCGTTCGCCCGCCTCGGATCCGCCGTGACGCTCGTGGCGCGCAGCAGGCTGCTGGGGAACTATCCGGAGGAGGCAGCCAGTCTGGTTGCCGCGGGCCTGCGCGCGGACGGCGTGGACATCCGGCTCAATACCGTGACGGAGGGCATCACTGCGAACGACGACGGCACCTTCAGTTTGCAGTTGGCCGGCGGGTCAACGGTCATCGCTGACAAGGTCCTCGTCTCCACGGGCAGGCACCCCGCCCTTGAGGGCCTGGGGCTGGAAAGCGTCGGCATCGAGCCGGACAGCCACGGCCGCCTGACCCTCAGTACGGATAGTTCCGGCCTGGTGGAGGGCATCCCGGGCGACGACCCGTGGCTGTATGCGGTGGGTGACGCGGCGGGCAAGAACCTACTGACGCACCAGGGAAAGTACGAGGCGCGGGCGACGGGCGACGCCATCACGGCCCGGGCCAAGGGCGAACTGACCGGGCGGCCGGCGGACTGGAGCCGCTATTCCCAGACCGCCAACCAGCATGCCGTACCCAACGTCGTCTTTACCGATCCTGAGGTTGCCACCGTAGGCCGCACGCTGGAAGTTGCCCGCGAGGACGGCTACAACGCCTCTTCGGTGGAACTCCCCATCCAGGTGGCCGGGTCTTCACTGCATTCGGAGAACTATGAGGGGTGGGCGCAGCTGGTGGTCGACGAGGACCGGAAGGTACTGCTGGGCGCCACGTTCGCCGGCCCGGACGTCGCCGAGCTCCTGCACGCCGCTACGGTCGCCGTCGTGGGCGAGGTCCCGCTTGACCGGCTGTGGCATGCGGTCCCCTCCTACCCCACGATCAGTGAGGTTTGGCTGCGGCTCCTGGAGAAATACGGCCTGTAGGGCGTCGAACCAGCCGCTATTTGAACTGACCGGTCAGTTTAGTTAGGCTGGAGCTGGACGCATTCTGCGAAAGGCCAATCTTGCTCTCAGCTCAGCTGCTCTCGGTCAGGGGGCGCAGGGACCCCCTGCTTCCGGCCACTTCCCTCCACGTTAACCGCGGTGAACTCCTGCTGGCCACCGGCGGACGGCAGGACCGCCGCACGGCCCTTGCGCTGGTCCTCAGCGGCAGGATGACGGCAACCGGAGGCCGCATCACCTGGGACGGCAGCGAGCGGGTCAAGCCGCGCCGGCTGGCGAGCGCCCTGGTGGATTCCCCGGGCGTCAACGAGCCGGAGCAGCACCTCAGCGTCCGGGACCTTGTCACGGAGGACCTGGCCCTGATCCCGCGCCGCTACCGGGGCGCCCTGCTCAGCAGTCCGTGGCTGAAGGTGAACAGCTTCGAGGACATCGCCGGCCTTTGGACCGAGCAACTGGATCCGGGCCGGCGGCTCGAGCTCCTGACCGCGCTTGCGCTGGCCAATCCGCGCACGGACCTGCTGGTGGTCGATTCCCCCGACCGGCACGGTGACTCCGAGTGGCTGCCGCGGCTCCAGCGGCTGGCGTTCGACGGCGGACGGCCGCTCGCCGTCGTCGCCACTGTTGGCGCCCTCCCGCCGTCGTGGAACGGACCCAGCGTTGCCATCGGCAACGCCGCCACGGGGGATGCCGCGGAAACTGCTGAACTCGAAACAGAGGTTGCCAAATGACGATACTGCGGCTGGCCCGCTCCGAACTCAAGAGGATGACCGGCGGGCTGCTGCCGAAGCTGACCATCCTCGCGCTGACCATGGTCCCCCTGCTGTACGGCGCCGTCTATCTTTACGCAAACTGGGATCCCTATGGCAACCTCGACCACGTCGACGCAGCCCTTGTTGTTGAGGACGCCGGAGCCCCGGCCAGCGACGGAACGCGGCTTGACGCGGGGGCGAAGGTGGCGGACAGCCTGGTGGACGGCAACGTGTTCCACTGGATACCCGTAGCCACCACGGAAGAGGCGGACCAAGGTGTCAGCAACGGCGAATACGCGTTCGCCCTGAAAATTCCCCGGGACTTTTCGGCCAACCTGGTGTCCCCCGGCAGTTTCGATTCCGCCAGCCAGGCAATGCTGAACGTCACCACCAACGATGCCAACAACTACCTCCTGAGCACCATCGTGGATAAACTCACCACTGCCGTCCACAGCACCGTTGCCACGGAGGTGGGCGAGGAAACGGCCAACCAGCTGCTGACGGGTTTTGGCACCATCCACACACAGATGGTCAAGGCGGCAGACGGCGCGGGCCAGGTGGCGGACGGCGTGGCGCTGCTCCGCGACGGAGCCGCCGCCCTCCATGAGGGCACCTCCGAGCTGAGCAACGGCGCCGGCGGGCTTTATGCCGGGCAGGCCAAGCTGCGCGACGGCGCCAACGAGCTGACCGACGGCGCAGGCCAGCTCAGCAGCGGACTCTCCACGCTCAAGGACAAGACGTCCACGCTGCCCACCGATTCCCGTACCCTCGCCGCCGGTGCAGCCCAGGTGGCAGCCGGAAACGCGCAGCTGAACGCCAAGGTGCAGAACGTTGCAGCCCAACTGGAAGCCGCAGACCAGGGGCTCCGGACACGAGTGCTGGAATCAAACAGCAGGCTTATCGCGGCAGGCGTCCTTACGCAGGAGCAGGCCGACAGCATCCTGGCCGACTTCGACGCCACAGCCGGCTCGAGCCCAATGGCTGCCGCCAAAACGGGAATCCAGGCAGATGCCGCCCAGATCCAGCAACTGGCGGACGGGGCACAGTCTGTCAGTGCCGGCGCGGCGCAGCTCGCCGCTGGCACGCCGGCACTGAGGGACGCCGTGTCGCAGGCTTCGTCCGGCGCCGACCAGCTGCACACCGGGGCTGCCGCACTGGCCACCGGAGAACAGGCCGCGCTCGACGCGGCCGGCCGTCTTGCTGACGGAGCAAGCAGTGTGGATGCCGGGGCGGCCCAGCTGATGAATGGTGCCGGGACAGCAGCGGGCGGGTCACGCACGCTGGCGGACGAAATCGGCAAAGGCGCCGGGCAGGTGCCCAACCCCGATGACGCCCAGAAGAGCAACATCTCCCGCGTCATGGCAGACCCTGTGGCGGTCAGCAACGTCTCACAGGCCAAGGCCGAGTCCTACGGGGCCGGGCTGGCACCGTTCTTCCTCGCCCTCGCGCTGTGGATCGGCATCTTCATGCTGGTCCAGGCAATGCGTCCCATCACCCAGCGGGCGCTGGCGTCCAATGCGGCGTCCTGGAAGATCGCACTGGGCGGCTGGCTCCCGTTCCTGGCGGTCTCGGCGGTGCAGGCAACCCTCCTCACCCTGGTCGTGAATCTTGCCCTGGGGCTCAATCCCGCCCACCCTGTCCTGATGTGGTTCTTTATGCTGGCCGCAGCAATGGCGTTCAGTGCCCTCATCCAAGGCGTTGTGGCGCTGCTCGGCTCTCCGGGGAAACTCGTGGTGCTCATCCTGCTGGTCCTGCAGCTGGTGTCCTCCGGCGGGACCTTCCCGTGGCAAACCACTCCGCAGCCGCTCCACGTGGTGCATGAGGTCCTGCCCATGGGCTATGTAGTGGCCGGGATGCGGCACCTGGTCTATGGCGGGGACCTGACCATGATCGCACCCACGGTCCTGGGCCTGGTGGGCTATACCGCCCTGGGGGCGGCCATGTCCACGGTTGCGGTGCGCCGGAATAAGTACTGGACCCTGAAGACGCTGAAACCTGAGATTGCGGTATGAGCACGGAACCACCGGTAGCGGCGAAGAGCCTGCGCACCGCCCGGACTACCGCTACGCGCCAGAAACTCTTCGAGGCGTCCATGGAACTCATCGGCGAGCGGGGTGCGGCCGGCGTCACGGTTGATGAGATCGCCGCTGCGGCAGGCGTCTCCAAGGGAACCGTCTACTACAACTTCGGCAGCAAGTCGGAGCTCATCGCGCAGCTGCTGCGGCATGGGGTGGACATCCTGAAGGCCCGCCTCCTGGGAGCACCGGAACAGGGAGCAGGCCAGCCCGGGGGCCAAGCCGGGGCTGGCCCCCGGGCAAGCGACCCGCTGCTGGCCATGGAGGCAATGATCGGACAGGCCCTGGACTTCATGGCGGACTACCCGTCCTTCGCGCGCCTCTGGGTCAGCGAAAACTGGCGTACGCCCAGCGAGTGGCAGGGCACCTTCGCCGTCCTTCGCGGCGAGCTGCTCGGCGTGATCGGGGAGGCAGTGGAGAAGGTGGCGCAGGCATACCCGGTGGACCCGTCGGTTTCCCGGGGCAGCCTGGAAACCGCCATTTTCGGGGCCTGCTTCGTGGTGGGACTGGACCGCCAGACATACCACCCCGAGCGGACGCGTGACCAAAGCGTTGCAGCAATCATGGCCATCATGCGCGGCTACGTGCTGAAGCAACCCTCAGCTCAGGGATGATTGGACCCATGGGGAAGAGCGGAAAGTTCGCGGTTATTTCCGGTGTTGTTGCGGCCGGCCTGCTGGTGCTGACCGGGATGACGCTAGCCGAGCCGGTATTCATTGCGTTCCTCGGTGTCCTGGCGCTGGCGTGCCTGGCCTGCATCACGGAGATCCTGAACCGGGGGCGGCGCCTAGCCCTGCTCGTGGCCGGCGCGGGCACCAGCCTCACCATCGGCTTTTCCCTCGCCTTCGTCAGCACGTGGGAACTGGCTTTCGCCGGCCAGTCCTCGTTCGTCGGAACGCCGTTGCCCACTGACGACCCCGACAACTACTTTTTCGGCGCTGCCACTGCAGCCGTGGTTACCCTGCTCGTGCTGTTCCTCGGTGCGGCCTGGCCCCGCGGGCGCCGGCTGCACGCGCTGTCGCGGAAAGGCACGGCTGGACGGAGTACGGCTGGACGGGGCCCCGGAAGAAAGGGCACGGCAACAAGGGGCACGGCCGGCAGGGACGCTTCCGTGAAGGGCCGGACGGCGGCGGGCAGGCCGGCCGCCAAGGGAACAGCCCAGCGCAAACCGGCCCAGCAGGCAGGGGGCCTCCGCGCGCCCGCGCGGGTGCCTTCAAGCGCCGCCAACCGGCCGTCGTCGTCCGCTTCCCCTGCCAGGACGCCGCCGAAAACGAGGGCCAAAACCACGCCGCGCCGGTAACTCCTGCCGGCCCGGCAGGATGGGCGCCAGGTTAGTGGGCCCGGGGAACCTTGAACTTGGTGATGCGGGCGTCCTGTCCGTCCAGTTCGGCCCAGGATTTCTCCGTCTCCAGGACGGTGAGGGCGTTGGTGGGGTACCGGGTGGCAGCGTCCATGTAGGCATGGTGGTCGGAATCCCGCGAGGCGAGGTGCATTGCCAGGTCCTGGACCCCCGGCAGGTGTGAAATCACCATCAATGTGGTCACGGTGTCCGGAACGTGGTTGATGACCGTCAGCATCCGAAGTGCTGAGGCAGCGTACAGCCCGTCCTCAAGCTTGGGGGTGGGCGCTTTGTCCCCCAGCTCCGAGCACACCCAGGTGCAGGTCTGCCTGGTCCGCAGGGCACTGGAGCAGAGGATGAAGTCCGGGACGATGTTGTGCTTGAGCAGCCAGCGGCCGGCCAGGGGCGCCTCCCGGTGGCCGCGCTCCTCCAGCGGACGCTCGTGGTCGGCCACCCCGCCCGGCCAGTCGGCCTTGGCATGGCGCATGATCACAAGCCGTCGAAGATGGTGCCCACTCATGGCCCTAGCCTATAGCCCGCCAATGAAGTGCACGATGACCCCAGCCCCGGCAGCTGCGGAGGCCAGTGCTCACAGGGTCCGGACGCGCGAAAGCGACTTTCTGCGTAGTGCCGCATCGCCGACTGAGGAACGAAGGAGGTGTCTAAGGCACGGCAGAAAGCCGCTTTGGCGCGGTCGCAAAAGACCTAGATCGAGTATTCAGGAGCGGCCCAGACAACCACTTCGGGGTGCTCGTAGAACCGGTATCCTTGGCCGCGGACGGTGCGCACGGTGTTGGCGAGGCGGCCCAGCTTGGAGCGCAGCCGGCGGATGTGGACGTCGATGGTGCGCTCGTTGGGGACCTCTTCGGCGTTGCGCCAGAGGCCTTCCAGGAGCTCATCGCGGCCCACGGTGCGGGTTCCGTTCTCCACAAGGTAGTTCAGGAGCTCGAACTCCTTGAACGTCAGGTTGAGGGACTCGCCGTCCAGGTGGACTTCGCGGCGGGCGAGGTCGATCAGGACACCGGACGGGCGCGGCTCCTGGGCCTGCGCGGGACGCGCGGCGTCAGTGCGCGGGCGGGTGTTGACGGTGGGGTCACCGAACGTGGAACGGACGACATCGAGCGCGGAACCGGGAGTGCCTGCGGGGGCCACGGCGACGGCTGCGTAGCTTTCGGCCCCGGACACCAGGGACTGGGCGTAGGCGCGGATTTCCTGGGCCAGCTTGGCGATGGAGGTCCCGGCGGCCGCCGCGGTTTCCTCGTCGATGCCCATGTAGAGCACGAATCCGCGGGCTACGTTGTCACTGGCGACAGGCCGGACAGCAGCCGGACCGGCCACTACGGGAGTGGGGGCCGTCATCGGTGCCGCCTCGGCAGGCTGGACGGCACGGAGCTGCCCGTAGGAATTGGGGTTATAGCCCTGGGGCGCGTAGCCCTGGGCGGGAAAGTTGCTTCCGGAAGCAGAGGGAGCAAGGGCAGGGCGGGGGCCGAAGCCGGGGCGGAGGCCGGTCTGCTGGCCCGCCTTGGCGGCGTTACGGACAGAGATGTGGACGTATCCGGATGCAACTGACATAAGTGCTTACCTCAATGTGAATGGCCGTCATCACGGCCCGAATGCTGGGTTTCCCCGCAATGCGAACTGGGGAGGGGCGCCCGACGCTGGGCTGGGGGCGAATGCCTAAGAACTTCGGAGGGTGGGAAGGTCAGGCGTGCATTCGACAACAGCGCATGTCGGCAGCAGCGGATGTGCTGGGCCAATATTCTGCGTCTGCAGGTGCTGTTGAGTTCTTGTTCACATTGGAAGTGTGCAGCGTAACAATGCCAACTTGCAAGTAACAATGGACGCGATCGTCCGCATAATGAGACGAACTGGGCTAATGTGCCGCAAATCACGATTCTGGCGGAGCCATAAAAATAACGCTTGTTATCCCTTGGAGGCGTCCGATTCCGCCCCTAGGCAGAATTTTGTTCGACAGCATGGTGCTTCCCGTCGAAAATATTCAAGACTGGGACTGATAGGGAAATCCCACTCACCGCCTTGCTGGCGTGTCCAGCCGCCCGCGTTTTCGGACAAGAAATTTTCCCGGAAAACTGCCGCGCGACGGCAATCCCGCAGCAGCGGCCACGCAGGAGCAGCCGCATTTCCGGCATCCAGCTCGCTAGGCTGGGATTCACAGCTTGGTCACAGGAATGCCATAGCCGGGCTTAAACCAATAATCGGAAAGTTGTCCCATGGCCACGTCGCACTCCATGACAAACAACCTCCCCAAACTCACCCATCCGGACGGCTCCCCCATCAGGGCCCTCGTCGTGGATGACGAACCCAGCCTCTCTGAACTCATGAGCATGGGGCTGCGCATGGCGGGCTGGTCCGTGGCAGTAGCTGCCGACGGCCCGGAAGCGGTGAAGCTGGCCAAGGACTTCCGCCCCGACGTCCTGGTATTGGACGTCATGATTCCAGGGTTCGACGGCGTCGAGGTCCTGAACAGGATCCGCGCTTTCGCACCCGAGGTTCCCGCGCTTTTCCTGACCGCCAAAGACGCGGTCCAGGACAGGATCGTGGGCCTCGCTGCCGGCGGCGACGACTATGTGACCAAACCCTTCAGCATGGAGGAAGTCCTGCTGCGGCTGCACCGGCTGGTCCAGCGCTCCGGAGTTGCCGCCATGGACACTGCGGAACTGGTAGTGGGAGACCTTGTGCTCAACGTCGACACCCGGGAGGTGACCCGCGCGGGCGAGGAGCTCCAGCTGACGGCCACCCAGTTCGAGCTGCTGCGATACCTCATGGAGAACCCAAAGCGCGTCATCAGCAAGGCCCAGATCCTGGACCGGGTGTGGAACTACGACTTCGGCGGCCAGGCAAACATCGTGGAACTCTACATCTCCTACCTGCGCAAGAAAGTGGACGCCGTGCACCCGCCCATGATCCACACCGTGCGGGGCGCCGGGTACGTCATCAAGCCGGCGGAGTAGGCGCGCCATGACCTCCGTGCACACCGCGGAGCCGCAGCCCCGGAGCTGGCTCAAACCCGCCACCTGGCACTTGCGCACACGCCTTATCCTGCTGGCCATGGCGCTGTTGATCGCCATCTGCGGTGCGGTGGGCGTAGCCAGCTACGCCTCGATGGACTCCTTCCTCACCCGCCAGCTGGACGAGCAGCTGAGCCAGGCCGCAGCCCGCTCCAACGATCCCGGCCGGCCTCCCTCCGGCGGCTTCAACGGCAGGGACCCCCTGGATTCCCGCGGACAAAGCGTGGGAACATTGAACGCCCGCATCCTCAACGGCCAGGTCAACAGCGCCGGCTTCCTGGCCCCGGACACTACGCGCTCTGCGCTGTCCTCCGAGGACAAGCAGGTCCTGCTCGCACTGGCCACCGATGCCCGGCCCGTTGACCGCACGCTCTCAAACGGTGACTACCGGCTGATTGCGGTCAAGACCAGTTTCGGCGACGTCCTGGTCACAGGGCTCCCCCTGGCCGCCAAGGAGAGCACGCTGACGTCCCTGGTGTGGACCTTCGTGTTCGTCTCGCTGGGCGGGTTGCTCCTGATCGGGCTGGTGGGCACGGTCCTGATCCGCCGCACCATGAAGCCCCTTGAACAGCTCTCCGAGGTGGCCACCCGGGTTTCGCAGCTGCCCCTGGACGCCGGCGAGGTGGCACTTGCCGTTCGCGTCCCGCCGTCGAACTCCAACCCTGGAACTGAGGTGGGCAGCGTGGGGCACGCGCTGAACCTCTTGCTGGACAACGTTGCGAATGCGCTGCAGGCGCGGCAGAAGAGCGAGACCAAGGTCCGGCAGTTCGTGGCTGACGCCTCCCATGAGCTGCGCACGCCGCTGACCGCCATCCGCGGCTACACCGAACTGATGAGAATGACGGAAAACTTCACTCCGGACGGGGAGAAGTCGCTGGCACGGGTGCAAAGCCAGTCGGAACGGATGACCGCTTTGGTGGAGGATCTCCTGCTGCTCGCGCGGCTCGACGAGGGCCAGCCGCTGAAGCTTGCCGAGGTGGACCTGACCCAGCTGGTGGTGGAAGGCGTCAGCGATGAGAAGGTCATGGCGCCAGGGCACACCTGGCGGCTGGAGCTCCCCGACGAGCCGGTGGTGGTGAACGGGGATCCGTCCCAGCTGCGGCAGGTGCTGATGAACCTGCTCTCCAACGCCCGCAAGCACACCCCTCCGGGAACCACGGTGGTAACGGGGGTGGAGAAAACGCCGGAGGGCGCCGCAGTGGTGACCGTAACGGACGACGGCGGCGGCATACCGCCGGAGTTCGTGGACCAGGTCTTCGCCGGTTTGCCCGCGCAGACGCGGCACGTGCGGGGACCAGCGCGCCCGGTGCGTCCGCCGCTGAAGGAACCAGCGGTTTGGGCTTGTCCATCGTCGAGTCCATTGTTGAGGCCCACGGCGGACGGGTAACGGTGACGTCGCAACCCGGCCGCACGCAGTTCGCCCTGCGGCTACCCCTCATGCGGGGAATGGCACAAGGCGGCGCGCCGTCATCGTGACCTCCGTTACCAAAATGTGACTTATGCGCTGAACTCCTGTACCGTCGAATGGGTGCGGTCCCCGTTCGGGCCGCATATCCCGGGTTGACGCCAAGCTCTGCCACTTCCCGGATTCCTCTTGAACAACGGCAGAGGCGGGGGACCCACCGTCCCGGGCACTGACTGCCCTTGGGGTTAAGCCTGCACGTGTTTTTTCCGTGCGGCCGGATGCCCTCATCCGAACCCGACAGCTAACTCCGCAGGTGTGAGAGGCGATCTATTATGTCCAAGTTCCTTGTAAAACCACGCCCGAATTCAGGCACGGATGCACGCTCCACGCGTGCAGCAGGCAAATTCCCCTCCGTCGGCCGGCGCGCCGGACTGCTGGCAGCATCCTGCGCCCTCCTTGTTGGAGTTGGCGCTGCGGGCCAGGCCACCGACACGGGTGCCCGCGTGGCAGCCACCGGGGCGCAGGCTTCGGAGTCCCATTCCAAGCTGAGCATGGAGCAGAGCGAAATCCGGGCCAACCCTGCGCCTGAGCCCGCAGCCGAGCAGATCAACGTTGTCCCGCAGGCAGCCGAACCTGCTCCCGTTGCCGAGCCCGCACCGGCTCCTGCGCCGGAACCCGCTCCGGCCCCGGCACCCGAGCCCGCGCCCGTCGTCGCGGTTAATGATCCCGCAGGCGCCCAGGCGTACGCCGCAGGCCAGCTGGCTTCCTATGGCTGGGCTCCGGACCAGATGCAGTGCCTGCAGACCCTCTGGACCAAGGAATCGGACTGGACCACCACGGCCACCAACCCGAGCAGCGGCGCCTACGGCATCGTCCAGTCCCTGCCGGCTGAGAAGATGGCCAGCGCCGGAGCCGACTACCTCACCAACTATCGCACGCAGATTAACTGGGGCCTGAACTACATCCAGGAGCGCTACCAGTCGCCGTGTGGTGCACTGAACTTCCACTTGTCGAACAACTGGTACTAGGCGGGATGCAGTAACCTACTTCTGCTGCTCCCCCGCCTCCCGGCCGGGGATGTACTGGACGGCCCACCGGTTCCCGTCCGGATCCGCGAAGTACACAAAATGGCCCCAGTCCTGCACGTCCACTTCGCTCACGTCCACCCCGTTGCCCTTCAGGTGCTCGTAGGCAGCCTGGATGTCGCTGACCACGAGCTGGAGGTTCGAGCCGGTACCCGGAGGCGCGTCCGTGAGCCCTTCCCCGATGCAGATGGAGCAGGCCGAGCCGGGAGGAGTCAGCTGGACAAAGCGGATGGAGTCCGTGGGCCGCTGATCGAAATCGGCATTGAACCCCACCTTGTTGACGTAGAAATCCTTGGCCCGGTCCACGTCGGACACAGGGACAAACACCAGTTCCAGTTTCCAGTCCATCCGCACAGGCTAGCCCTGCGGCCGGGAACAGGAAAGGCCTGGCTTTAGCCTGCCATGTCCTTAGCCTGCGATGCCGTACAGCCGGTCGCCTGCGTCGCCGAGGCCGGGAACGATGTAGGACTTCTCGTTGAGCCTTTCGTCGATGGAGGCCAGCACGATGGTGACGTTGGCGCCGGAGAGTTCTTCCTCCAGCTTCGCCAGTCCTTCCGGAGCAGCAAGCAGGCAGATGCAGGTGACATCAGAGGCGCCGCGCTTGAACAGGAACTTGATGGCTTCGCGCAGCGTCCCGCCGGTGGCCAGCATGGGGTCCAGGACGAAGATCTGCCGGTCGGTAAGGTCCTCGGGCAGGCGCTCAGCGTACGTGATGATGTCCAGGGTTTCCTCGTCACGGGCCATGCCGAGGAAGCCCACTTCAGCTGTGGGGACGAGCTTGGTCATGCCCTCGAGCATTCCAAGGCCCGCGCGCAGGATGGGCACCACCAGGGGGGTGGGCTTGGTGAACGCCGTGCCCACGGTGGTGCTGACGGGCGTTTCGATGGTGACTGGCTCGGTGCGGACCTCGCGCGTTGCCTCGTAGGCGAGGAGCGTCACCAGCTCCTCCGTCAGCTGCCGGAAGACCGGGGACGGAGTGTTTTTGTCGCGGAGGACAGTGAGCTTATGGGCGACCAGCGGGTGGTCCACAACGAGAGTGCGCATTGGTCAAAACTATCACCCGGCCGCCGGCCCCCTCCCCGGCCGTTCGCCGCTGGCCTCCGGCTCCCCGGTGTGGTCCTCGCGGAGGACGGGGTGTTCAAACGTGGGCGCAGGGCCCGCGTGCTCGCGGCGGCGTATCAGGTGGAACAGCCGGTGGGCGAGGATCACCATGGACACCCACGCAAGGCCAAGGAACCAGCCGGCCATCACATCGGTCAACCAATGGTGTCCCAGGAAAACCCTGCTCAGGCCCATGGCGATGATGAAGATGGCTCCGGCCGTTATCGCGGCGATCCTAGCCCACAGGATTTGGAACTGGAGGCACATCAGATAGACCAGGACGCCTATCACCACAGTTGTGTTCAGCGTGTGTCCGCTCGGGAAGGACGGTGTGGTCTCATAGGGCGGCACCGCCTCCGAATGGTCCGGACGGGTCCTGCCGACCAGTCGCTTGCCGAGGGTGGTGGCAGTTGTGGAAACGAGGGCAGCGCCGCCCACCAGGACGATGGGCCGCCACGTCCTGCTCAGTAATGTCAGCCACGCGGTGAGGATGCTGGCGAGAATGGGCATGCCGATCCCCCCGCCCACGTTGGTAAAGCCGGTGGCGAAGGCGTCCACCTCGGGATTCCGCAGCGACTGGGAGTATTCCAGCGCGGGAATATCCAGGCTGGCCAGCCCCTCCTCGTCCACTACATTCGCGTATACCTCCGCACCGAGCAGGGCCAAGGTGACCACCAGTGTTCCGCCGATGATCAGGGTCAGCCACAAGGCGGCATAGGGCTTGATCCACTTGTCCATGCGGTCTCGGACGGTGCTCACTGTGCCTCCCGGCGTCTGGGGCGTCACGGGCTCGGGTTATCCCACGAAACTATCATTGAGCCATGGTCTCCGCAGATAAAAAACACGACGCGTGGATGGGCCTTGCCCTGGCCGAGGCCCGCCGCGCCCTTGCTACGGAGGATGTGCCGATTGGTGCGGTGGTCATAGGGCCCGACGGCGCCGTGCTGGGTTCCGGCCGGAACCAGCGGGAGGAGCTTGGTGATCCCACCGCCCACGCCGAGATGGTTGCCATCCGGGAGGCGGCAGAACGGTTGCGCCAGCTTTCAGTGCTCGACGGCGGCAGCGGGGACGGCTGGCGGCTCGCCGACTGCACGCTGGTGGTGACCCTGGAGCCCTGCGCCATGTGCGCCGGCGCCATTGTCCTGGCCCGGATTCCGCGGGTGGTCTTCGGGGCTTGGGATGAAAAAGCGGGGGCGGCAGGATCCGTGTTCGACGTGCTCCGCGAGCGCCGCCTGAATCATTGGGTTGAGGTTTATCCCGGGGTGCGCGAGGCGGAGTGTGCCGGGCTGCTGCGTGATTTCTTCGCCGGGCACCGGCTCTAACTTCTGATGGCGTCCAGCACCACGGCCGCTGTCCGGTCCCAACCCGGCAGCGTGCTCCTCGCCTGAACCGCCCTTTCGCGCCAGGAAGCCCTGGTTGCGGTGTCCTCCAGCCAGCTGCGGAGGACCTGGGCCAGCAGGGCCGGGTTGGCAGGGTCGTCATCGGCAGGGAAGGCGACCTTCGCCCCGGGAAGCGGGCCGCCGTCGTCGTCCGTACCCGGTGCGCCCAGGCGCAAGGCCTCGACGGCGCCCGTCCCCTCGCGCACGATCACCGGGATACCCCGGGCGAGCGACTCGGTGACCACCATGCCGAAGGCCTCAGCGCGGGAGACCAGCAGGCTGAGGTCTGCCCGCAGCCATGCGTTTTCGAGCGCCGGGCCCGTCAGCTCGCCGGTGAGCCGGATCCGTCCGCCCAGGCCGTTCGCCTGAACGGCAGCGCGAACCTTGCCGGTGTATTCCGCGTCTGCCCGGTCCGAACCCACCAGGGCTGCCGTCCAGTCGAGGTCCTGCAGCAAGCCCAGTGCTCCAACCACAAGCAACTGGTCCTTGTTGGGCAGGAGTGCGGCCACGGCAACGATATGGGGCGGCGTGGAGCCCGGGGCCAGCGGAGCCGGGTCGGTGCCGGGAAGGGCGACCTTCAACCCATGTAGGCCATGGCGTGCCGCCAGGACATTCCTGGCCCAGGTGCTGGTGCACAGCACCCCGGTGGCGGCACGCAGGGACCTTGCCTCAAGTCCGTAGCGGGCGGGGGCAGGCATGTGGACCAGCACCCAGGTTTCCCGGCCGGCTTTGGCCGCGAATTCCAGCTCATCCGGCGCGCCCATGGCAATCAACCCATCCACGAGGATCACGGTGCCCTGCAGTCCTGCGTCCGGTTCCCAGGCGCCAAGCAGGCTGCCCAGCCGGCGCCGAGCGTGGGCATTGGCTTCCGGCCAGGAGCCGTCCACTGCGATCACCTCGACCTCTGTCCCCAAGGCCTCCAAGCCCTGCACCAGCCGCGCGTTGTAGACGTTCCCGCCGGAATGGTGGTGGATGTTGCCGGGTACCAGCAGGCGGATGCGGGGCACGGGATCAGGCTGCTGGAGAGTCCGCTGCCGGGAGATCCAGCGAGTAGGTGGCCCAGGCATCCGGGTTCTCCCGCAGGGTGACGTCGATTGCCTCAAGCCGGCCGCCGTCGTCGTCATTCTGCAGCTTTTCCGCAACTGAATGGGCAATGTATTCCGCGAGCGCCTCAGTGGTGCTGAGTTTGCCCGCAAAATCCGGATGCTCGTCCAGGTTGCGGTAGTTCAGGCCTGCCAGGACCTCCTCGATGATGGTGCCGGCGGCGCCGATGTCCAGCACGATCGCGTCCTTGTTGAGCGTCCGACGGCGGAAGGACACCTCGGCGACAAAAGTCGCCCCGTGCAGGGCCTGGGCCGGCCCGAACGCCTCACGGGGCAGGCTGTGGGCGATCATGAAGTGGCGGCGGACGGTCAGGCTGAACATGGGACTACCTCTGGTCTTCTCGGGTCTGGTGCGGGTCTTTGTTCTCGGGGTCTTTGTTCCCGCGGTCTTTGTTCCCGCCGCCTTCGTCGGTGGGGTATTCGATGACGTGGCACAGGGCTTCAAGCTTCCCGTGGGCGAGGTCCTGCACCGTGCCGGGCAACTCGGCGAACCGCGAAGTACCGGTGAGGAAAGCATCGAAGACGGGGTCCTTCAGCAGCGAGACGGCGAGGTCCAGGCGGTCGGCGCTGGTCCTGCGGTGGCGGCGCGCACGCGCCACCACACCCACCTGGCTGGCCCGGATGGACAGCCGCCGGGCATGGAAGTCCTCCCCCAGCGGCAGGGTTACCTCGCGGTTGGCGTACCAGGACATCTCGATGACGTCCCCCTCGTCGCCCACGAGCTGCAGGCTCCGCTCCAGGCCTTCCTGGGATGCAGAGCAGTGGAAAACGATGTCGCAGTCGGCCAGGGCGTCATCCGGGCGGGCGAAGTCCACGCCCAGGGAGTCCGCCAGGTGCTTCCGGCCCGGATCCAGGTCCACCAGCTGCAAGCGCTGCAGCGGGAAGGTCCTCAGCAGGGTGGCAACCATGCCGCCCACCAGCCCGGCTCCCACCACCGCAATCCGGTCTCCCAGCCGCGGACCCGCCTCCCACAATGCGTTCACGGCGGTCTCCACCGTGCCGGTGAGCACTGCCCGGCGGGAGGGCACGTCATCAGGGATCTTCGTCAGTGAGCTGACCGGCACCACGTAGCGGTCCTGGTGGGGGTTAAGGCAGAAGACGCGCTGCCCCGCCCAGCCCTCCGGACCCTCCTCGACAACCCCGACGGAGAGGTACCCGAACTTCACCGGCCCGGGGAAGTGTCCCTCCTGGTGGGGTGCCCTCATCTCCTCGGCAACCCGGGGCGGAACAGCGCCTGCATGGACCACCATTTCCGTGCCCTTACTGATGCCGGAGTACAGGGCGCGGACCAGGGCCTCGTCCGACCCGCGGGCAGGCAGCTCCTCGGGCCGGAGCTCGCCATGTTCCCTGGCTGTGGTCCAGTAGGCGGTTGCGTGCGTGCGACTGGATTGATGCGCTGGACTGGATTGATTAGTCATCTTGCTGATGAATCTAGCCGTCAACGTGCGCGCGGGAAAGCTGGACGGCGGCAGTCCCCTTGTCCCGTCGCATCCTCCCCGTCGCTTCCTCCCCGTCGGGAGGCACAGTCCGGGCAGGCCTCACCATCACGATTGCGGAGAGGGCTTCGTTACGTGACGCCAGCGCTTGCCTGGCAGGCCATCTCCCACCAAACATCTTCGGGCAGCGGGTCCTTGGGCTGCTGGTACCCAGGCACGAACCAGTCAGCAAAAGTGTCCTCGGGGAACTCCTCCTTTGGATACAGGTCCTGGAGCGACCGGCCGGCCGCTGGAGGCCAAGCATCAGACAAGTCATCAGGCAGCGACACCCCCGAAAGGTTGTTGGGCGGCGACACCCCCGAAAGGTCGTTGGGCGGTGGCCACATCTCCGCACTGTCATCAAGCGCGCGGAGCCCTGCCGGCACAGCCCGTTCCGGCCAGTGGGGTGGTTCCCAGTCCTGGTGTTCGCTTGTGTAGTGGCGGCCGGTGGGTGAGGTCCAGCCGGGTGAGGTCCAGCCGGGTGGTGCGGTTGTGGTGGCGGGGGTGGGTTTCCAGCCGCTGGTGTGGCGGAGTTTGTGGTGTTTCGGGCAGGGCTGTCCGAGGTTCGAGACTCCTGTGGTGCCGCCGTTGTGCCAGGCGAGGAGGTGGTCGGCTTCGTTGTCGAGGGAGGGGTTGCTGCAGCCGGGGAAGGGGCATTTTCCGTCGCGCAGCCTGAGCCAGTTCCGCATGGCTTTGGTCACCCGGTAGCTGGTGCGGCCGATTTCCAGGGGCGCGCCGTCCCGCGGGTCCACCAGCACCCGGTAGAACGAATCCGCCCCGTCGGCGACGAGGTCCCGGGCCATCGAGGCGGGGATGGGTCCGTACCCGTCCAGCACCGCCGGCTCGTCCGTCAAGCCCATCAGGGAAAACACGGGCACGGTGACCAGCACCTGCGGCCGAATCGACGACGACGGGCCGGGACCTGCCACCTCCGCGCCGCAGGAACTTCCCGTCTCACCGTGCCCGGCACTGGTTGCCTCGCTGTGCCCGGTAACCCGGGAGATGTTCCCGCCGCCCAGGAGCGCCTCGGCGAAATTGTCGGCCCTGAGCTGGGTCAGGGTGCGGGCCTCCTCCGGGCCCTGCATCCCCCGGGAAATGGCGGTCAGCCGGTTCCAGACCGCGGACGCCTGGTCCGCGGGCAGGTAGGCGGCCACCCAGGCCATCGCATCATTATCCGGCCAGTACTCCACGCGTCTATCCGCCAGGGACTTGGCGTGCCGCTTCGCCAGGCTCTCCGGATGGTGCCGCTCCCGCCACCCCCGCGCCTTGGCCCTGAACCGGTACGCCGGCATCTCCCCCACCGGGCACCCGCGGACCGCCCCCGGGGCGTCCGGGTCCAGGAAATGGGCCTCCAGGGCCGCCGCCCCGGACGGGCCAAGGCCGACGGTCTGGTCCACCATGGTCCGGGCATGCGCCCAGGAAATCGTCCCGCCCTGCAGGGCTGCCAGGGTCCGGGGCAGCGACGCGGTCAAGGCATGGGCTTCAGCCAGCAAAGCACCGGCGGCCCGGTCACCGATGGCCAGCGCACACCCGACCTCCGCCACCAGGCTCCGGTCCTGCGCCGTGGCCTCGTGAGGGGACCCGGGCGGAGGATTCATCGCCTTCGTCGCCCCGGCAAGGGCCGCCGCGGCCACTGCCTTCACCGCCGCCAACTTCGCTTCCGACCGCGCCACCCCACCCAGGACATCCAACGCCGCATCAGCAACCCGCTGCAACGGATCATCAACGCCCCCGCCACGGCCACCGGAAACGGCAGGCCCGCCCGCGGCAAGGCCTCCGCCAGCCAGCGCAGCCATAAACGCAGCAACAGAAGCGTCAACCGCTTCCTCCCCCTGCACCACCGCCGCGTTCGATTCCATACCCCCATCATCGCGAGGGGGTCCGACATTATTAGGCCCTCAGCCCACCGCTGCGAAAAAGTTTTTGAATCTTCTTGGGGCCACCTCTGCCCGGGCGATAGCGGGCCAGGCGTGATCGGCCCCGTTTTGGGGATGGGCGCCTCGCTCCGGTACCCTATTGAGGTTGGTGACGTGTCCGAGCGGCCGAAGGTGCAACACTCGAAATGTTGTTTGGTGTAAAAGCCAACGTGGGTTCAAATCCCACCGTCACCGCCAAGTAGCAGGGCCCCGCTTCTCTTTGTGAAAGAGAAGCGGGGCCCTTTTGGTTTGTGGATCAGTTCCCGCTCCGGCGTCCTGCGTCGGGTACCCGGCACGGGGTTGGAGTCCGGTGAAGCAAATACATTGGAAAAGAAACCGAAAAGCACCCGCCGAATTGGGATTTCCTCACAAATTTTCCGTGTTCAGCGGTGGATACGATGGGCTGACCGGACAGAGCCGTCCGGCCAGATCGACCAGAAGGAACCCATGACTGCGGTGACGGTGGACGATATCCTTTCGGATCTCCCCTTGGGCTTTGGAAGCCTCATCCTCCGGCCGGCGGACGGCTCCGCGGTGGAACGTTTCCTGATCATGGACGCCGAGGATGAAAAGCTCGACGGCGACAGGGCGTTTGTCCTGCTGATTGGAGTCCGCGGACGGTCGGCTTTGCCCGCATTGCGCCGGCTGCTGCGGAACCCGCCGCCGGTGGTGGCCGTCAAGGGAAGCCGGCAGGAGCTGTCCGAAGCCGAAGAGTTGCTGCGCGACGCCGGTACCGGCCTGCTCCTGGTGGACCCCGCGGCCGACTGGGACCGCCTGCTGTCTATCGCAAAAGACAGGATCCAGCCGCCCAGCTATCAGAGCGAAGTCCTGACGCTGCTGGAAGAAGACCTGTTCGCGATCGCCCAGACCACTGCCCGGCTCACCTCCAGCCACGTGGTGATCGAGGACGCGGCCAACAAGGTTCTGGCGTATTCCACCGTTTCCAACGACATTGACGAGCTGCGCAAAGCCTCCATCCTGGCCAGGCGCGGGCCACGGAAATACGAGCTGCTGCTCAAGGACCTTGGAGCCTACCGTGAACTCCATGGCACCCGGTTCCCCGTGCGTGTACCCGCCAGGCCCCAGGACGGACTGCGCGAACGCGTAGCCATCACCCTTTTCGCCGGCAACAGGATCATGGGCTACATCTGGCTCCAGGAGACCGGCGACGGCTTCGGCCCGGACGTTGACCAGGTGTTGCAGGGTTCCGCTGCCCGTACCTCGGCTGAGCTGATCCGTTACCGCAACCAGCAATCCGTGCACATGAGGGAAGACCGCATTGCCCGGATCCTTTCAGGCCCCGCGGAGGCAGCAGCCAGCGCGCACAGCGAAAAGATCTCCGCTGACCGCCCGGCCGCGCTGATCCTGATCGGGATCTCCGAGGTGGAAGCCGATGACGCCGCACTAAAGCACGGCGAGCTTGCCAACCTGGCATCCATCCACGCCGCTGCCTACAAAGCTTCGGCAATCGTGGGGCAGTTCAAAGGCGACACCGCAGTGATTGTCCCCGGCCTGCAGTCTGCAGCGGCGGAACCGGGACTCCGGGGCCTTGCAGAGTCCATCGTCCGGGATGCACGCAAGCACCTTGGCATCACCCCGTTTGCGGCCGTAGGCCCGGTGGCCCCGGACCTGCTCTCCATCCACTCGGTCACCCGGATGGCAGAAGCACTGTTGAGCTGCGTGGGAAGGTCCACAACGTCGTCAGTGGCCACCGTGGACGATTTTGAGGGAGAGATCCTTTTCCGCGAAGCAGTGCAGAATTTCGCGTCTTCGGCTTTCCGCCACCGCAGCCTCTCGGCCCTCCTGTCTGAGGACGTGGAACTGGCCGAAACGCTGCGGGTGTACTTCGAAGCTTCCCTTGATGTTGCCGCATGCGCCCAGCGGATGAAGCTGCACAAAAACACCGTCTACTACCGCATCAGCAAGGTATCCAAAGTGACGGGACTGGACTTCGGCAACCCCCGGGACTCGCTGGTTGCCCTGCTGCACATCCAGGAATGGGCTGAAACATCCAATCGAAAAGCGGGCCGGAAATGACCGTAGCGATTGCGGCACCACCGCTCGGCCCCCTCCTCCACGACCTCGTGCGGAACCACCGGCCGCGGCGGGAGACAGGGTCTGTCCCGGCGAACATCCCGTTCCTTGCGGACGTTCCCTTCAACAAGTTCGGCATAGCCGTTGCCACCACTTCCGGCCAGGTCTTCAGCTCCGGCGACGCGGATGTCCCCTTCTCGATCCAGAGCATCTCCAAGGTGTTCACGCTGGCCATGGCCCTGCAGGGCGACACCACCGGAAGGCTGTGGTCCCGGGTCCTGCGTGAACCATCAGGGACCCCGTTCAACTCGCTGGTCCAACTGGAGGCGGAACACGGGATCCCGCGGAACCCCTTCATCAACGCCGGCGCTTTGGTGGTCACGGACCACCTGATGGAAGGAACATACGACGCCGCCGCTTGGGTATTGCGGTTCCTCACCGCGCAGGCGGGCATCAGCGGGCCGTACATCGATGAAGCGGCAGCCGCCAGTGAGCTTTCGGGCAGCAGCCGCAACCTGGCGCTGGCGCATTTCCTGAAGGACTTCGGCAACCTGAAGCGACCGGCGGAAGCAGTGGTGGAGAACTACGTGCGCCACTGCTCCATCATGATGACCTGCGTTGAACTCGCCAAGGCAGGGCTTTTCCTGGCCGGGGAAGGCCGGGGAACGGCGGGACCCGTCCTGTCCCCGAGCGATGCCAAACGCGTTGGCTCCATCATGCTGACCTGCGGCATGTACGACGCTGCCGGAGAGTTCGCGTACCGCGTGGGCCTTCCTGGCAAAAGCGGTGTGGGTGGCGGCATTTTGGTCATCGTTCCCGGCGAGTGCTCCATCTGTGTGTGGAGTCCCCGGCTCGACGGCAAAGGCAATTCCCTTGCCGGCACTGCCGCCCTCGCCGACCTTTCCGACCGCACCGGCTGGTCAGTTTTCTGATCTGCGTTTTCCTGCCTGCCATGTGAAGGTATCTCCCCACAACTTTTCCCCACCCAGTCAGATCTTCCCCGGATCGAAAGGATCAACCATGCCCCACAACCCCAACGACGAGGTTGCAGCAGACCACATCATCGACGGCGGGCACGCCCATGCCTCCGAGACCGCCCTGCATGCGGAGGACAAGGGCTACCACAAGAACCTCAAGCCCCGGCAGATCCAGATGATCGCGATCGGCGGTGCGATCGGCACCGGCCTGTTCCTCGGCGCCGGCGGCCGGCTCAATGCCGCGGGCCCGTCCCTGGTCATCGCCTACGCCGTCTGCGGGTTCTTCGCGTTCCTGATCCTGCGCGCCCTGGGCGAACTGGTCCTGCACCGCCCCTCCTCCGGCTCGTTCGTCTCCTACGCCCGCGAATTCTTCGGCGAAAAAGCCGCGTTCGTCTCCGGCTGGTTCTACTGGATCAACTGGGCCACCACCACCATCGTGGACATCACCGCCGCCGCCCTCTACATGAACTTCTTCGGCAACTACATCCCCTGGATGGCAGCCGTCCCGCAATGGGCCTGGGCACTGACCGCCCTGATCGTGGTCCTCGCCCTGAACCTCGTCTCCGTGAAGGTCTTCGGCGAAATGGAATTCTGGTTCGCCCTGATCAAAGTCGCCGCCCTGGTCATCTTCCTCATCGCCGGCACCTACTTCGTCATCTTCGGCACCCCCGTGGACGGCCAGCAAGTCGGCCTGAGCCTCCTCTCGGACAACGGCGGCATCTTCCCCAACGGCCTGCTCCCCATGATCATCCTCATGCAGGGCGTCCTCTTCGCCTACGCCTCCATCGAACTCGTCGGCACCGCCGCCGGCGAAACCGAAAACCCCGAAAAGATCATGCCCAAAGCCATCAACTCCGTGGTCTTCCGCATCGCCGTGTTCTACGTCGGCTCCGTCATCCTCCTGGCCCTGCTGCTGCCCTACACCTCCTACGAAAAGGGCGTCAGCCCCTTCGTGACCTTCTTCGGCTCCATCGGCATCCAGGGCGTGGACGTCATCATGAACCTCGTCGTCCTCACCGCCGCCCTGTCCTCCCTCAACGCCGGCCTCTACTCAACCGGACGCATCCTGCGCTCCATGTCCGTCAACGGCTCCGCCCCGCGCTTCGCCTCCCGCATGAACAAAGCAGGCGTCCCCTACGGCGGCATCGCCATCACCGCCGCCGTCTCCCTCCTGGGCGTCCCCCTGAACTACCTCGTCCCCGCCCAGGCCTTCGAAATCGTCCTCAACGTCGCCTCCGTGGGCATCATCATGACCTGGGCAACCATCGTCCTGTGCCAGATCCAGCTCAAACGCTGGGCCGACAAAGGCTGGCTCGAACGCCCCTCCTTCCGCATGATCGGCGCCCCCTACACCGGCTACCTCTCCCTGCTCTTCCTCGCCGGCGTCCTCATCATGGTCTTCATCGACTCCCCCCTCACCATGCTCGTCACCGCCATCGCCTCCGCCCTCATGGTCGTCGGCTGGTACGCCTGCCGCACCCGCATCCGCGAAATCGCCGAAACCCGCGAAGGCCACACCGGCCTCTCCCCCGTCATCGCCAACCCCACACCCATCAGATAACCGAACAACAAAGAAAGACCATGACAACGGAACCCGCAGCAGCAACCCTGACCGAACCGCGCGTCCCGCGCGCCGCCGTCGAATCCTCCGCGCAGCACAAGCTGCAGGCAAACCCTGCGGAGAAGCCAGAACCAGCAACCAAATCCGCGGGCCATGTGATAGTTGATTCGCTGGCCGCGCACGGAGTGGAGCGCACCTATGTAGTGCCGGGCGAGAGCTTCCTCGACGTATTGGATGGCCTGCACGCATCGGATATTGCAACCATCGTCTGCAGGCATGAGGGCGGCGCCGCCTACATGGCTGAAGCGGACGGCAAGATGAACCAGCGCCCCGGCGTGGCGATGGTGACCCGTGGTCCAGGCGCCGCCAACGCCCATGTTGGCCTGCACACGGCATGGCAGGACTCCACCCCCATGCTTCTGTTTGTGGGCCTGATCCCCTTCGCTCACCGGGACCGGGAGGCCTTCCAGGAGTTCGACATCAAGTCCTGGTTCGACACGGGCGCCAAGCGGGTGATGGTCCTCGACCACGCAGAACGGGCGTCCGAGATCGTGGCGGAAGCCATGTTTGCGGCCATGAGCGGCCGGCCCGGGCCCGTGGTGGTGGGGCTGCCCGAGGACGTCATCCGGCAGCAGATCGACCCTGCGCTGCATCCCGCCATTCCCGTGGCCTCCGGTGGCATGAGCAGCACGGATGCTATCGCCCTCCGGGCTGCACTGGCAGAATCGAGCAGGCCCCTGTTCGTCACCGGCGGCAACGACTGGACCCAGGCGGCGGCAGACCAGCTGACCGCTTGGCTGGAGCGGCACCATATCCCGGCAGCTGCGGAATGGCGGACACAGGGGACGGTGCCCTTCGATTCGCCCTCCTACGTTGGCCCTATTGGCTATGGCCGGCCCCGCCCCACCTACGATCTCCTGGAGGAAACCGACCTGCTGGTCTTTGTGGGGACGGTGCCGGGCGATGTTATTACGGACGGGTTCGTCTGCCGGCAGGACTGGAGCAAAAAGAACTTCCTGGTTACCGTGGATCCCTCGCTCCGCGGCCGGTCGGGCGCGGTCTCCCGGCAAATCCTGGCCAAGCCGGAAGCCTTCGTACGCGACCTCGCGGGCATCGGCCTGCCGGCCAAGGCGGAGTGGAAAGCCTGGACCGGGCGGATGCGGACGGAGCAGCAAAGGTTCGCCGCCCTGCCCCCGGCCTCTCCGGCACCGGGTCGGGCGCGGATGGACACCCTGATGGCGAACCTCGTGCCACGGCTTACGGAGGATGCGATGGTGACCTTCGGCGCCGGCGAACACACCAACTGGGCCCACCGCTACTTCCCAACCCGCCGGTACGCCTCCATGATCAGCGCCCGTAACGGCTCGATGGGGTATTCCGTGCCTTCGGCCATCGCGGCCTCGCTGGCGGAACCGGCACGCCGGGTGGTCACCATTGCGGGCGACGGCGAGTTCCTGATGAACGGCCAGGAGCTGGCGACGGCGGTCCAGTACGGTGCCACGCCGCTGGTGATCGTCATGGACAACCAGGAGTACGGGACCATCCGCACCCACCAGGAGCGGCACTATCCGTCGCGCGTCTCCGGCACGCAACTGAAGAATCCGGACTTCGGCCTGATGGCCAGGGCCTTCGGCGGTTTCGGGGTCACTGTTACCAAGGACAAGGACATCCCCGCCGCACTCGATGCAGCCCTTGCGGCCATCGAGGAGGACGGCGTCTTCGCTCTTATCCACCTCGTCGTCGAACAGCGCGTCAAGGCCTACTAAGCGCCGCCCACGCCCGGCAACCAGGCTGACCTGCGAGGCACTGGCACACAGCAGCGGACGACGGCGGAGGGTCCCGCCGTCGTCCGCTGCTGCCGTGGGGGCTGGCTTGCCGGCGGACCTACGCGGCCGCCTCCTGCGCGATCCGCTTCGTGGCTGCGGCGGGAACGCCGTCGCCATCCTGCCCATACAGCCAGTCGTTGTACTGGAAGTTGTTGTCCTTCCGGCTCTTGAACAGCAGGTTGCGCAGGGTGCGCGCGAGGCCGGACGCGTGCCATGACTCGCCCCAGACGCGGGCGGTGCGCTGCACCCGGGCGGTCCGGCCGGCGCGGACTTTGTTGAAGTCGCGGATGGCCTCGTCCCAGCCGTCGGGGTTGACGCCGTCCGCCGTGAAGACGGTGCCAACGGACGCATCCTGAAGCGCGGCAGCGTCCTCCAGGGCCTGGCACGCTCCCTGGGCGAGGTACTGGAGCATGGGGTGCGCGGCGTCGCCCATCAGGACCATGCGGCCGGCCACCCAGTTCTCGATCGGATCGCGGTCGTACATGGGCCAGCGGATGCCGGTGGCGAGGTTCTTCAGTGCCTCCTGGACGGCGGGAACGCAGTCCTTGTACGCAGCCTCGAGCTCGTCCACTCCCCCGTACTGCTCCTCGCCGCGCTCGAAGGACGGCGACTTGAAGACAGCAACAGTGTTGAGCAGTTCGCCTTTTCGCAGCGGGTACTGCACCAGGTGGCAGTCCGGCCCGAGGTACACGATGACGTCCTCGAGGTCGGCCTTGGGCGTGTTTTCGGTGATGGGCACGGTGCCGCGGTACGCCACGTAGGCGGAGGAGACGGGCTGGTCGTCTGCCACGAGCGGACGCAGCGTGGACCGCAGGCCATCGGCGCCGATTACGACGTCGGCCTCGAAGTCCACTCCGGCTGCGGTATGCGCCACGCCCCGGCCGCCCACGGTCTCAACACTTTCGACCATGACGTCGTTGACGAGCTTGACGCCCGCCGCTTCACAGCCTTCCAGCAGGACCCGGTGCAGGTCGCTCCGGTGGATCACAACGTAGGGAGCGCCATAACGTTCCTCGAATTCACCGTTGAGCGTCTGGCGGGTGAGCTCCTCGCCGGTGACGGCGTCGCGGAACACCAGGTGCTTGGGCTGCACGCCTATTTCCAGCGCCTTTTCGAGCAGGCCCCAGCGGCGGAGGATGCGGGAGGCGTTGGGTGCCATCTGCAGTCCGGCGCCCACCTCGCCGAACTCGGGGGCGCGCTCCACGAGGGTCACGCTGGCACCGTTTTCGCGCAGTGCGAGGGCGCCGGCCACGCCGGCCATCCCCCCTCCGATCACCAGGACATCGGTGGACGTGGCGTGCTCAGACATTGCTTGCTCCTGTTGTTGGGCTTGAAGGGGAAGTTGGGATTTTGGACTTGAGGTTGATGCCGACGGCGGTCAGCAGGACCGCAGCGACGGCGGCCGCACCGGCGAAGGCAAGGAAATTGGAGTTGACACCCAGTCCGGCCGCCAGCAGGAGGCCGCCCACCTGGGGAGCTGCGACGGCGCCAATCCGGCCGGTGCCCAGGGCCCAGCCAAGCGCCGTCCCCCGCAAATGGGCGGGGTAGTGGCTGGCCACCGCGGCGATGATGAGGCACTGGGTGCCATGGGTTCCGACGCCGGCGAGCACCAGCATGAGGTAGACGACGGACACAGGCGGTCCGCTCACCAGCACCACAAGCGCGACGGCGGCGACGGCGGCAGCTGCGATCGCCGTCGGAATTGGTCCGAAGCGGGTACCGGCCCAGGCCGTGATCACTGAGCCGGCCACTGCACCGAGGTTCAGGGCCAGGGCAAACGTCAGGGCGGAGCCCAGGTTGTAGCCCGCAAGCTGCATGAGGTTGGGCAGCCAGGTGCCCAGCCCGTACCACGCGAACAGGGTGGCGATGGTAGCAACCGCGAAGAGCATGCTGATGCCCAGGTAGGGTGCGCGGAGGAGCAAGGAGAAGCCGGACGGTTCCTTGGCTGCGCCAAACCGGCGGGCAGCTTTTTCGGCCTTGCCTTTCGCGCTGTCCGTTGCGCCCACGGGTGCAAGCGTCTCGGGCAGGTACTTGAGCCCAAGCGGCACCACGACCACCAGGGCCAGCACGGCCACCAGGAACATGGACTGCCAGCCGAAGGCCGGAATCAGCTGGATGCCCACGAGGGCAGCAATGGAACCGCCGATCGGGACGCCGGACATCATCAGGGTGGCCACGATGGAGCGCCACTTGGTGGGGACCAGTTCCGCCACCAGGGCATTCGCGGACGGCACCAGGCCGCCAAGCCCGATGCCGGCCAGGAGCCGCAGGACCCCGAAAATGGCGGCGCTGGGAGCGAAGGCACAAAGAACAGTGAAGACGGAGAAAACGATGGCGCAGCCCAGGATGGTCCGGCGGCGGCCCCACGAGTCGGCCATGCGGCCGGCGAAGATCGCGCCGATCATCATGCCCAGGAAGGCCATGGAGCCCACCGTCCCGGCGGTTGCCTTGGTCAGGCCCCAGCCGGTTTCGGAAATGAGGGAGGACTGGACAGTGCCGTAGACGATGAGGTCGTAGCCGTCGAAGACCACCAGCAGCCAGCAGACAAGGACTGCGGCTGCCGAGGCCTTGGAGAACCGGCCGTGCCCGTCATTGGACGTGGGGGTGGGATCCCCCGGCGAGAACCGGTGCGTCGCTGCAGCGGGAAGTGTGTGATTCATCCCACTACTGTCATGGCCACCGAAGATGAACCACAATACAATTCTGATGTGCAGAAAAAGCCCGTGCAGAAGCGCCCCACCTATTCCATCGAGGCGGTGGACAACGCGCTGCAGCTCCTCCAGCTCCTGCGCGACGGCGGCGCCCTCCGGCTGAAGGATGCGGCCGAGGAACTGGGAGTGGCCCCCTCCACGGCCCACCGGCTCCTGGCGATGCTGGTCTACCGCGGCTTCGCCGTGCAGGACGAAACCCGTCGCTATGTTCCGGGTCCCGCCATGGGCGTCGGCCCCGCCGGACTGAGCTGGACCAGGCTGCTGCGCTCGCTCGCACAGCCCCATATGGAACTGCTCGCCGCGCGGCTCAACGAGACCGTGAACCTCATGGTGCGGGTTGGCACCAAAGTCCGATTCCTGGCGACCGTGGAGGGGACCAACGTGCTGCGGGTAGGTGACCGGCAGGGGACGGTGATGCCTGCTGACAAGACGTCCGGCGGCAAGGCCATGCTGGCGGAACTGGAACCGCGTTTGCTGGACCAGCTCTTCCGCAGCAACAACGCCGAGATTGGCGGGGACACCATCCCCGACGAGGAATATCCGGGATTCCTGCGCGAGCTGGAGTCCATCCGCGGCAACGGTTTTGCAGCCAACTTTGAGGGCACTGAGGACGGTGTGAGCGCCCTGGGCATGGCGCTGCACAACCGGCACGGGCAGGTTGTGGGCGCCCTCAGCGTTGCCACACCCGCCACCCGTTTCCGCACGGTGTTCGACGCCGGGCTGGTACCGGCCCTGCGCGAATGCTGCAGGCAGCTGGAAATCGACATCGCGGCAAACCCGGCAGAGCCGGACTGACAGGGCCAGAGTAAAGCGCACCAATTCTGAAGAGCAGAATATGCTGGGGGTCACACCACCTTCTTCCGTAGAGTCGAGCCACGCCAAAAAACTGTTCTGACCCACAAAGGAGGCCCACGTGTCCATCAGCGCCGAGAACACGACCCATGAATCAGTGGCCGCGGGGATCACCGTCCCGGAGCCGACGCCGGAGGAGGCTGCCCAGCTGGAGCAGCTCTACAAGGACTTCGACAAAGAGAACCTGATCCCGCTGTGGACGGAGATCGGTGACCTGATGCCGATGGTCCCGTCCCCCAAGGCAGTGCCGCACGTGTGGCGGTGGAGCGACCTCTACCCGTTGGCCGCCCGTGCCGGTGACCTGGTGCCGGTGGGCCGCGGCGGGGAGCGCCGCGCAATTGCCCTGGCCAACCCGGGCCTTGGCGGAACCGCCTACGCCACGCCCACGCTCTGGGCCGCGATCCAGTACCTGGGCGGCCGCGAAACCGCACCGGAGCACCGCCACTCGCAGAACGCTTTCCGCTTCGTCGTCGAGGGCGAAGGCGTGTGGACCGTGGTGAACGGGGACCCGGTGCGGATGTCCCGCGGCGACTTCCTGCTCACCCCGGGCTGGAATTTCCACGGCCACCACAACGACACCGACGAGCCGATGGCCTGGATCGACGGCCTGGACATCCCGTTCGTGCATTACGCCGACGCCGGGTTCTTCGAGTTCGGCACCGAACGCGTCACGGACGAGGCCACCCCGGACATCTCCCGGTCCGAGCGCCTCTGGGCCCACCCGGGCCTTCGCCCGCTCTCGGGCCTGGAGGACACCACCAGCTCCCCCATCGCCGCGTACAGGTGGAAGTACACGGACGCGGCCCTGCGTGAGCAGTTGCTGCTGGAAGACGAGGGCCACCCGGCCACCGTGTCCCAGGGCCACGCCGCCGTCCGCTACACCAACCCCACCACAGGCGGCGACGTCATGCCCACCATCCGCGCCGAGTTCCACCGCCTCCGCGCCGGCGCCGCCACCGAGACCGTCCGCGAGGTCGGCTCGAGTGTCTGGCAGGTCTTCGAAGGCACCGGCTCCGTAGTCCTCAACGGCGAATCCCGGCAGCTGGCCAAGGGCGACCTCTTCGTGGTCCCGTCCTGGGCCGCCTGGTCATTGCAGGCCGAGAGTGAATTTGATCTGTTCCGCTTCAGCGACGCCCCCATCTTTGAGCGCCTGAACTTCAACCGCACCTACATCGAAGGACGCAGCAAGTAATGAAACTCCTCACCCTCCGCACTGCTGACAGCACAGGAACCAAGGGCACCGTGGCGGTCCGCCAGGACGGCGACACCCTCACCGAGATCTCCGGGTTCGCCGACGTCGGCGCCCTGCTGCAGGACCCCGCCTGGGAAACCACCGCTGCGGCGGCCAGCGGCGCAACGCACGCCCTCGACGGCGCGGACCTCGCCGCCGTCGTGCCCTCGCCGGGGAAGATCATCTGCGTGGGCCACAACTACCGCAACCACATCAAGGAAATGGGCCGGGAAGTGCCCGAATACCCCACTTTGTTCGCCAAGTACGCCGAGTCCCTGATCGGCCCCAACGACGACCTCGCCCTGCCGCAGGAATCGGACACCGTGGACTGGGAAGCCGAACTCGCCGTCGTCATCGGCAAGCAGGGCCGCCGGATCAGCGAGGCCGACGCCGCGGACCACATCGCCGGCTACGCCGTCCTGAACGACATCTCCATGCGCGACTACCAGTTCCGCACCATCCAGTGGCTGCAGGGCAAGACCTGGGAGAAGTCCACCCCGTTCGGCCCGGCCCTGGTCACCAAGGACGAATTCACTCCCGGACCGCTCATGACCTCCGCCGTGGACGGCGACGTCCAGCAATCCACCCCCACCTCGGACCTGGTGTTCACCCCAGAATTCCTGGTCTCCTACATCTCCACGATCATCACGCTGAACCCGGGCGATGTGATCGCCACCGGCACCCCCGGCGGTGTGGGCCACGCGCAGGACCCCAAGCGCTACCTCCAGGAAGGCCAGGTCCTGGTGACCACCATCGAGGGCCTGGGCCAGCTGAAGAACCGCGTGGTCAAGGAAGCCTGATGGTTGCCCGCCACGACCAGGCCACCGACCCGGCGCTCCTGGAGGCACTGCTCCAGGCGCGCCGGGGCACCGCGTTCTTCGCCCGCAAGCTCAACGAGCTTTCCGACGCAGAGCTCGACGGCGGCACCCTCCTTCCCGGCTGGACCCGCAGGCATGTCGTGGCACACGTGGGCTACAACGCCCGCGCCATCGCGCGGCTGATCGAATGGGCCGCCACCGGCGTGGAAAACCCCATGTACTCCTCGCCCGAGGCCCGGAACCACGAAATCGATTTCGGGTCCACCCTGTCCCCGATCGCCCTGCGGCACCTCTTCGACCACTCAGCCGTGCACCTGAACGTCGAATGGCGCGACCTGCCCGCGGACGCCTGGCACCACAAGGTCAAGACCGCCCAGGGCCGCATCGTCCCGGCGGAGGAAACCGTGTGGATGCGCACCCGCGAGGTCTGGATGCACGCCGTGGACCTGGACAACGGCGCCACTTTCGGCGATATCCCTGCCCCCGTCCTGGAACGCCTGCTCAAGGACATCACCGGCGCCTGGCACACCCGCGGCACGGATGCCGGGCTCCTTGTCAAGGTGGACGGTACGGACCTGGCGTTCGGCGATGCGGGCGCCGCTGACCCGACGATCATCACGGGGCCGCTGCCCGCCGTCGTCCAATGGGCCGCCGGCCGGGGGTCGCATGGGGTCACGGCCACCGGCGCGGGTGCGGCGGAAGGAACGCCCGCCGCACCGAAGTGGATCTAGCCGCGTCCTGCTATCAGCAAGAAAGGAAAGCCCCTCATGGAGGGGCTTTCCTTTTTTAGTGCGCCGGTCAGAGCCGGGTGTCGAAGGAACCGCAGAACACGTTGTCGTTGAACGTGCCCTGGAATGCGGACTTGCCCTGGATCTTTTCAATGGTGGCCCGGATGGCCTCGCGGGACCCTGCGTGGGCGTGGATCGCCGTCTTGACCATCGGCACATCGATCAGGTGGTTCGGCTGGTTGAGCGAAACAAACACCGTGGGAACCTCGGTGACGTACCACGGGATCTCCGCGGCCATCGGCGAGGACCACTTGATCCGGATCGCCGCTTCCTGCGCGAAGCCCTTGACGTTCGCGAACACAAAAGCGGCGTCGTACTTGTCCGCGTAGTCGCCGGTGGCTTCCTCGGAGATGATCGACATGAAGTTAACACCGGTCTCCCCCGCAGCCTCCCGCTGGTCCGCGGTTTTGAACAAGTGCACCTCGAAGCCGGCGGCCTGCAGCTCTTCCTTGACGGTGTCCAGGTAGGCCAGCGGATCGGCGCGGGTGAAATCCGCCCCGCCGGAGATCCCGTACAGCCGGATCCGCGGATGCGTCTGCGGCGTGATGGGCAGGTTGTGCGCAGTGTCCTTGACCAGGGTGACGGTCTTGTCCGCGATTTCCGCCGCAACAGCCCGGTGTTCCGCGCTGCCGATCACGGCCAGCGCCGCAGGAGGCGGAACCAGCTGGTCCGCCGGCTTGCGGTGCAGTCCCATGGAAGCTTTCAGTCCAAGGATCCGGCGCAGCGCGTCGTGGAGGCGCTTTTCGGTGATGACGCCGGACTTGACGCCGTCCAGCATGTAGCCGAAGTCCTCCGCCGGATTGCGGAAGAAGAGGAACATGTCGCAGCCGGCGGCGATGGTGGCCGGCACCAGGTCCCGGCGCTTCATGGCCTGGGTGAGGCCCACCATCTGCGAGGCGTCGGTAAGGACCAGTCCGTTGAACCCCAGCTCACCGCGGAGCAGGTCCTGCAGCAGCTCCGGGGACAGCGTGGCCGGCAGCATGTCCGCGTCCGCCATGCCCGGCCGGAAATGCCGGGACAGCTCCGGGGCGCCGATGTGCCCCACCATGATGGACTGCACGCCGTGCCCGATCATCTCGCGGTACACGTGCCCGTAGGTCCGGTTCCACTCCTCGTAGCCAAACGTGTTGTAGGACGTGACGACGTGCTGGTCGCGCTCGTCCACGCCGTCGCCCGGGAAGTGCTTCATGGCGCACACCGTCGGGGACTCGCTGATGCCGTCGAAGTATTCCTTGGCGCGCTCCACCACGATCTCGGGGGTATTCCCGAAGGACCGGGTGGAGATCACCGTGTTCCGCCAGTTGTAGTGGATGTCCACGATCGGCGCGAACGCCCAGTTGCAGCCCAGCGCCGCGGTTTCCACCCCGGCCACCTGTCCCATTTGCCGGGCGATGGCCTTGTCCGGGTGGGAGCCGGCCTGCAGGTGCGTGGACACGAACGTGCCGTCGTCACAGCTTCCGGCTCCCCCCATTTCCGGGTTGGAGGCCACCAGCAAAGGGATGCGGGTCTTCGACTGCGCATACCGGATGTGCTCCTGCACTGCCGCGGACGGGCCCGGCCGGTACCGCATGCCGCCCACGTGGTAGTTCTCCAGCACGCCATCGAGGTACTTCGGGGAGTAGTCGTTGTTGTGGTTGATGAACAGCTGGCCGATTTTTTCCTCGAGGCTCATGCCGGCCAGAGTGGATTCCACCCAGGCGACGGCGTCGTCGTCGAGGTTGAACGGCGCGGCCTGGAGGTCGACGTCGAACTGCCGCGGCCGGGTGCCGGGGGCACCGGCACTGCCGGCAGCGCCGCCGGAGCCACCAGTTTTGGAGCGCGCGACGACGGCAATTCCGGCGAGTGCCTCCCGCACCACCTCGTCCACGCCGGCAGCGATGTCGACGACGACGCCCGCTTCGTCAGCCTGGAGCGGTTCCAGCGTGGCGAGCTGGGAGTCGAGGAGGGCCGGCGGCATGAAGTGGCCGGTGCGCCCTTCAGTCCGCGCCCTCAGGACCTCTTTGCTCCCGTGCAGGTGCAGGAAGACGGTATCCGGCGCCTGGGCCCGGATGGCGTCGCGGTAGCTGCGCCGGAGGGCGGAGCACGCCAGGACCATGCCGCCGTCGCCCGCGTTGGCCAGCTCGGTGCCCACCGTGGCGAGCCACGGCCAGCGGTCGTCATCCGTCAGGGGCGTGCCGGCCGCCATTTTGGCGACGTTCTCCACAGGGTGGAGGGAGTCGCCGTCGAGGAACGGCACGCCGAGTTCCCGGGCGACGAGGTCGCCAATGGTGGTCTTGCCGCAGCCGGACACCCCCATCACGATGATGCGGAGCTTGGTTTCGGGGTTGTACGTGGTCACCAGTCGTGGACCGTTCCGTCGATGAGGCGGTTGTAGGGCAGGTAGGCCTGCTGGTAGGGGTAGGCGGCTGCGGCTTCTTCATTGAACTCGACGCCGATGCCGGGCTTGTCCCCGGGGTGGAGGTAGCCGTCCACGAACGTCATGGACTGCTCGAACACCTCGTTGGTCTTGTCCGAATGCTGCATGTACTCCTGGATCCCGTAATTATGGATCGCCAGGCCCACGTGCAGCTGCGCCGCGAAGCCCACCGGGGAAATGTCCGTGGGCCCGTGGAAACCGGACTTGATCTGGTACTGCGCGGCGAAATCCATCACCTTCTTCAACGGGGAGATCCCGCCGAAGTGCGTGGACGCAGCCCGGACGTAATCAATCAGCTGTTCCTTGATCAGGGTCTGGAAGTCATACACGGTATTGAAGATCTCCCCGATCGCCAGCGGCGTGGTGGTGTGCTGCCGGACCAGGCGCAGGCCCTCCTGGTTCTCCGCCGGGGTGCAGTCCTCCAACCAGAACAGGTCATACGGCTCCAGCGTCTTGCCCAGCTTCGCCGCCTGGATCGGCGTCATCCGGTGATGCCCGTCATGCAGCAACGGGATCTCCGGACCGAACTCATTCCGCACCGCCTCAAACACCGTAGGCAGGTGCCGCAGGTACGCACGGGTGTCCCAGTCCTCCTCCACCGGAAACGCACCCCGCCCGGCCGGCTCGTAGTCATACCGCTCCCCCGAAGCCTGCGCCTGCGCCGCCACCCCGTACACGGCCTTGATCCCGGGAACCGCCGTCTGGATCCGGATCGACTTGTACCCCAGCTCCAGATGCTCCCGCACCGAATCAAACAACGACGGCAAATCCGCGCCCGACGCGTGCCCGTACGCCCGCAACCCGTTCCGCGACGCCCCGCCCAGCAACTGGTACACCGGCATCCCGGCCACCTTGCCCTTGATATCCCACAACGCCATATCCACCGCCGCGATCGCCGCCATCGTCACCGGACCCCGGCGCCAGTACGCGGACCGGTACAGGAACTGCCACGTATCCTCGATCCGGTGCGGATCCTTCCCGATCAGCAACTGCGCCACATGCTCCTTCAAATACGCGGCGACCGCAAGCTCCCGCCCGTTCAACGTCGCATCCCCAATACCCGTCACACCATCCTCCGTGGTGACCCGCAGCGTCACGAAGTTACGGGAGGGACTGGTCACAAACACATCGGCAGCAATGATTTTCACAACAGATCCAGGCTTTCTTAATCGATGGAGCGGTACTTGGTGGATTGGCAGGGGCTCAGCCGGTGGTTGCCGGCTGTTTGGCGGCCGCGGCATCCGCGGCATCCGCGGCGCCAGGCAGATGTGCGTGCTTGCACAACTACCGCGGGACAGTCCGCGGCTCAAACGTCCCGCAGAGGCCCTCAACCAGGTCCACTGCGCCGGTGTCCCCGGCGAGGGCAGGATCCACCAAGGACAGGAGGGCACGGATCCGCTCCCTGCCCCGGAGTGAGTTGGCTGCGGCAACCTCGCCCGCGAGCGGATCCTGGACCGCGCCGCCGGCCGTGTAGTCCATCCACGCAGCGATCATCAGCGCGGCGGCTGCGCCCGGGCGTCCCGCGGCACGCTCCGCCTGCAAAACGGGGACGGCACGCATGCGCAGCTTGGTGCTGCCGTCCATTGCGATCTGTGCCAGGTGGTGGGCAATCCGGGCATTGCGGAACCGCGCCAGCAGGGCCGCGCGGTAAGCCGGGATCTGCAGGTCGACCCCGTCACCCTCCTGTTCCGTGAGGTTGGTTTCCGCCTCGTCCCAAAAGCTCTCCACGGCCTGCAGGCAGCGCGGGTCCGCCAAGGCCTCCGCGACAGTGGTATGGCCACGGAGCTGGCCGGCGTAGGCGAGCAGGGAGTGGGCCCCGTTCAGGAGCCAGAGTTTGCGGTTCTCATAGGGTTCGATGTGGTCCACGAAGACCGCGCCGGCATCTTCCCAGTGCGGACGCCCGGCGGGAAAGTCCCCGCTGAGCACCCAGTTGGCGAAGGGCTCGGCCACCACCGGAGAGGTGTCGCGATACCCGCAGGCGGCCTGGACGGCCGCGATGTCGGCGTCAGTGGTGCGCGGTGTTATCCGGTCCACCGAGGTGCTGACGAAGCTGACGTTGGCATCGATCCATCCGGCCAGGTCGGCATCCCAGGCCTCGGCCATGCCCGTGACGGCATGGTGTGCAATGGTGCCGTTGTTGGCGAGATTGTCGCAGCAGACCACAGCGAGCGGTCCCGCAGAAGCAGCCCGGCGGGCGGCGAGGGCGAACACGAGGCGGCCCAGCGGCGTCGTCGGTTGGCCCTTGCCGGAGGAGAGCACGGCAAGGTCGGCAGCTACGCCAGGCGCGGTGAGGTCCAGCCGGCCGCCGGAACCGATGCCGTAGGCGGCTTCCGTGATCGTCAGGGTGATGACGGCGGTACCGGGGGCGGCCACCAGATCCGCCAGGCGCTGCACGTCGGCGCCGTCCACGGCCTCCACAATGCTGCCGACGACGGTGTAGGAGTCGCCGTCGTCAGCACGTTCCACCAGGGTGAACAGGCCGTCCTGCTCAGCGAGGGCCAGAGCAGCATCGGGACGGCGGCCGGTGAAGGCTGCGATGCCCCAGTCCGGGGCATCGGACGCCTGCTGCGTGTACCAGGCCTGGTGGGAGCGGTGGAAGGCGCCCAGGCCAAGGTGGACAATCCGCACTGGAGCCTTGGCTAACTGGTGCAGGCGGCGGTTCAACTGCGGAAGGTCCCCGGCGGCGGACCCTGGTTGTGGTGGCAGTTCAATGCTCACAGCTTGAAGACCCTCCTCGGCGAACCGTCAACGATGTCCACGACCAGTTCGCGGGCGCGCTCTTCGCTGATGCGGTGCTCGGCTACCAGGCGTGCCAGGAAGGCCGACTCGATCCGGCGTGACGTGTCGTGGCGTGCCGGGATGGAGCAGAAAGCCCTTGTGTCGTCGATGAATCCCGAGGAGCGCGAGAAACCGGCAGTTTCCGTGACGGCGGACCGGAACCGCAGCATCGCATCCGGCGCATCCAGGAACCACCACGGGGCGCCGATGTAGACGGACGGGTAGAACCCCGCCAGCGGCGCCAGCTCCCGCGAGAACACGGTCTCGTCCAGGGTGAACAGCACCAGGTGGAAGTCCTTGGCCGTGCCGAAGTCCTGGAGCAGGGGCCGGATGGCCTCGGTGTAGTTGATCGCGAACGGAATATCGTGGCCCGTGTCCGCGCCAAATGATTCGAACGTAGGCCCGTGGTGGTTGCGGTACGAACCCGGGTGGATGGTCATGACCAGCCCGTCCTCGACGGACATCCGTGCCATCTCGTAGATCATGTGGGCTTCGAAAGCGTCGCGGTCCTCCGGACGCGCGTTCCCCGCACGCGCCCGTTCGAACAGCCGTTCCGCTTCGGAGCGGTCCAGCTTAAGGGTGGCCGGCGTACGGACGCCGTGGTCGGCGGATACCGCCCCGTTTTCGACGAAGTGGCGCCGCCGTGATTCCAGCGCGCTGATGTAGCCGGCGTACCCCGAACCGCCTCCACCGGCAGCGATGAGCCGCTCCACATTGTCCTGCCAGGCCGGATGGGCAATGTTGAGGTACTGGTCCGGCCTGAAGGTGGGCAGGACACGGCTGGCGAAGGCCGGGTCCTTGGCCAGGGCCGCGTGACTGTCCAGTGTGTCCAGCGGATCGTCGGTGGTGGCGAGCACCTCGATGTTGAATTCCTTGAACAGCTGCCGGGGCCTGAAGCCTGGTTCGGCAAGCTTGGCCGAGATCGCGTCGTAGATCCTGTCGGCGTTTTCGGCGGTGGGCTCCTCATGCAAACCGAACACGTGCTCGAATTCCTGCCGGATCCAGTACCCCGAGGCCGTGCCCTCAAATTGCGGCCACGCGGCACAAAAGTTGCGCCAGACCTGCCGGGAGCCTGCAGCGGAGCCGCCAAGGCCCAGCTGGTCCATTGGGACGCCGCCGGCATGGATCAAGCGGGTCACATAGTGGTCCGGGGTGACCAGGAGCGCGGCGGGATCCGGAAAGGGCAGGTTCTGTTCGATGACGGCGGCATCAACGTGTCCGTGCGGGGAGATGATCGGGAGGCCGGCCACGAGGCTGTAGAGCGAACGGGCAATCTCCCGAACGCCGGGGTCTGCGGGCAGGAGCCGGTCGGGGTGGGCTGCCATTGAATGTGCCATGGCGTCAACGCGCCCCGGCCCCTGCGGTGAGCCCGGCGAGGGCCGCCGTACGCCGCAGGTAGTCGAGATTGCCGGCAGTACGTTCGGCAAGGGGCAACTCCGTGGAGAAGTCTTCCACCGTGACCCACCCGTCATAGCCATGGGCCGCGAGCGCCTTGAAGTATTCGAGGACGCTTCCCTGTCCGGACTGCAGCGGTGCCCATTCGTTGCTGAACACGGCGGCACCTGATTCGTCCGTTGCGTCCTGGCGGACCCAGACGGCGTTCTTGACATGGATGTGTGCCAGGTATTCGCCCAGCAGTTCGAAGGCCGGAAGGTAGTCTTCCTGGCCTTCGATCAGCAGGTTGCCGAGGTCGTGGATGACCCCCACGTGCCGGGGGTCGAGGCCCTCCAGCAGGCGCCGCGCCGAGGACGCGGATGCGGTAATGGTGCGGTGGTGCAGTTCCACCAGTGCCTTGACGCCATGGTGGGCTGCCCGTTCGGCCACCCATTCGAAGTCATGGCGGGCTGCCTCAAACAGGGCAGGATAAGGAATCCCGCTCGGTCCTTCGTTACCCCACGCCGCCGTTCCCAGCGGAAGCGTGGTGACGCGGACCTGGCCCGCGCCCAAGGCGGCCGTAGCTGCCAGCATGCGCTCGACGTCGTCGTGGTTGTCACAGCGCGCATAGCCGCCGATTCCGGAGAACTCCAGCCCGGCGTCGCGGGTAATGGTTGCCACCCGCCCAAGGTTGTCTTCGAGTCCGGTGAGCGGGATCGTCGCTTTGTTGCCGGCCCAGAAACCTGGCTCGGGCGCCTCCGCCTGGTCTGTGATCCGCCACTCGATGCCGTCCCAGCCCTGGCCCGAAAGGTGGCTCACGGCTTCCTCGGGGGTCCAGTCCGGCGTGGAGGCTGTAAATACTGAAAATTTCATCGCTTCAGGCGCTTTCTGTCGCAGTGGAGCCCGTGCGGACCTCCAGGTCGTTGTACTTGCCGGCCAGGACGTCGTCGAAAAGGACCGCCTGGTTGAGCGTGGCGGAGACGTAGACGGCCCGCACGGCGGCCAGGGCATTGACTGCATCGCTCACCGTGACCCCCGGCTGGCGGCCTTCGGTGATGGCCCCGAGGATGTCGCGGTACTGGCGGATGTGTCCGGCCGGGTACACCGTGGGGTCCTTGGCCTCGTAATCCTCTGCCGGGTACTTGGCGAGTTCTTCCCGCGCCTGGTTGCCGCCGCCCTGAAGCCCCATATCCGCCGAAGGGCCGCCGGCGTCCTTGGCGTGGAAGTAGTGCAGCTGGTCGTTGTCCACCACTGCGGAGCCTTCGGAGCCCATCAGCTGTACCCGCACTGTCAGGCCCGGGTATGCGGCGGTGGTGGCATGCAGTACTGCCAGGCCGCCGTTTTCGAACGTCACGGTAGCTACGGCGGTGTCCTCCACCTCGATGCGTTCGTGTGCCAGGCGGGCCGTGTGCGCGTGGATCTCAACCGGGCGGCCCATGAACCACAGCAGCAGGTCAACCGTGTGGACGCCCTGGTTCATCAAGGCGCCACCGCCGTCCATTGACCAGGTGCCGCGCCAGTCACCGGAATCGTAATAGCCCTGCCCGCGCCACCAGGCAACAGAAGCGATGGCGGACGTCAGCCGGCCGAACCGGCCTTTTGCCACGGCATCGGCAACCGCAACGCTGGCCTGGTCAAAGCGGTGCTGGCTGATGACGGAAGCGACTACCCCGCGGCGTGCGGCTTCATTCGCTGCCGCCTCGATCTCCTGGGCGCGGCTCAGGTCCACGTCGAGGGGCTTTTCGATGACAACGTGCTTGCCGGCAGCCAGGACTTCGAGGCCCTGCTGGATGTGCAGGCCGCTGGGGGTGGCCAGCGCCACCAGGTCGATGTCTGCGGCGGCGAAGGCGTCAGCAAGGGACGCGTGCACGGAGGGCCTGGGGCGTCCGCTCTTTTCGATGAAGTCCGCAAGGGCAACAGCGGCGTCCGGGACAGCATCCACCAGCGCCACAATGCTGGCGCCGGGGAACTCCTGCAGGGCAACCGCGTGGGTCCTGCCAATGACGCCGCAACCCGTGATGGCAACCTTCAACGTCTCACTCATACTGTCTGCACTCCTGCTTCCGCTGTGACTTTTGCAAAGGCCCGGGCAGCAATACCGAATGCTGTGGGGCCGGAGAATCCGCCAAGGCCGTGGGCTCCGGCAAGATGCGGCTCCAGGGAGGCGAAGCCGGTGAAACCGTCAGCCTTAAGCGCTTCGACGGTGCGCAGCAGGTCGCCGTCGCCTTCCCCTGCGGGGACCACATGTCCGTTGGAGAACAGGGCGTCCTTGACCTGGAGGTATTCCAGGTGCGGGCGCAGCTTCGCATAGGCCTCATCAAAGGGCTTCACGCCCACCTGCACGAAGTTGGCTGCGTCCCACGCCACTTTCAGCGCCGGTGAATTCACGCTTTCGATGATGTCCAGCACGCGGTCCGGAACGTCCCCGAAGATGTCTTTTTCATTTTCGTGCAGCAGGACCACGCCCTCTTCCTCGGCAACAGCGGCGAGCGCCCTCATCCGCTCGATGACCGCGTCACGGATGCTGTCCACCGGAACGGATTCGCCGTAGTAGAAGGAGAAGATCCGGATGTACTTGGCACCCAGGACTTTGGCAGCATTGGCTGCCCGCCGCAGCCGCTCCACTTCGTGTTCAACGGGGAGGCTGACGTCCACCTTGCCGATCGGCGAGGCAATCGCGGAAACCTGCATGCCCTTTTCCTTGAGCAGCCCCGCGAGTTCCGCGAGCTGGTCATCGGACAGGTCCACGATGTTGGTGCCCCACGCGCTGCGCACTTCGATGTAACTGGCACCGAGTGCCTGCAGCACCGCGATCTGCACCGCGGGGTCGTCGTCGATTTCGTCGCCGAATCCGGACAGGGCCCACGAGACCTGGGTGGCTGGAACCATGGTTACTTAACTCCTCCGGCGGTAAGTCCGCCCACTAGATAACGCTGGAAAATCAGGTAAAGAATGACCACGGGGGCGGCACATACCAGGGCCGCAGCCATCATCTGGCCGTAGAACGGGATGGCGCCGCCTTCCTGGGACGCACCGAAGATCTGCAGTGCCACGGCCGCGGTCTGGCTTTCGGGCCGGGTCATGACGGAAGCGAACAGGACGTCGTTCCAGCCGAGCAGGAAGGCGAAGATGCCGGAAACCACGATGCCGGGCCAGCTCAGCGGCAGGATGATCCTGAACAGGACACCCACGTTGCTGGCGCCGTCGATCCTGGCTGCTTCCTCAAGTTCCCGGGGAAGTCCGCGCAGGTAGGTCACCATGACCCAGGTGGAGAACGGCATGGCGAACGTCAGGTAGGTGACAAAGAGTCCCCACTGGGTTCCGATGACCTGGATTCCCAAGTAGGTGGCGGCCGAAGAGAACAGGACGAACACGGGCAGCACCATCAGGGTTCCCGGCACAGACTGCAGTGCAAGGAGGCCGCGCAGGATGGTGAGGCGGCCCCGGAAGCTGTAGCGGACCAGGACGAACGCGGTTGAGACGGACAACGCTGCCGAAACAACGGCTGTTGCGCCTGCCACGAGGACGCTGTTGGCAAGTCCGGTAGCCAGTCCCACGCTGGTCCAGATCTTCGAGTAGTTCTCCAGGGTGAAGCTTGACGGCCAGAACTCTCCGTTGGCCACGCCGATGTCCGAGTTAACGGACGCAAGGAAGATGTAGAAAACGGGGATCAGGACGAGGGCACCGAGGAACACGAGAATGATGGTGAGCAAAGGCCCCGGGAGCAGCCGCAGGACTTCGTGCTGTTTCTTCGATCCCGGACGTGGAATGTCCGCGGTGGCCTGACTCCGCCGGGTGGCAGTGGAGATGCTCATTTCTTGGCTCCAGGTGACTCGGCGTCGTCGAGCTTGACGGCGCGCAGGTAGACAAACAGCGGAATGGCGATCAGGACCAGGGAAACGAAAGCCATGGCAGCGCTCAGCCCGAAACGGAAGCTTTGGAAGCTGGTGACGTACGTAAGGATCGGGAGCACTTCCACGTCGGCCGGGGCCGGAACTCCAAAGAGGACATAGGGAAGCGTGAAGTTGTTGATGTGGTGCAGCATGCCGATCAGGAAAGCGAGCGAGAGCGGCCCCTTGAGGTAGGGGAAAATGACGTAGCGCAGTTTGTTCCACCACAGTGCGCCGTCCAGGGCTGAGGCCTCATGGACCTCATGGTCCACGGACTGCAGCCCGGAGAGTGCGAGCAGGTAGATGAAGGGCCAGGAGGCCCAAATCTGGACCAGGACCAGCGTCCAGAAGGTCTGCGGCCCGTTCAGCCACAGGCCGGCCTCGATGCCGACAGTCCCCAAGGCCTTGTCCACGATGCCGTCCGGCTGGAACATGGTGCGCCAGACGGTCGCCACCACGAACGACGGAAGCACGTAGGGGATCAGGAAGATGGACCGGATCACGGCCCGCCCCTTGAACGCGTTCTGTGTGGCGACGGCGGCAGCTATGCCCAGCGGAAGGGTCACGACCATTGCCAGCAGCGAGTAGCTGACGCTCAGCCAGGTGGCGTGGAGGAGGGGTGAGGACGTCAGTGCTTCGACGAAGTTTTCGACGCCGATGAAGGGCGAACTGATCCACTTGCGGAGTGTGTACTGGTCCAGGTTGAGGGTGGACATGAAGATGCCCAGCAACAGCGGCACGACGATGATGATGATCATCAGTACCCCGCCCGGGATCAGCATCCACAGTGGGCGGTTTCGTTCGCTGAGGCCTTTGCGGCGCGGGCTCTTCTGCCCGCCCGGCTCTGTGCCGGCGGTGTCAGCGGCTGAGCGGGCCGCCCGGCTTGCGGCGGACTCCGCCGCAAGCCGGACTTCGTTGGATGCGTCAGTTGACATCACAATTTATCCTTTGGAGGCCCGGTCCAGGGAGGCCTGGCCCTTGCTCTGGGAGTCCTTGATCCGTGCTTCAAGGGCAGAACTGTCCACCTTGCCGGCGGCAAGGTCAGGGACGGACTGGACCGTGACGTTCAGCAGGCCCAGCTGGATGTCGCCCCAGGCTCCGGTGAACGGCGTCGCCTTGGACTTCGCGGCTGCGTCGGTGATGGGCTTGAGCTTCGCATTTCCGCCCAGCTCCTCCAGGGCCTCGGCGTTGGCCGGCAGGTCGCCGAAGATCTTCTGGTAGTTCAGCTGTTCCTCTTTTGAGGTGATGAGTTTGATGTACGCGAAGGCCAGGTCCTTCTGCTTCGAGTAGTCCGCTACCACGAGGTTGTCGCCGGACAGGATGCTCGCTGCGTCCTCGTTCTTGGAGCTGGACTCGCCCGGAGGCGTTGTGGGCATCAGTGCGTACTCGTACTTGCCCGCAACGGCCGACTTCTCAAGGGTGGGAAGGGAGCTTGAGGTGGTCATCATCAGGTAACCGGCCTTGCCGCTGGCAAAGGCCGCGACTGCGTTGCTGTTGCTCCAACCCACGGAAGCCGGGTCAACGATCTTGTCCTCTGTCAGCCAGCCGAAGTAGGTTTCGTAGGCCTTCTTGACGGTGGGGTCGTCGAGCTTGAGCTTGTTGCCGTCCACGATCGGGTTGCCGGCCTGGACGGACATCGCCCAGATGAACTTCCAGGGGTCGTAATTGTCCTTGTAGCCGGTGGCCAGGCCGTAGGTGCCGTCCTTGGTCATCTTCTTCGCCTGCTCCGCAAGCTCATCCCACGAAGTGGCCGGCTTTTCAATTCCGGCGGCGGCCAGCAGTTCCTTGTTGTACGCCATCACGAAGGGGCGGCTGACGAACGGAATGCCGGCCTGGTGCTCCTCGTCCGGCCCGGAGATCCCCAGGGCAGCCTTGTTGAACCGTTCCTTGCCTCCCACCTTCTTCCAGTCGTCGTCGGACAGGGTGACAAATGCCTTGGTGGCGAAGGCAGTCGGCGTGAAGGTGGTGCCCAGTCCGTAGATGTCCGGGCCCTGCCCCGATACCACTGAGGTCTGGATGCGGGTCAGTTCGTCGTTGGCCGAGGCAAAGGTCTCGAACTTCACGTCGGCGCCGGTTTCAGCCTTGAATTTTGCCGCGATGTCGCTCTGCCACTGCTTCTGCTGTTCCGGGTATTGGCTCAAGACACCGACGAGGACGTTGAGGGTCTTGCCCGTTCCGTCCACCTTTCCGTCCGCGCTGGTGGACGAATCAGTAGTGCCGGAGCCGCCGCCGCAGCCGGTCAATGCCAATGCCGCAGCCGTAACGATAGCCGCGAGCCCGGAAGACGATTTAAACCTCATTGTTTTCTCCTCTTGGACACCCACATGGCCACAACGTCAAGTGGCGCACATCACTGCAGGCGATTCGAAACCCAGTCTAGGGAGCGGCAACACATGCGGCAAGCGGTTGCCAAAAGTTGCCAAAAGATGTTTCCATTGAGGTACGGCCACTCCACCGCGGATGAAGGACCGGCGCCTTCTCGGCACGAAAGGATTGGGCCAATGACTGCAACAACGCCGGGAGCTCGCACGGAGGGGCCGCCGGAGGGCCGCGCGGGCGCGGAAAAACTCCCAACAATCCGGGACGTCGCCCAACTCGCGGGGGTGGCCACATCAACGGTTTCGCGGGCCCTCTCCAAGCCGGACCGGGTCAACCGCCACACCAGGGAACGCATCGAAGCAGCGGCCGCTCAGCTGAACTACGTGCCCAGCTCACAGGCACAGGGACTCAGTTCAGGGCGCACCAACGCCGTCGCCGTCCTGGTGCCGGACATTACCAACCCGTTCTACTTCGACATCATCCGGGGCACCCAGCACCAGCTCAAGGCTGCGGGGTATACGCAGTTGCTGGTAGATACCGAGGAGTCCAATGAAATGGAGCTTGAAGCGCTCCACAAAATGCGGCGGTCTGCTGACGGGTTCATCCTTGCAGCCTCCCGTTTGACTGATGCGCAACTGGCCGAGGTCTCCGAGACCCAGCCGCTGGTGACAATCAACCGGGCGTCCACCAGCGCTCCAACGGTTGTCATCGACACGCCCTCCGCGATCATCCAGGCCCTGGAGCACCTGGCGTCCCTGGGCCACCACCGCGTCTGCTACGTCAGCGGCCCGCCAACATCCTGGTCCAACCGGGCACGGTGGAAGGTCTTCGAGGAGGAATCATCCAAACGCGGAATGGAAACCCACCGCATTGGCCCCTACACGCCCAAAACAACCTCGGGCGCAGCCGCGGCAGACGCGGCCGTGCGCACCGGCGCCACGGCGTGCATCGTGTTCAATGACCTTCTTGCCATCGGAATGCTCCAACGGCTTCGCGAGCGCGGAATCCGCGTACCGGAGGACATCAGCATCGTCGGCTCGGATGACATCTTCGGCGCAGATTTCTGCAACCCCCCGCTGACCACCATTTCCAGCCCAATCGAGCAGGCCGGCCGGGTGGCTGTATCCATGCTGCTTTCCCAGCTGAATCCTGTTCCAGGCCGCTCGAGCCGGCAGCTTGCCGTGATGCCCACGCACCTTACGGTGCGGGCCTCCACGGGGCCCGCGCGGGCTTGATCCCGGCTGCCTGCTACAGCCGGTCCGTCTTGTCCTCGCCCTTGTGGCCCGCGCCGCGCAGGTTTTCCTGCACCTTGCCGAAAAGGTCCTTGATGGTGGACTCAGCGTTCGTGATGACGTCCACGGGCACATAAACGTCGTGGGTAAGCGGCAGGTCGTATTCATCCTTCAGGTGCGTGCCGTTTCCGACCCCCGTCAGGGACAGGTAGACCATCGCCTCCGTGCGGGCGATTCCCGCGAGCTTTCCAAAGACGATGGTGAACTCGTTGGGCTGGAAGCTGATCGTCTGGCCGATGTGGCTGCGGCCAAGTTCACCAGCGGGAACAACCTTTTCTGACTGGCTTCCGGTGTAGTCCATGAACTTCTCCTCAACATCGCCAACAGTTACGCAGGCAGTCTAACCCGGCCCTGAAGAGGCGGTACATGGCCGCCGCTCAGGGCTGCGCCTCCCCTGCCGCCACAGGCGCGGGCAGGCCCCGGATACAATTTGTACGACTGACTTCAGGCCGGAAGGGGACCATCCGTGGATGCGCTTCGTACCCGCGTCCCCTTCCACTTCCTCCGGTCTTCAGCCATGGCGACCGCCATCCTGACCCTTGCCGCCGGAGCACACCTGGCGGGCGGCGGCGCGTTGCCGGCCCCCACCGTCATGCTGGCAGTGCTGGCATTGACTGCACTCGGCAGCACCACAGCCACCCGCCTGCGGTTGGGTTTCCCCGCCGTCATGGCGCTTCTGGGTGCCGGGCAGCTGGCGCTGCATGAGGTCTTTGGTGCCTTCAGCATCCCCGCAGCCGCCGCCGAATCCGGCGCCAAGGCAGCTCACGGCAGCCACCTGGCCGGAGCCGCTGCGCTGCCGCTGGACCACATCTCGGGGGCCGGGGCAGCGTCCGGCCCGCTGATGCTTGCGGCCCACATCCTGGCGACGCTGGGGTCCGCGCTCCTTCTCGCCAAGGGCGAGGACGCACTGTGGGCGCTTGCTGCCTGGCTTCGGCCCCTCGTGGCGCTCCCCCGGCCGGCAGCGTGCGACGGCGGCGCCGCGCCTTTGTTTCCTTTCGCACCTTTCGCCGTGCCGCTGCGTCCCTGGCGCAACCTTCGGCAGGACAGCCGGCGCGGCCCGCCTTCCGCCGTCGCGCTTTCCTCCTGACCCCGCCGGATCCTTCCGGCGCGAACCCCGAAAACCTACGCACCCCGGCCGTTCCGGCGTGCGCCAGAAAGGCAACCCATGAACACCCCATTCCTTCGCCGTGCCCTGAAAACTTCCGCCGCAACCGGAGGTGCTGCCATGCTCCTGCTGGCGGCCGCGGGCGGTGCCGCCGCACATGTCGGCGTAACGCCGGACAAGACCTCGGCCAACTCCTACGCCCTGCTCACCTTCGCGGTCCCCCACGGCTGCGACGGATCGGGTACCACCAAGGTGGCCATCACGCTCCCTGCGGAGCTGAACGATGCCCAGCCCACCGTCAACCCCAACTGGACGGCGGAGAAGGTGACCGAGCAGCTCGCCGAGCCCAGGAAGCTCGCCGACGGCTCCTCAATCACCAAGCGGACCAGCCAGGTGGTCTACACAGCCAAAGCACCCCTGGAACACCAGCTTCGGGACACTCTGGTCCTTTCCGTGAAACTCCCCGATGCGGCCGGAACAACGCTGTATTTCCCCACCCTCCAGACCTGCGAGGCGGGGCAGACCGACTGGTCCGAGATCGCGAAGGACGGCCAGGACCCGCACTCCCTGAAGGCTCCCGCGCCGTCGGTCACCATCACCGGGGCAGCCGGCGCCGGCGGCCCCGGAACAGAACATGCCGCAGCAGTCGCCGACGGCGGCGCAGCGGCACGTGCAGATGGCGGTGCCGACGCGCGCAGCTGGGCGGGCCTGGCGGCCGGGGTCGGCGGGCTGGTGCTGGGCGGCGCGGCGTTCGTCCGGAGCGCTGCACGGCGCAAGTAGTCCGCCTTGATGCCCGGATCATCACGATCCGGGCATCAAAATGCCGTGCGGCCTCGTGGCGTCGTTGACGCGGGCTCCTGCTGCGGCGAAGGTGGTGCCATGAGGTCTCAGCGAATTTTCCAGGGGTTGGTCATTTCCACGGCTGCCGCGTCGGCGGCATTGATGCTTAGTGCCTGCAGTCCGGGCCAGTCGCAGGCACAGACGACTCCGCCGGCAGGCACCAGCTCAGCCAGCCCGGACGCAACGTCCGCCGCTCCCACGACGTCGGCACCGCCGTCGTCGTCCGGCACGCCCACCGGCTCAGTGACCACGGCGCCGGGTGCACCTGCCCGCTGCAAGGCGGCAGGGCTTACGGCTGCTACCGATGCGTCGGGGGGCGGGGCCGCCGGCAGTGTCTACATGAAGCTCAACCTCACCAACACCGGCGCAGAACCGTGCATCCTCCAGGGCTTTGCCGGCGTCTCCCTGGCAGCGGATGGCGCCGGTGCCCCCATCGGCGCTCCCGCCACCCGCGATGAAACCACCGCACCGGCCGACGTCCTCCTGGCACCCGGCCAGACCGGCTCCGCCGTGCTGCGCTACACCCAGGCCGGAAACTACCCGGACTGCGCCATGGTGGACGCCGCCGGCTACCGGATCTACCCGCCCGAGGACACCGACTCCCTGTTCCTGGCCCAGCCCACGCGCGCCTGCAGCAATGCCGGAATCACGCTGCTGACCATCGGGCCGTTCCAGCCGGCCTGACGTTCCCCCCGGAAACAGTCCAAGGAAAGCTGCAGGCGGTCCGGCGAGTGCCGGGCCGCCTGCAGCTGTCTGTGCTGTGTTGCTGACGTGCGTGGTTACTGACGTGCGTGGTTGCTGACGTGCGTGGTGCTTACCTGGTGGCAGTGCTGGGGCGTCCCGCGCGGGCGGTGCCCCGTGACAGGGCGACTCCCAGGCCAACCATTGCCACGCCAAGGACGAAGTGCAGCCAGTCGTCCGCGGTGTTCACCGGGACAAAGTTCGCCGCGGTGTCCTTGCCGATCAGCAGGCCGTAGATCCAGAGGACCAGGTAGATGGCACCGCCGCCCACCAGGTAATTCCTGGACTGCACGGCGCTGCGGGCCATCGCGATGCCGGCCGCGCCGAAGAGCACGTGGACAATGTTGTGCAGCACCGACACCTGGAAAATCCCCAGCAGCAGCGCTTCCGAACCATGTCCGGCGAAACCCAGGGCCTGGTAGTTGGTGGTGACGCCTGGAATGAACCCCAGGAGGCCCACTAAGAAGAAGACTGCACCCACCGCAAGGGCTGTCTTTTGAATGTTGGTCCGGTCCACCGCGCGACCGTCGGAACTCATGCTGGTCATGATCTCTCCTGTTTGCCGTTATGTTCACACCGTGGCTGCCGGGCTGCCGCCTGACCATAGACTTAAACCCCGACATCATAAGTATACTTAGTAAACAGATTGGGATTCATAACAGACCCATCACAAATGGCCCACCAGGACCTGGAGCAAAAGGCAGGCTGAGCAGGCATGACGTCGATTTGGTTGGATCGGGCGGACACTTTCACAACGGACCCGTTCGAACCCGGAAGCAGCTATGACACCGTGGTGGCAGGCGCCGGACTCACCGGCCTCGTCACGGCACTCCTCCTGGCCCGCTCGGGGCAGAAAGTGCTCGTCCTGGAGGCCAGGTACCCCGGCGCAGTCACCACAGGAAACACCACCGCCAAAGTGTCCCTGCTCCAGGGGACCTTCCTGTCACAGCTCGCCCGCCAGTACTCGCGGAAGCAGGTGCAGGCATATGTGGACGGCAACCGCGAAGGCCAGGCCTGGCTCCTGCGCTACCTCGACGAGAACGGAGTGCCGTACCAGCGGAGGGACGCCTACACCTACGCCGCGTCCCCCCAGGGCACGGAAAAGCTCCGCGAAGAGGTCAGTGCCGGCACCACCGCCGGGCTGGACATGGAATACGTGCGCGACGCCGGACTGCCGTTTGCCGTTCACGGCGCCGTGCGCCTGGCGGACCAGGCACAGATCAACCCGATGGAGGTGCTGGACGTCCTGGTGTCCGACCTTCGCAGCCGGGGCGGATCGGTCGTGGGCGGCGTGCGGCTCCGGGATGTCACGGGCGCCGGACCCGCCACGGTCCACACAGCCCAGGGCAACGTCACCGCCAACCAGGTGGTGCTGGCCACCGGCATCCCGGTGCTGGACCGCGGCCTGTACTTCGCCAAGCTCACACCCAGCCGCTCCTACGCGGCGGCGCTGCAGCTGCAGGAGGACCAGGCGCCTCCACCGGGAATGTACCTCTCAGTGGAACAACCCACCCATTCGCTGCGGGACTATGAGGCCGACGGCCGGCGGCTGCTGCTGGTGGGCGGGCACGGACACCATGTGGGCAGGGCCAGGTCCGAGAAACACCACCTGGGCAGCCTCCTCGACTGGGCCGTGCGGCATTACCCCGGCGCGGTTGCCACCCATACCTGGTCCGCGCAGGATTACCTGCCAACCAACCTCATGCCCTTCTTCGGCAAGTTCCCCCGCGGCAAAGGCCATATCTACTTCGGTACCGGCTACAACAAGTGGGGCATGACCAACGCGGTGGCCGCCGCCGTCGGAATTTCCGCTGACATCCTGGGCGGGAACGTGCCATGGGCGAACACCATCCACCACCGCGTTACCGCACCCTCCGGCGCCCTGTCCGCCGTCGCCCTAAATGCGGGAGTAGCAGCCAAGCTGGCCTCCGGCTGGGGACAGGTGGCTGCCCAGGGCCTGCGGAGGGACAAAAGCCAGCCTGCTGAGCCCGCGCCGGTGGTTCCGGCCGAAGGCGAGGGCAAGGTTTACCGCGAGGGACCCAAACCAGTGGCCGTGTCCACCGTTGCCGGCACCACGTGCAGGCTGTCCGCCGTCTGCACCCACCTCGGCGGGATCCTGCACTGGAATGACAGCGAGCTGACGTGGGACTGCCCACTGCACGGCTCCCGTTTCAGCAGCGACGGGAAGCTCCTGGAAGGGCCCGCCACCAAGGACCTTCCGGCCGCAGGAAAGGCTTGAGCCAGGCATCGGGGAGGCCTGCGGCAAGGCCGGAGCACGGCCGGCATCAGTGTCGGTGGCTTGGGGCATGATGGAGGCATGATCCAGGAACAGGGCCCCCAAACTGGAAACACCAATGGCGGGACTGCCGGCGGGAATGCCGGCGGGAATGCCGGCGGCGCCGCCGCCATGGCACAGTTCAGCCGGCCCACCAGGGACTGGTTCCTCGGCGCCTTCCCAGGGCCGACGCCCGCACAGGAGGGCGCGTGGCGGGCGATTTCCTCAGGTTCGCACGCCCTGGTGGTGGCTCCTACCGGTTCGGGTAAGACCCTTGCCGCTTTCCTCTGGGCGCTGGACCGGCTGCTCATCGCCTCCACCGAAGAAACGGAGGCTGCCGAGCGCCATGCCGCCGCATCCGGCGCTGCCGCTGCCACGGGCGAAAAGGCCCCCGCCAAAGGCAAGCGGATACGGGCCCCCAAGCGCAAGACCCGAGTCCTCTACATCTCGCCGCTGAAAGCCCTTGGCGTGGACGTCGAACGGAACCTCCGCTCGCCGCTGATCGGCATCACCCAGACCGCCAAGCGGCTCGGCCTGCCGGCACCGCTGACCACCGTGGGCGTGCGCTCGGGGGATACTACTGCCGCGGACCGCCGGACGCTGCTGACCAGCCCGCCGGACATCCTCATCACCACCCCGGAATCGCTGTTCCTGATGCTGACCTCCAGGGCACGGGAAACGCTGGCCGAAGTGGACACCATCATCATCGATGAAGTCCACGCGGTGGCCGGGACTAAACGCGGCGCCCACCTGGCCGTCTCACTCGAACGGCTGGATGCCTTGCTGCCCAAGCCGGCGCAGCGCATCGGCCTGTCCGCCACGGTGGAACCCAAGGAGCTCGTGGCGCAGTTCCTCGCAGGTTCGGCACCGGTGGAAATCGTGGCCCCGCCCGCCAAGAAGAACTGGGACCTCACAGTCTCGGTTCCCGTGGAGGACATGTCCGACCTCCAGGGCGCTGCCGGCGCTTTTGACTCGGGCCCGGCCTCCGGACTGCAGCCGCAGGCATCCATCTGGCCGCATGTGGAAGAGAAGATCGTGGACCTGGTGCTCGCCAACCAGTCCACGATCGTCTTTGCCAACTCCCGCCGGCTGTCCGAGCGGCTCACGGCACGGCTCAACGAGATTTACGCTGAGCGGCAGCTGGTGGCCGTGGGCGGCGGCTGGGATGATCCGGTCCCCCCACCGGCGGCGTCAGGGATTCCCGCCTCCACGGCCACGCCCGCGCACATGATGGCGCAGGCGGGAAGCTCGGCGGGCGCGGATCCGGTGCTGGCGCGCGCGCACCACGGCTCGGTTTCCAAGGACCAGCGTGCGCTCATTGAGGACGACCTGAAGTCCGGGCGGCTGCGGTGCGTGGTGGCCACCTCGTCCCTGGAACTGGGCATCGACATGGGTGCCGTGGACCTGGTGGTGCAGGTGGAATCGCCGCCGTCCGTTGCCAGCGGCCTGCAGCGGGTGGGCCGCGCCGGCCACCAGGTGGGCGAAGTCTCCCAGGGTGTCCTCTTCCCAAAGCACCGTGCCGACCTCGTCCACACAGCCATCACCGTGGAGCGGATGCTGGCCGGCAAGATCGAGCGCCTCAGCATCCCCGCCAATCCCCTGGACATCCTGGCCCAGCAGACCGTCGCTGCCGCCGCCCTTGGCAGCATCGACGTTGAGGAATGGTTCGCCACCGTGCGGCGCTCCGCCCCTTTCGCGTCCCTCCCCCGCTCCGCCTTCGAAGCCACCCTTGACCTGCTGGCCGGCCGCTACCCGTCGGACGAGTTCGCCGAGCTTCGTCCCAGGATCATCTGGGACCGCAACGCGGGCACCATCGAGGGCAGGCCGGGGGCTCAGCGCCTGGCCGTGACCTCCGGCGGAACCATCCCGGACCGTGGCCTCTTCGGCGTGTACATCATCGGCACCGAAGTGGAAGGTGCCGCATCCCCTTCTGCTGACGGCAAGCCGGCGCCCGCGCCAAAGGGAGGACGGCGCGTCGGCGAGCTGGACGAGGAAATGGTGTACGAGTCACGGGTGGGGGACGTCTTTGCCCTGGGCGCGACGAGCTGGAAAATCGAGGACATCACGCACGACCGCGTGCTTGTCTCCCCGGCCTTTGGCCAGCCGGGCAAGCTTCCCTTCTGGAAGGGCGATTCCCTGGGCCGGCCCGTGGACCTGGGGCGCGCCCTCGGCGCGTTCGTCCGCGAACTGTCAGCGTCCGACGTCGGCCCTGCCACCGAGCGCTGCGAGGCAAGCGGCCTGGACGCCTTCGCGGCAAACAACCTGATCCAGTACCTCAAAGAGCAGAAACTGGCCACCGAGGTTGTACCGAACGACACCACGCTGGTGGTGGAGCGGTTCCACGACGAGCTGGGCGACTGGCGGGTGATCCTGCACAGCCCCTTCGGCATGCCCGTGCACGCGCCCTGGGCCCTCGCCGTCGGGCAGCGGCTCCACCAGCGCTATGGGATGGACGGCTCCGCCATGGCCGCCGACGACGGGATCGTGCTTCGGGTGCCCATGATGGAGGATGAGCCGCCGGGAGCGGAGCTGTTCCTGTTCGACCCCGAGGAGCTGGAACAGATCGTCACCGCAGAGGTGGGCGGCAGCGCGCTCTTCGCGTCGCGGTTCCGGGAGTGTGCCGCCCGTGCCCTGTTGCTGCCGCGGCAGACTCCCGGCAAGCGGCAGCCACTGTGGCAGCAGCGGCAGCGCTCCGCGCAACTGCTCGATGTTGCACGGAAGTACCCGACTTTCCCCATCGTGCTGGAAACCGTCCGTGAATGCCTGCAGGACGTTTATGACCTTCCCGCTTTGAAGGACATCGCGGCGTCGGTGGAGCGGCGCGAGCTGAGGATTGTCCAGACCACCACCTCCCAGCCCTCGCCGTTCGCCAAGTCCCTCCTGTTCGGGTACGTGGCACAGTTCCTCTACGAGGGCGACTCCCCGCTGGCTGAGCGCCGGGCTGCCGCACTCGCCCTGGACTCCACGCTCCTCAACGAGCTGCTGGGGCGGGTGGAACTTCGCGAACTGCTGGATCCCAAGGTCATCGAGGCCACCGAGCGCGAGCTCCAGCGGCTGGCCCAGGACCGGCGGGTGCGGGGAATGGAGGGCGTCGCCGACCTGCTGCGGCTCCTTGGCCCCCTGGCACCGGAGGAAGTAGCCGCCCGGCTGGAACCTGCCGCGGCGGTTGAGCCTGCACCGGTGGTTGAGCCTGCCGGCGTGGTTGAGCCTGCCGAAACCGGGCCCACCCACGCAGAGCCCACCAACACAGAGCCCACCAACACAGAGCCCACCAACACAGAGCCCACCAACACAGAGCCCACCAACACAGATCCCACCAACACCGCGCACGCCCAACCCGCAGAAGCCGCTGCCCACCTCACCGCCCTGCAGCGGGCCAACCGCGCCATCAAGGTAAACATCGGCGGCGTGGAACGGTTTGCCGCCGTTGAAGACGCCGCGCGGCTCCGCGACGCCATTGGCGTTCCGCTGCCCATGGGCGTCCCGCTCGCCTTCATCGAGCCCGTGGCGGACCCCCTCGGCGACCTTGTTTCGCGCTACGCCCGCACGCATGGACCCTTCACCGCCGCCGAGGCCGCAGCGCGGCTGGGCCTGGGTGTGGCAGTCGTCAGCACGGCCCTGAAGCGCCTGGCCGCGGACGGGCGCGTGGTGGAGGGCGAGTTCCGGCCGCATGCCGCACAGCCGGAAGCCCCCCGGGAGGGCGGGGTCGGCGGCGAAGCCGCTCCCGCCGATGGCGTGGAACCTGGTGTGGTGGACCCGGGCCCCCCGCCGGCAGGTGACCTGCCCTCGCCGCACCTGCCCCTCCATGCTGCCGTCAGCGAATGGTGCGACGCCGAGGTCCTGCGGAAGCTCCGCCGTCGTTCGCTGGCGGCCCTCCGCGCGGAAGTGGAACCAGTGGACGCGGCAGCCTACGGGCGCTTCCTCCCCGCCTGGCAGCATGTCCGCACGCCAGGCGGTGGCCGCGGCCAGCCCTCGCTGCGGGGCCTGGACGGCATCATCACGGCCGTTGACCAGCTCTCCGGAATTCCTGTTCCGGCATCCGCGTGGGAGCCGCTCATCCTCGCCAGCAGGGTGTCCAACTACCAGCCGGCCATGCTGGACGAGCTCATGGCCGCCGGGGAAATCCTTTGGTCCGGCGCAGGCGCCCTGCCCGGGAATGACGGCTGGATCAGCCTTCACCTCGCCGACTCCGCGGAACTGACCCTGAGCCCCGCAGTCGAGTACGAACCCGGTGATGCCCAGCAGCGGCTGCTGGACCACCTGCGGAACAACGGCGGCGGCTACTTCTTCCGGCAACTGACGGACGTCGCCGGCGGCATGGACTCCGTGCTCAGCGACCAGGAAGTGGTCGCGGCGCTCTGGGACCTGGCCTGGGCAGGCCGGATCACCGGGGACACCTTCGCCCCGGTCCGCGCCCTGATTGCCGGTGGACATACAGCGCATCGGCAGGTGGCACGGGCACCGCGGGCCAGGGCTCCGCGGCTCAGCAGGCTGGGCCGTTCCCACGGAAGCGGGCTCGTGGGCTCGCCGGGACTGGCGGGCGGGCGTTATGGCGCCTTGGCCGGGGCGGCCGCAACTCCCCCGATGGCTGCCGGCCGCTGGTCCGCCCTTCCGCAGCCGGAGCTGGACGCCACCATCCACGCCCGCGCCACTGCCGAACTCCTGCTGGACCGCTACGGGGTGGTCACCAGGGGATCCGTGATGGCGGAACAGATCCTGGGCGGCTTCGGCCTGATGTACAAAGTCCTGGCCAGGCTGGAGGAGGCAGGGCGCTGCCGCCGCGGCTACTTCATTGAGCACCTGGGCGCGGCCCAATTCGCCGTTCCGGCCACTGTTGACCGGCTGCGCTCGTACTCAGAGGACAGCCAGCTCGCCAAGCCCGAGCCGGTTGCCCTTGCCCTGGCCGCCACGGACCCGGCCAACCCGTACGGTGCAGCCCTCCCCTGGCCCGCCCTCCAGGACGACGCCGGCACCGGGCACCGTCCGGGGCGGAAAGCCGGCGCCCTGGTGGTGCTGGTGGATGGGGCGCTGGTCCTGTACGTGGAGAGGGGCGGGAAGACCCTGCTGGCTTTCAGCGGCGATGATGCCGTGCTGGCGGCGGCAGGCGCAGCCCTGGTGGGCGTGGTGACCCGCGGGGCCGTGGACAAACTCATCATGGAGAAGGTCAACGGCCACGGCATCCTGGACACCCCGGTGGCTGCAGCCCTCAGCTCCGCCGGCGCCTACTCCACCCCGAAGGGGCTGAGGATCCGTGCCTGAGGGCGACTCCGTCTGGCGTGCAGCCAACCAGCTGCACCAGGCACTGGCAGGGCAGACACTGCTTGGCTCCGATTTCCGCGTTCCGCGCTTCGCCACGCTGAACCTTGCCGGCTGGACCGTGGCCGAGGTAGTCGCGCGCGGCAAGCACCTGCTGATGCGCGTGGTGGGACCGGACGACAAGAGGCTCACCATCCATTCCCACCTGAAGATGGAAGGGACCTGGCAGGTCTACCCGCCCGGGGGGAAGTGGCGGAAACCAGGCTACACGGCCCGTTGCGTGCTGCGGACCGCGGCTGCGGACGCCGTCGGATTCTCGCTGGGCATCGTGGAAGTGGTGGCCACCGCAAGCGAGGATTCCATCGTGGGATTCCTGGGCCCGGACCTGCTGGGCCCGGACTGGGACCCGGACGAAGCAGAACGGCGGATCCGCTCCGCCCCGGACGTCCCCGTGGGCGTGGCCCTCCTGGACCAGAGGAACCTTGCCGGGATCGGCAACATCTACCGGTGCGAGGCGTGCTTCCTCTCCGGGGTGCACCCCGCCTCGCCGGTGTCCTCGGTGGCGGACCTGCGGACCCTCATGACCGACGCCAAGCAGCTCCTGGAAGTCAACCTGGGCCCCGGCCGCCGGGTCACCATCCTCAACGCCAGGGGCCTGCCGGTGGGCAGGATGGCGGGGCGGCCCGGCTACTGGGTGTACCGCAGGGAACACCAGGCCTGCCTCAAGTGCGGAACACCCATCCGGCGCGGGGTGCTGGGCAAGCTGAACGGCGACGAGGAACGGGACATCTACTTCTGCCCCACATGCCAGCCCCTGTTGGCCTAGGATTCCCCGCCCCCGCCTGCCGCCTCAGTTGGTGCTGGCAAGCGGCTCCGGGGCTGCGCTTCGGGAGTCGCCGCCGCTTCCAGCGTCGGCGTGTGCAGCGGTCACCATGAAGACCGGCAGCAGGAGCTGGACCAGGGGGCCGATGGCAAGGGCGTACACAACAGTCCCCACTCCCACGGAGCCACCAAGGAACCAGCCGACGGCGAGGACAACAATTTCGATCAGCGTGCGGGACACCCGGACAGACCAGCCAGTACGCCTCGCCAGCCCGGTCATCAGTCCGTCCCGTGCGCCGGGACCGAAACGGGCGCCGATGTAGCAGGCCGAAGCGATGCCGTTCAGCAGCACCGCGCCGGCAAGCAGGCCCACCTGTCCGCCCAGGTGGGAGAACGCGGGAATCAGGGCGAGACCGATGTCCGCGAACAAGCCAACCAGGACGGCGTTGCAGAGGGTTCCGAACCCCGGCCACTGCCGCAACGGAATCCACAGCAGCAGCACCAGGAAACTGACGATGATGACCACCACACCGATGCTGAGCCCGGTCCTGCCAGCGACACCCTGGTGAAAGACATCCCACGGGTCCAGGCCCAGCCCGGCGCGGATGAACATGGCGAGGGAGATGCCGTACATGGCAAGGCCGGTAAAGAGCTGAAGAAGTCTGCGGGTCAACATACACACGACCCTGTCAGAAAACTGGCCTTGATTTACATAGCCAGTCTGAAATACTGGCCTGATGTCATCCCTCACCGCCGCCGGCCTTGCCCGTCTCTTGGGCGAGTGGAACGTTGGTGCCGCGGCCGCTTACCGCGAGCTGGCCGACGTCGTACGCCTGCTGGTGCTCGACGGGCGGGTGGCCCTGGACACGGCCCTGCCCAGCGAGCGGGCGCTGTCCGACGTCCTGGGCGTCAGCCGGACCACGGTGACTGCCGCCTACGGCCTGCTCCGTGACCAGGGTTTCCTTACCGGCGGCCAAGGCAGCAGGAGCCGGACACGGATCCCGCCGGTGACCCCGGCAGGCACCACGGTATTCACAGGCCCGGCGCGCAAGGACCCGGCGCTCACCGCCCCCGGACTGGCTGCCCCGGAAGGACTGATCGACCTCGCCTATGCCTCCCTTCCCGCCAGCGGAGAGGTGGTGCACCGCGCGTTCGCGGCCGCCCTCACCGAACTCCCGGCTCTGCTCCCCGGCTTCGGCTACGACGCCATCGGCCTGCTCCCCCTGCGGGAGGCAGTGGCGGCGCGCTACACCGCGGCCGGAGCGCCCACAACCGCGGACCAGATCCTGGTGACGTCGGGCGCGCAGCATGCCCTCAACATCGTCCTTCGCGCCCTTGCCGGCCGGCAGGAACGGGTGCTGGTGGAGCACCCCAGCTACCCGAACGCCCTCGATGCCATCCGGGCGGCCGGGTGCCGCCCCGTTCCGGTGGCATTCTCCGGGGGCCGGCCGGGGTGGGACATGGACAGCATCCAGGCGGCACTGCAGCAGCAGCGGCCCAAGCTGGCGTACGTGGTTCCGGACTTCCACAATCCAACGGGCCAACTGATGCCGGACCTCCAGCGCCGCCGGCTGGTCCGCGCGGCCGCGGCCGCCGGCACCGTCCTGGTGGTGGATGAGACCCTCCGGGAGCTGAACCTTGACGGCGCCGGGACCACTCCCGTCGCGGCTTTCAGCCCGGCAGTGGTAACCATCGGCTCGCTCAGCAAATCCCATTGGGGCGGCCTCCGCACAGGCTGGATCCGGGCTACTCCGGACCTGGTCCAGCGCTTTGCGGCAGCGCGGACCTCGCTGGATCTGGGCGGACCCCTGATGGAGCAACTGGCCGCCGCCCACCTGGTCAGGGCCTTGGACGAGCCCCTGCCGGCCCGTCTAGCCGCGCTCCGGGACAGCCGGGCCGCGCTCCTGGAACTCCTCGCCGGCCACTTGCCCGAATGGGAGGTGGCGTACCCTGCCGGCGGCCTCTCGGCGTGGTGCAGGCTGCCGGCCCCCATCAGCACTGCGCTGACAGTCATAGCCCCCGACTTTGGAATCCGGCTGGCGGCAGGGCCGCGCTTCGGGGTTGGCGGCGCCTTCGAACGCTACCTCCGGGTGCCCTTTACCCTGCCGCCGGAGAAGCTGGAGACCGCAGTCCTGGCCCTGCGTTCAGCGCAGGACCGGCTGGATGCCGCCCCGCAGCTCCGGCGCACCCTCAGGAACGCCCCGGCCGTGGCCATTGCCTGACCCTCGGCTGTCGCCAGCGGTGCGCGTCCCGGCGGCAGCCCTACGCGTACACCTTCGCCAGGAAGTTGCCCCATGCCCTGGCGGTGGCTTCGGAATCCCCTGCACCGCTGAAATCATGGACGGTCATCCCGACGGGTGCGCCCCACGCGTTGCGGCCGAAGAAGCGGTACATGGCCTCGGATGTCCGCAGGCCAAGGAAGTGCTCATTGGAGAAGTCCACTTCCCCTGAAAGCCTCCCCATGCCGTCGAGCTCCACGTCCAGGCGTGAACCCTGCTCCGCGGACGCCAGGCCCAGCGCGCCGCGCAGCCGGGCAAAGCCGTCTGGTGACTGGGACGCCGCCGGCGCCTGGATGTCCGTGAATACCACGGGCCGGCCGTCGAAGTACTGCAGGTACTGGCCCAGGGTGTGGAGGTAAAACTCGGTGTGGCGGGAGGCGCCGTCGTACTGTTCGTCCCAGCTGTCCGCAAAGATCCCGCTGTGGACGTAGTGGAGGCGGGCGCCACCGCCGTCAAGCGGTTCCAGGACGTGCTCCAGCTGGTTGAACCAGCCGTCCGGCCCCTCCATCCTGGACACGAGGTGCGTCGGGTATTCCTTGACGGTCTTGACGTCCGGCCACTGGTCCGTGGGGAACATCCACGCGGGCGTTCCAGTGGTCACAGCCTCCCACACGCGCTCCGGCGTGCCCGGAAGCTCGGTGTCGCAGACGATTTCGAAGTTGCGGTTGTCAGTCATTGTCCTGCTCCTTGCCTGAGGGGGTTTCCGTTGTTTCCTTGAGCGGCTTGAGGACGGGATGAAGGGCCACCACGAGGCGGTGCCGCCGCCCGCGGGGGGCGTCGCCGTCGTGGTATTTGTCCACCAGTCGGGTGACTGCCACGCCGAGCTCCTCGGCGAAGGCTGCGCGGTCGGCCGCGGTGCGGAAGGTGACTTCGCCGTCCACCGCGAACGTGGCCAGCTCCTGGCGGGCCGCGGCCGCGCCGGCAATCAGCTTGCCCAGCTCCTGCACCATCCGGCCCGCAAGCGCCAGCAGCCAGAACGCCGAGAAATGACTGGAAAAGCGGCCCGGATCCGGTGAGATCGAGGCCAGCGCCTGGGGCGAGATCAGGTAGGACGAGGCCGTGGCCTGGACGACGCGCTCGGTCACGTTGCCCTTGCGCCGCTCCTCCACCAGCTCCACCAGCCCGTGCTTCTCCAGGGCCTTCAGGTGGTAGTTGACCTTCTGCCTCGGCAGCGCCAGCCTGACCGCGAGCCGGGTGGCCGATGCCGGCTGGACCAGCTCCCGAAGGATCCGGGTACGGATCGGATCGAGTGACACCTCGGCCGCTGCCGGGTCCTCAATAACCGCTATCTCCAACATGCTTCCAGTATTGCCACCGACAATTTTTATTGTCAAGAACTTTTTTGTCGTCGGTTTTAGTTCGCCGAACGGGCAGGAACGCGCGCCGGTAGAATGGACCGGTGATGCAATCCCCCCTCCCCGTGCGCGACGGCGTGAACGCCACCCGCCTGCGCCTGCCGGAAGAGGGCCCGTGGGACACCGCAATGGACTACATGATGCACCGCTGGGGGCATATCGATCCGCAGGGCATCGAGGACAGGTTCGACGCCGGCGAGATCGTTGGCGAGGGCGGGGTGCCGCTGGACCGGGCTACTCCCCTCCAGGACCACACCTTCATCTGGTACTACCGCAGCCTGCCGCCGGAGACGCGGATCCCGGTGGACATCAGCATCCTCCACCAGGACGAGCACCTGCTGGTGGTGGACAAGCCGCATTTCCTGCCCACCACCCCGGGCGGCACCTACATCCAGGAGTCGGCGCTGGTGCGCCTGCGCAACCAGCTGGAACTGCCGGACCTGATTCCCATGCACCGGCTTGACCGCATGACCGCCGGGGTACTGCTGTTCTCCACCAATCCGCAGACCCGCGGCAAGTACCAGGTGCTCTTCGAGAAGCGCCAGGTGCAGAAGGAGTACGAGTGCGTGGCCGCCGCCCACCCTGCCCCCGGCCATGCCGCCGTCGAATTTCCCGTGGTGGTGCGCAACCGGATGACCAAGTCCCGCAGCTACCTGCTCGCCGAAGTGGTGGACGGTGAACCCAACGCGGAAACCCGGATCGAGCGGCTGGAAACGTTCGACGCCGGCGCTTCCCCGGGTGCCTCCGGCGCCACGGCCGCGGCATCGGGCGGTCCCCGGCGCCTCGCGCGGTACCGGCTGGAGCCGCATACCGGAAAGACCCACCAGCTGCGGGTGCACATGGCTTCACTCGGCCTGGGCATCATCAACGACGCGTTCTATCCGGAGCTGCTGGACAAGGCACCGGACGACTACAGCCGGCCGCTCCAGCTGCTGGCCCGCGGCATCCGGTTTGTTGACCCCATCGCGGGAAAGCCCGTGGAGTACCGCAGCCGGCTTGAACTCAGCACTGCCGGTCCCGCCCGCAGCTGACCGGCCGCGCCTGGCCGCTCCGTCCTCTGGATGGCGGGTGCCGACGGGACTATCCTGAGGGATACCTGGGCCAAGGCAAGGAAGCACAATGGACGCGCTCATCGAAATACCCGGCGATCGGACAGCCGCCCGTTTTGCGTACGCAGCAGCCGGGCTGGGCGCGGTGGGAGTGGCCACCCTGGGCGCCATGTTTGCCGTGGAAGTCCCCCGCAACGGACCCTATGTCTTCGGCACCATCAATGACGCAACGGGCGCCGTATTCAACCTGGTGGCCATCCCCGTAATCCTCCAGGTCCACCGCCGGCTGCCCCGGACGGGCGCCTCCGAGGCCGGCAAGTGGGTGGTCATTGCTTCCTGCGCGGCCGGATCCGCAAGCTCGTTCCTGCTGGTTTCCAGGCAGCTCGATTTCAAGAGCTCCACCGTCATTTCGGTCGCGGCGATGACCGTCCAGGCGGGCTGGTTCCTGCTGGCACACCGGGAGCTCCTGGCCTCCGGGGGGTACCCGCGGAAGCTCGCCAGACTGGGGCAGGCCATTGGAGGTTCGCTGCTGGTGGCGCTGCCCGTGGCCGGCCTCACCGCCGTGGAGCAGCTTCCCCGCTGGATCCGCTACGGGGTTGGCGGTGCCGGCGTCGCGGCGGGAGCAGCCGCCTGGATCGCCTGGCCGTACTGGTACTTCCTGGCCGGCCGGCAGTTGGGCCATGGACTTCGGCAGCGCTGAGAGCTGGGGGACGGCGATCTACTTTTGGATCATCCCCGTGGTTCTCGGTGATGCCATCTTCCCGCCCGTTCCCTCCGAAATGGTGGTGATCACCGCCGGCGCCCTGTCCGCGGACGGACGCGCCAACGTCTTCCTGGTGGTAATACTCTCGGCCGTGGCCTCCTGGATCGGCGACATGGTGGTTTTCCAGCTCTTCCGGCGGCGGCTGAGTCACGTGCTGGACCGGTGGAAGTGGGGCCGGCGGGTCCACCAGGGCATCCACGAAGCCATCGCCAAAGCCGGCCGTTCGTCCACCTACGGGACCATCATCGGTGCCAGGTTTATCCCGGGCGGCCGGCTGGCCACCTCGGCCGCTGCCGGCATAGCCAACGTCTCCGCGCCGGGATTCAGCCTGTGCGCGGGCATCGGGGCAGTGCTGTGGGCATGCTGGCTGGTGGGCCTGGGCTACTTCACGGGCTCGGCAACCAAGCTGCCGTTTTGGGCCAGCTCGCTGATTGGAGTGGCGCTCGGCCTGGTGGTGGGCGCCGCCGTCGGCGTGATCGTGACCCGGCGGCGCGGCAGCCGGTCACCAGTGGAGGAACCGGGCCCTCTGGGCTGAGCGCTGGACGACACCGGGCCCAGTGGCAGCGGGTCCTACACGGGAGCCCAGCGGCCGCGGTTGCGGCGCAGCACCGTGAGCGAACCGGTGAGGGCAACGCGTTCGACGGCGTCCCGCATCATGGCTGCCGATTCCCGCGCCCGCTGGTTCTCACCGCTGTACTCGGTGGCCTCCACGAGGAACCGCAGGTTCAGCTGCGGCACCCCGCCGGCAATCTGCAGCTGGTTCGACTCCACATGGTGGCGGGTTCCCAGCGCTTCCACCGCAGCGTCCATCACGGCTTCAGGCGGGTTACCCGGCCGAAGTCCGGTGATCTTCAGGCGGGTCTGGAAGGAGGGCATGCCTTCAACCCTAATCAATAGCCTGCGAAAAGCCCGTCCGGCAGTGGATCCAAATCACCCATGGCGGTCTCCGGTACGGCGGGGCTACACTAGCCCCGCGGTCTCATCTTCAGTATCAACAACGAGAAAAGAAGACGGAACATGAGACGGAATATCCTTCGCGCTTTTGCCACCACATTTGCGGTCCTCCTGGCCTCGGTTTTGGGCATCAGTGCCGCTTCAGCAGGCTCGGGCCAGAGCGACCTGGCGGCGGTTCGCCAAGCCACGGTCCAGTACCGCAACGTTGACGCAGCCGTAATGGCCGGGTACGAGGCAGTGGGTGAATGTGTTCCAGGCATGGGCTTCCACTACGTCAACTTCAGCCAGTTCGGCCAGATGGACCCGCTGACCCCGGACGCACTGACGTACGCAGCCAACAGCGCGGGCCAACTCAGGCTGGTGGCCGCAGAATGGTTCAAGGTGGACGAGGACCAAGACCTGGGAACCGACAGCGACCGGCCCTCCATGTTTGGCAAGGACTTTGACGGCCCCATGCTGGGCCACGCCCCTGGCATGCCGATCCACTACGACCTCCACGCCTACCTCTGGCAGGGTAACCCGGACGGTGTGCTGGCAACCTACAACCCGAAGGTCCGCTGCCTGTAGGGGCAGCAGCGGCCACTTACGGATGCGCTATCACTTTTAGTTGCTTCCCGGCACGGGAGCAACCAAGAGTGATGGCGCAACGCCAGAACGCCTAGCCCGTGTTCCGGAGCCCGGCTGCCACGCCGTTGACGGTGATCAGCATGGCGCGCTGGAGGCGTTCGTCAATTTCGGCGCCGCTGATGCCATCAGCGGCTTCAGCCGCTTCAGCCCGGACGCGGCGCAGGAGCTCCACCTGCAGGTAGCTGATGGGATCCAGGTATTGGTCCCGGATTTCGAGTGAACGCTTGAGCGTGGGCTGGGCATCCAGGAGCAGGTTCTCGCCTGTCAGCTTCTGCACCTCGGATACTGTCAGCTCATACTCCTCCCGGATGGACCGGAAGATGTGATGCAGTTCCTCGGGGACGAGGGTGGAGACGTAGTAGCCGGCGATGTCCAGGTCCGTCTTGGCGAGGGTCATCTCCACGTTGGAGAGCACGGACCGGAAGAAATGCCAGTTCTCCCACATTTCCACGAGCTGCGCCGCGTTGCCGGCCTCGCGGGCCGCCTTGAGGCCGGAGCCCACGCCGAACCAGCCGGGGACGATCTGGCGGGACTGCGTCCAGCCGAACACCCAAGGGATGGCACGCAGGCCGCCGAGGCCCGCTCCGGAATCCGGCCGCTTGGACGGGCGGGAGCCGATGTTCAGCGAGCCCAGTTGCTCCACCGGGGTGGAGGCCATGAAGTAGGCCGGAAGGTCGGGGTTGTCGATCAGGTTCCGGTAGCGGTCGAAAGCGGCGTCGGAGATGGTCTCCATGACGTGCCCGTAGCGTTCCCGCTGGTCGGCGGAGGTGCGCGGGTCCTTGTGCAGGGCCGAGCCCTGCAGCACGGCGGCCAGGGACAGCTCAAGGTTTTCGCGGGCGAGCTCGGGCAGGGAGTATTTGTCCGAGATGACCTCGCCCTGTTCCGTGAACTTGATCTCGCCTTCGAGCACGCCGTTGGGCTGCGCCAGGATGGCATCGTACGTGGGTCCGCCGCCGCGGCCCACCGACCCGCCGCGGCCATGGAACAGGCGCACGCGCACGCCGTGCTTGGCGGCGACGTCCCGCAGCTTCCGCTGGGTCTTGTGGATTTCCCACTGGCTGGTCATCACGCCGGATTCCTTGTTGGAGTCCGAGTAGCCAAGCATGACTTCCTGGACGTCCCCGCGCAGGCGCACCAGTTCGCGGTAGGAGGGATCGGACAGCAGCTGGTCAACGATCTCCGCGGAGGCCCGCAGCTCCTCAACGGTCTCCAGCAGGGGCGCGAACCCGAGCCTGGCGTAGGGCTTCTCGCCAAAGAGGTTCACCAGGCCGGCCTCACGGGCCAGGACGGCCGCGGCCAGGACGTCGTCGGCGCCGCGGGTCATGGAGATGATGTAGGTCTCGATGACGTCCGGGCCGTACGTGCGCAGGGCGCGGCGGATCTCACGGAAGACGTCGTACGTGCCGTCAGCGGCGCCGTCGAGCTTGATCGGGTGCCCGGACAGCGGCCGGCGCGAGGCGAGCTCGGAACCGAGCACCTCAAAGCGTTCCTCGCGGCTGAGTTCCGCATAGCGCAGGCCGGGTCCGCCCAGGCGGTCCATCAGCTGGCCAACGGCGTCATGGTGGTGGTCGGCGTGCTCGCGGATGTCCAGGGTTGCCAGGTGGAGTCCGAACGAGGCGATGGCGCGGCGCACCCGGGCCAGTGCGCCGTCGGCAGCCAACGACGCCGAGTGGTTGCGGAGAGAGAGCTCCACCAGTTCCAGGTCCGCCAGGAGTTCGCCGGTGCCGCTGTAGTCGCGGCCGTGTTCGTGGTGCGAGCCCGCCGCCACCCGCTTGCCGGTGTTGATCAGCTTGGCCTTGATGCAGGTCAGCTTCAGCCGGTAGGGCTCCTGGGCGTTGAGCTCCAGCACCCGCTTATCCAGGCCGGGCAGTTTCTGCAGGTCGGCCTCGATGGATTCCAGCAACTCCGGGTCCGCCCCCGCGAGCGCGGTGGAGTTGGAAAGGATGGAGATCAGTTCGTCGATCATGCCGATGCTGATGCGGACCGCATGCTGGTTCTGGATCTGCAGGATCTCCCGGGTGACCGCGGCGGTGACGTTGGGGTTGCCGTCCCGGTCGCCGCCGATCCATGAGCCGAAGCGGATGGGGGCGTCCTGGGATGCAAGGGTTACTCCGTGCTCGCCCAGCAGGTCGGAGAATTCGCTCAGCATCTCCGGCATTGCGTCGGTGAGGATGCTGCCCAGGTAATAGATGGCGTTGCGGGCCTCGTCCACCGGCGTGGGCCGAACCTGGCGGAGCTCGTCCGTCTGCCACATCTGGTCGATGATTTCGGCCAGCTGGCGGTCCTGGCGCCGGCGTGCAGTGGTGCCCTCTGCGGTGGGCCGGGCCAGCACGTCGGAGAGCTTGCGGATCTTGTCCAGCACGGACCGGCGCGAGGCTTCGGTGGGGTGGGCGGTGAAGATGGGGCGGACGTCCAGCCCGTTGACCACTTCCTGCAGCACCGCCGGTCCGGCCTGGTCAGCGATGTCGGCAACCGTCTTGGCCAGCCAGCCGTCCTTTTCAGCGCGCGTGCGCAGCCCCCGCACCCGGTGGACCTGTTCGGCGGCGTTGGCGAGGTGGAAGTAGAAAGCGAAGGCGCGGACCAGGTCGGTGGCCTGCCCGATGGGCAGGGAGCCCAGGAGCTCGCGGACCTGGGCCACGACGTCGTGCGCGCTCCAGGGACCGGTGGCGTCCGCACCGCCGCGGGCCGCTTCCTTGGACTCCTTGGTGAGGAGGCGCACCTGCTCCACCAGGTCAAGGAGCTCAGGTCCGTGCTGGCGGACCAGCGATTCTCCCAGCAGGGTGGAGACGCGACGGACGTCTGCCCTCAGTTCGGAGGCAAGATCGGTTTCGGGATTCGTTGCAGTGTGAGCCATGGAAACTATCTTTCGAGGGTTCGGACTTGGCTCGTACACTGCGCTGGATACTGTGAGCCACGTAACTAGCTAAAGATGCTACCCGCACTTCGGCGGCATAGGGGAATCCGTCTCAGATAATGTCGTGCGCTTGGTAACCTACGTGGCGCTTGACGAGTTCGAGCTCCTTCCGGAGTTGCTCAACTTCAGACTTATAGCCTGTGAATTCTGCCTTGAGCCGCTTGGCTGCCCTGGCGGTGACTACCATGGCCACCAGCGCCAGGGGCACCGAAAGCGCGAGCGCCCAGCCCGCGGCAACAAAGAAATCCAGCGCCACCGGCAACGCGGACCGGAAGTCCACGAACTCGTTGATGCCGTCGGTAACGCCGCCCAGCATCCCTTCCAGCGGTTCCAGGAACTGCCCCACCATCGGTGCGTCAGTGAGCGGAGGCGGGCTCAGTTTTGACTGCTGGTCACCGCCCCAGCGGCCGTCGCCCAGGTGGTTCAGGACGTAGATCCCCGCGCCGGCACTGGCTGCCATGAACACCACCAGGGCTGCCAGACCCGCCAGGTCGGGCCGCCGCGGCCGCCACAGGAGGATTGCCACGCCGACTGTTACTGCCGTGATCCAGGTCAGGGCCTTGAGCCATTCGGTGCTTACTCCAGCAAGTATGTCCACGCCACCTATTCAACAGGGCGGACCGTATCAAAGTGGAATGAACGCCGGCGCGGTGCGGTTGTAGGGTATGGCAATCCGACCGTGTGAAAGGAACCATGGGCACCCTCCCCGCAGCCAAGGTGGAGCGCTGGCAGCGCTTCCGCGACAACCGCAACAAAGCCCTCGCCGCCCGCCACGGCTGGCTGACCCTCACCTCGTTCCAGTGGCTTGAGAACTCCCCCGCCGCCGTCGAACTTGCTCCCGGGCTCTGGTCGACGGACGGTACGACCGCGGAACTCACCGCGGTGCCCGCCGACGGCCTGTCCCTGGTGGAGTCAGGGGAACCGGTGTCCGGGACGATTTCCGCGGCCCTCGCCGATGAGGAGTCGCTGATGTGGGTGCAGTTCGGCGGACCTGGCGGGGACCAGGTGGTGGTGGAACTGGCCATGCGGGCCGGGCGCTATGCCATCCGGACCCGGGACTCGGCCTCCCCCGTGCTCACCGGATTCGCTGGCGTGCCAACGTTCGACTACAACCCGGAGTGGGAGGTGGCGGGCAGGTTCGAACCCTATCCCCGGCCCGTGGGCGTGCCGATCGCCACGGCCAACCCCCTGGTGGACGGCATCCACCGCACCGTGGGTGAAGTGGTGTTCCGCGTCGGCAGCGCCCACGAGTGCCGGCTGCAGGCGGAGGAGGAAAAACTCGGGGCGCTGTCCGTCACTTTCCATGACGAAACCAACGGCGCCGCCCCGCCGGGACAAACAGCTGACTGGCGCAAGCTGTCCCTGCCGCGGCCCCGAACGGATTCATCCGGAAATGCGACCGTGGTGCTGGATTTCAACCGCGCCATCAACTATCCCAGCGCCTTCACCCCGTACGGCACGTGCCCCATGCCGGTGCGGAACAATTCGCTGGACGTGCGCGTCGAGGCAGGCGAGAAGCTTCCGTACACCCGCGAGGATTAGGCGATGGCCGAAACCCCGGTGATGGCGCGGCCCGCAATCAGGGTGTTGACCTCGAAGGACCCTTCGTAGGTGTAAATGGCCTCGGCGTCGGAGAAGATCTTGGCCATGCGGTAATCGGTCACAATGCCGTTGCCGCCCAGGATGGACCTGCCCATTGCCACAGTTTCCCTCATCCGCGCGCTCAGGTATGACTTCGCGAGCGCCACCTGCGGCATGTCCGCGGCGCCGTCATCCTGCAGCCGCGCGAGGGCGGCCATCATGCCCATGCTCGCCACGGCGTTGCCGAGCATCGTCACGAGCTGCTGCTGGATCAGCTGGAACTGTGCCAGCGGGCGGCCGAACTGCCTGCGCTCCAGGGCGTACTGCCGGGCGACGTCGAAGGCGGCCAGCTGCTGGCCCACGGCCTGCCAGGCGACCATGATCCGCGAGCCCCGCAGCAGCTCCTTGGTGTCCTCGAAGCTGCTGACGGACGCGAACCGGTCCGCCTCGGCCACGCGGACGTCCGCCAGGAGGATGTCCGCGTTCTGCACCGTCCGCAGGGCAATCTTGTTCTCGATCCGGGTCCGCGTGACGCCCGGCAACGTGGCGTCCACGATGAACCCGCGGACCGACCCGTCCGCCTCATCCAGCGCCCACACGAGCATGTAGTCGCAGAACGTCCCGTTGCCGATCCACCGCTTGGCGCCGTTCAGCACCCAGGCATCACCGTCGTCGTCCGCCTCGCCTGTCACAGAGGAGATGCGCCTGGCCCGCGTCTCCATGCCGCCCGCCACGTCCGAGCCGTGGTTGGGCTCAGTCAGGGCGAAGGCACCCGTGATGCGCAATTCCGAGGCGTCCGCCAGCAGCCGCTGCTTCTGGTCCGCGGACCCGAAGTCGTACAGGGCCTGGACAAACAGATCGTGGTGGACCAGGAAGAAAGTGGCAATCGAGGTGTCCACGCGCGTCATCTCGGCGATGACCAGGCCGGCGAACAGGTTGCTGTAGCCGCGCTGGGCGGGCGTGCTGAGTTCAAGGGCAGCCAGTTTGGGCAGGATGTGCGCGGGGAACTCGGCCTTGTTCCACCAGTCCCCTGCGTACGGCGCAATCTCGGCGGCCAGGAAATCCCGCAGTTCGGCGAGCTTGTCCCGTTCCTTTTGGCCCAGGAGGGATTCAAAGGCGAAGAAGTCCGCTGAGGGCAGCTCGGGCTGTGTTTCCATGCTCACTTCGGGCCCATCCGGATGGCGCCGTCCAGGCGGATGGTTTCCCCGTTCAGCATGGCGTTGTCCACGATGTGCGCCACCAGGTTCGCGTACTCGCCGGGCCTGCCCAGCCGTGACGGATGCGGCACCTGCGCGCCCAGGGAGTCTTGCGCCTCCTGCGGCAGGCCGGCCATCATGGGCGTCTCAAAAATGCCTGGCGCGATGGTGACCACCCGGACCAGCGAGCGGGCCAGTTCCCGGGCGATTGGCAGCGTCATGGCCGCCACTGCGCCCTTGGAGGCCGCATACGCCGGCTGGCCGATCTGGCCTTCGAAGGCCGCGACCGAGGCGGTGTTGATGATCACGCCGCGCTCGGGCCCGCCCAGCACCGTAGTGGCCGGCTCGGTGGCTGCCATCGCTGCCGCTGCGAGGCGCAGCACGTTGAAGGTGCCGATGAGGTTCACCTGGATGACCCGGTTGAAGGCCTCGAGCGGAAGCACGCCGTCCCGGCCCAGGACCTTTCCGGGGGTGGCGATCCCGGCGCAGTTCACCACGATCCGCAGCGGGCCAAGGCTGCCCGCGGCGGCGACGGCGGCCTGGACCTCGGACTCGCTGGTCACGTCCGCGGGTGAAAAGACGGCGGACCTGCCTGGAGCGCCGGCCGCGTTCAGTTCTTCTGCGAGGGCAGCCCCTGCCGACGACGGGAGGTCAACCAGCACCACGGAAGCGCCGTCGTCGAACAGGCGCCGGGCTGTTGCCGCCCCCAGGCCGGAGGCACCCCCGGCCACCAGCGCCACAGTGCCATTGACGTTCATACATCCTCCTTGATGCGCGTCCCCCATGGCAGGGCGGCCGCGGAGGTTAGTTAGTGAATGTTAACTGAAATACGCGAGGCCTGCATCACCGGGGCCTTCCTGGCCGGCTGGAGGAAGCGGGCTAGGGTGGGATTCATGACGCGTCCGGAGCCCGCCCCTGACCGCCAGGATCTTTCCCACTGGCACGGCAGGGCAAATGAAGCTGCACGATCGGTGACCACGCTCTTCGGCAGGAGGCTCCTGTTCCTGCCGGGCACCCATCTCGGTGCCGTGCAGTGGCCCCCACCTTCCTGGCGCAGGGATCCGAAGGGCGCACTCCCGGGCTCCTGGCATTACTGGTGGCAGGCCCATTACGTTGACTGCCTGGTTGATGCAGGGCGGCGGGAACTCGGCTACGGCGCCACCCCGGCCGCGCGGTTCAACGGCCCGGAACACCCCAGCGCCGGGCGGCTCGCCTCCCGCCTGGTCACCGGCATCCGACTGCGGAACGCTTTCACGTTCGTCAACAGCTATTACGACGACATGGCCTGGCTGGCGCTTGCCACCCACCGGCTCGACAAGCTGGCCGAGGAGACCCGCAGGCCGGGGCGCGGGCGCAACGCGCGCGTCCGGAAGTCCCTCACCCTCCAGTTCGAGGCCGCGTGCACCGCCGACCTGGGCGGCGGCGCTTTCTGGAGCAAGGCGCGGGATTTCAAGAACACCCCGGCCACGGCGCCGGTCGCCCTCTACTTCGCCCGGACGGGCAGCCCCGGGAAGGCACAGGCGCTGCTGGACTGGCTGGGGGCCACCCTCTTCGACCCGGACCAGGGCCTGTACCTTGACGGGGCGCGGCTGAATGCGGCCGGCGAAGTGGTGCTTGAACGGGCGGTCTACACCTATAACCAGGGCCCCGTCCTGGGCGCCCTCCTGGAACAGGGCGGGGAGGCGAACCTTGCCCGGGCAGCAGTCGTGGTGGAGGCGGTGGACCAGCTGCTGACGGTGCCGGCCCCCACCGGCGCACAAACCCCCGGCGAGGGCCGCGTCCTGCGGTGCGAAGGCACGGGCGACGGCGGCCTGTTCACCGGGATCCTCTGCCGCTACCTCGCGCTGGCGGCCGCCGATGTCCGGCTGTCCCCGCAGACCCGCAGCACCGCAGCCACGCTGGTGGCCGACACAGCAGGCGCCTTCTGGGCCGGTCGGCGCCCCGCGGAAGCCGGCCAGGCCGCCGGAAGGAACGGCGCAAGCATCTTCTCCGTACATGCCGCCAAGCCGGCACGGGAAACCTGCCCCGCGGGCACCGCCGTCGAACTTTCCACCCAGCTGCAGGCATGGATGGCTTTGGAGGCCGCAGCAACCCTCCCGGACAGCGCGGGCAATTAGGGCACGCAACAGTTCCGTAATTGTTGTGATCCTGCTCACATAAGGTCATTGTGGTTTGGTGGCTTAGGTATGGCTAACCTACGCTTTTTCACGTAGGCCTCCCGAATCCCCCGGCCCATGAGGACTCCGGTCCCGTTGACTTTTTCCCAGAAAGCAGCCCCTCAATGAAGATCCGCAACAGCGCCTTGGCCGGCATCGCCCTCGCCGCCACCGCAGCCCTCGGACTGACCGCCTGCGGCGGCGGTTCCACTCCGGCAGCCACCGGCTCGTCCGCCGCCGGCGGGGACTCGGGCGGAATCACCGTCTACAACGCGCAGCACGAAAGCCTGACCAAGGAATGGATCGACGCTTTCACGGCGGAGACCGGCATCAAGGTCACCATGCGCCAGGGATCGGACACCGAGCTGTCCAACCAGATCATCCAGGAAGGTGACGCCTCCCCGGCCGACGTTTTCCTGACGGAGAACTCCCCCGCCATGACCCAGGTTGAGAACGCCGGCCTGTTCGCGGACGTGGACGCGGCAACCGCTGCGCAGGTGCCGGCAGAGTTCCGTCCTTCCACCGGCAAGTGGACCGGCATTGCTGCCCGCTCCACCGTCCTGGTGTACGACAAGAACAAGCTCACGGAAGACAAGCTGCCCAAGTCCATGCTGGACCTGGCGAAGCCGGAGTGGAAGGGTAAATGGGCTGCTTCCCCGTCCGGCGCCGACTTCCAGGCCATCGTTTCCGCGCTGCTGGAACTCAAGGGAGAGGCCGCCACCGAGGAGTGGCTCAAGGGCATGAAGGAAAACTTCAAGGCCTACAAGGGCAACAGCACCGCCATGAAGGCCGTCAACGCCGGTGAAGTGGATGCCGCCCTGATCTACCACTACTACTACTACGGGGACCAGGCCAAGACGGGCGAGAACTCCAAGAACGTCAGCCCGTACTACTTCAAGAACCAGGATCCGGGCGCCTTCCTCTCCGTATCCGGTGGCGGTGTCCTGAAGAGCTCCAAGAAGGCTGCTGACGCCCAGGCGTTCCTGAAGTTCGTCACCGGCAAGAAGGGCCAGGAAATCCTGAAGGACGGCACGTCGTTCGAGTACGCCATCGCCTCGGATGTTCCGGCCAACGAGAAGCTGGTTCCGATCGCGGAGCTCCAGGCCCCCATCGTCGATCCCGCCAAGCTCAACTCCGAAAAGGTCACCGACCTGATGACCTCGGCAGGACTCCTCTAAATCCGTGACTCCTGATCTCTCGGCTCCCCCTCGGGGGAGCTCGACGACGGCGGGCCGGGGCAGCAGCCCCCGCCCGCCTTTCGGCGTTTCTGCACTGTCCGCGCTGGCGGTGCTGATTGCCCTGTTTTCGCTCGTTCCGCTGGCCTACGTGGTGTACATGACCGCGGCAACCGGCTGGGACACCGCCGTCGAACTCATCTTCCGGCCGCGCGTGGCCGAGCTGCTGCTCAACACCCTCCTGCTGACGGCGATCACCGTCCCGCTGTGCCTGGTCCTCGGTGTCGCCGGGGCCTGGCTGGTGGAACGCACCGCCCTGCGCGGTGCGCGGATCTGGGCTGTGCTCCTGGCCGCCCCGCTGGCCATCCCCGCGTTCGTCAACAGCTACGCCTGGGTCTCGGCGATCCCGTCGCTCGGCGGCCTGGGCTCGGGAGTCCTGATCGCCACGCTCTCCTACTTCCCGCTGGTCTACATTCCCGCCGCTGCCGCGCTCAGCCGGCTGGACCCGGCCATCGAGCAGTCGGCCGCCGCGCTGGGCCTCGGCGCCTGGCGTTCCTTCTTCCGGGTAGTCCTCCCCCAGCTCCGCATTGCCATGACCGGCGGTGCGCTCCTGGTGGCCCTGCACCTGCTCGCCGAGTACGGGGCGTTCGCCATGATCCGCTTCGACACCTTCACCACGGCGATCATGGTGCAGTACCAGTCAACCTTCAACGGTGCTGCCGGAAACATGCTGGCCAGCGTGCTGGTGTTCTTCTGCCTCCTCCTGCTGCTGGCCGAAGTCAGGAGCCGCGGCACCGCCCGCTACGCCCGCATCGGCCCCGGCGCGCAGGCGAAGGCCCTGCGCCTGCCGCTGCACGCGTACCAGTTTCCCGCCCAGCTGTTCCTGGTGGGACTGACCACACTGGCCTTCGGCCTCCCCCTGTTCTTTGTGCTCCGCTGGGTGGCCTCCGGCGGGACCGCCGCCTGGGCCGCGGACGAGTTCCTGCCGGCCCTCCTCGCCACGCTCGGCTATGGCCTGACCGGCGCCGCGGCCACCATCGTGGTGGCATTTCCGATGGCATACCTGGCTGTCCGCCACCCCGGCTGGTTCAGTAAGTCCCTGGAACTCTCCAACTACATCACCAGCTCCCTGCCCGGCATCGTGGTGGGGCTGGCCTTCGTGACGGTGAGCATCCGGATCGTGCCGGGGATCTACCAGACCGCAGGGGTGCTGGTGGCTGCCTACGTCCTCCTGTTCCTGCCCCGCGCCCTGGTCAACCTCAGGGCAGGCCTGGCCCAGGCTCCGAAGGAACTGGACGAGGCCGCCCAGGCCTTGGGCAAGCCTCCGCTCGTGTCCTTCGTCCGGGTCACCCTAAGGCTCACTGCACCCGCCGCCGCGGGAGGCGCGGCTCTCGTCTTCCTGGCCATCGCCAACGAGCTCACCGCCACCCTCCTGCTGTCCCCCAATGGGACGCGCACCCTTGCCACAGAGTTTTGGAGCAAGAGCAGCGAGATCGACTACGCGGGCGCCGCGCCGTACGCCCTGCTGATGATCCTGCTCTCCGCGCCGATGACTTACCTCCTTTTCCAGCAGTCCAAGAAAGTAGCCGGACAGTGACAGAACAAGCCCCCTCGAGGCTGCCGGAGCCGCGGGTCGCACCGTCCGTGGCGCCCACCACCAACAGCCACCTGGAGATCACCGACGTCACCAAGAACTTTGGCAACCAGGCCGTCCTGAAGGGCGTCAACCTCTCCGTCGCCAAAGGCGGAACCACGGCCATTGTGGGCCCGTCCGGGTCAGGCAAGACCACCCTGCTGCGGCTAATCGCCGGGTTCGAGCACCCGGACACGGGCAGCATTGCGCTGAACGGCACCAAAGTAGCCGGCGACGGCGTCTGGGTGCCTGCGCACAAACGGCACATTGGGTACGTGGCCCAGGACGGCGCCCTGTTCCCGCACCTCAGCGTGGGGCAGAACGTCGCCTTCGGGCTCGATCCGGACCGCCTGCCGGGGGGCCGGCGTGCTGTGGCCGGACGGATCAGCGAACTGCTGGAAATGGTGTCGCTGGACCCGGCCATGGCCAAGCGCCGCCCGCACCAGCTCTCCGGCGGGCAGCAGCAGCGCGTAGCGCTGGCCCGGGCCCTGGCACGCGAGCCCGAACTGATGCTCCTTGATGAGCCCTTCTCAGCACTCGACGCGGGGCTCAGGGTAGCCACCCGCAGGGCAGTGGCGAAGGTCCTGAACGAAGCCGGCGTCACCACCATCCTGGTGACCCATGACCAGGCCGAGGCGTTGTCCTTCGCGGACCAGGTGGCTGTGATGCGCGGCGGCAAACTCGCCCAGATCGGCAACCCGTTCGTGGTGTACACCCGCCCCGCGGACCGGGCCACGGCCGAATTCCTGGGGGACGCGGTCATCCTGGACGCCTGGCTGGAGGGTTCGCTGGCAACCTGCTCCCTGGGGGCGATCCCCGTCCGCAGGCCGCCGGTCCAAGGCCGGGTGCAGCTGATGCTGAGGCCTGAGCAGATCAGGATTGCCGAGGACGGGCCCATCCGGGGAGTTGTGGTGGACACCGACTACTTTGGCCCGGAAACAACGGTGCGCCTGAAACTCTCCGTCCCGCCACAGCTGGCCTCCAGCCCGGACCACCGCTACCCCGGAGGCGGCGAGATCATCACCATCCGGCACTGGAACGCCTCCATCGCCCGGCCCGGCATGGAGCTGTGCCTGCGCGTGGTTGGCGAAGGCGTGGCCTTCCCCCTGGACGACTGACCCCAACTGGGTAGCGCCAAGTGTCGTTTTGGGGCCTCAAAACGACACTTGGCGCTACTTAGTTGGGGGCGGGCGGCGTGGTGGGGGCGGGACGCTTCTTCTGCGGGTACGGAGCCTCGCCCCGCGCCAGCATCTCCACGAACCCGGCAATCCGCCGTTCCCGGGTGGCGGCCTGCACAGCGGAGTTGACCCGGTAAATCAGGGCGAACCGATTTGTCTTGGTCAGGACGTCGAACATCGCCTGGGCGGCGGGAACCGCGGCAATGGCGGCGGCCAGGTCCGCGGGAACTTCGGCCACGGCCTGCCCGCCGTATGCGTTTGCCCAGCGCCCGTCAGCCTTCGCTGCATTCACGGCCGCCCACCCGGCGTCGGTCATCTTCCCCGCTGCATCAAGCCGCGCCACGTGGCCGACGTTCCGTGCCGACCACGGGCTCCTCCGGGTCCGGGGCGTCATCCGCTGGAGCGACGTGTGCTCATCACGGCGGCGCGTCTGGCCATCGATCCAGCCAAAGCACAGTGCCTCGTCCAGTGCGGCGGCGTAGTCCAGTTCCGTCACGTTTCCGCCCTTTTTGTGCAGGACCAGCCACACCCCGGGGCTGGTGCTGTGGTTCGCATCGAGCCAGTTGCGCCATGCCACCGCGTCCGGCAGCAGCAGTTCCTCAAGTTCAACGGCCATGCCCCCTATTGTGCTCCTGCAGCCCGCCGTGACAAGCGCCGAGACACCCGCCGGCCCACGTGGCAGTATGGGCCCTAAGCGTCCCGTTCCGACCCGAAGGACAAGCCATGCTCCGCGTCCGCCCCCTTCATTTCACCTCCCGGCCCGACTCCTGGGACACGCTCCTCACCGCGTTGGGCATGGTCATTACCGAGAACGACGCCGGGTGGCGGGTTTTTGACGCCGGCTCGGGCCGCCTCGCCCTCCACACCGTCCCCGCAGGCGCCGCGGAGGACGGCACCACAGCACTGGCGGTGGAGGTGGGCGACCTTGCGGAATTCGCCCGCCGGACCAATCTCGCGGCAGAGGAGGACGGCGCCGCCCGCGCGGAACTCGTCACCGCGGACCATGGCGAGGCCTGCAGGATCACGGCCCCCGACGGATTCACGTTCTTGGCGGACAAGGCGTCCCACTTTGCGCAGTGCGCGGACGCTGACCCGGCGCTGGCCGTCGCCGGGGTCTGGTTTACCGAGGATCCCGCCGCCGCCGCCCGCACGCTGCAGCACATCGGGGCGCGCCCGCGCCCCGTTCCGGACCAGGACGACACTGCCGACTTTTCCACCAAGAACGGCGGTGTCCTGCTGGTGCGCCCGGCTTCAGGACCGGCACGTTCAGGCCTGGGCTTCGAGTACGACGGCGCGCTGGAACCCCTGCGGGAACGCCTCGCCTCGGCAGGTCTGCAGGTCAGCCTCACGGAGGAAGCGTTCGGACGCACCCTCCATGTAGCCAATCCCGACGCGGGCGGGCCCGGCGCCGGGCACGTACCGGCCACCCTCTGGATCGCCGGGCGCCACGGGTGACAGGCCACGCCGGAACGACAGCCCGTGCCGACGCATTCCGCCGGCAGCTTAGCCTCGCCCTGCCAGCAGGGTCCCATGGGGTAGAACTTAACCATGAACGTGCGCACTCCTGACCCGAATCCCGGCTGGCTTTCCGAAGAAGACCTCTTTGAGGCGCGCGGGCGGCTGCCCATGGTGTACGTGGAGGCAGTGCCGGTGAGGCTGGACCCCCTGGGCTTCGTGAACGAAGTGGGAACCCTGCTCCAGGCGGACGAGGACGGAACCATGGTCCGGTCCCTCGTGTCGGGCCGCGTCATCTACCGCGAAACCATCCGCGCCGCCCTGCTGCGGCACATGGAAAAGGACCTGGGACCGCTGGCGTTCCCGCAGCTGCCCATCAGCCCCGTGCCGTTCACGGTGGCCGAATACTTCCCGGCGCCGTCCCAGACCGGCTTCACCGATGAGCGGCAACACGCCGTGTCGCTGGCCTATGTCATCCCCGTGACCGGTGAGTGCGAGCCCCGCCAGGACGCCCTGGAACTGACCTGGATGACCCCCGCGGAAGTCCTCAGCCCGGGCGTCCAGATGGAGTTTTCCGGCGGCCGCGGTGCCCTCATCCGCCAGGCCCTGGCCTTCGCCGGCGTGGGCTTCTGACACCCCGGCAGCAAGCTGGGGGTCCCCGATTTTAAGGGCCCGCCTTTGTAGACTGTAGGGCGGACCGCAAGAGAACTTAAGGACTCCCATGACCGAAACACCAGCCGCCCGTCACCATCTTGAACAGCAGGCTGGATCCCTGACCACCGGCAGCCACATTGTCCTGCCCGACGGCGGGCGGACAGCGGAGATACACCAGGTTGAGCTTGAACGGGACGATTTCGGGGCGCCCGCGATGGTCCTCGCCAGCCTGTCCGGTGGCGGTACCCTCCGCATCGCGGTGGGCACCACGGTCACGGTGCTGGCGGAGGGGTCCCCGGCAGCAGGAGACGTGCCGCAGGAGCAAGCCAAGCAGCCCGGCGAAGAGCCTGCCTCCGCTGCCGCCGTTCCCGCCGTCGTCGTACCTCCCCTCCCGCCGGTCCCGCCCGCGGTGACCGGTCCCAGCGAAGAGGACCTGGCACTGATTCCCGCACCTCAGGGCACTCCGGAATCAGTGGTGGAAGCCGCGGCCGAAACGCACCCTGACGCCCAGGGCGTGTTGCTGCTGGCGGACCGGCTGGCCAAGGGCGTCAACTTCAAGTCCGGCAGCTGCCTGAAGGACCTGAGCGACCTCGCCCACGAACTGTTCATCACCCTCAAGGATGCCGACGGTGCACTTGCCGTTGCCGACCTCCTCAATGTCCTGCCCTTCGACGGGAACCCGGGGCGGTGGGCGTCCGTGGAGGCATCCCTCGCTCTGTCCAGCTACATCTGCCGGCAGGACGGACAGGCGGAGCGGGCCGAGGTCTACGAAAAGCTGATCCGGACCCCGGAAAACCAGGAAACGGATCCGTTCAAGGCCAGGATGGCGGCGAAGGTCCGGCAGCGCTCGCTCAACGAGCCCAACCTGTACGACAAGGAAATCTTCCGCTCCATCGACAACTCCAACCACGACGCCGAGCGCGAATGGCGCCTCCTGCGGCTCGAATCCCTGCTGTTCCTGCGCGCCCACGGGGGCTCCGAAACCATCGGGGTGGGCGAACTCGAGCGACGGATCAGCAACGAGCTGGAAGCCGTCCGCTCCTGACGCTGCCCAACGCCCCGGACAGGGTGCCCGGTTAGGTAATTTGCCCCTTCCCGGCATCCGGCCGGAGTTGTACATTCGGGGCTATGACCAACAATCTGAGCGTAGTGATCAACGCCGACGCGCCGCAGGTCTGGACCATGCTGCGGGAACCGTCCAAAGTAGCCCAATGGCATGGCTGGCAGGCTGAAGACCTGGACGCCGAGATCAAGGAGATCTACTTCTCCGGTGACGTTGAGGAGTCGCCGGACCACACCAGCCTCACCGTTCACGGCGGGGACACTTTTGAACTTCACCCCGAGCCCAATGGAACCCGGGTCAGCGTGACCCGGGGAGCGATGGACCACGATTCCGAGTGGGCCGCCTGGGACGAGGACATCACGCAGGGCTGGCTCACGTTCCTCCAGCAGCTCCGCTTCGCCCTGGAACGCCACCCCCACGGCAAGCGCCACACCCTGTTCCTGCACCTGACGGAAGGTCAGGGCTCAGCGATCGAGAAGCTCGGCCTGGCGGATTTGCCGGCACCGGGTGAAAGCTACCAGCTGACATTGGGGACCGGCGAGAAGATCAGCGGAAAGGTCTGGTACCGGACCAGCCACCAGGTGGGTGTCACGGTGCACGACTACGCGGAACACGGTGAGGGACTCCTGGTGGTGGCCGACCATCCCGCCATCAAGGACGTGCGCGAAGAGGGCGAAGGGTCCCTGGTCATCGCCTCCACCTACGACCTTGGCGCCGCAAGGCTGGATGCCATCCGCTCATCCTGGGATGCCTGGCGGGCCGAGCACTACCCCGCATCGGAACCGGTCAGCTGACCGGCCCGGTTGCCGGGACGGGGCTGGTTGCTGGCAGACTTGTACGGTGCCAGCCAACCCTGCCCCAGCTCCACACCCTGCCGACGCCCCGTTTGAACCGGGGCCGCGCACTGCCGGCGATGAAGCACGGTCACGGCAGTCGGAGTTTTCCTTCCGGGTAGGCACGCGCCTGGCCGAGAGCTGCCCACCGTCCGCCCCGCAGGAGGCGTCCAACGGGGGCCGGTTCCTGGGACGTACCGGCACCATCTCCACGCCCCACGGCACGATCCAGACCCCGGCGTTCATTGCCGTGGGAACCAAGGCCACGGTCAAATCCGTGCTGCCCGAGGCCATGGCGGACCTGGGGGCGCAGGCGCTGCTGGCCAACGCCTACCACCTGTACCTGCAGCCCGGTGCGGACATCCTGGACGAGGCCGGCGGCCTGGGCGCGTTCATGAACTGGCCGGGGCCCACGTTCACGGACTCGGGCGGATTCCAGGTGATGAGCCTCGGCTCGGGGTTCAAGAAGGTCATCGACATGAAGACTGTTGCCGCCGCCGGCGCGCCCGGACCGGACGACGCGGTGGCCCCCGGCAAGGAGCGCCTGGCCCATATTGACGACGACGGCGTGTGGTTCAAGAGCCACCTCAACGGCGACCGGCACAGGTTCTCCCCCGAAATCTCCATGCAGGTCCAGCACCGGATCGGAGCGGACATCATGTTCGCCTTCGATGAGCTCACCACCCTGCAGAACTCGCGCGGCTACCAGGAGGAGTCCCTGGAGCGCACCCGGCTGTGGGCGCTGCGCTGCCTTGAGGAGCACTTCCGGCTGACCTCCTCCCGGGCAGGCAAACCGTACCAGGCCCTGTTCGGCGTGATCCAGGGCGCGCAGTACGAGGACCTGCGCCGGAAGGCGTGCCGGGACCTGGGCGCCATGCCGTTCGACGGTTTCGGGATCGGCGGGGCGCTGGAGAAGGAAAACCTGGGCACGATTGTCCGGTGGTGCAACGAGGAGCTGCCCGAGGACAAGCCCCGGCACCTGCTGGGCATCTCCGAACCGGACGACATCTTCACGGCCATCGAGAACGGCGCGGACACCTTCGACTGCGTCTCCCCCACCCGGGTGGCCCGCAACTCCGCGTTCTATACGCCGACCGGCCGGTACAACCTCTCCGGCGCCAAGTACAAGCGGGACTTTGGCCCGCTCCAGGACGGCTGCGACTGCTACGCGTGCACCAACTACTCCCGGGCCTACATCCATCACCTGTACAAGGCCAAGGAGATGGTGTCCGCCACGCTGATCTCCATCCACAACGAGCGGTTCGTGGTGAAAATGGTGGACGACGCCCGCCTGGCCATCGAGGACGGCACCTTCTTCGACTTCAAAGCCGACACCCTGGCGCGGTACTACGGGTAGCCAGCACGCCGCCGTCGGAATTGCGTCCGATATCCTGACCCCATGCTCATTGAAATCCCAGCCGCGGAAGGCACCGCGGAAGCCTTGGTGGCCCGTCCGTCCGGCGGCGGCGGGCCGTTCCCCGGCGTGATCCTGTACATGGACGCCTTCGGCCTGCGCCCGCGCATCGAGGACATGGCGCAGCGCGTTGCCGGCTGGGGGTACGTTGTCCTGGCCCCGAACGTCTTCTACCGGGACGGGACTGTTGCCGAGCTTGCCCCGAAGGGGGACATGACCACCCCGGAGGGCAGGCAGGCAGCCGGCCAGGCGGCGTTCCCGCGGATTGGCCGGCTCACCGCGGACAGGGCGCTGGCGGACATCGATGCCTGGGTTTCGGCGCTCAGGGCGCTCGACGGCGTTGCGCCGGGTCCCATCGGCACCTTCGGCTACTGCATGGGGGCCAGGCTCGCGGTGCGCACCGCAACATCCCACCCGGAGGCGGTGGCGGCATGCGGCGGCTTCCACGGCGGCGGGCTGGCCACGGATGAACCGGACAGCCCGCACCTGCGGCTCGGAACGGCCAGAGCCGAGTTCGTGTTCGGCCACGCGGACCACGACCGGAGCATGGACGCCCAGGCCGTGGCCCGGCTGGGGAAAGCCCTGAAGGCTGCAGGACTTAAGGCATCCAACGAGGTCTACCGCGGAGCATCCCACGGCTACTCCATGGCGGACACCTCGGCCTTCCACGAAGGAGTCACGGAACGGCACTTCCGGGAGCTGCGCGCCCTGCTCGACCGGACGCTGAAGGGCTGAGGCCACCCCGCTTCTTTACCCTGATCACCAGGGACGTCGCGGCGCCGTAGGGACGCGGGTATGTTCGCACCAAGCGGCCTGTCGTCGCTGTACAGCGGCACAAAGACGCGGCCGACGGCGGATGGCAGGATGGTGCCATGACTTCCGTTTCCGTTGCCGCACCCCAGCCCGTCACAGCTCCCGCAGTCGTCCTGACCATCGCAGGCTCCGAAGCAACCGGCGGCGCCGGCGCCCAGGCGGACCTGAAAACCTTCCAGGAACTCGGCGTCTTTGGCATCGCCAACCTCACGTGCATCGTTTCGTTCAACCCGAACGACAGCTGGAACCACCGGTTCGTACCGGTGGACCAGCAGGTGATCGCGGACCAACTGGAGGCGACGACGGCCGCGTACGGTCCGTCGTCGTCCGCTCCTTCGGAGCCCGGACGTCCGGTGCTGGACACGGTGAAGATCGGCATGCTGGGCAGTCCCGCCACCATCGCCACAGTCGCTGATGCCCTGGCCGCCGGCCGGTTCGAAAACGTGGTCCTGGACCCGGTGCTGATCTGCAAGGGCCAGGAGCCCGGGCACGCCCTGGACACGGACCAGGCGCTGAAGGCGCAGATCCTTCCGCTGGCCACCTTTGTCACGCCGAACCACTTCGAGGCCGAGTCGCTGTCCGGCCTGGATATCACGGACGTAGAGTCCCTCAAGGCCGCCGCCATCCGCATCTATGAGCTCAGCGGCGCCGCCGTGCTCGCCAAGGGCGGGGTGCGGCTGGAAGGCCCGGACGCCGTCGACGTCTTCTATGACGGCGAGACCCTTGAGGTCCTCAGCGCGCCCAAGGTGGGTGAGGTGGCGGTTTCCGGTGCCGGCTGCTCGCTGGCGGCGGCTGTGACGGCGGAACTCGCCAAGGGCGCCACGCCGCTGGAGGCTGCCCGGACGGCCAAGGAATTCGTCACGGCGGGCATCCGCAACCGCGTGGCGTCAGGCGCCCCGTTCGATGCCCTGTGGCAGGGCGGAGCCCGCTAACCGCCAGCCCACCCCGGACCCTCTCTCACTTAATGCGCGTTTTTCCGGAACCCTCTTGCACCTAGTGCGTGAGGGTTCAGGATTTTCCCGCATTAGCTGATAGAGCGTCTGAGGCCGGGGACGGTGGAGAGGGCAGGCCCGGGGCGCGCGCTCACCTGGGATCGGCCACGGTTCCCATAAACAGCGGCAGTCCGGTTTCAACGTGGACGATCTGGTAGTGGAACGGCCGGTCGAACTCGATGGTCCGCTCAGGCTGCGGCGGGGCGCTGGTGGCCATTCCGTTGATCTGGGTCACCGCGGCGGCAATGGTGCCCTTTTCGGCCACGGTGATGTTGGCAGCCTGGGCGGCCTGGGTGATCATCATCTGCGGCTGGATGTTGTTGAAGTCCTCCGTGGTGCCGAGCATGTTCTCCAGTCCCAGCGCCCCGAAGACCTTGCGGAGGTCAAAACTGGACCTGTGGTCCCAGCGCGGCAGCTGGATCTGGACTGATTCGGGCCGGGCAATATCGAACGTGTCCGCGATTTCCGTCAGTTTCTCCGCGTCGAAGGCCGCTCGGGCGCGACTGTCACGGGAAGCGGCCGTGCCGTCGGGAGCGGCCGTCTCCGCGGGCAGGACCAGCCGCATGACGAAACCGTCGGCGTAGGGAAGGTCCACACCCTGCCAGCCGGCACCTTCCGCATATTTCATCGTGAGTTCGTTGTGCATGGCAGGCACCGCGATTTCCTCGCCCGCGGCTGTCGTGAACGGCAGGTCGGAGGTGGCGTTCGGATCGAACGGTGCGCTCCAGGCGGCGGCGAAGTACAGCGAGTTGAGCAGGCTGAAGGTATTGTCGGGGTCGTATTCCGCCGGGGCCTCCTTGATCCGGCCGCCGGTGTTCCTGCTCACCCACGCATCTATGGCGGGCTTCGTTGCTTCTTCGTCGCTGAAATCCACGGGATACACCCCCGATCCATAGTGCCGGGCCAGTGTGTCCAGGAAGGACCGCCCGGTAGGCACGTCCTTGTCGACGAAAAGCCCGTTGGCGGAGTGCATGACCGGTTTCCGCGGCGGGTTGTCCTCATCCACTGCGCCGGGGTCGCCATCGAACTTTTCCAGCGAGCGGAGGACCGAGTTCATGGCCTCGTCGCGCTTCTCAAGGGGGAATTGCAGGACGCTGTCCATCTCGGCCGCGGTCCCGCCGGTGGCACCCGCGCGCAGCATGGCGAGGGCAATCAGCAGGCTCCCGGGCGAGGACACGACGTTCCCGTTGGCGCCGTCGCCGCCGTCGGCCAGCAGCGCCTCGCCGAGGACGAACGCGGAAGCCCGGAAGGAGCGCAGCTCAGCGGCGTAGTCCGCGCGGTCCACCGAAACCCGCTCGACGCCGTCGGCCGTGAGGAGTTCCGGGGCCGGCGGCCGGGCCGGCGCCGCACACCCCGCCAGTCCCATCAAGGCACCCAGCGCAATTATCCGCTGAAAACGAAACACCTCTGTTGCCTCCCCTGGCATGCCAAAGGCGGGAATCCGCCTCCTCCCAGTGAAACAGCGACGGCGGCGCGTGACGATGCCGGCAGGGTCACGCTTTGCATTCGTTTTGGTCTCGCTCGGCTCGCGGGACCGCGCCGGACCCTCTCTCACTTAACGGTGGAAAACCCGGGACCCTCTCTCACTTTCCTGAAGAAAGTGAGAGAGGGTCGAAGGAAAATCCACATCAAGTGATAGAGCGTCGTGGCGTGGCGGGCGGACGACGGCGGGCGGGGACCCGCCGTCGTACTTCCTTGCTGCAGGTGCGCCTCCGGGAGCTAGACGCCCAGCAGGTCCTTGTCCTTGTCGCCGTCCTTGCGCTCCTGCACCCACGCGTGGCCCTGCTCTTGGTCCAGGTGGGTTGCCTTCTTGTTCTTCAGCGCAAAGATGTACACCAGCAGCGAGAGGGCAATGGCCACGGTGACGTAGGTGAAGAACAGGTCAACCCGCTCGGCCTTCTGGAAGGCTGCGCCGATGAGTGGAACGGTCCCGCCGAACAGCGAGTTGGCGATCGCGTAACCCAGGCCGACGCCAAGGGCACGGATCGAGGCCGGGAACAGTTCGGCTTTCACCAGTGCGTTGATGGAGGTGTAGCCGCCCACGATCACCAGGCCACCCATCATCAGCAGGAAGGCGGTAAAGGGATCCTTGGTGTTGGACAGGGTGGAGAGCAGCGGCCAGGTGAACAGGACGCCGGTGATGCCGAACCACAGGAGCAGCGGCTTGCGGCCCACCTTGTCCGAAATCATGCCGTACACGGGCTGCAGGAGCATGAAGATGAACAGCGCCCAGAAGTTGATCACCGAGGTGTCGGTCTTGGCGATGCCGGAGGTATCGTTCATGAACTTCAGGATGAAGTTGGTGTAGGTGTAGAAGGCCACGGTGCCGCCGAGCGTGACACCGATGCAGACCAGCAGCGGCTTCCAATACTGCGTGAACAGCAGCTTCATGGTGCCGGGCTGGGCAACTCCCGCTTCGGCCGGGGTCCTTGCAGCCTGCACCTGCTCCTCCGAAACGGTCTCTTCCATAGAGCGCCGGAGCCAGAGGACCACAAGCGCCGCGACGCCGCCCAGCGCGAACGGGATCCGCCAGCCCCACTCCGTGAGGTCATCCTTGGGCATGGCATTTTGCAGGATCACCAGGACCAGCAGGGCCAGCATCTGGCCGCCGATCAGGGTGACGTACTGGAAGCTGGAGAAGAAGCCGCGCCGCCTGGACGTGGCAGCCTCGGACATGTAGGTGGCACTGGTGCCGTACTCGCCGCCCACGGAGAAGCCCTGGACCAGGCGGATCAGGATCAGCAGGATCAATGCCCAGACGCCCACCTGCTCGGTGGTGGGCAGGACGGCGATGGCGAATGACCCCGCGGACATCAGGGTCACGCTGAGGGTCAGCGCTGCCTTGCGGCCGTTGCGGTCCGCGTACCGGCCGAAGAACCAGGCGCCGATGGGCCGCATGAGGAACGACGTCGAGAAGACGGCCATCGCTTCCAGGCCCGCCTGGAGGTCGTCCTTCGAGTTGAAGAAGTGGGACTGGAAGTAGGCGGCGAAGACCGTGTAGACGTACAGGTCATACCACTCCACCAGGTTGCCGGCAGAGCCCTTGAGGATGTTGCTGACCGCCCGTCGGGTCTCGGCCGACTCACTCACTGCCGCGGTTTGCTGGGTGCTCATCGCTGAACCTTCCTTGGCTGCGCGGCCCCGGCTATGCGCCCTGGCCCGACTTTCGTGCTGTCCATGGCAGCATTGCTCATGGTTCCTCCTCGACGTTGAACGTCCCCTGGAAGCCCGGGGACCCCACCAAAGCTATTGGTGAGCCAGCGCACAGCCCAAGCGAAAACCGAATTCCTAACACTTCCTTAGGTTTTCCCCGCGGGCAGCGGGTCCAAGGCCGCGGTGCCGGGCAGTGCGACCGCCCCGGGCCGGGCGGAAAACAAGCGAACGGGGTAACCTCCAAAGGCGGGCAGGGGAAATCGCGCCCCTGAAAACGGAAGCCGCCCAACGGAACAGGAACTGGCAATGGATGTGCTGATCGTCGAGGACGACGACGCCATGGCATCCGCCCTCGGGGCGGCCGTGGTTTCCGCCGGGCATGCGTCGGCCAGGGTTTCCCGGGGCGCCGACGCACTCCTGGAGCACCGGCGCTTCGGCGTGATCCTGCTGGACCTGGGACTTCCCGGCATGGACGGCCTCGAGGTGCTCCGGAAGCTTCGGCAGGTCACGGACGTTCCCATCCTGATCCTCACTGCGCGCGACGACGAACGGAGCGTGGTCCTTGGCCTCCGTTCCGGGGCCGATGACTACCTCGTCAAGCCCGTAAAGCTCGTGGAGCTCCTGGCCCGGATCGAAGCCGTCACCCGGCGGGCGGGCCGCGCTCCCGGCAACACGCAGCGGCGGATCGTGCTGGGGGAACTCGAGGTGGACCTCGAACGCCGCCTGGCAGTCCTCGGCGCACAGGTACTCCCCCTGACCGCCACGGAATTCGACCTGCTGGCCCTACTGGCCAGCCATGCAGGGTCAGTAGTGACCCGCGAACAGATCCTGGACGCACTGTGGGGCGATGCGTTCCTGGCCTCCTCGCGGTCACTTGACGTGCACCTGACCGGGCTGAGGTCCAAACTGCAGCTGCCGGGGTTCATCATCAACGTCCGCGGGGTCGGCTATAGGGTCGAGGCGGACCCTACGTGAAGCTCCGTGTCCTCGGGATCCTGAGCATCCTTTCCGTCCTCCTGGTGCTCATCGCGTCCAATGCCCTCCTGGCCTCCGCCAGCCGGGAACTCACGCAGGAACTCCAGATCAACCGGGCCACTGCCCTAAACAGGCTGGCGCAGGTTGCGTTCGACGCCGGCACTGAGGGAGGTGATTCCACCCAGTTGCAGGCCGAAATGGACAGGTACTCGGAGCTCTACGCCGAAGGAGTCCTGGTCCGGCTCCAGCAGGGCACCCTGCGCTCCGGCGGCCTGAGCGAGGACCGGGCAGACGTGCGGAATGCCTTGGCCAGGGCCAGCCTGAACCTCAGTGACACCACACTGGCGCCGCTTCAGCCGTTCGGCACGGGCTCCGAGGTGATTTCCCGCTCGTTTGGAAGCGCCAGCCAGGTACTCGGAGCAGCGGTCCTGGAAGTCAACCAGGACGCTGCCCGGCAGAAACTCCGCGAACGCTGGCTCGGCGTCGGACTGGCCGCGGCTGCACTCATGGCGATGCTCCTCATCGGCGCGTCCCGGGTGACCCGCTGGGTGCTGCGCCCTGTCCACCGGCTCAATGCCGCCGTCGCCGAACTGGAAACCACCGGCCGGAGCAGCCGGCTGCCGGAGGAAGGGCCGCCCGAGCTGAGGGCGCTGAGCCGTTCCTTCACTGCGATGGCGCAAAGCGTCAGCGACAGCATCGAAGCGCAGCGCCAGCTCATTGCGGACACCTCCCATGAACTGCGCAACCCTGTTGGTGCGCTCCGGCTGCGCGTCGACTTGCTCCAGCTGGAATTGAAGACCGCCCGGGAAAAGGCAGCTGCATCCGCCGTCGAGACTGAGCTCGAGAGGGTCGAGGAGATCCTTGACGGCGTCCTCAAACTCGCCGCCGCCGAACACCGGGCCTTCGAGGATTCCGCCGGCACACCCGGCGGCGCGCCTTCGCGGCGAGATCGGGGGCCCATTGATCCAGTCCCTGTCCTGCAGGAAGAGGCCGAACGTGCAGGACCTGCCGCGCGACGTGCCGGCGCCTCCATCCATTTCGACAGAACGTCCGGGCAGCCTGCCCTGATTGCCTGCGACGCGGGGGACCTTGCGCAGATGGCCGGGGAACTGCTGAACAATGCGGTCAAATATGCCGGCCGCGCCCGGATATCGGTTGCCGTCCGTAACCTCGGCGCCACCGTGGTGATCGAAGTGTCCGACGACGGGCCCGGGCTCTCGTCCGAGGAAAGGGCATCTGCCACCCAGCGGTTTTGGCGTTCACCGAAGCACCGGGACGTGCGCGGAAACGGCCTGGGCATGACCATCGTCGAAAAGCTGGCCGCGGCCAATGGTGGACGCCTGCTGCTCCGCGAGGCGCACCCGCACGGCCTGGCGGCGTTCCTGGAGTTTCCCCGGGTCCCCAAAAGCGGTCCGGACGCCACGGGGCAGGTGGCTCCGCATGCCTGACTTTCGCTTCAGACCGCCGTCGAGACGCGAAGTCCTCAGGGCCGGTGCTGCCGCAGGGCTCGCGGGACTGCTGCCACCGGCGCTGGCGGCCTGCACCCCGGCGGACAGCCCCGACGCCGTTACCGTTGCGGGCGGCGAACCGGGCGGCTTCTACCTGGAGTTCGCCACCCTGCTTGCCGCGTCCCTGCAGCGCCATGGGGTGGCCCGGCAGGCCACGGCCCTGACCACGGGGGGCAGCCTGGACAACCTCGGACAGCTCCTTGCCGGGAAAGCCACGTTCGCCGTCGCCCTCGCTGATGCCGCCGCGCAGAGGGAAGCAGGGAAGAACACGTCCGACGCCGGCATTACGGCTCTCGGGCGGGTGTACGAAAACTACGTCCATTGCGTGGTCCGGAAGGCCAGCGGGATCCGGGGCATCGGGGAGCTGGCCGGCAGGACGGTGGCTGTGGGCGAGCCGGGTTCGGGGACGTCCCTCACCACTCCCCGCCTCCTTGAGGCCGCGGGGCTTGGTTCCGTCGCTGCCGGCGGGGCCGGAGCTGCCGGGCAAGCCGTCACCGTCCTGAACCTGGGCCTCAATGACGGCCTCGCGGCACTGCGTGCGGGGTCAGTGGACGCCCTGTTCTGGTCCGGGGGCGTTCCCACGGCCGCCATCTCTGCTGCCCATGACGACGTGGGTCTTAACTTCCTCGATCTTTCCCTGTTGTTGCCGGCGCTGCGGTCCAGGTACGGCGTCTTTTATGACCGGGTCCTGATCCCGGCGGGCGCCTACGGGGGCGTCCCTGCCGTCTGGACAGTGGGGGTGACCAACCTGCTGCTGTGCCGGAGCGACCTGGACGCCCGCACCGTGAAAAGAACCGTGGAACTGCTGGTGGGCCATGCGGAGGAGCTCATCCCCCGCTCGAGCCTGGGAGTTCAGTTCCTGAGCCCGGATTCCCTGATCAACACGGCCGGCATTCCGTTGCACCCGGCAGCGGCGGACGCTTACCGCGAGCTGCACGGGTGACCCGATCCTCTCTCACTTAATGCTGGAAAACCCGGGACGCTCGCTCACTTTGAACTGGTCCACTTTCCTGAAGAGAGTGATAGAGCGTCCGAGGGAAATCCACATCAAGTGAGAGAGCGTCCGGGTCACGTTCCCGAGTGCGCCTGAAGGAAGCTGTACACCTCGGTTTCGTCGACGCCGGGGAAGGCGCCGGGCGGCATGGCCGCCAGCAGGTGCGAATGGGCCCGGGCGGAGGGCCAGGCGTTGCCGGCCCACTGCGAGGCGAGCTCGGCCGGCGGCCGTTTGCAGCAGTTCGGGTCGGGGCAGGTGGACTTGGCCCGCGCGGTGGTTTCCCGTCCGCGGAACCATTTAACGTGCTGGTACGGCACGCCGATGCTGAGCGAAAACTCGCCGCTGGCTGAACGTTCGGTGCGGGCGGTGCACCAGTACGTCCCGGATGGCGTGTCGGTGTACTGGCTGTAGGCGCTGAACTTGTCCGGAACGTCGAACACTGCGCGGGAAGTCCAGGCCTTGCACGACGGCTGGCCCTCGATGGCGCCGGTGTGGTCCTGCGGGAACGCCACGCCGTCGTTCTCGTATGCCTTGTAGATGATTCCGCTCTGGTGCGTTTTCTGGAAATGGGTGGTGATGCCCAGGTGCTGCGTGGCAAGGTTCGTGAACCGGTGGGCTGCCGTTTCATAGGACACGGCAAAAGCGTCCCTGATGTCCTCGACGGCGATTTCCTTGGCGGCCTTCGCCTTCTGCAGGAATTCCAGGGTTGCCTTTTCCGGCAGCAGGAGCGCTGCGGCAAAATAGTTCGTTGCCACGCGCTGGGCCAGGAAGTCGCCGTAGTTCTTCGGGGTTTCGTGTCCCAGCACGTAGTGGCCCAGGGCCTGCAGCAGGACCGACCGGGGGTCGTGGTCCTGGCGCTGGTTCTGGGTCAGGTAAATTCTGCGGTTCTTCAAATCGGTCACGGAACGGGTGGAATGCGGCAGGTCACCCACGTGGTGCAGGGTGAATCCGAGGTTCTCGGCGATGTCCGCGATGACGTGCTGGCTGAGCGGACCGGTGGTGTAGCCAACGCCTTTGAGGACCTTCTGCGCCTCGGCCTCGTACTCCGGAAAATAGTTGCCGCGCTCGCGCATCATTGCCCGCAGTTCACCGTTCGCCCGGCGCGCTTCCTCGGGGGTGGCCACCTGCTCGTTCATCTTGCGCTCCAGCTCATGCAGCAGCCCCACCTGGGCCTCCAGCACGTCCATCGGAAGCCGCGAGCTGATGCGGATTTTGGGCAGGTCCAGCGTCTCGTAGAGCGGACTGCGCTGGTAGCGTTCGAGCTCGATCTCCAAGGCGGCCCGGCGGCTGGGAGGCTCGGCACCGAGCAGCTGGTCGATGCTGACGTTGAGGGCGGACGCCAAGTGCTGCAGGAGCCCGAGCTTCGGTTCCCGCTTGCCGTTCTCGATCAGGCTCAACTGGCTGGGCGCAGTACCGACGGCGGCGCTGAGGTTGTCGAGCGTCAGTCCAGCCTGCTTGCGCAGGTGGCGCACGCGGCGGCCAAGGCTGATGACGTCCAGTCCGGCAGACGCGGCGGACGGGGTGGGCGGCGCGGCTTCGCGGTTCCAGCTTCCAGGCGACATTTCTAAAGAATACGTGAAGAAGTGCATTTCTTTCCATCATTTATCTCTAGTAAGCCTCTTGGAAGTGCGGAAAAGTAAGTGTCACGGAAAGAAACACCGCACCGGAAAAGCCGGTGGGAACCTCAACGGCGAGGTTCCCACCTACCCCATCCGGAGCTCAATCAAGGAGATCAACGATGACTGCAGCATTTGAGCCCACCCAGCAGACGCCCGGCCAGGACGCAGAATCGCAGGCCGCCGCCCTGGAGCTCGAGTGGGCCGCCAACCCCCGCTGGGAAGGTGTGACCAGGGACTACTCAGCCTCCGACGTCGTCCGCCTCCGCGGCCGCGTCTCCGAGGAGCACACCCTGGCCCGCCGCGGTTCGGAGAAGCTGTGGAAGCAGCTCACCGAGGAGCACAAGACCGGCGGCTACACCAACGCGCTCGGCGCGTTGACCGGCAACCAGGCCGTGCAGCAGGTCAAGGCCGGGTTGCGGGCCATCTACCTTTCCGGCTGGCAGGTCGCAGCCGACGCGAACAACTCCGGCCACACCTACCCGGACCAGTCGCTTTACCCGGCCAACTCGGTCCCGACGGTGGTGCGCCGGATCAACAACGCCCTGCTCCGGGCCGACCAGATCGAGTTCTCCGAGGGCATCCGGACGGTCGAGGACTGGCTGGTCCCGATCGTTGCGGACGCTGAGGCCGGTTTCGGCGGCCCGCTGAACGCCTACGAGCTGATGAAGTCCATGATCCAGGCCGGCGCCGCGGGTGTTCACTGGGAGGACCAGCTCGCCTCGGAAAAGAAGTGCGGCCACCTCGGCGGCAAGGTCCTGATCCCGACCCAGCAGCACGTCCGCACCCTGAACGCGGCCCGCCTCGCCGCGGACGTCGCCGGCACCCCGTCGGTGGTCATTGCCCGCACCGACGCCGAGGCCGCCACCCTGATCACCTCCGACGTCGACGAACGCGACCAGGAATTCATCCTCCGCGAGGGCGGACAGCCGGTCCGCACCCCGGAAGGCTTCTACAAGGTCCGCAACGGCATCGAACCCTGCATCGCCCGCGCCAAGGCCTACGCCCCGTACTCGGACCTGATCTGGATGGAAACCGGCACCCCGGACCTGGAACTGGCCCGCACGTTCGCCGAGGCCGTCAAGGCCGAGTTCCCCGACCAGATGCTCTCCTACAACTGCTCGCCGTCGTTCAACTGGCGCAAGCACCTGGACGACGCCACGATCGCGAAGTTCCAGCGTGAACTCGGCGCCATGGGCTTCACGTTCCAGTTCATCACCCTGGCCGGCTTCCACGCCCTGAACTACTCGATGTTCGACCTCGCCCACGGCTACGCCCGGGAAGGGATGAGCGCCTACGTCGAGCTCCAGGAGAAGGAATTCGCCTCCGAATCCCGCGGCTACACCGCAACCAAGCACCAGCGCGAAGTCGGCACCGGCTACTTCGACGACATCGCCACCGCGCTCAACCCGAACGCATCCACCCTCGCCCTGGTCGGATCGACCGAAGAGGGCCAGTTCCACTAAATCTTTCCCAAGTAAGTAGCAGTAGGTGTCGTTTTGAAGGCTCAAAACGACACCTACTGCTACCCAGATGGGCCTTGCACCAGGAGACTGAAATGAACAGCTTCACCGACTCTTTTACGATCAATGGCATCACCCTGACCGCCCAGCCGATCTGCCGGCAGAACGAGGTGCTCACCCCGGACGCCCTGGCGTTCGTGGCCAGGCTGCACCGGGCGACGGCGGCCCGGCGGCAGGAACTGCTGCAGGCCCGCCGGACCCGGCGGGCGGAGATCGCTGCCGGGCAGGACCCTAGGTTCCTCCGCGAAACCGAGCACATCCGCAACGACCCCTCCTGGCGCGTCGCTCCCCCCGCCCCCGGCCTGGAGGACCGCCGCGTGGAAATCACCGGACCGGTGGACCAGAAGATGACCATCAACGCCCTGAACTCCGGGGCCAAGGTCTGGCTCGCTGACATGGAAGACTCCTCCACCCCCACCTGGCGCAACGTCATCAAGGGCCAGCTGAACCTCACCGACGCCCTGGAACGCCGCATCGACTTCACCACCCCCGAAGGCAAGGAATACAAACTCCGCCCCGCCGGCGACCTGCCCACCATCGTGGTCCGCCCCCGCGGCTGGCACCTGCCCGAAAAGCACATGCTCATCGACGGCGAACCCGTCGCCGGCGGCATCGTGGACTTCGGCCTGTTCTTCTTCCACAACGCCCGCCGCCTCCTCGCCCAGGGCAAAGGCCCGTACTTCTACCTGCCCAAGATCGAGAACCACCTCGAAGCCCGGCTCTGGAACGACATCTTCATCCTCGCCCAGGACCTCCTCGGCATCCCCCAGGGCACCATCCGCGCCACCGTGCTCATCGAAACCATCACCGCCGCCTTCGAAATGGAGGAAATCCTCTACGAACTGCGCGACCACGCCGCCGGACTCAACGCCGGCCGCTGGGACTACATCTTCTCCCTCATCAAGAACTTCCGCACCCGCGGCCCCCGCTTCGTCCTCCCCGACCGCAGCCAGGTCACCATGACCCAGCCTTTCATGCGCGCCTACACCGAACAACTGGTCCGCGCCTGCCACAAACGCGGCGCCATGGCCATCGGCGGCATGGCCGCAGCCGTCCCCAACCGCAAAGACCCCGAAGCGAACACCAACGCCCTCGAAAAAGTCCGCGCGGACAAGACCCGCGAAGCCAACGACGGCTTCGACGGCTCCTGGGTGGCCCACCCCGACCTCGTACCCGTCTGCCGCGACGTGTTCGACACCATCCTCGGTGACAAGCCCAACCAGCTGGAGAAGCTCCGCGAGGACATCACCCCCGACGACGCCGCCCTCATCAACGTCGCCGCGACCACCGGCACCATCACCGAACAAGGCATCCGGAACAACATCGAAGTAGGCATCCGCTACATCGAATCCTGGCTCCGCGGCAACGGCGCAGTAGCCATCCACAACCTCATGGAAGACGCCGCCACCGCCGAAATCTCCCGCTCCCAGCTCTGGCAATGGATCTACGCCCGCGCCATCACCGACCACGGCGAAATCATCACCCACCACTGGATCGAGGAACTCCTCGACGAGGAATTCGCCCGGCTCGAACGCTTCGACGGCGACCGCTTCGAAGACGCCCGCGACATCTTCGAAGAAGTCACCCTGGCCCAGGACTTCCCGTCCTTCCTCACCCTCCCCGCCTACGCCCGCTACCTCACCGAAGCCCGCGAAAAAGCCACCGCCGAAGAACTCGCGGCAGCGTAGGTTCGAACAAGACTTCCGTCCGCCGGGCCGGCACGCCCTCCGCAACAGGCACCTCCGAAAGCCGGAGGGCCGGCCCGGCGACGGAGCACCTCCCTTACGTTTCCCGATCGCTCTCTCACTTGATGCGGGAAACCCCGGATCGCTCTCTCACTTTTCTTAGGAAAGTGAGAGAGCGATTCACTATTTCCCGCGTTAAGTGAGAGAGCGTCGGAAGGCACGGAGAGCTTACGACGACGGCGCCGCTCGCCTCAGCGGTTCTTCGGCACCTTCCGCACGGAAAGGGTGGTGGTGAGGAAGAACGTCAGCACCGACGCCAGGATCAACAGCATGGGCACGGTCCAGGAACCGGTCAGCCCGTGCAGGTACCCCAGCAGCGGAGGAGCGGCCGCACCGATTGCATAACCGGCGCCTTGGACGACGGCGGACATCTTCCCTGCCGACGCCTGGTCCCGCGCGATCTTGATGATGGCGATGAAGATCAACGTGATGCCGCCACCCTGGGCTACGCCGCCCAGGGAGCACCAAAGCCACCACCATTCGGGGGCCAGCAGCAGGCCCAAGGGGACCGTCAGCCACATCAGGCCAAGGGCCACGGCCACCGTAGTCGTACGGGCAAACCGCGCCGCCAGTGGCACACCCAGGCTGCCGGCGATCGCGAGGATCTGGAACAGCGAGGATCCGGCACCGGCCGCGGCAGGGGCCATTCCCAGCTCGTCGGCCAGGATCTTCGGCAGCCAGGCGGTTACCCCGTAATAGGAGAAGGCCTGTCCAGCGAAGCCGGCCGTCAGGCCGGCCGTGGTCCACCGCGCACCGTCGACCGGCGGCAACCGCGTGCCCTTGCCGTCGTCGGGGGCAATGAAGAAGGCGCGGCGCACGCCCACGGCGAGGGTCCAGAAAACTACCGCCACCACCGCCAGGACGGCAACCGATCCCAGCGCGAACCGCCAGCCGGCCAGGCTGGCCAGCGGTGCCGTGGCCACCGAGGTCAGGAACGAGCCGATGTTCAACGCCGCGGTGTAGATGCCCATCGCGGTCCCCTGCCGGGCCCGCCCGAAATCGCGGCGGATGATCAGCGGCACCGCGATGTTGCCCACCGTGATGGCCAGGCCAATCAGCACCGTCCCGGCCACAACCAGCACGGGCCCTCCCGCCGAACGCACCAGGACGCCGGCCAGCACGCCGAGGATGGTCAGCGTCACCGCGAACTCGGCACCGAATTTCCTCGCGGCCAGGGAGGCCAGCGGAGCGGCAAGGGAGAAGCACAGCACCGGGATGCTGGTCAGGAGCCCCAACACGACCGGCGAGAAGTTGAGTTCCGCCTGCATCAGGTCCACTACGGGGGCGACCGCCACAAAAGGGCCCCGCAGGTTCAGGGCCAGCAGGCCTATGCAGGCCAGCAGGATCCAGCTGTTGGGAATCCGGGCGAGGATCCGGCCGTTCACGGGGCCAGGAACCGGTTTGGGGGTGGTTTCATCACTCCCATTGCTATCACGCCGGAAGTGGCAGGGCTTCCAGGAAAGGCCAGGACCCGCTGCCTTACGATGAACATCACGCCAAGGTTACCCGGGACGAAGGACAATGCCATGAAGCACCGCCTCGCCATCCTCGACGACTACCAGGGCGTGGCCCATGGTTTTGCCGACTGGGCTGCCCTGGAAGCCGAGGGCGTCGCCACCATGACCTTCCGTGAACCCTTCGCCTCGCCGGAGGCCCTGGTGTCCGCGCTGGCGGATGTGACCATGGTGGTGGCCATGCGCGAGCGGACCGCCTTTCCGCGGGAGGTGCTGGAAAAACTTCCAAATCTCCAGCTCCTGGTGACCACCGGCATGGCGAATGCCGCCGTGGATGTGGCCGCCGCTGCCGAGCAGGGCATCACCGTTTGCGGCACACCGGGCTCGCCCGCCGCCGCCCCCGAACTGACGTGGGCCCTGCTGCTGGCCCTCGCCAGGAACCTGCCGGCCGAAGAGAACTCCCTGCGTGCAGGCTCCTGGCAGACCACCGTTGGCTTCGAGCTGGCCGGTAAGACCCTGGGCGTGGTGGGCCTTGGCAAGATTGGCCGACGGATCGCGGCGTACGGGCAGGCCTTTGGAATGGAGGTCCTGGCCTGGAGCCAGAACCTGACGGCCGCGGCAGCGGAGGAGGCCGGCGCCCGCCTGGTGTCCAAGAAGGAACTCTTCCGCCTCTCGGATGTTGCCACGCTCCACCTGCGGCTCTCCGAACGCTCCGAAAACATTGTGGCCGAGCCGGAACTCCGTCTGCTGGGACCTGAGGGCATCCTGGTGAATACCGCCCGGGGGCCCCTGGTCAACCAGGACGCCCTGCTGAAGGCCCTCGCCGAAGGCTGGATCCGCGGGGCGGCGCTGGATGTGTTCGACCAGGAACCGCTGCAGGCGGGGCACCCTCTGCTCGCGGCGCCCAACACCGTGTTGTCTCCGCACCTCGGCTACGTCACACGGGAAAGCTACCGACAGTTCTACGGCGGGGCTTTCGAGGACGTCACGGCCTGGCTGGCGGGCGCGCCTGTCCGCACGCTCACGCCTTAGCCCCCGCGCCCCGGGGACGGAAACGACGACGGCGGCCCGGCCATCTAAAGGCAACCGGTCCGCCGTCGGACTTCTTTGGCAGTGCCTCAGGCGTCCCCGAGGTACCAGCCGCGCCGGGCGTTAGCCACCCCGGGTTGCTCGCGGAAGACGTCCGGCTGGGCGGCCCAGCGGACGCCGTTGGCCAGCACCTGCCGGATTTCAGCCTGGTGGTAAACCGGGTAGTCCTGGTCGCCGGGGCTGAAATAGAAAATCCGGCCCTTGCCGCGGGTGAAGGTCACGCCGGAGCGGAACACCTCGCCGCCTTCAAAGGAGCTGATGAAGATGAGGTCGTCCGGGTCCGGAATGTCAAAGAGTTCGCCGTACATCTCCTGTTTGGGAATGATCAGCGGATTGGGAACGCCCTGCGCGATGGGGTGGGACGGTTTGACCGTCCACACTGTCTCGCGTTCACCGTCGTTGCGCCACTTGAGCGAGCAGGTGGTGCCCAGGAGCCGGGTGAAGATCTTGGCGAAGTGGCCGGAGTGGAGGACCAACAGGCCCATTCCGCCCAGGACGTGGCGCTGCACCCGATCCACGACGTCGTCACTGACCTCGGCGTGGGCTTTGTGTCCCCACCACAGGAGGACGTCCGTTCCCGCCAGCACCTCCTCGCTGAGTCCGTGCTCGGGGTCCGCAAGGGTTGCGGTGGCCACCTGCGAATCCGGCAGGTGTCCGCGCAGGCCCGCGGCAATGGCGCCGTGGATCCCGTCCGGGTACATCTCCGCCATGGAGGCTGGCGTATTCTGCGCCTCGTGGACGCCCTCGTTCCAGACCAGGATGTTGAGTTTGTCCGTCATGTCAGAGCGCAACTTCCCGGTGTTCGAGTGCGGACCGGTAGCAGGCGTCCAGGACCAGGGCCCGGCTGAGGGCCACCGAGCCGTCATGCGCGCCCCACGCCTCCGGGCCGCCGCGGACGGCGTTGACGAAGTCCTCGACGACGGCGTCGTGGGCGCGGCCGGGCTCAGCCACCACCTCGTAGTCGGCGTTTTCGCCGTCCTTCTCCTTGAAGATCCTCAGGTCCGCAACCGGTGCCATCGAAGCGCCTACAGCGCGCAGTTCGGCGCCGCCGTCGGTCCCGTACACGGTGAAGTCCAGGAGGTCCTTCTCTTCGCGGTAGGCCGCCCAGCCCGCCTCGAGGATGAGCGTGCCGCCGCCTTCGAGCCGGATGAACGCGGTGGCGAAATCCTCCACCTCGAATTTGTGGCTGGACTTCATCGCCGAGTAGCGGGCGTTGCCGCCCAGCCCGCGCGGGCCCAGTTCGGAGTGGGTGGCGGCGGAGACGGACAGGACCTTGGGTTCCCCCAGCAGGTGCAGGGAGTAGTCCAGTACGTGCACGCCGATGTCGGCCAGCGGACCGCCGCCGGCCAGCTCCGGATTGGTGAACCAGCTGCCCAGCATGGGGATGCCGGAGCGCCGGAGCCACGAGGCCTTAGCGTAGTACGGCCGGCCGAGCTCACCGTCGTCGATGATGCCCTTCAGCTTCTGGATGTCGCCGCGGCGGCGGTGGTTGAAGGCGACGTCCAGCACGCGGCCGGCCTTGCGTGCGGCGTCCACCATCGCCTGGCCTTCGACGCCGTTGCGAGCCAGCGGCTTTTCGCTCAGGACGTGCAGCCCCTTTTCCAAAGCCGCGATGGCGATGGGTGCGTGCAGGAAGGTGGGCACGGCCACGCTGACGGCGTCCAGCCCCTCCATGTCGATCAGGTCCTCCCAGCGGGCGAACGTGTGCGGGATGCCGTACTCGTCCTTCAGGTTGGCCAGGAGGTCCGCCTCCATGGCAGCGACCGCTACGAGTTCCACGCCATCCATGCCCTTGTAGGCCTTGATGTGCTGCTGACCGGCCCATCCGATGCCAACCACCCCCACCTTCAGGGTTTCCGGCTGCTGATTGCTCACAGGTAGATCCTTCTCTTTTTTCGTGCGATGGAAATGGGGTTGGGAAGTCAGCCCTTGACGGCCCCGGCGGTCATGCCCGAGACAATCCTCTTCTGGCAGACCAGGACCAGGATGACAAGGGGCAGTGTGATCAGGACGGACGCGGCGCTGATGGTGCCCATGGGCTGGTCGAACTCGCTGGCACCGTTGAAGAAGGCAATGGCAACCGGGACCGGGCGCGCGTCCGGCGACGTCGTCAGCGTGACGGCCAGGAGGAACTCGTTCCAGACGGAGATGAACACCAGGATGGCCGTGGTGGCCAGGCCCGGCACCGCAAGCGGCAGGATCACCTTTCGGAAAGCCTGGAAAGGGGAAGCTCCGTCCATGTACGCGGATTCCTCCAGCTCCCGCGGGATTTCCCGGAAGAAGGACGTCAGGGTGTAAATGGCCAGCGGCAGAGCGAAGGTCATCTTGGGGATGATGAGGCCGACGAGGGTGTCGTAGAGCCCGATCTCCCGCCAGATCGCGAACATGGGCGCCGCGATGGCGATCGCCGGAAAAGTGGTCACGGACAGGATCAGCGTCAGGATCAGCGCCTTCCGGCGCATCTTGAGCCGGGCCAGGGCGTAAGCGGCAAAGGATGCGAACACCAGCGCCAGCGTGGTGGTGACGACGGCGATAATCACCGAGTTCCGCAGCGCCAGCAGGAATTCGGCGTTCTGGAGGACCGTCAGGTAGTTATCCAGCGAGGGTTCGGCGGGGAACAGTTCCCCCTTGCCCAGGCTGGCGCCTTTCTTCAGGGACGTATTGACCAGCCAGTAGAACGGAACCAGCGAGAAGGCCATGACGGCCAGGACGAAGAGCCACGTCAGCGGGTGAAGTTTGGCTTCCCCCCGCAAACGTCGGCGAGGTGCCTTGGACCGGGCCGACGTATCGGCGGGACGGTCGGCAAGCAGGGTACCCATCAGTTCTCCTTGGCGACGGCGCGGATGTTGCTGCCTGCGAAGCGGATATAGACCATGGAGACCACCATGACCGTCAGGAACGTCAGGATGGACAGCGCTGAGCCCTCACCCACCAGTCGGTTTTCCCGCAGCTCCTTGTAGGCAAGCATCGACATTGATTCGGTACCGTTGGCGCCGCGGGTCAGGACGAACGGCAGGTCGAAGACGCGCAGGGAATCCATAGTGCGGAAGATCGCCGCCAGGACAATCGCGGGCTTCAGCAGGGGCAGGGTGACATCCCGGAAGGTCTGCCATTTGCTGGCGCCGTCCAGTTCAGCCGCCTCGTAGGTCTCATCCGGAATGACCTGCAGGCCGGCCAGGATGATGAGCGCCGCGAAGGGAGTGGTCTTCCAGACGTCAGCCAGGACAACCACGGCCATGGCGTAGCCAGGTTCACCCAGCCAGACGATGTCGCCGGCGGGCAGGCCCAGGGCGGAAAGGACCGTGGTCACCAGCCCCAGGTTTGGTTCGAACATGGTCTCCCAGGTGATGGCGCTGACCACTGTGACGATCGCGTACGGCAGCAGCACGATGGTGCGGAGCAGCGCACGGCCCCGGAAGGCAAGGTTCAGCAGCAGGGCCATGGCCGTTCCCAGCACCAGTTCCAGCGACACCGAGAGCCCGGCGAAGAGGAAGGTCTGGCCGAAGGCCGCCCACCATTCCTTGCTCGCCAATGCCGCGATGTAGTTATCGAGGCCGACGAAGCGGGACAGGCCGGCCTGGCGGACGCTGTACTGGTTCAGCGAGAGCCACAGTGCGTAGCCGATGGGCACAGCGGCCACCAGGGCCATCAGGATGAGGGACGGTGCCGTCATCCTGATGGCCAGGCGGCGTTCCGCCCGGTCGTGGCCGCTCACGCGGCCACGACCGGAAGTCAGGACAGGGGGTGCCATGGTCAGAAGGTCGCCTTGGCGGTCTTGATCTCTTCAGCCATCTGCTTGGTTGCGTCATCCGCTGTGGCCGTGCCGGACGGGACCGCGTAGACGTTCTTGTTGATGGCCTGGGAAATCTGCGGGTACACCGGGGAGACCGGCCTGGGCTTGGCACCCTTGACCGAGTCGAGCAGTTCCTTCGCGAACGGCATCTTGGCCAGGACTTCGGGGGCGGAGTAGGCGGCCTCGTTCACCGGCGCCTGGGAGTTGTCCATGGCCACGTGCTTCTGCCACTCCGGGGAGGTGGCGAACTTGATGTAGGCCACGGCTGCGCCCGGGTTGGTGGAGTGGGCGGAGATGGCGAAGTTCCAGCCGCCCAGGACGCCGCTTGGCTTGGCGGAGCCGTCAAAGGAGGGCAGCGGTGCCACGCCGAAGGTGCCTGCCAGGTTGGTGGCGTTCAGGAGGCGGTAGACGTGGGGCCAGTTGCGCTGGTATCCGAAGTTGCCGGACTCGTAGGCCAGGCGTGCGGGATCTTCGTTGTAGGTCAGCACGGCACGGTCCGCGGAACCGTTCTTGATGCCGTCGGCCATGAAGTTCAGGACCTTGCGGGTGGTGTCGTTGTCCACAGCCACTTCGCCGTTGGCATCCAGGACCTCGCCGCCGGCGCTGTAGAGGAGTTCGAGGAAGTTCACAGTCAGGCCTTCATACTGCTTGCCTTGGTAGACCAGCCCGTTGCCTGGGGCCTTGGCTGCCTCTTTGTAGAGCTGCTGCCAGGTTTCCGGCTTGGCCACCTTGTCCTTCTGGTAGTAGATCAGGCCGGCGTTCGTGTAGAAGGGTGCGGCCCAGTACTTGCCGTCGTACTTCACCGTCTCCGTCGTGGACGTGATGAGGTTGTCCTTGATTCCTTCGACCAGTTCGGTCTGGTCAAGCAGCCAGCCCTGGGAGGCGAACTCGGCCGTCCAGATCACGTCCGTCATGAAGATGTCGCACTCGGTGGACTTGCCTTCAAGGCGCTGGACGGCCTGCGTGCGGGATTCGTCCGTCGTGGCACCGATCTCCGTGTACTTCGCCGTCATGCCCGGGTTGGCGGCATTGAAGGCCGCCGTGGTGTTCTTGTGGATGCCGCTCGCGTCTTTGCCGCCGCACAAATGGATGTTTCCCTTGGCGCCTTCTGCGCTCTTGGGATCGGCTACGGCCGCGGCCGGAGCCTGGGTCGATTCCGATTTCGACGCCGGCTGGTTTCCGCAGCCCGCGAGCATGACACCGGCAACTACGGTTGCTGCAACACTCTGGGCAAGACGACGGCGTCTTGCTGGCATGGATGCCTTCACGAGTTTCCTTTCGGGGTGGCCTGGTCCGCCCATTCGGTCCACGGCCATAATCGGACGGCCGCAGGTACCGGACAGCGGGACGATGAAGCGGTCAGCCGCAACTTTCAACCGCTATAGGTCAAAAGTATGTAAGCGAGCCGCTGTAAGCAGATTTCCATGGAGTGTGACCCATGTCAACAAGAATCGGATGGGATTTTTCGGTATCCGATTGGATCCCGGGGTACATCTGCCGGTATTCGAGGGCATGCCGCGGCGAGGCCTGCGTGCTTGGGTGCTTGCGTGCCTACGCGCTTGGGTGCACGGACTGTACAGGCCTGGAAATTGGGGGGGACGCGCCTAATCAGCCTGGGTGGACGTCCGGATGGCGGTTTCCACCGCTTCGGGCGAGAGGACGTGGTCAATCACCATCCGGCTGGCACCAAGTATTGCGGCGTCTGCCGGAGCTTTGGACTGCTCGATGCGGAGCCGGGACGTGGCAAGCGGCAGCGATCTGCGGTAAACCGCCTCGCGTACCCCCGCCAGCAGCTGGTCGCCGGCGCGTGCCAGGCTTCCGCCCACCACAATGACGGAAGGGTTGAGCAGGTTCACGCAAATTGCGAGTACCTCCCCCAGGTCCCGTCCGGCCTGCCGCAGCGCATGGATGGCCTGGACGTTTCCCTTGGCCGCGAGTTCCACCACGTCTGTACTGGTGGTGGCCTCGATTCCTTCCGCACGCAGCTTACCGGCCAAGGCAGGTCCGGATGCCAGGGCCTCGAGGCATCCGCTGTTGCCGCAGCGGCACAGCACGTCCTCGCCGTCGGGGACCCGGACGTGCCCAAGGTCGCCGGAAGTACCATCTGCGCCACGCTGGATTTGGCCGTTGCTGATGATGCCGGCACCGATGCCCGTGGCCACTTTGACCAGCAACACGTTCTGGAATTCCTGCCAGTGGGCGTACCGCTCACCGATCGCCATGATGTTCACGTCGTTATCCACCAGCACGACCGTGCCCAGCTGCCGGCCAACGAATCCGGCCACATCGAACCCGTCCCAGCCCGGCATGATGGGAGGTTTCACCGGCCGCCCCGTGCTGTGTTCCACAGGACCGGGGAGTCCTATCCCCACTCCGGCAAGATCGCCGACGCGGCGCCCGACGTCTTCCAACAGCTTGCGCCCTATTTCGATGACGCGGTTCAGGACGGTTTCGGGACCTTCCCCAATATCGATCGCTTCGGAGTGCCTGGCAAGGATGGTGGCATTCAGGTCGGTGGCCGCCACCGAGGCATGGGTTGCGCCTATGTCGGCGGCGAGCACCAGCCTGACCCCCGCGTTAAACGCAAATTTCGACGGCGGCCGCCCGCCGGAGGAGGCCGCTTCGCCGGCCGGACCCACCAGGCCCATGGCAAGGAGGGCATCAATCCGGGAGGCAACAGTGGTCCGGGCAAGGCCGGTCAGGTCCGCCAGTTCGGACCGCGTGCGGGGCTTGCCGTCACGGAGCAGCTGGAACAGGTCACCGGTGCGCGAAAGCAGCCCGGCTTCCTGCTGTAGACGCGGTTGTTGCCTCGGAACGATCGCCATACCTAAGGAATAGCACATTCGGAAATACTTTGGTTCGAGTAATCCTTGACTTTTGATTGACTTGCGCCAAAAGTCGCCGTAATTTGTAAAAAACCCAACTCATGTGCTGCGGCGCATGCAACATCGAGCAGCAAGGAATGGGCAGGCCATGGACTACTCGCTTCAGCTTTACACTCTTCGGCGGCCCTTGGAAGAGGACCTTCCCGGAACCATCGGCAGGGTCGCGGACATCGGTTTCACCCAGGTGGAGCCCTACAATTTCGTGGCCACCGCGAAGGAGCTGGGCAGTGCCCTGAAAGAGAACGGACTGACGGCGCCGTCCGGCCATGCCCCGCTGCTCAGCCAGGACCAGGACGAAATCTTCGCAGCGGCCAGGGACCTGGGCATCACCACGGTGATCGACCCGTTCATCCCCGCCGACCGCTGGCAGACGGCCGAGGACATCCGTGCCACGGCGGAGAAGCTGAACGAAGCCGCCAAAAAGGGCGCCGAGTACGGCATCCGGGTTGGCTACCACAACCACCAGTGGGAGTTGGAGTCACTCGTCGAAGGCCGGACCGCCCTGGAATACTTCGCCGACCTGCTTGACCCGGAACTGGTCCTGGAAGTGGACACCTACTGGGTGGCCGTGGGCGGGCAGGATCCGGTGGACATCCTCGCCAGGCTTGGTGACCGGGTAAAGCTGATCCACATCAAGGACGGCCCCCTGACCACGGATACCAAGGCCCAGCAACCGGCCGGCAAGGGCAAGGTGCAGGTCCTTGACGTCATCGCCGCAGCAAAGGCCCTGGAGGTGGGCGTGGTGGAATTCGACGACTACGAGGGAGACATCTTCCAGGGCATCGCCGAGAGCCTGGCATTCCTCAACAGCGCAGGAGCCAGCGAATGAGCACCCCCTCCCCCAGCAAAGGCCCGGTGGGCGTCGGCGTCATCGGCGCGGGCAACATCAGCAAGCAGTACCTGGACAACCTCACCACGTTCCCCGACCTCAAGGTCCACGTCATCGCGGACCTCTTCGAGGAAGCCGCCGAAGCCCGGGCCAACGAATACGGCATCCCCGAGTGGGGCGGGGTGGAAAAAGCACTGCACCACCCCGACGTCGAGATCATCGTGAACCTGACCATTCCCGCAGCCCACGTCGAAGTGGCCACAGCAGCCGTACACGCCGGCAAGCACGTCTGGACCGAGAAGCCTTTTTCCCTTGACCGCGAATCAGGCCTGGGGCTCCTCAAAACCGCAGACTCCGCGGGGATTCGCCTGGGCTGCGCCCCGGACACGTTCCTGGGCGCCGGGCTCCAGACTGCACTGCGCCTGATCCAGCGCGGCGACATCGGCACGCCCCTGACCGGCATGACCACCTTCCAGACGCCGGGTCCGGAGTCCTGGCACCCCAACCCCGCCTTCCTGTTCCAGTACGGCGCCGGCCCCCTGTTCGACATGGGCCCCTACTACCTCACCACCCTGGTCCAGGCCTTCGGCTCCATCCGCAAGGTGGCCGCCGTCGGCTCCAAGGCCAAGGACATCCGCGTCATCGGTTCCGGACCCAAGGCCGGCGAGGAGTTCACCGTGGAAGTCCCCACGCACGTCTCGGCCATGGCGCAATTCGAAAGCGGCGCGTCCTCCCACAGCGTCTTCTCCTTCGAATCTCCCCGCACGCGGATGGGATTCGTGGAGATTACAGGCACGGAGGCCACTATCTCCCTGCCGGATCCCAACAACTTCGACGGCGACGTCAGGCTTTGGCGCGCGGGCGACGAAGCCTGGACCACCATCCCGGCCACGGGCCCGGCGAACGGCCGCGGCATGGGCGTCCTGGACATGGCGCGTTCGCTGCGTGCCGGCGTCCCCCACCGCGCCCCCGGCAGCCTGGCCTACCATGTGCTGGACGCCATGGTCTCCATCTCGGAATCCATGGATTCAGGAACGTTCGTGGACGTGGAAAGCTCCGCCCCGGCCTCTGCTCCGCTCCCCGAGGACTGGGCACCGGAGACGCTGACCCTGGGGGAGGGCGCATGAGCCGGGAACCGGGAACCACGGCGCCACTGGGTGTGGCGATGATCGGCTACGCCTTCATGGGCAAGGCACATTCCAACGCGTGGCGGAACGTGGCCAGCTTCTTCGACGTCCCGGCGTTTGAACAAAAGGTCCTGGTTGGCCGCGATGCCGCCGCCGTCTCGGAGGCTGCCGGCAGGTACGGGTGGGCGGAAACGGCCACCGACTGGCGCACTGTCCTGGAGCGGGACGACATCCACATCATCGACGTCTGCGCCCCGGGATGGATGCACGCCGAAATCGCCATCGCCGCCTTTGAGGCGGGCAAGCATGTGCTGCTGGAGAAGCCCCTCGCCAACACCCTGGCGGAGGCCGAGGCAATGACCGCTGCGGCGCAGGCCGCACGGGCCAGGGGCGTCCAGTCGATGGTCGGGTTCAACTACCGCAGGGTGCCTGCCCTTGCCCTTGCCAAGGAGCTGATCGCCGAGGGCAGGATCGGCACGGTACGGCACGTCCGTGCCGCCTACCTGCAGGACTGGCTGGCTGACGACCAGGCGCCCATGACCTGGCGGCTGAAGAAGGAAACAGCCGGCTCCGGCGCCCTGGGTGACATCGCCTCCCACGCCATCGACCAGGTGCTGTTCCTCCTGGGGGACCGGGTCACCGAGGTCACCGGCCGCCTGCACACCTTCGTGAACAGGCGCCCCGGCACGAGCGGTCCCGCAGGCGGCCTTGAGGATGTAACGGTCGACGACGCCGCCTGGGCAACATTGTCCCTCGCCTCGGGAGCAGTCGCCTCAGTGGAGGCCTCCAGGGTGGCCACCGGACGGAAGAACTCCCTCCAGCTTGAGGTCTACGGCGACAAGGGCGCCCTCCGGTTCGACCTGGAAAACCTCAATGAGCTTGCGTTCCTGGATGCCACCGCACCCGCCCGGGAGCAGGGATTCCGCCGGATCCTTGTCAACGAGCCCGAGCACCCGTACCTTAAGGCGTGGTGGCCGCAGGGCCACATCATCGGCTGGGAGCACACCTTCACCCACGAAGTCCGCGACTTCCTGCTTGCCGTCAGCTCCGGAACCGCGCCGTCGCCGTCGTTCGAGGACGGGCTGGCCGTCCAGCGCATCCTGGACGCCGTGGAGGAATCCGCCGCCGCGAAGAGCGCCCTCATCCAACTGGCCCCCGCCAACCCGGCCGCCACCGCCACCCACCCGCAAGGAGCCTGACATGCCCCGCCCGTTTACCCTGTTCACCGGCCAGTGGGCCGACCTGCCCTTCGAAGAGGTGGCCAAACTGGCCTCCGGCTGGGGCTACGACGGCCTGGAAATCGCCGTCTCCGGGGACCATCTGGACGCCTGGCGCTGGGACGAACCCGGCTACGTGGAGTCCAAGCTCGCCGTACTGGAAAAGTACAACCTGAAGGTTTGGGCCATTTCCAACCACCTCAAGGGCCAGGCCGTGTGCGATGACCCCATCGACTTCCGCCACCAGGACATCGTGGGCGCCAAGGTCTGGGGCGACGGCGACCCCGAAGGCGTCCGCCAGAGGGCCGCCGAGGAAATGAAGCACACCGCCCGGCTCGCCAAGGCACTCGGGGTGGACACCGTCGTCGGCTTCACCGGCTCCTCCATCTGGCAGTACGTGGCCATGTTCCCGCCCGTCCCGGAAAAGGTCATCGACGCCGGCTACCAGGACTTCGCCGACCGCTGGAACCCCATCCTGGATGTCTTCGACGAATGCGGCGTCCGGTTCGCCCACGAAGTCCACCCGTCCGAGATCGCCTACGACTACTGGACCACCGTCCGCACCCTCGAGGCGATCGGACACCGCGAAGCGTTCGGCCTGAACTGGGACCCCTCCCACATGATGTGGCAGGGAATGGACCCCGTTTCCTTCATCTGGGACTTCAAGGACCGGATCTACCACGTGGACTGCAAAGACACCAAGATCCGCCAGACCGGCCGCAACACGGTCCTGGGCTCCCACCTGCCCTGGGGCGATCCGCGCCGCGGGTGGGACTTCGTCTCCGCCGGCCGCGGCGACGTCCCCTGGGAAGCCTCGTTCCGCGCCCTGTCCGCGATCGGCTATGACGGGCCTATCTCCGTCGAATGGGAAGACGCCGGCATGGACCGCCTGCACGGCGCCCCCGAAGCCCTCGCGGCCCTCAAGAAGTTCGACTTCCCGCCGTCGAGCACGTCCTTCGACGCCGCCTTCAAGCAGTAGCTCCCGGGGGGCACGCACGTAGAATCCCTGCATGACCCACACCATCCGCCCGGCAACAACAGACGACGCCGGGGCGCTGGCAGCCCTGGCAACCGTCACCTTTCCGCTGGCGTGCCCGCCGTCGACGTCGCCTGAAGACATAGCAGCGCATCTGGCGAACACCCTCAGCGAACAGCACTTCCGGACGTACCTCAGTGACCCGGACGTCACCGTCCTGGTGATAGACGGGGAGGGCGCCCTCCGCGGGTACAGCCTCCTGGTGAACCGTCCCGCGGCGGACCCGGATGTGTCCGCGGTGCTGACATTGACGCCGTCGGTGGAGCTCAGCAAGTGCTATGTGCATCCCGGGCACCACGGCCTGGGCGCCGCTGCGGAGCTGATGCACGCCAGCCTCCAGGCGGCGGCCGGATCAGGCGCAGCCGGTGTGTGGCTCGGGGTCAACAGCCAAAACGCGCGGGCCATCCGCTTCTACGAGAAGTCAGGGTTCCGCAGGGTGGGAACCAAGTCTTTCCGGCTGGGAAATACCGTGGAGCACGATTTCGTGCTGGAGCGAGCCCTCCTGTGACCAGCCCCCCCGCTGCCCTCTTACACGTACTCAGCCGGGTAAGCCAGTGGCGGGCGCGGTTCCGCCAGGAGCTTGAGGCCCGGCGGCAACCCCTCCACGGTGCCGTGGGTCCCGGACGCCCTGATGTTGATGCGGGCGGTGTCCAGCAGCACGTTTTCAGCCCGGAACTCGCCCACCTCCTCCGGAAGGATCGGCGCCAGGTGCACTACCCCGTGCGTGAAGACGGGGTCGAAGCGGAGCAGGGCCCGGACCAGTTGTATGGGCGCCGCCGCCGCCCATGCCTGCGGCGAGCAGGCGGTGGGGTATGCCACCGGTCCGGAGAACTCGCCGCGGTCGAAACCGCAGAACAGTTCGGGCAGCCTGCCGTCAAAATGCTCAGCTGCCTCGAAGATGCCGGTGGCCACCCGGCGCGCCTCTTCCACGAATCCGTAGCGCATCAGCCCGGTTGCCACCAGGGCCGTGTCATGCGGCCACACCGAGCCGTTGTGGTAGCTCACCGGGTTGTAGGCGCCCATGTCCGAGCTGAGGGTGCGGATTCCCCAGCCGGTGAACATCTGCGGGGACATCAGGTGCTCCACCACGGAAGCCGCCTTGTCCTCATCCACGATGCCCATCCAGAGGCAGTGCCCCATGTTTGAAGTACACGCGTCCACCGGCCGCTTGTCCTTATCCAGCGCCACGGCGAAGTAACCCTTGTCCGGCAGCCAGAACTTCTCGTTGAAGGCGGCCTTCAAATCCGCGGCGCGTTCAGCCCAGTGCTGTTCCAGGGCGCGGTCGCCGCTCCAGCGGGCCAGCAGTGACCGGCCCACATAGGCGGAGTAAACGTAGGCCTGGACTTCGCAGAGGGCAATGGGCGCCTCCGCCATGGTCCCGTCCGCGAAGTTGATGCCGTCCCAGGAATCCTTCCACCCCTGGTTGACGAGTCCATGGTCGTTGGGCCGGATGTACTCCACGAACCCGTCGCCGTCGCGGTCCCCGTACTTCTCGATCCACTCCAAAGCCCTGTCCACGTGGGGCACCAACGGCTCCACAATGTCCTTTGACTGCCCCCACCTGCTCAGCTCGCCAACCAGGGCCGCAAACAGCGGCGTGGCGTCAGCGGTGCCGTAGTAGGCGCTGCCCCCCAGCGCCAGCCCCGCGGTGACGCCCAACCTCACCTCGTGCGGGATGCGCCCCGGTTCTTCCTCGGAGTCCGTGTCCACCTTCGTCCCCTGGAGGCCGGCCAAGGTCTGCAACGTCCCGGCCGCCAGTTTGGGGTCCACCATCAGGCTCATGTAGGAGGAGAGGATGGAGTCGCGGCCGAAGAGCGCCATGAACCAGGGGGCGCCGGCGGCGACGGCTACCCGTTCCGGATGGTGCGGGTCGAAGATCCGCAGGGATCCCAGGTCGCTTTGGCTGCGGTTCAGCAGATCCTGCAGGTTGGCGTCCGACACGGTGATCAGCGGGACGTTCTGCTCCCAGTGCCGGTGCCGGCGGGCGCCCTCCCGGTGGTGCGGCAGCCCGTCCTCGCTGAAGGCGTCGGCGGGGGCCTGCCCGTTGATCAGGGGGACCACAATGATGCTGGTAGCCCACTTGCCGCGGGGTGGAATGGTGGCGCGGAAGCGGAGCCCGTCTGTGCTGACGGCGGCGCCGCGGGCCCGGACGGCCGTTCCCCGCCGTTGGCCGTTGCGGGCGCTTTCAATCACGAGCTGGCCGTCGCGGACCGTGCGGACGGCCTCGGCATGCTTTGACGTGCGGCCCACCTTGACGTCGAAAAGATCGTCCTGGTCTGCACCAACGAGGAGTTCGATGTCGCATTCCACAGGCTCAGCCGAGTAGTTCTCCAGCGTGATGTCGTCCTGCAGGCCGGGGCCGATGTGGCGGGTTTGACGGACCACCAGCGGGCTGTCGAACCGGCCGTCCGGCCACTGGGCCCTCCCAACGAAGGTGGCTTCGAAGGGCTTGGGCCGTTGCGCCGCCAACGGTTCACGCAAGGAGCCATTAACTCGGAGGATCCAGTGGGAAATGATGCGCGTGTCCTGGTAGAAAGCACCGTTCGTGCCGGTGTCTGAACTGATGTCCCCGGTGCCGGATGAGATGCAGAACGAGGATCCTTCCAGCACCGTCACCGAACCTGATTCGGATGCGGCGGCCTCGGTGTCGGCGTTCCATGCAGTCAAGGGAAAGGGCTCCTTCGCTAGGAGGCGGACTTACCGCGGTTCGGAAGACCGTCCCTTAAAGATTCTGGTGCAAACCGATCGCATCCGGAACCCCTGGGGGAGCCTCCCCTGCGACCAGCTTCTCGAAGAGCCGGAGGTGCTCGTTCACCATGCGTTCCTCGCTGAACCGTTCCGCGGCGGCCTTTCGGCAAGCTGCACGGCTGAGGCTCTCCGCCTCATGCACAAAGCCCGCCAGCTGCTCCGTGCTTCCCAGGTACCCGGTCCGGCCATGGTCGATAATTTCGGGTGCGGAACCTATCCGGGTGCCTATTACAGGGGTGCCTGTGGCAAGCGCCTCGATCATGACCAGCCCGAAAGGTTCAGACCACTGAATCGGGTTGAGGAAGGCCAGCGCCTCGCCCATCAGCCGATACTTGATGGCGTCGTCCACTTCGCCGACGAAGTCCTCATTGGGCCCCAGCATGGGCTCGATGACCTCACGGAAATACCGGATTTCGTCGGGGTCGCGCATCTTGACCGCTATCCGCAGCGGCAGTCCCGCCTCCCTGGCGATCATAATGGCCTCCAGCAGTCCCTTATCGGCGCAGGCCCGCCCGACGAAGCACAGGTAGCCGCCGGTCCCCGACCCCATCGGAACGGAGGAAACGTCCATCCCGTGGTGGATGACCCGCGTCACCGGCACCTCCGGTGCGCGCGAGCACTGGTCCCGGGAGATAGCGATCACAGCCGCCCTCCGGCCGATGGCACGGTAGATATCCACTGCGTCCGCACTGAGCGGGCCGTGGATTGTCGTTGCCACCGGGACCTGGTCAGGCCGCTCCACGTACAGGGGGCCGGTGAGGGTGTGGTCATGGATGATATCCACGTCCCCCATGGCTGCGTACGCCCGGACTACGTGGCTCAGCTCAGAGATGGCTAAACCGAGTCCGTCACTGTGGGCAGGCCGCATGCCCGGAGCCCGGGGGACAGCGCATGTGCTGTCCGAGGGAGCTGCCAACACGACGTCATGCCCGGCCGCCGCAAAGCCTCTGGCGAGGCTGTCCACTACTCTTTCAATGCCACCGTACGTTACCGGTGGAACAGGGATCCAAGGTCCTGCAACCAGTCCTATCCGCATTCCTGGCCTCGCCTAGAACGGGCCTGGCTCCCCAGCCGGGCCGGGCAATACTGTCCGCGGAACCTGATATGTCCCGCGGTCTAATTCAGAATCATCCGGTGGCATCTGCTTAGCCTTCAACTCAGACTATGGCGCAGGATTGGCGGCAGACAAGACCCACTGTGCGGCAACTAACACCGGGCTCCGGAATGGCGGCCCGAAATCCGCGGTTACGTCCAACATGAAGATAGAGATCTGGTCCGATGTTGCCTGCCCGTGGTGCTTTATTGGCAAGCGGCGCTTCGAAGCTGCCCTGGCGGCCTTCCCGCACCGTGATTACGTGGACGTGACCTGGCGCAGCTACCAGCTGGACCCCACCCTTCCCGAGCACTATGACGGCACGGAACTCGAGTACCTGAGTTCCCGCAAGGGCATCCCCGCAGAGCAGGTCTCGGCGATGTTCGGCCACGTTGCCGGCCAGGCGAAGGCCGAGGGCCTGAATTACCGGTTCGACTCGGTGGTGGTGGCCAACAGCTTCACCGCGCACCGCCTGATCCACCTTGCCGCTGCCCACGGCAAGCAGGATGCTGCAAAGGAACGCCTGCTCAGCGACCACTTCGAGCATGGCAAGGACATCGGCAGCCGGCAGTACCTTGCGTCGCTCGGCGTCGAACTCGGCATCGACCCCGGCGCAGTGGATGAGCTCTTCACCACGGACAAGTACGCGGACGCAGTCCGCTTCGATTTCGAGGAGGGCCGGTCCCTGGGCATCAGCGGCGTCCCGTTCTTCGTGATCGACCGGAAGTACGGACTCTCCGGGGCACAACCCGTTGAGACCTTCACTGCCGCCTTGAACCAGGCATGGCAGGAAGCCAATCCCCTTGTCATGGTCAACTCCGGCGAGGGGGAGGCCTGCGGACCGGACGGCTGCCCGGCGTAGGAAAGTGCGGCAGGAAAGGGCGGGGCGTTTACTGACACATGGCGGTAAAGTGTCTGTATGCCCAGGATTTCAGCGGCCAGTAATGCCGAGCAGCGAGCGGACACCCAGCGCCGCATCCTTACGGCCTTCGGCGAACTCCTTTTCTCCCATGGCCTGCCCGGGCTGACCATGACGGACGTGGCACGGCACGCCGGGGTGGGCCGGACCGCCGTCTACAACTACTACGCGGACATCGAAGAGCTGCTGATTTCCTACGCCCTGGATGAGACTGAGAAGTTCCTCTCCGAACTGCGGGACTCCCTGGGACGACTGGACAACCCCGTGGACAGGCTCGCGCTGTACGTCCGCGCGCAGGTGGTGGACCTCAGCCGCCGCCACCTCCCGCCGGGGCCTGCCATGGGAGCGGTGCTCTCGCCGTCGTCCTTTGCCAAACTCGCCAACCACGTGGGCGAGCTGAGCGTCCTGCTGCAGGGGATCCTGCGGGACGGAATGGAGCAGGGCTACCTTCCTGTGGCGGACGTCAACCAGCAGGCACAGCTGATCCTGGGCACGCTGTCCTCCAGCGCGGCCAGGGGCAGCGATGAGCCCGCCGAACTGGAAGCCCGGGTGGCCAGGACGGTCCGCTTCATCCAGCTCGGGGCCGGGGCAAGGTTCGACGACGACGGCCGCCCCGTCCGGCTGGCCCCGCTTCCCGCGGTGGCTGGCTAAGCAGCACCACAGTGGGCGGGCGGCCAACCCCGCGTCACGGAGTGGGCGCTGCAGAGGGGATGACTGGCCATTTGTCGTCGTCGGCAACCCGGCGGCTTTCCCGCGGACAACCCAGCTTTCCGGGCGTCTGGTCAACGAGCTCGGGCGGGGCCAGCGCCTTGTAGTCCTGGGAGAGGATCACGTCCACGCTTCCGTCTGTCCTGCTGTCCTGGAAGTAGTCCGAACCCGGCAGGTTGCGCTGGACACTGAAGGCAGCGGCCTGCCCGGCCGCCCCGGAAACCACGGCGGCAATGCCACGGTAGCCTGCGTCGATGTTGGACACCGCGCCCACTACGAACTTCCTGGCCAGGAACTCATCCGCCACCGAGCGGGCCAGCCCGGGCCTGCTGGTGGAGTTATAGACGTTGAGGTTGATCTGCTCGTGGGGGGTGTAGTCAAAGGTGGCGGCCGGGCAGGTGGAAACGGCCTCCTCGGCCGGCGCTGCGGCAGGAAACTTCAGCCGTTCGTCGATGATGGCCAGCGCGGTGATGATGGCCGCAACGATGAGGCCGATCAGGAGGACCAGGACAACCCCGTGCAGCGCCCGGCGGCGCACGCGCGCTGTATCGTCGGCGTCGCGGGCCGCTTCAAAGGTGGCCCGCAGTTCGGGGCCGGTGACAACGTGGTGGCCGTGGAGGACACTGACGTCCTGCTGCTTTTTCCTAGCCATCTATCACCAGGACGCGAGCGTGGATTGCGGTGCGCTGGTGCAGGGCGGTGCGGACGGCGCGGTGCAGCCCGTCCTCCAGGTACAGGGTTCCCTGGTACTGCACCACGTGCGGGAATAGGTCACCGAAAAAGGTGGAGTCCTCGGCCAGCAGCGCTTCCAGGTCAAGGGTGCGTTTGGTGGTCACCAGCTCATCCAGCCGGACGGGCCGCGGCGGGAGCGAGGCCCAGTCCTTCGGCGTCATGTAACCATGGTCGGGGTAAGGGCGGCCCTCGCCCACAGCTTTGAATATCACCTTGCCACACTAGGCATCCTGCACGTCCAGCGAAAGTGCCCGGGCGTGCCTGTTGCAGGTTGTGGCCAAACAGTGACCATGTGTCACATGCGGTGCCCAAGGCCCGCCAGGAACAGCCCGCCCCCGGCACTGCTGAGAGAATAGATGTATGACAGTATCCGAGTCCCCCGCCGTGCCCGCACCAGGAGCCCATGCACGAGCCACACCGCCTCTGGCACTCCTGCTCGACGTGGACGGGCCGGTGGCAAGTCCGGTCACCCGCGATGTGAAGCGGGAGATCATCGACGACCTGGTGGCCCTCGCCGCCGCCGGCATCCCCGTTGTTTTCAACACCGGGCGCTCTGACGCGTTCATCAGGGAACAGGTCATGGAACCCATGATCGCCGCCGGGATTCCGTCAGGCACCATCATCCACGCCGTCTGCGAGAAGGGCGCCGTCTGGTTCAGCTACACCGCGGCCGGGCCCGGCCCTATCCACGTGGACCGCGAACTCGCCGTGCCGGCAGCCTACGGGGACGACATCCGGCGGATGGTGGCAGAGGACTATGCAGCGCACATGTTCTTTGACGAAACCAAGCGGGCCATGGTGTCCGTGGAGCAGCACATCGAGGTGCCAAGTGCCGAGTACCTGGCGGAGCAAAAACTCTTCGACGCCGACGCCATGGACCTGATGGCCCGCCACGGGCTGGGAGTGGTGCGGCTGGACCACCACGCCCCCAATTCCGACGACGAGGTGGACTACCGGGTGGACCCCACCATCATTTCCACGGACATTGAATCGGTGCGGCTTGGGAAGGACCTGGGAGCCAGCCGGGCAGTGGAGCTGCTCGCGGCACAGGGCATCACCCCGGAGGCCTGGCGGACCGTTGGCGATTCGCGCACGGACTATGCCATGGCTGACTGGCTTCACCACAACGACCACCCGGTCAAGCACGTGGATGTCCGGCCCGCGGACGGCATCCCGGAAAAACCGTACCAAGTCCTGACCGCCGAGGACCTGGGGCTTCCGGCGTCCGTAATCCATGACGACGCCGGCGGTGCTTTCCTCCGCAGCTGGCGGGAGGCGCTGGGCGGCTGAGCCCCTTCCGGGCATCGGCTGCCCGAACCCCTGCCGTTTTACCGGCGGGGCTATCATGCACATAGGAACGCTAACTAATACGCAGCACGGAGACCACCATTACAGAAGCACCGGTTCAAGACGAGGTCTACTACGGCGGCCAGGCATCCGTAGAGGAACAATTTCACGCAGAGATCACCTCCGCAGAAGCTGAGCAGCGCCTCAACCCGCGCCCTGATGTCATTACGCACAAGGGCCGCATCGCCCTGATCAACTACAACAGGACTCCCTACCAGGCCATGGTGGAGGACCTGCTGTTCGTCAGGAATGTGCTGGCCAACGCCGGCCTGGCATACCTGCTGGTCAGGGGCAACAACGACCGCCCTGTCATTGCCTTGGACTGGAAAGACAGGAAGAAGCTCCGGGCCGCCCTGGTGGAAGCCTGCCAGGACGAACCCTTCTACTCCATGACCGTGGACGCCAAGAAGAAAACCTCCCTCCTGGTTGCGGACGGTGAACTCTCCTCCAACCGGCAGGCGCGCATCTTCCGCCTGTACCGGCCGCGGGTGGAGCCGGCCGGCGGCTTCGAGTTCGGTGCCTCCGCGGGTGTCCAGATTGAGCTTTGGTCCTTCAAGGGCGACGAGATCATCCTGCCGATCGAGAACTCCCTCACACGCAGGACCCTGCTCCGGCAGGACGCCGTCCGAGGCACCGTTGAACGCTACGGCCACACCTGGCCCACCATCGAGAACATGTTCGCGGACCACGCGAGCGACATCAGCTTCGACATCGACCTGGTGTTCTCCTGGGTGGACGGCAGCTCCCCTGAGTACATAGCCGCCCGGCGGGCCCAACAGAAGGACGTTGTCCTGGGCGAGGGCGATGACCACGAGGCCCGCTTCCGGCAGATCAACGAGCTCAAGTACGCGCTGCGGTCCGTCTACATGTTTGCGCCCTGGATCCGCCGCATTTTCATTGCCACGGATTCACCGGCACCCGCGTGGCTGGCGGAACACCCGTCCGTGACCATCGTCCGCAGTGAGGAGTTCTTCTCGGACCCCTCCGTGCTGCCCACGCACAACTCCCAGGCGGTGGAGTGCCAGCTCCACAACATCGAAGGCCTGTCCGAGCACTTCCTGTACTCCAATGACGACATGTTTTTCGGCCGGCCGGTCAGCCCGGACCTGTTCTTCACCCCGGGAGGCATCACCAAGTTCATCGAGGCCGAAACCCGGATCGGCCTGGGCGAGAACGCTGCAGAGCGCAGCGGGTTCGAGAACGCGGCCCGCGTCAACCGCAAGCTGTTGTGGAACAGGTTCGGCCGCATCACCACCCGGCACCTGGAGCACACCGCAGCGCCGCTGCGGCGCAGCGTGGTGGCGAAGATGGAGCGCGAGTTCCCGGAGGAATTCCGAAAGACGGCGGCCAGCCGCTTCAGGGCGGCGGACAACATCTCCGTGACCAACTCCTTCTACCACTACTACGCCCTGCTCACGGGCCGGGCAGTAACCCAGACGGCGGCGAAGGTCCGTTACGTGGACACCACCATGCGGACGGGACTGAACTACCTGCCCAAGCTGCTGGCCAAGCGGAACATGGATTTCTTCTGCCTGAACGATGGCAGCTTCCCCGAGGTGGATGCCGACGAGCGCGCCGCACTGGTGACGGACTTCCTGGAGAAGTACTTCCCCATCAAGGCGCCCTGGGAAAAGTAGGCGGGCGGCCTACCGGCTTGTGGGGAGCCCGAGCTTCGCGCTGTTCGGCTGCTTGAGCTTCGCGCTGTTCCGCTGCTTGGCGGTTTCCGGAATCCGGATCCCGGCTGAGGCCAGCCGGAACTCGGTTTCTTCCGGCGAGACGTACTCCCCCACTGTCGTGGACCTTCCCAGCGGAACCACCGAGTGGACGATGGTGTGCTCGTAAACATGCACCAGGTTGAAGGATTGCCCGCCGTCCTGGCCCCGGGTGCCGCCAACGGGAACATTGAGGTCCTGGGTGTAACAACTGGCCGACGCCACCGATACCGGGATGCCGGCGAAGCTCGCCGTCGTCGAATAATGCAGGTGGCCCGCGAGGATGGTGCGGACATCAGAGTTCCGGACTACTGCCTCAAGAGACGCCTGGTCACGCAGCTCCACCAGGACCGAGAGATCCAGGACGGAGGGTATGGGCGGGTGGTGCAGCGCCAGGATGGTGCCGTCAGGAGCGGGCGTGTCCAGCTCCCGCGTCAGCCAGTCCAGCTGCGCCGGGCTCAGCTCGCCGTGGTGATAACCGGGAACTGAGGTGTCCATGGTGATGACGCGCAGCCCGTTGACGAAGTAGCTCTTGTCCACCGGCGCGTCATTGGGGGCTTCGTCCAACAGTCCCGCCCGGAAGTTTTCGCGGTTGTCGTGGTTACCCATCGCCCAGATCACCTCGGCGCCGAGTTCCTCGCAGGCGGGCTCAACGATTGCCCGCAGTTTCACGTAGGCTCCCGGATCGCCCTTGTCGGCGAGGTCGCCGGTGAAGATCACGGCCTCCGGACGCGCCCCGGACGCCTTCACCTCTTCGAAGAGCTGGATAAGGCGTGCTTCGCTGTCAACGACGCCGTAAAGGGGATCCGGACCTCCCATCAAGTGGGGATCGCTCAGGTGGAGTAGGAAGTGGCGTGGCCGGGGATGTTCGGCCTCGATGTGCTCCATTGCTGCCTCTGTGGTCGGTGGGAAACGGCGCTTCCCTTGTACCCTTCAGTAATGTTTATCCAATCAGACATTTGGCAAACTTTGGGTGAATCGCCGTAGTTGATGTGAAAAAAAATGAAAGAACTGCGCTTTTCGGCCGTCCGGTTCGGCGAAGCGCCCCTTTTTCAACAGAGGGCCTCCTCGACGGCGTCGATAACCTCCGCCGAATCGGGCTCCACGGTTGGCGCGAAGCGGTTCACCACCTGGCCGTCCCTGTTGACCAGGAACTTCTCAAAGTTCCATTTCACCAATCCGGGCAGCAGCCCGCTTTTGAACTTGGTGAGCTCCGCGTAAAGGGGGTGCTGGTTCCTGCCGCGGACGTCCGCCTTGAGGGTGAGGGGGAAGGTGACCCCGAAGTTGCGCTGGCAGAATTCGGCGATTTCGCTGTCGCTGCCCGGTTCCTGCCCTGCGAACTGGTTGCACGGGACGCCGAGTACTTCAAACCCCCGGTCCCGGAACTTTTGATACAGCGTCTCCAGCCCCGTGTACTGGGGCGTGAACCCGCAGTTGGAGGCAACGTTGACCACCATCACCACTTTGCCCTTGAACCTGCCAAAATCGGTCGGGGAACCGTCGTTCAGGGTCAGCGGAACCCGGTACAGGTCAGTTACAGGCGGCTTCCCCAAGAAGTTGTCCATGCATGGAATTCGTTGCCAATGGATCACGGTATTGGTCCGGGCTTGGCGTTTCCAGCACGGATTTCCGGCGCACTTCAGGGCGCCGATGAGGAGCTGGTTGCCGATGCCGCCGGTTAGATGGGGGCCGGCTCGGTCGGGGAAGGCTCGATCGGGGCCGGCTCGATCGGCGCAGGCTCAACCGGGGCCGGCTCAATCGGCGCAGGCTCAACCGGGGCCGGCTCAATCGGCGCAGGCTCAACCGGGGCCGGCTCAACCGGCGCAGGCTCGATCGGGGCAGGCTCGATCGGGGCAGGCTCGATCGGGGCCGGCTCAACCGGGGCCGGCTCAACCGGGGCCGGCTCAACCGGGGCCGGCTCAATCGGCGCAGGCTCGATCGGGGCAGGCTCAACCGGCGCAGGCTCGGTCGGGGCCGGCTCAACCGGCGCAGGCTCGGTCGGCGCGGGCTCAACCGGGGCCGGCTCGGTCGGGGTAGGCGTCCCAGTCTCAGTCGGCGCAGGCGTCCCAGTCTCAGTCGGCGCAGGCGTCCCAGTCTCAGTCGGCGACGGCGTCCCAATGTCAGTGAGCGACGGCGTTCCAGTTTCCGTCGGCGTGGGGGACGGCGTGCCGGTGTCGACCGTCGCCACCAACAGCGACGCGGATGCTGGCCGCGCAGAGGAGCCAGCCGCCGTCGTCGGGACATTTGCCCAGGGGGCGGCCGAGGGAGCCTCGCTGCCCAGCCCCACCGGAATGGTCCAGCGTATGGGCCCCGTGGAGGCAACACCGGGGACTGGCAGGTAGGTCAGCAGCTCAGCGGGCCCGGCGCCAAGCGGGCGTACCGCCATGAGGTGCCATTTCAGCGGATTCGTGTGGCGTCCGTTGAGGATTGTTTCGAAATGCAGGTGGCATCCCGTCGACCACCCGGTAGTGCCTACCCGGGCAATGGCTTGCCCAACATTGACGAAGTCACCGCTGCGGACGGCAATGGACTCGAGATGGTTGTAGGTGGTGACGAGTCCGTTGCCGTGATCGATCTCAACCCGGTTGCCGCCGCCCCATGGATGCCATCCGGCGGCACGGACCACACCTGAATCCGCCGCGTACACCGCGGTGCCGCAGGAGGCCGAATAGTCCTGGCCGAGATGGAAGTCCCCTGCCAGCCCGGACAACGGGCTTACGCGGAATCCGAAGGGCGACGAGGGAATCAGCAGTTTGAGGGGCGCCATGAGATAGCCTGCCGGCGGCCTTCCCACCCCTGAGAGCCCTACCGTGACCGGCGCCGGAGCATCCTCACCGAGACTTCCTACGAGCGGGCGTGGAAAGGCAATTTCGGCTTGGGGAGCGGCCAGGACCGCGGCTGTCCGGGGAGCCGCCACAAGGCTGTCCGACGGAGGTACCGCGGCGGCAAATCCAGTGGCCTCAGTACCAGCGACGGTGCCGGCACTGAGACCAGTCGAATTCCCCGCAGCACCGGCGCCCGGACGGGCAACGGATGCCGCTGCGGTTCCCGTTTCAGGAGCGCTGCCGGAGAGGTTGAAGGCGCAGACGGAAATGGCGAGCGCCCCCGTGGCGGCCAGTGCCCGCGCTACAGGCAGGCAAAAGCCCTTGGCGTTCTTATCGTCCTTCCCGGATACCGCGTGATTGCCCACAAGACTGACTCCAGGACTTGGCCACCCGCACGCGTCTTGACGGTACCTACCATGAGAGCATATGGCCGCAGCCCTGTGAACCCCGGAGCGGGGACACTGCGGGGTTTTTTGTGGAGACTGCCGTTTCCAGCGCCGCCAGGTGGTACAGGACCAGTCGCTGCGGCTGCACTAAAAAGGTGCTTACGATAAGCTCTACAGCCGAGTTCTCCACAGGAGGGCGTGCACCATCAAGAACATTCTCAGTCCCATCAAGAAGCGCCTGGTCCGAACCTTCAGCAACGGTTCCGAAGGCGTTCAGCAGTGGCAATTGGATCTTGCGGAGGGCGATGACCCGGGGTACCACCTGCCCGGTTCCGCGGTATGGGCAGTGCACGGTTCAATGTCGCCCATTGTCGCCGGAATCCGCACTCTGTTGATGCAGTCCCTGCACCCCGGCGCCCTTGCCGGCGTCCACGAACATTCAAACTTCCGCGAGGACCCGCTGGGCAGGCTGGCCAACACCATCCGCTGGATCTTCACAGTGACCTATGGCTCCAAGGAGGCCGCCGAGAACGCCTCACGGAGGGTGCGCCGGCTGCACGAGGCCGTCCAGGGCAGCTACCGCGACAGCCAGGGGGCGCAGCGCACCTACAGCGCCAACGATCCGGAACTGGCCAGCTGGATCCATCTGGCCTTCACTGACGCCTTCCTCACCGCCCACAAGCTGTGGGGAGGCACGATTCCCGGCGGACCGGACGCGTACGTCCGGGAGTGGGCCCAGGCCGGCCGGCTGATGGGAGTGGAAGACCCGCCGCTCACCGAGGCGGAATTGCACAGGCAACTGGACCGCTGGTACGAAAGCGGTGATCTCCGCGTTGACGCCCGCGTGGCAGAGACAGTGGAATTCGTCCGCAACCCGCCCTTGAACAGGGTGCTCCGGCCGGGTTACCGGATCCTGTTCGCGGGCGCCGTGTACAGCCTGGAGCCAAGGTACCGCCGGATGCTCGGGCTGGACGTTCCCCGGCTGGGTCCCCTGCCGCTGCCGGTGAGGCTCGCGACAAAGCTGGTTCTCGCCGTCGTACGCCTGGCCTTGGGACGCAGGGGTCCAAGCGAGCTGGCCGCCAGGGAACGGCTTCGCCGGCTTGGCGTGCCGTCCGCGGAGGCGGGATGATCGCTGCAACAAAAGAAAGGACCCTGCCCCCGATTGAACGGGGGCAAGGTCCTCACCGGCGGAGAATGGGGGATTTGAACCCCCGAGGGCGTTAACCCAACACGCGTTCCAGGCGTGCGCCATAGGCCGCTAGGCGAATTCTCCAGCTGCTTCTGAATCAAAAGCAGATACTAGGTTACCTGATGTTTTCCGCATCGCCCAATTGGCCGAAACCGGCTGGTCCTCCACGGGCCCTAAGGACAGCGGCCCTGCTCCTTAACCACGAAATGGACGCCCCCAACGCGCCCATTCCCCGGACACCGTTGAGCTGCCGGGTCCGGCCCGTTCAGCCAGGCCACGCACCTCACAATCTGGAGATTGCCCCAATCGGTGTATGTACCCATATTCAGGGGAGTTGCCGGGATAAGCAACGGGTCGCGTTGACTCATCAAAGATGCCCGCGTAGCGGTATTCGAAGAATCATCTGAGAATGCCCGCGTAGCGGCGTGTCCGCCGTGGTGGCGCCCGCCGCTTCGGCAGTGTGAGCCATGGAGCTTTCGATGAGTGAACGCAGGGCTGTCACCAAGGCGATTGCCACCCGTTATGCCCGCTCGGACCGGGCCGGGAAGAAGCAGGTTCTTGACGAGTTGTGCGCAATGACGGGCTGGCACCGGGACCATGCCCGGAAAGCGCTGCGACTGGCGCTGGTGCTCAAGCCCGTCCGGCCCCGGGCGCCGCGGGCTCCGCTCTACGGGGAGCCGGTGATCGAGGCGCTTCGGTTCTGCTGGGCGGTGCAGGGGACCCCGTGCGGGCGGTTGCTCGCGGCCGCGCTGCCGGACCTGGTGCCACGCCTGCGCCGGTTCAAGGAGCTGCAGATCGACGACGCTACGGCGGCGCAGTTGCTGCACATCGCACCGGCGACAATTGACCGCCGGCTCAAGGCGGACCGGGCAAAACTCGATCCCCGGGGCCGGTCCCACACCAAGCCGGGGACACTGCTGAAAGACTCCATCCCGATGCGGACCTGGGCCGAATGGAACGACGCGGTGCCGGGGTTCGTCGAGATCGATCTGGTCGGCCACGAAGGCGGCAACAGCCGGGGCGAATTCTGCTTCACGCTGGATATCACCGACATCGCCACCGGCTGGACCGAACGCGCTCGGTCAGGAACAAAGCCCAGAAATGGGTCTTTGCCGCCATCAAAGACGCGACCGCCGCGTTCCCGTTCCCCATCCTCGGCATCGATTCGGACAACGGCGCGGAGTTCATCAACTGGGAGCTGCTGACCTGGTGCGAACAGGAGAACCTGACGTTCACCCGGTCCCGCTCCGGGAACAAGAACGACGGCGCGCATGTGGAACAGAAAAACTGGCACATCGTCCGCCAGACCGTCGGCTACCACCGCTACGACACCGCCGCCGAGCTCGAACTGCTGAACCGGATCTGGGCGCGCCAGCGGCTGCTGACGAATCATTTCGGGCCGCAGCAAAAGCTCCTGGCAAAGGTCCGCACCGGTGCGAAGACCAGCAAGACATACGACCGGCCAGCGACTCCGTTCCAACGCGTCCTGGCCGACACCGGCACCGTCTCCCGGGACGTGAAGACCCGACTACGGCGGGAAAACAAGCCCCTGAACCCGGCCGCCATCCAACGTCAGATCCAGGCACTTAGCGCCGAACTGCTAACCCTGACAACCGCGAAACAAGGCACCAAACCCCAACCCGCCATCCGGGCAAAACCAAATGATTCCACGAACCAACCTAGGCGGGCATCTTGACATGATTCCCCGGGCGGGTGTTGTCCGTTTGCCGGCTGCATTCGGGCACGATGGAAACCATGAATAAGCTGCATGCGCTGGTGGTCTACGTCCCCCGTTCCCACACGGAACGGGTCCTTGCGGCGATCGGTGACGCCGGAGCCGGCAGGATCGGCAATTACTCGCACTGTTCGTTCATCATGTCCGGGACGGGCCGTTTTACTCCCCTGGAAGGCTCCGAACCGTACCTTGGGCAGGTGGGGAAACCGGAGGAGGCGGCCGAGGACAAGATTGAATGCGTGGTTGACCAGGCATTGCTGGGCGCTGTCGTTGCAGCGCTGCGGGCTGCGCATCCCTATGAGGAACCAGCCTTTATGAGCTGGCCGGTGGAGGGCTGGCGCTGATCGAAGGCCGATTCGAGTCGGGCCGGAAGTTCAGGTAAAGTGTCTGACGGCCCCTCATGTGGCGTCATCCTGTTGAACTCCCCCAGGACCGGAAGGTAGCAAGGGTAAATGGGCTCTGGCGGGTGCATGGGGGGTCTTTACTATTCCCCCACAGGGCGGCAGGATGTCGGCCCGGATTGGTAGGGTTTTCTCTGTGACAGTTACTACCGCCCTCTACCGCAGATACCGTCCGGATTCGTTTGCTGACGTTATCGGGCAGGAGCATGTCACCGAGCCGCTGATGACGGCTTTGAGGAAAAACCGGGTCAACCACGCCTACCTCTTCTCCGGCCCCAGGGGCTGCGGCAAGACCACCTCGGCCCGGATCCTGGCGCGCTGCCTCAATTGCGCCCAGGGCCCCACTGACACCCCCTGCGGCACGTGCCCCAGCTGCGTTGAGCTGGCCCGCGGCGGCTCCGGTTCGCTGGATGTCATAGAGATTGACGCCGCCAGCCACGGCGGCGTCGACGATGCCCGGGACCTCCGTGAGCGGGCCACCTATGCACCTGTACGGGACCGCTACAAGATCTTCATCATTGACGAGGCCCACATGGTCACGTCCGCAGGCTTCAACGCTCTGCTGAAGATCGTGGAAGAACCACCCGAACACATCAAGTTCATCTTCGCCACCACGGAACCGGACAAGGTCATCGGCACCATCCGCTCCCGCACCCACCACTACCCGTTCCGGCTGGTGCCGCCGGAACCGCTGATGGCCTACTTGGAGCTCCTGTGCAGCCAGGAGAACGTCCCGGTGGCCCCCGGCGTCCTGTCCCTGGTGATCCGTGCCGGCGGCGGCTCCGTCCGTGATTCGCTCTCCGTCCTGGACCAGCTGATGGCGGGCGCCGGGCCGAACGGCCTGGACTACGAACTTGCCGTGGCGCTGCTCGGATACACCCACGCTTCACTGCTCGACGACGTGGTCGAGGCCGTTGCCGCTTCTGATTCCGCTACCGTTTTCCGTGCCGTGGACCGGGTGATCCAAACCGGCCATGATCCCCGCCGCTTCGTTGAGGACCTGTTGGAGCGGTTCCGCGACCTCATCATCGTCCAGGCGATGCCTGAAAGCGCCCAGACCATTCTCCGCGGCATGCCCGCGGACCAGATTGCCCGCCTGAAGAACCAGGCCCACAACCTGGGGGCGGCCGAGCTGTCTCGCGCCGCGGACGTCACCAACACCGCGTTGACCGAGATGACCGGCGCCACCTCCCCGCGGCTGCACCTTGAGCTGCTGTGCGCCCGGATCCTTTTGCCCAGCTCGGAGCAAAACGAGCGCGGCATGGCCGCCCGGATAGACCGCGTGGAGCGCAGGCTGAACTACGCCGGGAACGACGTCGGTGCTCCCGCAGGGTCAATTGCGGACGGCTCCACACCGGCCGCCGCCCCTGCCGCTCCCCCGGCGTCCAATGCCCCTGCCCCGGAAACAAGGCCCTCTGCTCCTGAATCTTCAACTGGCGCCGCCGGTGCCAATGGTCCGGCTCGGGATGCCGCGAAAGCGGCGCCCGCAGCTCCGGCCGTTGCGGGCCCGGCGCCCAGCGCCCCGGCCCCGCCGGCAGCTGCCGGAGCGGGCTCCGTCGGGGAGGCTTCCCCTGCGGTCGGCGGACCACGCTCTCCCTTGACCGCCCCGCGGGTCAGCACCAGCGACTGGCCGGTAGAAGATTCGGCCGGGAACCTCCCGTCGCCCGCCTCTTCGGATCGTCCAGCCGGACGCGACCCGGGCTTTGCCTCGCCGCAGCCCCAGGTGGGGCCGGACGCTGCGTCCGGCCCGGCGCAAGGTGCCATGCAGACTCCGGGTTCCGGCCCGGCGCAGGCTTCCGGCAAGACGCCCGCCTCCGAGCCCAAAGAATCCCCGTCTACCGGCCAGGCGGAGACGTCGTCCGCGCCGCCGGCGCCCGCTGCTGCGCCCGGACCCATGGGGGACGTGGAGGTCTTGCGCCGCGCCTGGCCCGACGTCCTGCAGACCCTGTCCAAAATCAAGCGCAGCACCTGGGCGCTCGTTGAACCCAATGCCCAGGTTGCTGCCTTCGACGGCCACAGCCTCACCCTTGCATTCACCACGTCCGGACTTGCCGGAGCCTTCGGCCGGGCGGACCATTCGGAGAATCTGCGCCAGGCCATCCACAAGACCGTAGGCATCGACTGCCAAATCACTGCGTCGGCCGGTGGCGGCACGCAGGCGAGCTCTGACCCAAACCCAAAAGTGCCCGCCAGCCGGGTGGCGGCGACAACTTCGGCTGACGTCGCTTGGGGGCTGGCACCGGCTTCTGCCCCGACGGGCAGCGATGCCGCACGGCAGCCGGGCCCCCCAGGCGGGCCCGTTTCCGCGAGCCCGCAGCAGTCTGTGCCGGACGCAAAACACCAGCAAAAGGCACGTCCTGGGCAGGGGCCGGCTGATCCGGGCCAGGCCGACGGCGTTGCGCCGGAAGGCGTGGCGCCCCAGGCAGCAGCCGCGGCACTTTCGGCCCCGCTTCCCGGAAGCGGCGCCGTGCGGCCCGCATCCGGACAACCCGCTGCGCAGGTCGCGGCCGGCGAAGGCTCCGCCCCGGTTTCGGTGCCCCGCGCCGCCGTGGAGGAAGACTATTCATATTCCGACGACGACTGGGGTCCGGCCAGGGACGAGGACGCTCCGCCTCTGGACGAAGAACCTCCCCTGGACTGGGCCCCGTCCAACCGGTCCCGGCCCTCGGGAGTGCCGGCCGCTTCAGGCCCGTCGGGCACCCCCGGCACCGGTTCCGGTGTAAAGGGGCCGTCGCCGGCCACCTCCGGCCCCGTTGACGTCCCGGGCGTCCAGCCTCACGGGCCTGATGCTGCCGCCAGCACGGCTGCACCACCGCATGATCCTTGGACCCGCGCCGTGGAACAGGCTCCCGGGATCTGGGTGGTCGGCGAAGAAAGCAACGTGGGCAGGGCAGCCTCCCCGGCGGCGCCGGACGAGGCACCAACCGGGCCGGTTGCCACACCGCGCTACGAGCCCGCCACCGCCCAGGTGCCACCCTCAATCCCCGTCACGAGGGCCGGCGCCAGCCCGGAGCCGGACTGGGGCCTGGCTCCGTCTTCACCATCTCCAGGCGCCGGACGGTTTGGAACGGACGAACCGGGCGGGGGCAGTTCCTCACCGGACACCGCGCGGGCGCCGGAGTACGCCATGGCGTCAGCTTCCCCGGCTCCCGCAGCCGCTCCAACCCAGGCTGTCCCGGCCAAGGCTCCTCAGCCGTCCTCGGCTGCCGCAGCCCAGGCACGGCAAAGCCTTTACCAGCGACTTTCCAACAGCCCTGAAGCGGAAGCCGGCCGCGCCAAGGCCCCGGCCCGTGCCGTGGCAGCTGCTGCCACCTATGTCCAGGACATCCCGAGCGCAGATGATGAGACGATCGAAGAGTCCGGCGTGTTCGGACGTGCCGCGGTGGAGCGTATTCTGGGCGGGAAGCTGATTGAGGAGCGCTCCCCCGACGGAAGTCCCATCACGCCGCGATATTGACGGTTGCCCGGTCAAACGGGGCCCCGCCCTAAGTCTTTGCCCTGCCCGCAATCCATCCCAAATTAAGGGGAAAACGTGTACGAAGGTGCTGTCCAGGAGCTGATTGATGAGCTCGGACGCCTTCCGGGGGTGGGCCCCAAATCCGCCCAGCGGCTTGCGTTCCACATCCTCGAAGCTGATCCCCAGGACATGAAGCGCCTGGTTGAAGCGATCACGACTGTCAAGGAACGGGTCAAGTTCTGCACCGTCTGCGGCAACGTCACAGAGCAGGAACTGTGCAACATCTGCCGTGACCCGCGCCGGGATCCGGCGGTGATCTGCGTTGTAGAGGAATCAAAGGATGTCCTGGCCGTGGAACGCACGCGGTCGTTCCGGGGCCGCTACCACGTGCTGGGCGGCGCCATTAACCCCATTGCGGGCATCGGACCCGAGCAGCTCCGCATCCGCGAGCTGCTGACCCGGCTCAATGACGGCGCCATCCAGGAAGTCATTATCGCCACCGACCCCAACCTTGAGGGCGAGGCCACTGCCACCTACCTGGCCCGTATGCTCAAGACAATCGGCATCACCGTGACCCGGCTGGCCTCCGGGCTGCCGGTGGGCGGCGACCTGGAATACGCGGATGAGGTCACCCTTGGCAGGGCGTTCGAGGGCCGCCGGAACGCCCTCACCTGACCTGGGCCGGGTAAGCGCGGCACGAGGCACACGCGCGGCCTGCGTCAGGGCCGCGGACGCCGGCGCGAAACAGCCGCCCTGTTTCCGGCGGCCAGCAGCGCTCCAGCCACTATGGCCTGGCCGGCAATTCCCACCACAGGCAGCGGTATCCGGGCCGAATCCCTGGTCAGCGGTTCCCCGTTCACACAGGGGACCTGGGTGCCGTCCCCTGCTTCCTGAATGGCTGCCGGCACCCATCCCAGGACAGCCCCGGCCGGATCGGTGTCAGCGCCCAGCGCCAGGAAAACCACCGACGGGCTGATGGCGGCCAGCCACATGATGCGCTCGGTATGGTAGACCTCGGCTACGCCGGCCGGGACTCCCGAGCACTCGTAGGCCTGGCGTGTGCCGGCGGGCCCCCACTGCACATTCATAGCGACGGTTACTGGTTCCACCGCCCGGACCAACGGCACCAGGGCGGCAGCAGCACCGGCCGAGCCAGCCACCAGGATTCCCGCTAATACCCAGCCCGCCACACGGGCCGGTCCCGATTTCCGAACCGCAGCCGCCACCCCCACTCCAACGGCGCCGAAAACGGCGCCCTCAACAGCGGTGACCCCGGCAGCAGCTGCCGCCACAGCGCCTGATCCACCGGCCGCCAGCGACTGCAGCATCAGTACGCAGAACGTTAGGGCGGCCAGGACGAGCCCACGGAATGTGGTGGCCAGCAACGCCGGGAGGATCCTGCCGCCCACGGCCGGCTCCCGGGCTGCGGCAGCTTGTCCATGGCACTGCATGCCCCAGGCCACCGCGAGAAAGGCCGCGACGGACGGCACGAGGGTTGCGGCGAGCGCGTACACCAGCATCGGGGCGTTGTACCCGCCACTCCCCTGTCCCAGCGACGCAAACATCACTACGGCGGCGGCGGCAGCAGCCCAGGTTCCTCCGACAGCGCCGCCCGCCTGCGCCCAGAACCTGGCGGTACGGATGCTGCGGACCACATCAGCCAACGCCGGCTGCATGCCCGGCCGGCCGCCGCGCACCTGTTCCCGGCCGCCGTCGTCGTCATCCTCCCAGCTGGGGCTGCCCGTACCGCCGGGGTTCGCGCCTATCGGTTCGTAAAAGGGTTCGGGGGCTGGATGCACAGCAGGCTGGTCGTCGTCGGCCATGGGGAAGCCCCGCCTTTCCACGGACAGGCCCCAGCCCCGGCTCAGACCGGCGAACGTGCCGGCTGGGTCCTATCGTTGCCCAACACGCCAGCGCTGTCCAGAGCCGGACTAGGCGATGCGCACGCCCCTGGCCAGCTTGTGCGCTGGCGTCCGGAGCGCCCGCCAGCCCAGCCACATCAGCAGGGTGGACAGCACCAGCTGAAGCCCCAGCCCAAGCGGCCACAGCGGTGTTTTCTGCCCCAGGTATGGCGGCTGGACCAGTCCGTTGGCGCACGGGACGGTGCCGTCCGGGCCGGCCATGGCCTGCCGGGCGCCCTGGCTGATTCCTTCGATGGTCCCGACGGAGGCGAAACCCGTCTGCGCTGTGCGGTCGCGGTAGGGGATGGCATCGGCCACCACCACAAAGGGGTTCATGCCCAGCAGCCAGGCAACCCGCTCGGTACGGAGGGCAGGCTGTTCCCGGAGCGGGCCCGAGCAGGTGTACTCCGGCCCAAACGGCCCGGACTCCAGGGGTGCGTACTGGCGGTACTGCGGGTTGTTGGCCATGACGGTGCCCTGGGCCAGGCCTGTGCCAAGCCCGAAGGAAATCAGCGTGCCGAAAACCAGCCCGGCCACCGCCAGGTAAGTCACCACGATGGAGAACAAGGGCCGCCCGGCCAGAGCTGAAATCCCTACGCCCAGGGCGCATACGATACCCACTTCAACGGCCAGCATCAGCAGTGCCACCAGCACGTGACCCGGCGTCATTCCCCCAAGAGCCACACCGATGACCAGGAACGGCGCGCTGGCCACCAGGAAGGCAAGGGCTGCCAGCCAGGCGGCAAAAAACTTCCCCCACAGGATCTGGCCGGGTTCGAGCAGGGTGACCTGCAGGATCGCCAGGGTGCCGCCCGCCCGGTCCCCGGTGATGGCATTGGCGGACAAGGCGGGCGCCACCAGCAATGCGAACAACAAGACAAATGCCAGCACCACTTCAAAGATCATGGAACCCGGGCCGGCTTGCTCCGGCGGAACATAGCCTCCATACGCCCGCTGGGCAGCCTGGGAAGCGTTCCAACTGGCCCACGTCAGCAGCGTGACCACACCGGTCAGGACAAACCAGATGGCCAGCATGATGTACCAGCCGCGCGAACGCAGGCGCTGCTTCAGTTCCAGGACCACCACATTCCTGATTCCCGCAAGATAGGCGGCTGATGCGCCGCTTCCGGAGGTGTCCTGCCTGTTGTCGGTTGCCTGGCTCACTGCCGCTCGCCCTCGAGGTTCATGTAGGTCTCTTCAAGGGCCCCGCTGGCGGGGGCAAAGGAAATGATTCCGACGCCGGCCAGCACCAGGTCCCGCAGGAGGCGCTCCGCATCGCCGTCGTTATTCAGCACCAGGCTCACGCCCGGACGGCGGCCATCCTCGACGCGGAACGCCATTCCCAGCCCCGTTAGCCCTGCGGCCAGTGCTGCCGGATCCGATCCGGAAATCGCGTACCGCCGGCCCGCGGCGGCTGCTTCCGCCGTGGTCTGCTGGCGGACTGTGCGGCCCTTGTTGACGAACACTGCGCCGTCGGCGATCTCGTCAAGTTCAGCGAGGACGTGGGATGAAACGACCACGGCTTTGCCCTCCGCCGCCAGCTGCCGCAGCATAGTGCGAAGCTCCACCCGCGAGCCCGGGTCCAGGCCCGAGGCGGGCTCGTCAAGGAGCAGGACGGAAGGGTCGTGGATGAGTGCCCTGGCGAGGCTCAGCCGCTGCTGCTGCCCGCGGGACAACACCCGTGCCGGCTGGTCCGCGAGATCGTCCAGCCGCACCCTTTCCAGCATGGTGGCCACCCGTTGCCCGAGGCCTTCGGCCGGCAGCCGGTAGAAACGGGCCATCTGGGTCAGGATCTCCCGGGCGGTCAAAGACTCCCACACGCCCAACGTATCGGGCATCCAGCCCAGGCGCCTTCTGACCTGCGCGCGGTGGCGGAGTGGATCCAGGCCTGCCACGCTGATGGTCCCCTCATCCGGCGCCAGCAGCGATGCAAGCATCAGCAGGAGCGTCGTTTTGCCGGCGCCGTTGGGGCCGATCAGGGCGGTCACCTTCCCTGCCGGAGCATTGAAGTCCATGTGCTCGACGGCGCGCACCGCGCCGAAGCTTCGGCTGACACCCCGTGCCGATATTCCGTCGTCGGACACCGGCCCGCCCGAATCTCCCGGTACCTCAGAAATCATTGCCATCTATCTGCACCTGCCCCCACAGTCATTGCATTCTGACGCTCTGAGCCTACGCCGTCCCTGCCCTCCCGGGGCTGCTTAGCCGGCCGGAAATGGTCACAATTCAACCCCCGGCAGCGGGCGGCGATAAACTGTGGGGAGAAGTCGCGCCGACCAGGCGTCAGGCTGCCTGGCCTCCAAACTCCTACCGATCCAGTGAAGGTACGCGCATGAGTACGCCCACTACCGAAGTGCACAACGCAACGCAGCCGCAGGGGCTACCCACCGGCCGTGCGGTGACAAAGCAGCTCATCGTGCAGAAGTTCGGCGGATCCTCCGTGGCGGACGCGGACGGAATCAAGCGGGTTGCCAAACGCGTGGTGGACGCCCAGGCCGCCGGCAACGAGGTGGTTGTCGTCGTCTCCGCCATGGGTGACACCACGGACGAACTCCTGGACCTCGCCGCCCAGGTGACAGACTCCGCCCCGGCCCGCGAAATGGACATGCTGCTGTCCGCCGGCGAGCGCATCTCCATGGCGCTGCTGGCCATGGCCATCAATAAACTGGGCGCCTCCGCCCAGTCCTTCACCGGTTCCCAGGCCGGCATGATCACTGACGGCATCCACGGCAAGGCCCGGATCATCGATGTGGATCCCCACCGGATCCGGACGGCGCTGGACAAGGGCAACATCGCCATTGTGGCCGGATTCCAGGGCATGAGCCGGGCCACCAACGAGATCACCACCCTCGGCCGGGGCGGGTCAGACACCACCGCCGTGGCGCTGGCGGCGGCCCTCGAGGCGGACGTGTGCGAGATCTACACGGACGTGGACGGCATCTACACCGCCGATCCCCGAGTAGTTCCCTCCGCCCAGAAAATCGAGCGGATCTCCAGTGAGGAAATGCTGGAGCTCGCAGCGTCCGGCGCCAAGATCCTCCACCTGCGCTGCGTGGAGTATGCCCGCAGGTTCGGCGTTCCCCTGCACGTCCGTTCCTCATTCAGCCAGCACGAAGGCACCTGGGTCATCCCCAGCGCCGAAGACAAGATCACCACACAAGAGGGAGTTGCCTTGGAGCAGCCAATCATCTCCGGCGTCGCGCACGACCGTTCCGAAGCCAAGGTCACGGTTGTTGGCGTTCCGGACATTCCGGGCAAGGCGGCAGCGATCTTCCAGGTCATCGCCGACGCCCACTCGAACATCGACATGATCGTGCAGAACGTCTCCACCCACGGCACGGGCCGGACGGATATCTCGTTCACCCTCCCCATCGTGGAAGGCGCCGACGCGCTGGCGGCCCTCCATGCGGCGCAGGACCAGATCGGCTTCGAGAGCATCGAGTACAACGAGCAGATCGGCAAGCTGTCGCTCATCGGTGCAGGCATGCGCTCGCACCCCGGCGTCTCGGCAACGTTCTTCAAAGCGCTCTCCGACGCCGGTATCAACATCAACATGATCTCCACCTCCGAGATCCGCATCTCCGTTGTGACCCACGCGGATCTCCTGGACGAGGCTGTGCGCGTCATCCACAAGGCCTTTGACCTGGACAGCGAAAACGAAGCGACGGTCTATGGCGGCACCGGCCGCTAGTACGGCCGGCAAGCCAGCCCCAAGCCGGGCCGCCGCAGGCGCGGGAAAGCCGGGCTCCTTCCGATATTCGGAGGAAGCCCGGCTTTCCTGCGTTTGGGATGCCCCGGCTGAGCCGGCGGTTCAGCTTTCCTTCTCGAGGTCTTCCCGGCGCACAGCGTAGTGATGGCCGGTCGAATCGGTTTCCACGACGAAGTGCGAGAGGTCCTCCTCCGAGGCTTGTTCGAAAGCGTCATGCTTGTGGACCACAGGCGTATCCGGGTCCAGCCGCGTGGCCGGGCCAAAGACGAACCGCAGCCTCTCGGTGAGATTCATGAAACCACTGAGTACATGTGCCACTGTTTCCACCCCCTTCCCGGACATCGGGGAAAGCGCTCCTGCCGGCAGGAGCCAGTGCCCTTATTTTATGCCTGCGGGCCGGAAAAGGCTCCCGGCCCGGACAGCATTGCCGGGGTCAGCGAAGGGATTTGTCCTCTGGATTCCTGGGGACCACGTAGGTGCTGCCGTCCGGCCGCTTCACGGTCTCCCACTGCTGGGTCTCAGCCTCCCGCTGGGCCAGCAGCCTGCGGTTTTCATCCGTCATGGCGTGGCCCAGGGATGAGCGGTTCGCGGGGCCGAAGATGGCCCGGAGCCTGCCGGTGGCCCGCATGAAGCGCTGCGAAGCGTTTTCCTTGCCTGCTGAGTTGCCCTTACCCATGAAACTGGCTCCTTACCTGACATGCCTACCGCTGAAAGTGTACGCTAATAATTAGTGCACTAACAATCGGAGGATCCATGACAACGGCAACGGACAGTGACCAGGGGCAGGACGAGGACCTGCTTCTGGAACACCAGTTGTGTTTCGCCCTGACGGTGGCGGCGCGAAGCGTTGTGGGCGCCTACCGGCCGGTGCTGGAGAAGCTGAACCTGACCCACCCCCAGTACCTGGTGATGCTGTGCCTGTGGGAAGCGAGCCCCCGGACTGTCCGGAATATCAGCGAGGCCCTCGCCCAGGAACCGGCCACCATCTCCCCGCTCCTCCGCAGGCTTGAGGCCGCGGGCCTGATTACGCGACGGCGGGCAGACGGAAATGAGCGCGCCCTTGCCGTCGAGTTGACCCCCGAAGGCGCCGCGCTCCGGCAGGAGGCGCTTAATGTTCCTGGGACCATGATGGAACGGCTGGGGTTGAGCAGGGACCAGGTCGGCGAACTGCATGCGGCCATGATGGGGCTCATTGCGGCCACCTCCAACACCGGCCAGATGCAGGACCGGCAGTAGAATAGCGGCATGAAGGGAAGGCCGCGATCCCGGGACAGGACGCCCACGAGCATGATGTCCAGCACGATGATCTCCACAGGGGCGAGGCCCGCAGGAATGTTCTCCACCCGCAGAATTCAGGTCCAGTCGCTTGCCTTGCTCTTGGCAGCGGCGCTGCTCCCGGCCTGTTCCCCGGGCCAGGGCGGCAGCACCCCGACCGGCGGACCCTCCGCATCTCCCTCTTCCTCCGCCACCAGTTCCCCGCAGCCGTCCGGCAGCCCGTCTGCCGACGCCGAGACCTCCGTCCCTGCCCCGGCTCCCGAGCCTTCGCCGGCGCCGTCAGGACCGGGCAAGGGTAACGCCGAACTTGCCATCATCGTCGTTCCAGCCGAGGGGGAACCGGAGATCAGCTACACCCTGGTCTGCGCCGACGGTGTCCCTGCTGCTGAAAGCGTCCACCCGGCCGCTGATGCGGCCTGCGCTGCGCTGAAGGAAAACGCCGGGCTGTTAAACCCCTCCGCTCCGGCAACGGACCAGGCCTGCACTGAACAGTACGGCGGCCCGCAGAAAGCCACCGTGACTGGTGTTGTGGACGGCGTGCCGGTAGACGCTGCCTTCTCCCGCACCAACGGATGCGAAATCAGCGCCTGGGACGCTGCGAAGGATGTCCTGGGTGCCGCCGGTGGAGCTTAAGCTTCTGGCGGCGGATGTTTGGCGGCCGCTGGAGGAGGCCCACCACCAGCGCGTCAGCCGCTACGCCGACCCCTACCTTGCCCGCAGGTCTGCGGGCAAGAAGCACCCGGTGGAAGACTTCCTGTTCACCTACTACACCCAGAAACCGGGCCAGCTGCGGCGCTGGCACCCCGGCGCCGGGTACGTCCTGGCGGGCAGGGCAGCGGCCGCACGTACGGCCTGGAAGCACTACAGGACGCTCGACGACGGCGAGCTTGCCTTCCTGGGGCTGCCGGAAGGAAGCACCGCGGTCACCTTTGACCGGGACGCCTTTCTTGCCGAACGCAGCGAGGCTGTTGCCTTTGCCGGCATCATCGTGCGGGGGACCGCCGCACGCCCGGCCCAGTTCGGCTGCTTTGGCCTGCACGAATGGGCGATGGTCTACCGCCAGGACAAGTTCGACCTGCGCCATGAATACCTCCAGCTGCGGCTGGGTTCGGCAGGCACTGACAAGGTGGTGGAGGACAACAGGATCCGCTGCACGCACTTCGATGCCTTCCGCTTTTATACGCCGGACGCCGTTCCGCTGAATGAGTTTGCGCCGAGCCGGGACAGCCAGCGCCACCAGGAACAGCCGGGCTGCCTCCACGCCAACATGGACCTGTACAAGTGGGCCTACAAGCTGCTGCCGGCCCTGTCCAGCGAACTGGTGATGGAATGCTTCGAGCTGTCCTGGCGGATCCGCGCCATGGACATGCAGGCTTCTCCCTACGACCTGGCGGGGTGGGGCTATCCGGCCATTCCCATCGAGACGCCCCAGGGGAAGGCAGCCTACGTGGAGCACCAGCGCTCCTTCGCCACCGAGGCAGCAGCCCTACGCGAGAGGCTGGCCGTTGCGCTGGACGCACTGTCCCCGACCGTTCCCGGCGTGACCGCATGATCGATCTCACTGTCAGGCTCAAGGAGGATCCGGCCGCCGTCGAGCACGTATTTCGGCTCATAGCCGACGACGGACGTAACCAGCCCGGGAGCACGCTGCCGGACCCCGAAGCTGCCCTCGCAGCCGTGGAGAAGTACGGCGAGGACATCTTTTTTCCCAAGCCCGGACCACCACGCTTGTGCACCCAGCAGTACGGCGGGCCGCAGATCGCCGTGGTCACTGGAATTTTCCATGGCCGCCCTGTCAGTTCCATTTTCAGGCGGACGGACGGCTGCGAAATCGCGCGCTGGAACGCGATGGCACCGCTGCTGGGCAGTGCCGGCGGGGCATGGGGCAACACCTAGGACCCCGATGCGGCACGGCCCTTCACACAAAGCAGGATCCCCGGACGGTTCGACCGCCCGGGGATCCTGTTTTTCCTTACAAGAAGGGGAGGTTCCTATGACGCTGGTACTGCGTCCGCGACCGCGACCTGCGGAGCCCCTGCCGGGGCAGTGGGCGCGGCGCCCACCTGGACGTTGACCCACGTCCTGATGCCGTTCCCGCCCAGGCTGAGCCGCGAAACGTAGGCACCTGCGGACAGGCCGGTCCAGGAAAGCGTGGCGGAGGTGGCGGTGCCGTTCGGGGCCACGATCGGATTCGGGTCCACCGCGAGGTTGCCGGCATCGCCCGCGAAGGTCACTGCCTGGACGGAAGCGGTGGCCGGTCCATTGTCCGGCGTGGAGTACAGGTTGGCCACCACGTAGTACGTGCCCGCACGGGGCGATTCAAGGTCCAAAAACTCGCTGGCCGAAGCTGTCGCCACCTGGGTGGCCGTCAAGCCGCCCGAAGCATTCGGTGCGTAGACCACCATGTCCCAGTCGACGTCGTCCGATTGCGCCTGGACGCCCAGGCGGGCGAAAGAGGCTCCCTCCGGGACTGCCACCTGAAGCAGCGCGTTGTGGGCGTCGTTCCGGGGGGCGTACGCGCCGGGAGTCTTGGAAATGGCCGTTTGGCTCAGCGGAGCAAGCCCTTCCACCCCGACGTTGATCGGGCTGTCCGAACCGGACACCAGTTCCATCGTGCCGGTCCCGCTGCCGGAAGCGGAGCTGAAAGAGAAGGACGGGGCGATCTGCGCATCAACAGGCCGGATTGCGATGGGAGAGCTCACGGTACGCGGGCCCTTCCAGGTCAGGGTGCCGCTGCTGAACTTGCCCACCGGAGCGCTGACGTTCCGGATGGTCAGCGTGACCTCGCGGGTCTGGCCGGCCTTGGCGAAGTTCAGTGCGTTCGGCTCAACCTGGACGTTGAATCCCGGCATGTTGACTTCCGGGCGGTAGATTCCTGGAACCAGGGCAGTGAGCTGTCGCTTGACCTGTACTTCCCCAACCAGGCTGCCGAGCGCGATCGACGGAACGTTCAGGTCGCGGGCCGCAATGGAGCCGGCCTGCGGAGCACCGGTGTCCACGCCCTGGCCGTTAAGGAAGCCGAGCCAGTCCTTGGTGCCTGAGTTGTAGACCAGGCCCGGATCCAGGACCCGGGTGGAGTCGATGTGGCCGGCGCCGCCCTGGAACGGATCCGTATTGGGCGTACCGTCGGCTTTCACCAGCGGGTAAGCGGTGGTCATCATGGCCGATTTGACCATCGCGGGCGTCCATTTGGGCTGCTTGCTGAGCACCAGGGCCCCGAATCCGGCGATGTGCGGCGCAGCCATGGAGGTTCCGGACATAAAGCCGAACTGGTCACCGTTGTTGCCGATAGTGGAGACACCGGCAAGGACGTTCACGCCGGGAGCCGCAATGTCCGGCTTCAGCAGGTCACCGCCGGCGGCGAGGGTAGGTCCACGGGAGGAGAACCCGGCGACCTGGGGCGCAGGCGCCGCCGGCAGGCCCGTGAGGTCGCCCTTGACGAGGCTGACTGTCAAGGCGGGGTTGGACTCCAGCTTGGCTTTCAGTTCCAGGCTCTTGGGTGCGTTGACATGAACGGTGGGGAGCACATGGTTGTCCGCATCCTCGGAGCTGCTGGTGAGGTTCACCAGGATCATGCCGACGCCGCCCTTGTCCTGGACTTCCTGGCTCTTGGCCGTCCGGTCCACCACGCCGCGGTCGCAGACCACCACTTTGCCTGCAACCTTGGCCGCGTCGAGGGAGCCCGGGGCGCACAGGTTGGCGTTGGTGGCTCCGGCTGCTGCCGCGGCCGAGGCGACGATAACCGCTTTGTCCGCAACCTCGGATTTCATGATCGAAGCTCCGCGGTAGAGCGAGCCGTCCGAGACCTTGACGGTGCCCAGCAGGTCACTGGGGAATGTGGATGCGGCAACCGTGGTCAGCCAGGGTGAGGCGTGGTTGACCGTGGACACCGTGGGCCCGGAGTTGCCGGCTGATGCGGACACGAAGACGCCTGCAGCGGCAGCATTGAGGAACGCCAACGCGACGGGATCGGTGGTGTTGTTGTTGTTGCCGGAAATGGAGTAGTTCAGGACATCCACGCCGTCCTTGATTGCGGCCTCCACCGCCTCCACGGAAGCGGAGGAATAGCAGCCGCCGGTGTCCGGGTTGGTGTCCTCCCAGCAGACTTTGTATACCGAGACCTTCGCGGCGGGGGCAACGCCGGAGCTCTTGCCGAAGTTTGCGCCGTCAATCACCTGCTCCACATTCGCGTTACCCGCAGCGGTGGTGGCCGTGTGGGTTCCGTGGCTTCCGACGTCGACCGGGGAGATGAGTTCCTCCGGGGCCCGGTTCTGCGGGGCTACGTATTGCAGGAACGAATCGGCGAAGTACCTCGCGCCAACGACCTTGGAGTTGCACAGGGAGCCGTCGAACGACGCTCCGGTGCCCTGGCCCTTTTGGCATTCACCCTCGAAGGTGGTGCCGTCAGCCTTGAGCATGGCGATCCGGCCTTCCGCGGTGCGGTACGGTACGCCCACCTGGGCCGGGCCGCTCAGGGGCTGGACCGGTTCGCCCTGGAGGAACGGGTTGTCCGGTGCATAGCCCGAGTCGATGACGCCAACCACCACGCCCTTGCCGGCGTTGGCTTCGCCGCCGAACTGCTTGGCCCAGACGCCGTCGGGGCCCGTCAGCTTGAGGAAGTCGGTGGTGGTGTAGTCAGGAGCGTTTTCCACGTCGGGCGCAACCACCATCACGCGCTCATCCTTGGAAAGTTCCATGGCCTGGGCGGCAGTAAGCTCGGCGGTGAAGCCGTTCAGGGCGGCCGTGTACTGCTTTCCCGGGGTCACCCCCTGGCTTGCCGCCACCTCCCGCTGCTGCTTGCGCAGGTGTGCGTCGTAGGCCCTGTAGCTGGCGCTGCCGGAGTCCAGCTTCCGCCCGTTATCGGGCTTAGTTGCGCCCAGCCCGGGGGTGCCGCCCTCGTAGGCGGCGGCCGCTGCTTCCGCCAGGACCACAATGTAGCGGCCGTCCTTGAATTCGGCAGGTGCAGTTTCCTTGGCAGCGACTGCCTGATCCAGCCCGGCAGGCGCCGCGGTGGCGGGACTGATGGCCATCGAGGTGAGGAGAAGCGGCAAGCCCACGGCAAGCGCCGCTGCCTTCCGGAATCCCCCGCCCCGGATGGGGCTCTTTCCAGTAGATCTCACGTGCAAACCTTTCACGATGTACCGGCCCAGCCACGGTTGGGGGCCCGAAACGACTGACTTGGCACACGGAATTACAGATCTTGTCATTCCATGAGACCAGTCGGTTCAAAGAGTACAGAGTGATAGCTGAATATGACATAGGACACAAAACCAATATTTTGGCCAGTCACACGGGAGACAGGAGACTGCGGCGGAGCATCAAAAAGGGCGCCCCGAAGACGCCCTTACAAGTTCTCAGATGGCAAACGCCTCCCGCTACCGGCGCGGGGTGCGGACCACCTCGCTGATCCACTGCCTGGTCTTTTCATCCACGGGACCTGCCACCCGGTTCTCCCGGGCGAACCGGTCAGCCTTGATCTTCTGGAGCACCATCCGGCCCAGCCCGGCGAACACTGCTGCGGCAACCACTGGCAACAGCAGGGATTTCGAATTCTCAGCCATCCAGCAATCCTAGTGACGCAGGACGCACAACTCCAGAACTCCCGCCGATACCTGTAGTCACGCCGAAATCAACCCCGGAACCACCGTCAATCGCCCGAATACAGGGTGGGGCGCTGCGGCCGGTAGAATGGGCTAGCAAGCTCGCGGAGCGCCCGTCCACAAGGTCTAGGAAACAGTGCCTGGCACAGCATGTCCCAGACACCCCGGTACGGCGTGAGACGGCACCACTCCGCTGCGCCCTTACCCAAGCTCACGCACAGGAGTTACCGGATGCCCCGGATCGTTGTTGACGTCATGCCCAAGCCCGAGATTCTGGACCCGCAGGGGAAGGCGATCGTCGGCGCTCTCCCCCGTCTGGGCTTCACCAGCTTCAGCGCTGTCCGCCAGGGCAAGCGGTTCGAACTGACCGTCGACGGCGAGGTGACCGAGGAAATCCTGGCCCAGGCACGCAATGCCGCAGAGACCCTCCTGTCCAACCCCGTCATCGAGGACGTCGTCAACGTCGAGGTCGTCGAGGCCTGACATGACTGAACTTCCCCTGATCGGCGGCGCAACCGCCGTCGCCGCAGATGCGCGCCTCGCGGACGCGAAGATCGGCGTCGTCACCTTCCCGGGAACGCTCGATGACCGCGACGCTGCCCGCGCAATCCGCCTGGCCGGCGGCACCGCCGTCGAACTCTGGCATGGCGACTCCCAGCTTGGTGACGTGGACGCCGTGGTGATTCCCGGCGGTTTCTCCTACGGCGACTACCTCCGCGCAGGCGCCATTGCCCGCTTCGCGCCGCTGATGTCCAGAATCATCGACGCCGCCAACTCCGACGCCAAGCTGCCGGTCCTCGGCATCTGCAACGGCTTCCAGATCCTCACCGAGTCGCACCTGCTGCCCGGCTCGATGATCAAGAACGACCACCTGAAGTTCCTCTGCCGCGACCAGGTGCTGCGCGTCGAGAACAGCAACACCGCGTGGACCCTGGACTACCAGGCGGGCCAGGAAATCACCATCCCGCTCAAGAACCAGGATGGCCAGTACATCGCGGACGAAAAGACCCTGGACGCCCTTGAGGCTGAGGGCCGCGTGGTGTTCCGCTATGTGGGCTTCAACCCGAACGGCTCACGCCGCGACATCGCCGGCATCTCCAACGCCGCCGGCAACGTGGTGGGCCTCATGCCGCACCCCGAGCACGCCGTGGAGGTCGGCTTCGGCCCCGAGACTGTTGTGTCCCGTGAGACGGGTATCGCCGGGTCCGACACCGACGGCCTCGGTTTCTTCACCTCCGTCCTGAACAAGATTGTGGGAGGCGACAAGTGACCACGGAAACCACCAAGAAGTTCAATATCGACACGGTCGAGCACGCCGCGAAGACGCCGGACACGGAGCTGCCCTGGGCCGAGCTGGGCCTGAAGCAGAACGAGTTCGACGAGATCGTCAAGGTCCTGGGCCGCCGCCCCACCGGCGCGGAACTGGCCATGTACTCCGTCATGTGGAGCGAGCACTGCTCCTACAAGTCCTCCAAGAACCACCTGCGCCAGTTCGGCCAGAAGGTCACCGAGGAAATGAAGAAGGACATGCTGGTGGGCATCGGCGAAAACGCCGGCGTGACCAACCTGGGGGACGGCTGGGCCGTGACCTTCAAGATCGAATCGCACAACTCGCCGTCGTTCGTTGAGCCCTACCAGGGCGCAGCCACCGGCATTGGCGGCATTGTCCGCGACATCATCTCCATGGGTGCCCGCCCCGTGGCCGTCATGGACCCGCTGCGCTTCGGCGCCATCGACCACCCGGACACCGCCCGCGTCATGCATGGTGCAGTGGCCGGCATCGGCGGCTACGGCAACTCCCTGGGCCTGCCCAACATCGGCGGCGAAATGGTGTTCGACTCCGTCTACCAGGGCAACCCGCTGGTCAACGCCCTGGCCGTCGGCGTCATGCGGCACGAGGACATCCGCCTGGCCAACGCCTCCGGCAAGGGCAACAAAGTGGTCCTGTTCGGTGCGCGCACCGGCGGCGACGGCATCGGCGGCGCCTCGGTGCTGGCCTCCGAGTCCTTCGACGACACCAAGCCCTCCAAGCGCCCCGCAGTGCAGGTGGGCGACCCGTTCGCCGAGAAGGTCCTCATCGAATGCTGCCTGGAGCTCTTCAAGGGCTCGCTGGTGGAAGGCATCCAGGACCTTGGCGCCGCGGGTATCTCCTGCGCCACGTCCGAGCTGGCCTCCAACGGCGACGGCGGCATGCAGGTTGAGCTGACCTCCGTCCTGCTGCGCGACCCCACGCTGACCCCGGGCGAGATCCTGATGTCCGAGTCGCAGGAACGCATGATGGCCGTGGTCACGCCCGAGAACGTGAAGGCGTTCGAGGCCGTGATGGACAAGTGGGCCGTGGAGTACTCCTGGCTGGGCGAGGTGACCGATACCGGCCGCCTGATCATCACCTGGGAAGGCGAGGTGATCGTCGACGTCGATCCCCGCACCGTGGCGCACGACGGCCCGGTCTACGACCGCCCGTTCGCCCGCCCCGAGTGGCAGGACGCCGTGCAGGCGGACACCTTCACCGGTTCCGTTCAGGACGCAGGACGCCCGGCTGCCCCCGCTGAGCTGGCCGCGGCCGTCACCGAACTGGTGGCGTCCCCGAACATGTGCTCCAAGTCCTGGATCACCAACCAGTACGACCGCTACGTGGGCGGCAACACCGCCATGGCATTCCCCGACGACGCCGGCGTGGTGCGCGTGGACGAGGAGACCGGCCTGGGCGTTGCCCTGGCCACCGACGCCAACGGCCGCTACACCTACCTCGATCCGTACCACGGCGCGCAGCTGGCGCTGGCTGAGGCCTACCGCAACGTTGCCACCGCGGGTGCCGTCCCGATGGCTGTCAGTGACTGCCTGAACTTCGGTTCCCCCGAGGACCCGGATGTCATGTGGCAGCTCGCCGAGGCCATCCGCGGCCTGTCCGACGCCTGCATGGTGCTGGGCATCCCGGTGACCGGCGGCAACGTCTCCCTGTACAACCAGACGGGCACCACGCCCATCCATCCCTCCCCGGTGGTGGCAGTGCTGGGCAAGCTCGACGACGTCGCCCGCCGCACGCCGTCGGGCTGGCGTGAGGATGGCCAGGCGATCTACCTGCTGGGCACCACCGGCGCGGAACTTGACGGTTCCGAGTGGGCCAACATGCGCGGACACCTGGGCGGCCAGCCGCCCAAGGTGGACCTCGAGGCCGAACGCGCCCTGGGCGAGATCCTGATCAACGCGTCCCGCGACGGCATGATCGACTCCGCGCACGACCTCTCCGAGGGCGGCCTCGCAGCTGCCCTGGTGGAGTCCTCACTGCGCTACGGCGTGGGTGCCCGGATCGCGCTGCAGGATGTCCTGGACCGGGACGGCGTGGACCTGTTCACGGCGCTCTTCTCCGAGTCCCAGGGCCGCGCCGTTGTGGGCGTCCCGCGCTCCGAGGAAGTCCGCTTCACGGACATGTGCACCGCCCGCGGCTTCGCCCACACGCGTATCGGCGTGGTGGATGCGGCCAGCGGCACCCTGGAGATCAACGGCGTGGAGTCCCTGTCCCTGGACGCCCTCCGTGAAGCCCACGAGGGGACCCTGCCGAAGTACTTCGGCTGACCCTCCCCTCCGATCGATTGCTCCGTATTTGTCGTTTTGAACCCTCAGAACGACAAATACGGAGCAGTCGTTTTTAATCGCCTCGACGCCAGCCGGCCTGGATCAACGCTGCCCGGATCTTGGCGACCGCAGGTTTCGCATCGTTGAACATGTGGCGCTTCGAGATCCTTACTTCGGTCCAGCCCAGGGCTGCGTAGCGCTCGGACCGGTCGATGTCCCGCACAATCTGTCCCTCTTCGCCGTGGTGTTCGCCCTCGTATTCGATCCCGATCCGGTACTTCCGGTAGGAGAGATCCGGCTCGTGGTGCCTCATGCCGTCCTCCGAGATGACGGGAACGTTCAGCTCGGGTTCGGGCAGCCCGGCCCGTGCTACGGCCAGCCGAAGCAGTGTTTCCTGGGGCGAATCCGAGCCCACCCTGATGAGCTCTATGGCTTCTTTGGCCTTGCGGAGTCCCCGCTTGCCTTTGTGCCGGTTGATCATCCGCTGAAGATCGCCGATGGAACACAACGGCATGTCCCGGCCCTCGAGCTCCGGCCTGGGCACCCGCACACAGCTGTCCCCCATGACCACGAGTTCGTCCACCGTCAGCATCTCCGCCATGTCCAGCCAGGTGCGCTCCGGAGTGGTCACGGGAATTCCATCGACTACCGTCACCTCGTCGCTGTAAAGCTTCATTCTGTGCACGATGACATGCGGCCTGTTGAGGTGGGCCGCACCCTCCGGCCTGATGACGTGAAACATTTCCGGATTCCCTTTCTGCCGGCGTCGCGGCAGGACCAGGATCTCCGCCGCAGTGAGGTGCGAGGCGGCACATCGCACATTGACCTCAAGGAAGGGCCGCACCCTGGCACTCAAGGGGAGCGCCGCCGTCGTGCGTTCCATGCGGATGCCCCTGCCATGGCGCACCAACGACCCATGACGCCAGCGCCGCGGGGACACTCCTGCGAGCGCCGCATCTGCAAGGGTGAAGGGGCCGGTCCGGAGTTCGTCCGGCAACGGGCGGGGCGTCTTCATCGGTCCATGAGACCAGAATCGGGGACAGGCCGCAGAAGTTATCCACACCCCTCATCGACTGCTGAGTACCTGTCGTTTTCGCGCGTGAAAACGACAGGTACTCAGCAGTCGATGGGGTTAGTCCTCGCTGTGGTGGTCACGCTGCCGGGCACTGAGCAGTTCCAGCTCGGGCCGGGCTGCCACGAAGCGTTCGACGGCGTCCAGCACCTCAATGAGGTGGGCGCGGTCTGCTGCCACCAGGCCGACGCCCACCTGGGAGCGCCGGTACTGGTCGTGATCACCCACCTCGGCAACCGAGACGTCGAAACGCCTCCTGATCTCGGCGAGCAGCGGCCTGATCACGGAGCGCTTTTCCTTAAGGCTTTGGACGTCGCCCAGGAGGATGTCGAATTCGATCCAGCCGATCCACATGCCTTCATGCTATCGAGTGCTCCGTACCTGCCGTTTAGGAGTGCCAGAACGGCAGGTACGGAGCAATCGATGGAGGTTAGATGGCGAGCTCGCCCATCTGGTCCCAGCCCTCGCCGTCGAGCTGGCGGCTGATGATCCGGGGTGTTTCGGCAAGCGCCTGGGGCATGTCCGCCATGGCCTGCTTGAAGTGCGGGCTGTTGACGTGGTCTCCGGCGGCGTCGTCCTTGAAGGCCTCCACCAGGACGAACTCGTTGGGGTCCTCCACGCTGCGGGACCAGTCGAACCACAGGTTGCCCGGCTCCTCCCTGGTGGCTTGGGTAAAGTCGGCAACCAGGTCGAGCCACCGCCCGGACCATTCAGGCTTGACCTTGAACTTAACGACAATGAAGATCACGTTGGTGTTCCTTCCGCGGCGAGAGTGCGTGCCCCTTCAATGTACCGGGACGTGACATAGCGCTGCGCCGCCCGCGTGACGATGCCGCCGGCCGCGTAGAACCAGTTGGCAGGTTTGCTGAACGCCCGGATCCGCAGAAACACCTCCCCGCGGGCGCTGATTTCCACCTCGAAGGATTCCTCGCCCCTTGCCGGATGCCCGGGCAGCGTTCCGTACCCGAATCCGGCGGACTGCGGCATGTCCTCCCCGGCCGGTGCCCGGACCCACACCACCTGGCATGGCGCGTCCAGCCGGAAGGGCCCGGCGCCGAAGCCGCTCACCACCCGCGCCCCGGGCACCGCCACGGGGGAATCGGCACGGACGCGGAGCCCTGCCCTCCGCTGCAGCTCCCAGCCCAGGATGCCGTCCGCAATGCGCCGGTACACGGCAAGGCCCGTGCCCACCCTGACCTCCTTCAGCACGGCGGGGTAGCCCGCAGGCGCGGTGCCCTGCTCCGTGCTTCCGATGCCGGGATAGTTGAGCGCTCCGGCCGCCCCGCCCTTACTGCCCATCCGCGCCGTCCAGGCGGGCCCAGCCCAGCTGTTCCTGCTGCTTCCTGGTGAGGCCTGCCACCACCAGGTCATAGGAGTCCTCCACCATGTCCCTGATCATGCCGTCCGGCAATGCCCCGTCCAGCTGCACCCCGTTCCAGTGGGTCTTGTTCATGTGCCAGGCCCCGTTAATTTCAGGGTGCGCGGCGCGGAGCTGAACCGCCAGGCCCGGCTCGCACTTGAGGTTCACGTACCCGTCCTTCGTGTCCATTGAGGAGAGCGCGAAAACCTTGCCCCCGTTCCGGCCGTTGCCGGCAACATCGGCGCGGACTTTGAAGACGGCGGTCTCAGGCCCGAACGGATAATCCTCGTACGCGCCGGGGAAGGAGAGGCAGATTTTCCTCAGAGCGTCCGGGTCCATGGAGGAAGCCTATAAAGCCATCGCGTCCGGTGCTAGTCTGCGAAGATGTCACACGATCAGGGGGCCATACCTGTTCTGGACCTGGCGACGGCGCGGCAGGCCGACGGGTCATTCCACCCGGACTTCATCGAGCAGCTGCGTTATGCCACCCATAACGTGGGCTTCTTCCAGATCACCGGCTACGGCGCGGCCAGCGGGCAGGCTGAACACCTCCTGGACGTCATCAGGCGGTTCTTTGACTTGCCGCTGGAAGAACGCATGAAGCTGGACAACCGGCTTTCGCCACATTTCCGCGGCTACACGCGGATGGGCACCGAAGTGACCCAGGGAAAGGCTGACGCCCGGGAGCAGATCGACTACTCGCCCGAACGGACGCCGGTAGCGGAGTATCCGGTGGACCAGCCGTACTGGCTCCTGCAGGGCCCCAACCTCTGGCCTGACGAATCCTTTCCCGAACTCCGGCCCGCCGCCATGGCGTGGGCGGAATTGATGTCCCGTGTGGGGATGGAACTGCTCAGGGCGATCGCCGTTTCCCTGCAGCTTCCGGAGGACTACTTCGACGAGCCGTTCCAGGGGTCGCCGGCATGGATGGGCAAGCTGGTGCACTACGTGGGAGGAGTGGTGGAGGCCGCCGGCGACCAGGGCGTGGGCTCGCACGCCGACTACGGGTTCGTCACCCTGCTGCTCCAGGACGGCGTGGGCGGGTTGGAGGTCCTGCCGCCCGGAGCCACCGAATGGGTTCCTGTGGAGCCGGTACCCGGAGCGTTGGTGGTGAACCTTGGCGAGATGCTGGAGGTGGCCACGGAAGGGTATCTGGCGGCCACCATCCATCGCGTGCAGGCTCCTCCGCCAGGGGTGGACCGCTATTCCGTGCCCTTTTTCTGGTCGCCGCGGCTTGATGCCGTGATCGATCCTGTCCCGCTGCCACCAGAGCTGAAGGCGGCAGCGAGGGGAATCACCGATGATCCGGCCAATCCCCTGCTTTCGTCATTCGGCCTCAATATGCTCAAGGGCAGGATGCGCGCGCACCCGGACGTCACCGAGCGGCACTATCCGGAGTTCATGAAGGGCTGAAAGTTTCCCCTGTCAGAGGTTGAACTTCCAGGCCTGCTGGGCCGGGCAGCTGTCCATCACGACGTCCAGTCCCGCCGCCTTGGCCCGCTCCGCCGCAGCCTCGTCGATGACGCCCAGCTGCATCCACACTGCTTTTGCTCCCACCGCGATCGCCTGGTCCACCACGGCCCCCACCTTTTGGGAGTTAACAAAGCAGTCGACGACGTCGATGGGCTGCTTTGACGCCGGAATGTCCAGGAGGCTGCGGTACCCGGTTTCGCCGTGGACGGCGTCTCCGGGGAGGTTGACCGGGATGATTTCCATGCCCAGGCGGTCCCTGATGAACAGCGCGGTATCGAAGGCGGCCCGCCACTCGTTGGTGCTGAGGCCAACGATGGCCCAGCGCCCTTTGGTGCGCATCAGGCGTTCAATGACTGCGGGATCGTTAGTGTGGCCCATGGGCCCAGCCTACGCGGAGAAGCAGGCGGTAAGGCCAACACCCCGCCAACCAGGGACCGCTTAGCGAATGAACTTTTCCAGCCACTTGGCCCCCGGCAGGACCTTTGCGACAGTGGAATCAGCGCCTCGCTGTGCTGCTGCCAGCTGGCCGGACTCGGCAAGAATTCCGGATGCAGGGCCAACCCCGCGCCCGGATTCTTCTTCGCCTGCATCCGGTGCGGTGCCCGGGTCCGCCCTGTCCGGCGAAGCAGCATCTGACCCGCCGTTTTGAGCGGCCTCGCCGCCGTTCTTCCCCGGTTCCTTCTTCGCCAGGCCCGGTCCGTTAACGCCGGAAGGTACCCCCGAACCGTTCCGGACCTGCCCGGGCGATTGAGGCGAGGAAACCTGCCCGGATCGCTGTGACTGCAGGGCCAGCGGAGAATCCTCGGCCAGCGGGGCTTCGTTGCCGGCCAGCCCGGCGTCACGCTGCGCAGGGACGTCGGTGCCGTCATCGTGATTGCCCTTCTGCAGGAACCCTGAGGTGGTGGCCTGGGGCGTGCGGATGGTCCAGGACGGCGCCCAGTCCTTGAGCATCTGCTGTATCGAGAGGCTGCCGGCAGGGGCGGAGCCGGCCGGGCTGGCCGCAACAGTACCCACACCCATGCCCATTCCAGCCACGAGCGCCAACCCGACGATCGTCGGACGGTGTGAACGGAGCCGGCGGCGCCTGCCGAGCTCGTCACCCGGGCCGTCCGCTGTGTCATCCCGGCGCCGGTCGGGGGCATCATCCAGTGCCGCATGAACGGGGGCGCCCAGCAGCGCTGCCAGCCGTCCCGATGGAACCGGCACAGGCAGGTCCGCCAACTGGCCTATGGCGAGGAGCGCGCGGCGAAGTTCCGCGTCCTGTGCCAGGCCTGCGTCGAGGAGCATCTCCTCCGCAACGGCGGCGAGGTGACGCGCTTGTGGTTTCATGGCTTCAGGTACTCCTTCACTTCCGCAAGGTCCCGCAGCTTGAGGAGCGCCCGGCGCTGGAGCTGCTTCACGGACCCCTCGCTCCTGCCCATGGCGTCCGCTGCCTGCTCGACAGTAAGTCCGGCCACAAGGCGGAGGGACAGTACGTCGCGCTGGTCCTGCGGCAAGGAATCAAGCAGTCCAAGGACTTCCTGCGGCGAAATACGCTCAAGGGCTTCTGATTCAGCCGACGAATCTTCCCGCTGGTCCAGCTCCGGCTCAAACGGCAGTTTGGCGGGCATCCGGCTTTGGCGCCGGTGGTCGTCCACCATCCTGGCGTGGGCCACCGAAAAAATGAATGTGCGGAGTCCTGCGGCTCCCCCGTGCACAGAGTCGAGGCGCGGCAGGATGGAAAGGAACACTTCCTGCATGGCCGCCTCCGGATCTTCGACTCCCCGGGCTGTCAGGTAGCCCAGGACCTGGGATGCATACGTCCGGTAGACAAGGCTGAAGACGGCTGCCCCGGCGGGCCCGTCCCGCAGGTCCTCGTCTGTCAGGGCATCAGTCACGGACGTAGTGCTTTCAGTCAAAAAGGGGTTCGTGTGAGCGGAGAAGCTGTCCGGCCTGCGTAAGGCCCGGTTCCCCGCACAACTTTACCCCTCAGTAATCACCGTCCGGGACCGCCACGCGTACTCCGCCGGTCCCACAAGGCAGCTGCCCCTGCCCTCGGAAAGTGAAAGAGCCGGCCTGGAACGTGATGGGGGACAAGTTCCAGACCGGCGCTACATAGAGGTAATCGCCCGGAAGGGCGGAAGGGTTACGCGTTTCCGAAAAAACTTTTGGAACTTTTTTCGACGGCGGCCCGGCTGCAGGTTCAGCGGGCTGCTGCCGTGGTCCAGCGCGGCGGGTTTGCCTGCCGGCGGGACCCCTGAACGATGGCAAAAGGGTGCGTCCTGGCCGGGACACGCTGGTCTTCGCAGTCGGGCTGCGGCTTTGCGGGGACCGGTGCCGGCGCCGCGGCGGGGGCGGGCCTGGTGACCGCCCCGGCAGGGCAAAGATCGGTGACCAGTCCGGTGCCCGCGCATTCGCGGACGGCGGAGATTCCGGCCGCGAGGGCGGACTTGTCCTCAAAGGGCCCGGATACGGCCATCACCGTTCCATCCGGGGCCAGAAGCCTGAACCTGAAAAACAACTCTGAGTCAACAAAAGCTTCGAACTTTCCGGCCATGATAAATCCTCCCGGTTTGCGGGATCCTGTCCAGCGACGTCTTTGTCACGAACCGGTCCATGCACATCGCTGCGCCTGTGCCCGCGGGTTTGGTCGAACGAATTGGTGATCGCATCACGTGGTGCTGATAAGTCTGTCGTCCAGGTGCCCCGCCCCACAAGAGCTACCGCGTAAACCCTGTGTAAATTGGCGGACTTTTGGAAAAACAAAAGCGGCGGGCACCCGTGTGGGTGGCCCGCCGCCGTCGTAATTCCTGCCCCGGTCAGTCGTTGATGAGGTCGTTCACCACGATGGTCTGGTCCCGGTCCGGTCCCACGCCGATTGCGGAGAAGCGCGTGCCGGACAGCTTCTCAAGGGCGAGCACATAGTTACGCGCGTTTTCCGGCAGGTCAGCCAACGTACGGGCGCCGGTGATGTCCTCGGTCCAGCCCTCGAAGTACTCGAAGATGGGCTTGGCGTGGTGGAATTCGGTCTGCGTCATGGGCATTTCATCGTGCCGGACGCCGTCCACGTCGTAGGCCACGCACACAGGGATCTGCTCGATGCCTGTGAGCACGTCCAGCTTGGTGACAAAGTAGTCCGTGAAGCCGTTGACGCGGGAGGCGTGGCGGGCCAGGACGGCGTCGTACCAGCCGCAGCGGCGGGGACGGCCGGTGTTGACGCCGAACTCGCCGCCCGTCTTCTGCAGGTACATGCCCATCTCGTCAAAGAGTTCCGTGGGGAACGGGCCGGCGCCAACGCGGGTGGTGTACGCCTTGATGATGCCGATGGAGCGGGAGATGCGGGTAGGCCCGATGCCCGAGCCAACGGAGGCGCCTCCTGCCGTGGGGTTGGAGGAGGTGACGAACGGGTACGTCCCGTGGTCCACGTCCAGGAACGTCGCCTGGCCGCCTTCCATCAGGACAACCTTGCCCTCGTCCAAGGCCGAATTCAGGACCAGCGTGCTGTCGATGACCAGCGGGCGGAGCCGTTCGGCGAAGGACAGGAAGTACTCCACGATCTCGTCCACCACCACGCCGCGGCGGTTGTAGACCTTGACCAGGAGTTCATTCTTTTGGCGCAGCGACCCTTCCACCTTCTGGCGGAGGATGGACTCGTCGAAGACGTCCTGCACGCGGATGCCCAGGCGGGCCACCTTGTCCATATAGGCCGGGCCAATGCCGCGGCCGGTGGTGCCGATGGCACGACTGCCGAGGAAGCGTTCGGTGACCTTGTCCAGCACCTGGTGGTACGGGGCCACCAGGTGGGCGTTGGCCGAGACGCGGAGCTTGGAGGTATCGGCCCCGCGGGCCTGCAGGCCGTCAATTTCCTGGAAGAGGGCCTCGAGGTTGACCACGCAGCCATTACCGATGATGGGGACAGCGTTGGGGCTGAGAATGCCTGCCGGCAGCAGCTTGAGTTCGTACTTTTCACCGCCTACGACGACGGTGTGCCCGGCGTTGTTGCCGCCGTTTGGCTTGACGACGTAGTCAACACGGCCGCCCAGGAGATCGGTGGCCTTGCCTTTTCCTTCGTCGCCCCACTGGGCTCCTACGATCACAATTGCTGGCATGGGATCCTCCCCCATTCGTTCGGGCTGCCCGGTTGGCCACTGAGTGGCGGTCCTGCGCAGCGCCGTTCATGAGAATGCCCCGAACGTACCGGCCTTCGCTGGTCCGCGGGGCGGTGCAGCGACGCAAGAGTTCCGGGGCTCTTACCACCCAAGTTTAGCCGATGAGGGACTTTGTCCACTCGTTGGCCGCCGCGGTCCTTCCTGCAGGGTAAAAGGCTCCTGCGTAAGGACCGCGGCGGACTGTCAGCGTGGGCTGCTACTCGTCGTCTGCTTCTTCTCCCGGGCGGGAGGCCTGGGTGGCGAGGCTGTCCCAGAAGGAGGTGTCGGCGTCGGCAATTGAACCGTCAGCAATGGCAGCGGCGGTGGCGGTCAGCGTGGTCACGGTCTGCTTGATCAGGTAGCCGTTGCTCCGGAGCCCCAGGGCGTAGCCGTCCAGGTAGTGGTCGGACATGCCGCGCATCTCGAACAGGAGTGTTGCGATCCCGTATTCCACTGCGATGCCGTTGCGGCTGATGGTTTCAGCGCTGCCGCCCACGTACTTGCCCAGGTGGCCCCAGCCGGTGGAATCAACGTTGTGGAACACCACGGCGCCCAGCTGCTTGGACTTTTCCACCACGGCCGGATCAGCGTTGGGGGTGGTGGGGTACAGGATGGACCCCGACACCAGTTCACCGTCCCGCTGGCTGCGGGTGCCCTGGTGGTGCAGGTCGATCATGTAGTCCACGTTGTACTTGCGCATCACGTTGTTGTGCAGCGCCTGGGTCTCAGGCTGGACCTTGGCCACGTGGTCCCGGTTGAGGTCAACCTCCTCCGCGTTGTAGCGGGTCATGTTCCGGTCGCCCTTGGCCAGGTAGTCGTCCAGCGGGAAGTTCACATCGCCCATGGCGCCGTCCGCGTTCAGCATGGGCACGATGAGGATGTTCACTCCGTCCAGGACATCCTGCGATTTGCCGGTGCCAAGGTGCTTGACAAACTCCAGCGCACCTTCGGTGGTGAGCTGCTCGTTGCCGTGCTGCTGCGTCAGGTAGAGGATGGTGGGCTTGGCCGGGTCCGAAATGTACTTGACCAGGTGGATGTCCCGGCCTTTCACCGTTTGGCCGATGACTTCCAGCTCCATGGCGGACTGGCGGGCGTCCTGGTCTTTGAGGAACGAGACCATCTGGTCGTAGGTGGCAAGCTTCGATGTGGTGATCTGGCCGTTGCCGTCATAGTTGGGGCCCTCTCCGACGGCGAGCGCGGGTGCGGGCGCAGCTAGTGCCGCCAGGGCCAGGGCTCCCGATACTGCCAGGGTCCTGAAAGTTGCCAGGGTATTTCTCACGGTGCGGTACCTCTTCCGGTGCAGGTGGAGTGCGACCAGCCCGCCATGTCCCCCATCACGGGCTGTGACAAAAGCCAACCAACCTGGATGAATCCTGTCAATGGATGTGACTGGATCCTGCAGGCAGTTATTACGTTCCGAAAAGAACGGCGTCCGGAGCCATCCCGGGCGGCTTTGGCCAACTGCCAATGAGTATTGGCTCGAAGCGACCGGCGTTTCGTTTGCCTGGGCTTGCTAAACTGGTAAAGGCCGACCAGGAATCGGCCCACCCCAATTAACCGCCGTTGATGAGCTGTGCCACCGTGCGCCCATTTTCGCCGGCGGAAGCACCATCAATCCCCGCAGGAGATCAAGCACTTCATGACAGCCCTGGCACCCGAATCCTTCCATGAGCAACTCCTGAGCCGCCGCTACGAACCCAACGTTGCTGCCGTCAACGAACTGTGCGATTCCCTGCAGGATGCCAAGCCCGGCACCGTGGTGCCCTACGTCGATCCCATGCACGATGTGGACGAGTGCCGCATCATCAGCCTGTACTCGAACATCGGCGAGGCAGACAAGTCCGGTTTCATCACCCCCGGGGACGAGGACGCCGCCACCCGGATGCTGGGTATCCAGTGGAAGCTGGGCCTGCGTCCCGAGTTCGTGATGCCGTGGAACGTCCACCCGTGGCACATCCCGGGCGAGGCGAACGGCAAATTCACCCCGGACCAGATCTCGGCAGGCCTTAAGCCGCTGCTGAAGTTCCTGGCGGTGGTTCCCCGCGCGTCGGTCATCGTTGCCCACGGCACGGAAGCCAACCGCCTGGCCAACCTGCTCCTGAAAACCGAAGTCCCACTGCTCTGGCGCCGCGGCCTGAAGACGTACAAGGTGCGCTCCCTCAGCGGCCGCGCCTTCGCCGGTTCACCTGCCCGCCAGGAGGAGTACCTCGAGGACATGCGGGTCGCCTACGCGGACGCGATGGCGCGGACAGGGCTGCAAAAGGCAAGCTAATCCGGCTCCGGACCCTTAAGCCGAACGACGGCGGGCGGCCACTTTTCTCGAAAAGGTGACCGCCCGCCGTCGCGCTTTAATAAACGCGGGTTACTTGCCTTCGATGGCCGCCTTGGCCGCCGGGTCGGAATCGTTGAGGAACTTCTCGATCCGTTCCGGCTCCTCCGCTTCGCCAATCGCAGCCGAGGCGCGGCCGAGCGAGTACAGTGCCCGCAGGAAACCCCGGTTGGGTTCGTGCTCCCAGGGAATGGGACCGACGCCACGCCAGCCGTTGCGGCGCAGCGAGTCCAGGCCGCGGTGGTAGCCCACGCGCGAGTAGGCGTAGGAATCGATGGTCCGTCCTTCTGCCCAGGCCTCTTCCGCCAGCACTGCCCACAACAGCGAGGATGTGGGGTGCTTGGCCACCAGGTCCAGGGCTTCCTGGCCCGCTTCGAGCTGCTGGTAGACCTCAGTCTCGGCAGGCAGGAGCGTGGGCTCGGGGCCCATCAGGTTCCTACGGAACTCATCGGACATTCCTAGAAGGTCTTTCCGGCGGAACCGAGCTGCTTGGTGGCTTCCACAACGCGGGCCGCCAGTCCTGCCTCGGCGGCTGCGCCCCAGACGCGGGGATCGTAGGTCTTCTTGTTGCCCACTTCGCCGTCAACCTTCAGGACGCCGTCGTAGTTCTTGAACATGTGGTGTGCCACGGGACGCGTGTAGGCGTACTGGGTGTCGGTGTCGATGTTCATCTTGATGGTGCCGTAGGAGACGGCGTCCGCGATTTCCTGGTCCGAAGAGCCGGAACCGCCGTGGAAGACGAGGTCGAACGGGTTGTCCTTGCCGATCTTGGCGCCCACCTGGGCCTGGATGTCCTTGAGGATCTCCGGGCGGAGCTTGACGCCGCCGGGCTTGTAGACGCCGTGGACGTTGCCGAAGGTCAGTGCGGTGATGTAGCGGCCGTTCTCGCCGGCACCCAATGCCTCAACGGTAGCCAGGGCGTCCTCGACGGTGGTGTAGAGCTTTTCGTTGATCTCGTTCTCAACACCGTCCTCTTCGCCGCCCACGGTGCCGATCTCCACCTCGAGGATCATCTTGGCGGCAGCAGTTCGCTCCAGCAGCTCGCGGGCGATGCGCAGGTTCTCCTGCAGGGTCTCGGCGGAGCCGTCCCACATGTGCGAGTTGAACAGCGGGTTACGGCCGGCCTTGACCTCAGCCTCGGAAGCGGCCAGCAGGGGCAGGACAAAGCCGTCCAGCTTGTCCTTCGGGCAGTGGTCGGTGTGCAGCGCGATGTTCACGCCGTAGTTCTTCGCCACTTCGCGGGCGAATGCCGCGAAGCCCAGCGAACCGGCAACCATGTCCTTGGTGGACGCGCCGGACCAGTAAGCCGCACCGCCGGTGGAAACCTGGACGATGCCGTCGGACTCAGCTTCGGCGAAGCCGCGGAGGGCGGCGTTCAGCGTCTGCGAGGACGTCACGTTCACGGCCGGGAATGCGAAGCCGCCCGCCTTTGCGCGGTCGATCATCTCGGAGTAGATCTCTGGGGTTGCAATGGGCATGCTGACTCCTATGCTGAGGTTCGTCTTTGGGTTGGTAACCCTGGAGTACCGCTTACGGCTAGCACCATCCTAGTCATTTCCGTGCAGCCTGTGCTCCCGGTTACGCCCGCATCCCAAACCCGCAAGCCCGGCGCAAGCTACACGTGCTGGTTGAACACGTGCCGGCGCACCCAGGCGTGCATGGCGATGGCCGCGGCAGAGGCTGCGTTGATGGACCGGGTGGAGCCGAACTGCTCGATGGACAGGGTGGCCACGGCAGCCTCGTGGACCTCCGGCGTCAGCCCGGGTCCTTCCTGGCCGAACACCAGGACGCAGTCCCTGGGCAATTCATACGTCTCCAGCGGCACGGAGTCCGGGAAAATGTCGATCCCGATAATCGCCAGCCCCTCCCCCTGCGCCCAGGCCACGAAGTCCGGCACAGTGGGGTGGTGCCGGACGTGCTGGTAGCGGTCGGTGACCATGGCGCCCCGCCGGTTCCACCGGCGTCGTCCGATGATGTGCACTTCCTTGGCGAGGAACGCGTTGGCCGTCCGCACCACGGTGCCGATGTTGAGGTCGTGCTGCCAGTTCTCGATGGCGACGTGGAAGTTGTGGCGCCTGGAGTCCAGCTCCGCCACAATCGCCTCGTGCTTCCAGTAGCGGTACTTGTCCAGGACGTTGCGGCGGTCGCCGTCGGCGAGGAGATCGGGGTCCCAGTGGTCGCCTTCGGGCAGTTCGCCTTCCCAGGGCCCGACGCCGACCTCCGCCTTTTCAGGGGCAGCCTCCTCAGGTTCGGGCTGCTGGGGGTCGGACGTCATGCCGGGCGTTTGGTTCACCCCTCAACACTAGACTGGACCTTTCGGGCTTTCATCACAGGCATCACACGCGGAGGTAGGCATGGCAGACGAGGACAAGGTCAAAGGATCACCGGCGGTATACCGCAGCGGCCAGGAGATTGAATGCTGGCTGACGGACATGGACGGCGTGCTGGTCCACGAGAACCAGCCGATCCCCGGCGCCGCTGAGCTTATCCAGCGCTGGGTGGACACCTCCAAGCGCTTCCTGGTGCTGACCAATAACTCCATCTTCACCCCGCGCGACCTTGCTGCGCGCCTGCGCTCCTCCGGCCTCGAAATCCCCGAGGAGAACATCTGGACCTCCGCCCTGGCCACCGCGCAGTTCCTCAAGGACCAGGTGCGGGGCTCGGAATCCGGAAACCGCGCCTACACCATCGGCGAGGCAGGACTGACGACGGCGCTGCACGAGGCAGGCTTTATCCTCACGGACCAGAACCCGGACTTCGTGGTGCTCGGCGAGACGCGCACGTACTCTTTTGAAGCCATCACCATGGCCATCCGCCTGATCCTCGCGGGCGCCCGGTTCATCGCCACCAACCCGGACGCAACCGGCCCTTCCAAAGACGGCCCCATGCCTGCCACCGGAGCCATCGCGGCCCTGATCACCAAGGCCACCGGACGTGAGCCGTACATCGTGGGCAAGCCGAACCCCATGATGTTCCGTTCGGCGATGAACCAGATCGACGCCCACTCCGAGACCACCGCCATGATCGGGGACCGGATGGACACGGACATCATCGCGGGCATGGAGGCGGGGCTCCACACCGTCCTGGTCCTCAGCGGCATCACCCACAAGGACGACATCGCTGCCTACCCCTTCCGGCCGAACCAGATCCTGAACTCCGTGGCGGACCTGAAGAACCAGATCTAGAACACCGTCACCCGGGAGCCGCCGCGCGGCAGCGGGAAGTGCTCATCCAGCAGTTCTTCCAGGATGGGCCGGTAGACGCCGGGGTTCCAGCCCGGGCTCGCATGGGCCGGCCTGGCGCCCTCTGTCTGCAGGGAGCTTGACACCATGTTCGCCTTGAAAGCTACGGCCCAGGCCTCCACGGCCGTCTGGTACCGGACGGTGCGGTCGCTGGGGTTGCCGATGTAGGCCATCTTGGCGCCGCCCAGTTTGTCCGCGAACCGGCTGCCCTCGAAGTGGTAGATGTACGCCGACTCGGACTGGATGAGCACGCTGGACGGGGCGATCGGCGACAGCTGTTCCAGGGTCTGGTCAAGGATCTGGCGCCAGCTCCGTTCGTCCTTATGGATGACCCGCTCCCCCAGCTCGTAGCCGCCGCGGAGGGTGGACGGGAACCGGAAACCGCGCTCATAAAGGAACACGACGCCGTCGAACCAGCTCTGGTCCAGGACGTCATGCTTGCTGTAGGGGCTGGAATCGAGAACGATGAACTGCACCTCCACGCCATGGATCTCCCGCAGGCGCGCGGCCACCTGGGTGGCCACCATCCCGCCGAAGCTGTGGCCGTAGAAGAACAACTTGGTGAGCTTCTGCGCCCGGACATGTTCGATGACCGCAATCACGATCTCGTCAATGTCCAGGCCCTGGTTGGAATACCCGACGGCGGCAAGCCGTGCGCGCTTGTTCAGCGCGCCGCGGAGGGAGTTGAGGATCCACTGGGCTTCTTCCCAGCTCGTCTTATAGCCGGGAAAAAGGAACCAACTGGCATCGCGGTAGTAGAGATCGGCGAAGCCGTCATCAACGGGCAGGATCCTATTGGTCCGGCGCTGTGACTGCACCTGGCGGGTCAGCAGCATGTCCGCAGCGAGCAGTCCCGACGCACCGGCTCCCGACAGGAACCCGCGCCGGGAAAACTGTTTGAGGGCAGCACCTTCCGCCAGCAGCCGGGCCCCCGGAACCCCGGGCCGGTCCTGCGGACTTACCTCCCCCTCATACGGCACGCCTCTACCGTAGGCACACCTGAAGTTACCGCCGCAAGACGGCGCCCGTAACCATTGAGTGACGCCATGCAGCCAGCGGCGCTCAGCTGGCCGCCTGCCCCTCCGAGGCTGGAAGTGCTGCGCCGGAATCCTCCTGGCGTCGCCGCAGCTCTTCTCCGATGTCGTTGTAGCGGCCCAGCAGGTCCGAACCCGGGAACGCCTTCGGGCTGTCCAGCAGGGCAAAGATGGAGTCACTCGCGGTCAGCAGTTCCGCTTCCGAATACTCTTCCAAGGGCCGGCCGCACAACTCTTCCAGGCGGCCGACGGGCACCAGCGGAAACTCCTCGGCAAGGTCCTCGGCGTCCCCGCCCCCGTCGGCCAGCCCTTCGATGAGTGCAAGCTCGGGTCCATCTGGATCGTTGCCCCCGGCCCGATCCCCGCTGCCACGGGAGACATCCAGGGAAACGCCGTCGCCGTAGATTCCAGGCAGCGTACCGGTGTCAATGGCATTCAGGTCGCTCCGCAGGCCGGCGAGGGCGGCGGACTCCACCAGCTCAGCCCCGGAAAGGTCAACGTGGATGTGGGAGCGGATGCCCATCCGCCTGATCCGTCGAATAATGTGGGCAAGTTCGGGCCGGGAGCCTTGATTCAGGCTTCCCCGGACACCGATCCGGACAATGTCGCCGGGGACATCGAGGTTAATAAAGGCATTTAGGGCGCGGTCCATAGGTACTCCAAAAGAGGTGTCTATGGCCGACGGCTCAACCTCGGTAAGCGTAACCTCCCCCGAAGCCCCGCACAACCCGTCAGTAACAAGGAAGGGAGCCTGCTATGCGCTCTGGTCCGCCTGGACTTTCCCCGGTTCCTGGAAGTGGGTCCGGGTGCCGGCACCGCCAACCGAATCAACCAAGGACTTGGCAATGTCCCTCAGCTTGGTGTTCGTGTTGCTGGACGCCTCTGTCAGGATGGCGACTGCAGCCTCCTGGCTGCACCTGTTCTGGGCCATCACAATGCCGATCGCGATGTCGATGATGGTGCGGGACTCCAGGGTGGCCCGGAGGTTTGCCGCGCTGTCGGTGTGAAGCGAGAAGCGTACGGCCAGCCGCAGCGCCTGGGAGATCTCCCGGGTGAATTCACGCGCCCTGGCAGTGGCACGCTCATCGAACTTGTGCGGGGCATCGGAGTACAGGTTCAGGGCCGCCTTCGCTTCCCCCTGCAGGTTGAAAGGCAGGGACAGCACGGACCGGAGGCCGTGGGAGGCCACGGCTGTTGCGTAGTCAGGGCCCCAGCGGTTCTCCTCGAACAGGTCCGGAACGTGGACTTCGCGCTCCTCCTGGGCGGCGGTGAGGCACGGTCCCTGCGAGAGCGAATACTGGATCTGGTCCACTTCCCGGGCCGAATCGCTGCTCCAGCCGATGGTGGCAGCCTTGCGGTCGCGGAGCAGCGTGATGCCGCAGAGCGCGTCGTCGCCGTCGCCGGCCATTTGGTGCGCGGAAAAGCGGGCGAGCTCGTTGAGGAAGTCCTCGAAGTCGGCACTCTCCAGGATCAGGTTCTGGACCTGGTCGGTGGTGCTCAAAGGCTGTTCAGGGGGGAGCATGGTGCACGTTCTCCGTACGGGATAGAGGGTTACCGCAAATGATAGAGCAGCCCCACGGCCCGGTCCACACCGTGGGCGGCCCAAGGCCGGCCCGCGAGGCGAACGTAACGGGAAAGGCTAGGAAAGCCCCAGCTCATCCTTGCCGAAGGCGAACAGGTAAGGCACACCGGTTTCCGCTTCGATCTTTTCCTTAGCGCCCGTATCACGGTCCACGATGACGGCCACAGCCACCACGTTGCCGCCAGCCTTCCGGACGCCCTCCACGGCCGTCAGGGCCGAGCCGCCGGTAGTGGATGTGTCCTCCAGGACCAGCACTTTCCGCCCTTCAACCGACGGGCCCTCCACCTGCCGGCCCATGCCATAGGACTTCTGCGCCTTGCGGACCACAAACGCGTCGACGGTCCGACCTGCGTCCGCTGCAGCGTGCATGACCGCGGTACCCACCGGGTCCGCGCCCATGGTGAGTCCGCCGGCGCACTCAAAGTCGATCCCGGCGTCGTCCGCCAGGGCCAGCATCACCTGGCCCACCAGCTTGGAGGCCTCGTGGTGCAGCGTGATGCGGCGCAGGTCGATGTAGTAGTCAGCCTCGGCTCCGCTGGAGAGGATCACCTTGCCGCGGACCACGGCGAGTTCCTTGATCAGTTCCAGCAGTCGGGCGCGGGCGGCTGCAGTATCCACTGCAGTGTCACTGGGGGAAGTCATGGACTCCAGTTTAGTGGGGGCGGCCCGGTGTGGATGCTTGAGCGTTGTTGACACTGCTGGCTAGGCTGGTCCCCATGCGCGAACTCCAGGCCAGCATCATCAAAGAAATGGGCGTACAGCCCCGGATCGATCCTGCCGGGGAGGTACGCAAGCGCGTCACGTTCCTGAAGGATTACCTGAAGGCCACCCATACCAAGGGCTTCGTTCTGGGCATTTCCGGGGGGCTGGACTCTTCCCTGGCGGGCAAGCTGGCCCAGCTGGCAGTCGAGGAGCTAGAGGCCGAGGGGGTGGAAGCCAACTTCGTGGCGGTTCGCCTGCCCTACGGCGTCCAGCATGACGAGGAAGACGCCCAGGCTGCCCTCGACTTCATCAAGCCCAAGACGGAGTGGACGTTCAACATCTCCGCGGCGGTTGACGGTTTCGAGGATGAGTTCGAAAAAACCGTTGGAACGGAAATTTCCGACTTCCACAAGGGCAACACCAAGGCGCGGACCCGCATGATCGCCCAGTACGCCCTTGCCGGAGAACACAATTACCTGGTCATTGGCACGGACCACGGCGCCGAGTCCGTAACGGGCTTCTTCACCAAGTACGGCGACGGCGGCGCGGACATCCTGCCGCTGTTCGGCCTGAACAAGCGGCAGAACCGTGCCCTGCTGGCCGAGCTCGGCGCCCCGGCCCGAGTATGGGAAAAGGTGCCCACCGCGGACCTGCTGGACGACAGGCCGGGCCGCACCGATGAGGACGAGCTGGGCCTGAGCTATGACCAGATCGACGACTACCTGGAAGGCCGGGATGTTCCCGAGTCCGTGGCCAAGTCGATTGAAGAAAAGTACCTGCGCACCCGGCACAAGCGCACGGTCCCCGTGACCATCTTTGACACCTGGTGGAAGAGCGAGGGTCCGGAGGAGCCGCGGGCCGGGCTGTAGCCCGCCGCAGCCTCCCCCCCATCAGGGGAGGCACGACGGCGCGCCGCACCGAGAGGGTCGGTGCGGCGTCGTGCTTTGCCCTGGAAGGCAGGCGAGACTCAGCGGGGCAGGCGGGCCTTCTCGCCGCCCAACTGCTGCGTGATCCGGTGGGCCTCCGCCATCAGCAGGCCGCCCAGTTCTTCCTGCCGGTCGGGCTTGAACCGCGGCTCGATTCCGGTGAGTGAGAGGGCCCAGGCGGGCCGGCCGGCCTGATCGAACACCGCCGCGCCCATGCCCCAGCTGCCTTCCAGGACCAGCCCGGGATTCACCGAGTAGCCCGCCAGCCGGGTCCGGGCAAGGTTGGCCCGGACCAGTTCCTCCGTGTGGGCGGCGGCGAAACTGCCGGCGTGTTCCACCCAGTGGCTGAACAGCTCCTCCTGCTCGGCCTCGGGCAGGAAGGCCATGATTGCTGTGCCCGCGGAGGCCACGCCGAGGGGGAACCGCACGCCCTCGTGCAGCACGAAGGACCGGACCGGAAAGCTGCCTTCCTCACGCAGCAGGCACACCGTTTCGGAACCACGCCGGATGGAGAAGAACGCACTCTCGCCGGTGGCTTCGGCAAGCCGGCGGAGGCTGGGCCTGGCGATGTCCTCCAGCGGAAACCTAGCCGACGCCACTGATCCCATCAGGAGGATCTCGGGCCCTAAAACCCAGTTGCCGCTTCCGGCATCGTGGTCGAGCAGCCCCTCGGAAGCCAGGGAGGAGAGGAGCCGGTGGACCGTGGGCCTCGTGAGGCCTGATTCCTGCACCAGCGCGGCCAGGGACATCCCCTCCGCGCTGCGACCGACCAGCCGCAGCAATCCGGCGATGCGGCTTACCACTTGGGCTCCCTGCACGGGAATTTGGCTCATTTCACTCCTTTGATGTCCATAATGTGGATTGTGATTAGCGTACCGTCCACACTGTAGAACGGGCTAGTTTCGGCATGCTGCGACCGCCTTGACACCCCCAAAGACTGCCCGTACTGTCCCTTTCCAGACCAACTGTCCACAAAGTGGATGACTGCAGGACACTCAATGAGGAGACGCCATGACCAAACTCCAGCCAACTGCCGCCGCCGCACTGGAAGGGGGCCTGCGGGACGGCATAACCCTGGCTGTGGGCGGATTCGGCCTCAGCGGCATACCCGCAGACCTGATTGCAGCGGTGCGCGATTCCGGGGTGAAGGACCTGACGGTGGTCTCGAACAACATGGGTGTGGACGGCAAGGGCCTGGGCATCCTGATCGAGGCCGGCCAGGTCCGCAAGGTCATCGCAAGCTATGTGGGCGAAAACAAGCTCTTTGCGGAGCAGTACCTGGCCGGACGGCTTGAGGTTGAGTTCACGCCGCAGGGAACCCTGGCCGAGCGTCTGCGCGCAGGCGGCGCCGGCATCCCTGCTTTCTACACCAGGACCGGCGTGGGAACCCTGGTTGCCGAAGGCAAGCCGCACGAGGTGTTCGACGGCGAAACATACGTCCAGGAGCGGGCCATCCGGGCCGACGTCGCGCTTGTCCACGCGCACACCGCGGACACGGACGGTAACCTCACGTACCGCTACACCGCCCGCAACTTCAACCCCGTCATTGCAACGGCAGGGCTGCTGACCATCGCGGAGGCGGAAGTCATCGTTGAACCAGGCGCACTGGACCCCAACCACATCGTCACGCCCGGCGTGTACGTCCAGCGGCTTGTCCAGGCCAGCAGCCGGATCAAGGACATCGAGCAGCGGACCGTCCGGCCGCGCGTCATGTCCGTAGCTGCCGAACCACTGGCCGTCTGAAAACCGAACCCACCGAGGAGTACATCATCATGGCTTGGACCAGGGATGAAATGGCTGCCATCGCAGCCGAAGAACTGAACGACGGCGACTACGTCAACCTGGGCATCGGCATCCCCACGCTGGTGGCCAACAACCTGCCCGAGGGCGTGCGGGTGGTGCTGCAGAGCGAAAACGGGCTGCTGGGCATGGGACCGTTCCCGTACGAGGGCGAAGAGGACGCCGACCTCATCAATGCGGGCAAGCAGACTGTCACCGTATTGCCGGGCGGAAGCATTTTCGATTCCGCCACCTCCTTCGGCATGATCCGCGGCGGCCACGTGAAGGTCGCCATCCTCGGCGCCATGCAGGTTTCCGGCAGCGGCGACCTCGCCAACTGGACCATCCCCGGCAAGATGGTCAAGGGCATGGGCGGGGCCATGGACCTGGTGGCCGGTACGCCGCGGGTGGTGGTCCTCACCGAACACAACGCCAAAGACGGTTCGGCCAAGATCGTGCGGGAGTGCACGCTTCCACTGACCGGCCTCGGCGTGGTGGACCGGATCATCAGCGACCTCGCAGTGTTTGACCTTGTGAAGAACGGGCAGGCACCAGGAGGCGGCCGGCAGCTCACGCTGACCCGCCTCGCGCCGGGGGTCACCGTGGAGGAGATCCGCGAAAAGACGGAAGCGGAGTTCGCTGTCGCATTGGAAGAAACAGCCCTGGAAGGAGCTTCAGCATGAGCCTCAAGGAACAGTTCGGCAAGGATGTCCTGCTCACGGGCTGGGGCCACAGCCGATTCGGCAAACTGACGGACGAGACCCTGGAATCCCTGATCGTCCAGGTGTCCGCCGAAGCCATCAGCAATGCCGGCATCGAGCCCGGCCAGATCGACGAGATTTACCTCGGGCAGTTCAACTCCGGCATGATGCCGCTGGCGTTCCCGTCGTCGCTGGCGCTGCAGGTCTCCCCCGACCTGGCGAACGTCCCCGCCACGCGCGTGGAGAACGCCTGCGCCTCTGGTTCCGCTGCCTTCCAGCAGGGCACCAAGTCGCTGCTGGCGGGCACGGCCAAGACCGTGCTGGTGATCGGCGCGGAGAAGATGACCCACGCGGGCGCCGAAGTTGTGGGGGCGGGTCTGCTGGGCGCCGACTATGACATGGCCGGCAAGGCGTCCACCACTGGATTCACCGGGCTCTTCGCCGAGGTGGCCAAGCACTACGGGAAGCGGTACGGCGACGGGAAACTGGGCGACGTCCTGGGCAGTATCGCCGCCAAGAACCACCGCAACGGCGTGGACAATCCCTATGCCCAGCTCCGCAAGGACCTCGGCGAGGACTTCTGCCGCACCGTCTCGGACAAGAACCCCATGGTGGCCGATCCCCTGCGCCGCACGGACTGTTCCCCCGTCTCGGACGGTGCCGCCGCCGTCGTGCTGTCAACCTCCGCAACCGGCGGTGCCACTGCGCCCGTGCGGCTCGCAGGCTTTGGCCACGCGAACGATTTCTTCCCCGCGGCCCGCCGTGACCCCGTGGCCTTCGAGGCCACCCGCGCCTCGTGGCAGCGCGCGCTGGCGATGGCCGGCGTCGGGCTGGCGGACCTGGACTTCGCCGAAGTCCATGACTGCTTCACCATCGCCGAACTGCTGATGTACGAGGCCATGGGCCTGACGGAGCCCGGCCAGGGCGCCCGGGCCATCGAAGAAGGCTGGGTGTACAGGGACGGCAAGCTGCCCGTCAACGTCTCTGGCGGCCTCAAGGCGAAGGGCCACCCCGTGGGCGCAACCGGAGTCTCCCAGCACGTCATCGCCGCCATGCAGCTCACGGGGACCGCGGGCGACATGCAGCTCGCCGCCCCCCGCCGGGCTGCCGTCCAGAACATGGGCGGCGTGGGCATCGCCAACTACGTCAGCGTGCTCGAGGCCGCCTGAACTCCTAGCCGCGGTGACGGAGCAGGTTGGCGATCTCCGTAAAGCCCAGGCGTTCGGCATTCTGGAGGGCGGTCCTGCCCTCCGGATCGCGGATTTCCGGGTCGGCGCCGGCTGCAAGGAGAAGCCTGACCACCTCCTGCTGGCGGGGACCGCCGCTGTTCAGCAGGATGGCCTCCTGCATGGCGGTCCAGCCCAGGTTGTTGACGTGGTTGACAGGCACGCCGGCGTCGATCAGGATCCGGACAGTGTCCACGTGGCCGTGCTCGCTGGCCGGGATCAGTGCGGTGCCGCCGTAACGGTTGGTGCTGGCGACGTCGGCTCCGGCCGCCAGCGTCAATCCGAGCACCTCGTTGAATCCTTCGGCGCCCGCGTACAGGAAAGCCGAGTCCTGGAGTGCGTCCTTGGCGTTGACGTTCCCGCCGCGGCGAATCAGCTCCCTGACCAACGGGACGTCGTTGGCCTTGGCAGCAGTGACGAGGTCCTGGTCGAGTTGCGCCTGTTCCCCGGCGGACAGGGCCGGCGGGGGAGGCGCGGCAGGCGCCGTTGCAGGAGGCCCCCCTTTCGTGCTTCCAGGGGACGACGGCGGAGCAGCCTGCGGCGGGCGGGCCTCCTTCGGCCCCGCCTGGCACGCCGTCATGGACAAGGCCAGGGAAAGGACCAGGCCAAGCGCCCCGGACCTCAAAACCGGCATCATTCCGCGCCGCCCAGCCTACTGGCCGGCAGCAGCGGCAGCGATGGCATCAGCGCCGGCTGCAGCACAGGCTTCATCCAGGGCACCGTCCGGAGCGCCGCCGACGCCGATGCCGGCCACCGAAACACCGTTGACCTTCAGCGGGAGGCCGCCGGCCAGGAAGAGCGTGCCCGGAAGGTCCGCGATGCTGGGGCCCGTTCCGTTGATCCGCTTGGCGAGCTCGCTGGTGGGGGTCCCGAAGGCTGCCGCCGTGTAGGCCTTCTCCCGGGCGGCCTCAATCGTGTGTTCGGCCGCATTGTCGCCCCGCAGGAGTGCCTGTACGGTCCCGAAGCGGTCCACCACCGCCACAGTCACGAACGGCAGGTTGTCCGCCTGGCACTTAGCCAGCGCGGCCTGGACAGCCTTGGCCGAGGCGCCCACCGAAATGCGGTTCTGCTGCACCACGTTGGCGGGCGCAGGCTGGATGTCAACGGCGGGGACGGCCGACGGGGCAGGCCCGGCGCCCGCATTCGCGGCAGCCGTCACCCCGGCGGTCAGGGCAAGGGCGCCGGCGGCTGCCGCGGCGACTACTTTTGTGGACTTTTTCATGGTGTTTCCTTTGGTCGGCCATCGCTTGAAGCGGGTACGTTTTCCATCCTTCCGCCCCGGATGCCTCCTGCCATCGGGCCTTCGGCTGCTTACCGCTGCTCCATAAAGCCAGCCGTATCAGCCAAAAGGCGGAGAGACGCCGCAGGGACCCGGGCAATAACATGGTGGATACCGTTCCTTCCATCCCGAACCGGAATCCCCATGCCCACCCGAGCGTCCGTTCCATCCCCGGCCGAGGCCTCCGCAGGGAGCCAACCACCCTCCCTGGTCCGGTCCAGCACCCCGTCCGCTGTACCGTCCGCAGGCGGCCTGCCGGGCCGGGCGTCCCTGGCCGGCATCGGCTTGGCCGTTCATCTTGGCTTCGCGCTGCTGCTGGTGGCGTCGCTGGTCCGCTACGTGATGCGGCACAGCCCGGCGGACAACCTGATGGTCCTCGGACTGGCCGCCGTCGCCTGCCTGTTGTACGCCGTCGTGGCCGTGCTGGCCCGGCGCGGGCACCCCGGGGCTCCATGGATGTTCGCCCTGGTGGCAGTCTGGGCAGTCCTGGTGGTTGCAGCTCCGAGCTTTGCCTGGTGCTCGTTTGCGCTCTTCTTCCTCAGCCGCTACGCCCTGGCCGGCGCCGCGGCGTACGCCGCGGCTGGAATCACGGCCGCTGCCACCGCTGCCGGCCTGTTCCGGATGAGCGGCGGCACGGACCTGGCCATGCTCCTCGGCCCGCTGGCCGTGGGCGCCATGCTGACGCTCATCTATGACCGGATCCAGCACGACGCCGAGGAGCAGCGCCGCCTTCACGCCGAGGTTTCACTGGCCCAGGAACAGCTGGCGGCGAGCGAGCGGCGCGCGGGCACCATCGCCGAGCGGGAACGGGTCTCCCGGGAAATCCACGACACCGTCACCCAGGGGTTGGCCAGCAGCCTGCTCCTTCTCGAGGCCGCAGGGCGGGCCTGGCCAAGTGACGCGGCGCGGCGGGATCTCCGCGAAGCCACTGCGCTGCTGCGGGGCAACCTGTCCGAAACCCGCAGCCTGGTGCACGAGCTCGCGTCCCCGGGCCTGGACGCGTCCCCGCTGCCCGAAGCCCTGCTCCTCGCGGCACGGCAATATGTTCCGGAGGCCAGGCTCCTCGTCACCGGGGAGCCACGTCCTGTGTCCCCGGAGGTCCGCCACGCGCTGCTGCGGGTAGTGCAGAGCGCCGCCTCCAACATCCGGCTGCACGCCTCCGCGGGCGCAGCCGCCGTGACCCTCGGCTTCCTTCCGGAGGCGGTCACCCTGGACATTTACGACGACGGCGCAGGCTTCGACCCGGCGGCGGCAGCACCGCCGTCGGACGCCGGCGGTTATGGGCTGCGGGCCATGCGGCAACGGGTGGAGCAGCTGGGCGGCGTTCTTTCGGTGCAAAGCGCGCCCGGGGAAGGGACCATCGTGGCCGCCCAGTTGCCTTTGCCCTCCGCCGGACAGGGCACTGCGGACACTGCAGGGGCACCGGCATGAGCGCGATCACCGTCCTGCTGGTGGACGACCACCTGGTGGTGAGGAGCGGGCTGCGGGCCCTCCTGGGGACGCAGCCCGACCTGCAGGTGATCGGAGAGGCAGCATCCGGGGAAGAAGCGGTGGAGCGGGTGCAGGAGCACTCCCCGGCCGTGGTGGTCATGGACCTCGCCATGGGTTCCGGCATGGACGGGATCGAGGCCATCAGGAAGATCCGCAAACGCAACAGTGGCCAGGCGATCCTCGTGTTCACCACGTACGACTCCGACGCGGATATTGTGCGGGCAGTCGATGCCGGCGCCATGGGATACCTGCTGAAGGATGCAGCTCCGGAGGAAATCTTCGCTGCCATCCGGGGAGCGGTCCAGGGCAAGAGCGTCATGAGCCCGCCCGTGGCGTCGCGGCTGTTCCAGCAACTGCGCAATCCGGAGGAAATCCTCACTCCCCGGGAGGCCGAACTGCTGAGCCTCCTCACGGAGGGACTGAGCAACCGCGAACTCGGCCGGCGCCTTTTTATCTCGGAAGCCACGGTGAAGACGCACCTGGCCCACATCTACGCCAAGCTCGGGGTGGACACCAGAGCGGCCGCAATTGCCACCGCCATCCGACGCGAAGGCATGCGTTGACCTCGCCAAATGTTGCCCAACCCTTGCAAGCGCGGCTTCCGCCCCGTACGTTGGGGACTGCGGGGGACGTTCTCCGCGCACTTCGGGCTTATTGCCCGGGGAGAGAATCAGAGTCACACGAAGGAATGCAGCCATGGCAACAGGCACAGTTAAATGGTTCAACGCCGAAAAGGGTTTTGGCTTCATTGCCCCCGATGACGGGTCCGCTGACGTTTTCGCCCACTACTCGGCAATCGCCAGCAGCGGATACCGTTCACTCGATGAGAACCAGAAGGTTGAATTCGATGTGACCCAGGGCCCCAAGGGCCCGCAGGCAGAGAACATCCGCCCGCTCTAAGGCTTAGGTGACCTCCGGCTCTGCCGGGGAAACCCTGTACCAGGCAGCGGCCCCTTCAGCATCATGCTGGAGGGGCCGCTGTTTTGCTCCCCCACGTCAGCCCCGTCGCTTCTCCCCCGATTCCGGCTGGGGTTTGGGACAATTGGAGGGTGATAGGACAGGACCAGGGCCAGGATCCCTGGGAGGAGTTCGACAGGCTGGGACCGGCCGTGCCTGACCGCGTTCCCGGGCACCCCGGCGGGGAACCCCTCGGCTTCGGTTTCCGCACCGGTGTGCGTAGCGCACGCGTCGCCATCGGATTTGCCGTCTACACCCTCGCGCTGGGGACCATCCTGGCCCTGACCGGATGCATCTTTTTCGCCGCCCGCGGGCAATGGCTGCTCGTGGGACTGATGCTCGCCATCGAGGCAGTCTTCATTTTCGCGTTCAGGAGGCTTGTGGCGCAGGCCCGGAACCGGTCAGCCCGGCACCGTCCGCGCGGCCATGGTTTTCCCGAACAACCTGCTTGACCTTGACGCAGCGTCAACCCCTACGCTCGAAGCATGGATGCAGCGGAAGGTAAGGCCGGCCCGGACTGGGCCATCCAGGACATCGCCAGGATGGCCGGAACCACCAGCCGTACGCTGCGCCATTACGGCGACATTGGGCTGCTGAAGCCCAGCCGCGTGGGCAGCAACGGCTACCGGTACTACGACGCCGCCGCCCTCCTGCAACTGCAGCGGATCCTCCTCCTGCGGGAGCTTGGGCTGGGCCTGCCGGCCATTGCCGAAGTCTTCCGCCGGCAGACAGACGCGGTCGAAGCGCTCAGCCACCACCTGGAGTGGCTGGGCCAGGAACAGGATCGGCTTTCGCGGCAGATGGCGTCCGTCCGGCAAACAATCGAAACGATTAAAAGAGGAGGCGGGATGGTGGCGGAAAAGATGTTCGACGGCTTTGACCACACACAGTACAAGGACGAGGTGGAGGAGCGCTGGGGCAAGGATGCCTACGCAAAGAGCGATGCCTGGTGGCGGGGCATGGATGCAGCGGGGAAACAGGAGTGGAAGTCCGCTGCTGAAAAGCTCGGCGGCGACTGGATCGCCGCGGCTGGTTCAGGGGCCGCCCCGGATGGCGCTGAGGCCCAGGACTTGGCCCGGCGGCAGGTCGAATGGCTGTCAGCCATTCCCGGGACACCCGCAGCCGGGCAAGGCGGGGACCTCAAGGGGTACGTGAGCGGACTGGCGGAAATGTACGTGGCCGATGCCAGGTTCGCCGCCAATTACGGGGGTGAAGAAGGGGCGGCGTTTGTTCGTGACGCACTGCTGGTGTACGCCGACAGGAACCTCCAGGACCCGGCGCCGCCAAACAGGAGGGCCCGCTAGACGAAGGCCGACTTCCCGGTGACGGCACGCCCCACAATGAGGGAATTGATCTCGTAGCTGCCCTCGTAGGTGTAGAGGATTTCAGCGTCACCGAAGAGCTTGCCCATCTCATAGTCGGCACTGATTCCGTTGCCGCCCAGCAAGGACCGTCCCATGGCCACCGATGCCCGGGCAAGCCTGGTGGTGGTGGCCTTCGCCATGGCGGCCTGCGCCATCTCCAGCTTCCCCTCCTCCTGGATGCGGGCCAGCTGCACCATGAGTGCCAGCGAGGCGGTGGCATTGCCCAGGATGTCAGCGAGCTGTTGCTGGACCAGCTGGAACCGCGCCAGTTCCCGGCCGAACTGCCGGCGGCTCAGCGAGTAGGCCCGCGCAACGTCGAACGCGGCAAGCTGGATTCCGGCGGCCTGCCAGCCCACCCAAGCGCGGGAGTCCCGGAGCAGGTCGTTCGCCTTGGCGAAGTCGGTGGCCCCGGGCAGCAGGTTGGAAGCCGGGATGCGGACGTCGCGCAGGGTGATGTCTGCGTTCTGCATGATCCGCAGGCCTATCTTGTTGAAGATCTTGGTGGCTGCATAGCCGGGCCGGTCCGTCTCCACAATGAAGGCCTTGACCTGCTGGTCTGCCATGTCCCGGGCCCACACCAGGGCAAAGTCTGCGATGGTTCCTGCACCGATCCAGCGCTTGGCGCCGTTCAGGATCCATTCATCGCCGTCCAGCCTGGCGGACGTCTCCAGCCCTCCGGAGATGTCGGAACCATGGCCAGGTTCCGTCAGGGCAAAGGCCCCCAGGCTGGTAAAGGCTTCCAGTCCCGGCAGCCAGCGGTGCTTCTGCTCCTGGGAGCCCAACTCGTTGAGGGTGCCCACGATCAGTTCGTTGTGGATCCCGGCCAGCGCCGAGAGGGACACATCCGCCCGGGCCATTTCCACGTACATGAGGCCCTTGAAAAGAACCGAACTGCCGTCCACCTGAAGCGCGCCGAGGCCATGCCTGCCCAGTTCCGCCAGCAGGCCGAAGGGGAACTCTTCGCGGTTCCAATACTGGATGGACTGTTGGCGCACCCGTGCCTGCAGGAATTCGCGGACGCTGAGGAACCTCTCGCGTTCGTGGTGCGGCAGGAGGTCCGCCACGTACATCAGGTCCGCGTCAGGAAAGGGCAGTGCGTCGGTGGGACCTTGCGGCTGCACTGGCATAAGTCCCCTCCGCTCACGTAACCGTTGGATGTCCTAGTATATTCACAAGGCCAGGAAAAAGTGAGCCGCATCACCCCGAGGAAAGGTGTTCCATGCCTGCCCCGCTCTCCCGCGATCCCATTGCCGAAGCCCAGCGGAACTGGGAAGAACACGGCTGGGGGGATGTGGCCGCTCCGATGGCGGCCATAACGGCCATCATGCGCACCCAGCAGATCCTGCTGGCCAGGATCGAGTCCATCCTCAAACCGTTCGGCCTCACGTTTGCCCGCTATGAACTCCTGGCGCTGCTGAGCTTCGCCAGGAAGGGTTCGCTTCCCATGAACAAGGCGAGCGCCCTGTTGCAGGTCCATCCCACGTCCATCACCAATGCAGTGGACAGGCTGGAACGCGCCGGCTTGGTGGCCCGTTTCCCGCACCCTACGGACGGCCGGACCACGCTGATCGAACTCACCACCGAGGGGCGCACCCTGGCAAAGCGTTCGACGGCGGCCCTCAACGCCGAGGTGTTCAGCGCCCCCGGCTTTGATCCCGGCGACGTGGAGCACTTGATCCGGATCCTCCGGGCCTTCCGCCGGAACGCCGGCGATTTTGAGGATTGAGGATCATGCGGGTCTAGGGGAAATCCTGGTCAGCGTCGGTATTTCTCCCGCTTGAACCGCCGGACCACGAGGGCGGCCACGGCAATCGCCAGGGCAGCGTAGACCGCGTAGTTCAGGAACTTGGAGTACTGCTCGATGAGCTGGTACTGGGTGCCCAGGAGGTAGCCCAGGCCAATCAGTGCCCCGTTCCACAGACCGCTGCCGGCCAGGGTGAACAGGCTGAAGGTGCCCATGGGCATGCGCGATGCCCCTGCCGGGAGCGAGATCAGGCTGCGGATGCCGGGGAGCAGCCTGCCGAAAAAGATCGATGACCTGCCGTGGCGGCGGAACCAGCCTGCCGCGTGTTCAAAATCCTCCCGGTCCACCAACGGAAGCCTGGACAACCCCCGGATGGAGCGCTCCAGGCCCAGCCTGGCGCCAAGCCAATAGAGGAACAAGGCTCCGAGGTAGGCCCCAAGCGTGCTTGCCAAGAACACCATTACCAGGTTCAGGGACCCCTGCTTGGCAAGGTAGCCGGCCAGAGGCAGGATCACCTCACTGGGGATGGGCGGCACCACAGTTTCGGCGAGGGTAAAAGCACCTACGCCCCACTCGCCAAGCTGCTCTATGGCGCGGGCGGCGACGCCTACCAGGCCGGTGAGGTTATCCGTCGAGCCGCCTGCATCCCCCGCCAATGCCCACATGCCACTCCCCCATCCGGTTCAAGGTTGCCCTGCCTTGTTTACCTTACGCACCTGTGAACAGGCTGGGACCTATCCTTACCGGTGCCTGAACTCCGGCTGGCGCTTCTCGCTGAATGCCGCCATGCCTTCCTTCTGGTCCTCTGTGGCGAAGAGGGAGTGGAACAGCCTGCGCTCGAACAGGACACCCTGGGCCAGCCCGGTTTCGAAGGCGGCGTTCACGGCTTCCTTCGCCACCATGGCCGCGGGCTTGGACTTTGACGCGATCACATCAGCGGCCTTGAGGGCCTCCTCCACGACATCCTCGGCAGGCACCACCCGGGACACCAGGCCGCAGCGGTCCGCCTCCTCCGCTCCAATGAACCGTCCCGTAAGGATCAGGTCCATTGCCTTGGCCTTGCCCACCGCACGGGTCAGCCGCTGCGAACCGCCCATGCCCGGCAGGACGCCCAGGTTGATCTCCGGCTGGCCGAACTTGGCGTTGTCCCCGGCGATGATGAGGTCGCACATCATGGCCAGCTCGCATCCGCCCCCCAGTGCGAATCCAGAGACCGCGGCAATGGTGGGAATGCGGAGCCTGGTGAAATCCTCCCAGCCGCGGAACCAGTCGGCTGCATACATATCGATGTAGCTTTGGTCCGCCATCTCCTTGATGTCCGCCCCGGCAGCAAAGGCCTTGCCGGAACCCGTGATGACCACGGCTCCCACGCCCGGATCTGCGTCCATGATCCTCACGGCGGACACGAGTTCCTCCATGGTGTCCTTGTTGAGGGCATTAAGCGCGTGCGGCCGGTTCAGCGTCACCAGCCCTACCCGGCCCCGCTGTTCCACGAGGATGTTCGTGTATTCCGTCACTCCGGGCTCCCGTCGTCCTGCGCGGCACTGCGTGCTGCGCTTGGTGGTGCACCGCCTGACGCGTCCTGCAGTGCACTGGTTCTTGAGTTGTCTGGTTCCGCGCCGTCCGGGCGCCCGGACATGTTGCGGATGTCCGTGATGATGCCCGAGAAGTCCCTGCCGGCGCCCTCCCCCGCGGCAAACGTATCGTAGATTTCTGCTGCGAGCGGGCCCATCCGCGCCGCCACCCCGGTGCTTTTGAGCGCGTTGAGGGCGAGGTTGAGGTCCTTTGCCATGAGGGCTCCGGCAAAACCGGGCTGGTAGTCGCGGTTGGCAGGGCTCGTGGGAACGGGGCCGGGGACCGGGCAGTTGGTGGTGAGCGCCCAGCACTGCCCGGACGCTGCAGACGCCACATCAAACAGCGCCTGGTGGCTCAGGCCCAGCTTCTCCCCCAGGACGAAAGCTTCGCTGACGGCGATCATGGAAACACCGAGGATCAGGTTGTTGCAGATCTTGGCAGCCTGGCCCGCGCCGTGCCCCCCGCAGTGCACCGCGCGCTTGCCCATGACGTCGAGCAGCGGACGGACGTGCTCGACGCCCTCGTCCTCCCCGCCGACCATGAAGGTCAGGGTGCCGGCTTCCGCGCCCACCACGCCGCCCGAGACCGGAGCGTCCACTGACCGGTGGCCGGCGCCCACAGCGAGGGCTGCCGCTTCGCGGGCCTCGTCGACGTTGATGGTGGAGCAGTCCAGGAACATGGTTCCGGGCTTCGCCGCCGCCAGCAGCCCCCGTTCTCCGGCGTTGCCGCGGTAGGCATCCAATACATGCCGGCCGCTGGGGAACATCGTGAGGACCACATCCGCGCCGGATACTGCTTCCTCCGCGCTCGCCGCAGTGGGGACGCCGGCGGCCTGGGCGGCTTCAAGGGCTGCCGGCACAACGTCGAAGCCGGTCACGGGGTAGCCGGCCCTGACCAGGTTCACGGCCATGGGCCCGCCCATATGGCCGAGGCCCAGGAACGCCACAGTGTACTTTTCAGGCATGGTCAGGCTCCTTTAGCTGCAGGTCCACGCTGTTGAGGTCCAATTCCCTGCTGCCCAGCGGCTCGAAAAAGCGGTCCACCAGGCCCGGTTCCACCTCGGCCAGGGTGGGCGGCTTCCAGCGGGGGTTCCGGTCCTTGTCCACCACCTGCGCCCGGATGCCCTCCCGGAAGTCCGGCGCAGACAGGAACCGGAGGCCCACGCGGTATTCCTGGGCCAGGGCCTCATCCAGTGTCCGGCCCCTGATCCTGCGCAGGGAGGCCAGCGTGACCTTGACCGACGTGGGCGACTTCGCCTCGATGGTATCGGCGGCCTGCAGGGCTTCGGCGCTCTTGCCCCCTTGGTAGCCGCGCAGGCGCCGCACAATGTCCTCGGCGTCGTCCGAGGCATAGCAGCTGTCGATCCAGTCCCGCTGCCCCTCCAGCACGGAGGGCGGGGCTTCCACCCGGTAACGCCCGACGGCGGCGTCCGCCGTCTCGTCCTCCAGCGCCGCCACCAGGGCAGGCAGCTTTTCGGACGGGACAAAGTGGCTGGCCAGGCCAAGGAACAGGGCGTCCGCTGCGGTCAGATGCGCGCCCGTCAGGGCGGCATGGGTTCCGGCTTCCCCGGGGGCGCGGGACAGGAGGAAGGTCCCGCCCACGTCGGGGGCAAAGCCGATGGTGGTTTCCGGCATCCCCGTCCGGGTGCGCTCGGTGACCACCCGGACGGACCCGTGCGCGGAAATGCCAACGCCCCCGCCCAACACCAGCCCGTCCATCAATGCCACATAGGGCTTGGGATACCGGGCAATGAGGGAATTGACCTGATACTCCGTCTCCCAGAAATGCGCCGTCCTGCCACCGCCCGCCAGCATGTCTTCGTAGATTGCCACGATGTCGCCGCCGGCACAGAGGCCACGGCTGCCGGCGCCCTGCACCAGGACCGTGGCAACGCCGTCGTCGTCCGCCCACAGGGTGAGCTGCTCCAAAAGCGCGCCAACCATCCCCGCCGTAAGCGCATTCACCGCCTTGGGCCGGTTGAGGGTCACCACCCCCAGCCGGCCGCGGCGCTCGAACAGCACCTCGGCGTTGCTGCCTGCAGCTCCGGAGGGGCTCCCGGCACCGTCTGCTGCGCTGTTTGCCATGCTGGCCGCCATCAGCTTCCTTCCGGCATCACGAAGCTGGCTCCGTTGCGTATTCCTGACGGCCACCGCGTGGTCACCGTCTTGGTCTTGGTGTAGAAGCGGAACGCGTCCGCGCCGTGTTGGTTGAGGTCGCCGAATCCTGACGCCTTCCAGCCACCGAACGTGTAATACGCGATGGGCACGGGGATGGGCACATTGACGCCCACCATGCCCACGTCCACCCGGGTGGCGAAATCCCTGGCGGCGTCACCGTCGCGGGTGAAAATCGCGACGCCGTTGCCGAACTCGTTGTCAGTGCACAGCCGCAGGGCTTCATCATAATCAGCCGCCCTGACAACGCTGAGGACGGGACCGAAGATCTCATTGCGGTAGATCGCCATGTCCTTGCTGACGTGGTCGAAAAGGGTGGGCCCTATCCAGAAGCCGTCTTCATGTCCCTGCACGCTGAAGCCCCGGCCGTCGGCCAGCAGCGTGGCGCCTTCATCCACCCCTGCCTGGATGTAGCCCTCGATGCGCTCCTTGGCGGCAGCCGTGACCACCGGGCCAAAGTCCGTGTCCTTGTCCAGGCTTGGGCCCACCTTGAGCGCCTTGATCCGTTCCTGGAGCCTGGCCACCAACCGGTTGGCTGTCTCCTCCCCTACCGGCACGGCCACCGAAACAGCCATGCAGCGCTCGCCGGCTGAGCCGTATCCCGCTCCGATGAGGGCGTCGGCCGCCTGGTCCAGGTCCGCATCAGGCATGACCACCATGTGGTTCTTGGCACCGCCAAAGCACTGCGCCCGCTTTCCGTGGGCCGCAGCCGTGGCGTAGATGTACTGGGCCACGGGGGTGGAGCCCACGAACCCCACGGCTTTTACCCGGGGATCCTCGAGCAGGGCGTCCACTGCTTCCTTGTCTCCGTTCACCACATTGAACACCCCGTCCGGAACGCCCGCCTCGGCGTACAGCTCGGCCAGGCGGAGGGGCACGGAGGGATCGCGTTCGGAGGGTTTCAGGATGAAGGCGTTGCCGGCCGCCAGGGCGGGGCCGGACTTCCACAGCGGAATCATCGCTGGAAAGTTGAACGGCGTGATGCCCGCCACCACGCCAAGGGGCTGGCGCAGTGAGTGGATGTCAATCCCCGGGCCCGCATCGGTGGAGAACTCGCCCTTGAGCAAGTGCGGCGCGCCGGCAGCGAACTCCACCACTTCCAGGCCGCGCTGGATGTCGCCTTTCGAATCGGCGAGGGTCTTCCCATGTTCGGAGGAGAGCAGCCGGGCGAGCCCATCGATGTACTGGTTGACCAGGTCCACGAACCGCAGCATGATCCTGCCGCGCCGCTGCGGGTTCATGGCCGCCCACTCCACCTGCGCCTTTTCCGCGACAGCTACTGCGTTCTGCACCTCGTCCCGGCCGGCGAGCGGCACCCGGGCCTGGACCTCGCCGGTGCATGGATCAAAGACGTCGCCAAATCGGCCTGACAGGCCGGCAGCATGGTGGCCGCCGACAAAATGGGACAGTTCGCGGACCATGACTGCAGGCTCCTTCGCATGTGATCCAGGTCATTCCTGTTTGCGAATATACTCGGACTTCCTACTAATTTCCATACGCGCCGCCCTGGCCCGTGGCAGGGTGGCGGTCTGCGCCGTCGTACGGCACAGTGGTGCCCGATTCCGGCGGATTGGACCCACCGCGCGGGCGTGTCCGCGCCGTTGTGCCCCGTTTCGGAGCCCTGCCCCGGTCCGCATCTCCGGCGCTCAAGGTAGGTTAGGAACTGTGAAGATTGCTACCTGGAACGTGAACTCCCTCCGTGCCCGCGCCGACCGCGTCGAAGCCTGGCTTCAGCGCAGCGACTGCGATGTCCTGGCCATCCAGGAGACCAAGTGCAAGGATGAAAACTTTCCGTGGGAACTCTTTGAGCGGATGGGCTACGAGGTTGCCCACTTCGGCGTCAACCAGTGGAACGGGGTGGCCATCGCTTCCCGCGTGGGGCTGGACGACGTGGAGCGCACCTTCCTGGACCAGCCCTCGTTCGGCAAGGCCGGCAAGGACCCCGTGCAGGAGGCCCGGGCCATGGCCGCCACCTGCGCCGGTATCCGCATCTGGAGCCTCTACGTCCCCAATGGCCGTTCCCTGGACGACGAACACATGCCGTACAAGCTCAAGTGGCTGGAGAGCCTGAAGACGCACGCCCAGGAACTGGTCACGCAGAACCCCGAAGCCCAGGTGGCCCTGATGGGCGATTGGAACATCGCCCCGTTCGACGAGGACGTCTGGGACATCGACCTCTTCGTCAACAACCGGTACACCCACGTCAGCCCGCCCGAGCGAGCCGCCTTCCACGCTTTCGAGTCGGCAGGCTTCACCGACGTAGTGCGCCCCTACACCCCGGGCCCGGGCGTATACACGTACTGGGATTACACCCAGCTGCGCTTTCCCAAAAAAGAGGGCATGCGGATCGACTTCGTGCTGGCCAGCCCGGCCCTGGCGGCGCGCGTGACCGGCGCTTCGATCGACCGCGAGGAGCGCAAGGGCAAGGGCGCCTCGGACCACGCCCCCGTGCTGGTGGAACTGGCGGACTGATGTCAGCATCCTGGACCCACGTTGGGAGGCCGAGATGACCGGAAACCTCTACCGGGGCCAGGCCGGCCTGCCATTCTCGTCCACCCTGCGTGTCTACGAGCCGCTGGAAGCCTTCCCCGAGGAGCAGCGCCAGGCAATCCAGGCGGAGGGCGCGCGCTCGGCCTCCCGCGCCGCCGTCGAAAATGCGGAACTCCTGGCCTCGCTGGGACGCATCACGCGCTCCGGCGGCGACCCCTTCCCCACGGGACGCACGGACCTGGTCCGTGTCACCACTGCCCCGGCATCATCCGCGGGAACCCCCGGCGAAACATCCGACGACGACAATGCTGACGCGGAGCCGGTGCTGCTGTACTGCCCCAGCCAGTTGGTGCTCAGGGCCGGCCTGGCGGCCAACGCCCTGATGCAGGGCATCCACGGTCCGCTGGCCGAACTGCTGATCCCCGAGGAGCAGCGGGACAAGCATCAGGAACGGATAGACCAGGTCAAAGCCCGCGACGGATCCGTCCGGGTGCACACCCGTGCATCCACTTGGGGGATCCCCTTCAGCTGGTTCTCCCTGTTCATGGAATCGGACCACAAGGACGTGGTGGAGGCCGGCGGCCGGATCGTCACCGTCCGGGTGTGGGCGCCCATTACCGACGCCTTGGAGCGGGCACGCTACGCCGTGGCGAACCTTGCCCTGGCCGCACCGGACCTGGACATGCTGGACGACCTCGCCCAGCTCACCGAATGGCTGGAACTGTTCCACGTCAATTCGATGGTGGAGCTTGACTATGGGGCTGTTGCCGACAAGGTGTACCCGGACGATTCGCCCATGGATATCCGGCTGGGCATTGAGTGCCTCGCCGAGGGGGACATGACCGGCGCCGCTGCAGCCTACCGGCGCCTGGCGTCCCGCTGGATCCCCATCCGCCAGCTGGCGCGCGCTTCCTGACGCCATCCGCGCGGGCCAGTCGTTCAGGACTGGGGCGGCGCCGTGGTCCTTCGGACAATCAGTTCATGGGGCGCGACGGCGGACCGCACGGAGCCGATCTGCCCGTCCAGTTCGTCCAGCAGCATCTTGGTGGCCAGCTCTGCCTGCTCATCGGGCCGCTGGCCAACGGTGGTCAGTCCCATGGCGTCGGCGAAATCGTGGTTATCGATGCCCACCACGGAGAGTTCCTCCGGGACCCGCACGCCGATGCGGGCCGCTTCAAAAATGACGCCCATGGCCATCTCGTCCGAGGCGCAGAAGATGGCAGTCGGCTTTTTCCCCGGCTTGGACCAGAGCCGGCGCAAGGCTTCCTGGCCGCTGCGGACCGTGAAGTCACCCCATTCATCCCACTCGCGGCGGGTGGGGAGGCCGGCGGCCGTCATGACGTCCTTGAACGCAAGGATACGGACCCGGGGAACATCAAAGTTCAGGTCTGTCTCGTCGTCCCCGTGCAGCAGGGCAATATCCCGGTGGCCCAGGTCGATCAGGTGGCGGACGGCAGCAGATGCAGCGGCATAGTCGTCAATGCCGATATAGGCGCACTCTTCGACATGGCCGCCCACCACCACCAGCGGAATGTCGATCTTCTGCAGATGGTCCAGCTCTTCGTGGGTCAGCGCCATACACAACACCAGCAGGGCATCGATCTGCTTATAGACCATGGTCTTGCTGAAAAGCCGCTCCCGGTTGCTCCCGTGTCCACCGAGGTTGAACAGCGAAAGGTTGTAGTTGCGGGCGTGCAGTTCGCGGTCCGCGCCCTCGATGGCCTTGGAAAAGAACCAGCGGCTCACGAACGGGGCAAGCACCCCGATGGTCCTGGTGCGTCCCGTGGCCAGGCCGGACGCGGAGGAGGAGGCAACGTATCCCAGGTCTCCTGCGACGTCGAGGATCTTTTGCCGCGTTGCCGGGGACACCCGGGGCAGTCCCCGGACCGCCCGGGACACGGTGGCGGTGGACACTCCTGCGGCGGCCGCTACGTCTTCAATGCTGACCCCGCTGTGGCCTCCCCGTTGAGACCTTTCAGTTGTGCGTGCCACGGTGTCCCCTCATGTACTCCCTGCAGGTGTCCGCCCTGCTTAATGCGATACCGCCGTGCCAATCGTATTTTGGACACAGTCGTGCATCGCAGTGTTACCGCGCCGGGTGGACGCCGGCAGCGGATCCAGCTGTATCATCTCCGTTCCGGCAGGCGCCGCCGCAGCCGCACCATTCCGTACAGCGCCAAAAGCGTTGCCAGCAGGCCCAGTGCCCAGCCAAGGGCGGGCTGCGCAGTCACCTCCATCCAGACGGTGACCACAAGAAGGACCAGTGCCCAGAAGCCGAGGAACCCGATGATGATGTCAAAATCCTCGCCGGACCTCAGGAGCCGGCGGCCACCCCCCGCCCCCGGGGTGCGGGGGCGGGAAGCGTCGCGTGTCACTTGACCGCACCAGCCGTCAGGCCGGCAACGATCTTGCGCTGGAAGACAAGCACCAGGATCACCAGAGGAATGGTGACAATGGTGCCCGCGGCCATGATGGCGGTGTAGGGGATCTGGTTGGGCTGCGCGCCGGCGAAGCTGGCGATGGCAACCGTGACGGGCTTCGTTGCCTCATTCGACAACTGGCTGGCGATGAGGAATTCATTCCAGGAGGAGATGAAGGCCAGGATCGCCGTGGTGAAGATGGCCGGGGCGGCCAGCGGCATGATCACTTTCCGGAACGCCTGGCCCTGCGTGCAGCCGTCAACGCGGGCTGATTCCTCAAGCTCCCACGGCATCTCGCGGAAGAAGGAGGTCAGTGTGTAGACGGTGAGCGGCAGGACGAAGGAGATGTTCGGGATGATCAGGGCCTGGTAGGTGCCCATCCAGCCTATGTTGGTGAAAAGCTGGAACAGCGGGGTGATCAGGGCAACACCGGGGAACATGGAGGCGCCCAGGATGAACCCCAGCACGAGGTACTTGAACCGGAAGTTCAGGCGTGCCAGTGCATAGGCGGCGAAGACGCCGATCACCAGCGAGATCACTGTGACCGTCACACCGATAATGATGCTGTTGCCAAGGGCCCGGCCGAACTGGTTGCCGAAGGACGTATCGAACGCAGTGGTGAAGTTGTCCATGGTCACGTGCGTCGGCCAAGGCGTTGTGTCGTAGGTGAAGCCGACCTCGCGGAACGCCGTCACCACCATCCAGTAAGCCGGTGCAAGGCACCAGATCAGGATCACGACGGCGCTGATGTACGTACGGGCGCTCGCCCACTTTTCCCGGGTCTGGGCGGCCTTGCGGCCCTTGTCCTGCTGCGCCCGCAATGCCGTGGAGGCAGTTGTGGTTGTCATTTCTTCCCCTTACCGGTGGCTCCGCTTTGTTCCACGACGTTCGCACCGAGGAAGCGGACGAAGATGAATGCGACCAGGAAAATGATGATGAACGTAATGGTGGACAAGGCAGCTGCCGAGTTGAACCCTTGCCTGATCTGGTTGATCACCAGGATGGACAGTGTGGTGGTGTTATTGGCACCGCCGGTCAGGATGTAGGGAAGGTCGAACATACGCAGGGCATCCAGGGTGCGGAACAGGATGGCCACCATCAGCGCGGGCTTCACCAGCGGAAGCGTGATGAGGCGGAAGCGCTGCCAGGCACTTGCGCCATCGACCTTTGCGGCCTCGTAGACCTCTGCCGGGATCATCTGCAGGCCGGCCAGGATCAGCAGCGCCATGAACGGCGTGGTTTTCCAGGTGTCTGCGATGATCACTGCCCACTTGGCCGGCCACTCGCTGCCTGTCCACAGGATGGAAACGTTGAACAGCTTGTTGATGATGCCGTTGAAGTCGAACATGAAGAGCCACAGCTGGGCCGTGACAGCGGTGGGGATGGCCCACGGAACGAGGACGGCTGCGCGGACCAGGCCGCGGCCCTTGAACGTCCGCGCCATGATCATGGCCATCCAGAAGCCAAGCACTGTCTCAAAGGCCACGGTGATGACCGTGAAGAGGAAGGTGGTTCCGGTGGCGGTCCAGAACTGGCCGCCAAGGGTGCCCGGCGGGCAAGCGACGGTACCACCGTTCGGGGCGGCACACTGCTGCCCCAGCCAGTTGACGTAGTTTTGGATACCCGCTGGGCCCCCGGCCGTGAACAGCCCGGTGACCGGGTCCAGCCCCGCATCCTTCTGGAAGGACATCACAATGGCGCTGATGATGGGGTAAACAATGACGATGCCCAGGGCAATGATCGTTGGAGCCAACAGCCAGGAGGCCCATTTGCCCTGGCTGAGGATCGCGTTGTCTTCGCCTACACCTTTGGGACCGTGGTGTACATCGGGGGCGCCCGACGCCGGCTTTACCGGCGTCGGGCCCAATTCGGTTGCCATGGCTAAACTACGATCCTGCGCCAGCGGACTCGATGGACTTCTGCATGTCAGACAGCGCGTCCTTGGCCGGCTTCTCACCCTTCAGTGCAGCGTAGGCGTTTTCCTGGATCGCCTGCGTAACAGCCGGGTAGAACGGGGTTACCGGACGGGGAACAGCGTTCTCGATGGAGGTCTTCAGCACCGGCAGGTACGGAAGCTTGGCAACCAGTTCCTTGTCTTCATACAGTGCACCGAAGACCGGAGCCAGCGAACCCTTCGTGGCGAAGAACTTCTGCTGCTCTTCCGCGATCAGGAACTTCACGAAGTCCAGGGAAGTTGCCTTGTGGTCCGAGTAGACGCTGATGGCTGCGCTGTGGCCGCCGAGGGAGGAGGCACCGGGGCCGTCCTTGCCCGGCAGGGCAGCCATGCCCAGCACGTCCTTCACCTTGGAGGAACCTTCAGTGGTGGCCAGGTTGTAGACGTAGGGCCAGTTGCGGAGGAAGAGCAGCTTGCCTTCCTGGAAAGCGCGGCGGCTTTCCTCTTCCTGGTAGGTGATGGCCTCGGCCGGGATGTTCCCGTTCTTGAAGGCCTCAACCAGGTTGTTGAGGCCCTTTTCTGCCTCAGGGGTGTTCAGGTTCGGCTTGCCCTGGTCATTAAGGACGGATCCGCCGGCCGAGTTGATGGCCTCGGAAGCATTGACCGTGAGGCCTTCATACTGCTTGAACTGTCCCGAGTAGCAGCCCATGTTGTTCTGCTTAGCGATGGAGCACATCCCCATCATCTCGTCCCACGTCTTGGGTGCTTCCGGCACAAGGTCCTTGCGGTAGTACAGGATGCCGCCATCGGAAGACACCGGGGCTGCGTACAGAGTGCCCTTGTACGAACCGGCTTCGACCGTGGGTTCAAGCATTCCCTTGGTTTCTACGGCCATCTTGTCCTTGAGGGGCTGCAGCCACCCCTTGGCTGCGAACTCGGCGGTCCACACGACATCCACGCTTGCCACATCGTAGTCAGCGTTCTTGGCCTGGAAGTTCTGTACCAGGTCGTCATGCTGCTGGTCGGCCTGGTCCGTCTGCTCCTTGAACGTGACCTTCTCGTCCGGGTGGGCAGCATTCCACTTTTCGATCAGGGGACGCACCACATTGCTGTTGTCTTTGCCTTGGACGTACGTAATGGGACCCCGGCTGTCCAGGTTCTTTTCGGCGTCGGTACCGCCGCCGCCAGTGGTCCCGCCGCCGCCTCCGCCGCCGCATGCGGTCAGGGACAGGGCCAGGACACCGGCGGTTGCAGCCGGCAGTAGGAATCTAGGGGTTTTCATTGGCTTGAAGCTCCTCGCTGAGTGACAAGTAAGTCGGCAGTGCGCTTGCTAGGTGAGGTTGATGTGGTGACCATCACACTAGTAAGGTTGCTCGTGGTTATGCAAGCGTTTACATCAAAAAGTTATCTGAGAGGAACCAAATGTCCAACCCGGCCGTTCCTGCCTCCGACGCTTCCCATGAATGGTGGACTGACGCCGTCGTCTACCAGATCTACCCCCGGTCTTTCGCGGACGGCAACGGCGACGGCATGGGCGATTTGCGCGGGGTGATGGACCGCTTGCCCTACCTGGAACGGCTGGGCGTGGATGCAATCTGGCTGTCCCCCTTCTACAAGTCGCCGCAGGCCGACGGCGGCTATGACGTGGCCGATTACCGCCAGGTTGACCCCCTGTTCGGGTCCCTGGCGGACTTCGATGCGATGTTGCATGAAACTCACCGGCGGGGCATGAAGGTCATCGTTGACCTGGTCCCCAACCACACCTCTGACGAACACGCGTGGTTCCGGGAGGCCCTCGCTGCGCCGCCGGGATCCCCTGAACGCGACCGTTACATCTTTCGCCCCGGGAAGGACGAAGTACCCGGATCCGGCGACGGCAACCGGGCACCGAACAACTGGAAATCGATTTTCGGAGGACCGGCCTGGACCCGGATCACCGAAGCGGACGGCTCCCCGGGCGAGTGGTACCTCCACCTGTTCGACACGAAGCAACCGGACCTGAACTGGGACAACCAGGAAGTGCAGGAGGAGATGCGCTCCGTACTCCGCTTCTGGCTGGACCGCGGAGCGGACGGTTTCCGGGTGGACGTTGCGCACGGCATGGTCAAGGAGGCCGGCCTGCCCGACTGGGACGGGGTGGCGGCAATGGTTGAAGGTACCTCGGCTGAGGGCAAAGTGGAGGTGCACAGGGAACCGTCGCTGCCAGGCGATGCGCCCGGCGCACATACCAATGCCGAAGAACCCCACCGCGCCGTATCTCCCGTTTATCCGCCGTCGCCCTTCTTCGACCAGGACGGAGTGCACGAGATTTACCGTGACTGGCACCGCGTCCTGTCGGAGTACGGCAGCGACCGGATGATGGTGGCCGAAGCCTGGGTGGAACCAGCAGAGCGGCTGGCGCTTTACGTCCGGCCGGACGAAATGCAGCAGGCCTTCAACTTCGACTTCCTGATGGCCGGGTGGGATGCAGAACGGATGTCAGAGGCGATCGACGCATCCCTGAAGGCCGCCGCAGCCGTGGGGGCACCGTGCACCTGGGTGCTGAGCAACCACGACACCGTCCGCCATTCCACCCGGTTCGGCCTCAAGGATCCCACCACCTTTCCCAAGGGCATCGCAGCGGACGATGAGCAGCCGGATGCCGCCCTTGGACTGGCCCGGGCCCGGGCGGCCACCCTGGTGGAGCTGGCGCTGCCGGGTTCCGCCTACCTGTACCAGGGCGAGGAACTGGGGCTCCCTGAGCACACCACGCTCCCCCCGGAGGCCCGCCAGGACCCTACCTTTTTCAGGACGCAGGGGGCAGAAACCGGCCGCGACGGCTGCCGGGTCCCGCTGCCCTGGGCGGCGGAACTACCTGGTTATGGCTTCTCACAGTCCTTCCAGGGCGAAGCGGCCCCGCCCTGGCTTCCGCAGCCCGAAAGCTTCGGTCCGCTCGCAGCGGACCAGCAGGAAATCGAGGAAGGCTCCACGCTGGAGCTGTACCGGGCTGCACTGGCGTTCCGGTCCGCCCGGAACCTGGGCAAGGGTTCCCTTGAATGGGCCGAGGTCCACGCTCCGGAAAGCGGCCTGCTGGGCTTCCACAACGGAGATGTGCTGGTCCTGGCCAACATGGGCTTTGCCTCCGCGCCCATCCCTGAGGGCTATTCCGTGGAGCTGTCCAGCGGCACGGAGCCGGCCTCGGAATGGGGCCAAATGGATGAGGTGCCCGTGGACTGCGCCGTCTACCTCACCCGGAACTAGTCTTTCAGCGGACGCGCTCGGCCCTGCCGAAGCGCGTCCGCGCCCCGGCGCCGATGTGGATGAGGACAGGAATCTTCCTGCCCACCACGGCTTCAAGGGAATCCAGCAGTTCCGCCACCTCAGCTGCGAGCAGGTGCGGTGCCACGCCCTGCCGGGGCAGGAGCCGCACTTTCAGGGCCGGGGACCCCTTGACGTCATAGGTGACCACAGTGGAACCGGCCAGGTCCGGCCGGCCGGCGAGGGCCTGCTTGAGGGCTTGCTCAGCCACTCCCCCGCTGATCCGGACGTCTCCGGGAACGTCGCCGGGATCGTACTCGGCAGCCAGCAGGTTGGAACGGCCCTTGCCCTGCTGCGCGATCCAGGCAACCATGAGGCCGATCAGCAGGAGGAGGGCCAAGGCCACCACAATCCACAGCCAGCTCTCCGAACGGCCGGGAAGACGGGTGGCGTTGAAGGCGCTGTTGGCTGTGTCCCAAAGGCCCACGGACCAGGAGTGCCACCACGGCCCGACCGCCGGCACCGTTGCCAGCAGCATCAACAGCACTCCTATGGCCAGCAACTTAAGGCCCAGGACAGCGAGCAGGATCCTGTTGAGGAGGCTCGGCGTGCTGTTCATGCCCCGATCACCCCGGACACCGCCACGTTAATGCGGACCCCGGGTGCGGGATCGAGCCCCATTGCGTTGAGCTCGTCCTGGACCGCGGCGAGCACGCTTTCCTCCCGGACGGGCACGCCGGACGTTGGCCGGACATTCACCACAACCTGCCGCTGCGAGACCACCACCATCACCTGCTCGGGTGTCACGTTGGCGGTCAGGCGGGCCCGCCGGGCCAGCGAGGAGGCGATGACCTCATCATCCACCACCACAGCCGGTCCGGCCCCGGCACGTCCGCCGGGCACCAGAAGGTGCCTGGCACGCCGTCCGGGCAGTACTCCGTTGAGGAAGAAGACCAGGCCAACCATCGTCAGCACGGCACCGATCGCGCCCAGCAGCAGCGGGGAAATCCCTGCGGGCAGGGCAACGATGCGCTGTGCCGCCGCTTGGGGATCGATGAGCCACGGAGGCTCGCCAATAACGTGCACGGCAGCTTCCAGGAGTCCGTACGCGGCCAGCACCATGACGACGACGGCGGCGACAGTTGCCATCGCTGCCCGTGATGAATGGGTTTCCCGCCGCAAAATCCGGTCCATGTCCGGCCCGTTTGCCCTGCGGACGCGTGACTGCGGGTTCGAAGCTTCAGCGCTGCTCCCCTGCCGGGTTCGGTTCACTGGACCCGCCCCCCTTGGCTGATCCTGACGCCGCTGATCCTGATATCCACCCGGCTCAGCTGTGCGCCGCTGAGCTCGGCCACGGTAGCAAGGATGTGGGCCTTGGCGCTGACGCCACGGTCCCAGATGGAGCCTCCGAAGGCCTCCACCCGGTTGGGGTCGAGGGCTACCGCCCGCAGCGGCGGTGCGCTGATCGGCGCGACGAGGGACAGTGCCAGCAGGCCGTCGTCGTCAGCCCAGTCCGCCCTGACGTCCTGGGCGTCGACGCCCAGGGCCTGGGCGGCGGCCGCCTTCGCAAGGCTTGTCAGGGCTTGCGTACTGATCCGGTTGTGGCCGTTGAGCACCTGCGCCCGCACGGCCGGCGCGGGCGAACTCATGAGGATGAGCGCCGGCCGATGATGGCATCCAGCACGCCGCGCAGGTCCAGTTTGCCCTCCGCGGCACGGCCCAGCAGCGCCCCGACCGCCATGAAAAGCAGGGATATAAGGAAGCCCCACAGGCCGAACTGCAGGGACATGAAGGCGACGAACGCGCCCATCGCCATACCGGCTACGGTGAGGTTCACAGCAGTGCCTCCCTTTCGGTAGGGCCGGGGGTAGTTGGCTTTACGGGCGGCGGCACGTAGACGTCAGTGACCTCCACGTTGACCTCGATGACCTGGAGTCCCACCAGTTCCTCCACCGCGCGGTAGACGGCGGCCCGGACCTGGTCTGCGAGGGAGTGGAGGGGAGTCCCGTAGCTTGCCACCAGGCTGATGTCCACGGCCACCTGGGTTTCGCCGACTTCCGCATGCACCCCGGCAGCATGGTCCGAACTGCCGACTGCGTCCCGGATGGCGCCCAGTGCGCGTGACGGTCCGGACCCCAGGGAATAGACCCCGGGGACGGCACGGGCGGCGATCCCCGCCACCTTGGCCACTGCTGCTTCGGAGATCACGGTGCGGCCCAGCGCGGACGCCGGGACCGGCACGGCGCGGCCCTGGACGGCCGCCTCGGGTTGTGGGTTCTGGTATTCCATCAGGCACTCCCCCTTCTGTTGCTCCCAACCCTATCCCTTGCCCGGGGCTTACGGCAGAAGGCAGGCCCCGCGGGGGCCCGCGGACGGGGCCGGGAACATCAGGTCAAGGGTGGAACATCGGGGCAAGCGTTAAGGGGCTGCCGTTAAGCAGAAAAGCACCAGTTCCGAAGAACTGATGCTTCCCAGTGGTGGCTCCGACCGGCGTCGATCCGGTGACCTTTCGATTTTCAGTCGAACGCTCTACCAACTGAGCTACAGAGCCTAGGTGACTAGTCACCATGAGAGCCGGAATTGCTTCCAACAATCAGAGCGACCCTGACGGGACTTGAACCCGCGACCTCCGCCGTGACAGGGCGGCGCGCTAACCAACTGCGCTACAGGGCCTTGCGTTTCTTGCTTCCGCGGTATCTCTACCGCTTTTTTCAAGGCTTCCAGCCTACCAGACATTTTCTGCCTGCCTGACCAGTTCCTTGCGTACCCCCAACGGGATTCGAACCCGTGCCGCCGCCGTGAAAGGGCGGTGTCCTAGGCCGCTAGACGATGGGGGCCAGAACCCGTTCGGAACAAAATAAAAGGCGTCAAGCGAGGCTTTCCGTCTTTGTCCTTTGCGTTTCTCCGAACTGGACTCTAAAACTATAGGGCCTAGGCAGGAATTATCCAAAATCGGCCAAAACACCGCCGCCGGGCGGGCTGGACGGGCCAAGATGGACGGATGGATCCCGTAGCAGCGCTCAACGAGATTGCCTTCTGGCTGGAGCGCGGACGCGCCGCCACCTTCAAGGTCCAGGCGTTCCGCAAGGCGGCCGCGGCCATCAGCCCGCTGCCGCCGGAGGAAGTGGCCGAGCGTGCGCGCAACGGCCAGCTGAAGTCGATGAAGGGCATCGGCGACCGGACGTACCAGGTGATCCGGCAGGCGGTAGAGGGAGAGGTCCCGGACTATCTCGCCGACCTCCGCGAGAAGGGCGCCCAGCCGCTGGCTTCCGCCGGGGCCTCCATCCGGGACGCCCTGCGGGGCGACCTGCACAGCCACAGTGAATGGTCCGACGGCGGCTCCCCCATCGAGCTGATGGTGGCGGCCGCCGGGGTGCTGGGCAGGGAATACCTTGCCCTGACGGACCACTCCCCCAACCTCACCATCGCGAACGGGCTCTCAGCGGAGCGCCTCCTGCAGCAACTGGACGTGGTGGACGCGATCAACGACGGCATCCGCACCGCGGTCGATGACGCCCGGGCGGCGGACCCAGTGCGGTTGCTGGCCGGCATCGAGGTGGACATCCTGGAGTCCGGGGACCTGGACCAGGAACCGGAGTTGCTGGACCGCCTGGACATTGTGGTGGCCAGCGTCCATTCAAAGCTCCGCGCGGACAGCAGGACCATGACCCGGCGGATGCTCGGCGGCATCCAGGACCCTCACACCAACATCCTTGGCCACTGCACAGGGCGCCTCGTCGAGGGGTCCCGGGGGACGCGGCCGCCGTCGGACTTCGATGCCAAGGAGGTGTTCGCCGCCTGCGCTGAACACAACGTGGCAGTCGAGATCAACTCACGGCCGGAACGGCAGGATCCGCCGGACGCGCTGATCCAGCTGGCGCTCGAGGCCGGCTGCTTGTTCTCGATCGACAGCGATGCCCACGCGCCGGGCCAGCTGGATTTCCTGCAGTACGGAGCGGAGCGTGCCGAGCGGAACGGAGTCCCTGCTGACCGCATCATCACCACCTGGCCGGTGGAACGCCTGCTGGAATGGGCGGGCGCCCGGTAGGCCTGGCCGAACGGGTCCTACTTGACGGCGTCGGCGAGCTTCTGCCGGAAATCGGCCTTGGTGGTGAGCGTGAGCTTTTCGCCGTCCAGGAAAAAGGTGGGCGTTCCAGTCACGCCGAGCGCCTTGCCGTCCGCAACGTCGGCCAGGATGCGCTCCTCCGTCCCGGGGTCGGCGACGGCGGCATCGAAGCGGGAAAGGTCCAGCCCCAACTGCTCGGCGTAGGTGCGGAAGAGGGGGGCCTGGGACTGCTGGTTCCCGGCCCACTGGGACTGGGTTTCGAACAGCCTGTCGGCCATCTGCTGGTAGTGCCCCTGCTGGCCGGCGGCCTCGGCAGCAAGGGCCGCCTGCCCCGAATTCGGGTGGGCCGACAGGGGGAAGTGCCGGTGGACGAACGTGATCCTGTCGCCGAACTCCGCCTTGAATTCCTCCACCACCGGATGGATGGAGCCACAGGACGGGCATTCGAAATCAAGGAATTCCACGAGCTGCGCCTTCTCCACCGCCGGGCTGGTCAACCGGTGGCTGTCCGTCCGGACCAGCTGTTGGGAGCCGCCTGGCTGGGAGGCGGATTCCGGTGACTTCCCCAGCGTCAGCACCGAGTACCAGGCAGCACAGCCCGCCACGATCAGCGCGAGGACGATCCAGGTCACCTTCCTGGCAAGGCGTGCAGAATCGCGGGGTGGAGCCGGGCTTGAGACCATAAACCGCATCCTAGCCGAGGCGCCGTGTCGCGGGGCTGCACGGCTGCCCGCCTTTTTGGCAGGAAGTTGCCCAGACATGGCCGATTTCCGCCAGCCAGTGCTGCCTGCCCGCGGCTAGATTTGCTTCATGCCTTCAACCAGCCCCGCCAGCCCTGCCGCCACTGCACCTCCCCAAGCCGCCGCCGCCCGGGTGAAGGCTCTCGGAGTGGCCGCCATGGTGGTGACCGTAGTCCTTTGGGCATCGGCCTTTGTGGGTATCCGGGCGATAGGCCCACACTTTTCCCCCGGCTCCCTGACGCTCGGCCGGCTGGTGATTGCCGCCGTCGTACTGGCCCTGCTGGTCCTCCCCCAACTGCTGAAGAGCAGGCTGCTGCCCCGGGGAAGGGAGTGGTGGCCCATCCTCGCCTACGGAGTGATGTGGTTCGGTGGGTACAACGCGGCGCTGAACGCCGCAGAGCACATCCTTGATGCCGGCACCAGCGCCCTGCTGATCAACGTCAACCCCATCCTGGTGGCCATCATGGCCGGCATTTTCCTCAAGGAAGGCTTCCCGCGGTGGCTGCTCATCGGGAGCCTGGTTGCCTTCGCCGGGGTGGCGTTGATCGCCTTCGGCTCCGGCCAGGCTTCCGCGCCAGGGGAACGCACGACGGCGGACGTGGCAGGCGTGCTGCTATGCCTCCTTGCCGCCGTGCTCGCCGCAGTCAGCGTCATCATCCAGAAGCCGGTGCTGCGGAAGTTTCCTGCAGCACAAGCCACCTGGTTCGGGATCCTTGTGGGCGCGGTGTGTTGCCTGCCCTTTACCGGCCAGCTCATAGCCGAGGTCCAGGCCGCGCCGCCGCAGGCAACCTGGGGCCTCGCCTACCTTGGCGTCTTTCCAACAGCGATCGCCTTCACCACCTGGGCGTACGCGCTCTCACTGGTGGATGCGGGGAAGCTGGCCGCCACCACGTACCTGGTGCCCGGAACCACCATCCTGATTTCCTGGCTGCTGCTCGGTGAAATTCCCGGCGTCCTGGGCCTGGTTGGCGGACTGGTCTGCCTGGTTGGCGTGGGTCTGACCCGGCGCAGGAGCAAGGCTGCACGCGGGGCCGGGCCGTCCGCTTCCCGCTAGAATCCAGGTATGCCAGCCAGCCTGCCGCCGGGACTGCCGACCGTTCCTGAAGGCCCCAGCGAGCCCCTTCGCTTCACCATGCCCGAGGACGAGTTCGAGGCCGCCGTCCAGGACGCCCTGGACAGCATCCCGGAGAAGCTGGCGGCCGCCATGGACAATGTGGCGGTCTTCATCGAGGACGACTACGTGCCAAAACCCGGAGAGGACCCGGACACGGTCCTGCTGGGGCTCTACGAAGGCGTGCCGCTGACCGAACGTGATTCCTGGTGGGACGCCGGCTCGCTGCCGGACAGGATCACCATCTACCGCGAACCCATCCTGGAGATCTGCTCCTCACGGGAGGACGTCATCCACGAAGTTGCGGTGACAGTGGTGCACGAAATCGCCCACCACTTCGGGATAGACGACCACCGGCTGCACGAGCTCGGCTGGGGCTAGCCTTGTAGGCATGGGACACGACCACGGCCACACCCACGGAATCACCGCGACCGGCCGGCACCGGAAACGGCTGGTGGCTGTCCTGGTGATCACGCTCGCCGTGGTCCTGGTCCAGGTGGTGGGCGCCGTCCTTTCCGGATCGTTGTCCCTGCTGGCCGATGCGGGCCATATGCTCTCTGACGCGGCGGGCGTGACGATCGCCCTGCTGGCCGCGTGGATAGCGGGACGGCCTGCCAGCGACCAGAGAACCTATGGCTACCAGCGAGCAGAGGTGCTTGCCGCGCTGGCCAACGCATTGATCCTGGTGGTGATCTCCGTTGTCATCTTCACCGAAGCGGTGCGCCGGATCGGCGCGGCGCCGGAGGTGCAGACCAACATCATGCTTTTCGCCGCCATCCTCGGCGCGGCAGCAAACGTGGCCTCCCTCCTGATCCTGCACGGCGCCCACCAGGAGAGCCTCAATGTGCGCGGCGCCTACCTGGAAGTGCTGGGTGACCTGCTGGGATCCTTCGCTGTCATTGCTGCCGCCGTGGTGATCATGCTGACCGGTTTCCAGGCCGCGGACACCATCGCTTCCGTGGTGATCGCCCTGCTGATCCTGCCTCGGGCCTGGTCCCTGCTCCGCGACGTGGTGGATGTGCTTTTGGAGGCCAGCCCCAAGGGGGTGGAAGTACAGATGATCCGTGAGCACATCCTTTCCGTCGAAGGCGTCACGGACGTGCACGACATCCACATCTGGACCATCACATCCGGCGTTCCGGTCTTTTCCGCGCATGTGGTGGTGGAGGACGGGGTGCTCAACGCACGCGGCGCGGACCAGCTTCTGGACAAGCTGGTCACCTGCCTGGGCTCGCACTTCGACACGGACCACTGCACCTTCCAGCTGGAACCCGCCACGCATTCCGAGCACGAGGCCCATCAGCACGCCTAGCCAAGCCATGCCGCCGGGTTAACCGGAACGTCCGACGCGACACGCCGTTCCGCGGGTCCGGTCAAATGACACTGATGTGTTTTATGTTAGTGATGTGACTCTTGTTGCCAAAGTGCAAGGGGTCGCGTAACCTCGGACTGCTGGCGGGCATCAGAGGGGCACAGTTGTGCCTCCACCAGGACCTCCAGCCCTACCGCTTCGAGGTTCCTGCAGATGGTTTCAAACAATTCCTTTCGCAAGTCGCTGCGCACTACCCTGGGCAAGTCCGCCGTGGTGTGTGCCGCCGTCGTGATGGTGGGGACTGCGGCAGCGCCCGCAGGCGCGCTGCCCGCCCCGCAACGGCCCTCTTTTTCCATCCCGGCCTCGCCGGAAGTCCCCTCGGCGGACGACATCGCCGCAGCGAAATCAAACGAGGCCGCCGCCGCGGACCAGGTGGCAGTGATCGAACGGATCCTTGGCTCCGCCGCTGAGTCCCGGCAAGCCGCTTTTGCCGTGGCAATGCAGGCCAACAACGCTTACAGCGAAGCCCTTGTGGAGCTGCAGCAGCGCAGCTCCGCAGCGGCAGCGGCGTCAGCCAGGGCTGCGACGGCGCAGGAGCAGCAGGACAAAACCCGCAGGCAGGTGGGGCAGCTGGCCGGCGACCTCTACCGCAACGGCGGCCTGAACCCCACGCTTGGCACGCTGGCCAGCGGCGGCGGAGAAACCCTTCAGCAGGCAGCCACCCTACAGGCGCTCTCGGCCAGCCGGAGCCGGGCCTTTGAGGCTGCAGACGCCGCCGCCGAAGCAACACGTTCCCTGACCGCGGCAGCAGAAGAAGCCACAAAGGCCGCGGACGAGGCCGCCCGAACAGCCGAAACCCGGAAGTCCCAGGCGGACGAAGCCAACGCAGCCTCCGCCAAGGCAGTGGCGGACGCCAAGGCACAGCGCACTGTCCTGGTGGACCAGCTGGCCCAACTCCGGAACACCACGGTGGCACTGGAATCGGCCCGGGTGGACGCCCTGGACCGGCAACGGGAAGAGGCCCGGCTGACGGCACTGGCGGCTGCGGCCGAAAAAGCGGCGGCAGAGGCGGCAGCCCCTGAGCAGCGGACCACCGCGGGCGACCGGCCTGCCGCTGCAGCACCGGCGGCACCGGCACTTCCCGCTCCCGCGGCTCCCCCGCCCGCGGCGGCTCCAGCGCCAGCGCCGGCGCCCGCCCCGCCCGCTGCGCCGGCTCCAGCGCCGGCGCCCGCCCCGCCTGCTGCACCGGCGCCCGCCCCGGCTCCAGCCCCCGCGGTGCCCGCCCCCGCCCCGGCACCCGCCCCGTCCCTTGGCGGAGGAACCTATGAGGCGGCCATCTCGGCCGCCCTGGGGAAGGTAGGCGCGCCCTACTATTACCAATGGGGCGGAACCGGCCCCTACGGTTTTGACTGCTCAGGCCTGGTGCAGGCGGCGTTCGCCGCCGCCGGAAAGAACCTCCCGCGCACGGCCGCACAGCAGTACGCATCCGCCTCCACGCACGTTCCCCTCTCCCAGGCACGGCGCGGGGACCTGCTGGTGTGGGGCTCGCCGTCGAACTTCTACCATGTAGCCATTTACCTCGGGAACGGGCAGGTGGTCCACGCGCTGAACCCGCAGGAGGGCATCGGGGTGACCCAGCTCAGCGCCATGGCCGGGATGCAGCTCTACCCGTACGCCGCGCGCTACTAGGCCGGCCGCCACCAAAGGCGCGCAGTTAGCTCAGGACGTCCTTGGTGACGAACCGGCCGTACGCGAGCGCGCCGAACACGGCCACGTATCCCGCCTGCAGCAGTGCGTTGCTGGCGAACGAGTCCCACAGTACGGGCTGGCGGAGCAGGTCCCCGAAGCCCAGCCAGTAGTGGCTGAAGAGCCACGGGTGCAGCCATTCGAGCTGTGGCAGTTGGTCGAGGACCTGGGACACCACGGAGATCACCACCGTGGCGGCCATGGCACCCACCGGAACCACGGTGAGGGTGGACAGGAACAACCCAATCGCGGACAGCCCGGCCAGGGAGACAGCCAGGTATGCGGCGATCAGGAGGAGGCGGAGCGCGGCCTCCGAAGGCTGGATGACGTCCCCTGACAGCAGGGTCACCGGCCCCACAGGGAAAAGCGCTGCCCCGATGGCGGCCCCGGCGAGGGCCACCGTGACCGGCGCAGTCAGGCAGAAGGCCAGCGCGCCGGCGTATTTCACCAGGAGCAGCCGGACACGGCCCGTCGGGGCAACCAGCAGGTACCTGAGCGTTCCCAGGTTTGCCTCGCCTGCGATGGTGTCGCCCGCCACCACCCCGACCGTGAGCGGCAGGAAAAGCGGGACGGACACCAGCATGGCGGTGAACGCCACGAACAGGCCGTTCTGCGTAATGCGGTCCAGGAAGGCCGGACCCCGCCCGGGGGGAACGGCCGAGGAGACCCGGACGGCCACCGCAATCAGGACCGGGATGGCGGCAAGTGCCAGCAGCAGGGCCCAGGTTCGCCGGCGCCGGAACAGCACCGCGATTTCCGAGCCGAGAAGAGACCAGCCGGCTCCGCGCGGGGGCGCCACGGCCCCGGCGGATGTTTCCTGGTCCTGGTCCGGCACGTCCTGGTCCGGCACGCTACTGGGCAACATCGAACCCCTCCCCGGTCAAGGCGACAAACCGGTCCTCGAGGCTCTCCCGTTCCACCGCAAAGCCGCGGACCCGGACGCCCGCCTGCACCAGCGCGGCCACCAGCTCCTCCGGGGCAGGGTGTGCCGCTCCGATGCCGTTGCGGGCAAGGTCGGCCGTCAGCACCTGCCCGTCCGGCTGGGGCGGTCCTTCCTCCGGGGCCAGCCCCAGCCGGACCAGGACGGTGGATGCCTGGCCCGCGTCCGGGGTCACCAGGCGCATGCGCGAACTGCCTGACCGGCGCAGGTCCGAAAGGGGACCCTGGGCAACGAGCCTGCCCGCACTCATGACGGCGGCATGGGTACAGATCTGTTCCACCTCGGCCAGCAGGTGGCTGGAGACGAAAACGGTGGTTCCGTCAGCTGCCAGGGACCGTACCAGGTTCCGCACTTCCCGTGTGCCCTGTGGGTCCAGGCCGTTGGTGGGCTCATCCAGCACCAGCAGTTCGCGGGGCGACAGCAGGGCGTTGGCGATCCCCAGCCGTTGTTTCATGCCCAGCGAATAGGCATGGACACGCTTGCCGGCGGCATGGCTGAGCCCTACCCGTTCCAGCGCCGTGCCCACCCTTGCCTTTCGCGTTGCGGGGTCGGCGTGCCGGCCTGCGGCATCGAGCCGGTGCAGGTTCGCCGTTCCGGACAGGAACGGGTAGAAGGCCGGCCCCTCCACGAGCGCCCCAACGCGCGGCAGGACATCCTGGAAACTGCCCGGCATCTCCTTTCCGAGCAGTTTGACCGTGCCGGCGGAAGCGGCCGCGAGGCCCAGCAGCATCCGTATGGTGGTTGTCTTTCCGGAGCCATTGGGCCCCAGGAAGCCAAAGACGGCACCAGGCGGCACGGCAAGATCCAGGCTGTCCACGGCTACCTGCTGGCCGAAATGCTTTGTCAATCCCCGTGTTTCGATGGTCAGGCCGTACGCCCAGGGTCCACGAAGCCCTGATGCGCCCGTCACGGGGCCGAGGATGCGGCTTGCAGTGTGCCCGCCGGAACCATGCCCGCATAGATGCGGCCGTCGTCGGTGAGCAGGACGGTGAACAGTGCAGTGGAGAGCACCCGCCCGCCAGGAACAACGACGGCGGCCTGGGCCAGCACCGGATTCTGCGCCAGCACCTGGCTAAGGGTTGTTCCGGCTTCGGTTCCTGCCGGAAGTTTCACCACGGTCTCCCAGCCCGACCCCGTCAGGTAGGGCCGGGCCTTGCCCTGGACATCGGCAACGAGCTGGTCCGGGGTGAGGCGCATTCCGGGGTTGCCGGGCAACCCGGAGCTGAGTGGCCAGCGCGTGGGATGCGGGGGCTGCAGCTCCTTCACCGTGCTGCCCGGCGGCGGGACGAAGCTGAAGAGGGCGTCATCAGGGGCTTCCAGGGAGAGGCTGGTGAATCCGGCGCTGAACGCCGGCGCCTCCGCGCCGCGCGCGGTGACCTTCACGGAGAGCGGCATGCCGTTCTCCCCGTCGACGGCGATGGCTACCTTGCCAACAAGTGTTCCCTCCGTGCGCGGCTCGAGGACGAGGTTGTATGCGCGCCGGCCTGCAACGTTGAGGTCAGGGCCGATTGTCACGGCAGTTGAGCTGTCCGCCGCGGCAAGGAATTTCCCTGCCAGTTCCTGGGGTGTTTTCGGAACGGGCATCCCGTCCGGGACATGATCAGTGGGGGAAGTGCCAGGAAGCTGATGGCCAGGGTCCATCATCGGCAGGTCGCTGGCATGGGCCGGCAGTGCCAGGTGCGCCGCAGTATTGTCCTTGGACGAGTAGAACCAGACGTCACTGCCGCGCCGGATGATGTCCCGTTCCGCGAGCCGGTCCACTACCTGGACGCGTGCTTTGTCCTTGCCGTCCACGAAGACCCGTGCAGTGTGGCGGCCGGTAAGGAACTCGATCGCGGACGCTGCCCCGCCGGCCGAGGCGGGCCCGGATGCAGGACCGGTTGCCGGCAACTCCGGCAGCCCCAGGTCCGAGGACTGTTCCAGTGTGCCCGAAAAAGTGTGCGCGGTGTGGGAACCGAGCAGGGCGATCACTTCGGCCGGGGTCTTCTCAGGAAGGGGATCGCCGGCCCGTGCCGGGAAGGATCCCACCAGCACCCCAGCCGCGATCACTGCAGGGACGGCCGCGGCAGGAACCCAGCGCAGAAAGGACCGGTTCATGCCGCGTCCCGCGACCTCGCCGCGTCCGGGTAGCGCATACCGGCCGCTCATTGTCCGGCCGTCTCCGTCCTTGGAGCCCATAATCCAAGGGTACGCCTCAGGAACGCTCCCTACACGTGCCGGGCGGCCCGCAGGGGGCTAGGCGGGCACGACGGTTCCAGCGCCGCCGTCGACCGTTATTCTTTGTCCGGTGGCGAGCCGCGAGGTGGCCTCCGCAACGCCCACCACGGCGGGAATGCCGTACTCCCGGGCCACCACGGCACCGTGCGAGTTAGGCCCGCCCATTTCCATCACCAGGCCGCCGGCAGTCAGGAACAAGGGGGTCCATCCGGGGTCGGTGGACGGCGCCACCAGGATCTCCCCGGGTTCAAGGCGGGCACCCATGGGGTCCAGAATTACCCGGGCGGGACCGGTGGCCGAGCCCGCTGATGCGGGGCTGCCGGACAGCGCGCCGTTCCCGGCCCCGGCGGCCGCTCCGGCAGCCGGGGCATGGAGCACTTCGGGCTCGGTTCCGTCCGAAAGCAGGACCCTGGGGACGTGCCGCCGGCCAAGTTCGCCGGCGTAGGCGGCGCGCCGTTCCAGGACGAGTCCGGGCAGCTTTCGCGGCTGGCTGGCTGCATTCGCGTCCCCGCTGTCCAGGGCACGCCGGACTTCCTCGAAATCGAGGAAGAAGACATCGTCCGGGTGCTCCAACTGGCCGGCGGATGCCAGCACAGCTCCCACGTGGGCCACCTGCCTGCGTACTTCGGCGAGGCCCAGGACCAGTTGGTACTTGGGCAGTTCCCGCAGCCCGGCGAAGAGCCTGGTGCGGCGCAGTGCGGCAGCAACCAGCAGCGCGCGCACCCTGCCGCGGCTCCGGGCCTCGGCAACCAGGCGCTCCACCTGGGCCTCTGCCTCGGCGCTCGCCCTGCTGAACTGCACGTCCGGGGCCATGCCGGGATCAGTGAGGCGCAGGTAGTTGGCAAGGACACCCAGGATGTGCGTGGGATCATCCGACCACCGGGGCATGCCCACATCGATTTCGGCCACGGCCCGCTGCCCGTAGCGGTCGAGGAACCGCACCAGGCCCGCGTGCAGGACGACAGGGAGGTTGCCGGCCCTGAACTCCGCCGCCAGTTCGGATGGCTGCCCTTCCGCCAAGGCCGTGCGTGACTCGCGGTCGTCCCTGATTGCTGATGCAAGCCGCCACAGGTCCAGGTCCATCTCCGTGGTCACGTTCCGCGGCAGGCCCCGAAGCACCTTCTCCAGGTCCTTCCAGCGGTCCCGGCCGCCGAGGAGCTTTCCGGCCAGCCACAGCATGGCGAATCCCAACGCGGCCAAGGGCAGGATGGCGGGAACCACCGCAAAGAGCCGGCCGCCCAGGAGCCGCTCCGCATGGTCGAGCCGCTGAATGGGTCCCGCCCCGGCCTCCAATTCGAGATCCTCGGCGAATTGCCGGGTGAAGCGGTCCAGCCGGCGCAGCGCCGCCTTGGGCCGGAACAGTCCCCGGAGCACGGCCTCGGGGACGCGGGCCCGCACCGCTGCCGGCAGGACATGGCGCAGGAGTCCGAGCGGGGTCTTGCGGGTTACCGAAAACCGGGGGTCCGCAAAGACCTGTCGCAGCACCATGGCGGACCTGGCTTCCATGACGTCGAAGACCCGTGGAAGGAGCCGCCGCCCCACGCTGCTCCTGACCGGCGTTGTGAGATCGAAGTAGAGTCGCTGGGCTGCCTCCGCATACGGTGGTGGACCGCGCCGGGGGTCCGGGACTGCGAACCCTGCGGCTTTGGCCACGGAGGAGGCAACGAGCCGCAGTGAAGCCAGGCCCATGGGAGTGAGGGGGCGGGTGAGGCCCTGGGCGAGGCTGAAGCACAAGTACACCCTGGTTCCTCCACCTCCGGACTGGCGTTCCGGCACCGGGAAAAGTGTGGTGATGGGCCTCGACTGCGTCAGCCAGAGCGCCCCGCCGGTGTCGATGGCCCATTCGGTGTCCTGCGGCGAACCGAAGTGCCTTTCAGCCTGCATGCCCAGGGCTGCAAGCCCAATGGCCTGTTCGTCGGTAAGGCTGGCTGCGTCCGCTTGGCCCGGCATGTCCCGTACCTCGGTTCCGCCGCCGGGAAGGGGCCGGGCGATGAGGCGTTTATCCCCCAGTTTCCGCTCGAGGACCCGGGACATTTCGGTGTCCACAACATAGTGGTCCGGATTGACCGCTCCCGAAACCACCGCTTCGCCGAGCCCCGGGGCAGCATCGATGACAGCTTCCCGGCGCCTGCCGGTCAGTGGGTTGGCCGTGAACATCACTCCGGCGGCCCGGGCGTCAACCATCCGCTGGACCACGACGGCGAGGGCTACTTCGTGCGGCTTGATCCCCAGCGCGGCCCGGTAGGCCACTGCCCGGTCTGTCCAGAGGGATGCCCAACAGTCCCGCACGGCCTCAAGGACGGCGCCGATGCCTATGACATTCAGGTAGGTATCCTGCTGCCCGGCGAAGCTCGCGAACGGAAGGTCCTCTGCCGTGGCGGAGGACCTTACCGCCACCGGAGCCGCTTTTCCCAGCGCCTCATATGCCTGCTCGACGGCGGCAACGATCCGCGGCGGAACCGGGGTGGCGCGGATGGACTCGCGTGCTTTGCCGGCCATCCCGGCAAGTTCCGTGGTCCCGCCGGGCGTTCCAGGGGGAAGGACAGCCTGGAGTCTGCCCAGCTCTGCGAGCGCGCCGTCCTGCACGGTCCTGGTGGCCTCCCGGTAGGCCGCTGTGGTCAGGCAGAACCCGTCCGGCACGGGCAACCCGGCTGCTATCAGCTCACCGAGGTTGGCTGCCTTGCCTCCGACCTGTGGAAGCATGCTCCCGTCCACCTGGCTGAGGCGAAGGATCAAGGCAGGGGCGGTGTCCCCGGACTGTTGGCCGGGTCCCTGCCCGGCCGTTCCTGATGGGTCGGCAGCCATCGCGAAGCTCCTGGCAGCAGGATCTCGTCAGGATGAGCCGAGAACCGGTCCGAACTTGGCACGGTCCGCCAGGCGGCGGTCCTCACGGTCCGGCACCACCATGACGGGGCCCTTGGCATGGTGGAGTATGCCGTCGGACGTTGAGCCCAGGAGCATCCCCGTGAAGCCGCCCCGGCCGCGGGTACCCACAACCACAAGTTCCACATGCCGGCTTTCCTCGACGAGGACGTCAACCGGCGAGCCGTCCTTCAGCTCTGATTCGGCATGGAGATTGGGGAAGTGGCTGCGCAGCCAGGCCATGCCGGCGTCCAGGGTCACCTGGATGTCGGCAAAGAGGGCCTTGCGGTCCATGGGGGCCGGCACCCATGCCAGCGAGCCGCTGTACTGCGGGACGGCGCAGACGACGCGCAGCGTGGCGCCCATGCGTTCTGCCTCCTCTGCCGCCTCCAGGACGGCCACCCGTGCCTGCTCCGAGCCGTCAACACCCACCACCACCACGTTCTCCACGCGCTGGTGCCCGGCTTTGGCCTGCTCGGCTTTGATGCGCCTGTCCTCCGTGGTCTCGCCCAGCCGGTCCGAGCAGATCAGCGGGACCGTCACGGTGGGGCATTTGGCGTGGGCTGGCAGGGCGCTGCTCACCGAGCCGAGGAGCCTGCCCACGAATCCGCCCCGTCCGCGGGTGCCAAACACCAGGAGCTCGGCAGTCCTGGACATCTCCAGCAGCACGCCGGAGGCATCGCCGTTCTCCACGGACGCGGTGACATCGATGTCGTAGGTGGAGATCTTGTCCAGGGCCTGCTTGACCACCGCCTCGGCGCCCTCGCGGATCACGGAATCGTCCACGGTTGCATAGCCGCCGTCGAGGCCCGACGCGGCGAAGATCGGTACGGAGTACGCGGTGACGATATGCAGCGGACGGCGCCGGCGCCGGGCCTCGCGCGCGGCCCATACAAGCGCGCACTGGCCGTGGTCCGACCCGTCCACGCCAACAACGATTCCCTCGGGAGCAGCAGTGCTGCCGCCGTCCTGAGGGTCCGGATGCAACTCTGGTGCGCCCATGGGGCCGCCTCCTCGCGATACTGCCTGATGTTGCGGCTATTCTGCCAGAAACCGGACCGTTCCCCGTGCACCCTTACCCCGGCCTGAGCTGGGAAGAAAGGCCTGCTTCCGCTTCCCACTATTCTCCGTCGCCCCTGCCATAGCAAGCCTGTCCATGGCCCGGAAGGTCCGGTTATCCACAGGAACTCCAGGGCGTCCGGGAAAGCGCCTTCAACCGGCAGGAAAGTGTTTTCGGCTTGGGCTATCCACCGCAGGAAATGTTCTGTAGTCTTCAGGACATTGTTGGTCCGGGACGCCTACTGCCTCTTTCCGTCAGGGTGCCCGCCAACGTACTGCGGCCGGACTTTGGGGGTAACGGGACGCGCGCGGGCGAGGACGCCTGCACCTGCCGAAACTTCGAAGGAGGGAACCTGTAGTGTCAAGCATGCCTGGGAATGCCGGGACCGAGCAGACCACCACTGTGATCATTGGCACGGGCCTGTCCGGCCTTGCCGTGGCCGCCGAGCTGTGCCGCCGCGGGGTGGACTCGATAGTGGTGGACGGACTGGACATCCTTGGCGCCGCACAGCCGGCCAACACAGCTTCGCTTCAACGCTGCGACGCGGCGGACTCCGTCACCCTTCGTGAACGGAACGAGATCCTGCGGCACCTGCGCAATTACGCCGCCAGCCACGCCGTGGACGTGCGGCACACTACCCGCGCCGTCCAGTTGACCATGCTGGCCGGGACTGCGACGGGAACCGCCGCTCCGCGGTGGGAAGTCCACACCCCTTCGGGCATCCTGGTCGCGGACCATATTGTCCTGACCCGCTGCGCGCACAGCCAGTTGCGGCGCATGATCAACGATTTCGGGATCGCCGTGGGCCGCAACCTCACCGCTGCCATGCGGGCAATCGGCATTTATCTGGTGGGCGTGGGCGAGCTCATCACGCCGTCGCCCAAAGAGGTCCTGCGCCAGGCCAAGACCGTGGGCCAGGCGATTTCCGCCAAAGTGCATCCGGACCGCGTTGCCTTTCCGGGCACCGGGAGCTTCGCGGCCCTGCCCTGCTAGCGCCCGCCAAGGCCCCCGCCGGCGCCCGTCAGCCCTCCTCGTCCGTGCCCGCCGTGAGCCTGCGCCGGGCGAGGACGGCAAGGGTGGCCAGCAGCCCCGCCGCCACGGCGGCGAAAATGACGATGCTCCACTGGAACGGCTCCCCCGCGTCCGCCGGGTCCGCTGGTTCGGCGGTGGTTCCGGGCCTGGCGGTCCCCATGGCGGGGGCGTTGCCAGCGGCCGGAGCGGTGGCAGGAACTGTACCGGCCGCCGTCGGACTTGCCGCCGGTGACGTGCCCGGCGCGGCGGAAGCGGCCGTAAAAACAAACGTCCCCTCGATGGGGTGCGAGTCCGAACTGACCACGCGCCAGGCAACGGTGTACTGCCCGGCCGCGGCTCCCGCCCTGACCTTCCGGGACGCCACGTTGTCCACGATCTCCACGGGACCTTCTGCCCACTCGGCGCCGGCGGCGTCCTTGACGGAGATGGACGCGCCAATCCCAAGCGGGTTCTTGTTGAACGTGACCGAAACCTGTTCCGGAGGCGCGGTGACCGAGGCGCCCTGGGCGGGGCTGGTGGACTCGGCTGCATCATGCGCGGCGGCGGGACCGGCAACGCCCATCACGGCGGCGGCGGAAACGAGGAATCCGAGCCCAAAGGTCAGGATTCGGCGGCGGACGGGACGCATGCTGGGGGGCTCCTTGTATTGGCTTCCTTACAGACTAGGCGAAATTGCCTGCCGCCCGGCCGCCGCCCCCATAGGATTCAGGTATCCCCACAGACTCCCCCGGAGGACAAATGCTTAAGCAAGGCTCTGCCCTGGACCGGTACTTCATGGTCACCGAACGCGGTTCCAACCTTTCCCGCGAGATCCGCGGCGGCTTCGCCACATTCTTCGCGATGAGCTACATCGTGGTGCTGAACCCCCTGATCCTCTCCGGCCCGGACTCCAGCGGCACCACGTTGGGGTTCACCGCAGTCGCCGCCGTGACGGCCTTCGTGGCGGGCCTCCTCACCATCCTGATGGGCGCCTGGGCAAAGCACCCCTTCGCGCTGGCCACGGGCCTGGGCGTCAACGCCTTCGTCGCCGTCACCGTTGCCACCAATCCGGGACTGACCTGGCCGGACATGATGGGCCTGGTGGTCCTGTCCGGCGTGACCATGCTCATCCTGGTCCTCACCGGGTTCCGCACCGCCGTCTTCAAGGCAGTACCGGACGGACTCAAGACGGCCATCGTGGTGGGCATCGGGCTGTTCATCGCGCTCATCGGGCTGGTCAATGCGGGCTTCGTCCGCCGCATCCCCGACGTGGCCGGCACCACCGTGCCCGTTGGACTTGGCTTCGACGGCAAGCTCCTGGGCTGGCCCACGGCAGTGTTCGTGTTCGGCCTGGTCCTGACCATCGCCCTGGTGGTCCGCAAGGTCAAGGGCGCCATCCTGATCGGCATTATCACCTCCACCGTCATCTCCGTGCTCCTGGAGATGACCCTGCACATCGGACCAAGCTTCGACGGCAAGACCTTCAACCCGCAGGGCTGGTCCCTGGTGGCGCCCAAATTCACGGGATGGGCCGCCCCGGACCTGTCCCTGATTGGCAAGGCGAACCCCTTGGGAGCCTTTGAGCACCTCGGCTTCGTGGCAGCCACGCTGCTGGCGTTCGTGATCCTGCTCAGCATCTTCTTCGACGCCATGGGAACCATGGTGGGCCTGGCCAACGAGGCAGGCACCGTGGATGAACACGGCAACATCCCCGACGTGGACCGCGTCCTCCAGGTGGACGCCCTCGGCGCCATCGTGGGCGGCGGCGCCTCGGTGTCCTCCAACCAGATCTACGTGGAAGCCGGCGCCGGCATTGGCGAAGGCGCGCGGACGGGCATTGCCTCGATCGTTACCGGACTCCTGTTCCTGGTGGCGATGTTCTTCACCCCCCTGATCAACCTGGTGCCCTTCGAGGCCGTGGCCCCGGCTCTGGTGGTGGTGGGCTTCATGATGGTGTCCCAGGTGGGGAAGATCGACTGGCAGGACTGGGGCATTGCGATCCCGGCGTTCCTGACCTTCACGCTGATGCCGTTCACCTACTCCATCGCCAACGGCCTGGGCGCCGGGTTTATCGCCTTCGTGCTGATCCGCACCGTGCAGGGACGCGTCAAGGAGATCCACCCGCTGATGTGGGCCGTGGCGGCTGCCTTCCTGCTGTTCTTCGCCGTCGGGCCCATCGAGGCCGCCCTGGGGATGTAGCGCGGCTGCCCGGACAGGAACCCACACCCCCGCACGGCGCTGCGCCGACCTACACGGGGGTGTTGGGGGCCAGCCCCTCATCACCGGACACTGCGCGGGCCTTCTTCTCGCGGAGCCTGTCCAGCCGGTTCATCAGCGGTGAAGTGGTGGCGCCGTGGACCACGATCGACAGCGCCACCACCAGCCCCACGAACGCCCAGAGCCACTCCGCCTGGTCAGCGAACTTTCCTTTGCCCAGCGCATAGGACAGGTAGTACAGCGAGCCGATCCCCCGGATCCCGAAGAAGGAGAGCGCAATCCGCTCCCGCGGGCCGGTCTTGCCGCCCAGCAGCCCCACCCAGCCCGCCAGGGGGCGGATCACCAGCAGGAATGCCAGTGCCACCAGCACCTCGGCCCAGCCGATCCCTTCCAGCAGCCCGCGGGCGATCGCACCGCCCAGCAGGACCAGGATCACCACCGTCAGGAGCCGCTCCAGTTGCTCCACGTAGGAGTGCAGCACCCGGTGGTAGCCATGGGTGTGCTCGGCGGCCCGGATGGTCACAGCGCAGACAAAGACCGCGATGAAGCCATAGCCCTCCACCATCTCCGTGGCACCGTAGGTCAGGAACGTGGCGGCGAGGGCCACGAAGCCCTCGGAATGGTTGGACAGCCGCAGGCTGTCTGCGCGGGCAGAAAAGAAAATCCGTGCCAGCAACTTTCCGGTCAGGAAGCCCAGCAGCAGTCCGACAGCCAGCCGCCACAGGACGTCCACGCCGAACCACTCCGGGAACCACGCCAACGGGGATGACCCAACGATGCTGATGGCGATTGCCAGGTAGACAAAGGGAAAGGCCAGCCCGTCGTTGAGTCCTGCTTCCGAGGTGAGGCCAAAGCGCACCTCGTCCTCTTTGTCGGTTCCGTCGTCGTGGTCGGCGGGCTCACCCACTTGCACTTCGGAGGCGAGGACGGGGTCCGTGGGTGCAAGGCTTGAGGCCACCAGCAGTGCTGCACCGAGGCCCAGGCCCAGGAACCACAGCCCCAGCAGCGTGAGCCCAATGATGCAAAGAGGCATCGCGATTCCCAGCAGCCGCCAGGTGGTGGCCCAGCGTTGGCGGCCCACCGGCCGGTCCAGCGCCAGTCCGGCGCCCATCAGCGAGATGATCACGCACACTTCCGAGAGATGAAGGGCAAAGTCGCTGTGCGCCAAGGGGTCCGGGTCGGGAAGGGTGGGGATCAGGGCGAAAGCAGCCATACCCGCTCCGAGGAAGACCATCGGCATGGAAAAGGGCATGTTGCGCAGCAGCTTGGGGAGCACTGCGGCCACGAACACTGCGACGCCGGCGGCGGCAAACAGGATGTTGGGGGCTTCAAACATAAAGCTGTTCTCCGGCCTGTTTTTTGCGCCCGTTCGGCGCAGGCAAGGTGGTTCGGTCCCCGGGGAGGGACTGATCCACAATAGCCCCTGCTGCCGGCAGGCGCTGATGATCTTCGATTCCAGACAGGTCGACGGCGGCGCTGCTGGTTTTCGCTGTCCAATTACGGTGAGCTTGGGATATGACCCCTCCGATACCTGCCGTTGATGTCCCGCCCCAGCCTTGGACGGGCAGGTTCGACGGCGACGCCGCCAGCCACCGCCGCTGGTGGCAGGCGATGGTTCCCTACCACGGCGGGGCGGAGGCGGGTGCGGGCGGCGAAGGCGCGGTCCACACGCCAAAACCGGCCGTCCTGCTTGGCTTCGCCAGCGATGAGGGCGTGCGCCGGAACAAGGGCCGCACCGGCGCGGCGGCCGCGCCGGCAGCCATCCGGCAGGCCCTGGGCCCCCTGGCGTTCCACCTCGACCGGACCGTGGCCGACGCAGGGGATGTTGTGGTGTCCGGCGGCGCCCTTGAAGCCGGCCAGGAACGCGCCGGCAGGGCTGTCGCTGCTTTGCTCGACGCCGGGCAACTCCCCGCGGTGCTGGGCGGCGGCCATGAAACCGCGTATGCCAGTTACCTGGGGGTCAGCTCGTCCGCCGCGGTGCAGGGCGGCCAGCGGCTTGGCATCCTGAACCTGGACGCCCATTTCGACCTGCGGGACGAGCCCGCACCCAGCTCGGGGACGCCGTTCCTCCAAATGGCCCGCGCGGAAGCCGCCGCCGGGCGCGACTTCCGCTACGCCGTCGTCGGAATTTCCGAACCCAACAACACGCGCGCCCTCTTCGATACTGCCCGGGAGCTGGGCGTCCAGTACCTGCCGGACGAGGACTGCGGGGCAGAGCGCGTCCGGGACTTCGTGGCGGGGTTCCTGGCCGGCATCGACGTGCTGTACCTGACCATCGACCTTGACGTGCTGCCGGCCGCGGTGGCGCCGGGCGTGAGTGCACCCGCAGCGTTCGGCGTGCCGCTGCCCGTCATCAGCGCAGTGTGCCGGCAGGTGGCGGGGTCGGGGAAGCTGCTGCACCTCGACATCGCCGAGCTGAACCCGGAATTTGATATCGATGGCAGGACCGCCCGGGTTGCCGCGCGGCTGCTGGACACCCTGCTGCGCTGAACCGGGCGCATCCCCGGGGCCGGGCTACCTGCCTTTCAGGACGTAACGCCGCTCCGGACGGCCCACGCCGTACTTGAGCCTGACCTCCAGCGTCCCCTCGTCGTGCAGGTATTCCAGGTAGCGGCGGGCGCTGACGCGGGAGGTTCCCAGCTGCTCCGCGACCTCGGCCGCGGAGAGGTCACCTTCGGCGGCGTTGAGGGTGGCCTCCACGAGCTTGAGCGTTTCGATGCTGCAGCCCTTGGGAAGCGGCCGCTCCGTGCGGTCCAGGCCGAAGACGCGGTTGACGTCCGACTGCTCGGCCACATCCTTGGCCGAGTCCAGGCCATGGTAGGCGCTCCGGTAGTGCTCCAGCCGCTCCTGGAGGTCCGACTGGGAAAACGGCTTGATGAGGTAGTGCACGATGCCCCCGCGGAGGGCCTTGCGGACGGTCTCCACTTCCCGGGCGGCGCTGATCACCAGCACGTCGAGCTCCGGGGCCACCTCGCGCAGCCGGTGCATGAGCTCCAGCCCGTTGATGTCCGGCAGGTGGATGTCCAGCAGCACCAGGTCCGGCTGCAGCCGTTCCGTTTCGAGCACTGCCCGTGCACCGGTGTGGGCCACGCCCACCACGGCGAAGCCCGGCGTCCGCTGGATGAAGCCGGCGTGGACCTTCGCCACCATGAAGTCGTCATCGACGATCAGCACGTTGATCATGGCTTCACTGCCCCTTTCCTCAGCCGTGCGGTGAAGACTGCTCCGTTGTCGTTGGCCACCGTGAGGTCCCCGCCGGAGCGCCGGCAGACCACCCTCGAGAGGGCCAGCCCGAATCCGCGGCCCTCGGCCGGGCCCGCCTCCTTGGTGGAAAACCCCTGGCGGAAGATGTCCTCCACGGCGTCGCCCGGAACGCCCGGTCCGGTGTCCCGCACCGTGACGGTGACGTGGTCCTTGCCGTCCTCCACCAGCACCCTGACGGCGGCCTCCGGAAGTCCCGTCACGGCGTCGAACGCGTTGTCCACCAGGTTCCCCACCACCGTGGTGAGGTCGCGGGACAGTTCGTCGCTGACCGGTGCCAGGGCGGACGCCGGGTCAAGCTGCAGCGCCACTCCGCGTTCCGTGGCGAGGCTGGACTTGGCAATCAGCAGTGCGGCGAGCGCAGGGTCCTGGATCCGGCTGGTCACTTCGTCGTTCAGCCTGGTCCGGTCCACTGTGGCGCCGTTGACGAACTGCACCACGGAATCGTATTCGCCGATCTGGATCAGGCCGGAGATGACGTGCAGCTGGTTGGCGAACTCGTGGGCCTGGGCACGCAGCGTGTCCGTGGCGGTCCGGGTGGCACCGAGCTCACGTTCGAGGGAGGACAGCTCCGTCCGGTCCCGGAGGGTAGTGACCGAGCCGATGTCCCGGCCGCGGGACCGGATGGGAACACGGTTGAGCACCACCAGCCGCTCCCCCACCAGGACCAGCTGGTCCGGGTCCGGCTGCTCACGGGTCAGGACCACCTTGAGCGCCGGGTCCACGGGAAGGGATCCGAGCTTCCTGCCCACGCAGTCCGGCGGCAGCCCAAGGAGTTCCCGCGCACTGTCGTTCGCTACCGTGATGCGCTCATTGGGGTCCAGCGCCACCACGCCTTCCTTCAGGCCGTGCAGCATCGCCTCCCGGTTTTCCACCAGCCCGGTGATCTCGCTGGGCTCCATGCCCAAGGTCTGCCGCTTGACCCGGCGGGAGAGCAGCAGGGACCCCGCCACTCCCAGGACGCTGGCTACGCCGAGGTACGTCAGGAGGTTGGGGACGGCGTCGCCCAGCCGTTCAAGGGTGGACGGATAGTTGCGGCCGATGGCGGCAATCCCGATCATCTTTCCAGCATCATCGAGGACCGGAACGTGCGCGGACAGGACGGCGTTGCCGCCTTGGTCCACCACACCGGTCCAGGCGCGCCCTTCCATGACCCTGCTGGCGCCCAGTTCCAGCGGCTCCCCCAGCAGGCTCGGATCCGACGCCGCAACCACCGTGCGGTCCAGCTTCGCGAGCGTGACATGGGACGAGCCCGAGACGGTGCGAACCGACTCGGCTACAGCGGGAAGCGCTGAACCGACACGCGGCTCGGCGTCCGGCAGCAGCGCCCGCACCGCAGGATTGTTGCCGAGCGCTTCCGCGGCCGAGAGGGCCCTGCGGCCTTCAGTCCGTTCAAAGGCGGCAGCGGACTGGGCAAGCGAGATGGCCACCACCGCCACCAGCACGGCCAGGACAATCAGCAACTGCAGCACAAGGTACTGCCCGGCGAGGGACATTCCTCTTCGTCGAGTCACTGCGGGGGTTCCTTTTGTTTCTTGATGCCTGTTCCTGGTGCCGTGCGTGTTCCCGGCGCCGTGCCTGTTCCTGGCGCGCGGGCCGGCCCTGCGGCAGTAACGGGAACTATATCCCACCGGCGCCCTGGCTTCGGCGGGAGGCGCCGGCGGGGGCATTGTACGGCGCCGAGGTGGTTGTCCTGTGGGGCGCCGGAAACGTGAACGCAATGAACTTAACTTTCTCTGCGTACACAAGAGTGAGGTCCGTCACGGCGGGCCCTAGCATCGGAAGCACAGATCAGGTCCGCTGATCATCCTGTAGAGAATTGCATTACTGAGAAGAGGAACACCATGCGCCAGATCCGCGCATTGCGAGTCGCCGCCGTCGCTGCCGGCATCGCCCTGATGGCCACCGGCTGCGGTGCCACCGGCAAGAGCTCCACCGGTTCGGAAAGCTCCGGCGCTGCTGCCGGGCCCATTACCGGACTGCAGATCATGGTCCCCAACACCCCGGGCGGCGGCTACGACACCACCGCACGCGCCGCAGCCAAGGTCCTCGACGACGAGAAGATCTCCACCAACACAGAGGTCTTCAACCTCGCCGGTGCCGGCGGCACCGTGGGCCTTGCCCGCGTTGTCAACGAAAAGGGCAACGGCGACCTCGCCATGCTCATGGGCCTTGGCGTGGTGGGCGCCAGCTACACCAACAAGTCCGAGTCCAAGCTGACCGAAACCACCCCGCTTGCACGGCTCATCGAAGAGCCCGGCGCCATCATGGTCAGCAAGGATTCCCCGTACAAGACCATCGACGACCTGGTGAAGGCCTGGAAGGCTGACCCGGGCTCCATCTCCGTAGGCGGCGGCTCCTCACCGGGCGGCCCGGACCACCTGCTGCCCATGCAGCTTGCAGGCGCCGTGGGCATCGACGCCACCAAGGTGAACTTCGTTTCCTACGACGGCGGCGGGGACCTCCTGCCCGCCATCCTGGGCAACAAGCTTGGCTTTGCAGCCTCGGGTGCCGGCGAATACCTGCAGCAGATCCAGTCCGGTGAAGTCCGGGTCCTGGCCACCAGCGGCGAAAAGCGGCTCGAGGGCGTCGACGCCCCGACGCTGAAGGAATCAGGCATCGACCTCGTGTTCACCAACTGGCGCGGCATCGTGGCCCCTCCGGGCATCAGCGACAAGGACAAGGCATCCCTGATCGCCGCCCTTGAGAAGATGCACGCGACCGAGGGCTGGAAGGAAGCGCTGAAGACCCACAGCTGGACGGACGCCTTCATCACCGGCGAAAAGTTCGAAACGTTCCTTACCGAGCAGGACAAGCGGGTGGCGGACGTCCTCACCAAGCTTGGGTTGGCGTGACCTCGCTGACCACAGGCCTTAAGGGCCGCGCCGAGCTGGGAGTTTCCCTCCTGCTCGGCGCGGCCGGCGTCCTTGTCTTCCTGGACGCCAACGGCCTGGTGACCCCGTACTCCCAGTCGGACCCCGTGGGTCCCAAAACAGTTCCGTACATCGTGGCCGGCTTGCTGGTGGCATGCGCTGTCCTGCTGGCCATCAACGTGATGCGGGGCGGCCAGGGCGAGGCGGAAGGCGGCGAGGATGTTGACCTCACCCACCCCGCCGACTGGAAAACCATCCTGCCCCTGGCAGGAGCCTTCATCCTGAACATCCTGCTCATCGACTGGGCCGGCTGGGTCATCTCCGGCACCGTCCTGTTCTGGGGCAGCGTTTTGGCACTGGGCAGCCGGCACTACATCCGCGACGGGCTCATCTCCGTAGCCCTGTCCCTGCTGACCTTCTACGGCTTCTACCTCGGCCTCGGCATCGCCCTGCCCGCCGGACTCCTGGAAGGAATCCTCTGATGGACGTCTGGTCCTCACTGATGGACGGTTTCGCCACCGCCCTCACCCCCATGAATTTCCTCTACGCCGTGATCGGCGTGATCCTGGGCACCGCCGTCGGCGTCCTCCCCGGGCTCGGCCCGGCCATGACCGTGGCCCTGCTCCTGCCCGTCACCTACGCCCTTGAGCCCACCAGCGCCTTCATCATGTTCGCCGGCATCTACTACGGCGGCATGTACGGCGGTTCCACCACGTCGATCCTCCTCAACACCCCCGGCGAATCGTCCTCCGTGGTCACCGCCATCGAGGGCAACAAGATGGCCAAGGCGGGCCGGGCGGCGCAGGCGCTTGCGACGGCGGCGATCGGCTCGTTCGTTGCGGGCACCATCGGCACGGCGCTGCTGGCCGTCTGCGCACCGATCGTGGTGAAGTTCGCCGTGAGCCTGGGTGCGCCCAGCTACTTCGCCATCATGGTTTTGGCCCTGCTGGCCGTCACCGCGGTCCTGGGTTCGTCCCGGCTCCGCGGCTTCGCCTCGCTGGCACTTGGCCTGGCCATCGGCCTGGTGGGCATGGACTCGGTCACCGGCCAGCGCCGCCTGACCTTCGGCCAGCCGCTGCTCGCGGACGGCCTGGACATCGTGGTGGTGGCCGTGGCCATCTTTGCCGTGGGCGAAGCCCTGTGGGTTGCCGCCCACCTGCGCCGCACTCCGCTGCATGTGATCCCGGTGGGCCGGCCCTGGATGGGCAAGAAGGACTGGAGCCGTTCCTGGAAGCCGTGGCTGCGCGGGACCGCCTTCGGCTTCCCGTTCGGCGCCCTCCCCGCCGGCGGCGCCGAGATTCCCACGTTCCTTTCCTATGTCACCGAGAAGCGCCTCACCAAGCACCCGGAAGAGTTCGGCAAGGGCGCCATCGAGGGCGTCGCCGGGCCGGAAGCAGCCAACAACGCTGCCGCCGCCGGCACCCTGACGCCCATGCTGGCCCTGGGCCTGCCCACCAACGCCACGGCCGCCGTCATGCTCGCAGCCTTCACCTCGTACGGCATCCAGCCTGGTCCGCAGCTGTTTTCCAGCCAGGGACCGCTGGTGTGGGCGCTGATCGCAAGCCTCTTCATCGGCAACCTGCTGCTCCTGCTGATCAACCTGCCGCTGGCACCCCTGTGGGCCAAGCTCCTGCAGCTCCCCCGGCCGTACCTGTACGCCGGCATCCTCTTCTTTGCCACGCTGGGCGCCTACTCGGTGAACCTGCAGGCGTTCGACCTGGTGATCCTGCTGGTGCTCGGCGCCCTCGGGTTCATGATGCGCCGGTTCGGGCTGCCGGTGCTGCCGCTCATCCTTGGCGTTATCCTGGGGCCGCGCATCGAAGGCCAGCTCCGCAAGACCCTGCAGCTCAGCGCAGGCGACCCGGCAGGGCTCTTCAGCGAGCCGATCGCCGTCGTTATTTACGTCATTGTGGGGCTGATCCTGCTCTGGCCGCTGCTCTACAAACTGGTGCGGCGGAACCGCCCGGCGGGCCGTTCCCTGGTTCCCGCCGATTCCGGCGCAGCAGACACCAGCGGCTAGTCCCCACCGGCACCCTAACCCCGCATCCTGCAAACACAAGGAGATACCATGACGATCGTGGTGGGATACGTCCCAACCCCCGAGGGTGAAGCTGCCCTGACCCAGGCCATTGCCGAAGCCCGAAAGGGCAACACCACGCTGCTGGTCATCAACTCGTCCAAGGGCGACGCGCTGGTGGACAACCGGTATGCCCAGGAGCCGGAGATCCAAAGCATCGAGGACCGCCTGGCCATCCAGGGCATCCAGCACGTGATCAAGCAGCCGGTCCGCGGCCACGACGCCGCGGCCGAAGTCCTGGACGCCGCGGAGGAACACAATGCCGAACTGATCGTGATCGGACTGCGCCGGCGGACGCCGGTGGGCAAGCTCATCATGGGCAGCGTGTCGCAGCGGATCCTGCTGGAGGCCGACTGCCCGGTCCTGGCGGTGAAGGCCGGTTAACGCTGCCGCGGTGATGCGTTCCCGGCGGTGAAAACGGGGGCAAGCGGGGCAGCCAAAGAGCAGTCATCTGACATTTTGCGGGAGCAGCCGGTAGAATGGCAGGGCCCTTAGGCATGAAACACAGAAAGTTCTCCCAAATGACTACAGCCACCCTGGAACGCGTCCCCGCCGTTTCCTCCCGCGCCGACGCCTCGGCAGCCAGGTCCATCGACCTGGAGTTTTCCAACGCGCGCGAAGTCCACGCCGGCCTGGAAGAGGCCGTGTCCGAGCTGATCGGGGTCGCCGCGCAGGAAGCCTCCTGCGGCATCCTGGTCACCCGGCTGCATCCGGGCCGCTACACCGTAGCCCTGGACGAATCGGTACCGTTCGGCGAAACCTACGAGGCCATCGCCGCCTGACCGGCAATCCTGCCGGGGCATGCCCCGGACAAAAAGAAATCCCCGCCCTGCGCAAGCAGTAGGCGGGGATTTCTGTTGTTGTGCTTCCTGGGGCCGCTAGCCGCGGCGCACCTGCACGCCGTCGGATTTGAGGAAGAGCTGCTTCTCCGACGGACCGGCCGGCACCAGCCACAGAACGTTTCCGCTCTGGGACACCTCCTCCACCTCCCCGGCGGCAACCACGTGCGCATGCTTGATGATCTCCACGTGGTCCCCGGCCTTGAGGGTCCTCCAGTCGGAAACAGCGGCGGAATGGGCGTTTCGCCTTGATAAGACTGCCCCACGAGCTTTCATTTGAACTTCTACCCCTTTGTATACGTTCTGCGCCACAGCCTCTTTGATGTGACTTTCACTACATCTTCAGTTCTACTACACTCGGCGCCCCGCGGTGGAACGTGTCGGATGAAATTCCACCAAGTGGACGCCGAGTGCGCACGCCCTGAAGATTCTTCGGATTCAGGCGAGGATTCCGACGGCGGATTCGGCCGCCCTGCGCACCTCGCCCGAGGCCACCAGCCTGTCGGCAGCCTCGAGCTCGGGTGACAGGAAGCGGTCCGTCCCCGGCCCGTCCACCACGCCGCGCAAAGCGGAGACGACGGCGGCGCCCGCCGGACCCGGCGTCAGGACCCCACCGGAGAGCCGGCTGCGGATGTCCAGGGCGCGTGCCGACGTCACCAGCTCGATGGCGAGGACCCGGCGCAGGTTCTCCACCGCCTTCCGCAGCTTGCGTGCGGCGTGCCAGCCCATCGAGACGTGGTCTTCCTGCATGGCGGAACTGGGGATGGAGTCCACGGAGGCGGGAACAGCAAGCCGCTTGTTGTCCGAGACCAGGCCGGCCTGGGTGTACTGGGCAATCATCAGCCCTGAGTCCACGCCGGGGTCGGCCGCAAGGAAGGCCGGCAGGCCGTGGGAGCGGGCCGGATCCAGCATCCTGTCCGTCCGGCGTTCCGCGATGGAGCTCAGGTCCGCGACGGCGATGGCCAGGAAGTCCAGCACGTAGGCCACCGGCGCACCATGGAAGTTGCCGTTGGAGCTGACCGTTCCGTCAGGCAGCACCACAGGGTTGTCGATGGCGGCCGCCAGTTCGCGGGACGCCACCAGGGCCGCGTGGTCCACTGTGTCCCTCACGGCGCCGGCAACCTGCGGGGCGCAGCGGAGCGAGTAGGCGTCCTGGACCCTGTTGTCGCCAACCTTGTGGGAAGCGACGATGGGGGAACCGGACAGGACACGCAGCATGTTGTCGGCGCTGGCGGCCTGCCCCGGATGCGGACGAAGCGCGGCGTGCAGCTCCGGCAGGAACACCTGGTCGGTGCCCAGCAGCGCCTCGACGCTCATCGCCGCGGTGATGTCCGCCGTCGTCAGCAGCTGGCGAAGGTCCGCGATGGCCATGAGGAGCATGCCCAGCATGCCTTCGGTGCCGTTGACCAGGGCCAGGCCTTCCTTTTCCGCGAGGGTGACCGGTTCGATGCCGTGTTCTGCAAGCAGTACCGCGACAGGCTGTTCGCCGCGGCCGCCGTACGTCACGCCGTCGGGTCCTTCCGCCTCGCCCTCGCCCATGAGCACCAGGGCGCAGTGGGACAGCGGTGCGAGGTCGCCCGAGCAGCCGAGCGAACCGAACTCGCGGACCAGCGGCGTGATGCCGGCGTTGAGCACGTCCACCATGGTCTGCAGGACCACGGGCCGGACGCCGGTGCGGCCGGACGCCAGGGTCTTGGCTCGCAGGAACATGATGCCGCGCACCACTTCGCGCTCCACTGCCGGTCCCATGCCGGCTGCGTGGCTGCGGATCAGGCTCTTCTGCAGCTGGGTGCGCAGCTCATTCGGGATGTGCCGGTTGGCCAGGGCACCAAAGCCGGTGGAAATTCCGTAGGCCGGGACGTCGCTGGCTGCGAGCTCGTCGATGTGGGCGCGGACTTTTGCCACCGTGTCCAGGGCTTCCGGGGAGATGGTCACCTTCGCGTTGTGGCGCGCGACGGCGAGCACGTCCTCGGGCGTAACGCCGCTGGACCCGAGGGTGACGGTCAGCGGTTCGTGGGTTATTGCGGTCATGGTTCCTACTTCTGTGGATCGATTGCTCCGTACCTGTCGTATTGCGGGCTCTAAACGACAGGTACGGAGCAATCGATGTGGGGTTGGTTAGTGTGTCTCGTTCATGGGGATGCGGACGCCGCGTTCCCTGGCGACCTCGAGGGCGCGGTCGTACCCGGCGTCGGCGTGGCGGATGACTCCCATGCCGGGGTCGTTGGTAAGGAGGCGTTCGAGCTTCTGCGCGGCGAGGTCGGTGCCGTCGGCGACGGAGACCTGGCCGGCATGGATCGAGCGGCCGATGCCTACACCTCCGCCGTGGTGGATTGAGACCCAGGTGGCGCCGGAAGCGGTGTTGAGCAGGGCGTTGAGCAGAGGCCAGTCAGCGATCGCGTCGGAACCGTCGGCCATGGACTCGGTCTCGCGGTACGGCGAGGCGACGGAGCCGGAGTCGAGGTGGTCGCGGCCGATGACGATGGGGGCCTTGACCTTGCCGTCCTTCACGAGCTGGTTGAAGAGCAGGCCGGCCTTGGCGCGGTCGCCGTAGCCGAGCCAGCAGATCCGGGCCGGCAGGCCTTCGAACTCGACGCGCTCCGCGGCAGCATCGATCCAGCGGTGCAGGTGCTTGTTCTCCGGGAACAGTTCCTTGATGGCTTCGTCCGTGACGCGGATGTCTTCGGGGTCGCCGGACAGGGCAACCCAGCGGAACGGGCCGAGGCCCTCGCAGAACAGCGGGCGGATGTAGGCCGGGACGAAGCCGGGGAATTCGAAGGCGCGGGTGTACCCGCCCTTGCGGGCTTCGTCGCGGATGGAGTTGCCGTAGTCGAAGACCTCGGCGCCGGCGTCCTGGAACTCGACCATGGCCTGGACGTGCTTGGCCATCGAGGCCTGGGCTTTCTTGGTGAATCCCTCCGGGTCAGCCGCGGCTTCGCGGTGCCATTCCTCAACGGTGATGCCCTCTGGGAGGTAGCTCAGCGGGTCGTGCGCCGAGGTCTGGTCGGTGACGATGTCGACGGTGAGTTCGCCGGCCTTGTGGCGGCGCAGGATTTCGGGGAAGACGGTGGCGGCGTTGCCCACGTAGCCCACGGACCAGCCGCGGCGCTCTTCCTTGGCCTTGAGCACCTTGGTGATGGCGGCGTCGAGGTCTGTTTCGACCTCGTCGAGGTAGCGCTTGCCGGCGCGGCGGCGCAGGCGGGTCTCGTCGACGTCGACAATCAGGCAGGCGCCCTCGTTCAGGGTGACGGCGAGCGGCTGGGCGCCGCCCATGCCGCCGCAGCCGCCGGTCAGGGTCAGGGTCCCGGCGAGGGTGCCGTTCTCATCCCCGGCGAGTTTCCGGGCAACGGCTGCGAAGGTCTCGAACGTGCCCTGCAGGATGCCCTGGGTGCCGATGTAGATCCAGGACCCGGCGGTCATCTGGCCGTACATCATCAGGCCCTCGGCCTCGAGCCGGCGGAATTCGGGCCAGTTGGCCCAGTCACCCACCAGGTTGGAGTTGGCCAGCAGGACGCGGGGGGCCCACTCGTTGGTGCGGAAGACACCCACCGGCTTGCCGGACTGGACCAGGAGGGTCTCGTCCTTTTCCATGGTTTCCAGGGTGCGGGTGATGGCGTCGAACGCTGCCCAGGACCGGACGGCCCGGCCCGTGCCGCCGTAGACCACCAGGTCATCGGGGCGTTCGGCCACCTCCGGGTCCAGGTTGTTCATCAGCATGCGCAGCGGGGCCTCCGTCTGCCAGGACTTGGCGGTGAGCACGGTGCCGCGGGCAGCTTTGACCGGGCGGGCACCGGTGGTGAAATCGGCGGGTGCCATGGTGGCTCCTTCGTGTGTAGGGCGAGTCTGGTGTTCGCGGTGATGCGAAGAGGTTCTGTATCAACTAAAGCCCGTCCGTGACGGCCCGGACAGGGCTTTCGAGGGGGTGCTGTCCGGGATTCCAGACCTGTTCCCCTCCCGGCGCCGGGCTACTTTGCGGGGCGGCCGTGGAGCCGGACCGAGAGTTCGTCGGCCACCTTCTGGACGCGCGCGGCCAGCACCGGCCACTGCTCCGCCGGCACTTTGTCCTCGAGGAACGTCACGGCGACTGCCGCCGTCGGCCATCCCAGGTGGTCCGTGACCGCGGCGGCGATGGAGCCGAAACCGGGCGTGACCTCGCCGTGTTCGGTGGCGTAGCCGCGCTGCCTGACCTGGTCCAGGTGGGAGGACAGTGCCGAGTACTTCATGATGGCGCCTTCCACCTCATGCCTGGCGGTAAAGGCCGCGGCATTGGGGTACAGCGCACGCACCTGGGACTTGGGCAGCGCCGCAAGGATGGCACGGCCGCTGGCGGTGAGGTGGCTGGGAAGCCGGACGCCGACGTCCGTCACCAGGGAGGGGCGGTTTTTGGCCCTCTCCTCCACGATGTACAGCACGTCCCGGCCATGAAGCACGGCCAGGTGGGAACTCTCGCCAACCGCATCCACGAGGGAGGCAAGCAGCGGACGGCCCAGCCTCGACAGGGGCTCCTGCCTGGAGTAAGCGGAACTGAGTTCAAAGGCGCTGATGCCCAGCCCGTAGCGCTGTTCCTCATGCAGGTGGAGCACAAAACCGTTCGCCTCCATTACGCCCAGCAGGTGGTAGACACTGGAGCGCGGCAGGCCCAGGGATGAAGCGATCTGCGACGCCGCTATCGGCCCCCGCCGCGAAGCCAGCAGTTTGAGGATGCGCAGCGTGTTTTCGGCGGCAGGGACCTTGGACGTCACCTTTGAGGCCGCCTTTGGCGCAGCTTTCATCCCGTTGCCGGCCTGCGGCCCTGGTTCGGTAGTTAACACCGGTCCTCCTCATCGCCCCTCGGTAAAGCCCGGCGATATCCGGGATCCCGTACTTAAGCTTGCGCCACCGGGGGGCTCGTCACACGGAGGAACGCGGCCAATAGGTCTGGTATACCGGACAGTTGCCGCCCGTCCATCAACCTTGCTGCCCTGCGCTGGGCCTTAGGCCGTCCACGACCCCGAACGAAGCCGCTGGAGCCGTTGCAGTTGGGTAAAGTCCCGTCATGGATGAAAAAGAGACCCTTCACCACTACCTCCGGGTCAGGCGTGACAACCTGCTCGGCAAGCTGGATGGCCTGAGTGAATACGACGTCCGCCGGCCACTGACGCCAACCGGCACCAACCTGCTCGGCCTGGTCAAACATGTGGCCAGCGTGGAGGTGGACTATTTCGGCGTGGTGTTCGGCCGCCCCAGCGGGAGGCACCTCCCATGGCTGGACGACGGCGCCGCACCGGATTCGGACATGTGGGCGACCGCTGACGAGTCCCGAGCGGACATCATCGAACTGCACCACTTCGCCGCGGCGCACAGCGACGCAACCATCGAAGCATTGCCCGCTGACGCCCCCGGAGCAGTTCCATGGTGGCCTGAGGAGCGGCGCAACGTCACCCTGCACCAGATCCTGGTCCATATGGTTGCCGAACGTGCCCATCACCTGGGCCATGCAGACATCCTGCGAGAACTCATCGACGGCAGGGCGGGGCAGCGTCCAGGGGATCCGAACCTCACCAGGCGCAGCCCGGAGGAATGGGCCGCCCACTGCGCAGTCATCGAAACCGCGGCGAGGCAGGCATGAGCACGCGGGATGTTCCTGCACAGATCGGGGACCTGCCCCCTGTTGGCCGGCCTGCCAACAGTGCCCTGATGCGGGCGGGCGTCACCTCACTGGCCGAGGCCGCCTCGTTGGGCCGCCTGGCGCTGCTGGCAATGCACGGCATCGGCCCGAAGGCCGTCCGGATCCTTGAGGCGGCCGCCGCCGAGCGCGGGCTCACCTTCGAGCCCTGAAGTGTGGCCATTCCCCGGCGATGAAGGCGCTGGAGGGACCGGATCCGGGGTACCCGGATATCCTGCGTAGAGCGTGACCTTCACAGCCTCGATCCTGGCTTGAATGCGTACATACTCTGCGAGCTGGGCCAAGTTAAAGCCCTTCGCGGCAACCGCATCCACGGTACGACCATAGGCCGATGGCGGACTATTTTCTGCTGCGGCATCCCGCACCAAGGCACCATAGAGTGCCCGGAGGATTGCCTCGAGAGCTTTTCTGTGTTCCGTTTCCCAGTCTGCTTTGCTTCCCATGACTCCAGCGTCCCGGAGGGGCCTGCGAGGATCATCCAGTATCCGTGCGTATGTGGATAACCCGTCCATGGCCCGCGCTGTCCGAAACCGAAAGGCAGCGACCCGTCCAATCTGGAATGAAAGACACCGAGGCCCCGTGAGGCTCATCACGTCGCCCGGCAAAGTGGTCTGCTGGTTAGCGGTTCCCCTCCCAATGACGAGAAGGTTATTCGCATGCAACAAGCACCAGGCCCAACCCGGAACGAAAGTCCGGCCGCACAGCAAACCGCAAGATCCGCCGTCGGAAGCGTCCTCAATCGGGGCCTGAACGTGCGCCACATCCGGTTCATGGCGCTGGGCTCGGCGATCGGTACGGGCCTTTTCTACGGTTCGGCCTCGGCCATCCAAAAAGCCGGCCCTGCCGTCCTGCTGGCCTACATCATCGGCGGCGCGGCGGTGTTCATGGTGATGCGGGCCCTCGGCGAGATGGCCGTGCGGCATCCCGTCTCCGGCTCGTTCGGCCAGTACGCCAGCCGCTACCTCGGCCCGCTGGCCGGCTTTGTGACCGGCTGGACCTACGTCTTCGAAATGGCGATCGTGGCCATCGCCGACGTCACCGCATTCAGCATCTACATGGGCTTCTGGTTCCCCCAGGTTGAACGCTGGATCTGGATCCTGGCCATCATCCTTTTCCTCGCCGGGCTCAACCTGCTCAGCGTCAAGGTCTTCGGCGAGCTGGAGTTCTGGTTCTCGCTGGTCAAGGTGGCGGCCATCATCGCCATGATCGCCGGCGGTGCGGCCATCATCGTTTTCGGCTTCCAGGCCGGAGGCTCAACTGTTGCGCCGGGCCTCGGGAACCTTGTAGAGCACGGGGGATTCTTCCCGTTCGGCCTTGAGGGGCTGCTCGCATCCTTCGCCGTCGTGATGTTTGCGTTCGGTGGGATCGAGACGCTCGGCATCACAGCCGGAGAGGCCGCCAACCCCAAACAGGTCATCCCCAAGGCCGTCAATACTGTTCCGGTGCGCGTCCTGCTGTTCTACGTCCTGACGCTGGCGGTACTCATGAGCCTCTTCCCTTGGGACGGGATCGGCAGCAATGGCAGCCCCTTCGTCCAGATCTTCAGCGGGCTGGGCATCCCGGCGGCACCTCACATCCTCAACGCCGTGGTGATCACCGCGGCGCTGTCCGCCATCAACAGCGACATCTTCGGCGCCGGTCGCATCCTCTTCGGCCTGTCCCGCCAAGGCCACGCTCCCTCCGCCTTCGGCAAAGTGTCCAGGCACGGCGTCCCTTGGATGACGGTGGTGATCATGGCCGCGATCCTCCTGGTGGGCGTGGTCCTCAACGCCGTCATCCCGGAAAACGTTTTTGTCCTCATAGCCTCCATCGCCACCTTCGCCACCGTCTGGGTGTGGGTGATGATCCTCGCCTCGCACGTCGCCATGAAGCGGGAAATCGCGCGGGCTGGCCTGCCGCCGTCGGAATTCCCTTCGCCGTGGTGGCCCGCCGCCTCCCTTCTCACCATCGCCTTTATGGCGCTGGTGATCGCCGTCCTGGGTGCGTTCGAGGACTCGCGCATCGCGCTCTACGTGGGCGGGACCTGGCTGGCGCTGCTAGTCCTGGCGTACCGGCTGTGGGTAAGGGGTGACGGACGACGGCGGGCGGAGCTTGTGGACGAAACATCGCCGCTGCCGGTGGTCACCACAGGCCCCTAAAGCAAAGAACCTCCCGGCCCAACGCCCACCCGACGCTCTCTCACTTAATGCCGGTTATGACCCAACGCTCGCTCACTCGCTTGAGGAAAGTGAGAGGGCGTTGGCCCAACGTGCGCGTTAAGTGAGAGGGCGTTGGCCCAAAGTGCGCGTTAAGTGAGAGAGCGTCGGGGCTGCGCGGGGGATGGGGTCAGGCAGCCGCAGCGGCCGCGCGCACAGCCTCGGACAGCGACGTTGCCGGGCGGCCGATCAGCCTGCGCAGATCCCCGGTGCTGACAAGAAGGTCGCCCCGGGCAATGCCGAGATCGGAATCGGCCAGGATATCCGCGAATGCTTCCGGCACTCCGAACCCGGCCAGCATTCCCGCGTAGTCCGGCGCGGGAAGGTCCTGGTAGATGATGGCCTTGCCGGTGGCAGCGGTGATTTCGGCTGCAAGGTCCGCCATGCTGAAGGCGTTGTCACCGCCCAGTTCGTAGATCCTGCCCGCCTGGTCTTCGGCGACGAGCACAGCAGCAGCGGCGTGGGCATAATCAACGCGGGACGCTGCGCTGACCCTGCCGTCTCCGGCGCTGCCGGCCAGGCCACCCTGTGCCAACGTGCCGGGCAGCTGGTCCGTGTAGTTCTCCAGGTACCAGCCGTTGCGCAGGAGGACGAAAGGAACGCCGGACTCCCGCAAAATAGCTTCCGTGGCCTGGTGCTCAGCCGCCAGCCTCATGCCGGTGGTGTCGGCATTGGCGATGCTGGTGTAGGCCAGCAGCTCAACGCCCTCTGCCTTAGCCGCCTCGATCACTGTGCGGTGCTGCTCCACCCGCTGGCCCACCTCGCTGCCGGAGATGAGGAGCACCTTTTGGGCGCCCTTCAGGGCTGCCGCCACTGAACGGGCATCTGCGTAGTCCATGGCCTTGACCCGAACGCCCCTCTCGGCGAAGCCGGCCAGCTTTTCCACGGAACGGCCCGCAGCCACGATGTCCTTCGCGGGAACGTTGCGCTCCAGCAGTGCTTCGACGACGTGGCGGCCCAGCTGGCCCGTTGCTCCGGTGATGACGATGCTCATGAAAATTCCTTCCGATGGGGTGTCTGCCATGGTTCACAACCACACCCATTCCGGAATACTTCCCGAAAGAGAGTACGCACTTTAAGGTAAGGTACTGACATGAAAGTTAGTGCCGCCAGGACCGCCGTGCAGGCGGCGCCCCTTCCCGTGGCCCTTGCCGACGGCGTCTTCCCGGCGGGGTGTCCCAGCAGGACAGTGCTGGACCACATCACCAGCAAGTGGGGCGTCCTGATCCTGCTCGCCCTGTCCGAGGGTGAGCAGCGGTGGAGCGACCTGCGGCGCCGGGCCGAGGGAATCAGCGAAAAGATGCTGGCCCAGACGCTTAAGACGCTGGAGCGGGACGGCCTGGTCCGCCGGGAGGCGCAGCCGGTGATTCCGCCGCGGGTGGACTACAGCCTCACCGAACGCGGCTACGAATTGAGTGCCCTGCTGGTTCCGCTGGTGGCGTGGGCCTTCGAGAACGCGGACGACATCGTCAACGGCCAACGTTGAACCAGGGGATCCGAAGGCAAGTGTCGGCGCCGCCAGGAAATGAGTACTTGTTACTGGTGTGACTGATGTGAATAGCGCCTAGCTTAGGCGTAAGGTGCTTAGCCGGAATGGGAGGGCCGCCCTCTGCTGGGAGCGTTCCGGCAACCTGCACCGCGGGTGAGCGGCCTCTGCCGCTTTCGAGGAGTGGTACGCATGGTCAAAACCGTTGTCCTGGACCCGTCCAGCCTGGGCCAGCCCGTCAGCCTGGGCCACGTGCTGGTGCAGGCATGGAACCGGATTACAAGGTCCTTCGCCCCCCGGTCTCCCTACAAAATCGGTGATGCCGTAGTGGCGGACGACCCCTTCAAGGGGCGCCGCGAGGGATTGGTGGTGTTCCTGCAGGGCACTTCCGTGGGTGTGGACACCGTCCACGGCGTGTTCTTCTACGACCACCGGCAGCTCAAAAAGCTGGACTAGCCCCGCGGGCCGGCCCAGCTTTTTGGGTGCCAAACAGAGCCCTGCTAGCGCGCCGACCAGCCGCCATCCATGGTGTAGCTGGCGCCGGTCACCATTCCGGCGTGGTCGGACGCCAGCCAAGCGACCAGGGAGGCCACTTCTTCCGGCTCCACGAGACGCTTGATGGCGGACTCGGTCAGCATGATTTTCGCCAGCACCTCGGCTTCGGGGATGCCGTGGACCTTGGCCTGGTCTGCTATCTGCGACTCCACCAAAGGCGTGCGCACGTAGCCCGGGTTGATGCAGTTGGAGGTGACGCCGTGTGCCCCGCCCTCGAGCGCCGTCACCTTGCTCAGCCCTTCCAGCCCGTGCTTGGCCGACACGTATGCGCTCTTGAACGGGGACGCCCGTATTCCATGTACCGAAGAAAGATTGATGATCCGGCCGAAGTTGTTGGCATACATGTGCGGCAGCGCCGCACGGATCAGCAGGAACGGCGCCTCAAGCATGAGGGTGACGAGACGGCGGAAGTCGGCCGGCTCAAACTCCTCGATGGGGCTGATGCGCTGGATTCCTGCGTTGTTCACCAGGATGTCGCAGTCCAGGCTGAGGGCCGAGAGGGCATCCACGTCCAGCAGGTCCACGGCCCAGGAGGTGCCCCCCACCTCGTCCGCGAGTGCTGCCGCAGCCTCCTCATCTACGTCCGCGATCACCACTTTGGCCCCCCGCGCGGCGAGGGCGCGGACACTGGCAGCGCCGATGCCGCCTGCTCCACCGGTAACCAGTGCCTTGCGGCCGTTCAGCGTGTTTTCCATTAACCCAGCCTTCCAGTTCAAAAATTGTCAACGAACCGGCCTGCTCCGGCAGCACCGGAGCAGGCCAAACCCAAGCAGCTCAGCGCGTGGCGGCTGCTACCGCCAGGCCTTCGCGTTCGGCGTCGGCCCTGTCCACGTCCTCAAGGGCTATGCCTTTGGTTTCCTTGAGGCTCAACACCGCCACGATGGTGACGGCGCATGCCACCAGCAGGTAGATGGCGGTGGGAACCCATGAGCCGGTGTCCTTAAGCCACTGGGTGGCCAGGAGCGGGGCCAGCGAGCCGGCGACGATCGAGGTGACCTGCGAGCCCAGCGACACCCCTGCGTAGCGCATCCGGGTTGGGAAGAGCTCGGCCATGATGGCGGGCTGCCCGGCATACATGAACGCGTGCAGGCACAGGCCGATGGTCACCGCGAGCACAATAATGACCGCATTCTTCGTGTCGAACATGGGGAAGGCGAAGAAGGGCCAGGTGGCGCCGGCGACGGCACCGATGAGGTAGACCGGCTTCCGGCCCCAACTGTCCACAAGCCGTCCCACCTGCGGGATCACCAGGAAGTGGATGACGTGGGCAATCAGCAGGGCGAACAGGAGCGAGGAAGTGTCGTATTTGTGGACGCTTTTGAGGTAGACGATCGCGAAGCTGACCACCAGGTAGTACATGATGTTCTCCGCGAAGCGCAGCCCCATGGCCTGCAGGATGCCCTTGGGGTACTTGCGGACCACCTCAAAGACGCCGTAGCTGACGGCCTGCTCCTGCTCCACCAGTTCCTTGGCCTTCAGGAAGATGGGCGCTTCAGTGACGTGGGTGCGGATGTAGTAGCCGACGAAGACGATCACGGCCGAGAGCCAGAAGGCCACCCGCCAGCCCCAGCCCAGGAATGCCTCCTGGCTGAGGGTGGAGGACATGATGTACAGCACCAAGGTGGCCAGCAGGTTGCCCACCGGAACGGCGGACTGGGGCCAGCTGGACCAGAAACCGCGGGACTTGTTGGGGCTGTGCTCGGCGACGAGAAGCACGGCGCCACCCCATTCGCCGCCCAGCGCAAAGCCCTGGATAAAACGGAGGAACACCAGCAGCGCCGGTGCGAGGTACCCGATCTCGGCGAAGCCCGGGAGGCAGCCCATCAGGAAGGTGGACACACCGATGATCACGATGGTGAGCTGCAGGGTGGGCTTGCGGCCCAGCTTGTCGCCGATCTGGCCAAAGACGATGCCGCCGAGCGGGCGGGCGACGAAGCCCACGGCGTAGGTGATGAAGGCCTGGATGATGCCGTCCAGCTCGTTGCCGGTTGCAGGGAAGAAGTACTTGCCGAACACGAGGGTTGCTGCGGTGGCGTAGAGGAAGAACTCGTACCATTCCACGACGGTGCCAACCATGGAGGCTGCGACGATCTTCTTGAGGCCGGCGCCCTTAGGGGCGGCCTCGGCCGATGATGCAGAGCGCTGTCCTACGCTCATATGTTTTCTCCTTAGTGTCCACGTCGACACGCGCTGTGATCCACAGCACTCAATGGGCTCAGATGAGTATCGCCGCAGAAACTTTCCGATTCAATGGCCAAACAGGCACCCTTTGTGTGCAGAATTGCAGATATGGAAACTAATCCGGACGACTTGCTGGTCCTGCTGGCCGTCTCACGGTCAGCGAAATTCACGACGGCGGCACAATCCTTGGGACTGAACCACACCACCGTGTCCCGCCGGATAGCCGCTTTGGAGAAGTCGCTGGGCGGCAGGGTGCTGGCACGGGCAGCGGGCGGCTGGGAACTGACCGACCTGGGCACCCGGGCGGTGCAGGTAGCTGAACAGGTGGAGGCGGCGATGGGTTCGCTGGGACCTGCCGGCAAGGAACCGGACCCTATTACCGGCGTCGTACGCATGACCGCGACGGACGGGTTCAGCGCCTACATCGCTGCTCCTGCCGTGGCGCGGCTGCGGCGGAACCACCCGGGGCTGTGTGTAGAGGTGGTGACCATGACCAGGCGGGCGCTGCAGCAGCGCTCGGGGCTGGACATTGAAGTAGTGGTCGGCGAACCGCAGGTGCACCGGGCCGAAGCGGTGCGGCTGGGCGAGTACATGCTGGGGATGTACGCCTCGCGGGCCTACCTCGCCGAGCACGGAACCCCGGCCAGCGTGGCCGAACTCAACGAGCACCCGCTGGTCTATTTCGTGGATTCGATGCTGCAGGTGGACGACCTCGACGCGCCGCGCCGGCTGGTGCCCGGGATGCGCGACGGCGTGACGTCCACCAACGTCTTTGTCCACGTGGAGGCAACCCGGGCCGGAGCGGGGATCGGCTTCCTGCCCTGCTTCATGGGCGACCTCCACGACGACCTGGTCCGCCTGCTGCCCACCGAAATCGCCGAACTGCTCCCCTACTGGATGGTGCTTCGGCCGGACTCGCTGCGCAGGCCTGCGGTGGCGGCAGTAGTCCAGGCGCTCCGCGAACAGGTGGCCGCGCACCGGGAGAAGCTGCTGGGCCGGGGCAAACCCTCCTCCATTGCTCCGTAACTGCCGTTTTCAGGCCTCAAAACGGCAGCTACGGAGCAATGGACGGGGCGGGCGGGTCGTGGCGGACCGGGGCTCCGGCCGCGAAGGCCCTGACCTGCGCGTCGTCCCACAGGTGCGCCGGGACGGCACCGCCCAGGAGCCGCCGGGCCAGCTTCGGATCGTCGCCGAACGGTGTATCGCTGCCGGCCATCACCATGTTGCCGTAGCGCCGGCCCTTGAGCATGGCCGGGTCCGCGATGATGACGGTGTGCTTGAAGGAGGCCGCGATGGTGGCGGCATCCTCCCGGGCGTTTTTCAGGTCCGGGGCGTCGCCGGAGTTCACCACATACAGCCCGCCGGGCGCCAGGACGCGCTTGATGTGCTGGTTGAACTCGGCAGTGGTCAGCGGGCGCGGGGTCACGGCCCCGGCGAAAACATCCCGGATGATGAAGTCGCGCGTATCCGCCGTCAAGGTTTCGGTGACTTCCCGGGCCTCCCCAACGCGGATCCGCAGCAGCGGCGCCTTGGGCAGGTCGAACCAGCCGCGCACGTACCCGGCCAGCTTGCCGTCCAGCTCCACCACCACCTGCCGGGCGTCCGGGTAGACGGCATGGAAATAGCGGGCCAGCGAGCAGGCGCCGCCGCCCAGGTGCAGGCCGCGCAGCTTTGGGGCCTCACGTTTCTGCACGCCACCGGAGGAAGCGCCCGACGGCGGCCAGCGGGACTCGATCAGCGCGGCCATCCAGCGCATGTACTCGAAGTCCAGGAACAGCGGGTCCGCCAGGTCGATGTGCGAGCTCATGACGCCGTTGATCTTCAGGAGCCAGCCGGTGGAGTTGTCCTGGTCCGCGATCAGCTCGCAGTCCCCGGTGTCGATGTAGTAGACACCCTCCACCGGACCGTTCGGACGGGTCCCCTTCGGCACTTCCACCACGCCCGCCGCCGGACGGCTGCCGCGGCCCCCCGGTTTTCCGCGTTTCGCCATTACCCGTGCCCCGCTTCAGTCCGACCAACCAGTTCGAACCTCCAACCCTAGTTGGTCTGCACGGCCCCTTCACCTTCGCGGATCCGGTTCACCACGGCAGTGGTGGAGCGCTCCGCCACGTAATCCAGGATGGCAACCCGGCCCCCGTACTCCTCCACGGCCGGGGTTTCGGCCAGCATCTCCGGGGTGTAGTCCCCGCCCTTGGCGTACACCTCGGGCCGGAGCTGCCGGATCAGCGGGGCCGCGGTGGGGGTATCGAAGACGGTCACGTAGTCCACGCAGCTCAAGGCCGCCACCACGGCAGCCCGGTCCGCCACCCCGTTGATGGGCCGTCCCGCGCCCTTGAGCCGCCGGACGGAGCCGTCACTGTTGAGCGCCACCACCAGGATGTCGCCCAGCTGCTTGGCCTGGTTGAGGTACCGGGTGTGGCCGCTGTGCAGCACATCGAAGCAGCCGTTGGTCAGCACGATCCGCTGGCCCTCGGCCCGGTGCAGTTCCAGCTGCCGTTCCAGTTCATCCGCACCCAGGGCGGTGTCCGCGAATGCCTTCAGGTAGCGGCTGAGCTGTGCCGTGCTGCAGACCGACGTGCCTGGCTGGTGCACCACCACGTCCGCAGCGGACTGCGCGAGGTCCAGGCCCGCCGTCAACGGCAGGCCCGCTGAGCGGGCCAGGGTCAGGGCGGCCACAAAAGTGTCGCCGGCTCCCGACGCCTGCTTCTCCGCCGCCGGACGGGCCCACGTCCGGTGCGTGACGCCGTCGGGCCTTAGCAGGACGGTGCCGTCACGGTCCAGCGTGACCACCACCGCCCTTGCGCCCGTAGCCTGCAGCAGCTCATCCGCGTGCCTGCCCACCTCGGCCACCCTGTCCTGCCCCTCGGGCAGCCGCACGTCCAGCATCCGCGCCGTTTCCTGCGCGTTGGGCGTCACCAGGTCCGGACGGAGCGGCGCCCAGGGTCGGGGATCGTGCGAATCAACCACCAGCATGGGGCGCCCTTCGCCATCCCCGCGCCCTTTGCCCGCCAGGGCCTCTTCCAGGCCACGGCGGACAGGGTCCGCCAGGACGCCGGTGCCGTAATCGCAGACCAACACCGAGTCCTGGTGCTCGACGGCGGCCCGCACCGACGCGGCCAGCTCCGCCAGCGCTTCGACGGGCACGGACTTGGCCGCGTCGTCGATGCGCAGCATCACCTGGCCGCCGCTGCTGATCCGGATCTTGGTGGTGGTGACCATGTCCGGGTGGTCCAGCAGGTAGGTGACGTCGATCCCCGCCGCCACCAGCTGGTTCCGGAGGTCCGCGCCGGCGTCGTCCGTTCCGATGATGCCGGCAACGGACACCCTCGCCCCGAGGGCGGCCAGGTTCATTGCAGTGTTGGCCGCCCCGCCGGGCACTGACTCGCGGGACTGGATGTCCACGACCGGTGCGGGTGCCTCACGGCACAGCCGCTCGATGCTGCCGCTCCACCAGCCGTCCAGCATCACGTCACCAATCACCAGGATGGCCGGCTTTTCCGCCGCCAGCCGACCGGGAAGCCACTCGGCGAGTGCCCGCTGCTGCGAGAGGTCCCCGGCTTCCGGCAACGTGCTCACGACCGGTCCTTGCGGGGGTCCGCGGCCGGCGGCGCTGCTATGTGCACTACTTTCACCCGGCTGAATTCATCCAGCAGTTCCGGGCCGTAGCCGAAACCGGCGCCGCTGATGCCGCGGGGCTGGGCCGCGCCGCCGGGGGCACCGCCGAACACCTCGTTGATCTTGACGGTGCCCACGGGAAGGGCGGCCACCGCCTGCTGGATGTGGGCGATATTGCCGGACAGGACCGTGGCAGCGAGTCCATACCTGCCGCTGCACGCGAGCCGCAGGCCGTCGTCGAACGTTTCCACCACCTGCACCGGGGCAACCGGCCCGAACGTTTCTTCCCTCATGACCTCCATCGCCTCGGTGCATCCGGTCAGCACCGTGGCTGGGTAGAAGGAGCCCGGACCGTCCGGAAGGGCGCCGCCCTCCACAGCGTGGGCGCCCTGCTGCAGCGCGTCGGCCACGTGGGCGTGGACGGCGTCCCGCATCCGCCCGTCCACCAGCGGGGCCACCGTGCTGTTGCCGTTGCGGAGTGCTGCCTCCGCCTCCAGGGCGGCACAAAACTCGGTGGCGATGTCCTCGTGGACGTAGATCCGTTCAACCGCCACGCAGATCTGGCCGCTGTTGCTGAAGGCACCGATTGCCGCCTGCTCCGCCGCCCACACAGGATCGACGTCGCGGTCCACCAGCAGGGGATCGTTCCCCCCGTTTTCCCGGATGACATGCGCGCCGGTCAGGGCTCCGGCCGTGGCAATGCGGGCACCGGCGGCGCTGGAGCCCACGTGCGCGATGACGTCCACTTCCGCCTGTGCCAGAAGCGCGCCAACGCCTGCCCCGCCCGAAATTGTCTGGAAGGCACCCGGCGGGAACGCCGGCGCCAGGACCTCCCCCAGGGCTTCGCCGAGCCGCGGGCAGCGTTCGCTCGGTTTGTGGATCACTGTGTTGCCGGTGACCAGCGCCGCGCCGATCAGGCCGCACGCCACGGCCACGGGATCATTCCACGGCGTGAGGAGCGCTGCCACTCCCCGCGGCTCCGCCACCGTGTAATCCGAGGCCAGTGCATTGCCGCGAAGGCTGAGTCCGCGGTGGACCGGACCGAGTTCGGCATACTGCTCCAGGGTGGAAACTCCGGCAGCGATCCCCGCCAGCGACTCGTCCACCGGCCGGCCCGTTTCGCTGGCATTCAGTCCAGCCAGTTCCCGGGCGGCAGCCTCGAGCGCGCGTGCTGCCGCCTTGAGCGCGGCCCCCCGCTCAGCCGGGGCAGTGGAAGCCCAGTCCGGCGAAGCGCTGCGGGCGACCTCCACCGCCCGGGCCACGGCGTCCGGTTCGGCCTCGGGCACGGTCCAGAGGACCTCGCCGGTGCGCGGGTTGCGGATGGTGATTCCGGCCGGCGCGGCTGATTTTTGGTCCGTTGTTGTTTCGATGGCAGTGGTAGGCATGGTGTCCCTCCCGTCGTTTCCGGTCTTGTGGTCTGTTGCCTTTAGGGCCAGGAGCCCTCTTCCTCGTGGCAGACCAGCATTTCGCGGACCTCGCAGCCCGTGGGCTGGTTCAGCGCGAACAGAATGGCCTGCGCCGTATTGGCGGGGTCGTTGAGGCGGGAATCGTCCTGGGGCTTGTACTGCTCGGTGCGGTCATCAAAGAAGCGCGTCTTCATGCCGCCGGGGATCATGGTGGTCACGCCAATCTCTCCGCCGGTCTCGGCAGCGAGCGCGTGGCTGAAGCCCACCACGCCGAACTTCGAGGCGCAGTAGGCCGTCGCATCGGCCACCGCGCGCTTGCCCAGGGTGGAGGCAACGGTCACCACCCGGCCGTGGGTCGCCTTGAGGTAGGGCAGCGCAGCCCGGACGACGGACACCGTGCCCATCAGGTTGACGCCGATCACCTTCTCCCACTCGGTGGCTTCGACGTCGGCCAGCTTGCCGCAGCGGTCGATGCCGGCTGCGGTGACTACGGCTTCCAGTCCCCCCAGCGATTCGGCGGCTTCCTTGACGGCGGCTTCCACGGCCGCACGGTCCGCGACGTCCACTTCAAAGGCCTTCACGCCGGAGACGTTGCTGATGTCCCGGTCCAGCACCACGGGCGTGCCGCCCGCCTTGAGGACGGCGTCGACGACGGCGGCCCCCAGTCCGGAGGCACCTCCCGTTACGAGCACGCGGCCGGGGGTGTTCGGGGCAGTCACATTCACTTCTGCAGTCATGGTGTTCCTTTCACTGGGGAATACAAACTTTGGGGCGGGTGGGCGGCCGGCGGCCGGTCAGCTCACCTTGGCGAGGGCGTGGGCCAGTCCGGTGGTGGAACGGGCGGGGTGGTAGGGAACGGTTAGGCAGCGCCCGCCCCACTTCTCCACGAGGTCGGCCTCCGGGAGGCGGGCGCCCTTGTAGTCGCCGCCCTTGACCCAGATGTCGGGGCGAAGGCGCTCCAGGGCCGCTTCCGGGGTGTCTTCATCGAAGATCATCACGGCGTCCACGCATTCCATGGCCAGCAGCAGCTCGGCCCTGTCCTGTTGGCCGATGATGGGCCGGTCCGGGCCCTTGAGCCGGCGCACCGAATCATCGGAGTTGAGGCAGACGATCAGGCAGTCCCCCAGTTCGCGCGCGGCCGCAAGGGACCTGACATGGCCTGCGTGCAGGAGGTCGAAGCAGCCGCCGGTCGCCACTACCTTGCCGCCGTTGTCCCGCATCACCCGGGCCAGCAGGAGCGGTTCGCTGATCCGCCGCTTGCCGCCCACAGGGGTCGGGGGCCTCAGCGGTGCCGCAATCGGGGCGTCGGAGCCGGCCTCGGAAGCGGCGTCGGCGTCGGGGCGGGAGCCGGGGTCCGGCAAGGCGGACACTCCCCCGTTGGCCAGGAAGTCGGCGGCATCATGGACTGCGAGCCTGGCGGCCTCCCCGAGGTCCCTGCCCGCCAGGAGGTGCACGGCCAGGCTGGCCGCGAGCCGGTCGCCCGCACCGCAGGGATCGCCCGCTTCCACCCGGGGCGCCGGCACGGGATCCGGGGAATTACCGCCTGCCCGCAGCAGCACCGCGCCGTGTTCGCCCTTGGTCACCAGGACGGCGCGGCTTTGCCAGTGCTCCAATAGGATCCTTCCGGCCCGGACAGCCGGGTCCTCCGGCCGGCTGTCCGGCGAATGCCCTTCCAGCCCGTGGACATCCCGGCGAGGGCCGCCGGGCACCGGGGCCTGCCGGCGTTCCCCCGCCAATGCCTGGGCCGCTTTGCTCGCCTCTGCGAGGTTGGGGGTCACCACGGCGACGCCCGGCACGGGATCCGGGCCGGCGGGATGCGGATCCCAGATGATGGGGATGGTGCCGGCCAGCCGGGCCAGGAGGTCGCGGAGCTGCGGATTTGCCGCCAGGCCCCTGCCGTAGTCGGCCACGACAATCGCGCCGGCCATCTCGACGGCGCGGAGCATGGCCGGGCTGGCGTCCGGGATGGGGACCTCCCCGCAGCCCTGGTCGAAGCGGACCACCGGGTGCGATCCTGCCCTGACCCGGGTCTTGACCGGCGAGGCATAACCGCTGGGACCGGAAACGAGCCGCACTCCGGTGAGGTGCGATTCCAGCTGTCGGCCGGCGTCGTCATCGCCCAGGACCGTCACCAGCGTCACGGGCCAGCCGTCCTGGGCGAGCATCCGCGCCACCAGGCCCGCACCGCCGGCACGCCGCTTCACGCCGGAAACGTCCACTACGGGAACGGGCGCATCGGGGCTGAGCCGGGTGGCGTCGCCGGACAGGTCCACGTCCAGCATGACGTCGCCCACCACGACGATCCTCATGGCCGGCCTCCCCGCAGTGACAGGGCGGCATCGGCGCCGCTGCGCCGGCCCACTTCCAGGTCAAAGGCGCGGCACATCGCATGCAGGGCGATCAGGTGCCCTTCCTGGGCGTTGGCGTTGAGGGCGTCGACCATCACGGCTTCATCGCAGGCATCGGCCAGCGGATTGGGGCCGACGCCGGTCAGCGCCCAGGTGGTGATGTTCAGCCGGGCGGCAACTTCCGCCGCGCGCAGCAGGTTGGCGCTCTTGCCGCTGGTGGACAGCAGCATGAGCACGTCACCGGACCGGCCGTGCGCGCGCACCTGCCGCGCGAAGACGTCGTCGAAGCCGTAGTCGTTGGCGATCGCGGTTACTGCCGAGGATTCGGCATGCAGCGAGATCGCGGAGAAAGGGACGCGTTCGCCGTCGAACCTGCCCACCAGCTCGGCAGTCAGGTGTTGCGCTTCAGCCGCTGAACCGCCGTTTCCGGCTGCGAGCAGCCGCTGCCCGCGCAGCAGGCGCTGGGCCAGCTCCACGCCCCAGGCGGCAAGGCGGCTGGACTGGCTCCGCAGCGAATCCAGCGCCGGCATCACGTTGTCCAGGTGCGTCAACACGATGTCCGAGCTGACCGGGTCCACAAAGCCGGATCCGGGCAGCGCCGCGGGCAGGGCCGGCGGGGCGGCCAACATCCGCAGGTCGGTTTCACGAAGGGACCATTCCGCCGTCACAGTGCCGCTCCTTCCATCGGGGCAAGGCCGGCGGGAGCCCCTGCCATCGCCAGCTGATAGGCCTTTTCGGTCTCGGCGGCCACCCGGTCCCATGAGTACCTGGTGCGGGCCTGGAGCTTGCCCGCATTTCCGAGCTCCGCCCGCAGCGTGGGGTTGTCCAGCAGCATGGCAAGGGCGGACGCGATGGCCTCGGGATCCCGCGGCGGCACGTGCAGCCCGGTCCCGTGGTCCACCACGGTGTCACGGAGGCCGCCCACGGCCGCGGCCACCACCGGGACGCCGCAGGCCATGGCCTCCAGCGGAACAATGCCGAAGGGCTCATACCAGGGGGCGCACACCACGGCATCGGCACTGCGGAAAATCCCCGGCATCGCCCCCCGCGGCACCTGGCCCTGCAGCCTCACCTGCTCCGAGACCCCCAATTCGGCCGCAAGGTCCATCAGGCGGCGCACTTCGGGATCGGCATGGAGCGCCCCGGAGTCCCCGCCGCCGCCCACTATCAGGAGCTCGACGTCGTCGAACCCCGCCTCGCGCAGGTACGGCAGCGCCTTGATCACCAAATCCACGCCCTTGCGCGGCACCAGGCGGCCCACCGACAGGATGCGGTGCCGGCGCGCGCGGGCATCCACGGGTCCCTCAGCGGAGAAAAAGCCCAGGTCCACACCGCAGGGGGCGATCGAGATCTTGGCGGTGCTGATGCCCATGGCCTTGAGCTCAAACACCTCGTCCGAGCAGGTGGCAATGATCCGGTCCGCGGACCGGCCCACGCCTGGTTCAAGCCAGCGGCGTTCCTGCGGGCTGGTGTCCTCTGCGCCCTGGTGCCGCCGCTTGACGGTGCCGAGGGCATGGAAGGTCTGGATGACGGGAATGCGGTACCCGGCATCCGGGCGCCTTGCTGCGTCCAGGGCGGCCAGGCCGGACATCCAGAAGTGGCCGTGCACCACATCCGGCGGCCGCGGGCTCCAGTCCCCGGCCACGCCGTCGGCCAGCTCGCCCATGAAGGGCAGCAGTTCGTCCTTGGGGACATGGCGCGGCGGTCCCGCATCCACGTGGACCACCTCAAGGCGGCTGCCCACCCGGACCCTGGCGGGAAGCCCCGTTGCATCCCTGCGGGTGTAGACGGTGACGTGGTGGCCCCGCCTGGCAAGGGCTTCGGACAGCGCCGCGACGTGCACGTTCTGCCCGCCGGCGTCCACTCCGCCGAGTGCCGCCAGGGGACTGGCGTGCTCGGAAATCATCGAGATTCTCATGGGGTCTTCCTCTCCCGCGCCGGAACAAGGATCCGCTCGTCCGGGCGTTCGTTGTGGCGGTGGCTGGACTTGATGACAACGAGGTCCGCCAGGACCTCATCCCAGCGGTCCTGGAACCTGCCCAGGCCGTAGCGTTCCAGTGCAGCCTCGCGGGCGGCGACGCCCCGCCGTCGTGCTTCCTCCGGATTGGCCACCAGCCGCTGCGCGCAGCGGAGCAGTTCGTCGATGTCGGCAGAGACGGCGCCGGCTTCCGGCGGCACCGCGCGGGGCGCTTCGGTGGTGGCCAGGGCAACCACCGGCATGCCCAGGTGCATGGCCTCCAGGAGGGACAGCCCCAGGGAGGTCCAGCGCATCGGGTGGATGTACACCCGGCACCTGGCCAGTTCACGGTGCAGTTCCCGGGTCTTCAGGTCGCCCCTCGGGATCAGCCGGGACTCTGCTATCCCGGTGGCGGCGGCCAGGCCGTCGGTCTTCATGCCAAAGACCTGCAGCGGCGCCACCGACGCGAAGGCGGGCAGCAGGTCCGTTCCGGTAACGCGTCCGCGCCGGATGGGTTCATTCACCACCACCCCCAGTTCGGGCAGTTCCCCTGTGTAGAGCTGTCCGGGGTCCGGGATTCCGTGCTCGACCACCGTTGCAGCCGCAGAGCCGTTGTCCCAGGCCAGCCTGTTGAAGTGCGTCACGTGGACCAACGGGATGCTGCGCTGGTCCGCGAGGGGGTGGCGGGTATTGGGGAAATCGCCCTTGGGGGTGTTGTGCTCCACATACACGGCGGGCAGGTCCGCGCCTGGCCGGCGGCCCAGCAGCCGGGCAACTTCGTCGATTTCTTCCGGGCGTTGAAGGACGACGGCGTCAACCTCCTCCGCGTCCAGCGCCGCGAGGTCCACCTCCCGCACAGATGCCGGCCAGTCCCTGCCGGCACGGCCAAGCCCCCAGGGTCCGCCGCCCGGCAGGACGGGAAGGAGGTACTCATGACGGCCGCGCACAAAGGCGTCCGTCCAGGAACCGTGGACATGCCAGAGCAGGATCTTCATCTGTTGCGGGCCTTTCTACGGGTGCTGACGTGGGTACTGAAAGAGCTCACTCCGCCCATCAGGCGCTCCACCGCCGCCACCACGTCCTCGGGGGAAACGGAGTCCAGGCAGGGGTGGCCCGGGACCGGGCAGACGCGGGCGCGGGTCATCCGGCAGGCTGCGTTCTGGTCCCCCAGGAGTTCCAGCGGAACCCCGTACGGCGCCCAGCGGATGGCCGGAACCACCGGCGAAAAGAGGCAGGCAACGGGTGTGCCCACGGCGGCCGCGAGATGCGCCGGACCGGTGTTGCCGGTGACCACCGCCTCCGCCCCTGCCATGACACCGGCCAGTGTGTGCAGGTCCGTTCGGCCGCCAAGGTCCAATGCTGAGGGCCCGGCCACCGTGGCGGTCAGCGACGTTTCCCCCGGACCGCCCGTCACCACCACGCGGTGCCCTGCGCCTTGGAGGAGTTCGACGGCGGCCGCGTGGTGCAGCGGCGGCCAGGCCCTCGCGGGAACGGCCGCGCCGGGGTGGACCACCACATAAGGCTCCCCGCCCACCAGGTCCCGGACATCCGGCACGGACGCCAGGTGCAGCTTGCCGTCGTCGCCGGCCGGGAGCCTGAAGCCGGCGGCCTCGGCGATGCCCAGGGCGCGTTCCGCCTCGGGCTGGTCCTCGGGGAAGTCCTCCCCCGGTTTGAGCCGGACGTCCAGGAGGGATCCCGCGTAGTCGGTGGAAGCCCCCGTTATGCGCTCAACGCCCGCCAGCCGCAGCAAAAGCGCCAGCGGAAGGGGCGACTGATGGAAGGAGGTGAGGATGACGGCTTCGGTAATCCTGGAGTTCCGGACATACTCAATCAGCCTGTCGGCGTGCGGTCCGGTCATCTTTGGGGCGGGATTCATGATCCACGGGCTGTCCCAGCTGTAGACCTCAGCGGCTCCCGGCAGCACGCCGGCCGCCGCCTCCCCCTGCCTGCCGCACAGCAAGACGACGTGGTTGGGCCTGCTGCCGTCCGGGATCCTGCCGTTGGCTACGGCCCTGACTGCAGGACCGGCCAGCAGGACGTCGCCCATGCTGTCCAGGCGCGCCACCAGGACGCGCCCCATTACCGCCCCTCCTGCAGCAGGAGCACGGCGCCCGCAAGGTCCTGCGCCACCAGGCGGGCTTCAGCCACTTCACCGGCAAGGGTCACGTGCGTCGGGACCAGCACTCCAGTGGCGCCGGCTGCCTCCGCGGCCCGGACGTCCGCGCCGATGTCACCGATCAGCGCGGCCTCAGCCTCCCGGATGCCGAGTTTCCGGCATGCGCTGTGGACCATGCCCGGCGCCGGCTTCCGGCAAGGGCAGCCATCCTGCTCGGCATGGGGACAGACTTCCCACACGTCGAAGGGGCCCAGCAGTTCGTCCACCCTTGCATTGACACTGGCCACTTCGGCGGCAGTGATCATGCCGCGGGCAATGCCTGACTGGTTGCTGACGACGCCGGTGGCAATGCCCTCGGAGCGCAGGGCGTCGAGCACGGCTTTGGCGCCGGGCATTGGCCGGACAAGGTCGGGGTTCCCGTTGTAAGGGACGTCGACCACCAGCGTTCCGTCCCGGTCGAAAAGGACAGCCCTGAGCCTGGATGTTGCGGTGCTTCCCATGCCCTCCCTGTTCCCCTCTGCCGCTGCCCCTAAACGGGGCCGGACGGTTTTCTCACCTGCCGGCCGCTTTTGGCGCCAAGCCACTGAGCAGGCAAGATAGCGCTGCGATTGCCTGCTGCGGCTTCTCCCGTGCGGTCCCGGGGAGGGCCGGCTTCGGTGCTCCGGCGGGAGCGTGGCTGCTACTTCTTCCTGGCCTGGGCGGTGCCCCTGCGGGCCGGGTTCCGGCCCGGCCAGGCAGGATTGCCCGGCCCGTGGAGGGCCCGCAAGCACGCTTCGGAGGCCGTTGCCCTACCTGCGCCATGGCTTCCGGTTCCGTGGACTGCGTTCCCTCGGACTGCGTCCAGTTCCCGCGGGTGCAAGCTTCCCTCAAGCCTTCGCTGGAGCTCCACCAGGACTTTGGCAAGGCGCCGTGAGACCTGCATCTGGGACATGCCCAGCCGCTTCCCCAGCTGCACCTGGGTCTCCTCGCAGAAGTAACGGCGGTAGAGGAGCTCCCGGTCCGCTGTGTCCAGATCCTGGATCGCGTCGCGCAGGCAGGCGAGCTCCTCCAGGCGTTCCAGCGGCGTTTCGGGGCATGCCAGCACTTCACCGATGGACGGCGCGTCCGAATGCGGGTTGACGGCGTCCAGGGAGTCCGGGTGCATGCTGCTGGACGCCGAGATGGCCTCCTGCACTGCGGCCGGATCCTCATCGAGCGCCCCTGCAAGTTCGGCCACACTGGGGTTCCGTCCCAGCGACTGGGTCAGCTCCGGCTCGGCCCGGAACATCCGGGAACGCAGGTCCTGGATGTGCCTGGGCGGCCGGACCACCCAGGTGCGGTCGCGGAGGTACCGCTTGAGTTCCCCGGTGATGGTGGGGGCAGCGTAGGCGGGGAAGCTCTCGCCCTTTGACTGGTCAAAGCCGCGGGCCGCCTTGACCAGCCCCAGATAGGCCACCTGGTTCAGGTCGGCCCGCTCGCGTCCGCGGGCCTCGAAGCGGGCGGCCAGGGCCTCGGCCAGGTCCAGGTAGCCAAGCACAAGATCGTTTTCGAAGGTCTGGCGCAGCCGTCCCATTTTGGCCCGGGACGGGCTATTTCCCATGAATTCGGGCTGATGTTGGTGGGCGGCCGTAGTATCCGCGGCAAGTGCGGGAAGGTATTCGGGCATTGTCGTTGGTTCCCTCGGGTCGGGGGTCCGAAAGCCTGCGGCAAGACTCAGAAGAAGGAAATCATAAGGTTGCTTATAAAACAATCCCTCCCGGTTATAGGCTCGCCCTGTAAGCGGTACTAGCCGGCCACGCCAAGGAGTCCCTGCCAATGCACATCGCCATCACCGGAGCCAGCGGAAACGCGGGAACGGCCCTGCTGCGCAAGCTGCAGGCGGAGTTGTCCCAAAAACCGGGAAGCCTGCAGTTGACGGGGATCAGCAGGCGCCGCCCTGACACCAGCCGGGCACCCTATTCAGGGGTGGAGTGGCACACCCTTGACGTGGGCCTGGCGAGCGACCGGCCCCTGCTGGACGCTGCGCTGGCAGGAGTGGACGCCGTCGTTCACCTGGCATGGCAGATCCAGCCCAACCGGGACCTTGAGCAGCTGTACCGGACCAACGTCACCGGCACCAGGAACGTCCTTGCCGCAGCCGGGAAGGCCGGCGTGACACAGGTGGTCTGCGCGTCGTCCGTGGGCGCCTACAGCAAGGCTCCCAAGGATCGCCGGACGGATGAGTCGTGGCCTGCCCGGGGCATGCCGGGTTCACACTACAGCCGGCACAAGGCGGAGCAGGAAGAAGCCCTGGACGCTTTCATGTCGGCGGAGCCGGGCATCTCCGTAGCCAGGCTGCGCCCGGCCCTGATCTTCCAGCGCGACGCCGGGAGCGAGATCGGGAGATATTTCCTGGGGCCGCTCATCCCAAGGCTCCTGCCGGGGAGGCTGCGGGTGCCTGTCCTGCCAGTCCCGGAGGACCTCATCTTCCAGGCGGTCCACGCCGACGATGTGGCTGATGCCTACTGGCGCGTCATTGACCAGCGCGCCTCCGGGGCATTCAACGTTGCAGCCGAACCCGTCCTGACACCCCAGGAACTTGCCCGCATCCTGCGGGCCCGAAGGATCCTGCCCATCCCCATGGGACTGCTCCACGCCGTCGTTGGTGCGGCATGGAGGCTGCGGCTCCAGCCCACAGACTCCGGGTGGATTGAGATGGCGGCCGGAGCCCCCGTCATGGACACTGGCCGGGCACGGCGGATACTTGGCTGGGAACCCCGGCTCTCATCCACCGAGGCAGTCACCGAGGTACTGGCGGGCATGGGAACGGGGGAAGGAGTTGCTCCCTCCCCCGTCCTGAAACCGAGGAACGTTCCTTCGCCCGTGGACTAGATGCCCGGGCGGGGATTCTGCCTGTCCCCGTGGGCACCCCCGGCAGGATTGGGGCCCTCGTTGCGCCGGCCGTCCCGGTCAACGTCGGCGCGGTCAACATCGGTGCGGTCCGCGTCGGTGCGCTCAGCGTCGGGGCTGGCTTCATCACGTAATGCCGGGCCCCCGGCAGTGTCAGCCCGGCCGCCTGCGGCGCCCTCACGGTTGGCACCCTCGCGGCTGGCGTGGCGGACATCTTCACGGTCGGCGTACTCACGGTCTGCATGGCCGGCACCGTCGCGGTGGGCACCGTCGCGGTGGGCACGGTCGCGCCGGTCGCCCCTGCCGTCGGGGTCCAAGGTGACGTCAGGGTCAAGCTCGTCGGCTTTGCGTGTCCGTTCGTTCACGTCGTCGCGGAGCGACTTGGCCTCCGTGGCCTGCTGGTCCGCCTGCTGGCGCAACCGCGCCGCATCCACCTGTGCCTGCTCCGCATCCGCCCTGGCCCGGATCGCCTTCGCTTCGCGCTCGCGGGCATCGAGCTCCTTGGCCTCGGCCTCGCGGCGGATTTCAGCCGCCTTCTCCCGATGTGCGTCATCCCGCTTCTGCTGCATCGCCTTGCGGCGCCGCCCGCTTGCCAGCAACAGCAGAACCACCAGCACCACCACAACGACGGCAACCAATACCCAAATCCATGGAGCTGTTTCCAACCTACCCACCACTTTCCACTTCGATGTACCCGGCAGGCGATCGCCTTACCGGCCGACTCTTTTGGAACCTAATGCAACTCGCTTAGCAAGGGTACTTACCTTTTATTAGTAATCATGCTTATTATTTTACGGCCAGTATTGCTGGTTCTTGATCAACAACCGGCCTTCTTGGAAAGAGAGAGCGAAGATGACAGAGAACCAATGGCCCGAGGACCCCGCCTACACGGCCCCGCCGGCCTCCACAGGAATTCCGGGTGAGCGGTCCGCCGCCACCTTCCCGTCCGCCGCCACTCCCCCTTATGGCCAAACCCAGACCGGCGACATCTCCGGGGCTTCCCGCAAGGATGCGGCAAGGGAAGAAGCAGCAGACGTTGCGCGCACGGCCAAGGATTCCGCCCAGGGCGTTGCCCAGACCGCCAAGGAGGAAGCCGCGCATGTGGCCTCCGAGGCGAAGACCAGTGCGCAGGATCTTTTGCACCAGGCGAAGTCGGGCCTGACAAGCCAGGCGGGAACGCAGCAGCAGAAGGCAGCGGAAGGCATCCGCTCCATTTCCAGCCAGCTGCAGAGCATGGCCGCTGCACCGGACCAGCAGGGCGTGGCCAGCGACCTGGTCCGTCAGGCTGCCAGCACCACCGAAACGGTAGCCTCCTGGCTTGAGACCAAGCAGCCGGGGGACCTTCTCGGCGAAGTCCAGAGGTTCGCCCGCAACCGCCCCGGCACGTTCCTGCTGGTCGCAGCCGGCGCAGGCGTCCTGGCCGGACGCCTCACCCGCGGACTGACCGCAGGGGCCCCCGAAAGCTCGTACGGCACGGGCACCACCACGGCCGGCCTTGCCGGCCAGTACCCGGGCGCCGGGTATTCCGGTACGCAGTACGGGGACCAGTACACCGAGTCGTATGCACCGGCAGGCGGGACAGTGCCGCCTCCTCCGGTCCAGCTTCCCGGGCCGGCCACCACCACCGCAGGGTACGACGGCGGCGCTCCCGGCAGCGGCTACGGGGAGCCAACGCGTCCGGCCAGCGCACTGGACAGCCCCCAGCTGGTTGAAGAACCGTGGTCCGGAAACCGGGTTGCCGACGATCCGCTTGGCAACCGAGACCTCGCCGACGATCCTATGGCAGGTGATCCCCTCACCCGGGACCGCTCCAGGGATGGCCAGTCTGGCGGGCTGTGATGAGTAGTTCTATTCCGGAGATGCCGCCGAGTGAGGCGCACCTGAAGGCTGATAACGCCTCGCTGGGTGAGCTGCTCGGGGACGTGACCCGCGACCTGTCCACGCTGATGCGCCAGGAAGTGGAACTCGCCAAGGCCGAACTCAAACAATCCGCGACCAAGGCCGGCAAGGGCTCGGGCATGCTCGCCGGCGCAGGCGTGGCCGGGCACTTCGTGCTCGTCTTCCTGTCCCTGGCCCTGATGTTCGCCCTCGGCGCCCTGATGCCCCTGGGCTGGGCCGCCCTGATCGTCGCCGTGGTCTGGGGCATCACCGCCGCGGTCCTGGCCTCGATCGGGCGCAAGGAACTCAAACAGATCAAGGGCCTGCCCCAGACCGGCGAGACCCTGTCCGAAATTCCCCCAACCCTAAAACCAGGTGAGGTAAACCGATGAGCGATAATCCGGACGCAATCCGTTCAGACATAGAAGCCACCCGCGCCCGCCTGGGCACCAACGTTGACGCGGTCGCCGACAAAGTCACCCCGTCCAACATCGTCCACCGCCAAACCGACAAAGTAAAAGACGCGGTCACCGGCGTGAAGGAGAAAATCATGGGCACAGCAGACTCAGCCACCAACACCGTTCAGGACCGGATGCACTCCGGCGCCGGGCACACCAGCAACGCGATGCACTCCACCGGGGACACCCTGCACGGGGCCAGGGACAACGTGGCCTCCACGCTGTCCGACGCCGGCACCGCAATCTCCAACGCCCCGGACCAGGTCAAAGCCAAAACCCAGGGCAACCCCCTGGCCGCGGGCCTGATCGCGTTCGGCGCCGGGATGCTCATCTCCTCCCTGATCCCCGCCAGCGACAAGGAACGCGAGGCAGCCCAGCAGCTCAAGACCGCCGCCGAGCCCCTCGCCACCCAGGTCACCGACGCCGCCAAGGACATGGCCCAGGACCTCAAGGAACCCGCCCAGCAAGCCATGGAAAACGTCAAAGCCACCGCCACCGACGCCGCCCAAAACGTCAAAACCGAAGGCCAACACGCCGCCACCGACGTCAAAGACCGCGCCACCGACGCCACCTCCAACGTCAAAAACACCTAGGCCAAACACCCAACGGCCCGCCGTGGCACCCGCATGGCAATAGGCGCGCCGCAAAGGCACATAAGCACCACTGACAGGCCGGCCCCGCCAACCCGCGGAGCCGGCCTGTCAGGTTCAGGCCCCAATCGAGAGGACACCCCATGGCCACTCACGACTCTTCCGAAACCAGCACCGCCAAGGCGGGCCAGGCACCGGATCCGGACGACTCCAGGAAGCCGGATAGCCCCAAGGAATTAGACAAGCCAAACTGGAAATACATCGCCAAGAAGACGCTGCGCGAGTTCACCAAGGACCAGTGCCCTGACCTCGCCGCAGCCCTGACCTACTACGCGGTCTTGTCGCTGTTTCCGGCCATCCTGGCGCTTGTGTCCCTGATAGGGCTCTTTGGCGACCCGCAGAAGACCACCAATGCGCTCCTGCAAATCGTCAGCGGTTTTGTCCCGGCCGAGACTGTTGACACGGTAGGCGGGGTGGTGCAAGACCTGGCAAACGCCCCAGCGGCAGGATTCACCCTGGTCATCGGCCTTGCCACCGCACTGTGGTCGGCTTCCGGGTACGTGGGCGCGTTCGGCCGGGCAATGAACCGTGTCTACGAGGTGGATGAAGGCAGGCCCTTCATCAAGCTGCGCGGCACAATGCTGGTGGTCACGCTCCTGGCTGTGGTTATTGTTGCCGTCCTGGCCGGCATGCTGGTGCTCAGCGGCCCGGTGGCAGAGGCCGTGGGCGGCCTGATCGGCCTCAGTGGCGTTTTCCTGACCGTATGGAACATTGCCAAGTGGCCGGTGATGATCGCGCTTATCGTCGCCATCATCGCCGTACTGTACTACGCAACACCCAACGTCAAGCAGCCCAAGTTCAAGTGGATGAGCATGGGCTCCGGCATCGCACTGTTCGTCTTCCTGCTGGCCTCCCTTGGCTTCGGGTTCTACGTGGGCAACTTTGGAAACTACAACAAGACCTATGGCGCCCTTGGCGGCGTCATCGTCATGCTCCTGTGGCTGTGGATCCTGAACATGTCCCTGCTATTCGGCGCGGAGTTCGACGCCGAGATGGAGCGGGGAAGGCAGCTGCAGGCCGGCATTGAGGCGGAGGAAACCATTCAGCTGCCGCCGCGGGACACGAAGAAGAGCGAAAAGTTGCAGAAACAGGAAGAGGAAGACATCAGGCACGGCCGCGAGCTCCGCGAGAAATACAGCGCCGCCAACGGCCAGGATGAGGCTTCCGGTGGGAATGACGTCGGCGGCAAGAACGATGCCCAGCCTACGGAGCCGCACCGGGAAAGGGTCCGGGACAAAGTCCGGGACCGCGCCCACGGCGGAGAAAGCACCGAGAAGAACTAACGGCAACCGGGCCCCGGCAGGAGCGCTGCCGGGGCCCGCCGCCGGGGGCTAGGCAGGACTTCCAAGATAGGGGAAAATTGATAGCGGAGGTCCTGTTATCTTCCCGGGTTTGGCATGGTGGCCCGGGTGTAGGCGGGGCCGGCGGCGAGATGGCCTCTTCTGAGACCGAGGCCAGTCCCCCCAGTCGCCGTCGGCCCCCTCGATTCAGGACGGAATCCCTGGCCTGGGTGGACGGCCTAACTGGACAAAGTGTGCCGCCTGCCATACCTTCATGATTATTCTGCAAGGCCTTTCTGGGCCGGGCAGGGCCGCTGAAGCAGAAACGGCGGCATCACGGTCGAACCCGAATGAGCGAACATGCCTGCTACACATTTTGAAGAATTTCTTGCCGAAGCAGTTGTCGCGGACAGGGAACCGGGCCTTGGCCTCGGACGCGATGAGCTGTACGGTCTCTACACCAGTTGGTGCCTTCTCCACAAGGCTTCGCTCCAGCCGCCGGAAGCACTGTGGGCGGCGTTGCAGACACACGAAATCAACCCGGACAGCAACAACCTGTCGATGACCGGACCCGCGGCCGCGGACTACATCGTGGCCAGCGCCCCTGACCTGGTCTGAGCATCCCCCGGCTTTGCGGCCAACTGCCTGGCGGATCCAGCCAGCGACCTGTTGAACAACACCCCAGGCTGGCTAGCATGGGAGAACGGCATGCGCATTGCCGCAGGCCACAAGCCGAAGGGAGAAATGCCATGGGTTTGGACGACAAGATTGACAATGCCGCCGAGAAGATGGGCGGCAAAGCAAAGGAAGCGGCCGGTAAGGCAACTGATGACGAAAGCCTCCGGACTGAGGGCCAGATGGACCAGACCAAAGCTGACCTGAAGCAGGCCGGCGAAAAGGTCAAGGACGCATTCCGAAAGGACTAGTCCTCCTGGAAATGGTCCGCTGCGGAAACGCAGCGGACCCTTTCCGTTTAAGCCGTCCAGTCCCGCGCTGGCCTAATTCTCCGGCGCCAGTGCGATGTCCATGCCGAGCGTGCGCAGGTAGGCGCCGAACCCCTGCGGGGCCCGCGCCTGTGTCCGGCCCGAGGTCCGCACCCTGACGGTGTCAGTGGCCCTTACGTCAAACCCCTTCTCCCGCAGCCGCGCCGCCAGCACCCGGTCCTCATGTGCGAGGTGGCGCGGGAACCCGCCGGCCTGAAGGTATGCCGAGCCGCGGATGCCGAAATTTGCTCCGAACACATGCGGATGGTCTTCCGCGAACGGGTGCATGGACTCCCAACGGCTTAGCAAGTCCGGCGTGACACCCGCAGGATCCACTTCCACGGACCCGAGGACCGCATCGGCCCCCGCTGCAGCTATCTCCAGTTGACCCACGAGCCAGTTGTCCGGAACAACCGAATCGGCGTCAGTGTTGGCCAGCCACAGTCCTGCCGCGGCCTCAGGACCGTCGTCGCTTGAAGCGCCGAGCACCTGCCAGATCCCGGCACGCCTGCTCCGCCCGACGCTGCGGAAGGCGACCGGCACGGCAGAAAAACAGCTGTTCCTGGCAGTGAAGGTGGCTGCAATGGCAGCAGAACCATCGGTGCAGGAGTCAAGGACCACCAGTACCCGCACGCCAATTCCAGGCTGGGCCAGCTGCAGTCTCGAAGCGGCGGCCGTAACGCCGGTGAGGGCGGCGTCCAGGTGGTCTTCCTCATTGTGAACCGGGATTACCACGGCCACCCTCTCAACCGGCGTCAAGGGGCAGGCACCGAGGCGTTGGGCGCTATCAGGGTTTCAAGCAGGAAGTCGCGTTCCCGGTACAGGCCGGCAGTGGGCCACGCCAAACGGTCCCGTGCCCGCGTGTGGACCCTTTCGCCGTCGAGCGCCCAGCCCGAGATGGGATGCCGCCAGTGGCACAGCACCAGGGCGGCGCCCGGCACAACGGATTCCCTGATCCTTTCGAGCAACACATCGAGCTCATCGGCGGCGAGGTAATACCCCACCTCGGACATCACCACAAGGTCGTAGCTTCCGTCGGGCCACTCACCGGGAAGCGTCAGTTGCCTGGCTGCTACTCCCGGGAAAGGGGCCAGGCGTTCGGCTGCCTGTTCCAGGGCGGCGCCGCTGGCATCGACGGCCAGCAGGTTCGTGCACCGTGCAGCAAGATCGGCTGTCAGCATCCCGATGGAGCAGCCGAGCTCCAGCCCGGAGGCATAGTGTTCGGCGGGCAGCGCTGCCAACGTCAGCGCGCGCTTCCGCCGCTCGTACCAGCTGGTGGTGTAGTGCCAGGGGTCCGGTTCCCTGGAGTGGACACCGTCAAAGATGCGCCGGGCGTCCTTGCTGGTATGGGGCGCCTTGTCGGCGGCGTCCTGCTTTCCGGCCGGAAACTCCTGCGGAGCAGTCCAGGCGAAAGTCTCAAAGGGCCGGGAGAAATGGCGCAGGAAGGACTCATCCAGGAGGACTTCGTCGCCGGGGTGCGGCGAAAGGGGCCGCGTCTGGCTGGTGTGCTCCTGCAAGGCCTGCGCCTTTAAGGACTCTTCGCCCGGTTCTAATGGCAGCCGTACCCAGGACTGCCAGTCGGAGTGCCCGGGCCCGGCCCAGTGCCAGTACCAGATGGGGTACTCCAGCAGGGCATAACCGCCGTCGGCAGCAACAGAAGCGGCGGCAGCGCCCAGGGCCTCATGGTCTCCGTGCCCGTCGGCCCGGTAGGGCGCAACAATGGCGAGCCGGCCCGCGGGTGCGGCCAGTCCCGCCGCGGCCTCACTGACACAGCGGGTGATGGCCCCGGCGTGCTCCGCCAGGCCGCTGTCCGGCAGGCCATGGTAGCGCCAGCGGTCTTTGAGCCCCAGGGATTCGAGGGCAGCTGCGAACTCTGCCAGGCGGATGGCGGTCAGCTCTTCCCGGGAGACGGTGGTGGAGGCGGGGTGTGAGGCCTCCCCTGCCGTGAACAACAGCACCTCCACCTCTGCGCCGAGTGTTTGAAGCCGTGCCAGCAGGCCGCCCGCTCCGAGCGTCTCGTCGTCCGGGTGGGCGGCCAGGACCAGGAACTTCATGGCGGCCAGCTCCTGCGGACCCAGCGGAAGTTCCGGAAGGACTGCGAGTCCCCCTCCCGCCCAGGCGGACTCGTCAGTCCCCTCGTCCGTGTGCAGGAAGGTCACCACCACGCGTCCCCCTTCAGGGCCAGGGCGCCCAGCTGGGCGTCGTCGCGCATGCCATGGTGCTGGCGGACGTACAGTGCCAGGTCGGCCGTCCGTTTGGCATACTTCTCGTCGAAGGCCAGCGGGGCCGGGCCCCGGTTGCTGCCGACCACCGACAAGACGCGTTCGACGGCGGCGGCACAGGTTCCGCGCACCCGCAGCGCATCGCTCCACGCCGATGCCTGCCCGGCGGTCCCCTGCCCGGCAGTTCCCTGTTCCAGGGAGTCCCGTTCCCGGCGGTCAATGCGCTCCGCCGTTCCTGCCAAATACTGAAGTGTGGAGGTAAGGATGCGGTCCAGTTCGCCGAGTGAGGCAAGCGCAATCTGGTCAGGCTCCCGGCCTGAAAGAATTCCGGCATGCAGGGAATCCCGGTAATCCCGGGCAATGCCGACAGCCCCGCCAAGCCAGCACGCGGCCACACCCATGCCGCCCCAGGCAAACCCGGGCCTGCTGAAATACCAGTTGGTTCCCTGCAACGGCTCAGCGGGGACCCTGTCGAACCGCACCGGCCCGCTGGGAATTTCCCGCAAACCCCGTGCCACCCACGCCGGTTCCCCGCAGGTCACGCCGGCGTGGCGCAGGTCCACTGCAAAGGCCGCCCGGCCGCCGTCGTCCGTGTGGGCCGTGACCACCGCGTGGTCAAGCAACGGGGCCAGGGAGCACCAGGGTTTGGATCCAGTGAGCAAAACCGAGGAACCCTTGGCTTCCGCCTTGAGCCGGAAGCCTTGACCTTCCGCGGCGAATACACCCCACGTCCCCGTGGCATGGGCAGGATCATGGCCCGCCTGCGCAAGGATGGCCAGGGCATCCAGGTGCGGCTCGAAGACGCGGGCAGCAGCGACGTCAATGGCGGCCATCGTTGCCAGGAGCTCCCAGAGAAGCCCGGTATTGCCTTCGCCGGGCCGCGGCCACTCCTTCCCGGCGTCGCGGGCCAATGCAAGCAACGCGGGGACGTCGCCGACGGCCGAGGAGACGGCCTGGAACAAGGCATCCACACCGCCAGGCCGTACCCCGTTCGCGGACAGCCGGACCAGTGTGTGTGGGCTGGCCGGCGCGTTACCGGCCGGTGATGGGCTGTGTTCTTCGGAGAGTTCCGGCATCGGGGCGGCGGCGCCTACTTGCCTGCCGGCTCGGTGACGGATGCCGTGGCCGCCATGGTCTCGGCGTTGACCATCCAGGCAAGCTGCTCCAGCCGCTCGATGGCCGCGTGGAGCAGGTCCGCGCTGGTGGGATCCTCCTCATCCACTTCATCATGGACATCCCGCATGGTCTGGACCGTACGCTCCAGCCTGGCCGTAATGAGCTTGACCGTCTCTTTCGTGGAGGTCAGCCCTGCGGGAAATTCGTCCAGCCGGCTGCCGGCCGAGACAGTGCTGCTGCGGCCATCCGGAAGGGCGTGCAGGGCGCGCATGCGTTCAGCAGCCTGGTCGGCGAAGAGCCGGGCAGCGGCAATGATCTCGTCAAGCTGCAGGTGCAGGTCACGGAAATTCGTGCCCACAACGTTCCAGTGGGCTTGCTTTCCCTGCAGGTGCAGTTCGATGAGATCGGTAAGCACCGTCTGCAGATTGCCGGCCAGGGTGGGTGACGCTTTCATCAGTTTCCTCCGCTGCTGCTCTCTGTCCGGCCGAACTCCAGCCGAAAATTCATTCTAAGCATACTTAGCAGTTCCAGTATCGAGCGCGGCAAAATGAGCACAGCGCTACCGGATGCGGGCCAGCGCGAATCCGTCCCAGCCTTTCGAGCCCACCGTCTGGATAACAGTGGCATCGAGCCGGGGATGCTCGCCGAGGAGTTTCAGCGCGTCGATGATTCCCGGCGCGTTGACCGGGTCCATCCCGGGGTCAAGGATGGCTCCCTCCCACACGGTATTGTCCAGCACCACCGTCGACCCGGGCCGGCCCAGCCGGACGGCCCAGTCCAGGTAACCGCTGTTGTTCTCCTTGTCCGCATCGATGAAGATGAAATCGAATGGTTCCCGGGCTTCTTCCTCAAGTGCGGCCAGCGTTTCCAGCGCGGGTCCCAGCCGGATTTCGACCTTTTCCCCCAAGCCGGCGGCGTCGATGTTGGCCCAGGCAACCTCTGCATGCTTGGGCAGGAACTCGCAGGTGACCAGGCTGCCGCCGTCGGGAAGGCCCCGGCCCATCCAAATCGTGCTGTAGCCGGCGAGGGTGCCGATTTCGAGCACGCGGCGGGCTCCGGAGATTTGGACCAGGAGCTTGAGCAGCTTTCCGGCGTTGGGAGCCACTTCGATGGCGGGCATGCCGGCCTCTTCGGCGGAGCGAATGGCCTGCTGCAGGGCGGAATCCGGACGGACGACGACGTCGGACAGGTATTCTTCAGCCGCAATCCACTCTGGCCGGGGCTTGTGCTCGAACATTGCCACAGTCTGGCACGGGCCCGCGCCGGGGTCCAGAGCAAAAGGCCGACGGCGGATGCGGCCGCCGCGGGTCAGGAACCGTCAGCGAGCGCTTCTTCCAGTCGGTCCACTTTTGCCGTCAGCTCGCCGGTGTAGCCGGGCCGGATATCGGCCTTGATGACCAGGGACACCCTGCTTCCGTACCGTCCCACTGCCTCGGTGGCCCGCTTCACTACGTCAAAAACTTCGTCCCATTCGCCTTCGATGGTGGTGAACATCGAATCCGTCTTGTTGGGAAGCCCCGATTCCCGGACGATCCTGACGGCGGCCGCAACGGCGTCGTGCACTGAAGCATCGGAGGGACGGGAACCTTCGCTGGGCGCGCCGGAGGGGGCAACAGAAAACGCAAGCAACATGGTGCCAGTGTGCCATGCATCCTGCAGGGCTGCAGGGGGAAACGGGTGGCCTGGCGCGTCACATAACCCACTACCCTCCAGTAACAGTGAACGCCGAAAGCTCCATTGCTAACCTTTTCGCATGAGCCTCGCAGTCGTCCGCAAGCCGCTCCGCGCCGACGCAGCGCGGAACGTGGACAAGATCATCACAGCGGCGCGCCAGTGCTTCCGCGAGTATGGCCCCGAAGTACCGCTGCAGACCATCGCGGCAACGGCGGGAGTGGGCCCGGCCACCCTCTTCCGGAACTTCGCTGACAAGGAAGAGCTGGTCCTCGCCGCGCTCAACCGGCAGCTGCGCCTGACAGTGGACCCCGTGATCGACGACGCCCTGGCCAATATCGACGCGACCGCCGGACTGCTGCGGGTCCTCGAGGCCCTGATGGCTGCTGCCAGCGCTGATGCCAACCTGCTGGGCGCCGTCGCGGGCCGTCGTGAGCTCCTGACCGGCATTACGGGCTCACTCATGGAATCAATCAGCGTGTTGCTGGTGCGCGGGCAGGGCCAGGGAAGCCTGCGTGCGGACATCTCCATGACCGACATGTTCCGGCTGCTCGCAATGCTCATTGGCGTAGTGGACACCATGGAGCCAGGGTCCGACGCCTGGCGCCGGCCGCTGGCCCTGATCGAGGATGCCATCCGCACGTCCCGGCCGTCCCGGCCGCTTCCGGCGCATGTGCCAGTCCCGCCGTCTCCCCTGGCGGAGACCCAGCCGGGCTAGCAATCCACTGAACGGCAACCCCATTGTGGGCGTCCTGAGGGTGCCACTAGACTTCAGAAAGGGTTACGCAGCCAGCCCTCTGTGTCTTGATTTTGGAGTGACGCATGCAGCAATCCAAGTACCTCGCCCGGGCAACGGCCGCACTAAGATGAACAGCTCAAAGCTGAACCTTTACCTCAATGATCCCCGCGGGCCGGAGGAAATCCTCCCCACGATGACCGCGGAAGAACTGGCACACCTGCTGGATGCCCTCTACCAGAACCTGGACACGCCCGAGCCCGAATTTGGTGTGGAGACCTGGTATGAGATGGCTGTCGAAGAATGCAGCCGCAGGGCCGGCTCGCCTGACGGCGAAGCCCACGGGGTGGCCTGACCCTATGCCTTAGTGGTGCCCGTGGTGTTCGTTGGGAACATGGTCCTTGGCTTCCATCAGGTGCTGCTGCAGCTTTTCCTCCGCGTCCCTGCGGCGCCGTGCAGTATCGCGCATCTCCCTGGAACCTTCGGAACCGCTTGGATCAAGGTAGCCCTGCCGCGGCTTCCCGTGCCGCTCCGGTGCGTGCACGTCGGGTCCTGGTTTTGCGGCCGTCTTCTTCGCGGCCTCCCGGGCATCGGCCTCCCGGGAATCAGTGTCCCGGGCTGCGCCGCCGTCAGCACCTTGGCCATGCTCCGGCTGCTCCGGACGTGACTGATCGTTCATGTCGTCATTCATGTCGGTTCCTCCTTCATGGCCGCCGCAGTGGAATGCGGCCTGGTTCCAGTCCACCATAGACAGGCCCCAGGGATCACGGCCTGCTATTCGCCGGGATCCCCCCTGCCCCGAAGCTCCTGGCGCACCAGGGCCTGCAGTGCCGGAATTTGGGATGCGGGATCAAGCTCAAATGACTTCCACAGGCTCCGGGAGAGGGACTCCAGGTCCTCGGCCGGAACATCCGCCAGGCCGGAAAAGCGCGTAAAGAAGCGTTTGGCAGGCAGTCCAGCCCGTCGTCGAACGTTTGTCTGGTGAGGACGCCCGGCTCTTTCCCCGGCCGCGTGCAGCTGATTTTCCATGGCCGCCATTCATCTGAAGATCCCATGGCCAACTGCATAGCCGCTTTTATAGTACAACCGGGAAAGCACAACGTGAGTGATCTTCACCACATCGCAACATGGGCTTCCGGAAGGGGCGCCCGCTCAATTCCAGCCGAGGATCCTCAAGAGCGCAGCCGTGCCCGCTCCGGCCAGCACCACCACCAGGAACGGCGCCCGGAGCGCCAGGGCTACGGCGGCAGCCGCGAGTGCTCCCAGCCTTGCGTCAGCAACCAGCGACTGGCCGGTTGCGAAAGTGTTCACCACGGTCAGGGATGCCAGCAATCCGATGGTCATGGTGCCGGCCACACGGGACATCCTCGGATCTTCGAGCAGCCGGGCCGGGACAAAGTAGCCCACCAGCTTCCAGGCGTAGGCCAGGGCGCAGGCAATCAGGAGCCAGATCCAGAGACTCATTCGGCTGTCCCCTGTCCTGTCTCCTGCGCGCTGGCCCGGCCTTCATGCGGGCCCGCGAGGGGGCTGCTGCCCCTGCCGCCATGCCGGTGGCGTTCCCGGTAGGGGTCGACATCCGGCTCCAGGCCTTCATCACTGCGGCCGTGGCTGAACCAGCCGATCACGGCAGCCACCACCGCCGCCACGAGGATTGGGACGCCGGCAGGGACAAAGGGAACGGCTACCACGGTGGCCACGGCGCACACAACGGCGATGGCAACGGGCTCGCGTCCCTTGAGCCGCGGCCACAGCAGGCCAAGGAATGCAGCCACCGCTGCGCCGTCCAGTCCCCACTGTTTTGGATCGCCCAGGCCGCTGCCGGCGAGCGCACCGACGGCGGTGAACAGGTTCCACAGCACGTAGATTCCGATGCCCGCGGCCCAGAACCCGCGGCGCTGTTCAGCGGGGTCCGCCTGGCCGGAGCTTGTGGCCGTGGATTCATCGATGGTCAACTGGGCAGCCACGTACTTGCGCCAGCCCGTGGGGTGCAGGAGGGCGTTCAACTGCATGCCGTAGATCCCGTTGCGCATTCCCAGGAGCGTGGCAGCGCTCATGGCCGCGATGCCGGAGCCGCCGCCCGCCACCACACCGATGAAAGCGAACTGCGAGCCGCCGCTGAACAGGAGCAGGCTCAAGGCCATGGTTTGCCAGAAGTTGAGCCCTGACGTGACCGAGAGCGCGCCGAAGGAAACGCCGTACAGACCGGTGGCGATACTGATGGAGATGCCCATCCGCACTGCCGGGGATGCCAGCAGCGTCACAGGCCCGCCCCCACGGCGGGCTTCCGCAGGCTCCAAGCCCACGCAATGAGCGGCGCCTGGAGCGGAAGCCGCACACTGTGCACCTTCCGCTGCGCCCGGGTTCCCCGCGGCCCGTAAGCCCGGCGGAGGGCGTCGACATGCCCCGCGAGGAACGCAGCGAACATCATGGTGGTGGCTGTGGCGGTTGCCTTTCGTGTTCCAGGGACCAGGATTCCGACGGCGGCTGCCAGCTCCAGCAGGCCGCTCACCGCGATCCATTCCTCCCTCGAAAGGAGGGCGAAGGGCCGCGAGGGCGCAGCGCCGTCGTCACGGCACAGGTAATCGGGCACCACCTGGCGGTAGAAGCCGGGGTCGCGGAAGTGCTTCATGGCGCTGGCCAGGAGCAGTGCGCTCATGGCTGCAGCAGAAAGGTGTTGGGCGGCCCGGCCGGAGCGGGGAAGAGGCATGGTTCAACTCAATCACAGCACCGCCGGAAGCGCCGAAACCATCTCGCGGCCGGGAACTTACCTGCCCTGGGGCGAGGCAAGCTCCAGTTGGCTGAGGACACGGGCGGGCACATTGGTGGTGATCTCCTGGATGCCCAGTCCTGTGCACAGCGCCACATCCTGTTCCGTGTCCACCGTCCATACCCGGAAGCGCCGGCCGGCGGCGAGCCAGCGTTGGACGGACGCCGGGTGCCGGCGCACGTACTCGATTCCGGGCCCGGCCATACCCACCTCGCCAAGGTCCAGGATCCGCTCACCTTCCAGCTGGGCGGCCTTCATCAGGTTGGCAATTGCACCGCCGGTTATCACGCCGAAGCCCAGACCCGCGCGGATTACCCGGATGTCCACATCGTCCACCAGCTGGCAGACGAATTCAGGGGGAACCGAGTGGAGCAACTGCCGCACTGAGTCCGGGCTGAAACTCATGAACGTCACTGACACGTTGTCCAGCGAAGAGGTCAGCGGATCCCAGCCCTCGTCCCGCAGTACTTCCAGGACCCTGTCCTCGAGCTTGAGCTGGTACGGGCTGGGGTGCTTGAGTTCGATGGCCAGCTTCACCGGCCGGCCGGCGCCCCGGAGGATCTCGAGCAGTTCGGGCAGGGTCAGGAACTGCTCGGACAGCGCCCCGTACGTTTCGGGAATACGCACGCCCTTCCATGACGAGAAATCCAGGTGCCTCAGCTCCCGCAGCGTGCGTTCGGCGACGGGCCCGGTTCCGTCGGAGGTGCGGTCCAGGTTGGCGTCGTGCAGGAGTACAACGTGCTGGTCACGCGTGAGGTGGACATCGCACTCCACGCCGTCGGCGCCGTCTGCCAGCGCCTGCAGATATGCGGCACGGGTGTGTTCGGCGAAGGCGGCGCTGGAACCGCGGTGGGCAAAGACCGTGGGCCGCTGCGGCCCGGACTCGTCACTGGTCATGGAGACACGGTAGCCGACCCGGCGCGAACCGCGGGGCTAGGCTTGGCACATGCAGGTGAACTCTGAGCCAACTACCCGGGAAGCACCCACCGGGCCAGCGCCTTCCCCCGCGCCCGACCCGAAGGGCCGCCCGAAGGTGCGTGCCGCCGTCGTCCATCACCTCAGCCCTGGCGACGCCGAAAAGGCGGCAGCGCTGCGGAGGATGAAGCTGGTGGCGCTCGGGCTGCTGGTGGTGATGGCGGTGATTTTTGTCTTCGCTTTCGCGCTGCAGAAGGAGTATCCGTGGCTGCAGTACGTGCGGGCCGCAGCCGAGGGCGGCATGGTGGGCGCGCTGGCTGACTGGTTCGCCGTTACCGCACTGTTCAAGTACCCCATGGGCATCAAGATCCCGCACACCGCCATCATCCCGCGCCGGAAGGACCAGATCGGCGCCTCGCTGGGCGAATTCGTGGAGACAAACTTCCTCTCCGAGCAGGTGGTCCAGGAGAAGCTGGCCAGCGTCAACATTGCCCGCCGGGCCGGGGAATGGCTTGCCACGCCGGCCGGCGCAGACAGGGTAGCCAAGGAGGGCGCCGCCCTGATCCGGGGTATTTTCAAGGTTTTGAACGACGACGACGTCCAGGCGGTCATCGAGGGAATGGTGCGCAAGCACCTGCTGGCTCCGCCGTGGGGACCTCCCGTGGGGAAGATGGCGGAGCGGATTTTCCACGACGGGCACCACCACAAGCTGGTGGACCTGCTGGTGGACCGGGCCGCCGACTGGGTGGATGACAACCACGATACTGTCACCCACCTGGTGTCCGACCGCTCCCCCACATGGGTGCCGCAGTTCGTGGACGGACTGGTGGGCGACAAGGTCTACGTGGAGATCCTGAAGTTCGTGCGCGCGGTGCAGGCCGACCCGAACCACCAGGTAAGGCAGTCCATCGACAAGTACCTCAACGACCTCGCGCAGGACCTGCAGCACGATCCGGCAATGATTGCCCGCGCCGAGGACATCAAGGCCCAGGTCCTGGGCGATCCCGAGGTGCGCGAACTCGCCTCCCGCACGTGGGGCACCGTGAAGAGCGCCCTCCTGGGTGCGGTGGATGATCCCGACAGCGAACTGACCATCAAGTTCAAGGCTGCGGTCCGCGACTTCGGCTCCCGGCTGGTCAGCGACCCCGAGCTCGCCGGGAAGGTGAACACCTGGATCGGCGACGCCGCCGGCTACCTCGTGCGGACGTACCGCTCCGACATCGCCGGAGTGATTACCGATACCGTGGCCCGCTGGGATGCGGAGGAAACCTCGCAAAAGATCGAACTCCAGGTGGGCAAGGACCTGCAGTTCATCCGGATCAACGGCACCGTGGTGGGGTCGCTGGCCGGGCTGGCAATTTTTACTGTGGCGCACCTGATTTTTGGGTAGGCCACAGACCGTTTCGAAGCAACGCGAGGTCACTTAGTACCCGATAAACGGCCCCGCACCGGCCAAAAGTGACCCCGCGTTGCTTTTAGGACGCAGGCTAGGCGAACGACTCCAGCTCCACGCCGGCCGCTTCGAGCCCGGCCCGGACTGCGGCAGCCATCCCAACGGCTCCCGGAGTATCACCGTGAATGCACAGGGAATCCGGCCGGACCTGCACAACGCTGCCATCCAGGGCCACTACTTCCCCCTTGGTCGCAAGGCGCACGGCCCGCTCGACGATCGCGTCGACGTCGTGCAGCACGGCACCTTCCTGTGAGCGCGGCACCAGCGTTCCGTCGGCAAGGTAGGCGCGGTCCGCAAAGGTCTCGACAAACACCGGATGGCCGGCCTCCTTCGCCTGCTTCAGCAGCTCAGATCCCGGCAGCCCAAGGATGGGAAGGCCGGGATCGTAGGCGTTCACGGCGGCCACAACAGCGGAAGCCTGTTCCGCGTCGCGCACCAGCCGGTTGTACAGCGCTCCGTGCGGCTTCACATAGTCCACGGACGCACCCACGGCGTGGGCAACGCCGTCGAGCGCCCCCAACTGGTACAGGACGTCGCCGAACAGCTCGTCGAAGCTCATGTCCAGCGAGCGGCGGCCGAAGCCTGCCAAATCCCGGTACCCCACGTGCGCGCCGACCGTGACATCCAGTTCGTAGGCAGCCCTGCAGCTGTCCAGCATGGTGACGGGGTCTCCGGCGTGGAAACCGCAGGCCACATTGGCGCTGGTGACCAGCTGGAACATGGAGGCGTCGTCCCCCATCTTCCATGAACCGAACGATTCGCCAAGGTCAGCGTTGAGATCCAAAAGTGTTGCCTTCCAGCTTTTTGTTGTCCTGTGCCGCGGCCGCAGCGGTGAGCTCTCCGGGGATGGTGTCCGGCATGGGGCCAAACGCCTCCTTGGCGTTGGCCACCACAGCGCGCCCCATGATGAGGTTACCGGCTCCGCCCACCACAGCACCTATGCCAAACGGCAGGGCCCGGCCGAAGAGCGCGGACCCCTGGCGCTTGAGGAGGTTCTTGAGGAAAGCCTTTTGGATCCTGCTCCGGATGCTGCCGAAGCCCGGCACTGCCATCGACTTGGAAAGGACATTGCCCCAGGCCTTGTTGGCGTTCATTTCCCTCCCGGCCGCCTGGCCGCTGAGCGTCCCAAGCAGGGCAGTCCCCTCCTCACCCAACATGATGGCCATGACCATGGTGCTGGCCTTCTCGGGGTTGGTCAGCCGGATCCCGTGCAGTTCCGCAAGGGAGGTGGAGTAGAGGGCCGTCGCTTCCAAGAACCCCACGGTGGCGGCGGCAGAGAGCCCGAGGGACGCCACAGTTCCGACACCGGGCACCACGGCGGTTGCGCCCACCAGCGCGCCGCCGCCGGTGACGGCGCGGAGGTAGTCGCGCTCCAGGATGTCAGCCAGCTGGGCGGCCGTGGCCCGGGGGTGCTTCTTCTGCAGCCGGCGGATGTACGCCACCACCAGGGGGCGCTGGATCTCCACCGCCCTGAGGAGCATGTTGTGGACACCGGGCTTGGGCTTGCCGTCGGCATCGAATACCGCGTTGTGGGCAGTTTCCTGCGCGATTCGTACTGCGGGGTTGCTGCGCGTAGCCATGGTCACCTCTGTTTGTCTCGCCGGCGGGCCGATGCCGGAATCGCTAATACTAAGGTTGCTTAACATTAGGCTACCGCCAGTGCCATCCCCACCTGCCGCGGCCGGGAGGGCGGTTTGGGCTGGCTCCCCGGCATACGCCCAAAGCCTAGACTTAGCCTATGCCCACCCCCAAAGCCCTGCGGCCCTTTGCGCACCGCGAGTACCGGGTGCTCATCGCAGCGTTGGCCATCTCGATTTTCGGTTCCGGCATGTGGGCCGTGGCCATGGTGTACCAGGTGATCCAGTTGGGCGGCGGCCCGCTGGAACTCTCCCTGGTGGCGGCCGCGGGCAGCGCCGGCCTGGTGGCGTTCGTCCTGGCCGGCGGCATCGCAGCGGACCGGGTCCCCCAGCGCCGACTGATCATTGCCGTGGAGGGCGCCAACCTTGCGGTGATAGCCACCGTCAGCGGGCTGGCCATGGCCGGCCTGCTCCAGCTGTGGCACGTTGCGGCAGGCTCCTTTGTCCTGGGCGTTGGCGCCGCGTTCTTCTTCCCTGCCTACTCGGCCATCCTGCCCCGCATCCTCCCCGCCCAGGACCTGCTGGCCGCGAACGGGATGGAGGGGTCCATGCGGCCCGTGCTCCAGCAGGCGGCAGGCCCTGCGGTGGCGGGCATGGTGGTGGCTGCCCTGTCGCCGTCGCACGCTGTCTCGGCAGTGGCCGCCTGCCACCTGCTGGCCTTCATCGTCCTGAACTTCCTGGGCCAACATGCACAGGCCGCGCCCACCAACGGGGCGGAGCGGGACGGACGCGGGGCGGCGGCGGGCGCGGGCGCGGGCGCCGGGGCCGCCGGGACATCCTTCCTCCACGACCTGCGCGAGGGAGTCCGCTACACCCGGCAAACACCTTGGCTGCTGTGGACCCTTATCTGGGCGTGCATCTCCGTGCTGTTCCTGATCGGGCCCATCGAGGTACTCCTGCCCTTCGTGGTGCGCGACCAGCTTGCCGGCGACTCCCGCATGTTCGGCTTCCTCCTGGCCGTCATGGGGGTGGGTGCCGCCCTTGGCTCGCTGTTCACGGCGTCCTTCCGGCTGCCGCGCCGCTACCTGACGGTGATGATGGTGTCCTGGGGTGCCGGCAGCCTGCCCCTGGCCGCAGTCGGCGTCATGGACAGCTTCTGGGCCATCGCCGCCGCGCTGTTCGTTTTCGGCGCCACCGGCAGCGTGGGCATGGTCATCTGGGGCACCCTGCTCCAGCGGCGCGTCCCGCCGCACCTGCTGGGCCGGGTGTCCAGCCTGGACTTCTTCGTTTCGCTCGCCCTGATGCCTGTCTCCATGGCGCTGGCCGGTCCGGCCGCCGAGGTCCTGCCTGTCTGGCTGATCTTTCTGGTGGCCGGCGGCGTATGCCCCGTCATGGCAGTGATTGCCATGGCCGCTGCGCGCATGCCCGACGACGAACTGGCCCACCCGCTGGACCGGTCACCCGAGGCGGAGCGCACGACGGCGGCAGGAGACTAGGCTCCCACCGCCGCACCTCACTCAGCTGTTGGCACGCACCACGGGGATACTCGCCGTCGGATGTCCGCTGGGGAAAACCGTGGGCTCCGGTTCCGGCACCGGTTCGAGCGCCACCTGGACGGGCTCGGCACCTACGGTGACCAGCTGGCCGCGGACGTCCACGGCCAGGGCTTCCCCTTCACGGACCGTGAGGGTGATGGCCCCTGCACGGAGTTCAACCAGCAACAGGCGCCCCTGGATCTTCAGGTGGAAAGTGAGCCCGTCCCACTCCGACGGCAGCCGCGGGTCGAAGTACGGAATGGGGCCCTGGTCACGCAACCCGGCAAAACCGCAGACCAGGGAGCTCCACACCCCGCCGGTGGAGGCGATGTGCACGCCGTCGATGGTGTTGCCGTGCGTGTCATCGAGGTCGATGAACAAGGCGTTGGTGAAGTGGTCCAGCGCTTGCCGTGAGTACCCCACCTCGGCGGCCATGATGCCCTGGACGCAGGCCGAAAGGGTTGAATCGCCCGTTGTCAGGGGGTCGTAGAAGTCGAAGGCGCGGTGTTTTTCCTCAGGCGTGAAATCCTGCCACTGCAGGAACATTGCCAGGACGGTGTCTGCCTGCTTCAGGACCTGGTGGCGGTAGATCACCAGCGGGTGGAAATGCAGGAGCAGGGGGTACTTGGACCGGGGCGTGGTCCAGTCCCACGGTTCCAGGTGCATGAAGTCGTTGTCCTGCGAATGCACCTGCATGCGCTCATCGAACGGCAGCTGCATCCGGTTGGCGGCCGCCTCCCACAGCTCCCGCTCTTCCTGCGTGATGCCCGCATGCTCCAGGGCCGCGGCAGCACGCAGGTTAAAGCGGGCCATCACGTTGGTGTAGAGGTTGTCGTTGACCACGGCGGTGTACTCGTCGGGACCTGTGACGCCGTGGATGTGGAAGAGCCCGTCCTTGCCGAAGAAGCCCAGCGAGATCCACATCCGCGCCGTTTCAATCAGCAGTTCGGCGCCCAACCCGTCGCGGAACGCGGTGTCCCCGGTGGCCCAGAAATACCGGTTGGTGGCAAAGGCGATGGCAGCGGCGATGTGGAACTGTGCCGTGCCGGCGGCGTAGTACGCGCTGGCTTCGAGCCCGTTGATGGTGCGCCACGGGAACAGGGCGCCGTCAACGCTCAGTTCCTTGGCCCGGATCTTGGCCACGGGGAGCATGCCATGGCGGAATTCGAGGACCTGCCGGGCACCGGCGGGGTTTGTGTACGTCAAGTACGGCAGGAGGTACACCTCCTGGTCCCAGAAGTAGTGGCCTTCGTAGCCGGATCCCGTCACGCCCTTGGCGGGGATGCCGGCGACGCCGGCACGCGCCGTCGCCTGGGCGAGCTGGAACAGGTTCCAGCGGATGGCCTGCTGCAGCACGGACTGGCTGTCAACCACAATGTCGGAGGTGGCCCAGTAGCCGCGGTAGTGCGCTTCGCTCTCGGCAAAGATGTCCTCCACCGGGCGGAGGCCTTCCTCCGCGGCCGCGGCGGGATCGAGCGAGGGGTCCTGGATCGCCGGGCCGGCCGCGTAGCTGACGCTCTTTTCGAGGCGGAACGGCTCCCCCGGGCTGACGGCCAGGACGTAGCGCACGCTGCTGTCGTCCTGGTCCACCAGCGTGTCGAACGGCTGGTGCCCTGCGGAGGTCCAGTGGTCAACCGCAACGCCCACGCGCTGCTTGGATTCGGCAGCCTCCCACGCCAGCCGGAGTGATCCGTCGCCGCCGTCGAGGCGCAGGGGCAGCAGCACGCGTCCGGCGTGCCGGCCCGCCCGGCGGGGATCGTGGACAGAGTGGTCCTCAACGGGCTGGTCCTGGCGGTTAATCACCGAGGAGGTGACATCCACGGAAACCTCACGGTCCGTCACCACATCCAGGGAGATCCCCAAGGCTCCGCGGGAGGCGAAACCTACGGCGCGGCGTTCGGTTGTGGTGACGACGGCGCCGGAGCGGCACTGCCAGGTGACGCGGCATTCGTACACTCCGGTGGAGAAGTCCACGGAGCGCCGGTAATCCAGCACCTCGGACTCGGCCAGGCTGAGGGACTCGCCGTCGATAACCACGGTGAAGTTGTTGGCATCTGGAATGTAGAGGATGCGCTGGCCGGTCCGGGCAAACCCGAAGGCGTTTTCCGCATGCTTGATGTCCCAGATTTCGTGCAGCCCGTTGATGAAACTGCCGGGCAGGTCGGAGTCGGCGGCGGCCCAGTGGGCGCCGCGGATCCCCAGATGTCCGTTGCCGAGGGCAAAGAGTGTTTCCAGCGTCCCTTCACTGCCCGCTTCGTGGCGTGTTTCCACGAGCTGCCAGGGTGTGTTGGGGAATCTTTCGCGGTCCGCTGAGATCAGGGCCATGGTGTTGGGTCCTTAGGCGTTTGGCCGGGCAACCGGTTTGCTGCCGGCCTGGGGATACTTTTCGGGGGGGTGATGCGTTCAGGGGTAATGCGTACTGACGGGAGCTGCCGGGGGTAGCAGCGGGCGGCCTCGGGGAAGGCTGCCTTCTCTAGGGCAGAAGTTCCTTGAGGTCATTGACCACCAGGGTGGCTCCGGCGTCGAGCAACGTTTGCCGCCCGGCGCCGCGGTCCACGCCGATGACCGAGTAGAAGGTTCCGGCCTCGCCGGCCTGGACGCCGGACACGGCATCCTCCACCACCACGCACTCCCCGCTGGGGAGGCCCAGCAGGCGGGCGGCGTACTCGTAGGTGGCGGGACTGGGCTTGCCGGGCAGGCCTTCGCTTGCCGCGACCACGCCATCCACCACCACCGGGAAACGGGCGCTGAGTCCGGCTGCCGCGAGGACGGCCGGAGCGTTTCGGGAGGAAGAGACGACGGCGACCTTCAGTCCGCGTTCCAGCGCGGCTTCGAGGAAGCGCACCGACCCGGGGAAGGGCTCCACCCCCGCGCTCACGATGTCGTTGAAAATCCTGTTCTTCCGGTTGCCCAGGCCCTGCACGGTGGTGTTGGCGGGATCGTCGTCAGTGGGGCCCTCGGGGAGCACAATCCCCCGCGAGGCCAGGAAATCGCGGACACCGTCGAAGCGCGGCTTGCCGTCGATGTGGTCGAAGTAGTCACTCTCGCTGTATCCGGGAACCTGGGGCTGCGCCGCCAGGTAGTCCTCGAACAGTTCCTGCCATGCCCGTTCATGGACGGTTGCCGTGGGGGTCAGCACCCCGTCCAGGTCGAAAAGGATGGCAGAGGCACCAGCCCAGGCGGACACCTCGGCTGCTGCGTTGTCTGCTGCGGTGTTTTCAGTCATCAGCGGTGCGTTGTCCTTTCAGGACGGCGGGCAGCCTTGAAGGCTGGATGCTTGGAGTTGGGGAGGCATCGGTGCCCGAACGATCTGCGGCCACGGGCGGCGGTCTGCATGGGGAGCGCCTCGGCTCTGGCATTGCTGATCGGTGTATCCCTACCATGATGGACGCGGCGCCCGTCGTCGGACAAACCGGCGGCACCTCCAGCATCGCTGGCCGGATAAAGGGCATGGGACAGTATCCGGCTGCAGTAAACCCTCGACACCGCGCTGATCTCCTTGTCCGCCCAGTTCAGGGCCGCGATAACGGCCGAAGATGAGTGTAAGCGCTTACAAATTTAGCTGGCAACTGTTTTTTCTAGCGGGCCTTGCGTGAGGCACGTCTCAGCACGGGAGAGCGTCACGCGTCGATTTTTCCGGACCCGTCCGGGCGGAGCACATAGTGTCGCAGGAAGACGCTCACGTCCACCATCTCCGTCTTCGACATCGCATGGCCCATGCCGGGGTAGGTCCTGGCGGTCAGGAGCGTGTTCTGCTGGAGCCATTCCTCGGTGTAGGCGATCGCGTCCTCGTTGATGACCAGGTCTGCCTTGTCCCGGCCCCAGAAGAAGGGCGGCCTGGTGTCGAAGGATTCCGTGAGGGACAGCAGTTCATTCCGGAGCACAAAACCGGAAAGTCCCACCACCGCCTCATAGTCCTTAGGGTGGAGGCGCAGCAGAGTGCTCGCCATTGCCATGCCTTGCGAGTAGCCGAGCAAGCATACGCTGCTGTGCCGGGCCTTGACGCTGTTGATCCAGGCCTGGACGGCACTCGAGGCTTTAATGACATCCGCGAAGTCATTGGCCAGGAAGTAGTCCAGCATGAACCAGCCGTAATGGTCACCGATCGGCATCGGCGCGCGGAGCGCCGCACACGTGAACTCGGGCGGCAGGTACTCAAAAAGGCGCACCATGCGGGACTCGTCCGTGCCATAACCGTGCATCATCACAAGTAGTGGGGTGCCCGCCCGCTCGCCTTCAGGTTTGGACCACACAACTGTTTCCATCGGATCAGCCTAGCCAGCAAGCGTGGCTTGATGCCCGAGCCGTGCCGGTCCGCGGGCAACGTCATCGAGTCGCATCAGCCTCTTCCTTCACAGGCGCCACAGCACAACGAATGGGTTACGCGCCGGCCCCCGCCATTGAATACAGCCACCCCGGGCTGTAGCGTGGCGCTTAACGGACAGCATGCTTACCAAAAGTCCGCGGCCCAAGAAGGCTTCCATCCGTGACAACAAGGAGCAAAGCATGAGAATCGGATCCTCCATCTTCCTTATCGCCCTCGGCGCCATCCTTGCCTGGGCGGTCGCTCCGGGCCTCATCCCCTTCGTGGACCAGGTGCTCATCGGCTACATCCTGATGGCGGTTGGCGTCATTGGACTCATCGCCTCCCTCATCCTCGCTTCCCCGGGCCGCAGCCGGCGCATCAGCGAGACCCGCTCCGTGGTTGACCCGAATACCGGGGAACGCATCACGCGGAACGAAAGCCGCGACGGCGGACTGTAGCACCACCGGGGTCCGCGCCGCAGCGCAGGACACGACGTTGACCCGAGGAGCCGGGCCGGACCATCCATGGTCCGGCCCGGCTTTTTGCTGTCCCCGAAAGTGCCACTTTGTTTCATGTGGGTTTCCATTGACAAACCAACACAAGCAAAGATAAAGTCAAGTAACTCAACATCATGTGATGCCAGTCACGCAGGGACGGCAGCCACAGTGAACAATCCACACCACCAGAAGACCTACGCAACGGAGGGTACGTGTTCGCCGAGGAGCGCCAGCAGAAGATTGCCGAGCTTGTTGCCGGCAGCGGCCGGGTCAGCGTGACCCTCCTGGCCGAGCGCTTCCGCATCACCACCGAGACCGTCCGCCGCGACCTTGCCGCCCTCGAGAATGCGGGCACCGTCCGCCGCGTCCACGGCGGAGCCGTTGCCGCAGACCGGTTCAGCACCACCGAGGAAAGCGTGAACGAGCGCGCCATCCAGCGGCCGGACCAGAAAATCCGGATCGCCGAAGCCGCGCTGGCCCTCATTCCACGCAACTCCGCCGGCAGCGTCCTGATCGACGGCGGCACCACTACGGAAGTCCTGGCGGACATGCTCTCGCGGCGCGCCGCCGTCGAACCTTCCGACCCAACCGGACCGCGGGCGGAACTGGTGGCCATCACCCACGCCGTTCCCATCGCAGGCAAACTCTCCAGCGTTCCCGGCATCGCCCTTGAGATACTCGGCGGCCGGGTCCGCGGAATCACCCAGGTTGCCGTGGGTCAGTCAACCGTGGAGGCCGCCGGCAAACTGCGGCCGGACATCGCTTTCATCGGCACCAACGGAATCCACGCAAGCTTTGGGCTGAGCACGCCCGACCCCGAGGAAGCCGCGGTTAAGGCAGCTTTCGTCCACTCGGCCCGCCGGATTGTTGTGCTGGCCGATTCCTCCAAGCTGGACACGGAAACCCTGGTCCAGTTCGCCTCCCTGAAAGATCTGGACACCTTGATTACAGACAGCGAGCCCGGCCCGGAACTGGCGGCCGCCCTTGAAGAAGCCGGCGTTGACGTGGTGATCGCATGATCGTCACTTTCACCGCCAACCCCAGCCTTGACCGGACCGTGGCACTGCCGGGCCCATTGGTTCGGGGCGAAGTGCAGCGTGCCGTTTCCGTCAGCCAGGAGTCGGGCGGCAAGGGCGTCAACGTGTCCCGTGCACTGGTTGCCTCCGGCCTGGACTCCGTTGCCGTCCTCCCCGGCGCGGACAGCGATCCCGTCCTGGCCGGGCTGCGGGAAAGCGCGGTGCCGTTTGTTTCCCTGCCCATCAGCGAACCGCTCCGCACCAATGTGGCCCTCACGGAACCCGGTGGCGTGACCACCAAGATCAATGAGCCCGGTCCGGTCATGGATGCGGACCAGCAGGAAGCCCTGATCAAACTGCTGCTGGAGAGCTCCCGCGGAGCCAGCTGGGTGGTCCTTGCAGGTTCGCTGCCGCCGGGATTCCCTGCTGATTTCTACGCGACGGCGGCCCGCCGGATCCGCGCAGCCGGAAACGGCAGCGCACCGCTCATTGCCGTGGACTCCTCCGGTGCGCCGCTCGCGGCCGCAATGTCCGGAGGCGATGCCGGTGCTGAACCGGCCGTCAACGGTTCCGGGAAACCGGACCTCCTCAAACCCAACGCCGAAGAACTGGCGGAACTGGCTGCTGCAGCCGGCTTCGCCGCGGCTACCGCTGACGAACTGGAAGCGGATCCGGTGGCGGCCGCGGCCGCCGCGGCCGCCGTCGTACGTTCCGGCGTGGGTGCTGTGCTGGCAACTCTCGGATCCAAGGGAGCTGTCCTGGTAACGGCCGACGGCGCGTGGCTGGCCACGCATCCGCCGGTCGCCGCGGTCAGTACGGTGGGCGCGGGCGATTCCGCGCTGGCCGGCTACCTGCTCGCCCATGGCCGGGGCGCCGCCCCGGCCGACTGCCTTCGCCAGGCTGTGGCCCACGGTGCCGCAGCCGCCTCCCTGCCCGGTTCAACGGTTCCGGCAGTACACCAAACCACCCCGGATGCCGTAACCATCACGGCCCTTCGAAAGGATTGACAGTGACCCAGCTCATCACCACGGACCTGGTCGAGCTCGACCAGAACCTGGGCAACGCGCCCGAGGCGGTGATCCGGCACCTGGCAAGCAAAGTAGCTGCCGCCGGACGCGCAACAGAAGTTGAAGGCCTCTTCGCTGACGCCTTCGCCCGCGAGCAGAAGACCGCCACCGGCATTCCGGGCGGCATCGCCATCCCGCACTGCCGCTCGGCCGCCGTCACGGAACCCACCTTGGCCATGGCCCGCCTCAATCCCAAGGTGGACTTCGGAGCCAAGGACGGCCCGGCGGACCTGGTCTTCTTCATCGCGGCCCCGGACGGAGCCGACCAGGAGCACCTGAAGCTGCTCTCGAAGCTGGCCAGGTCCCTGATCAAAAAGGACTTCACCACGGCCCTGCGCAACGCCTCATCCCGCGAGGAGATCGTGGAACTGGTGGACGGTGCGCTGGCCGACAAGCCTGCAGCCCATGCAGCCGCGGTACCCGCTGAAGCTGTTGCTTCCGGCGCGTCCGCCGGGGCTTCGGCAGGCGCTGCTTCGGCGGGCTCTGGCGCCGCTGCCCCGGGCACGGCTCCGGCCGGTGCGGCTACGGCCGGACCAGCCCCGGCCGGTCCCAAGCGCCTCGTGGCCGTGACCGCCTGCCCCACCGGCATCGCACACACCTACATGGCAGCTGATTCCCTGGTGGCCGCTGCCCAGGAGGCCGGCGTCGACCTGCAGGTGGAAACCCAGGGTTCCTCCGGCGCCAAGCCGCTGGATCCCGCCGTCATTGCCGCCGCCGACGCCGTAATTTTCGCGGTGGACGTGGACGTACGCGGCAAGGAGCGCTTCGCCGGCAAACCGGTCATCAACGCCCCTGTGAAGCGGGGCATCGACGAGCCCGCCAAGATGGTCCAGGAGGCGCTGGCCGCAGCCTCGGACCCGAACGCGCGGCGCGTCCCGCACTTCGGTGCCGAGGAACAGGCTGAGCAGGCCGCCGCCGAAAAGGGCGAGCACATCGGCCAGAAGCTGAAGAGGGCCCTGCTCACCGGTGTGAGCTACATGATCCCGTTCGTGGCCGGCGGTGGCCTCCTGATCGCCCTGGGCTTCCTCCTGGGTGGTTACGACATCACCGAAGTCGCGGACAAGGTGGTTGTGGAGAACAACTTCGGCAACCTTCCCGAGGGCGGACTCGCCGCTTACCTGGGCGCAGTCCTGTTCAAGATCGGCGCCCTGTCCATGGGCTTCCTGGTCCCGGCGCTGGCCGGCTACATCGCCTACGCCATTGCTGACAGGCCCGGCATCGCCCCCGGCTTCGTGGCCGGTGCAGTCTCCGGTTTCATGGGTGCCGGCTTCCTCGGCGGCATCGTGGGCGGCCTCCTGGCCGGCTACGTTGCCCACGTGATCGGCACCTGGCAGGTTCCCCGCTGGCTGCGCGGCCTCATGCCCGTGGTCATCATCCCGCTGCTCGCCTCCATCGCGGCGTCCGGACTCATGTTCCTGCTGCTCGGCGGCCCCATCGCCGGCCTCACCACCGCCCTTAACGGCTGGCTCTCCGGCATGACCGGCGCTTCCGCCGTGGTCCTGGGCATCATCCTTGGCCTCATGATGTGCTTCGACCTGGGCGGTCCCGTCAACAAGGTGGCCTACGCCTTCGCCGTTGCGGGACTCAGCGCCGGCAGCGCGGACAACCAGGCGCCGTGGCAGATCATGGCAACGGTCATGGCCGCCGGCATGGTGCCCCCTCTGGCAATGGCCCTGGCCACCGTCCTGGACCGCAAGCTCTTCAGCCTGGCTGAGCGCGAAAACGGCAAGGCTGCCTGGCTGCTGGGTGCATCCTTCATCTCCGAAGGCGCTATCCCGTTCGCTGCTGCTGATCCGCTCCGCGTCATTCCTGCCAGCATGCTGGGCGGCGCGCTGACCGGCGCGCTGACCATGGCCTTCGGGGTCACCTCGCAGGCTCCCCATGGCGGCATCTTCGTGTTCTTCGCGATCGGCAACGTGCTGATGTTCGTCCTCTCGATCGTCGCCGGTGCCATCGTGACCGCCCTGGCCGTGATCGGCCTCAAGCGCTGGGCCGCCCCCAAGAGCGCTGCTACGGTGGAAACCGTCCCAGCAACCGTCTGACCTGCCTCACCCACTACCTCTACCCCGGCATTTCAACCAGCCGCCGGAAGACAAAGGAGCAACAATGCCAGAACGCACAGCAACCGTCGCCAGCCGCGTGGGCCTGCACGCCCGCCCCGCCGCCATCTTTGCCGAGGCAGCAGGAGAGTACGACCTGGACATCACCATCGCCCGCGAGGGCGAGCCGGTGGACGAGGCGATGGACGCTGCCAGCATCCTGTCCCTCATGAGCCTGGGCGCCTCGCACGGCGACGTGGTGGTCCTTCGCGCCGAAGGTGACGGCGCGGACACCGCGCTGGACCGCCTCGTCCAGATCCTGGAAACGGACCACGACGCCTAGCAGCTGACTGGCAGCTGACAGGCTGCCCCGGCGGCCAAGCCGCACGGCCGTCGTCGGGCCTTCCCTCCCAGGGAAACGCCCGACGACGGCCGCTTGCGTTAATCCCCCGCCCCATCCCAACCAGGCGGTTTAACTGCCCTCGGAAATCCTCTTCACGTCCGCCACGAGCTTGTCCCACATGCCTTTTGAGTGGTCAGCCGCCTCCGCCGTGGTGTTGTTGTCCTGGGTCAGCGTCAAAAGCGTCCGGCCGCCCTTGTCCTGAAGCGTCCAGGTGAGGGTGTGATAGTTCTCCGGTTTGTCTTCCTGCCCGGCGAGGGGGCTGAAATGCGTGTAGACCAGTTTCCTGGCGGGCACCACCTCGAGGATCGTGCCCCTGTCCTCGTAGTCCTTGCCGTCCCAGTTGCCGCTCCAGGTGATGGGTCCGCCCACGGTCCAGTCCGTGGAGAGCTCGGTGCCAAACATGAACTCCTTCGTGGCCGCCGGGTCCGTGATGACATCCCACACGCGGGTGGGAGGGGCATCAACCGTGACCGAGGACGTGGCCACGTAATCAGGCACTTTCCTTGGCCTTCTTCGCAGTGAACAGCAAGTACTCCCACTCCATCTGGAACGGGGTGTCGCCGTGGGCATCGCCGAAGGAGTCAGCCAGTTCCGTCAGGGCCTGGTCCAGGGCTTTGACCTTGTCCCCGTCCTCCCCGATGTATTTGTAGACGGAGATGGTGGGGCCGTAGTGGGACTTGAAGTAGCGGACGAAGTCGCCGGGTTGATGGAAGCTCCGCACGGCCAGGGTCTGCTTGCGCGCAGCGGTATCCGTGATCCTGTCCCCCAGCAGTTCACGCACGTGCTCCTCGCTTCCCCACAGCGGCGCCGGCTGTGCTCCCGGCGGTGGCGGCGGGGCGAAGGGCTTCATGGTGTCGAACATCCTGCCGATGAACCCCTCCGGGGTCCAGCTCAACAGTCCTATGTTTCCACCCGGTTTGCACACCCTCAGGAGTTCGTCCGCCGCCGCCTGGTGGTGGGGGGCAAACATGACGCCGAGGCAGGACATGACGACGTCGAACTCGGCGTCGGCGAAGGGCAGGGCCTCCGCGTCGGCCTCCTTCCAGTCCAGGCTGACTCCCCGGTTCGCGGCCTCACGGCGGCCGGCCTCGAAAAGCTCGGGGGTGAGGTCGCTGGCCACCACCTTGGCTCCCATCATGGCCGCGGGAATGGCCGCGTTGCCTGATCCGGCGGCGATATCCAGCACATTGTGGCGGGAGTTAATGCCGCAGGCTTCAACCAGGATGGCGCCGAGGTCCAGGAGCATCTCGTCAGCAAGGGCCGGATAATCACCGGATGCCCACATGGCCCGGTGTTTCTGTTTGAGTGCCCGGTCCGCCTCGGCGGCATCTGTCTGATCGTTCATGTTCAGCGCTCCTCACAGGGCCGTTGGAGTGTCAGCACGCTGTGGGCACAGCGGTGGCTGCGATGCGACTCATTGTGGACGCACCGGACCCGGCTGTAAAGAGCACCCCGCTACCGGAACGCAAGCAAGCTTAGTAGTTTCATGTACATGGCATCGGGCACCGGATCAGGATCCGCAGGCGGCAGGCCATCACAGGGGCCATCACGCAGGCTTGCGCGCCCGGGTGCCCGTCGCCTTGCTGGCGGACGCCTTGGCGGCGGGTTTTTCGGCGGACTTGGCCGCTGTCGACTTGGCGGCGGCGGATTTTGCCGTGCCGGACTTGGCCGTGCCGGATTTGTCTGCGCCGGACTGCGTTCCCGTGGACTTTGCTGCCGCGGACCTCGCCGTGGTGCCGGTCTTTTCGGCACTGGTCTTAGCCGCGGTAGACCGCTTGCGCGCCGGTTTGGCGGCTGCTTCGTCTTCGCCGGCTTCGCTGCCGGAGTCCCCGCCGGCTTCGCCACCCGCCCGTCCTGCCGCGGCATCGGACCCGCCGCCCCGTTTCCGGTCCAGGCTTCGCTTCAGCGCCTCCATCAGGTCGATGACTTCACCCTTGCTGCCCTCGCCGGCCTCCACGCCGAAGGTTTCCTCGGTGTCCAGCGATTCACCCTGCTCCAGCTTGGCCTCAATAAGCTGGCGGAGCTGGACCTGGTAGTCGTCCGTGAAGGAAGCGGGATCGAAATCGGCCGCCATGGACTCCACCAGGGCCGCGGACATATCGCGCTCCTGCGGGGAGATCTTGACGGATGCATCAAGGGAAGGGAATTTCGCTTCCCGCACCTCGTCCGGCCACAGGAGGGACTGGAGCACCAGGACATCGTCCTTGATCCGCAAAGCGCCCAGCCGGGTCTTCTCCCGCAGCGCGAACTGGACAATGGCCACCCTGTCCGTGTCTTCCAGCGCACTGCGCAGCAGCACGTAGGCCTTGGGAGACTTGGAGTCCGGCTCAAGGTAGTAGCTCTTCTCGAACATCATGGGCTCAAGCTGCTCGGACGGGACGAACTGCACCACTTCGATCTCATGGTTGTTCTCCGCCGGAATGGCCTTGAGTTCGTCCTTGGACAGGACCACCGTCCGGCCGTCCTCCTCGTAGGCCTTCTCGATGTCCGAATAATCGATGACCTGGCTGCAGACCTCGCACCGCCGCTGGTAGCGGATCCGGCCGCCGTCGGCGTTGTGGACCTGGTGCAGACTGATGTCATGATCCTCAGTGGCGCTGTAGACCTTCACGGGCACGTTGACCAGGCCGAACGCGATGGCACCTTTCCAGATGGCTCTCATTCCTCAAGTGAACATCACGCAACGCCGGAGGTGAAGCCCCGTGCCCGCCGCTAAGGAGCGTGTCAGGGTGGCAGGGCGGGAACTGACCCTCACCAACCTGGACAAGATCATCTATCCGGAGACGGGCACCACCAAGGCGGACGTCCTGGCCTACTACGCCGCTGTGGCCCACGTCCTGATCCCGGCGGCGTACAACAGGCCGGCCACCAGGAAGCGTTGGGTGAACGGCGTCGGGACCGCCGATAAGCCCGGCGAGGTGTTCTTCCAGAAGAACCTTGAGGACTCGGCTCCGGGCTGGCTCCCCCGGGCAGCCATCACCCACAAGGACCGCACCATCTACTACCCGATGGTCAACGACCCCGCCACCCTTACCTGGTTCGGGCAGATCAATTCCCTGGAAATCCACGTTCCGCAGTGGCAGGTGGACTCCCACGGCAACCAACTGAACCCCGACCGGCTGGTCCTGGACCTGGACCCCGGCGAAGGCGCCGGCCTGGAGGCGTGCGTTGAAGTAGCCCTCCTGGCGCGCGCCATCCTCCAGGACGTGGGCCTGGACCCCGTCCCAGTGACCAGCGGCAGCAAGGGCATCCACCTGTACGCCGCCCTGGACCGGAGCCAGACCTCTGACCAGGTCTCCGGCTTCGCCCGCGAACTTGCCAGGGCCCTTGAGGCCGACCACCCGGTCCTGGCCGTCAGCGACATGAAAAAGACCCTGCGCAAGGGCAAGGTCCTGGTGGACTGGAGCCAGAACAATGCAGCCAAGACGACTATCGTGCCGTACTCGCTGCGTGGCCGCCCCACCCCCATGGTGGCTGCGCCCCGGACCTGGGAGGAGCTCGGCTCCCCCGGCCTCAGCCACCTGGACCATAAGGCGGTGATCCGGCGCGTGCAGGAAGGCAAGGACCCGTTCGCCGCCGTCGATAACGCCGGCAACGACCCCCGGCTGGAGAAGTACCGCTCCATGCGTGATCCCGGGAAGACTCCGGAACCCTTCACGGGCACGGCCGGCAGGGGGAATACCTTTGTGATCCAGGAGCACCACGCCAGCCGCCTGCACTATGACTTCCGCCTGGAGCATGAAGGAGTGCTGGTGTCCTGGGCACTGCCGAAGGGGGTGCCTGAGTCCGGCGGCAAGAACCACCTGGCAGTGCAGACCGAGGACCATCCCCTGGACTACGCGGGCTTCGAGGGGACTATTCCCAAAGGGGAATACGGCGCCGGCGAGGTAACCATCTGGGACCACGGGACGTATGAGCTGGACAAGTGGATCAACGGCAGGGAAGTCATTGCCACCCTCACCGGTTCGGAAGGAGGAGGGCTGGGCGGGACCAGGAAGTTCGCGCTTATCCACACAGGGCGGGGGCAGGGAAGGGATTCCGAGGGCCAGTGGCTTATCCACCTCATGGAGCCCGGGCGGCCTGGCGGACGACGGCGGCACGCACCGCCGCGGGAAGGACAGGAGGAGGCACGGGATAAAGACGTTGCGGTGCGGCCCGGGGACTACAGGCCCATGATGGCCACCTCCGGAGACGCCGCCGACCTGCAGGGCAGCAACTGGCAGTTCGAACTCAAGTGGGACGGGGTCCGCGCCATCCTCGTGGGAGACGAAAGGACGGTACGGATATTCAGCCGCAACGGCAACGATGTCACCAGCACCTACCCCGAGCTCGTGGACCGGGCCTGCTGGCCGGCCCGGCCGTTCGTTGCCGATGGTGAGATCGTGGCCATCGGCGCGGCGGGAAGGCCCGACTTCGGGCTCCTGCAGGGAAGGATGAAGCTCACCCGGCCCGCCGACGTCGCACGGGCCCGGGTTGCCATTCCCGTGCAGCTGATGCTTTTCGACCTGCTGCACGACGACGGAACGGACCTCCGGAGGCTGCCGCTCGCCGAGCGCCGGCAACGGCTGGAGGACTTCTTCACCGCATCGGGCTGCCCCGCGGGGCTTTCTCCGGTCCTCGAGGACCGGGTGGACCACATCCTGGAGAGTGCCCGGGAGCTGGGCCTCGAAGGGGTGATGGCCAAGCGGACCGACAGCCGGTACGTGAGCGGGCAGCGGACCCGTACCTGGATCAAGCTGAAGGTGGAACAGACGCAGGAGGTTGTGGTGGGCGGCTGGCGCCCGGGCAAAGGCGGGCGGGAAGACACCGTGGGCTCACTGCTGGTGGGCATTCCGGACGGGACGAAGCTGCAGTACGCGGGGCGGGTGGGCAGCGGTTTCAGCGGGAGGGAACTTGCCGAACTGCGGCAAACCGTGGAACGGCTGGCCCGGAAGACTTCGCCGTTCCTGGACGTTCCGCGCCCGGATGCCGCCGACGCGCATTGGATTGCCCCCGAACTTGTCGGCGAAGTGACCTACAGCGAGTGGACGGGAACCGGGAGGCTGCGGCATCCCGTGTGGCGGGGCTGGCGGCTGGACAAGGACCCGGCGGAGGTTGTGCGCGAAGGCTGAGCCGGCCGGCCACTCGCAGAGAAGGCCAGATTGATCCGGGACACGCAAAAGGCCTGGCGCACCGGATTTCGGTGTCGCCAGGCCATGTACGCGTTGCCAGGCAGGATGCGCGTCCTAAAGTGTCCGGGGCCTAGGACGAGTGCGGCATCTGCGGCCGGCTGGTGCGGTGGATCGCCGTCACTGCGGCTCCCTGCCCTATCCGGCCGTGGCCCGCATCCCGCTCTTTCGGGTGCCGGCGCTTTCCGTATCCATCCGGCCAGGTGCGCTGCCCGGTTCCCCCCAGGGGGGCAAGGGGCGCTTCGGCACCCGGCATGTCCGGAGTGTCCATTGCCGCGGCGAGGTGGTCCGCAACCTCCGGATTGATGGGGAATTCACGCTTTTCGTCAGCCATTTGTTCTTCCCTTCCACAGATGAAGTGCTATCGAGAGTGGCCAAAACCGGGCCCCGGCAAAAACTTTCGAAGCGGCCCGCGGTGGCTTGGCCGCAGGCGTCCCCTACCTGAAAGAAAGTGTTTCCATGGAACCACCTTAGGGACGCACACGGCACCTGTGAACCCCCTCCGCCTGGGCCGGCAAAAGTGCCCCTGGACCGCGGCCCGGTGTGCGCCCGGCAGGTCCGGCCCGGCGTGGTCCCGGTCACTTTCAGCGCCATCTTGGGACAGATTCACGGGGGTGTGGCGCATAAAACGAAAAAGATTGGGTAACGATGGGCCTGGGCCCGCCGCATGCCAGTGATGGCGCGGGAAAAGCCGGGAAAAGAATTCGGGTAAACGTGCCGGATACGGCTGCCAAACGGGTGATCCTACGGCATAAACCACGCAGGCGCTACGGCATTCGCGTAAAATTGAAGGCCTGCCCGGAGCGGCGCAGCTACAAGTCGCAAGCAAATGACCTCCACAGGAGTTGCCCAAATGCCCACAGACCGAAGCACGACAGACTCTTCCGCAGGCGTCAACAGCGCCTCTGGAACCAACCCAGCTACACCCCCTGGCGCCCCGTCGTCGGCTCTTACCAAAAGCCCGCGCAAGCCTAAGCTGCTCGCGCGGCGCCGGCTCAAGGAATCGGACGTCAACGTCGTCAACCAGCCCATGCTGAAGAAAGCCCTCGGCGGCACCATCGTGGGCAACACCATGGAATGGTACGACGTCGGCGTGTTCGGCTACCTCATCACCACCATGGGTCCGGTCTTCCTGCCGGAGTCGGACCCCACCACCCAGACGCTGTTCCTGCTGGGCACCTTCGCCGCCACGTTCATTGCCCGCCCCCTGGGCGGCGTGATCTTCGGCTGGATGGGCGACAAGATGGGCCGGCAGAAGATCCTCGCCGCCACGCTGATGCTGATGGCAGCGAGCACGTTCGCCATCGGCCTCCTGCCCGGCTACGCCCAGATCGGGCTGTGGGCTGCAGGGCTGCTGGTGCTGCTGAAGATCGTCCAGGGCTTCTCCACCGGCGGTGAATACGCCGGTGCCACCACGTTCGTCAGCGAATACGCCCCGGACAAGCGCCGCGGGTTCTTCGCCAGCTTCCTGGACCTGGGCAGCTACATGGGCTTCGCCATCGGGGCCGCCCTGGTCTCGGTCCTGCAGCTGACGCTCGGCCAGGCAGCCATGGAGGAGTGGGGCTGGCGTATTCCGTTCCTGGTGGCCGGGCCCCTGGGCCTGATCGCGGTCTACTTCCGGAGCAAGATCGAGGAGTCCCCCCAGTTCCAGGCCACCCTGGATGCCCAGGAGGATCTCGCGAAGCATGCGGCGTCATCCGACCAGGCAACGGCGAAGGGCCCGGTGGGCATCGTCAAGGCCTACTGGCGCTCCATCATTGTTGCCATGATCCTGGTGGCCGCAGCAAACACCGCCGGCTACGCGCTGACGTCCTACATGCCCACCTACCTCACGGAGTCCAAGGGTTACGATCCGGTGCACGGCACCCTCCTGACCATCCCCGTGCTGGTGGTCATGAGCCTCTGCATTCCGCTGACCGGAAAGTTGTCGGACCGAATCGGCCGCCGGCCCGTCCTGTGGATCGGCGCAGTCAGCACAGTGGTCCTGGCCACTCCGGCTTTCCTGCTGATCGGCATCGGCGAGATCTGGTCCACCCTGGCCGGCCTGGCGCTGATCGCATTCCCGGTGACGTTCTACGTCGCCAACCTGGCCTCCGCCCTCCCGGCGCAGTTCCCCACCTCCAGCCGGTACGGGGCGATGGGCATCGCGTACAACTTCTCGGTGGCCATTTTCGGCGGCACCACTCCGTTCATCGTGGCAGCCCTCATCAGCGCCACAGGCAACGACATGATGCCCGCGTACTACCTGATGGGAACCTCCCTGGTGGGTGCCGTGGCCATCTACTTCCTCAAGGAGTCGGCCCAGCGCCCGCTGCCAGGGTCCATGCCCAGCGTGGATACCCAGGCCGAGGCACGCGAACTGGTTGCCACGCAGGACGAGAACCCGCTGCTCAACCTGGACGAACTCCCGTTCGAGACCCAGGACATCACCGATGCGCGCGACGCCGATGCACGCGAGGCCGACAAGGTTCCTGCCGGCGCCTAGTCGCACTCCGGCGGAACCGGTCCTGCCGGTCCGGAGCCCCGTCTTGCGGCCCAAGCCCAGAAGGCCCGCCCTCGTGTTTCCTTGGAGGAAGCACGAAGGGGCGGGCCTTTGGCGTACCGGCCGGAATGACGTTCCGAGTCCTGCGCCGGGCAGTGGAAATGACGGGCCCTGCCCCACGGTGATAACTTCCAAAAGGCCGTACTGGAACAGCAAGAGGTGATAAGTCATGGAACGCGTCCTCGTGCAGGTGCGCGCGCTCCATCGGCTGGAACCGGCCAACAATGACCATTTGGCGGCGTTGCGCGTTGCCCTCAGCGTTGCGGTTCCGTCACTCCTGCTCCTGGCCACAGGTCGTTCAGACCTCATGATTTATGCCGTCTTTGGTGCCCTGATCGGCATGTACGGGCGCTCAGAGCCGCACCAGCTCCGGCTCCGACACCAGTCCCAGGCCGCCGTCGTCCTGCTGGGCGGTGTGGCGGTGGGCGTGTTCCTGTCCGTCAACCATCTCCACTCATGGTGGCTCGTGGGAGTGGAGGCTGTCCTCGCCGGCGTCGGATCCCTCTTCGCGGACCGCGTGCGGCTCAAGCCCAACGGACCGTTCTTTGGGATCCTCGCGCTGGGAGCCTGCGCCTCAGTGCCCACTGTGGTTCCGTGGCAGGTGGCCATGCTGATCGCCGCAGGGTCTGCCGCGTTCTCCATGCTGGTGGGCTTCGGCGGCTGGATCCGCCGCAGGTCCTGGCAGCGCGGCGCCGTCCGGGCTGCTCCGGCCATGAGCCCCGCCGGGCACCGGGAGATGCTCGTGCATGCCTCCCGGTACGTCCTGGCAGTGGGTGCAGCCGGCACTGTGGGCGTCCTGACGGGCAGCGGGCATCCGCACTGGGCCATGGCCGCGGCTGCGGTGCCGCTGGCCGGGGCCGACCTTCCGAGCAGCGTCCGGCGGGGCATCCACCGGATCGTGGGGACGTTCGTGGGACTGGGGGTCACCGCCGCCGCCATTCTTCCGGTGCCATGGTCCTTGGCGGGCCTGTTCCCGGGCCGGCAGGCCGTGGTGCTGGCGCTCCTGGTGATCCTCTTCCAGTTCACCACCGAGCTGTTCATGACCCGCCACTACGGCCTGGCCATGGTTTCCTTCACGCCGGTCATTTTGCTGATGACCCAGCTCGCAGCCCCCGCCGACCCGGCGGTCCTGATCCTGGAGCGCGCTGTGGAGACCATGGTGGGGGCGCTGGTGGGAATCGGCGTGGTGGTGGCTGTCCGGCGGGCGGGGTCGCGCTCGCCGTCAGCATTACTCGGGTTTCCGTCCCTGTTTCGGCTTCCGCGGCGGCCCCGCCATTAGCTTTGCCGGCGCCACCCGGGCAACGGCCGCCACCACCTTGTACCTCTTGGAGGGGATGGACACCGCCTTGCCCCGGGCATTGTCCGCCAGGCCTTCCCGCACCACCCGCTCGGCATGCAGCCAGGCCCAGGACGGCGCCACCGATTTGTCCATGCCCATCCGGTCGTGGAACTCCGTGTGGGTGAAGCCCGGGCACACCGCGGTGACCTTGATGCCCTGTTTGCCGTAGGCCAGGTTTGCCCAGCGGCTGAAACTCACCAGCCAGGCCTTCGCCGCGGAGTAGGTGCCCCGCGGCAGGAAAGCGGCGATGCTGGCCACGTTGATGATCCGGCCCTCGCCCCGCTCCAGCATGCCTTTGAGCGCGGCATGGGTAAGCTCCATGGCGGTTTCCCCGTGCAGCTTGAGGTGTTTCTTCTCCTCCGAGATGTGGTTGTCCTCGAAGTTGTGCAGCAGGCCGATTCCGGCGTTGTTGACAAGGATCCCCACCGGACGCCGCGCATCGGACAGGCGTTCGACGACGGCGGCCACGCCGGCGTCGTCCGTCAGGTCTGCGGGAAGCACCTCGGCAGTGGTTCCGTAGCGCCGTTCCAGGCCCGCCGCTGCTTCCTCGAGGCGGGCCCGGTTCCGCGCAACCAGCACCAGGTTGCAGCCCTGGGCGGCCAGCTGGCGCGCGAACTCGGACCCCAGCCCCGCGCTGGCCCCCGTGACGAGGGCTGTTGTCCCGGAAAGATCCTGCTGGGGGTGCGGCGTGGTCATGCTGCAAGCCTAGCGAGGCGCCGATCTCCCGTCCCGGTCCACTGTCCGTGTGGTACCAGGCGTGGTCCTCAGGCGAACCTCGCCAGCGGATTGGCCAGGCGTCCTGCCATCTGCAGCCCGCCGGACGGGTCTGCCAGGTCCAGCATCTGCTGGTTGTTGCGCAGCTGCAGCCGGTTCAGGCAGGACAGCTCGAAGTCGGCGGCAAAGAGGTCATGCCGGGCGAACTGGCCGGCAAGTTCCGGATGCTGCCCCTGGTAGTCCTTGACCGCAGCGGCGGCAATCCGCCAGAAGTCGTCCTGGCCCAGTCTTCCGTCCCCGTCCAGGAGCGCGGCCAGGAAACGGAAAATGCAGTCAAAGATGTCCGTGAAGACGGCCAGCACCTTCTGGCCGTCCGGGATCTCCGCCCGGATCCGGGATACATCCTCCGGCAGGTCCAGCCGGTCCCCCATCACCACGATTTCCTCGGCGATGTCCTTCATGACGGCCCTGACGGGTACGCCGTTTTCGAACACCAGGATCACGTTCTCGCCGTGCGGCATGAACGCCATCTCATACCGGAAGAGGCAATGAACCAGTGGAACCAGGTAGGCCTCGAAATACCGCCGCAGCCAGTCCCCTGCCGGCAGGCCGGAGCGCTCGATGAGCGCCGAAACCATGGGCCTGCCGCTCGCGTCAACGTGCAGGAGCGAGGCCATGGTGGCCAGCTGCTGCCCGTCCTGCAGCAGCGGCAGGGGGCTTTCGCGCCATAGGGCGGAGAGCATCTTCCGGTACGGCGAACCGCCCGCAGCGCCTGCCTCGTAGTAGCCGTTGTGGTAGCCGATGGCGGCGACCTCGCCGATCATGGTGAACCCGCGGCGCTGAAGTGCATCGTCCGCCTCGATCAGGTTCCGCAGCCAGTCGTTGATGGCCGGGGTGGCCTTCATGTACTCCGGCGACAGCCCGCGCATGAAGCCCATGTTCAGCACGGACATGGCCGTCTTGACGTAGTGGCGGACGGGGTCGCTGGTGTTGAAGAAGGTCCGGATCGACTGCTGCGCCTGGTAGCTGTCCGTCCCGGCGCCCAGGTGGACGATGCGCTGCCGGGCGATCTCCGCCGCGAACGTGACCGTGAGCTTGTTCTCCCACTGCCAGGGATGTACCGGCATGAGGAAGTACTGGTCCGGATCGAGATCCTGCAGCTGCAGTTCAGCGGTGAAGGTGCCCAGCAGGGATCCGAGCTCGGCCTGCAGGTGCGCCCGGTACTCCAGCCCTTCCGATGCAGTGAAGACGGCGCGGGTGCGGTGCACGGCGATCCACTCCAGCTGCACCGGGGCGCCCGTTTCCGGTGCGAAGGCGTGGTAGTCGCTGATGCCGAAGCCCAGGCGGCCGTTATTGGCAACAAAGCAGGGGTGGCCCTCGGTCATGCTGCGCTCAATGGCCTGGAAGTCGGCCGCCGGGTCCTCGCCGCCGGTGATCCCTGCCGCGAGTTCAGCCGCCGTCGGCTGGCCGGCCCACTGCTTGTAGGCGTGGCTCGCCAGGGTGCTGCCGACCTCCTCGAGGTAGACGGGGAGCATATGGAGGTTGATGCCCAGCATTCCGTGGAACCCGGTGATGAACTCCAGCACGTCCAGCGGCGCCTCGGTGCCGCCCCGGAAGTGCCGGATGGAGCCGGGATCGATGGCCCAGTGGTCCATGCTTAGGATCCGGGCGCTGAACTGGTACTCGGAGGTGCCGTCATCGCTGCGGACCCGGTAGCGGCCGCGCCCGTCCGCCCCGGCCCCGCCAGGCTTACCTCCCACCGGTTCCGGGGTGAGGATCCGTTCGTGGGAGAACTCGGCGAGTGCCTTGCGGAGCAGGTGCCGGTTGGCGTTGTCCCACCTTTCGCCGGTGAGATGCGGTACACGGCCGGGATGCGGTGCAGGGCCGGCGGAGGGCTGCCCGGGGGTGGTTGTGGCGGCGGGATCGAGATCGATAGTCATAGTGGTGCTCCCTGGGTTACGGGCGGAAGGGCGGGCAGAAGGGACGTTCGGGCGGCCAGGTAATCGTCTCGGCTGCAGAAACTCAGCAGCGCGTCCTTGTCCGGAAGGGTGACCGCCCCTGCGGGCTGGAAGCCCAGGCGTTGATTCAGGGCGTGGATCCTGGTGTTCCGGATATCCGGCTCCACCACAATGCGGTCCACTCCCGGCGTGCTGAAGAGTCGTGCCAGGACGGCGTCCATCACCGCGGCGGTGTAGCCGCGCACGGGTGCGGCCGACGGCGGGGCCACCAGCAGGTGCATCCCCACGTCCCCGGGAAGGACGGGGTACACAGCGGCCAGCGGCGAGGACGCGGGACGGTACTCCTCCATCAGGAAGGCGGGGACGCCGCCGTCGAGCCCCAGCACCGCGTGGTGGTGGCCGCTCGCTTGGATGTTCCTGTATTCCTGCACCACGTCCTCCACGCTGGCGGACAGCATGCCCCAGAACGAGGCGTAGGGCCGGGTCACCCAGCTGTGAAGGAGCGGCGCGTCGGCTTCGGCGTCGAGGCAGCGGAAGGTGAATGTCATGCCGGCACCGGTCCGCAATCCAGCGGAGAGCCAACCGCAGCCGGCGGCCCGAACTGCTGGAACGCAATGCTGCGCTCCACGGGGTACACCTCGCGGCCGGTCATTTCGCGCAGGATGCAGGAGTTGCGGTAGGCGCCCATGCCCAGGTCCGGGGTGGCGAACCCGTGGGTGTGCAGCTCGGCATTCTGGACGAAGATCTCGCCGGGTTGGACCCCGGTACTGTAGTTCCGGTCCACGGCGAACCTGCCCGCGCTGTCCCGGTCGATGCGGTCCCGGATGCCGGCGAGGAAACCTGGTTCCTGGTAGCCGTAGCCGGTGGCCAGCACCACCGCTTCGCTGTCCAGCGTGTAGGACGTGCCCTGCTCCGCATGTTCCAGGTGCAGGGTGTGGGTCCCGGCCCCGGGGTTCCAGTAGGCAGCGGTCAGGCTCGAGTGGGTCAGCAGCCGGGTGTCCACCATTCCGGAGATGCTCTTGGTGTAGAGCAGGTCGTAGATGGCGTCGATCAGGTCCGAATTGATGCCTTTGTAGAGGTTTTTCTGGGCCTTATTCAGGTAATCGCGCTGGTGCTGCGGGAGGGCGTGGAAGTAGTCCACGTACTCGGGCGAAGTCATCTCAAGCGTCAGCTTGGTGTATTCAAGCGGGAAGAACCTGCCGGAGCGGGTCACCCAGTTCAGCTGGTACCCGTGGGCGTCCGATTCCTGGAGCAGTTCGTAGTAGATCTCGGCGGCGCTCTGGCCGCTGCCCAGGATGGTGATGCTGCGCTGCTGCTGCAGTTCTGCCTTCCGCGCCAGGTAGTCGGCGGTGTGGAGGACCACTCCCCCGGCTCCCGCACGTGAATCGGCCACGATCCCTGCCGCAGCCCCGGGCACGTCCGGGGAGGTGCCCGTGCCCAGCACCAGCCGCCGCGCCAGCAGCACCTCAGGCCCTCCCGGACCGGAGACGGAAAGCCGGTACACGCCGTCGTCGTACGTTACATCCAGCACAGCTGTGCCAAATCGGACGCCGGGCAACTGCCCGGCCACCCACTGGCAGTACTGGTTGTACTCCGCCCGCAGCGGGTAGAAATTCTCCCGGATGTAGAACCGGTAGAGCCTGCCGGCCTGCTTGAGGAAGTTCAGGAACGAGTATGGCGAGGTGGGATCGGCCAGGGTGACGAGGTCGGCCATGAAGGGCACTTGCAGGTGGGCGGGCGCCAGCATCATCCCGGGGTGCCAGTCAAAGGATTCCCTGCGTTCCAGGAAGATGCCGTCCAGCCCTTCCACCGGTTCAGCCAGCGCCGCGAGGCCCAGGTTGAAGGGCCCGACGCCGACCGCGGCGAAGTCGTAGATCCTGCGCCTGCCTGCCTTTTGGGTGGCGGTGGTGCTCATGCGGTCGCCTCGCTGCGCAGCAGCCCGGCGCCCGTGCGGCGCAGGAAGTTGATGATGCCGGAAATGTCCTCCAGCGTGGCCTCGGCGTTGAGGAGCGTGAACTTCAGGTAGTGCCGGCCGCCCACCGTGGTTCCGGCAACCACCGCTTCCCCGGAGGCGAAGACCGCCGCCCGGATGGCCGGGTTGAGGGCATCCGCCGCGTCCTCGCTGATCCGGTCGCCGCTGTCCAGGCGGGGCCGGTACCTGAAAACCAGGGTGCTGAGCCGGGGCGGGGCGGCGAGTTCGAAGGCGTCGTCGGCGGCGAGGAGCTTGCCCACGCGTGCGGCGAGGTCGATGGCTTCGTCGAACAGGGCGCCGATGGCGTCCGCGCCCATGATGCGCAGGGTGAGCCACAGCTTCAGGGCGTCGAACCGGCGGGTGGTCTGGATGCTCTTGTCCACCTGGTTGGGGATGGCTGCCAGCGCTGCGCTGTGCGGGTTCAGGTAGTCCGCATAGTAGGTGACGTGGCGCAGCATGGTCCGTTCGCGCACCAGCAGGGCGCTGGAGCTGACCGGCTGGAAGAAGGTTTTGTGGAAGTCGACGGTGACCGAGTCGGCAAGCCCTGTGCCGTCAAGGAGGTGCCGGTAGCGGCCGGAGACAATGAGGCCGCCGCCGTAGGCAGCGTCCACGTGGAACCATGCCCCGTAGGCCCGGGCCAGTGCGGCGAGCTCCGGGAGCGGATCGACAGCGCCGAAGTCCGTGGTGCCCGCGGTGGCCACCACCGCCATCGGGGTCAAACCGGCGTCCCATGCGCCGGCCATGGCCTCGGCGAGGGCGGCAGGATCCATCCGGTGGTCCGGCGTGCAGGGGACGGTGACGACGGCGTCGAACCCCAGGCCCAGCATTGATGACGACTTCTGGATACTGAAGTGGCTGTCCTCGGACGTGAAGATCCGCAGCGTGTCCAGCAGCGCCGGAAGCCGGAGCCCGGCGCGGGCAGGGTCCTGCCGCAGGCCGGCAACGGCGTGGTTGCGGGCGATCAGCAGGGCCTGCAGGTTGGACTGGCTGCCGCCGGAGGTGAAGATGCCGTCCGCGGCGTCACCAAGGTCCAGCCTTTTTGCGGTCCAGTCAATAAGCCGGCGTTCGATCATGGTGGCGCCTGCACTCTGGTCCCACGTGTCCATGGAGGAGTTCACCGCGGACAGGACCGCTTCGCCCACCAGCGCCGGGATGACCACGGGGCAGTTGAGGTGGGCGGCGTACCTGGCGTCGTGGAAGTACACGGCATCGCGCAGGTACACATCCTCGAGTTCCTGGAGGGCGGCGGCCGTGTCCGGCAGGGGTCTTTCGAGGTCCACGGCGCCTACGCGGGCCTCCAGTTCGGAGGGTCCGACGCCGGTGAACGGCCGGGCGGTCCGCTCAAGTTTCGTGGCAACGGCCGTTACGCCCTGCAGCACCTGGGCCACATACCGCGGCGAGTTGCGTGCGTTGAGGAGGTGGTTGCTGGCCGCCAGCGCGAGTTCCACACGCGAGCCGAAGTCCCTGCCGCCAGGTTCCTGAACTGGGGTCTGATGGTTTGGCCGGTCATGGTTTGGCCGGTCATGGCTCGTCGCTCCGTTGGTGTTGGGCGGATCATCCATTTCCAGCTCGTCAAGGCGGGGCAGCAGCGGCACTGGTTTTCCTTCGGTCGGCATTACATCGAACAAAGGCAAGCCTTACTTAGGTAAACCTTTTAATCAAACTTTTGTGATGTATTTAGCGAAGGAGTCGTGAAACTGCCCTGCGCGGGCCCTTTTCGGCGTCATTGACTGGCAGCCGGGGCAGTCCTGCTGCAAAATAACCGGCCGGCCGGAAGCGGGCAAGATGCACTGAGGGCGCAAGCGTCAATTTGGCGAACAATTAGTAAGCATGCTTTGCTTATGGGGTAAATGAACCTCCGCAAGCAGTTCGCGGCGGGGCTGCCAACGCCGGCAGCTTCGTGAAAGAAGCCCAAGGATGAACATCATGACCAGCGTTATTGAAGACCAGCTTACGGTGCCCGGGGAGCCTGACGCAGGAGCAGAATCTTCTTTGGGCGTCACCCGGCCCGCGGATATGGGCTTGCTGGTCACACTCAATTCACGGATGCACTGCCGCGCCCCGATGCAGCTGGTGGACCCGGAGGCACTCCCTGTTCGGATGCCCGTTTATGTGGACGGAACCTCGGTGGTCCCGGTGGGCATGGGCCTGGGAGCTGCTTCGGAGCACGTGGAGACGTACCGCTGTGCCTGCGGCTTCACCATCGACGTCCCGGTCCTCGCCGAACACGCACTCGCCAGCTGACTGCTGGGAAACGCCCCTCGGCGGGCTCCCCGACGGCGCTGGATCGGCTGGTCCCCCTCAGCCGTCCGGCTCAAGTGTTCAGGAGCGGATCAGCTGTCCGGCCAATCCACGTATTGCTCGTACCCCTCGTGCTTACGAAGGTAGCCGGCGATGAACGGGCAATGCGGAATGATCCGCTTTCCTGACGCCACCACGTCGTCGAGCGCAAAGTGGGCCAGGACACGTCCCAGTCCCTGCCCTTCGAATTCCTCGCCGGTCTCCGTGTGGGAGAAGTCTATGTGGCCCGGCAGGTCCCGGTAGAAGGACTGGACGGCGAGGACATCACCCACGTGAAGCTCATAACGGTGCTGCGCATCGTTGCGCCGCACAGAGACGTCGGGGGCGAACTTATCCTCGCTGGACATCGTGTTCTCGGTCATGGTTCGACACTGGCACTACTTCACTCCGCTGGCAATGCCTCCGCCCCGGTGTCCTGCCCGGCCGGAAGGAGTCCGGTGCGTTGGAGCCAGGACTGGATGTCAGCTCCCGCTTCGCGGACGGTGGTTCCGAGCCCGCTCTCAGTTGTTCCGGCGACGCCATGACGGGCATGCAGCCCGGCGAAACCGCCCGGTCCGCGATTCCTCCGGCCAAGTAGTTTGGCTAGCGGGAAGTTTGGCTAGCGGGACATTTCCGTTGCCGTGGGAGCGGATCCGGTCCGCAGCGGGCGCCGCACCCCGTGAAGCAGCACCAGTGCCAGGAGGAAGCAGGCTGCCCCGGCCCCCAGCAATCCCAGCGTCAGCCCGTTGATTGCGGCTCCTACCGCGGCGGGGGTGAAGACCACCACGACGGCGGCCGCCACCGCCATGGCGGGCGGACGGCGGCCCTGAAGTGCCGCCGTCGGCCGATCCTCCAGGCGGCCGAACGCCGCCACCGCCGGAAGCAGCAGCAGGAGCAGTGACAGCAGGACCACGGGGCGCGACCACCACCACTCCGCGGTTCCGGCGGCGGGCTTGGGGACGGAGGTGAGGAGGAGCAGGCCTGACATTGCCACCAGCAGGGGAAGGTGCCACAGGTACACGGTCAGCGAACGGCCGCCCGCCACCCGAAGCAGCGTCCGTACCCATCCGAGGGAGCAGAGCGGAACCAGCGCAGGCCGGGCAAGTTCGATCAGGGCGGCCTGCGAAATACCCAGGAGGAAGAGGGTCAGGTTCGGCGGGTTGAGGTTCACCAGCATGTTCCCGGAGTACAGGCCCAGGGCAGCGACGAGGCCGAGCAGGAGGTTCGCGGCGAGGATGAGCGCCAGCAGGCCGGACTTGGAGAGCCTGGCGAAGCGGCCGTCGGCGGCCAGGAACCCCAGCTGCTGCACCGCACACCAGAGGAATACCAGGTTGGCATATGCGAGCAAGGGCAGCGTTCCGCGAAGGCAGTCCACGGCCACCACGAGGGCAGCAAGGACCCCAATTGCCAGCCAGGGGCTCCGCCCATGGAAGGCGGCCAGGAGCGGAATGGAAAGCTGCGCCGCCAGGTACGCCGCGAGGAACCAGAGCGGCATCCCGGCCCCGGCTGCCATCAGCTCCACCACCTGCGGATGCACGCCAAGCAGCCCGGCCATCCAGAGCCCAAGGAACATTACCGCCAGCAGGGCAGCGGCGGGGCGCACCATCCGCAGGAGCCGTGCCTGGAGGAACTCAGCGGCGGTGCCGCCCCCGGCCTTGAGCCGTTGCCAGGACTGCAGGCCCGTGGTGCCGCCGGCAACAAAAAACAGCGGCATGACCATGAACACCCAGATCACGGGTTCAAACCAGTCCTGCTCGGCCAGGGTGTTGTGGGTAGTGACCGTTCCGTCCGGATGCAGTACGGGGCTACCCATCATGGAGTGGCCGACCACCACCAGTGCCAGGCAAAAGAACCGGACGAGGTCTAGCACCTCGTCGCGGGTGCCCGCCGGACCGGGCTGCGAAGATGTCCCCTGCTCCTGTGCGCCGCCCATGTTCATTCCTTTGCGGTAACTGCTCGTTACAGCTCCATTGTGCGCCCGGAAGCAGGCTCAGGTTAAGGGTGAGCTTGAGGAGGGCACCAGGATCACAAAAAGGAGGGAGGCCAGGATCATGGTTGATCCCGGCCTCCCTCCCCTGCGGAAATCTCAGCGCGTGAGCGTCGCCAGCGTGGTGGTTGCGAAGTCGCGGGCGGAGCTGTTCCAGTGGCCCAGGAGCGCCTGCAGGTTCTCGCCGTCGGCGCGGTGGCCCGGTAGCTGCTCCTCCAGTGTGGCCAGGACGCCGGTGCGGAGCTCCGTGTTGAAATTGACCTTGCCAACGTTCATGGAGGCCGCCTTCACCAGCTCCTCCGCCGGGATTCCGGAAGCGCCGTGCAGGACCAGCGGAAGGTGCGTGCGCACCGCAATGTCCTGCAGCACGTCCCAGCGCAGCTGCGGCTCGCCCTTGTATTTACCGTGGACGTTTCCGACGGCGACAGCCAGCAGTTCCGCGCCGGTACGGGCCACAAAGTCCTCCACCAGGGCGGAGTCGGTGAGGCCGGCCACGGCGACGCCGGACTGGTCCGCGCTGAAGGCGCGGTCCTCGTCGCCGGCGAGCCCGCCAAGCTCGGCTTCAAGTACCACGTCCGGCCCCAGCAGCGCACGGGCCGCCCGGACCAGCGCAATGTTGTCCTCGTAAGGGAGGGAGGAACCGTCGGCGAGGACGGAATCCGCCCCTGCCGCAACGGCGTCGGCCATCACCCGAAGGTCCGTTGCGTGGTCAAGCTGCACCGCCACCGGGACGGACGCAGCGTCAGCGAGGCCACGGAGGGCACCGACGAGGCGCAGGCCGTTCGACGTGGCGGCAGTCTTCGGGGCCACCAGCAGGATGACGCCGCGGCCGGATTCCTCCGCCGCTGCCACCACGGCCAGCGCCGTCGTGAAGTCGTAGCAGGTGAAGGCCGGGATGGCGGAACCCTGCTGGAGGGCGGCGGTCACCAGGCGGTCGAGTCGGGTACGCATCAGACGCCCAGGCCTCCCACCAGGATCCAGGCCATGAAGGTCAGGACGAAGCCGGCCAGGCCCAGGATGGTGGTCAGGACGGTCCATGTCTTCAGGCCGTCCGAAACAGTGAGTCCGTAGTAGCGCACCACGGTCCAGAACCCGGCGTCGGTGACATGGGACAGGCCGAGCGAACCGAAGCCGATGGCGATGACGATCACGGCGATCTGGGCCGGGGTGTAGCCGCCTTCCATCACGGCGGACGTCAGCAGGCCGGTGGTGGTCACGATGGCAACGGTGGCCGAACCCTGCGCAGCGCGAAGGGCCAGGGAGATGACGAAGCCAAGGGCGATGACGGGCAGGCCCAGGTGGTCCAGGGTCTGGGAGAGGGCGGCGCCGATCCCGGAGGTGCGGAGGACTTCACCGAACACGCCGCCGGCGGCAACCACCATCAGGATGGAGGCGATGGGGGGCAGGGCGCCCTCGAAGATTTCGCCGGTTTCCTTCAGCGACCAGTTGCGGCGGACGGCCAGCAGGAAGAAGGACAGCGCAACGGCCACCAGCAGCGCGAAGAACGGGTTGCCGATGAACGCGGCCAGGCCGTACCAGGAGTTGTCCTTGGGGATGGAGAGGGTGCCCAGGGTGCCAAGGAGGATCTGCACAATCGGGGCGGCGATGAGGAAGATGATCAGGCCGGGACGGGGCGGGGCAACAGCCATGGCGCCGGGGCCGTCGTGGCCTACCTTGACCAGCGAGTCGGAGCCGAATTCTTCAACCTGTGCCTTGACGGACGGGAGGAGCTCGTACTCCTTGCGGTTCATGATGCTGGCAACCCAGTAGGACAGGAAGCCCAGGGGAATGCAGATGGCCAGGGAGATCAGGGTGATGAGTCCGATGTCGGCACCGAAGACGCCGGCACCTGCCACGATGCCGGGGTGCGGCGGAACGGCCACGTGGATGGCGAGCATGATGCCGGCCATGGGCAGGCCGAACTTGACCGGGTGCACCTTGGCGATCTTGGCGAAGGCGTAGACGATGGGGACCAGCACAATGACGCCGACTTCGAAGAAGACCGGAATGGCCACCAGGAAGCCGACGGCGGTGAGGGCCACGGCAACCCGCTTGGCGCCGAGCTTTGCGGTGAAGTGGGCAGCGAGGGACTGGACGCCGCCGGACACCTCGATCATGCGGCCCAGGACGGCGCCGAGTGCGATCAGCAATGCCACCTTGCCCATGGTGCTGCCGACACCGTTGGCGACAACGGTGAAGACGTCCTTGAGCGGGATCTGGGCAGCGACGGCAACCAGGATGCTGACGGTGAGCAGGGCAACGAAGGCCTGGATCTTGAAGCGGATGATCATGACCAGCAGCACGGCAATGCCGAGGGCTGCGATGGTCAGGAGCAGCGGAGTGCCAAGCTCCACTGCGGGTTTGATGGCTGGAGTTTCAGCCGCCCGCGCGATCAGCGGGTGCATCAGGTGGTTCATTTCGGGGTGTCTCCTTTGACAGGCCGGTCTTCCGGAAGACCGGCCATCAGGCGCTGGTTGAGGAAAGTGGCTACGCGGTGCGCCTTGTGGGCGCAACGACCTTGATGACGGCGGAGTCGTCGGCGGCGGCGAGGCCCTGGGCCTGGCCCAGCAGGTAGAGCTGCTCGGCAGCAGCCGCAACCGGAGCTGCCAGGCCGGCGGCACGGGTGGCCTTGCCCACGATGCCCATGTCCTTGACGAAGATGTCCAGGCGGGAGAGGACCTCGGCGCCTTCCTCGTTGTAGGCCTCAAGGATGCGCGGCCCGCGGTTGGACAGCATGAACGAGCCCGCGGCGCCGGCCTCGAGGGCGGCGAGGGTCTTGGCCTGGTCCAGTCCGAGGGCGTCGGCGAGGGCCATGGCTTCGGCCGCTGCGGCGATGTGCACGCCGCAGAGGAGCTGGTTGACGGTTTTGAGGGCCTGTCCGTCGCCGGGCTTGTCGCCCACAACGGTCAGGGTGGAAGCCAGCAGGTCCAGCGCGGGGGCTGCCTTTTCGCGGGCTTCGGGGGAAGCGCCGACGACGATCAGCAGGTCGCCCTCGCCGGCGCGCTTGGGGCCTCCGGACAGCGGTGCGTCAACGAGGTCCACGCCGTATTCGGCGAGCTTGGCCACCGTGGCGGGGATGGCTTCGGTGCCCACGGTGCTGCCAAGGATGACGACGGCGCCGGGCTCAAGCACGGAGGCCACGCCGTTCTCGCCGAAGAGGACGTCGTTGAGCTGCTCGCCGTTGCGGACGGCCAGGAGCACGGCGTCGGCACCCTTGGCGGCTTCGCGGGCAGAGGCGAAGGTGGCGATGCCGGCTTCTTCGGCGAGCTTCAGGCGCGGTTCGGCGATGTCGAAGCCGTGGACTGTCAGCTGGGACGCGAGGCGGGTGGCCATGGGCAGGCCCATGGCGCCGAGGCCCAGGACTGTGACGGTGTAGTTGCTGGTCATGGTGTTCTCCATTGAATGTGTGCGGGATCTGGAGCCGGTGGGGGTTAGAAGGTGTTGCTGAGCTTGCGGGTGACGTCGGCCAGTGACTGGTCGTCGCCCACGTTGCCGGCGAAGACGATGTACGGGATGCCCTTGGCGGGGCCGTCCACCGGTTCCCAGAGCGAGACGATGCCGGGAAGCATGGGGCCGCGGACAATGGCGTGCCGGATTTCCAGGCCGTGGGCGGCCACGTCGGAGGAGGTGATTCCGCCCTTGGCGATGACGAACCGCGGCGGGAAGGTCTTCAGTGTCCGGTTCACCACGGCGACGACGGCGGCGGACACGGTGCGTGCGATCCGCAGGCTTTCGGCCGGGTCGTCTGTCTTGATGAGCAGGCGGCTGGTGTGGACGATGACGTCCCCGCCGCGGAGGGCCTCGACGACGGCGTCCACCGTCTGGTCCAAGTGGCTGGCGGATTCCGGGCCGAGGAGCTTTTCGACGTCGATCTCCACGATGCGTGCGGCGCTGTGCTGCTCCGTCAGGGCCTTGAGCTGGCGGGTGGTGACGCCGACGTGGGAGCCGACGACGATCAGGCCGCCTGCTACCGACGGGGTGTTTCCGGCGTAGGCTTCCGCGCCGGTGAGTTCGGCGCGGATTTCCTGGCCGATCCGGGCACGGCCGAAGGGAGGGCCTACGCGGTAAAGGAGCTTCTTGCCGCGCCGTTCGGCTTCTTCCAGGCCGAGGGACAGGGCACGGAGGTCGTTTTCGGTCACGATGTCCGCCACGATGGGGGTGGAATCGGTGGCCCGTTCGATTGCGTCGGCGATGGCGTTGGCAGAGATGGCAGGGTCCTGGGCTGCCGCGCCGGCGCGGATGATGTTCAGATCCAGGACGATGACCGTGTCCGCGGCGAAGCGGCCCTTGGACTTCTCTTCGACGTAGTCAGCCATTACGGAGGTGGAAAAGCCGAAGGTGGCGTCCTTGGCGAACTCTGTTTCGGACACAGGGATGAGGGTGCCGGCCGCGTCTGCGGTGCCGCGCATGTAATGGACGCCGCCGATGGTGACCCGCCCGGCGTCGGGGAAGGCTGGAACCAGCACAACGCCGTCGGTTTTTTCCCCGCTGACGTCCGATACTGTGGCGGCGATGACGTCCGGCTCCAGGGGGTAGTGGCCGCGGAGGGTGGAATCGCTGCGGCTGACGAAGCCAAGGCGCAGTTCTTCCGGGGAACCCGCTGCTGCGAGGGCATTGCGGACCACCTCCTCATTGCGGGCGGCAGCCTCGGCAGGGTCCAGGCTGCGGGTGTTCGTGAGGACGTAGACGGCAGGCTTCGACTGGCTGAAAGCCCAAATGAAGTCTTCCACGTCCCAGCGGGTGAGCACGGGCAGGTCTGCCACGGACTGCGTTCCGGTGGGGTCGTCGTCGAGCACGACCAGGACACGCGGGGTCTCCGCGTTGGAGGCAGCCAGGATGCTGGCTACCAGTTCGGCGGGAATCCGGACCTCGGCCGGATACGCGGCCAGGACGTCTGTTTCAAGCGTCACAGTGCACTCCGTTGTGTATGGATCCTCTGACGGATCCTGATGTAAAAGACAGGTGTAAGATGTCAGACATCTTGCATTTGGTTTTTAGTGTGGCACAGGACATAACGACGCGCAAGTAGACTTGTCTGACATATCCAATGAGGGAATAACGGGGGCAGCATGGCGAGGCAATCACTGGTGGGCCAGGTGGCCGACGAGCTCCTGGACCGCATCATCGCCGGTGAGTTCCCGCCCGGCGCCACCGTCCCCGGCGAGCATGAGCTCAGCGCCCGGCATGAGGTCAGCCGGATGACGGTCCGCGAGGCCATGAAAACGCTCCAGGCGCAGCGGATCCTGAGCGTCGAGCGGGGCCGGGGCACGTTCGTGAACCCCCTCAACCGCTGGGCATCGCTGGAGGCCGTGCTGCGCGCCGCTTCCGAGGGCAAGAACGAGGCTGACGCTTCCATCCAGCTCATCGAACTGCGGCGCATGCTGGAAGCCGGCGCCTGTGAACTGGCGGCGGGAAGGATCAGCGACGCTGAGATCCAGGCCCTGTACAGCTATGTGGCGGCCATGCGTGCCGCCCACGAAGTCAATGACGTGGCCGCGTTCGTGGCCGCGGACCTGGCTTTCCACGACCTGATCCTGCATGCCTCGGAGAACGTCTTCGTGGCTGTGCTGTTCGAGCCGCTGCACCGGGTGCTGGAAAAGCGGCGCACTGAAACCTCGGCCGTCCGTGAGATCCAGGAGCATGCGATCCGGCACCACCAGAACATTGCCGAAGCGCTGGAGTCGCGGGATGCCACCCGTTCTCGGCAGGCCATGGACGCGCACATGCAGCAGACCCTGGACGACCTGAAGAACCTGGTGCTCGAGGCGAAGCAGGCCGCGGGTTCGTCCTGACGGCGGTGCGGAACATCGGATAAGGGCTGGTCAACGTTCTGGAAGTGCCACTAGTCTTCAAGGACCGCCCGCAACCGGGAGCACCGTTGATCACGAGGAGCGAAGTTGTCCAACCACACGTACAGCATTTCTGAAATCGTCGGCACGTCGGACCAGGGAGTGGACGACGCCGTCCGCAACGGGATCGCCAAGGCTTCCCAGACCCTCCGCAACCTTGACTGGTTCGAGGTCAAGGAGATCCGGGGCCACCTCGAAGAAGGCAAGATCGCCGACTGGCAGGTCACCATCAAGATCGGCTTCCGGCTGGAAGAGCACTAACTCCCGCCCAACTGACTCCCAGCAGACGTCGCGAAACCGTGTTTTGACGACGTCTGCTGCGAGTCAGTTGGCGTTTAAGCGGGCCTAGTTCGCCGAGACGGTGCCGGCCGAGCGGCGCCGCCAAACTGTTGGAATGCCGTCGAACGCGGGAAAAACCTGTCCTTCGAAGAAGGACAGGACGGTGTGCGGATCGTGGTCCGGGCTCCACAGGCCCGACGCCGGGCAGTGCGAACCGGTGGCGGTGGAGGGGGCGTCGGCGGCGGCAGCCTGGCGTTCCTTGAGCAGTGCGATGCGTTTCATCGTTGAGACCATCCTTGGTGGAGAAACCTTGCTCCTCCAGCCTAGGAAAAGTGCAATCTTTCCCCAATGGGCTCGTGGCCAGAAACACCCGCCTCAAATGGCCAAAAGTACAACGGCTCCGGCCGCCGTCACTCCCCGCTTTCCGCCGTGGACGGAGCGGTGTTGCGGTCGGATTCACGTTCGGCCGCCGGCTGGGGTGCTCCCAGGCTGCCGAGCAGTGCAAGGGCGTCGGCCGACGGCGAAGCGGCCCGGGCCGAATACACCCGAAGCGTCTGGTCGGGATCGTCCGGGAGGACAAGGTTTTCAAAGTTCAGTTCCAGGTCCCCGACGGCGGGGTGGTGCAGGCGCACGCTTCCTGCCGACCGGGTGGCCACCCGGTGCCCGGCCCACCATTGGCGGAAGTGCTCGCTATGGACAGCGAGTTCGCCCACCAGCTGGTTGGCCTGGGCATCGTTGGGGTGGCGGCCTACATCCAGCCTCAACGCTCCGGCCGCTTCCGCCGCCACGGTTTTCCAGTCACGGAAGAGCTCGCGGGCTGACGGGTCAAGAATGAGCCAGCGGGTCAGGTTGCGTTCGACAGCCGGCAGCGCGGGGAAATCCGCGAACAGCAGGAAGGCCATCCTGTTGCCGGCGAGGACGTCACTGCGCCGGCCCAGCACCATGGCCGGAACGTCGCCCATCGCCTCCAGGAGCTGCCGCAGCGCCGGACGGACAGCCTGGGCGGCCGTTGTGCTGGACCTCGCGGACCCGGCACAGTTTTCCAGCAGGTCCATCATGTGCGCATGCTCGCTGCCGTCCAGCCGCAAGGCCCTTGACACTGCCTCAAGGACCGTCCGCGACGGATGGATGTTCCGGCCCTGCTCCAGCCTGACGTAGTAGTCGGTACTCACCCCTGCCAGCCGGGCGACTTCTTCGCGACGGAGGCCGGGAACCCGGCGGGCACCGGAGGTGGGTCCCGCACCGGCGTCCTCAGGGCTCAGGCGGGACCGCATGGCTTTGAGGAATTTTCCGAACTCCGCGCTTTGACCCATGCAGACCATTGTGCCCGCCATGGTGGCTCTCTCCTACAACGAAGGTAGGACTGGGAGTCCTAGGAAAAACAGAATCAGGTTCCCCTGCTGACTTCCCGGCCAAAAGTGCATAGGCTCAAAAGCGAGCCAGCGGAAACCGCTTTCTCCCGTCGAGTCAACGGCACCCCACCCCCGCATGTTTCAAGGAGCCCCAATGTCAGAGCTGACACTGAACAACGGCGTCACCATCCCCCAGCTTGGTTTCGGCGTCTTCCAGGTACCGCCGGAGGACACGCAGCGGACCGTGGAGGACGCCTTCGAGGCCGGATACCGCCATATAGACACGGCCGCCGCCTACCGGAACGAGGCGGGCGTGGGTGCCGCGATCGCGGCTACCGGCATTCCGCGCGAGGACATCTTTGTAACCACCAAGCTTCGGAACGGCGAGCAGGACCGCGCGCAGGAAGCGTTCCAGAACAGCCGCAAAGCCTTGGGCCTCGACTACGTTGACCTCTACCTCATCCATTGGCCCGTCCCGTCGCAGGACTTGTACGTCCAGGCATGGAAGGAGATGGAACGGCTCTACGAGAACAACCAGATCCGCGCCATAGGCGTTTCCAACTTCCTCGCCGAGCACCTGGACACCCTGCTGGAGTCCTCGGAGATCGTCCCGGCCGTCAACCAGATCGAACTGCACCCCAGCTACCAGCAGGCAGACCTTGCGGCCAAGTGCCGGGGCCTTGGCATCGCCGTGGAGGCCTACAGCCCGCTGGGACAGGGCGGAGACCTGAACGGCAATGCGGTGACCGGCATCGCCAACGCCCACAATGCCACCCCGGCGCAGGTGGTGCTCGCCTGGCATCTGGCCGCGGGAAACATCGTGATTCCCAAGTCCAGCCAGGCCGCCCGGATCCGGGAGAACTTCGCTGCCTCCGCCCTCACCCTCTCCGACGAGGAGCTTGCCGCCATCAGCGCCCTTGAGTCCGGGGCCCGCATCGGCTCCGATCCCGCCGTCGCCGCCTTCACGCAGCTGTAGAACCACCAAACCCAAAGGATTCAGCCATGCAGTACACCCACCTGGGCCGCTCCGGCCTGAAAGTCTCCCGCCTTTGCCTCGGCACCATGAACTTCGGTCCGCAGACCGAGGAAGCGGACGCCCACTCCATCATGGACTCGGCCCGCGAGCAGGGCATCAACTTCTTCGACACTGCCAACGTCTATGGCGGCGCCGGCCACCGCGGCTGGACCGAAGAAATCATTGGCCGCTGGTTCGCCAAGGGCGGCGAGCGCCGCGAGCACACGGTCCTGGCCACCAAGCTTTACGGCACCATGACGGACCGCCCCAACGAGTCCAAGCTCTCCGCCCTGAACATCCGCCGCGCCCTCGACGCCAGCCTGAAGCGCCTGCAGACGGACTACATCGACGTCTATCAGTTTCACCACATCGACCGGGATACGCCGTGGGACGAAATCTGGCAGGCCATCGAGGTGGCGGTCCAGCAAGGGAAGATCCTCTACTCGGGCAGCAGCAACTTCGCCGGCTGGCATATTGCCCAGGCCCAGGAGGCGGCCAGGCGGCGCAACTACACCGGCCTGGTGAGCGAGCAGTCCATCTACAACCTGTTCATGCGCCAGGTGGAGCTGGAAGTGATCCCGGCGGCCCAGCAGTACGGGCTGGGGCTCATCCCCTGGTCGCCGCTGCAGGGCGGGCTCCTGGGCGGGGTGCTGAAGAAGGAGCGCGACGGCGTCCGGCGCACCGAGGGCCGCGCGGCCGAAACACTCAAGAAGCACGAAGACCAGATCCGGCAGTACGAGGATTTCGCCGATGAGCTGGGCCACGAGCCGGGCGACATCGCCCTTTCCTGGCTCCTGCACCAGCCTGCCGTCACGGCACCCATCGTGGGACCGCGCACCCAGGAACAGCTCGACGCCGCCGTCAGGGCATTGGACGTAACCCTGGACGCCGACACCCTCAAACGATTGGACGACATCTTCCCGGGGCACCGTACGGCGCCGGAAGACTACGCGTGGTGAACCCGTCCACCCCTGACGCCGGTACGGTGGCGCCGAGGAACATCCTGTTCCTCGGCGGCACCGGCGTCATCAGTGCGGCGGCCGCAGAACGCGCCGTCGCACTGGGGCACCGGCTGACCATCCTCAACCGGGGCCGGTCCACAGGGCCGGTTCCGGAAGGGGCTGAAACCCTCACCGCGGACGTGCGGGACGCCTCCGCGGTTCGTGACGCGCTGGGCGGGCGCGATTTCGATGCCGTCGCGGACTTCATCACGTACACCCCCGACCACGCCAAGGCCAGCCTGGACCTGTTCACAGGCCGCACCGGGCAGTACGTGTTCATCAGCTCCGCCTCTGCGTACCAAAAGCCGCCTACCCGGCTTCCAATCCGCGAGTCCACGCCCCTGAAGAACCCGTTCTGGCAGTACTCCCGGGACAAGATCGCCTGCGAGGAACTGTTCTACCAGGCCTACAGAGAGCAGGATTTCCCGCTCACCGTGGTGCGCCCTTCCCACACGTACGACCGCACCAAAATCGCCATGGTGGGCGGCTGGACGGACCTCCACCGGATGCGGGCGGGGCTGCCGGTCATGGTGCACGGGGACGGGACCTCGCTGTGGACCCTGACGCACAGCATGGACTTTGCCAAGGCTTTTGTGGGGCTGCTCGGCCTGCCGCAAGCGGTAGGCGAGAGCTACACCATCACATCCGACGAGTACCTGCCCTGGAACCAGATCTACCGGCTGTTCGCCCGTGCAGCCGGTGTTGCGGACCCGGAACTGGTCCACGTTGCCTCCGAAACCATCGCCGCCCACAGCCCGGAGCTGGGACCCAACCTCCTGGGCGACCGCTCCCACTCGGTGGTCTTCGACAACACCAAGATCAAGTCCCTGGTCCCCGGCTACTGCGCCACCATTCCCTTCGCCGACGGCGCACGCGAAATCGTGGACTGGCACGACGCGAACCCTGGCCTCCAGGTGGTGGACCGGGAATTCATGGACCTCAGTGACCGGTTGACCGGCTGGGCCAGGCGGGGTGCCTAACGCCGGGCGGGCAGCGCCGCCTTCCAATATTCCCCGGGCATTCAAGGGCCCGGGGAAACCGATCCGGGAGAGACTGGTGAAATGACACTTGCACCGCTGATCAAACTCAATGACGGCTACTCCATCCCCCAGGTGGGCCTTGGCACCTGGCCGCTGGACGACGACCAGGCGGCCACCGCCGTCGTGCAGGCCCTGGAAGCCGGCTACCGGCACATCGATACCGCCGTGAAGTACGGCAACGAGCAGGGCGTGGGCAACGGTATCCGGGCCAGCGGCGTGGACCGTGGCGAGCTGTTCATCACCACCAAACTGGACGGCCAATACCAGGGGAACGACAGGGCGGTGGAAGGGCTGGAAGGGTCACTGAAGCGGCTGGGGCTGGATTACGTGGACTTGCTGCTTATTCACTGGCCCCTGCCCGCGCGGGACGAGTACATCTCCACGTGGAAGACCTTCGAGCGGCTCCAGGCGGAAGGAAAAGTGCGCTCCATCGGCGTCTCCAACTTCAAACCCTCCCACCTGGAACGGCTGATGGCCGTTACTGACGTGGTCCCCGCCGTCAACCAGATCCAGCTGACGCCAGCGGTCACGCGCGCGGCCGAGCGGGAATTCCATGCAAAGCACGGAATCGTCACCGAGTCCTACAGCCCGCTGGGAGGCGCCGGGGCCAGCCTGCTCGGTGCTCCCATCCTCTTCCAACTAGCCGAAAAGCACGGAAAAACGCCCGGCCAACTGGTCCTTCGATGGCATGTTCAAAACGGAATTGTAACGATTCCGAAAACGTCGAATCCGGACCGGATGAGGGAAAACCTGGACATCTTCGATTTCGCCTTGGATCCGCAGGATCTAGCGGAATTAGCGGTCCTGGACGAAGGTCCCGGTGCGGGCAATGATTCCGACGTGACAGGGCATTGAAACGGGCCTGAAGTGGGCTTTTCCGGGAACCCGGGGTTGGCAAATAGATAGTAAGCATGATTACTATTGAGCAGAAGGATGAAGTGCTTCCGGGATCCGGAGGCCTCCTTTATTTAGGAAGAGGAACGAAAAATGGGATTTCTTGCATTTCTGATTCTCGGACTTATTGCTGGTGCGATCGCTAAGGCGATCCTCCCGGGCCGGCAGGGTGGCGGCTGGATCATCACCCTCGTCCTGGGCGTCGTCGGAGCACTCCTCGGCGGCTGGATCGGCGGAATGATCTTTGGCAGCGGACTGCAGGAGTTCTTCTCCCTGCAGACGTGGCTGCTGGCCATCGGCGGCGCGCTTATCGTGCTGCTGGTTTACGGCATGGTCACCAAGCGCGGCGCTCGCGGCTAACTGTCGCGTAAGCCAGGAAACCGGCCTGGGGACAACATCCCCGGGCCGGTTTTCCTATCTCCCGGCCTCTCTGGCCGGAAGTGAAACCTTCTCAGTGAGCAGGAGTTCATCATGAAAAACAAACTTCTTTTGGGCGTTGGCATTGCCGCCGGGTATGTGCTTGGGTCGCGGTCCGGCAGGGCCGCCTATGACAAGCTCAAGGCACGCGCTGCGGGCATCTGGGACAGCAAGCCCGTGCAGGACAAGGTGGCGGTTGCAACGGAAGCCATCAAGGAAAAGGCTCCTGAGGTCGCGGACCAGCTGAGTGAGGCCGCACGCCGGGCAGGTACGGTGATCGGCTCAGCGGTGCATCGTGAAGGCTCCTCCGGCTCCGGCGCAACCAAATCGTCAACGTCCGACGCCGGCACGACAGCCAGTGCCACTGGCACCACAGTTCCGGGTGCCTCTACCGCTGGCGCTCCAGGCAGGAGCACCCCAAGTGGCGACGACCTTGGCGAGGACCACATCCCCGCGCACTCCACCCACCCGGAAACCTTGAACCTCGGCACCTCCGACGAGACCAATTCAAAGGCCTAGCCCCGGCACACCGTCCGGCCTGTGACGGCCCGTCCCGCTTGACAGCGGAAAAACAGCGGGTCTGTGCTACAACTGAATGGCTTTGCTGGCCGTCGCGATCCTTGGGGGACGCGGCGGCCAGCAGCGTCTTAGCTAAACTGCCGGCCCGCACGCCTCCCTTCCCGGCCCTAACGGTTCGGTGGGGTCCAGCCGAGCCCGCCCTGGACCGGGCTCAGGCTAAAGAAGTGCCAGGCCCGGCAGCGCCAACACCGGCATTGCCAACGCCGGCACTGCCAATAACTACAGTGCCGTCGAGTTCGTCCGAATGGACTGTCCGGACGGCAAGGCCCGCCGCGGCCACAACGGATGCGGTTCCCTCAGCCTGGTGCTCGCTGGTCTCAATGAGCAGATGCGCGTCGGAGGACAGCCACTCCAGCGCCCCTGCGGCCACGCGCCGGTGGAAGTGGAGCCCGTCCGGGCCGCCGTCGAGTGCTGTCCGCGACTCATAGAGGCGGGCTTCCGGCGGCATCGTTCTTATCGCATCTGTGGGGACATAGGGGGCATTCACTGCCAGGACGCGCACCCTGCCTTGAAGCCCGGGCGGAAGCGCGGCAAACAGGTCCCCTTCGTACACGCGTCCGCCCACCGGCCCCACGTTGCGGCGCGCGCACTTCACGGCGCCCGGGTCGACGTCTGCAGCATGCAGTTCGATGCCCGGGTCCCGTCGGGCAATGGCCGCCCCGACTGCCCCGGACCCGCAGCACAAGTCAACAACAATGCGGGGTGCAGAAAACCGGCCGCCCTGCAGCAGTCCCACGGCCTCGTCCACCAGCAGTCGGGTCCGGCGCCGGGGCACAAAGACCCCCGGCTCGACAGCGATCCGGTGTCCGTCGAAGCCGGTCCAGCCAAGAATGTACTCCAGGGGCTCGCCCGATCTGCGCCGGCCAACCCAGTCGGCGAGCGCTGCAGGGCCGGGCGCCTCACTGATGAGCAGCCCCGCCTCATCTTCGGCAAATACACATCCGGCGGCCCGCAACGCGGAAACTGTGGCGGCAAACGCGTGGGGCGCGGAGATCCCGGAAACTGGCAAGGGCACACCTTTCTGCGAGCCGGGCGTTTCAACAAGCCGGGCCGGCCTGGGCCGGATGGAGTTCAATGCTAGTCCGCAACCGCACCGCACGGCAGCGCTTGTTGGCAGGATGGACCTATGATCCCGCCTGCACAGGACGATCTCATTTGGACCGGTAGCTACACCGCCGGTGGAGGCGGCCGTGCCGATGGCATCGGTGCCCTCGCCGCGCACGGGGACGGAAGCCTCGAATGGCTGGGAACGGCAGTGAAGGCGGATTCGCCGTCGTTCCTTGCCGTTCATCCCGCCTTGCCGGTGGTGTACGCGGTGGCCGAGCAGCGCGGGATGGTCCGGGCTTTCCGCCGCACGGGTGACTTCGGACTGGAGCCGCTGGGTGATTCTCAACCCGCCGGAGATGCAACGTGCCATGTGGCAGTGGACCCCCTGGGCCGCTTCCTTACGTCCCCCTGCTGGGGCGACGGGCAGGTCCTGCTCTATGGATTGGATGACGACGGCGGGATGACAGGCTGCTTCCCGGCGGCACCATCGGTGGATCCGCACGTCGGCCTCGACCCGGGTGAACCTCGGCAAAGCCGGGCCCACGCCAGCCTGATGCTGGCGGACGGACGCGTCATGACGACGGACCTGGGCCATGACACCCTCCGGGTCTGGAACTATGTGCCGGGCACCGGCCTGGTGGCTGACCATGCGGTTGCCCTCCCGTTCGGAAGCGGGGACATTCGAGGTGATCTTCCGTGGTCCGGCCACCTCCGGCGGCCGGGCTCCGGGCGACTCCGCCGCGGAGATCCCAGCGGCGGAAACTGGCCGCGCCACCACCTGGTCAGGGGAACGTGGCTGCACGTAGCCCACGAGCGGTCGGACAACGTGGCAACGTTCGCCCTGGATGACGTGACCGGCATCCCTACCGGGATGATCAACGACGTGCAGGTCCCGTCGCCGACTGCCCTGGTCCCCGCCCCGGCGCCGGCCGGCTGGAGGTTCCAAGGGGCGGCCGGCAGGAAGCGCTGAGGCCAAGCGGAACCGCGGACGCCATTGGCTAAACACTGGAGTTATTCAATGCAAGCGCTTACAGTTGTGCCGTGGTTCACAAGGAAGCTTGCTTACCTGTGAGCCCTCACAGCAATTGCCGGCTGTTGTCCGCCGGCAAGCCTGAACAGCAGCGCCGCTCCCAGGAAGGTCTCAGCCTTGATATTCCGCACCCGTCCCAGCGCGCCCCCACGCGCCCGAAAGTCTCCAGGATCCACCACACCCCCGGCCGCGCCGGCCCGGGCCGTTGCCGCCGGACTGCTGGCAACCGCCGTCGCCGCCTCCGCGGCAGTCCTTCCCGCCCAGGCTGCACCTGGCCCCAAAGACCCTGGGTCGGCGTCGGCCCTTCACTCACTCCGCGCCCCCGTAACGGATGAGAACTTCTACTTTGTGATGGCGGACCGCTTCAGCAACGGAAGCACCGCGAATGACCAGGGCGGCCTGGGCAGCGATCCCATGGTGTCCGGCTTCGATCCCACAAACAAGGGGTTCTACAACGGCGGAGACCTTGCGGGCCTCCTGGACAAGATCGACTACATCCAGGGCCTGGGCACCACTTCCATCTGGCTCACCCCCAGCTTCAAGAACAAAGCGGTGCAGACAGAGGACGGATCGGCCGGATACCACGGCTACTGGATCACCGACTTTACCCAGATCGATCCGCATCTGGGCACCAATGCCGAGCTCAAGGCCCTCATTGATGAGGCCCACAGCCGCGGCATGAAGGTCTATTTCGACATCATCACCAACCACACGGCTGATGTCATCAGCTACAAGGACGGCGCACGCCAGGGATACGTTTCCAAGGATGAAGTGCCCTACAAGACCGCGGACGGCGTGGCGTTCGATGACCGCGATTACGCCGGCTCGGACAACTTCCCGAAACTCGACCCACTGAAATCCTTCCCCTACATTCCCGAACTGACAGCCGAAGAGCAGAACCTGAAGGTCCCCGCCTGGCTGAACGATCCAACGCTGTACCACAACCGCGGTGACACAACCTTCGCGGGTGAGGACGCCTACTACGGCGACTTCTTCGGCCTGGATGACCTGTTCACCGAGCACCCCAAAGTGGTCAGCGGCATGAAGGACATCTACAAGACCTGGATCCGCGACTTCGGCGTGGACGGCTTCCGGATCGACACGATGAAGCACGTCAACAACGAATTCTGGCAGGAGTTCGGCCCGGACGTCCTCAACTACGCCAAAGCGCAGGGCAAGGACGAGTTCTTTATGTTCGGCGAGGTCTTCGACACCACCAAGAGCTTCACCTCCCAGTTCACCACCCGCAACCAGATGCAGGCTGTCCTGGACTTCCCCTTCCAGGAGGCGGCGCGGAGCTTCGCCTCCAAGGGCCAGGACACCCGCACCCTGGAGACGTTCTTCGCCGGCGATGACTGGTACACCGATGCAGATTCGAACGTGTACCAGCTGCCCACCTTCCTGGGAAACCACGACATGGGCCGCATCGGCAGCTTCATCGCCGCGGACAACCCCGGAGCGACGGACGACGAAAAGGTGGCCCGCGACCGGCTGGCCCACGAACTGATGTACTTCTCCCGCGGCAACCCCGTGATCTATTACGGCGACGAGCAGGGCTTCACCGGCCCCGGCGGGGACCAGGACGCACGCCAGACCCTCTTCCCCAGCAAAGTGGAGGCATACCTCGACGACGACCTGCTGGGCACCGAGGCCACGCACGCCGAGGACAACTTCAACCCCGGGCACCCGCTGTACGGCAAGATCAGCGAGCTCGCCGCGCTCACCAAGGAGCACCCGGCCCTGCGCGACGGCGCCCACCAGCACCGCTATGCCTCCGACGGGCCCGGCATCTACGCCTTCTCCCGCACGGATGCGGCGGACCAGCGCGAGTATGTTGTGGCGCTGAACAACAGCGAACAGGCACAGACCGCAGAGGTACCCGCCTACATTGCCAAGCGCACCTACACGCGGATCTACGGCGAAGGCGCGGACGAGGCGAAGACTTCGGCGGACGGCAAGCTGGCCGTCACCGTCCCGCCGCTTTCCGCCGTGGTGTACCAGTCCTCCGGCAGGATCCCGCACTCCAAGGAAGCGCCCGCCGTCGTCCTCCAGGAGCCGGCACCCGCGCAGGGTGACAACGGGCGCCTCAAGGTGACGGCCGACGTCGGCGGTTCCTCGTTCTATGAGGTCACCTTCGAAGCCAAGGCAGCAGGCGGGGACTGGACGCCCATCGGCACTGATGACACGGCTCCGTACCAGGTGTTCCACGACGTGGCGGCCTTCGACGCCGGCACGGCGATGGAGTACCGCGCCACCGTACTGGACAACGGCGGACACACCGCCACGTCACAGTCCCGCACGGCAAACGTTCCCGCACCCGTCATCACGCTGCAGAAGCCGGTGGAAGGCAGCAACGTGAAAGGCTCGGTGGAGCTCAGCGCCACCGTCGATCCCGAGAAGGCAAGCCACGAGGTTACCTTCAAACGCAGCGTGGCCGGCGGCGAGTGGACCACGGTTGCCACCGACGGGTCCTCACCCGTTTATTCGGCAACGGACGACATCTCGAACCTTGAGGACGGCACCAAGGTGGCCTACCGGGCCACAATGACCGGTCCCGGTTTCAGCGTGGCCAGCGCGGCCCGGACGGTCACGGTGGGCGATGCCCCGCAGCCCGGCTCAGTGACCGTGGTTGGGTCCCTGAACCAGGCCATGGGCTGCGCGGCGCCCTGGGAGCCCACGTGTTCACAGGCCAGGATGGCACTGGACCCGGCCGACAAGATCTGGCGGCTCACGGTGGACCTGCCTGCCGGCCAGTACGAGTACAAGGCTGCACTGAACGGCGGCTGGGCGGAGAACTACGGCGCCGGCGGCAAGCTCAACGGGCCGAACATCGCCCTGGACCATCCGGGCGGCCCCGTGACGTTCCGCTATGACAACAGCACGCACGTGATCACGGCCGTGTACGCCTCCCAGCAGCCCGGCGCCGTTGCGGCTGCGGGGAGCATGAACAGCGAACTGGGCTGCATCAAGGACTGGGATCCGGCCTGCGACCAGGCGCAGCTGGTGCTGGACCCGGCCGGCCTCGTCTGGAAGCTGGCCGTGCCGAATCTCGCCGCGGGAACGTACGAGTTCAAGGCCGCCCTTGACCGGTCCTGGGGTGTCAGCTACGGCGCGGGCGGAAGTTCCCCGGGCGGCAACATCGTGTTCAAGCACGACGGCGGCCCGGTCACTTTCCGCTATGACCACTTCAGCCACCTGATCACGGCCGGCTAGCGGAGCCCCGCGAAAACCGAAGTCGCGGGGTCACTTCGCGCCCCATCCGGAGCATTGGATGGGCACGAAGTGGCCCTCCCCACCCGCACCCTAGCCTGGCGAGCTCGGCCAGGGAACCCTGCGGGTGTGGGCCCACGTGGCGTTTAGCTGCGCAGGGCACCGTCCACCGCTGCCAGCAGCGAGTTGAACCGCGCGTTGACGGGAAGGTCGTCAAGGAACACCGGCCTGCCGTCCGGCCCGGCCAGCGGGACCTGCCAGTTCGGGTACAGGGCCTCGGTGGTGCCGGGCTGGTTCTGGACGCGGCGCTCCCCCACCGCGTCCACGAGGGCAACGCCCAGCAGGACCGACGGCGTCTGCGTGAGCAGGAGGTGGAGCGCCTCGATGGTCTGTTCCTCGGTCACCGCCAGCGAACCGGGGTCCCCCTGCAGGTAGCCGCGCTCGCGCAGCAGGGCCAGCATTTTCTCCAGCGAGGCGTTGTGCTCGGCCCGTTCCTCTTCCTCGGACCGTTCCAGGAGTTCGAGCCGGCTGCGGAGCGCCACGTGGTCGCCGGCAAGGTAGCCGGCGGTGGGCGGAAGGTCGTGGGTATTGACGCTGGAAAGTGCCTGTGTCCGGTACTTTTCCGGCGCAAGGGGGGAATCGCCGTCGTACTCAAACCAAAGGATGGACGTTCCCAGGATGCCGCGGGCGGCAAGGTAGTCACGCACCCACGGTTCGAAGGTGCCCAGGTCCTCGCCGATCACGACGGCCCCGGCGCGCTGGGCCTCCAGTGCCAGGATGCCGATCAGCGCTTCATGGTCATAGCGGACGTAGGCGCCATCACCCGGGGCGTTCCCGACCGGGATCCACCAGAGCCGGAAAAGCCCAAGGATGTGGTCCACCCGGATGCCGCCGGCGTGCCGCAGAACGGTGGCCAGCATGTTCCGGAACGGGATGTAACCGGCCTCGGCCAGGCGGGCGGGATGCCACGGCGGCTGCCCCCAGTCCTGGCCCTGCTGGTTGTACATGTCCGGCGGTGCGCCCACGCTGGTGCCGGGAGCAAGCACGTGGCGGAGCGTCCAGGCATCGGCGCTGCTGTGGTCCACGCCGACGGCGAGGTCATGCACCACGCCCAGGCGCATACCGGAGCGCAGGGCTGCCTTCTGGGCCTCCTCGAGCTGCTCATCGCAGATCCACTGCAGCCAGCGGTGGAATCCGATCCTGTCCGCAAGCTTTTCGCGCAGTGCTTCAGCCTGCGGTGTGCCCAGGGAAGTGGCCGGGTCCGTCCACAGGGGATCGTCCGGCGCGACGTCTTCACGGATGGCGGACCAGAGCGCGAAATCGTCCAGCCCGGTCCCGGAGATCCGGCAGAACTCGTCAAACCCGGCCTGCCGGGCCGGGGAGCGGCGGACGTGATAGAGCATTTCCAGGGCCTGGAGTTTGGCGGCATAGACGGCGTTCCGGTCCAGCCGGCCGGCCTCCTTGTTTAGCCCGGCGACTTCCTCCCGAAGCTGTTCAACAGCGGCCCGCCTGCGCGGCCTCAGGTAGGCCAGCTCGGGAATTGCTTCGATGCGGATGTAGAGCGGATTGAAGAACCGGCGCGTGGACGGCGAATACGGGGACGGCTGCACCGGCGGCACCGGCTCGGCCGCATGGAGCGGGTTGACCAGCACGTAGTCGGCCCCGCGCTCACCGCTGATGGCAGCCAGGTCAGCCAGGTCGGCGAAGTCGCCGATGCCCCAGGACCGCTTGGAGCGCACGGAATAGAGCTGCGTGGCAAGCCCCCAGCCGCGGCGCTGTTCGAGGGGCTCGGCAGTGGTGAGCTGGCGCGGCGTCACCACCAGGGTTGCCGTGGCAGTGGCGCCGCCGGACTCGGCGGTCAGGGTGTGCCAGCCAAGGGGCAGGTCCTGCGGGAGGGCGAACGTGGCACGGCCGGTGGACACGCCGTCGATATCCTTGGGCTGTTCCCAAACGTCCTGCTGGACGGCGTCCACGGTGCCTGCCCCGTCCTCAAGGGCAATGCCCAGCCGGACGGCGGCACCGTCGGGCACATGGACCGGGACCAGCGCCGGCTCGCCCTGCTGGATGACGACGGCGGGAGGCAGCATCCGCCGCCACGGCGCCAGTTCCGCTTCCGCCAGCGCGGCCTCAATCGCCGGGTTGGTGTCCGCCTTCACGCCAAGGGCAGCCAGGACCTTGATCAGGGTAGTTTCGGCCACAGTGTGCGGCAGCCCGTCCCAGCCCTGGAAGGAGGTGCCCACTCCATGGGCGTCCGCGAGCTTCTGGAGCAGGTGGGGGTCAATGGCCCCGCCGGCAGCAGCTTCCCCCGCAGCAGGGAGGGTGCCCGGAGGATCAGTTGGCATCCCTGGACGATATGAGTGCTGCTGGTCTGAAGCCGTCATGCGTGTCCGCCTCGTCTGGTGTGATGTGGCCCGAACTTACAGTGCTGCCTGTTGCTGCCTGTTGTACCGGGGCGCCTGCACCCCCGCGCACAACCGTTGGTTCAGATTATTGCAGGGCGGCGCCGAGACGAAACCGGCGGGACACGCAGTGGGAATCGAAGTCCCTACCGGAACCACCGCCAGGGTGGAGCTGCCCGGGCGGGCGCCTGCCGACGTCGGGCCCGGCCGGTTCGAATACACGCTGGCGGCCGTTCCTAATGCAGCGGCCCGGCCACGGGCCAGCCTGCAACGGGCTAGGGATCAAAGTGCGTGCTGACGGAGCCGGAGCTCACCCGGCTCAGGACTTCCGCGGCGAGGTCCCTCAGTTTCTGGTTCCGGTGGCTGGACGCCTTGGTGAGCAGCGCCATGGCTTCTTCCTGCGAGCAACGGTTCTGGGCCATGATCACCCCGCACGCCAGATCGATGGTGGTGCGGTTCTGCAGGGCGGCCGAGAGGTCGTCTGCCATGTTCCGGGCGTCCGCGATCTGCAGGGCCAGCCGCACTGCCCGCCCCGCCTGGTCGGCAAAACCCTGGGCCTTGCTGACGACAGCGTCGGAGAAGACGCCGGATTCCGAGGCGAAGAAATTCAGGGCCGCTGCCTGGTCCTCATCCAGGGCGAGGGGTACGCCCAGCACGCTTCGGCAGCCGTTGGCGGCCAAGATCTTTTGGTACTTCGGCCAGCGGGTATCGGTGTCCACGTCAGCCAGGACAACAGGCTGCATGGTCTCCAGCGAGGCCAGGCACGGGCCTTCACCGAGAGCCTGCTCGAGCCTGTCCAGTTCCCTGGCCCGGTCGCTGCTGCCCGCCACGGTGGCGCTGCGCTTGCGTCGCCGCAATGTCACGCCGCACTCAACCCGCGAACCCGCCGACTCGCTCAGGGCGGATGCAGCCACTTCGGAGAGCTCCGTGAGGAAGTCGTTCACGTTGCTGCTGCTAATAATCAGGTCATGCAACTTGATGAACTGTTCATCATTGCTCGGGGTGCCCATGCACCAATATAAGCGGATCCGCGGGGTAAACGCCCGCCATAATTCGTCACGCCCGGGCTCCTGCGTTACTCCGTGCGAAGAAAAGCGAAGGACTAAGGCGTATGCCTGCCAGCCCCGCGTGAAGCTGTGTAGCCTCATGACGATCGAAGGCATTAGTGGCTATGCAACGGGAGGAACCGGGGATGAGCCTCAGCGAACTGCGGGTATTCGGTCGGTCGGGTACCCCGGTCAGCCCGCTCACTTTGGGCACCATGAATTTCGGCGAAGGCAACGGCGGACCGCACGGCGCCCCCACCGGCGCCGATGAGGGCATCCGGATCATCCAGGCTGCGCTGGACGCCGGGATCACCGCCGTCGACACCGCCGACGTCTACTCGCAGGGCGAGTCGGAACAGGTGGTGGGCCGGGCGCTGCGCGGACGGCGCGACGACGTCTTCCTTGCCACCAAGTTCCATGGCCAGATGAGCGCCAACCCGGCCCATTCCGGAAACTCGCGCCGCTGGATCACCCAGGCGGTGGAGGGCAGCCTCCGCCGGCTCCAGACAGACCGGATCGACCTCTACCAGGCGCACCGGCCGGACTACAACACCGATGTCCTGGAGACCATCACCACCCTCAACGACCTGATCCGCCAGGGCAAGATCCTCTATTACGGCACGTCCGTCTTCACCCCGGCGCAGCTTGTGGAGGCACAGTGGCTGGCCACCACCAACCACCTCATCCCGCCGCTGGGAAACCAGGTGCCCTACTCCATGCTGGTGCGCGGCAACGAACGCGACGTCCTGCCCATTGCCCAGCAATACGGGCTGGGCGTCCTGGCCTACGGGCCGCTGGCCGGCGGCTGGCTGTCCGGCAGCTTCGTCCTGGAATCCGGCAAGGCACCCACCCGCGTGCATTCACTGCCCGGCCGGTACGACATCTCCGGGCCCTCCAGCGAACGCAAGCTCCTGGCGGCCGATGCACTCGCCAGGCTGGCGGACAAGCTGGAGCTTTCGCTGGTGGACCTTTCCATCGGGTTCGCCCTCAGCCACCCCGCCATCAGCAGTGTCATCATCGGGCCCCGCAGCGAGGAACACCTGCAGGCGTACCTGCGGGCAGCGGACGTCCAGCTCAGCGAATCCGTTCTGGACGCCATCGATGACGTGGTGCCGCCGGGAACCAACTTCGTGGAGCGGGACGCCGGCGCGATCGTCCCGTCGATTGAGTTCGCGGAACTACGACGGCGGTAGCGGCCCTGGCTCCGGGCCGGCGGCCGGCTTGCGCGGCGTCAGGATGAACAGGCTGAAAATCACGACGGCGGCGCCAAGCCAACCATGCAGCGGCAGCCGTTCACCCACCACCAGCACCGCCAGGACTGCAGCCACCACCGTTTCAAGCAGGGAAATGCCGGTGGCAGTGCTGGCCCGGATCCTGGCCAGGCCCCAGCCGAACAGGACGTAGCCGGCAAACATCGGAACCAGTGCCATGTAGGCACCCACCGAGAAATTGGTCCAGGATTCCAGCAGGGGCGCGCCGGTTACCGCAAGCACGGGCATCAGCAGGAGCCCACCGAGGCCGAAGACAGTTCCCATGGCAGCCCGCGAGGACAGCCCGCCGCCGATAAGGCGGTGGGCTGCCCAGGAATACAGTGCATACGTGGCACCGGCCACCAGGCCCAGGGCTATTCCCGCCAATGGCGTCCATGACTCGCCGGGGGAACCGGCTGCCTGCCCGTGCCCCTGCCCGGCGAAGGACAACACTGCTGCGCCCGTGACACCCAGGAAAGCTCCGGCCATCCACCTGCGGGTGAGCGGCTTTCCGTCCGCGAAGCGCTCGATGAGGGCGGCCGCCACCGGCGCCGAGCCAATGGAAACCACAGTTCCCACTGCTACCCCCGAAAGACGCATCGAGCTGTAGAAGGCGAGGGGATAGACGGCCACCGCCGCTGCACCCAGGGACACCAATCGCCAGCGGTCCAGCAGGCCCGGCCACTGCCCGGCGATGGCACCGACGGCGTAAAGGGCCTGGAGCAGGCCGCCGATACCCATGGCCACCGCGCCCACGGCCAACGGACTCACCGACGGGGCGAAGGTGGCAGCCGTGCCCGTGGTTCCCCACAGCACGGATGCGATGGCAACGCATAAAGCGCCCCAGAGCGGCACTTTGAAATCTCCGGCTCCCGGGTTCACAGCCCCTCCAACAGCCGGGCAGCGATGGTCCGGCCGTCCTTCAGGCGCTGGTCGTCCCCTTCCAGCCCTGCCCTGGCCATGGCACCCTCAAGCAGGAAAGCCAGGTGCCGGGCCAGCCCCGCGGCACGCTCATCCCCTGGCAGGAGTTCGGCGACATGCCCGGCCAGCAGCTCCTCAACCTCTTCCTTGTGCTTCCGGACCGCCGCCCGCCCGGCCGCCCCCGCGGGCAGTTCCGCTGCTGCATTGAGCAGCCCGCATCCCCTGAACCCGTCCCGGTAGGCGAAATTCGCGTGGTCCATGTATGCGTCAAAGACGGCAAGCACCCGTTCCTGCGGAGTCTTCGCGGTTTCCAGCCGCTGGCGGTACAGGCCGAGCCACTCCGAATGCCGGACTTCCAGGTAGGCCGCCACCAGCTCCGCCTTGGAGGAGAAATTGTTGTAGAGGCTCTTCTTGGCCACGCCGGCTTCAGCGGTGATGGCATCAATCCCGGTGGCCCCCACACCCTGGGCGTAGAAGAGCCGGGCTGCAGCGTCAAGCAGCAGTATTCGGGCCTTACGCCTGGTCGAGCCGGCACGGGCTGGCGCGGCGGCGGCTGCACCGGCCGAAGCAGTGGGAGCGGCGGATCGGGCAATCTCCGGGAGGGACACAGCGGCTCCTTGGGTCAAAAGTAGTTAGATCAGTCTACCTACTTAACCGCCGGGAATAACGTGGCCCGCCTCCATGTTGTTGCTCTGTTCAGAACGAACTGCTTCCAGCCGACAGGAGAACGCATCAATGTCAGTTGACTATGACGCTCCACGGGTGACGCCCGAGGAAGAGCCGAACGCCGGCTTCGAGGAGCTGAAGACCCAGAAGTCTGGCCGACGGGAGGCTATAGCCGACGTGGACGAGGCCGAGCTCGCGGACAGCTTCGAGTTGCCCGGGGCGGACCTCTCGAACGAGGAACTCCTGATCCAGGTGGTGCCGGTCCAGGCCGACGAATTCACCTGCATGTCCTGCTTCCTGGTCCACCACCGCAGCCAGCTCGCCAGGGAGAAGGACGGCAAGAAGTACTGCCGGGAGTGCGAGTCGTAGGGGGCGGCTTGTCCGGCGGAGGCCGGCAATGCGCTGCCCGGTGAAGCATTCCCGGCAGGGCCGCCAGGGGCTGAAGGGAGTGGTGGCCAGCGCGGCTGCCCCGCCAATCATGCCGGCAATGCCGCGCCCGGGCACGCCACCTCGTGACCGGGCGCGGTAATAACCGGCCTTCAGCAGCGCGTGGTCACCAGTCGTGGACCGTTCCGTCGATGAGGCGGTTGTAGGGCAGGTAGGCCTGCTGGTAGGGGTAGGCGGCTGCGGCTTCTTCGTTGAACTCGACGCCGATGCCGGGCTTGTCCCCGGGGTGGAGGTAGCCGTCCACGAACGTCATGGACTGCTCGAACACCTCGTTGGTCTTGTCCGAATGCTGCATGTACTCCTGGATCCCGTAATTATGGATCGCCAGGCCCACGTGCAGCTGCGCCGCGAAGCCCACCGGAGAAATGTCCGTGGGCCCGTGGAAACCGGACTTGATCTGGTACTGCGCCGCGAAATCCATCACCTTCTTCAACGGGGAGATCCCCCCGAAGTGCGTGGACGCGGCCCGGACGTAATCAATCAGCTGTTCCTTGATCAGGGTCTGGAAGTCATACACGGTATTGAAGATCTCCCCGATCGCCAACGGCGTGGTGGTGTGCTGCCGGACCAGGCGCAGGCCCTCCTGGTTCTCCGCCGGGGTGCAGTCCTCCAACCAGAACAGGTCATACGGCTCCAGCGCCTTGCCCAGCTTCGCCGCCTGGATCGGCGTCATCCGGTGATGCCCGTCATGCAGCAACGGGATCTCCGGACCGAACTCATTCCGCACCGCCTCAAACACCGTGGGCAGGTGCCGCAGGTACGCACGGGTGTCCCAGTCCTCCTCCACCGGAAACGCACCCCGCCCGGCCGGCTCGTAGTCATACCGCTCCCCCGAAGCCTGCGCCTGCGCCGCCACCCCGTACACGGCCTTGATCCCGGGAACGGCCGTCTGGATCCGGATCGACTTGTACCCCAGCTCCAGGTGCTCCCGCACCGAATCAAACAACGACGGCAAATCCGCGCCCGACGCGTGCCCGTACGCCCGCAACCCGTTCCGCGACGCCCCGCCCAGCAGCTGGTACACCGGCATCCCGGCCACCTTGCCCTTAATGTCCCACAACGCCATATCCACCGCCGCGATCGCCGCCATCGTCACCGGACCCCGGCGCCAGTACGCGGACCGGTACAGGAACTGCCACGTATCCTCGATCCGGTGCGGATCCTTCCCGATCAGCAACTGCGCCACATGCTCCTTCAAATACGCGGCGACCGCAAGCTCCCGCCCGTTCAACGTGGCATCCCCAATACCCGTCACACCATCCTCCGTGGTGACCCGCAGCGTCACGAAGTTACGGGAGGGACTGGTCACAAACACATCGGCAGCAATGATTTTCACAACAGATCCAGGCTTTCTTAATCGATGGAGCGGCGGGTTGTGCGGGCAGGGGTGGACCGCGAACGGGTCAGCGCTGCGTGGTTCCACTGGGAGTGGTGCCCAGCAGGGCAAGTTCCGCACGGTTGGGAAGGCCTTCCCAGTCCCCCGCGGTGCTGACGGCGAAGGCTCCGGTGAGCACGCCGCGCTGCAGGCGGCCGGCCACGTCGGCGCCGTCGAGCAGGGCGGACAGGTAGCCGGCGGTGAAGGCGTCGCCGGCCCCCACCGTGTCGATGCTGGTGACCGGGACGGCCGGGGCGTCCCACCGGCCCTCCGAGGTGTGGACGGTGGCGCCGGCCGCGCCGCGCTTGACCACAACTTCGCGCACTCCGAGCCCAAGGATTTCGGCAACCATCGCCGGTTCATTGGTGTCCGCCCCCGGTGCGCCGTCCGGCGCGGCGGCAACCAGGCCAAGTTCGTCGTCGGAAGCGATCAGGATGCCGGCATGCCGCACCAGCGGTGCCAGCACTTCCCGCGCCTCGTCCCGGGACCAGAGCTTGCTGCGGTAGTTGACGTCGATCGACACCATGATGCCGTCAGCGGCAGCGCGTTCGGCAGCGTACTCCACGGCCTTCCGGGACTCGGGGCTGAGGGCGGCCGTGATGCCGGTCAGGTGGAGGATGCGGGCGCCCGCCCGGAGGGCGTGTTCCACGTCCTCCGGGCACAGCGTTGACCCTGCCGAGCCGGAGCGGTAGTAGAAGGCGCGGGTCACGTCGGCCGTGCGTTGTTCGAGGAACATCACCCCGGTCCGTCGGGCAGCGTCCTCGCGGTGCTCCAGCCGCACTCCCTCGGCACGGAGCTGGCGGAGGATGAACTCGCCGTGCGGATCGGCACCCACAACGCCGGCCCAGCTGACGCTGTGCCCGAGCCGTGCGACGCCCACGGCCACGTTCGACTCGGCGCCGGCAACGTGCATGGTGAGGGCGCCGCCGGCGGAAAGCGGCCCGGCGGAGCGCAGCGACACCATGGACTCGCCGAAAGTCAGGAGGTCCGGAGAAGGGCGTCCGACGGCGGCAGTCACCGCAGGTCCTCCGCGGCCCTGCCGTTGTACTCTGCGGCAAGGGCAACAAAGCGGCGCGCGCGTCCGCGCATCGGAGCAAGGTCGCCCCCGGATCCGGCATCGCCAAACAGCGGGCTTCCCAGCCCAACCGCGATGGCCCCGGCTCCCCAGTATCCGGCGGCTTCATCGAGCCCGACGCCGCCCACCGCGATGAACGGGATGTCCGGGAACGGGTCGCGCAGCGCCTTGAGGTAACCGGGCCCGCCGATGGAGGCGGGAAAAAGCTTGACTGCCGTGGCACCGCGGTTCATCGCCTCGAATGCTTCGCTCGGGGTGAGGGCCCCGGCCAGGACGGCGATCCCCCGCCCGGCCGCTGCCTCAATGGAGGGGGCGAGTGACGGGGTGACCACGAACTGGCCGCCGGCCGACTCGACGTTTTCCGCGTCCTGCTTTGTCAGCACAGTCCCGGCGCCCACGAAACACCCGGCAGGTGCAGCGGCGCGAACCTGGCTGATCGCGGTGAGCGCTCCCGGCGTCGTCAGGGCGATTTCAACGTACTTGAAGCCCTCCTCCATCGCGGCGAGGGCCGCCCTCCCCGCGGCCTGGCCGTCCGTGCCGCGAACGATCGCCACCAGCCTGGCCCGGCGCACCCCGGCCAGCAGAGCCTCGGGGGTCAGGGTGTTTTCCATTCTGGGCTTCTCCTTTTGAGGGGTGTCTGTGTCCGTGCCCGCAGTCCGGGCCGTCACCATTCTGCGAACGCGCCGTCCGGCTGCCGCCAGACCGGGCCCCGCCAGGCGTGTCCGCGCTTGTCCGCGGCCCGGACCACGGCTTCGTCGATCTCGATGCCCAGGCCGGGTCCGGTGAGCCGCTCGATGTGGCCGTCCACGAACTTCAGCGGCGTTTTGTCCACCACGTAGTCCAGGACCTCGGCGCCTTTGTTGTAGTGGATGCCGATGCTCTGTTCCTGGATCAGGAAGTTAGGTGTCGCGAAGCCCACCTGGAGGCATGCGGCGAGTGCCAGCGGACCCAACGGGCAGTGCGGTGCCAGCTGGACTTCATAGACCTCGGCCAGCGAGGCGATCTTGCGGACCTCCGTGATGCCGCCCGCATGGGAGAGGTCCGGCTGGGCCACGGCGATGCCGGCCTGCAGCGCCGGCAGGAATTCCTGCCGGCTGTAGAGCCGCTCGCCGGTGGAGACCGGCGTGGTGGTGGACGACGTGAACTCGCGCAGCAGGTGCGTGTTCTCGGGGACCACGGGCTCTTCGAGGAAGAAAGGCCGGTAAGGTTCCAGCAGCGGCGCCACGCGGCGGGCGTTGGCGAGGCTGAAGCGGCCGTGGAAGTCCACTGCAACGTCCCGGTGCTCACCCAGGACTTCGCGGGCGGCGGCCACCCGGCAGACAACGCCGTCGAGCTCGGCCACCGAGGCGATCGGACTCATCCGCCCGCTGGCATTCATCTTCACCGCGGTGAGGCCCACCTCCAGCTGGGCGCTGATCTGGTCGGCCACCTCGTTGGGTTCGTCGCCGCCCACCCAGCCGTACATCCGGATGCGGTCCCGGACGTGGCCGCCCAGCAACTGGTGCACGGGGGTGTTGAAGTGCTTGCCGGCGATATCCCAGAGCGCCTGGTCCAGGCCCGAGACGGCGCTGGCCAGGATGGGGCCGCCGCGGTAGAAAGACCCTTTGGTCATCACCTGCCAGTGGTCCTCGATCCGCAGTGCGTCGTTGCCGATCAGGAGTTCGGCGAGCTGCTCGACGGCGGTGCGCACCGTCTCGCTGCGGCCTTCGCACGTAGCTTCTCCCCAGCCGACAATTCCGCTGTCCGTCTCGATCCGGACGAAGAGCCAGCGCGGCGCAACGAGGAAGGTTTCAATCCTGCTGATGAGCGTCATCTGTGGCCTAGCCCTTGGTCGCGCCGGCGGTGAGGCCGGAAACGATGTACTTCTGCGTGAAAAGCGCAATGATCATGATCGGGATGGTGACCACGGTGGCAGCGGCCATCAGCCCGCCCCAGTCGATGCTGGCGTAGGACACAAAGTCGAAGATGGCCACGGGCAGCGTCTTGGTGCTGGAGCCGGAGAGCACCAGGGCAAACATGAAGTTGTTCCAGGAAAAGATGAACGAGAGGATCCCGGCCGTGGCGATCCCCGCGACGGAAAGGGGCAGCGTGATGAGGCGGAACGCGCCGATCGGGGTAAGCCCGTCCACCTGGGCGGACTCCTCCAGCTCGAGCGGCAGGGAATCGAAGTAGCTCATCATGATGTAGACGATCAGCGGCAGGGCAACGAACATGTGGCTGAGGATCAGCACCTCGAACCGGCCCACCATCCGCAGGTTGGAGAACACGTAGTACCACGGCACCAGCAGGGACACGCCGGGGATCACGCGGGCCATCAGGACCACGAGGGCGGAGCGGTGCATGGTGAACCGGCTCATCGCGTAGGCGGCGGGAACCCCAAGCACAATGGACAGTGCGGTGGAAACGAAGGCCACCCAGAAGCTGTTGAAGATGAAGACGAAGTAGTTGTTCCGCTGCAGGACGTTGGCGTAGTTCTCGCCGGTGGGCGTGAAGAACAGGGCCTTGCCTGTGTCATAGATGTCCACGTTGGTCTTGAGGGAGGCAAGGAACATCCAGAACAGCGGGGCGAGGAGGAACAGCACCACGGCAATGAGGGCTGAAACCCGGAAGACCTTGTAGAGCCTGACGGACAGGGGCTTCCGGCGGCGGTGAAGCACCTGGGGCTTCCCGGATGTTTGGGTTGGGGTCAGGACGGTCATTTGCTTACCGCTTTCTTGCGCATGGTCAGCAGCCACATCGACCCGATGATGATCATGAAGAACAGGATCAGGACGGCGGAGGACAGCCCGTACTGGTTGTAGTCGAAGCTCAGGCCGTAGGCGTAGACGTTCAGGGTTTCCACTTCGTTGAAGGAACCACCGCCTTTGCCCTTGGTGGCGTACAGGATGTCGAAGGTCTTCAGGGCGTCGATGCCGCGAAGCAGGATGGCAACGATCACGGTGGGCATCATGAGGGGCAGCGTGATGTAGAAGAAGCGCTGGAAGGCGTTGGCGCCGTCCACCCGGGCAGCCTCGTCAGGTTCATCGGAGAGGGACGTCAGCCCGGCAAGGAGGATCAGCACCACCATCGGGGTCCACTGCCAGACGTCCATGAAAATGGTGGTGCCAAGGGCCGTGTCCTGGCCGGAAAGCCAGGGCTGCGGCGGAATGCCGATCATTCCGAGCAACTGGTTGGCGAAGCCGATGTTGGGATCGAAGATCAGGCGCCACATCATTCCGACGGCAACCGGGGTGGCTACCAGGGGAAGCAGGATGGCCACGCGGACCCACTTTTCACCGCGGAAGGGACGCCACAGGAGCAGTGCGATGCCCATGCCGAGCACAACCTCGCAGACCAGTGCGACACCCGTGAAGGTCAACGTGCGGCCCACCGCCGGCCAGAAGCGCTCGGTGTCAGTGAGGACTGTCAGGTAGTTCTGCAGACCGATGAACTCCGTGGCGGCGCGTACGGAGCCCTGCGAATCGGTGAGGCTCAGGTACAGGGTCCACACCAGAGGGAAGACAATCAGGACGCCGACGAAGATCATCGCTGGGGCCGCAAAAAGCCATTTGCGGTGCCGGTTGGACCAGGCGGAGATGTTCCCCCCAACGCTGGGAGGGCGGCCGGCGCTGCGGGCGGGAGCGCTGCGGGGAGCGTTCGTAACGGACATGGTTCACCTAAGGAGTTGGGGGGAGCGGTCCGCGGCGGGACGGCGACCAGGGTCTGCCATCCCGCCGGGCTGTGGTGCTGGCTGCGCTGGACGCAGCGCGGGCGCCTGTGGCGTTACTTCTTTTCGCCGTCCAGGAACTTCTGGAAGGCTTCGTTGGCCGAGTCGGCCGCAGCGGAAGGGTCGGCGCCGGTGATGCTGGCTACGATGGGCTCGCCCACGATTTCCCTGGCCTTGCCCACGGTCACAACCTGCGGACGGTCATGGCCCACACCGTTCTTCGCACTGACGGCGATGGCTTCGGCGAGGTCCTTGGGGTAGGTGGACGTACCCTCTGGGTTCGACCACACGGAAGTCCGGGGTCCGGGGACACCGGCCTTCTGCGCGGCCAGGGTGCGTTCCTTGCCCGTGGCCCACTGGATGAACTTCCACGCGTTGTCCTGGTTGCTGGACGCCTCGTTGACCGCCAGGCCCCATGAGGGGATGTTGTACGGCTTGGAACCTGCGGGACCTGCCGGCAGGGGTGCGAAACCTACAGAGTCCGCCACCTTGGACTTGGCCGGATCAGTGGCGTTCTTGTAGAGCGAGTCCGCCTCGGTGTAGAAGGCGGCCTTGCCCTGGGTGAAGATTGCCATGGCCTCGGGCCAGCTCATGTCGGTGCTGACGTTGGCGGGGCCGTAGTTCCTGATGAGGCCGCCGTAGTATCCGTAGGCCTTCTTTGCCGCGTCCGAGTTGACGGCAGACTTTCCGCTGGAGTCGGTGAAGTCGCCACCGAAGCTGTACAGGAAACTGGAGAACTGGGTGACGGCCGCGGACTTGCCGGTGCGGGCCACGAAGCCGGCGATGTCGGGGTTGGACGCCTTGATGGCCTTGGCCGCCGCTTCAAGCTCCTCCATGGTCTTGGGAACCTGGAGACCGGCGGCCTGCAGCAGGTCCTTGCGGTAGTAGAGGACCTCGCGCTCGGTGATGATAGGGACGCCTACGACCTTGCCGTCGGCGGTGGTGGCCTTGACCGGGCCTTCCTGGTAGTCCTTCCAGTCCCAGCCGGAATCGGAGGACACCTTTTCGGTCAGGTCAGCAAGGTAGCCGTTCTTGGCGAATGCCTTGCCTTCCTGGAGCGGGCGGTACATCATCACGTCGATCTCATCGCTGCCCGCGTTGAGCTTGACGTTGTACTGGTCCGAGAGCTGGTCCTCGCCGAGCTGGGTCAGTTCCACCTTGAGCCCGCTGGACTTCTCGAAGTCGGGAATGGCTGCCTTGATGCCTTCAGTCCAGACATGGTTGGCCAGCGTCACCCGCACCGTGCCTGATTCCTTGGCGTCCGTGCTGCCGCCGCCACCGCTGCAGGCAGTCAGCCCCAGCGAAAGTGCTGCGGCGACTGCCGCGTACTGCACGATTGAACGTCGCTTCATTACGACTCCCTTTGCTTTCTGAGGGCTGACGTCACTGTCCAGCCGCCCTACAAATGCATCTTTACATCTGTCTTGGAAGCGATCATATGGAAATAAGGCAGACTTAGACAACCCCTTGCCAGTGAGCCGTATGATTTATTTATGAAAATCCCAAAGGCGGAGTCCCCTACCGACCTGCATGCGGCGCTGGTCGAAAGCCTGGGGCTCGGCATCGCCGATGGGCGCTGGGCCCCGCATTCCGTACTGCGGCTGGATGAGCTGGAGGGGCAGCACAATGTATCCCGGTCCGTGGTCCGTGAGGCCGCCCGGGTGCTGTCATCAAAAGGCATGCTGGAATCCCGGCGGCGGTTTGGGACAGTTGTGCAGCCTGAAGAGTGCTGGAATCTCTACGATCCCCAAGTGATCCGCTGGCGGCTGGCTTCCGCCCGCCGGCTGGAGCAGCTGCAGTCCCTCAATGAACTTCGCGGAGCCATCGAGCCGCAGGCCGCGCGCCTCGCCGCCGAACGGGCCTCCTGGGACGCCGGCAGCGAGCTCGTTTCCCTTGCGGCCAAGCTGTGGGCCGCCGGCCAACGCGGAGACCAGGAGGAATTCCTCCGGCTGGACGTGGAGTTCCATGCCGCAATACTCAAAGCTTCCGGTAATGCAATGTTCTCCCAGCTGCAGAACCTTGTGGCGGAGGTCCTCACCGGCCGGACGGAACATGGCCTGATGCCCCATCTGCCGCACCACGAAGCCCTGCAGCTGCATGTAGATGTTGCCAGCGCCATCCAGCGCGGCGAGGCGGGCGCAGCGCACGCAGCGATGAGCAGGATTGTGGAGCAGTCCACCGAAGAAATGGGCCAGATCTGGTCAAGCAGCCAGGGCGGGGCGGGCAACGCTCCGCCGGGCCCTCCGGCGGACATCGCCCACACCTAGGATCCACTTAGGCCACCGTGCTTCAGGCGCCTTTCGCCGAGGCCAGCTCCTTCGCGAGGAATTCCAGGGCGGGCAATGCTTCGGGCGTGCCCGGGGCGAGGTTCAGGTACCCGTGGATCAGCCGATGTCACCTCGGGGCCCCGCGACGGCGAGATGTTGGTGATGACATCGTTCCCCCACTGGTCGGCGCGGACATCCCGCAGCTACTTGCGGGAGAATCCGACGACGTCGACTAGGTACGCGGCGGTGGGGACAAACAGCTGCCAGGCCCCCCGTCCAGCCGGTCTTTCCCGCTGCGGGCAAACGGTGGGGCCTCGTAGGCGTCCCGGAAGCTCCACTGCGCGATCTCGTGGAGCCTGTCCAGCCGCTCATCGCTGCAGCTAAAGGTCCCGAGCTCGGGATCGCTGAGGCCGGCTGAGCGCAGTTCGTCGGCGGTACAGCGAGTGTTCCACGCGCACTCATCACCGCAGCCGAACCCAACCCGACGACAGCCGGCACCCGCTGAGGGGTGCCGGCTGTCGTCGGGCCGGCCTGGATGCCGGGGGCCGCGGGATTCGAGAGTGCGGTGTGGATCAGGCCGGATCCGCGGGGGCGGCCACCTCGGGCTGGGGGTCCGCAAGGGTCTTCGGGACCGTGTCCTCGAACTGCGGGAGGCGGTTCAGGTAATCCACCACGGAATCTGTGGACTCGACGTCACCGAACTTGTTATCGATGTCGTAGAGGTTCCACTGCACGACGCCCGGGACGCGGTCGCCGATGGTCTCCCGGGCGATGATCGGGCGGAAGCCCTTCGCGATCGCGTCCTCGACGGTGTGGCGCACGCACCCTGCTGCGGTTGCGCCGGTCACGATCAGGGTGTCGATGCGGTTCGAGGTCAGGAAGAGCTCGAGGTTCGTTCCCGGGAACGCTGAGGCGCGATTCTTCTCGATCACGACTTCGCCTTCCGCAGGTGCGATGCGGTCGTCGATCTGTGCCCAGTAGGAGTCCGCCGGAAGGGTCTCGACGGGGATCTTTGAGTACCACAGACCCATGTCGTTCGTCCCGGAGGTGGCGTCGCGGTTGCGGTATACGTTCGTGGTGTAGAAGATCGGGACGCCCTTGGCGCGCGCGGCCTCGTTGATCCGCTGGACGTTCGGGATGATCTCCTCCATGCCCGGGCAGCTGAACGGGTGGCCCGGGCGGGTCCAGGCGTTTGCGAGGTCAATGTGGATCACTGCGGGGCGATTGCCGTAGCCGACCCGACGCTTGAAGCCCCGTTCGTTGTAGATGTCCGTGCCTGCTTCGAACGCCTCCTCGAGCACTGCGGCAAGACGGGCTTCGATGTCGTTGAACGTCTCTGTTGTCATGGTTCTCTCCACTCTTACGACTTCATTGTTTCTGTCCTAGCAACTCTGTTGCTGTATTGGCTACAGTAGCGCAGGCTCATTCACGGCGCCAGAGGTTCGCCGGAAAAACTTTTGGATAGGACGGGCATCGTTGGTGCGTTACTCCGACAGGCCGGTGAGGGTCCGGTTTGTGCCGGATGCCGAGCACATCGGGACAAGCCAGGGACAGGGAAGGCCGCCAAAACTCGGATGTGGTCTGTGCGGAACACTTTTGAAGGCCCGGGCAAAGGCGGGCCTTCTGTTCGTTGATGGCACGGCGGCGATATGGAGCGGACGGACTCAGTGAGGTGGGGGCACATTGCGGCATATGATGGCCCGAAAGAGTGGCGGGATAGTCAAGTAGCGCGAAGGGATAAAGGTGGTAGGCAGGCCGAGGCAGGACAATGGGCAGGTCCAGGGAGCTGCGGCGTCACTGTTGAACGGTCTTGCAGTACTGGAAGCCTTTTCCGTTCAAAATCCGGTTCTTGGTGTGACTGAGGTTGCTCAGCGCGTCGGACTCCATAAGAGCACGGTCTCCCGGATTCTTGGAGGGTTAACGGAAGCTGGATATGTGCAGCGGGATGAGGAGACGGGACGGTATAGGCTCGGGCTGGGCCTTCTTGCGTTGTCCGCCCCTTTGCTGGCGGACCTGGATGTGCGCCGTGCTGCGGTTCCGTATTTGGAGAAGTTAACTGAAGCCACCCAAGAGACCAGCGCTATCTCGGTCTGGAATGGTCACGAGGCCATCGTCGTGGAGCAGGTTGCCAGCCCGAATCAGGTCAAACACACTGCCACCATTGGAACCCGGTACAACAAATTTGAGAGTTCCTCAGTGCGGGTCTTCCTGGCGGAGCTGGCGCCGGCTCTCGCGACCGAACTGATCGGATCCGGACAGATACTACGCTCGGCAGGAGATGGTTTGCCGTTGGACCACACCGCCCACCTGCAGGAAGTCGCCCGTCAGGCATATGCCGTTAACGACGGCTTGACTGCGGAGGAGGAGTTCGGGGTCTCCGCTCCGGTTCGGGATTACCGGGGCAAGGTGGTTGGGTGCATCACTGCATCCGCTCCGCGTTCCCGGGTCCACAAGCACGCCACCAGGGACGCTCTGATTCAAGCCGTACAGGGGGCCGCCTCGGAAGTTTCCACGCGCTTGGGCTGGACGGCTTCCCTTCCTGGCTGATTCGCCGCGCAGCTAGGGAAGGTCGGCAACACTGTGTTCCGGCCGCATTCAGGCCGGGGTGTCGCCATTGGAGAAGTGTCCTGTAAGGGAGCGGCTAGGACCTGGGCGGGGTGGCTGCTTGAAGTTCCGTCGGTCTCCGCCCTGGCAAAACCATGATGAAAACGGTTCGCCGACGCACCGGGTCCTGCCCGGATGGGCCGTCAGCGGACTGGATCTGCTTCCTCCGGCAGGCTGCCCAGTCGCGTCGATACGCGCTCAGCGGCCCGCAGCACGGCTTCGCGCAGGATCGACTGGCTCTGCGTGTGCTGCACTCGGGATCGCGGGGCGCTGGCTGTGATGCAGCCGACGATTGCACCCCGGTAGTCCCGCACGGGGGCGGACACACCGTATTCCTCGTAAGTGGTCTCGCCGTCGTTAACGGCGAAGCCTTGGTCCCGTACGCCGGCAAGCTGTTCGTGGGCCGGGTCCTCGAGACCGCGGTAGCCCTCCCGCAGGACCGTCTGGCCAGCCAGCAGACGATCGGTATCCTCGGACGGCAGTTCGGCGAGAAACACCCGAACTGAGGAACTGGCGAACTTGTTGTAACGCGTTCCAATCGCCGCGGTGTGCTTGACCTGGTGCAGGCTGGCGACCTGTTCCACAACAATAGCGTTGGTGCCGTTCCAGACGGAGATCGCAGCCGTCTCGCCGGTGGCCTGCGCGAGTTCTTCGAGGTGGGGCAGGGCGACACGGCGAACGCCGAGCTCGGCCAGCAGTGGTCCGGCCAGTCCGATCATCCCGAGCCCGAGCCGGTATCGTCCCGTCTCTTCGTCGCGCTGTACGTAGCCTGCCTCGTCCAGACCGGTGAGCATCCGGGAGACCGTGCTCTTGTGCAGGCCAACGAGTTCGGAGATCTCCGTGACTCCCAGGAGGGAACGCTTGGCGACGGAGAACGCTTCGAGAACCGTAAGCCCGTTGAGCAACGAAGCTGCTGCCCCTTGCGGCTTATCAGTGGTGGTTTGTGGATCCATCATGAGTTCTCCCTCTCCAGGCGCCAATTAAAGTCACCGTAGCCATCGTACGGTGCGCCCATCCAACCTCTCCTCGTAGAAACGGTCACACCTCTCCCGGCACGCCGCAGGCCCAGACCAGGAAATCCCGGCCGGCTGTCACGGCCCATGATGACGACGGTTCCGGATCAGGTCGGAAAGTGCCAAGCGATGACCCTAAGCCTCCTCATGTGACAGGAATAGTCACGAAAAAATCCTTGACGAGTTGCTGACAGAGGAAATAGGTTGTTGTGTGATCAACGGTGATCTAGATCATATGTGCTAAGCATTGCCCTGGTGGGCTAGCTTGAAATGAAGCACTCCGCGGTCTCGGCGCCATCCCCTGAACGGAGACAACATGGAACACGATCTTGCAGATAATTCGCTGGAAAAGGTGAGCCCGGAGCGCCTGCGCAAGGTAGTAAGGGCCTCTTTTGCCGGGACAGTGGTGGAGTGGTTTGACTTCGCCATCTACGGCTACATGGCAACCCATATTGCTGCGACCTTCTTCTCGTCCAAGGACCCGGTCACGGGTCTGCTGGAGACATTCGCCGTGTTCGCTGTCGCGTTCGCGCTGCGGCCCTTGGGTGGCATTTTCTTCGGACGCCTGGGCGACCGCCTCGGGCGCAAAAAGATCCTGGTCCTGACCGTCCTGCTCATGTCCGGATCCACGGCCGCAATCGGGCTCATCCCAAGCCACGAGACGATCGGCATCTGGGCTGCCGTCCTACTGGTGCTTGCCCGGTGCTTGCAGGGCTTTTCCGCAGGCGGCGAATATGCAGGTGCCACCATCTACGTCGTCGAGCACAGCCCCGACAGGCACAGGGCCCGTTACTCGTCGGCCATGTCGGCGGCGACGTTCTCCTCATTCGCCCTCGCCGCTGGACTCGGCGCGCTGCTCAGCTTTATCCTGCCCCCCGGGGCCATGGGTGATTGGGGCTGGCGCATCCTCTTTCTGCTGTCGGTGCCGATGGGACTGATCGCCTTCTACATTCGAGCCAAGCTCCACGAGTCCCCCGAGTTCCAAGCGATGCTCGATGATTCCGCTGCCCGGCCCGCCCCGTCCTTGGGGGCCGTCTTCCGCACCCAGTGGCGCGCGATGCTGCGACTGGGCGGGTTTGTGATGCTCACGGCACTCTCCTTCTACATTTACTCCACGTACATGTCGACCTTCCTGATCAAGGTGGTCGGCCTCCCCGCGCACCTTGCCCTGTTCTCCAGCTTGATCTCGCTGACCATGGCGACGGCGCTGGCCCCCGTCATGGGCCGTGTTTCGGATCGCATCGGTCGCCGCCGCACCATGCAGACCGCCGCCGGTCTCCTGGCCATTCTCACCATTCCGGCGTACATGATCGCCGAGCAGGGAACGTTCGCAACCGCCGTCGTCAGCCAACTGCTCATAGGGCTTGGCGCGGTGACCGCTAATGTGGTGACATCGGTCCTGATGTCGGAAATGTTCTCCACCGACGTGCGCTTCGCGGCATCGGGCACCTGTTACAACATCACCTATGCCGTGTTTGGCGGTACCGCGCCCTTCGTGGCAACGTGGCTGGTCGCCGGAACCGGATATTCGCTCTCGCCCGCGATCTACGTCGCAGCCGTCGCCGTCGCATCATTCCTCGTCGTCACCTTCCTGATACCCGAGACGGCAGGACGGCCTCTGCGCCGTTACCACGACGACCCCTTGCCGGCCGAGCCCGCGCGCGCCGTGGCCTCTGAAGCGGTGCCCAGGGGCTGACATCCCAAGGCTGGAAAAATCGCCGGCCAGCTGTCCGGACCAGGGAGGGTCCGGACAGCTGGCCGGCATCTCGATATAAGGCGACTGCGCCCAGCCGATCGGTACCCCCCGAGCTGACTGACAACGTTCCGCAGGTCCCGCGCTGGTCCGGCGAGATGCAAACGTGCGGCTCAACAGGCTTCCTCTCCAGTCACAGACCGCTGCAGAGACGCCGAACTTCTGAGGATCCATGTGCCGTCGCTCAACTCCAGGCACGCATGCGGACCTCCCGGGGTGCGCTCCGACGCCAGCTCCGATAACGGAGGCGGCTATCCGAGCTGGGCGGAATGGCTGATCGCGCTGGGTAATCTTCGGTCAGCGAAAACATAAACACCGCCGAGGTCGGGCGGGCAACAACGAAAGGATTGCGCGTGGCAGATGACGGCGCGACAGCCCAGCAACTGCACGGTATTGAACTGACCATGATCGACGGCAGATCGGTGAACTTCGGGGAATACAAAGGCAAGACCGTTCTGGTGGTTAACGTCGCATCCAGATGCGGCCTGACCCCGCAATACGAGGACCTGGAGGCGCTTCAGCGCAAGTATCAGGACCAGGGGTTCACGGTCCTGGGTGTGCCCTGCAACGGGTTCAAGGGCCAGGAACCGGGGAGTTCGGAGCAGATCCAGGAATTTTGCACCGTCAGCTACGGCGTGACGTTCCCGTTGACCGCGAAGGTCAAAGTCAACGGCGCCAGACGCCATCCGCTGTATGCGGCACTGACCGAATTTCACACGGAGGAACTGCAGGAAGAGATCACGTGGAACTTCGAAAAGTTCCTCGTCAGCGGCAAAGGCGAAGTCATCGCCCGATTTTCCCCGAAGACGTCTCCAATCGCCCCCGAGGTCATCGCCGCCATCGAATTAGCGCTCAGCTAGTCTCCTCCCCGCGGACACGATCTTGACGCAGCGGCCCTCGCCCGGGCGCGGCTGGTAACCGAGGTGTCGGTCTGGGGAGCAGGCTGCCGTATGCAGAACCCGAGTTGGGTAGGAGCCGCCACTGGGCCGGGGGAAAGCTCCTGACTACGGATCCCGCTCCATGTCCCCTGTGGAGCGGGATCGGCCGGGACCGGGCTGTCGGAAGACTGTGGGATGTTGGATGCCAAAGGTGGGTCGCACGTACGCCTTTTCGGCCGCTACCGACGAAGGTGCGGTAGCCGGCCGTCAAATCCGTAGTCATACACCAGGGTGATGTCACGGAGTGACACCAATGCGCGTCAGAATAGGGTCCCCGGTGCCCTTTCTTACACCCCGAAGAAACCGTCCAGACCCTAACCTGACGCAGCGCCCCAAAAGCGTCCTCCGGTCCAGCGAGCAGCTGAAAGCCCTACCCCTTGCCATGCGAACCAGGGAGCCCCTCGAGGCAAGGGCCTCCGTGGCCAAGCCGTCCCCGCTTCAGTACTGGCCCTTGACCACGAAGTAGGAGCCCCGGATGGTGCCGGCAAGCTTCGACTTCTGGCGCGCGAACTTGAAGGTGGACGCCAGCTCCTCGGGAACCTCCATGCCGTCGGAGAGCTTGAAACCAACCGCCCGCTTCCCACCCTCCTCGATGCTGTACATGACGTTGATGGACAGGCCGGATTCGTAGAACACGTACGCCATCCGCAGCCCGCCCACCTCGAAGGAAGAAACCTCAAGCGGGCGCGATGAGATGACGAGGTTGCGCTCGGTGGCGAGGATGTTCTTCACGTATTCCAGCGTCTCCGGCGCCTCCTCCGCGGGCGTGACCGTGAAGTCGTGGCCATACTTGTTCTTGTAATAGCGGGCCTCGTTGGCACGCAGCCCGGCCAGCGCCTCCGCGACGGGTGAGGACTCCAGCCCCACGGTGGACACGTTCTTGAAATCAACGGTGTACGGCAATGATCCTCCTGGGAATTCTCCTTCGCACATCCTCGCAGACAGGGAGGACAATTGTTGGTGCAGTGCCAACAATCAGCCTTGCCTGCACCGGGAGGACGGGATGGGCAATTTCATCGCATACCTGGACACCTCGGAGGTCCGCCCCGGCAAACTTGGGCAGCTCAAGGAAGCCATGGCGGAACTGGCGGCCTTCGTTGAGCAGAACGAGCCCCGGATCCTCTCCTACAGCGTCTACTTCTCCGACGACGGATCCACCATGAAGGTCCTCCATCTGCACTCGGATTTAGCCTCGCTGGAGTTGCACCTGAAGGTGGCCGGCGCCAGGTTCCCGCCGGTTGCGCCGCTGATCACCATGAAATCCATCGAGATATTCGGCCGCCCCACCGAGGAGCTGCTGGCCCGGCTTCGGGCGAAAGCACAGCTCCTCGGCACCGGTTCCGTCACGGTCCACGACCTCCACGCCGGCTTCGCGCGCTTCCACACCGGCCAACCTTTCCAGTCGTAAAGACGCGCCCCGGGCCCGGGAAGACCTAGACGAGGTTCTCCACCAGCGAGACATCCCGCACCGCACCCTTGTCCGCGGACAGAGCCATGGCGGCGTAGGCGCGCAGGGCCGGGGAGACCAGGCGGTCCCGGTTCTTGGCCTTGTAACCGCCGTTGGCTTCCAGTTTCTCGCGACGCTCGGCAAGGACCTCGTCGGAGACCTCCAGCTGCATTGAGCGCTGAGAGATGTTGATGCTGATGATGTCGCCGTTCTCCACCAGGGCGATAGTGCCGCCGGAGGCGGCCTCCGGCGAGATGTGTCCGATCGACAGGCCGGAGGTGCCGCCGGAGAAGCGGCCGTCCGTAATCAGGGCGCACTTCTTGCCCAGGCCGCGGCCCTTGAGGAACGACGTCGGGTAGAGCATTTCCTGCATGCCCGGACCGCCGCGGGGGCCTTCGTAGCGGATGACCACCACGTCGCCTTCCTTGACGGTCTTGTTCAGGATCTTTTCCACGGCCTCGTCCTGGGACTCGCACACCACGGCCGGGCCGGAGAAGGTCCAGATGGACTCGTCCACGCCGGCGGTCTTCACCACGGCGCCGTCGACGGCCACGTTGCCGCGGAGCACGGCCAGGCCGCCGTCCTTGGAGTAGGCGTGTTCCACGGAGCGGATGCAGCCTTCCGCGGCGTCGGTGTCCAGGGAGGTCCACTGGTTCGACTGGGAGAACGCGGTGGAGGAGCGGACGCCGCCGGGGGCCGCGTGCCACAGGGCCTCCGCTTCTTCGGTGGCTTTGCCGCCGCGGATATCCCAGTCGTCCAGCCAGCCGTCCAGGTCGGCGGAGTGCACGGAGTGGACGTCCTTGTGCAGCAGGCCGCCGCGGTTCAGCTCGCCCAGCAGCGCGGGGATGCCGCCGGCGCGGTGCACATCCTCCATGTAGTAGGTCTTGTCCTTGGCCACGTTCGGGGCCACCTTCGCCAGGCAGGGCACCTGGCGGGACTTGGCATCCATCTCGGCCAGGCCGTAGTCCACGCCCGCCTCCTGGGCCGCGGCGAGCAGGTGCAGGATGGTGTTGGTGGAGCCGCCCATGGAAATGTCCAGCGCCATGGCGTTGTCGAATGCCTTGGCGGTGGCGATGGAGCGCGGCAGCACGGAGTCGTCGTCGCCGTCGTAATAGCGCTTCACCAGCTCGACGACGGTGCTTCCGGCCTTCTCATACAGCGCCTTGCGCGCGGTGTGGGTGGCCAGCACGGAGCCGTTGCCCGGCAGGGACAGGCCGATGGCCTCGGTAAGGCAGTTCATGGAGTTGGCGGTGAACATGCCGGAGCAGGAACCGCAGGTGGGGCAGGCATTCTCTTCGATGAGGTTGATGTCTTCATCGGAGATGGACTCGTCCACGGCGTCGGCGATCGCGTTCACCAGGTCCAGGGAGCGCACGGAGCCGTCGGTCAGGGTCACGCGGCCGGCCTCCATGGGTCCGCCGGAAACGAAGACCACGGGGATGTTCAGGCGCAGCGCCGCCATGAGCATGCCCGGGGTGATCTTGTCGCAGTTGGAGATGCAGACCAGGGCGTCGGCGCAGTGGGCGTTCACCATGTACTCCACGGAGTCGGCGATCAGGTCGCGGGACGGCAGCGAATAGAGCATACCTGAGTGGCCCATGGCGATGCCGTCGTCCACGGCAATGGTGTTGAACTCGCGCGGCACGGCGCCGGCGGCGAGGATCGCGTCGGAGACGATCCGGCCCACGGGGGCGAGGTGGGTGTGGCCGGGGACGAACTCGGTGAAGGAGTTGGCGACGGCGATGATCGGCTTGCCGATGTCCGTGTTGGCGACGCCGGAGGCGCGCAGCAGTGCGCGGGCTCCGGCCATGTTGCGGCCGTGGGTGACAGTGCGTGAACGAAGAGGAGGCATACTACCGATCCTGCCGTCCCGGGCGCGCGGGCGGAAGACAGTGCTGATACTAGTAGCAGGAGTACCAGAGTACTAGTGTTGGATGTCGTGAAAGAGGCAGGCGAAAAGCGCAAGGAACTCGGTCTTTTCCTGCGTGCACGCCGCGACCAGGCGCTGCGGTCGGAGTACGGCCTGCCGCCCGTGGCCCGCCGGCGGGAACGCGGACTGCGGCGGGAGGAGGTGGCCTTCCTTTCCGGCGTGAGCGTCACCTGGTATACGTGGCTCGAGCAGGGCCGGGAGATCAGGCCCTCGCGGGAAGTCCTGGAAGCCGTGGCCCGGACCCTGCACCTCTCGGAGACCGGCCGCTCCTACGTCCTGTCCCTCGCAGGCTATTCCGCGCCGGTGTCCGCAGGCCCGGCAGCTGCAGACGCTCCAGCCCACATCCAGCGGCTCCTCGATGCCTTGGGCCCCAACCCGGCCTTCGCGCTTGCCCCGGACTGGAGCGTCACGGGCTGGAACCGGGCCTATGCCGCGCTCTACCCCAACATCGCCAACGTGGCCGCCCCGGAACGGAACCTGCTGTGGCTGGTTTTCACCGACCCGTATGTCCGTGAACTGCTCCCCGACTGGGACGTCACCAGCAGGCGGTTCCTGGCAGAGTTCCGGGCGGAAGCCGGGCAGCGGCTGGGCGATCCGGACGTGGCCTACCAGGTGGAGCGGCTCAAGGAGACGAGTCCGGAATTCAAGGAAAGCTGGGACCGGTACGACATCCTGGGCTTCGAATCCCGCGAACGGCTGTTCCACCACCCGTCGGTGGGCGTCCTCCGGCTGGAGCACCACCAGGTCTCGCCGTCGGACCGGCCGGACCTCCATCTTGTGGTCTACACGCCGGCACCGGACAGCGATGCTGCAGCGCAGATCCAGCGGCTCCTGGCCGTGGGCGGCTAGTACGACGTCGGACTCCACTCCCCCAGGTACCGTCGCCTCAAGGTGGAACGCGCCGTCGTCGTGCTTCCATTCCACACGGATGGTTCCGGGACTCCCACCGCATTGCCGGGCTTGGAAAAAAGAGTCACCAACGGCCCATCCAGCGGCGCCTCGGCTCCGAACCTCGACCGGGGAAAGATGTACTTCCAGGAAAGGACGGAGCGGTGGACGCAGCGGACCAGCAGGCCTTGACCGGCGCAGTGATACGGGAGCACGGCCTGGACATGGGTCAGTTGTGGCTGGAACACCTGGCCCTCGGCGGCGACGCCTCCGAGGAGGAAATCCGGGACTACAGCGCGGGGCTGGCAATCCTTCCTCCAAAGGACCGGGACGCTTTGGCCCAGGCCGTCAACGAACATTGTGCTGCAGCAGGGCTGCTGTCCCGCGCGCCGTTCAGTGGCTCCCTGCTGGCCCGGGCACGCAGCGACTCACAGGAACCCTACTCGTCGAAGTAGGTGGAGATGCCGGAACTGCCGGGGATTGATGCAACCACGGTTGCGGCAACGTCCTTGAGCTTCATGTTCCGTGTGTTGGATGCCTGCAGCAGCACGCTGAACGCCTGGTGCTGGCTGCAATGGCTTTGGGCCATGATGGCACCTGTGGCCAGGTCGATCACAGTCCGTGATTTCATGGCCGCGCTCATGCTGTCCCTGGTGTCCTGCAACCTGCCGATCCGCAGGGCCAGCCGCAGGCTTTTTGAAACCTGTCCGGAGAAGGCCCGGGCCGTGGCAATGTCTTCGCTGCTGAACGCCTGAAGCCGCCGGCAGTACAGGCTGAGCGCGCCACGGATGTCTTCGCCGAGCACGAGCGGCACACTCACAGCGGAGAACAATCCCTGCCGGGAGAGGGCACTCGCATACGCGGGCCACCGCTTTTCCTGGCTCACATCGGGGACCAGAACGGTGTCCGTGGTGCGCATGGCGGTGATGCCCGGGCCATAGCCGTACTTGTCCTGGAGCTGGTCGAGGGTGCGGATGCAGGGATCGCTGCCGGCTATGGCGGTGGCCTTCTTGTGCCTTTCGACGGCAACGCCGCAGAAAACTTCCCGGTCCTGGCTGCTGAGCCGTGCCGCGGCATAGCCGGCCAGGTCCCGAAGGAACTCGTCAACATCGGCACTGTCCAGCACCAGGTCCTGAAGATGCAGCGCGACGTCTGCGAAAACTTCGTCATTCGCGGCTTCGGCGTGAGCCAATGCTTCCCCCCTCCCGAACAGCACAAAGGCCATGTAGTCCATTAAAGAACGCCTTGGCCGCTCACTGCCGAACGGTATATGCCAGCCTACCTGCGGGAAAGTCATAATGTGTCCACCATGACGACCGCATGCCCGCGCACCCGGGAATGCCCGGGGCAGCACGGCGTAACGGCGTAAGCCTAGGCGGCGGCCAGGGCGTTGAGCGTGTCCCGGATCCCGTTCAGCGCCGGGTCCCGCAGGGACATAAAGGCAGGTTTCAGGAGCGGCTGGACGATTTTGGCCGGCCCCTTGATGCTGAACTCCGCGGTGTATTTCACTACCGACCCCTGGGCGGCGGGACTCACGTCGATGGAGTCGAAGGCCGTGACGGATTTGTTCTCGCCACGGAGCTTGATGTGGTTTTCAGTCAGCTCGATGACCTCGTACTCCAGTGACTGGCGCTTGCCACGGAACTCGGACTCGGCGTGGTACCGGTGCCCCACCGCGACCGGGCCGGGCGTCAGCTTTTCCATCACCGGAGTGTTGGGGTCCCACTCGCTGGTGTTCTCGAACGCGCTCAGGAAGGCAAAGGCCTTGTCTGCGGACAGTTTGGTTTCCACACTTCCGGTGACTGTGATCATCACCCCAGTGTAGGAACCGGCACCCGGGAAGCCCAGCCCCCGGACGCCAGGGCGGGGATGTCCCGGATGCGGATGCGGATCTGCAGGATGCAGATGCCCGGGCACGGGCACAGCAGAAGCGCCCCGGACGGAACCCGCCGGGGCGCTTCTGCTGTGAATCACGGCTGTGAGGTCAGCTGACCTGCAGGCCGCCGTTGATGTCGTAGGTCGCGGCGGTGATGTAGCCGGCGTCCTTCCCGAGCAGGAAGGAAATCAGGGCGGCCACTTCCTCGCGGGTACCCACCCTTCCCATCATGATGCCCTCCGACATCTGGGCCTTGCGTTCCTCGGTGAGGGTGCCGCCCATGATGTCGGTGTCGATGGGACCGGGTGCGATCGCGTTGACGGTAACGCCGAACTCACCCACTTCACGGGCAAGGGCCCTGGTGAAGCCGATGATTCCAGCCTTGGAGGCGCTGTAGGCCACCTTGGAGTAGGTGCCGCCGCCGCGCTGGGCGGAAATCGAGGAGATGCTCACGATGCGTCCGAGCTTGCGCTCAATCATTCCCTTGAGGACGCGCTGGGACACGATGAAGGTTCCGCGCATGTTGATGGCGAACACCTTGTCCCACTCCTCCACGGTGGTCTCCATGAAGGTTGTGGGCGAGCTGATGCCGGCAAGGTTGGCGAGGGCAACGATGGGCGGCAGCGAGTCTTCGATTTCGCTGATGGCCCGGTCCACGGAGGCGGCGTCGGAAACATCCGCGCCGACTCCGATTGCCTTCACTGCACGGTTGGAACCGATTTCCGCAGCCGCGGCTTTGGCGTCTTCGGCGTTGATGTCGAGGATCGCGATGGACCAGCCCTCGCTGGCCATCAGGTCCGCCGTGGCGCGGCCGATGCCGCGGGCAGAGGCAGCCCCGGTCAGTACGACGGTTCGGTCGGCAGGAAATGGTGTGGTTGTCACAGGTGTATCTTTCGTCAGGGTTCGGGGTCAGGAGACTTTGGCTGCGTTGACTTCTGCCGCAGCGGCAACTGCCGGGTCCAGTGCGGCGTCGCCCTCAGGCCGCTTCCGGGCGTAGAAGTACGTGGCCACTGCCGTGACGCACAGGCAGAAGGACAGGAAGAGCAGTCCGCTCTGGTTGTTGCCGGTGGCGTCCTTGAGCAGGCCCACGGCGTACGGGGCCACAAAGCCGCCGAGGTTGCCGAGGGAGTTCACCAGCGCCAGCCCGGATGCGGCAGCAGCTCCGGTGAGCGCGGCGGACGGCATGGACAGGAACGGTGCAATGGCGCCGTAGATGCCCATCGCCGCAGCGGTCAGGGCGATGAGGGCAAGGATGGGGTTGACCGGAAGCAGGTAGCCCGCGGCCAGCAGGCCCATGCCGGCCAGCACCATGCTGACGGAGGAGTGCCAGGCGCGCTTGCCCGTGCGGTCCGCCCGCCTGCTCCAGAAGTACACAAAGACCGCGGCAATGGAGTACGGAATGAGGACAATGAAGCCCACCTCGGCGGTGGAGAACTTGCCAAGGGCGGCCACAATGGTGGGCATCCAGAGGCCCAGGCCGTAGATGCCGCAGACCAGGCCGAAGTACAGGGCCGAGTAGGTCAGGGTGCGCTTGTCCTTGAGGCCGGCCAGGAAGTTGTGGCTGCCGCCCTTGGATTTGGCGGCAAGTTCGGCGTCCATGGTGGTGGCGAGCCATTCGCGTTCTTCAGTGCTGAGCCACTTGGCGTCACGGGGACGGTCGGTCATCAGCATCGGGGTCAGCAGGCCGAGCAGGATGGCGGGGATGCCCTCGATAATGTAGAGCCACTGCCAGCCGTGCAGGCCCATGATGCCGTCCATCTGCAGCAGCAGGCCGGAGACCGGGGCGCCGAGGGCGTTGGAAATGGGCTGGGCGAGGATGAAGATGCCCAGGACCGTGACGCGCTGGGCGGCGGGGAACCACAGGGTCAGGTAGAAGAGGATCGCGGGGAAGAAGCCGGCTTCGGCCGCACCCAGCAGGAACCGGATGATGTAATAGGTGCTTTCCCCGTTGACCAGCGCCATGGCGCTGGCAAAGATGCCCCAGGTGATAAGGATTCTGGCCAGCCACTTGCGGGCGCCGAAGCGGTACATCCCGGCGTTGCTGGGAACTTCCAGCAGGGCGTAGCCCAGGAAGAAGATGCCGGCACCAAGGCCGTAGGCGGCGGCGGTGAGGCCGATGTCCTCGCTCATGGTGAGTTTGGCGAAGCCCACGTTATTGCGGTCAAGGTAGGCAATGAAGTAAAGCAGGACAATCAGCGGCATGACGCGGCGGCGAACCTTGCGGAGCGTGCGCTCGCCGAGTTCGCCCAGTCCTGCGGACGGCATGGAGAGTGAAGTCATCGTCGACCTTCTATCTGGCGGAAGCGGCGCATTGGGGGCGGCGCTTCCGAGGGAAATGGGGATATTCCGTCTGCTTGCTATTTGGGTCTGATGTCTGACATCTGACGAAGCAACATGAGAAAGATCATAGAAGGGTGATCCGGATTACGTCAAGCCGCCCGAAAATGGGCGCCGTCCACCGGCGATGGTGTGTCGCTGGAACCGGGGCGCCTGGAAACTAGCCGTGCGATTCAGGGTGCTGGACGTAGCGCTCGTAGTCGCGGTACGTCTGCTCCATATGATCATCCATGACCCGGCGGGAAAGTTCGGCATCACCGCTGAGGATGCTGTCCATGACCTTCTGGTGGTATTCGATCGCATGGAGCTGGATCTCGGGCACGGCCGAGGTCTCGCGCCGGGTCATGTAGAGCAACTGTCCCAACTGCGCGAAGAGGGCCCGCACGAAGGGGTTCCCCGAGGCCCTGAGCACAGCATCGTGGAACGCTATATCAGCGTCGACGAAGCGGTCCAGGTCCCCGGCCTCGTGGAAGCGCTTCATATCCGCGATGCACTGCTCCATTTGCCGGGCATGCTCGGGAGTATGGCGCTTGGCGGCCAGGGACGCCGCGCCCGTTTCCACCATGCGCCGCATTTCGATCAGTCCCACGGACACCTGGTCCGCGCCGTTTCCATGCGAGGCGGCCTTGAAGATCGCGTCCAGGCCGGTCCAGTTGTCCGACGGGTTCACGAAGGTTCCGCGCCCCGCCTTGACGTAGAGGATGTTCTGCGCCCTCAGCGCCTTGAGCGCCTCGCGGACCGTGAGCCGGCTGACGTCGTACGCCTTTGCTATGTCCGCTTCGGGCGGGATGGCATCGTGTGGTTTTAGCTTGCCTGCCAGTATGTCGTCAAGCAGGCCGTCGACAAGATCGTCGACGAGTGTCCTGCGGCCCATCCTGGCTCCTGCCCTTGGCGTTGCCCGCTGGTGCGGGCCCTCTAAACTTTACTGTCGAATGCCGCCCTGATCAGCATCGTGGCCTGCTTCCTGCAGCGGGACCGCGCTCAGCAAGCCTCGAAATCCGTGAGGACCTTGACCTTTCCCGCGGACGCGGAGGCCGGATCGAAGGTGTAACCGATCCACTCTTTGGCCAGCCGGCGGGCGAGTTCGATGCCCACCACGCGCTGGCCCATGGTGAGGACCTGGCAGTCGTTGGACAGGATGGAGCGTTCCACGGAGAAAGAATCGTGGGCGGCAGTGGCCCTGATTCCTTCCACCTTGTTCGCCGCGATGGCCACGCCGATTCCGGTGCCGCAGAAGAGGATGGCCCGGTCCGCGGCGCCGTCCCTGATCATTTCGCCAGCCGTGATACCCACATATGGGTACGGCCTGGTGAAGTCATCCGGAGCATCGGACCGGTTGACGCCAATGTCGATCACTTCCCTGACCCTGGGATCCTGCCGGAGGTCCTCAAGGACCTTGTCCTTGTAATCGACTCCCGCCTCGTCCGCGCCTACAACAAGTCTCAGTCCCATGGCTCGTCCTTCAGTGTTCATTGCCGTGCTCCCACGGATTCGCTGGATACGGCGGCGGTGAGGTGCGGGCCCATGACGGTGAAGATCATGGCCAGCGAGGTCGCTCCGGGATCCGGTGTGCCCAGGCTCTTTTCCGCCAAAGGGCGGGCGCGGCCCTTGAGCGGCAGCAGGCCGGCTGTCGCCTCGGCGGCTGCCGTCGCGTCGCGGGCCGCGTCCTCCCACGCCCGGCCCGGCTCCACGCCTTCTGCCACGAGCCCGGCAAAGGAAGAGGCGAACGGCAGCAACGCGTCCACCATGGTCTTGTCGCCTGTCTCCGCCTTCCCCAGCTGCACGATCCGGTCCGCGAATGCCCTGACCGCCGCTGCCAGCTGCGCGGGTTCCGGCGTCGAACTGTTTCCAAGGGATTCACCAAGAGCCCGCAATCCCGCTCCCCACAGGACGCCGGACGTTCCGCCCGCCTTGTCGGCCCAGGCATCACCGGCGGCTGCCAGCACATCGCCCGCTCCGGCGCCCTGGGCGAGGGCAGCGGATGCAGCCGCGGCAGCGGCGTCGATCCCGCGCACCATGCCGCGCCCGTGGTCACCGTCTCCGGCGATGGCGTCCATCCTGCCGAGCCGCTCCTCGGCGTCGTGCAGGACGGACTGCGTGGCTTCCAGCGCGGCAAAGCCCGCGGCGGCGTACTGCCGGGAGGCGTCGGTGGCAACGAACGCGGCAGAGGCCACGTCGTCGTCGGACGCTCCTCCGGCCGCCACGGTGCCGGCCTCCCGGACCGCGTTGCCGCGGCGGTAGGCGGGTGTTTCCGCCGGGGCAAGCCACAGCGGTTCCAGTTCCTCGTCCAGCCAGGTGACGGTGAGCGACACCCCGGCCATGTCGAGGCTGGTGACGAGTTCCCCGACCTCGGGCATCACCAGGCTGTACCCGGCGGCACGGAGCAGCGGCGCCACGGTGCCCCAGAGAACGAAGAGCTCCTCGTGCTTGGTGGAGCCGAGCCCGTTGAGGATGACCGCTATCCGTTCGCCGGCGTCGGGCGGAGTTTCAGCGAGCAGGCGTGCCACCAGTTCCCGGCCCAGCTCCTTTGCGGGCGGCAGCGCGGTGTCGAACAGTCCGGGCTCCCCGTGAATGCCCAGGCCCAGTCCCATCTGTCCGTCGGGCAGGGAGAACAGCGGCGATTCCGCGCCGGGGAAGGTGCAGCCGGAGAACGCGCTGCCGATGGTGCGGGTCCGGTCATTGGCCTTCCGGCCCAGGCGGACCACTTCGGCGAGGTCCGCGCCGGCCTCGGCTGCGGCCCCCATCGCCTTGAAGACGGTGAAGTCACCGGCGATGCCGCGGCGCTTGGCGGATTCCGACGGCGGTGCGCTGGCGATGTCGTCAGTCACCAGGACGTTCTCCACGGCAATGCCCTCTGCAGCCAGGCGCTCGCTGGCCATGCCGAAGTTCATGACGTCGCCGGCGTAGTTCCCGTAGGTAAAAACGACGCCGGCGCCGGACTCTGCGGCCTTGGCCACCATGTAGGCCTGCTGCGCGGAGGGCGAGGTGAAGATGTTTCCCACCACCGCGCCGTCGGCGAAGCCGGCGCCGATCAGCCCGGCAAAGGCCGGGTAGTGCCCGGAGCCGCCGCCCGCCAGGACGGCAACCTTGGGCCGCGGGGGCCGGAGGCGCCGCACGGCGCCGCCTGGAACCTGGCGAACCAGGTCCGCGTGGACATCGCAGAACCCCGCCAGGGCCTCCTCGGCAAATTCCGAGGGATCGTTGAAGATTTTTGTCATGATGTGCTCTCTGCCGTGGGTTCCGGGGCGGGCTTAGGGACTGTTGAGGGGAGGCGGCTGCCTAGTGGATGTGGCTGCCGCCGTTGATGTCGATGGTGGTTCCGGTGAGGTAGGCCGAGTCCTCGGAGGAAAGGAACGTGATCACCGCGGCTACTTCCTCGGTGGTGGCGTTCCGGCCCAGCGGGATGCCGGCGTTGATGGCGGCCTCCTGCTCCTCGGTGCTGCCCACGCGGATGTTGGTGTCCACGGCGCCGGGGGTGATGGCGTTGACGGTCACGCCGGTGGCGCCCAGTTCGCGGGCCAGGGCCTTGGTGAAGCCCAGGATGGCGGCCTTGGCGGCGGAGTAGGGAACCTTGCCGAACACGCCGCCGCCGCGCTGGGCGGAGACCGAGGACATGTTCACGATGCGTCCACAGCCGTTGTCGATCATGTCCGGCAGGAATGCCTTGGTGACCAGGTACGTGCCGGTGGCGTTGACATCCATGACCTTGTGCCAGAGCTCAAGGGTGGTTTCCAGGAACGGGACCGGCGAGGTGATGCCGGCGATGTTGGCCAGTGCGCCTACCGGCGGCAGGTTGCCGGAGGCGACCTCGGCGGCGACGGCGGCCTGGGCTGCGGTGACGGACGCTTCGTTGGCGACGTCGATCTCGTGGCCGAAGGCGGGGACGTTGAATTCATTGCCGATTTCGGCGGCGACCTTGGCGGACTTCTCGCCGTCGAGGTCCAGGATCACCACCGCCCAGCCCTGGCGTGCGTAGCGGCGGGCGGTGGTGATGCCGATGCCCCGGTCCGAGGTTGCCCCGGTGAGGACGGCGGTGCGCTGGATGGTGGTCATGATGCTCCCTTGAATCGTTTGGATTGTTGAAGTGGGTGTCGATGGTCAGATGAGGTCGGTGATGAAGCTCGCGGCTTTGGCTGCCGCTGCGGGGCGTTCGTCATGGGTGACGTCCCTGGTTTCGAGCTCCAGCGAGAAGTGCCCCCCGTAGCCGTCGGCCGCAAGCCGGCGCAGCCCTGCGGCAAAGTCGGCGTTGCCGTTGCCGATGCTGAGGTTGATGTTGCCCGGCACGGCATCCCGGAGATGGACGTGGGAAATACTGCCCTTCCGGGATTCGAGGTACTCCAGCGGGTCTTCGCCGGCGGCGACGATATGGCTGAAGTCCATGACAATTCCGACGCCGGTGCCCGCCAGCCGCTGGGCCAGCAGTTCCGCGCGTTCGAGGTTCCAGCAGAACCGCAGGAAGTGCAGGGATTCTGTCCAGAGTTCGACGCCGGACTCCGCCGCGCGCTGCCCCGCGTGGGTGAGCTGGGCGGCAATAAGGTCCAGGTCCTCGCCAAGGCTCCGAACAGGTTCGTGGCTGAGGGCACCGCACGGGAGGACCAGCGCTTTCGCGCCGGTATTCCGCGTGAGGGTCAGCAGCGCCTCCAGGTGCCGCTCGCGGGCTGCCTGCTGTCCGGCGTCGAGTACGGCATTGAGGTCGCCGATATCCCCGTTGACGGAACGGACCCGCAGCCCGGAAGCAGCAACCTCGGCTGTTACCGCGTCAACGGCCGCCGCATCCAGGGTGTACGGAACGTGATCGCACACGCCGGGGAGGGCGCCGAGATCGATCTCCTCGAAGCCCAGGCCGCTGATGGTCCGCAGGGCGGCCGGCAGGTCCTGGTGCCTGAAGCTGATGGACGAGCAGCCGAGTCGGGAGTTGAACATCGTCGTTGATCCTCTGGATGAGCGGGTGGTGATGTGAATCACTGTAGGCCCATCCACTGTCAACAGTCAACTTCCAACATTGACTGTTGACAGTCAGCATGAGGCAGGTCACACTGGGGATATCATTTGTTAACAGTCGACAGCGGCCGAATCCCCTCGGACCGCTTTTCGAAAGGGAAACACCATGAGCAACGAAGCTCTAAAAATGCGTGGACACGTTCACGGCACCAAGGATGCAAAGCGCGTCGCTATCGGCTCTGGAGTGGGCGCCGTCATCGAAACCTACGACTTCATCGGCTTCGGCACCGCTGCGGCCCTCTACTTCGGAACAGCCTTCTTCCCCACGGGCGATCCCGTAACAGGAACGCTTGCAGCATTCGCCACCCTCGGCGTCGGCTTCGCCGCCCGCCCCATCGGCGGCATCATCGGCGGCCACCTCGGTGACAAGGTGGGCCGCAAGCCCGTCCTGGTCGCCTCCCTGATCCTGATGGGTGTGGCCACGTTCCTGATCGGCCTGCTGCCCACCTACGAACAGGTTGGCCTGCTGGCTCCCGCGCTGCTGGTGTTTGTCCGCATCGTGCAGGGCCTCGCCTTCGGTGCGGAATGGGGCGGCGCCATCCTCATGAGCTACGAGCATGCGCCCTGGAAGTCCAAGGGCAAGTACACGGGCATAGTGCAGGCCGGCTTCCCCGTGGGCCTCCTCCTGGCCAACCTCGTCTTCCTGGTCAGCGTTAACCTCGGCGGTGAACTGGCGTGGCGTGTTCCGTTCCTCGCAAGCATCGTGCTGGTCGCCGTCGGCCTGATCATCCGCTCCAAGGTGCCGGAGTCCCCCGTCTTCGACGAGGTCAAGGAGAGCGGCTCCATTGTTAAGTCGCCCATCACCGAGGTCATCCGGACCGACTGGCGGAGCATTGTCCGCGGCATCGGCCTGCGCATTGCCGAGACTGCAGGCTACGCGGTGTCCGTCACGTACATGATCTCCTACCTGCACACCCAGCAGCTCGCCAACAAGACCGAAACCCTGGTGGCCCTCTGCATCGCCTCGTTCATCGGCATTTTCGCCACCATGGCCTGGGCCCGCCTCACGGACCGCGTCGGCCGCCGGCCCCTGTACATCTGGTCCACAGCGTTCGCTGCCCTGTTCGGCATCCCCATGTTCCTGATGGTGAACACTGGGCTGTTCATCTTCGTCATTGCCACGATCGTCATCTCCTACGCCGTCTGCCAGAACTCGCTTGCCGGCGCCCAGGGTCCGTGGTTCCCGGAACTGTTCCAGGCCAAGACCCGCTCCTCCGGAGCGTCCCTGGCGTACCAGATCTCAGCCATGGTCTCCGGCTTCACGCCCTTCGTCACCACCCTGCTGTTCGTAGCCCTCGGCTGGATGGGCCCGGCGCTCCTCTTCAGCTTCTACGCAGCGATCGGCCTCTGGGCCGCCCTCGTCACCCGGGAGACCTGGGGCAAGCGCGAACGCCAGCTGGCTGATGAGGCCACCAAAAGCACCCCGCATTCGGTAACTGTCTGATGACCATCACCCACGAATCGAACACGGAGACAGCAATGTCCACAGGAATCGTCCAGGACCGGTTGGCGCAGGTCAGCGCCGCGGCCTACCGCATCCGGCACCACGCCCTGAACATGGGCGAGGTCCAGGGCCAGGGCTATGTCGGCCAGGCCCTGGGGGCCGCTGACATGCTGGCCGCGGTCTATGGAGACCAGCTCCGCTTCCGGGCGGAGGATCCGCACTGGGAGGCCAGGGACAGGTTCCTGCTTTCCACCGGGCACTACGCAATCGGCCACTATGCCGCCCTCGCCGAGGCCGGCATCGTCCCGGTCGAAGAGCTGGAAACCTACGGTTCGGACGATTCCCGGCTGCCGATGTCCGGGATGTCCACCTACACGCCCGGCATGGAAATCTCGGGCGGCTCCCTGGGCCACGGCCTCACCATTGCCGTGGGCATGGCCCTGGGCCTGCGCTACCAGGGCTCCGGCGCCCGCGTCTTCAATTTCCTCTCCGACGGCGAACTGGACGAAGGCTCCACCTGGGAGGCTGCCATGGGTGCGCACCACCACCAGCTGGGCAACCTCACCGCGATGGTGGACATCAACGCCCTGCAGGCGGACGGCAAGACGGACACAGTGCTCCGCACCGAGCCGGTGACCGAGAAATGGGAGTCCTTCGGCTGGTACACGCAGCGGGTGGACGGGAACGACGTCGGCGCGCTGCTGGCAGCGTTCGACAATGCAGCCGCCCAGGCCGCCGCCGTCGGACGCCCCTCGGTGATCCTGTGCGACACGAAGGTGGGCCGCGGGGTGCCGCTGCTGGAGGAGCGCGAGAAGGCCCACTTCATGCGCATCGACGAACACGAATGGCAAATCTGCCGCGAGCAGCTCACCGCCGGCTACGAAGGAAAGGCTTCAGCATGAGCGCCACCACCGAGGCCCCCGACACCGCAACAGCGGCGAAGCCGAAGCCGAAGCTGAAGACCTCGGCGATGATCGCCTCCTTCGCCGACCCCGGCCAGAAGACCGCGTCCGCACCGTTCGGGCACGCCCTGGTCAAGGCCGCGCAGGAGAACGACAAGATCGTCGGCCTCACCGCGGACCTGGGCAAGTACACGGACATGCACATCTTCGCCAAGGCCTTCCCCGAACGGTTCTTCCAGATGGGCATGGCCGAGCAGCTGCTCTTCGGCGCCGCCGCCGGCCTGGCCGAAACCGGGCTCGTCCCGTTCGCGTCCACGTACTCGGTGTTCGCCGCCCGCCGCGCCTACGACTTCCTCTGCCTGGACGCGGCCGAGCCGAACCTGAACGTCAACATCGTGGGCGGCCTGCCCGGCCTGACCACCGGGTACGGCCCCAGCCACCAGGCCACCGAGGACATGGCGATCTTCCGCGGCATGCCCAACCTGACCATCGTGGACCCGTGCGACTCGATCGACATCGAACAGGCAGTCCCGCAGCTCGCCGCTTCCGACGGCCCCACGTACCTGCGCCTGCTGCGCGGCAACGTCCCCACCGTGCTGGATGAATACGGCTACACGTTCGAACTCGGCAAGGCCAAGGTCCTGCGCGGCGGCAACGACGTCGTGTTCATCTCCTCCGGGCTGATGACCATGCGGGCCCTGCAGGCAGCAAAGGCCCTGGCGGCACACAACGTGGACGTCGCCGTCGTGCACACCCCCACCATCAAGCCGTTCGACGCCGAAACCGTCCTCAAGGAGATCAACACCGACCGGCTCGCCGTCACCCTGGAGAACCACTCGGTGGTGGGCGGCCTGTTCGAAACCGTCGCCTCCGCAGTGGTCACAGCAGGGCTCGGCAAGCGGGTGGTGCCCGTGGCACTTCCGGACCGGTTCCTGGACGCCGGTGCACTGCCCACCCTGCACGACCGCTACGGCCTGGCCGTGGACCGCATCGTGGCAAAGGTCCTCGCCGAACTCGGCTAGAATCCGTGCCGCAACGCAGAAAGCACGGCACCGGTCCCGGCCGGAGCCGTGCTTTCTGCCGTACTATCGAAACTACTACCGACTGTAAACAGTCGACTTACAACATTGAGGACAGAGGCCATGGCCGGACTGACCGCCCCGCTGCTGGGACTGCAAAAGAAAAGCCTGCGCGAACAGGCGCTCTCGGCTCTGCGCACCGCGATCACCAGCGGTGAACTTGAACCGGGCCGCCACCTGGTGGAAACCGAACTCTCCGAGATGCTGCAGATCAGCCGGGGAACCCTGCGCGAAGCCCTGCGCCAGCTTGAACAGGAAGGCCTGGTCTCCGCCGGGCCGCGCGGCAGGCTCTCCGTCCGGCACCTGGACGCAAAAGAGATCCGCGACATCTACACAGTTCGCGCCGCCCTCGAGTCACTGGCCGCCCGAGAGCTCTGTGAACTGCCGGACCGCCAAAACGTCATCTCATCCCTCCGCTCGGCCATCGATGCGATGAAGGCAGCCGAGAAGGAAGGCCTGCAGCAGCGCGTCGAATCCGACCTGGAATTCCACCGCACGCTGTGCCGGCTCACGGGCAACGAGACACTCCTGCACACCTGGGAAGCGCTGGAAGGGTCCATCAGGATGTCCATCATGTTCGCCGGGCTCGAAAAGGGCGTCAAGAACATGAGCGTGGACCGGCACCACGATATTGTGGCGGCCATCGAAACCGGCGACGCCTCGCTGGCCCGGAAAACCATCCGGGAACATATGGACACTGCCGCGGCCAACCTTGTGGCCTAGCCATTTCTTGGTAGTTTCGTAGTTCGCCCCGAATAGTCTCGGCACCCCCGGGTACTGGGACTATGGGAAGGGTGTCAGGCAGCGCGCCTTGGGACCGCGGAATCAACGTTAGAAAGAGGACTGTATGCGGGAACCGATGGCCAGCGACGGTGTTTATGAAGCGGAGACCGTTGCGGGTGATGACCAGGAAGCTACTCCGGTAACTGTTGAACCCTCGGTGGAACCGGACGTCAATTTCGACGAGCAGTTCTATCCTGCCCGGCCCAAGGCGCTGCGCCCCACTGCCCGCCGCCGCCAGTACTTCGCCACCAGGCCGTCCTTCGAATTCGATGGACGCAATGCGGCCTACGTCGAGTGGCTGCGGAACCAGGCAATGCTGGGCGACGCCAATACGCTGGCCCGGCAACTCTCGGGACAGGCCAGCATGTGGCAGAACTCCTACGCCCATCCGAATCCCCGGGCCGCCGTTGAACGTGCGCCGGTATGGTTCACCGCATATCCACTGTCCTTCATCACCAGGTCCAGCCAGTCCTTCCTCTCGGCCCTCGGTGATCCGGCCATGTGGGAAGCCTTCAGCCAGATAGGCATCCGCGCCATCCACACGGGCCCGGTCAAACTGGCGGGCGGCATCAGCGGCTGGTCCCAGACACCCAGCGTGGACGGCCACTTCGACAGGATCAGCATGGCGATCGACCCTGTGTTCGGCACGGAGGATGAATTCCGCCGGATGTGCGAGGTCGCTGCCGACCACGGCGGCACCATCATTGACGACATCGTCCCGGGGCACACGGGCAAGGGAGCGGACTTCCGCCTCGCCGAAATGAACTTCCGGGACTACCCGGGGATCTACCACATGGTGGACATCCCGGAGGAGGACTGGCACCTGCTGCCGGAGGTCCCCGAAGGGCAGGACTCGGTAAACCTGAGCCCGGACGCCGAACAGGCCTTGCAGAAGGCCGGGTACATCATTGGCCGGCTGCAGCGGGTCATCTTCTATGAGCCCGGCGTCAAGGAAACGAACTGGAGCGCAACCCGGCCGATCGTTGACACCACCGGTAAAACGCGCCGCTGGGTCTACCTGCACTACTTCAAGGCAGGACAGCCGTCCATCAACTGGCTGGACCCCACGTTCGCGGGGATGCGCCTGGTGGTGGGCGATGCGCTGCATTCCCTGGTCGACCTGGGCACCGGTGCCCTCAGGCTGGACGCCAACGGATTCCTCGGCGTGGAAAAAAGTGCCGAGGAGCAGCCGGGCTGGTCCGAGGGGCATCCGCTGTCCGAGGCGGCCAACCAGCTCATTGGCTCCATGATCCGGAAGGTGGGCGGGTTCTCCTTCCAGGAGCTTAACCTGACCATCGACGACATCAAGGCGACCTCCGAAGCAGGCCCTGACCTTTCCTACGACTTCATCACCAGGCCGGCCTACCACTACGCGCTTGTCACTGCGGACACCGAACTCCTGCGGCTGACCCTGCGCCTCTCAATGGAGATCGGCGTGGACCAGGCTTCACTCGTGCATGCGCTGCAAAACCATGATGAGCTGACCTACGAGCTGATGCACTTCGCTGCCGGGCACCGGGACGAGATGTTCGAGCTCAACGGCCAGGAGCTCACCGGGGCGCAGCTCGCGGAGCAGGTGCAGCAGACCATGCGCGAGCGGCTGACCGGCGAGAACGCCCCCTACAACGCGGTGTTCACCACCAACGGCATCGCCTGCACAACAGTTAGCTTCATCATGGCAGCGCTGGGAATCCGGGACCCTGATGCCATCACTTCCGAAGAGGAAGCGCGGGTCCTGGACGTGCACATCCTCCTCTCGATGTTCAACGCCCTCCAGCCGGGCGTCTTCGCCCTTTCCGGCTGGGACCTGGCCGGCATCACCGCGCTGGACCGGAAGAGCGTCGAGGAACTCACCGCCCAGGGCGACACCCGCTGGATCAACCGCGGGGCCCACGACATCATGGGCACCAGCCCGGACGCGGAAGTGTCCTCCTCGGGCATGCCCCGGGCGCGCAGCCTTTACGGCCCCCTTCCCGAGCAGCTGAAGAACCCGGACTCCTACGCCAGCAGGCTCCAGCGGATCCTCGCTGTGCGCGAAGAAAACGGCATAGCCACAGGGGCCCTGCTCGATGTTCCGGACGTTTCCAACCGCGGCCTGCTGGTGATGGTCATCCGGCTGGAAAGCGGCGCCCTGGGGGTCACCGTGCTGAACTTCTCGGACCAGGATATTGCCGGCAGCATCCAGTCCAGCCACCTGGTGCCGGGTGCCGCTGTCCACGACCTCTTCAGCGGCGACGCTGTTGGCCAGGTGGATGACCTGTGCAGTTTCTTCCTCGAACTGCCCGCCTTCCAGGGAACCGTCCTGCAGCTGACAGAGCAGGAGGCAGCCCCTGAGCAGGCTGAAGGTGCACAGCCCGGAAAGGACCTGCCGTAGCAGACTGATCGTCGCCGTTCGGGAATCGTCTTGAGTTCCGCGCCGTTAACTGAATGTGCGGAAAGTTCCGCTCATTCGAACGAGGGATTGAATGACCGCGAAGTTTGTATCAGTGGAAGACGACGCCGGGAAGGTCACCCGGTACGTCCGGCATGCCAACGGCGGCGGGCTTGTTGGGCCCGGCGCCGTTGTGGCCGAGAGCGCCCGGATTGGCGCCATGACGTACGTGGAGGGCGGCGCCCGGATCGGGCCGGGGTGCCGGATCGGACACGGCAGCTGGATTGACCGCGACGCGACAGTGGGCGAGCGGACGGTGATCGGCGACGGTGTGCGCATTGGCCGCGGCGCCGTCGTGGGTAACCGGGTGCACATCGGGAGCCATTCCCGGATCGGCTCCGGCGTGACGATTGAGCACGGCGCCCGTCTGGAAGCGGACGCAACGGTGCCCGACGGCGGACAGGTCCTGTCCGGGCCCCATGGAAAACGACACCGCCCAGTTCCCGGGAAGAGCCGGACGCACGCCAAGGGCAGGGGCCGGGTGGCCGCCTGAGCCGCCCTGCCGCACGGGCCGTCGCGCCGGCACCCGCCTAGGGTCCGGGGGCGGGCCGGCCCTGCATCCGCTTTGCCTGCGTCGGTGCTTTCAGGGCTGCTGCTGCCCAGACGGCCAGCAGCAGGGCCACCAGCAGCAGGCCGGCGTCGCCCAGGTCAACGGATCCCAGCCACACAGTCAAGGGGTCCTCCAGCGCGAAGGCTGTGTTGGCGAAGCCGCCCAGGGTGATGACCGCGACAAACAGGGCGGAGACCGCCGAGATTCCGGTGACGAGGGCGTTGAAGCCGAGTTTCCGCTGCGGATCGTCGAGGGCCGAACGGTACATCCGCATCATGGCCATCCCGTTGAGGGAGTCGCACAGGGTCATGGCGGCGGTGAACGCGAGGGGCAGCGCCAGCAAGGCGAACGCGGGCACCCCGGCCAGCGACGCCGCCGTCGTGATCATCAGCAGTCCGACGGTGGTGGCGGTGTCAAAGCCCAACCCGAACAGGAAGCCGATGACATAGATGTTCCGCGGCCGCCGCACCCTGGCCAGCGGTCGCGCCAGGAGGCGGGCAACCAGTCCCTGCGGCGCGAGGTCCTGCGGATTGATCGCGGCCCCGGTCCGTGCCCGGCGGTAGGCGCGGGCCGAGCGGGCAAACGCCGAACCGTTGAACAGGCCCATGGCCAGCAGGAACAGCCCGGACACGCCGCTGCCCACCAGCCCGAGCACCAGGTTCCCGGCGGACCCTTCCTGCATGAACTCCCCCACCACCGCGGCGCCTGCGAGCACCAGCACGCCGGCCAGCGTCACCACGGAGCTGTGGCCGAGGCTGAACGCGAACCCGACACTCACCGGGTCCTGCCGCTGCGCCACGAATTTGCGGGTGGAGTTGTCGATGGCCGCGAGGTGGTCCCAGTCGTAGCTGTGCTTCACGCCGGAGAGGTAGGCGGTCAGGACCAGCCCCCACGTGAGTGCCTGTGCCCCGGTTCCGCCTGCCTTGCCTGCGTTCCCGGCGAGCAGGAGCACGACGGCGGCCGCATGCAGCGCGGCCACGGCACCGAACATCCACAGCAGGCGGGTCCGCAGCGGCAGCGCTTCCCGCTCCCGGTACAGCGTGGTGATGTTGCCGAGGGCCGTCATCAGTGTTTCCTCAGGTCCAGTGGTCCCTGCCCGTGCCACCGCTCCCGGAGGAGCGCGATGCAGGCCCCGAGGTGGCGGTTCAGTTCCCCGGTACTGTTCGACAACGAGCGCAGGACCAGGCCCGTGGTGCCGGCGATTGTGCGGGTGAGGGAGATGCCGGTCAGGGCATCAGTGTTGGATGTGGTGCCGTGCAGCTCATCCGCGAGCGCCTGGTCCACGCGGGGGTCCACCACGATGAGCGACCCGAGGTGGCTGAAGCCTTCCATGAAGCCAAGCACTGTGACATCCCCCGACGGTGGCCGGATGAGCAGGTTGTCCAGCGCCAGCAACTGGGTGGCGCCTTCAGTTTCAACGTGGATTTCGTTCCGCAGCCGCACTTCCTTGTACCGGAAGGCTGCACCGTCCGGAGACCAGCCCGGCGTCACCACCTCGGCCATGACAAGGCACGACGACGGCCGGACAGTAATGTGCGTCCGTTGCCGGTAGCTGGCCTCCCGGTAGGCAATGAGCTGGTCCGGCACCAGTTCCAGCCGGGCCCCCTCCCCCAGCCGGACAGCCATCCGCTGCTCGGCAAAGGACCCTGGAGTCCGGTAGACCTTGGTGGCGGACTGCGTGGTCAGCAACAGGTCAGCACCCTCACAGACCTCGACATCAAGCACAAAGAGATCCGCCCCAAGATACGCCCCGCCAGGGTTGACGACGACATAGCAAACCTGCCCGGAGTCATCGAGGTAGTGCGGCCGAAGTACCCGTAAGGCGCCCTCGTGGAACTGGCGCGCGGCAACCGACCGGCCGCCCCGCAGACTGACGCCCAACTCAAGCCGGCCCATCGGTGACCCGACCGCCGTCGTGCTCATTGCGCCAGGTCAAGCATCAGGACGTCGTGCCGGATCCAATCGATGACCTTGTCGAGCCCTTCGTCGGTCTTGAGGTTGGTGAAGCAGAACGGCTTGGCCCCGCGGAACTCTTTGGAATCCCGCTCCATGACGGCGAGGTCCGCCCCAACGTGCGGCGCGAGGTCGGTTTTGTTGATGATGAAGAGATCCGATTTGATCATCCCCTGGCCTGCCTTACGGGGGATCTTCTCGCCCTGGGCCACATCGATGATGTAAATGGAGAAGTCGACGAGTTCCGGGCTGAAGGTGGCCGAGAGGTTGTCGCCGCCGGATTCGACGAAAATGACCTGCAGGTCCGGATGCCGGGCTTTGAGTTCCTCGATGGCGGCGGTGTTCATGGAGGTGTCTTCGCGGATGGCGGTGTGCGGGCAGCCGCCGGTTTCGACGCCGATGATCCGGTCCACGGGGAGGATGCCGTTGGCGGCGAGGATCTTGGCGTCCTCGATGGTGTAGATGTCGTTGGTGATGGCGGCCATGGAGACCTCCCCGCTCATGTGCCGGGTGAGGCGCTCCACGAGCTGGGTCTTGCCCGCCCCGACGGGTCCGCCGATGCCGATCTTGATGGGTTCAGCCATGGTTCCTCCTGAATTTGAAAGCACAGTACCTAAAGGCACGGTTAGCTCATGAACATCCGGGCACGTTGGCGTTCGTGCCGCATTTGCGAAATTTCCAGTCCGGGACTCACGGCCCCGAAGTCGTCGGGCGTGAGGTGCGGGATGCGTTCGACGGCGGCAGCAACGTCGTCGGCCGCCTTCCGAAGCAGCCGCTGGCCTGCGTTCTGGCCCAGCGGGATGGCGCGGACGGCGTTTTGCGTCAGGGACGTGACCGTGGCGAAAAGGTGGGCGGCGAGCGCCTCCTGCAGCGGCACTCCCAGCGAACGTGCGACGACGGCGAACGCCAGCGGCTGGTGCCCGGCGGCCCTGCCGGTGGTCACCAGGTCCCGGTACAGTTCCAGCTCCGCCGAGGGAAAGACCTCCGCCCCGATCTCCAGCAACCGGGTCCCCATCTTGACGGAAGCCTCCCGAACCTGCCGCGGCAAAAGACAGGCGGAAAGCAGGGCATCAAGCTCAAGAACATCAACCCCCTCATAGAGGAACCGGACAGCCAACCCATCCGAGTACGTCAACTGCTGCCCGATAAAAGCACCGAGCCACACCGCAAAAGACCCCTCATCAAGCACGAGCTCCCGCTCGATGTACCCCTCGAAACCAAGAGAGTGAGCAAACGCCCCGGTAGGAAGCGCCGAGTCAGTAAGCTGCGCGAGCGCCAGCTGGTAACTGCCGACGCTGGCGGTGGCGGGTGAAGGGGGCTGCGGCGTGGCGGGCCGCGCGGGGGGCCCACTGGCGCGAGGGACCCGGCCCGAGCTTGCGAGGGTTGGGAGCGCCCGGGGACGGGCACAGCCCCCTTCACCCGCCGCCGTACCCAAGGTGACGCTGGAACTAGTGCGAGTGTTCAGCATGGCGGAAAGGCACAGGCATGACGCGTTCCTGGCGGGAGTAGGGCACGGCATTGTGGCGGAGGTAGTCCTCGACGGTGTGGTCGTAGGCGCACACCATGACGTCGGCCCCGTACTCCGAGGCAGCATCAAAGAACTGTGCCTGCAGGTGCCGGTTGCCCAGGGAGTGGGCCACGACGCCCATTTCGGAGATGCTCCGCGGGGCAATCACCAGGACGTCGGTGGGCAGGACGGACACCACGATCATGTTGGACCCTTCGACGTGCAGGATGTCGCCGTCGCGCAGGTCTCCGGAGCCGGACGGCAGCCGGATGCCGATCTCCTTGCCGTGGTCCGTCGTCGCGCGCTGGATCCGTTTGACCAGCTGGGCGCTGGGGAGGACCACTTTTTCCTGGTGCACGCCCGCGTAGGTGTGCGGGTCCGGCAGTTCGTGCAGGTTGCCGAGGACTTTGTCGATGATCACTGGGTCTCCGAGGGCTTGGATGAAATCAGAAGAGGAAGTAGCGCTGGGCCATGGGCAGCACGTCGGACGGCTCGCAGGTGACGTCTTCGCCGTCGACCGTCACCTGGTAGGTTTCCGGGTCCACCTGGATGTCCGGGGTGGCGTCGTTATATTTCAGGTCGGCTTTGGTGAGCGACCGGATGCCGGAGACAGGCCGGATGACCTTCTCCAGCCCGAGTTCCCCGGGAACACCGGCGTCGATGGCTGCCTTGGACAGGAAGGTGATGGAGCACTGCTGCACCGCCTTCCCGAACGCCCCGAACATGGGCCGCATGGTGCGCGGCTGCGGCGTGGGGATGGAGGCGTTGGCGTCCCCCATCAGCGCGTAGGCGATCTGGCCGCCCTTGAGGACAAGCTCGGGCTTGACGCCGAAGAAGGCCGGGTCCCACAGCACCAGGTCGGCGAACTTGCCCACCTCCACCGAGCCCACGGAGTCAGCAATCCCCTGGGCGATGGCGGGATTGATCGTGTACTTGGCAACGTAGCGCTTGAGCCGGAAGTTGTCGCTGCCCGCGCTGCCGTGGGTGCCGGCGGAGCCGTCCGCGCGGGGGTCTTCCAGGACACCGCGCTGCCTCTTCATCTTGTCCGCCACCTGCCACGTGCGGGTGATCACCTCGCCAACGCGCCCCATCGCCTGGGAGTCCGACGACGTGATGGAGAAGATGCCGAGGTCCTGCAGGACGTCCTCGGCCGCGATGGTCTCGGCACGGATCCGGGAATCGGCGAAGGCCACATCCTCGGGGATGTCCGGGTTGAGGTGGTGGCAGACCATCAGCATGTCCAGGTGCTCTTCGATGGTGTTCCGGGTGTAGGGCAGCGTGGGGTTGGTGGAGGCCGGCAGGACGTTGGGCATGCCGGCGATCTTGATGATGTCCGGGGCATGGCCTCCGCCGGCACCCTCGGTATGGAACGTGTGGATGACGCGTCCGTCGATGGCGCGGATGGTGTCCTCCACGAACCCGCACTCGTTCAGGGTGTCGGTGTGGATGGCCACCTGGACGTCGTACTCGTCCGCCACCTTCAGGGAGGTGTCGATGGAGGAGGTGGTGGCACCCCAGTCCTCGTGGACCTTGAGTCCGATGGCGCCGGCGCGGATCTGCTCGGCCAGGGGTTCGACGGCGGACGCGTGGCCCTTGCCGAAGAGGCCGATGTTCATGGGGAACCCCTCGGCCGCCTGCAGCATCCGCTGGATGTGCCACTTCCCGGGCGTCACGGTGGTGGCCTTGGTGCCTTCGGCCGGACCGGTGCCGCCGCCGATCATGGTGGTCACGCCGCTCGCCAGCGCCGTCGGGACCTGGTCCGGGGAGATGAAGTGGATGTGGGTGTCAACGCCGCCGGCGGTGAGGATCTTGCGTTCGCCGGCGATGATTTCGGTGCTGGCGCCGAGGGTGATGGTGACGCCGTCGGTAATCTGCGGGTTCCCGGCTTTGCCGATGCGGAAGATATGCCCGTCCTTCAGTGCCACGTCCGCTTTGTAGATGCCGGTGTAGTCCAGGATCACGGCGTTGGTGATCACGGTGTCCGGGATGTCCTCATCGCGGACAGCCTGGCCGTTCTGGCCCATGCCGTCGCGGATCACCTTGCCGCCGCCGAACACCACCTCTTCGCCGTAGACGGTGAGGTCTTGTTCGATCTCGAGGAACAGCTCGGTGTCCGCCAGGCGGATCTTGTCCCCGGCGGTGGGCCCGTACAGGTCCGCGTACTGCCGGCGTGGGATCTCGAAGCTCACTGGACGTCCCCTTCCGGGCGGGTGCCGCCGTCGAGCTTTCCGTTGACAGCGTTGCTGAGCCCGAACACCTCGCGGCGCCCGGCCAGTTCGATCAGCCGCACGCTCCGGGAGTCCCCAGGTTCAAAGCGCGCTGCGGTGCCTGCGGGAATGTCCAGGCGCCGGCCGTAGGCGGCCTCCCGGTCGAAGGACAAGGCAGCATTGGCTTCGGCAAAGTGGAAATGCGAGCCCACCTGGACGGGCCTGTCGCCGGTGTTGGTCACGGCGACCTCGATCGCCGTCCGCCCTGCGTTTGCCGTCACGGGCTCCGGGCGGAGGACGTATTCTCCTGGGATCATGGCCTGCCCCTTCAGCGGATGGGATCGTGGACGGTGACGAGCTTGGTGCCGTCGGGGAAGGTGGCCTCGACCTGCACGTCGTGGATCATTTCGGGCACGCCCTCCATGACGTCCTCGCGGCGGAGGAGGGTGGTCCCGTAGCTCATGAGGTCCGCGACGGTACGGCCGTCCCGGGCGCCCTCGATCAGTTCGTAGCTGATGATGGCCACGGCTTCCGGGTAATTGAGCTTGAGTCCGCGGGCCTGGCGGCGGCGCGCAAGGTCGGCGGCCACCACGATCAGAAGCTTTTCCTGCTCACGTGGCATCAAATGCATGAGGGTCCCTTCGGCAGCCAGCGGACGGCGTGGGACCTACAGTAGGCGGCGGACGTTTCGGCTACGTTACGGCTTTGTTATGGGCGGCTCTCCAGTCCAGGCAAGACACCGGCGGCAGGTGGTTCACGTGGTGAGCCGGGCCAGGATCTCCTCGGTGGACTGGACGGGCTGTCGGTAGCTGGCGGAGAGGATGCGCAGCATGTCCGCGGCGTCCTGGCTGTCCTCGGAGGCCATCGCGTCCTTGGCGTAGGTGACCCGGATGTTGTGGGCGAAGGCGTCGGCGCCGGTCTGGGCTATGCAGTTGTGGGTGGAGACTCCGGCGAGGACCACCTCGTCCGCGCCCCAGTTGCGCAGCCGGGACAGGAGGTTGGTGCCCACGAAGGCGCTGTCCCGGGTTTTGTTCAGCTGGGGCAGGCCGTCGAGGGCGAGCCCCGGCACTGCCTGGGCCTGCCCGGTGCCGCGGAAAACGAAGCCCTGGTCGTCGTCGAGCATGTTCAGCGTCCAGGTTGACTTGTCCAGCTCGTGCTCCGTCCCCACCATCAGGGCCTTGTGGCCGCTCGCCTTGAAGGCCTCCAGCAGCCGGTTGCAGGAGGCCACCAACTGTTCCTGCTGCGCGGCAAGTTCGGGCGCCTCGAAGTAGGCGTTCTGCATGTCGATGACAAGAAGTGCGATCATGTCCTGAAACGTACCCCGTGGCTTGCCGGCGAAACCTCGGCAAGGTACAACCCCTACGGTGCCGACTCGCGGACTTTCAACTGGAAGCCGGCCTCGATGTGCACACCCTGTTCCTCCGTGGCCAGCCCCTCGATCCTGTCGATGAGCAGGCCGATGGAGCGTTCCGCAATTTCCTCCATGCCGGGCGAGACGGTGGTCAGCGAGGGTGCGGCGAACCGGGCCTCGTCGATGTCGTCGAAGCCCGCCACGGCCACCTCCTGCGGAACCCGCACGCCGCGGATCAGCAGCTCGTGCATGGCTCCCAAGGCGAGGACATCGTTCAGGCCGAAGACGGCGTCGAACTTCACGCCGCTGTCCAGGAGCCCGGCCACGGCCGCCGCTCCGCCGTCCCGCCGCCACTCGCAGGGCGCGATCAGTGCCGGATCAAACGGGATCCCTGCATCGTCCAGCGCCTTGCGGTAGCCGTTGAGCCGCAGCCCGGCGCTGCCCGCGGACTCCCCGGGGCGGGCACCAACCACGGCAATCCGACGGCGGCCGCCGGCCAGCAGGTGGGTGGTCAGGGCTGCAGCCGCTTCCCCGTTCTTCATGGTGACCAGGTCGAACCGGGGATCCAGGATGTGTTCGCCCAGCAGGACCAGGGGCTTCTTGCCGAGGCGGGCGGCGATGCTGTCCGCGTCAACCATCAAGGGAGTGAACAGCAGCCCGTCGGTGAGCTGGCGGAACGGGCCCTGCAGGGCGTTAAGTTCCGCCTCGCCCGCGGCGTCGGACTGTTCCACCAGGACCCGGTACCCGCGCCGGGACGCCGCTTTCATCAACCTTGACGCCAGTTCGGCATAGTAGGGAGCGGAAAGGTCGGAGAGGACCAGCCCCAGCATCCTGGTCTTCCCGGACCGGAGGCTGCGGGCGGTCAGGTTGGCCTCATAGCCCAGCTCCCCGATGGCGTCCAGGACCCGCTGCCTGGTGGCAGGCCGGATGAACTCGTAGTCATTGAGCACGTTGGAAACGGTCTTGAGCGACACTCCGGCCGCCCTCGCAACGTCGTTCATGGTGACCGCCATCATGGCTCCTTCGTGTGGTTCCGCCAGTTCCTGCCATACATCGTTGCAGAAGATGGCGGGGGTGCCGCAACCAGCGCTGCAGCGGGCCAACGCTGCGGCGCTAAGCCGCGAGGGAGCGGCCGGTCAGCCCTTTGCTGCCTTGGCAGCCGCCTTCGCGGCCTGCTTGCTGGCCCGCACCTTGGTGAGGGACTCCGAATCCACGATGTCTGCCACGGAGAGGTACGAGCCCTCCTCGCCGTAGTGCCCGGCAGCTTCCCGCCAGCCCTGCGCCTGCAGCCCGCACTGCTTGCCGAGCAGTGCCAGGAAGATTTTGGCTTTCTGCTCCCCGAAGCCGGGCAGCGCCTTCAGCCGGCGAAGCACCTCCGCGCCGTCCGGATTGCCCCTGGTCCAAATGGCGGCGGCGTCCCCGTCCCACTCGTCCTGCACCGTTTCGGCGAGCGCCTGCACGCGTGCGGCCATTGAGCCGGGGAAGCGGTGCACGGCGGGCCGTTCCTTGAACATTTCCACGAATGCCTGCGGCTCCTGCGCGGCGATGGCTTCGGGTTTCATTGACCCGATCCTGGTCCTGATCTTCTCCGGCCCCGCGAACGCGGACTCCATGGTCACCTGCTGGTCCAGCAGCATGCCGGTCAGCAGGGCGAAGGCGTCCTCGCTCAGCAACTTGTCCGCGGCGGGATCCCCTGTGATGTGCAATTCCATGCGGTCCATCCTCCCACCCGCGGGCCGCCGCCGTCATGCCGGCCCGGCCCGGCCCGGCCCGGCCGGGCCGGAGTCTGGCGGGAGGCTAGCGCCCCACCGCCAGCCGGATCATAGACCAGGACACGGCCGGGAGCTCGGCGGTGAGGCGGCCGCCGTCGGCCTTCACCGTGACGTTTTCGGCCGGCAGGACCGACGTCGAGTCGTCGGCGGTTGCCTGCCAGTACGGATCCTTGTTCGCGTAGGTGAGCGCCTCCACCACCTGCACGCTGCCGAGGCCGGAGACCGCGGCATCCAAAGCAATCACGTCAGTGGCCGAGCGGTTGACGGCAAAGACAACCGCTTCGCCTTTTTCGGCGTCATAGGTTGCGACGGCGGACACTGCGGCAAAGTCGGCCGTCTTTCCCCCGCTGATCCGCGGGGATTCGACGGCGAGCTGCAGCACGGTTCCGGAAGCGTGGCGGGAGGTGAGTGCGAACGGGTGGAAGGTGGTCTGCTTCCAGGCGCGGCCGCCCGGTTCGGTCATGATCGGGGCGATCACGTTGACCAGCTGGGCCAGGCTGGCCGAGTGGACGCGGTCCGTGTTCCTGAGCAGGGTGACCAGGAGATCGCCAACGACGACGGCGTCCGCCACCGTGTAGGTGTCCTCGAGCAGGACGGGGGCAACAGGCCAGTCCCTGCCCGTGGGGACGCGGGACTCGTCGCGGCTCATGTGCCAGACGTTCCACTCATCGAAGGAGATGTTGACCTGCCTGGCGGACTTCTTCACGGACTTCACGTGGTCGATGTGGCTGACGATGTCATGGATAAACGCCTCCATCCGGTGCCCGGCGGAGAGGTGTTCCTGCAGGTCCCCGAAGTCTTCAAAGTATTGGTGGGCCGAGATGAGGTCCACCAGCTCGTAGGTTTCGGACAGGACCACGCGTTCCCACTCCCCGAAGGTGGGCATGGTGGGTCCGGAGCTGCCGCATGCCACAAGTTCCAGGTCCGGTTCGATCATGCGCATGCCGCGGGCGGTGTCCGCTGCCAGCCGCCCGTACTCCAGCGCGTTCTTGTGCCCGATCTGCCAGGGGCCGTCCATTTCATTGCCGAGGCACCACATCCTGATGCCGTAGCCGCCCTCCGCGCCGTTGGCCCTTCGCTGGTCCGCGAAGGTGGTGCCGCCGTCGATGTTGCAGTACTCCAGCAGGTCAAGCGCCTCCTGCGTGCCGCGGGTGCCCAGGTTCACGGCCATCATGGGCTCGACGCCGGCCTTGGCGGACCACTTGGCGAACTCGTCCACCCCTACGAGGTTGGGGTCGGTGGAGTGCCAGGCCAGGTCCAGCCGGACAGGCCGCTGGTCCGCCGGACCCACGCCGTCCTCCCAGCGGTACCCCGAGACGAAGTTGCCGCCGGGATAGCGGACCGTGGACACCCCCAGTTCCCGGGTCAGCTCCAGCACGTCCCGGCGGAACCCGTCCCCGTCGGCGTTGGGGTGGTCCGGCTCGAAAATGCCTGTATACACACAACGGCCAAGGTGCTCAACAAAGGCACCGAAAGTACGCCGGCGGACCGGACCCGCCACGAAGGAGGGATCCATGGTGATTTTGGCTGCGGCTGATTCTGTGGCGGTCACTAAAACGTCCTCGTCTTCGTCCTTTTACAACGTTATAGAAAGCATTGTTCGTGCTGCGACGGCAGGAGTCAAGCACAGGCTGGTGGTGGAGGCGAAAATCCAAGTAGTACCTAATCTCAAAGTCGGGTACCTCTTACGCGTTCGCCGGGACCTGCGGCGGAACTACTTTCTTCACAGAGACAAGACGTGTTCCGGCCTGGTACTTGGCTCACTAGGGGGTGTGAGATGGCAATGCACGCACAGCAGGCAAGCGCAGGCTTCCCGGTCCATCGGACGCGGGTATTAAGCGGGGCCGGCGACGAGGAGGCCTTTGAGACCAAGGCCTCTCCCCCAGCCGTCGCCGGCCCTCTTCGTTCCCGGCAGGGCCTGGACCGGCGGCAGGCGCCGGCGCGGCCCGTCCCTGGAAGGCCGGCGGAGTCCGGCACCCCGGATGGGCTGGTGCTTGACCTGGTGACCGGCACCCCCAGCCTGATTGAATCCCTCGACCTGCTGGCGGCCGCGGCCGTCCGGTCAGTGGTGCGGGCCACGGGGATCCGGATCGAGTGCGGGGTGGTGGTGCGCCAGCCCAAGAGGAATCCAGCCGCCACCGGCACGTCGGACGACGTGGTCCGTGTTTTGGAGTGGGAGCAGGAAGCCAAGGAAGGCCCGGTCAACGACATCCTGTCAGGCGGCCATCCCGTGGCGGTGCTCCAGCGGAACGGGGACTTCCGGTGGCCGCGGTATTCCACCCAGCTGCAGCTGGCAGGGTTCGGCAGCGCGATGGGGGTTCGGCTCCGGATGGCAACCGGTTATGCGGACAGTGGGGCTGCGGACGGAACCGCTGATGGGGACATAGGTGCGGCCCTGGCATTCTTCACCCAGGACGCCAAGGCTTTCCCGCTGCAGGTCATCGCCGAAGCCCGCACCTTCGCCGGACTTGCCGCGCCCAGCCTGGGAGTGGCCATCAGCCTCCACTCCGCCAGGTCCATGGCCACCGACCTGCGCTCGGCGCTGGACAGCCGGACATCAATCAATGTCGCCTGTGGAGTGATCATGGCGCAGAACCGGTGCTCCTACCACGAGGCGTTTGCCATCCTCGCCAAGGCGTCCAGCCACCGGAACATCAAGCTGCGCCAGGTGGCGGAGGACATCCTCGAGCGGCTTCCCGAGGGTCCGCCCCGCGCCCACTTCGGCCACTAGCCGGAGCGGCAGGGGCGGCTCAGGTTTTGAGCGTGCCCCTGGCGATGCTGACGCTTGAATGGGCCGGATTGCCGTCCACGGGCTCGTCAGAGACGTCAACAATGGGGTACTCCGAGAGCTCCAGGCCGGCGGGCAGTTGGAAGGTCCCCGATTCGGAATTCATCACGCCCAGGCTCACCAGCCGTGAAAGGTCGGGGGCGATCAGCCAGACTTCCTGGTAGCCCTTCGCCTCGTCCTTGCTGAGCTGTACCTCCAAGGCACGGGAGCCGTCCGCCGCCTCCACCACCTTTGCCGAACCGGCGGCGGAGAACTGGGCAAGTGGTGCCAGGTCCGCCTCCGCAAGCGGCCGGGGCGCCTGGTTGAGCGACCACACAGCACCTGCGGTGACAAGCACGGCCGCCGCGGCAGCAGCCATCCAGGTTCCCGGGCGCTGCCACCAGGCTGCGCGCCGGGCCGGGCGGGTTCCGGCCCTGTCCTGCAGGGAAACAGGCTCCGCCGCGGCCTTGTGCCCGGCGCTGGCCAACGGATCTTCCTGCACAGACCCGGACAGGCCCAGTTCCCGATGGATCCCGGCCCACACGTGGGGGCCGGGGCGCTCGAGGCTGCCGGCATCCGGCGTGGTCTTTACCGCCTCCACCGCCCGGCGAAGCGCAGCAAAGTCTGCCGCGCACTCCGGGCAGACCCGCAGGTGCTCCCTGCCGCCGTCGTCCCAGTCGTCGTACAGGGCAAGGAGGCTCAACTCTTCCGGATCAAGATGCGGCATGGTTTACCTCCAATCTGTTTCTCAGGTGCGACAGGCTGCGGCGGATGTGGCTTTTGACGGTACCAAGGGGCAGGCCAAGTTTCCGCGATATCTGCTCATGGGTCAGGTCATCGTAGAAGGCAAGCTTCATGATGGACCCCTGGGGTTCGCCAAGCCTGTCCAGTTCCCCGTCCAGGAGGATCCTGTCCGCCAGGAGTTCCGCGTCTTCAAGGCCGTTCCCGGCTTCGTCGGCCAGGCCGGCTCCCGCCACCGCGAGGGCTTTCCGCGTTTCCCGGGCCGATGCGGACAGGGTGTCCGAGATGACATTCCGGGTGATGCCCACAATCCACGCCGGAAGCCTCGCAACCTGCGGATTGAAGGTGCTCCGGGAGCGCCACACGCGGATGAAGACCTCCTGGGTAACATCGTCCGCCGCCGAGCGGTCCGGCAGCGAACGCAATGCAAGGGTGTGCACCAGCGGCGCGAATTCACGGTAGGCGGCCGCCAGGGCGCGTTCGTCTCCGGCCAGGAAGGAGGGTGTGAGCTCATCTTCCCAACCCCGCGAAGCCTGGTCGGGAGGTACCAAACGTGGCTCCTTCGCGGCATCGGTGGCGAGGTTCAAGGCAGCATCACCGCTCACTCAAGGACCGCGGTGACAATCACATTGTCGCTGTAGTCCATTCGTTCGTCCAGCCATTCGCCGCCGCAGGTGACAACCTTGAGTTCATGCGGGCCCGAGCGCCGGAACACGGAGCTTCCGTCGAACCTGTCCTTGGCCATCAGTTCCACCCCGACCACCCGGTAGTTCAGGGCAGGGGCACCCTGCCGCCCTACCTGCACCAGGGTTCCTGCCGCCACCGTTTTCAGCTGCGAGAACGGTGCGGTGTCCGATTTCGTGTCGATGTGCCCCGCAATGACGGCAGTACCGGCCGCGGCTCCCGGGGCCGGGCCGAACCGGTACCAGCCCGCCCGGTCGAAGGCGTCCGGGATTTCCATGGCCCCGCCCTCCGCAACTCCCACCGGAACTACGGGCATGTCGATGGAAGTCCCGGCCACCGTGAGCGAAACCGGGGAAGGCTCCGCGGCCGTTGATTCCGGAGTGGCGGGCCGCACCGGAATCTCCGGAACCGGCGCAGTCCCGGCGGCTGAGCTTTCCCGCTGGGCTGGACTCGTCGCGCCAGCCTGGCTGGCTGCCGGCGGGGAGGCTGGAGCCTGCTGGGCCGGTTGCGCCGCGCAGCCGGGAAGCAGCAGTGCGGCCGCGAACAGGAGCCCGGCGACAGAAAAAGCGGAAGGACGACGGCGGCACTCCCCTGCCTTCGTCGTGATTGCCTTAACCTGTCCGGCATTGGCCGGGCCGGCGCCTGCCTTGCCGGCTTGTTGTATCGGGTCCATCTGTCCGGCCTTTCTTGCGTCCGCGCCTGGGCGGGAACCTGCATCTGATGGGACAAGGGGACGGCCGCCCGGCTTTCACCGGGCGGCCGTCAGCGGGGTCTACTCCGCCCGGCGGGCGGCCACGGTGCGGGCTACGCCCAGGCCGCCGATGAGCAGGGCCAGCGCTGCCGCTCCGAAACCGACCGCGAGTACTGCCGGGCCAGTCGAGGCAACATCGCCGGAGCCGTCACGGGCTCCAGGCACCGAGGCGGGAGCTGAGTGCAGGCCCTCGATGGTCTGGACGGCCAACTGGAGGTTCTTGTCCGCCAGGCTGCCCCAGGCGTACACGATGGTGTGCGTACCTTCAGCGATCGTGACGTCGGCCGGGCCGATCACCGGTGCCGTGGTTCCCGTGGCAGCGACTGCGGCCGAAACGGTGCCGGGGTCAAGCGTGAGGGTCTGTTCGTTCGGGTTGGCGAGGTTGGTAACAACGGCGGCACCGCCGGCGAGGACGTCCACGGCGGGAGCTGCCGCCGTGTGCCGGACGGTCAGTTTGCCTTTGCCGGCCTCGATCCGGGAAACGTTGTTGGTGAAGAGGTTGGCGGTGGGTTTGCCTGCTGCGTCGAGGTTGGCGACTGCGGTGTAGTTGCCGTTGGCGGCCAGGGTGACACTGACCGGGCCGATGACGGCCGCGGACGCGTCCGCGGCATCGGAGGCGGTGATGGCGAGTTCGTAGGCCCCTGGCGGCAGTGCCAGCGGGCCGGCAAGGCTGCCGGGAGTGAAGTCGTCCAGGGTCCGGTCTCCGTTGACCCAGACATCCACGGTCAAGCCCGGTACACCGTGGAGGACGGACAGCTGCGCGTCCCCCTCCGCAGCGTGGGCCGGGCCGGCGAGAGCGATGGCCGCCGCGATTGCCGCCACACCGGCGCCTGCTGTAAAAATCCTGTTGCGCATGTCCTTCTCCTTGATCGGCCCGCTGCGCGGGCGTTTTTGCTTACACCCCTACTACCGGCGCAGCATCAAGGTTGGATGCACTTGCATGGAAATTTGTTCAGGATTTTTCCGGTTGCGCGGGCGGTGCCGTGCTCGCCCGGAGGACCAGTTCCGGCGTGACCACAGTGGAGCTGACGTCGGCGCCGGCTTCGATCTCCTTAAGCATGATGTCCATGCAGCGCCGGCCCAGCTCCTCGAAGTCCTGCCGCACCGTGGTGAGCGGCGGGGTGAAGTACCCCGATTCCGGCTGGTCGTCGAACCCCACCACGGAGACGTCGTCGGGCACCCGGACCCCCGCTTCCGCGAAGGCGCGCAGCACGCCCAGGGCCATCTGGTCGTTGCCCACGAAGAGAGCCGTCGCGGTCCGGTCGGCCGCGAGCTTCCGGCCTGCCTCATACCCGCTGCCGGCACTCCAATCGCCCTGCACCAGGAGGTCGTCGGCCAGATCGGCAGCCCTGAGTGCCTCGCGCCAGCCTTCGGCGCGTTCTGAACCGTCCGTCCAGTCCTGCGGTCCGGCGATATGGCCGATCCGGCGGTGGCCCCGGCTGATCAGGTGCTCTACGGCGAGCTCGGCGCCGCGGCGCTGGTCCACCATGGCCCCGCTGACACTGCTGCTGCCAAGGGACCCCACCGCCACCACAGGCACGGGCAGGCGCATTTCTTCCAGGGCCAGCAGGGTGTCGGCGTGCGGCACCAGCACGGCAATTCCGTCAACGGCCTGGTCCATGAAGTGGTTGACGGCGTCGGAAATGGCATCCCTGCCTACCTCGCGGAGGGCTGCGATGCTGACAAAATAGCCGGCGTTCCGGGCGGCCTGTTCAACCCCCAGGAGTGTGTTGGCCGGACCGTATTGGGACAGCTCGCTGGCCAGGACGCCGATGGTCTGCGAGCGCCGGGTGACCAGGCTGCGGGCGGCGGTATTCCGGCGGTACCCCAGCTCGGCGATGGCGGCCTCCACCTTCGCGCGCGTCGATCCGCTGACATTGGGGTGGTTGTTGATCACCCGGGAGACTGTCTGGTGGGAAACCCCGGCCCTGTCCGCCACATCTTCAAGGCGCGGCATCCGCCCCTTGCTACTTTTTGCCATGTGCCTATTCTGCCTGCGTGCAGAGGATTGCGGCTTCCGCTCGGAGAAAAACACCCCAGGGGGTATAAGCTGGACGGAAGACCCGATCTATGGAGAAGTCCTTCTTTTCCCTCGCCCGATCACATTCACTGTCAAGCCCACCCAAGGAGAATCATGACGTACACGCTCAGCACCACCATCGCTCTTCCATGGGCCGAAGCCCTGGACCGCACCCGGGATGCCCTGTCAGCGCAGGGCTTCGGAGTACTCACGGAAATCGACGTCCGGTCCACCTTCGAAGCCAAGCTTGGCACCGAAGCCGCCGAGGCCGTCGGCGACTACGTCATCCTTGGCGCCTGCAACCCTGCGCTGGCCAGCCGGGCGCTTGCTGCAGAGCCGGAAATGGGCGCGCTCCTGCCCTGTAATGTCGTCGTACGCCGCAGCAAAGACGCGGGAGCCACCACTGTCGAGGCCATCGACCCCCAGACCATGGCCCGGCTTAGCGCTGCGCCGGCCGTCAAAGAGGTTGCCGACGACGCCGGTGCCCGGCTGCGCAAAGTCCTTGACGCCTTGAGCGACTAATCCGCCAGTCCCGGGCGCTGATGCTCGGATCCGGCATGAACTCAACGAAAAACCCCCGGTTCCCTGCAGGTGCAAGGAACCGGGGGTTTCCACTCTTCGCTAAAAGAGTGGGCCCTGTGGGGCTCGAACCCACGACCCACGGATTAAAAGTCCGATGCTCTACCAACTGAGCTAAAGGCCCCCGCCGAATGGTTCAGCGCCGTCGGCGCTGGCCAATACGGCCTAGTCCATTTCTGGACGTTAATACTCTAACCCATGGTTCCGGCGCGTTCGCACGACGCTGCCAAACCGCTGTCGGCCCGGAATCACGCGACGGCCGGGGAGCACGGATGCTCGATTTCCGCCTTGGCACAGGAGTAGCGTGGGGGCATGAGTGAGCAAGCAGGATCCAGTCCTTACGGCGGCGCGAACCGGCACCATAAGCCCAAGCCCTTCGCTCCCATCGACTTCGAGCCCTTTGCCGGGGGCGCGGATCCCGCGCGGGTCTCGGAGGCGGCCCACCTCGCGGCCCAGGCCTTGGTCCGCCACGGCCGCGACAGTGACGATCCCGTGGTCACTGAGCGCCTGGTGAAGCTCGCCGACGAGCAGGGGCTGGAAGCCATCGCGGAAATGTGGGCCGAAAGTCCCGCGCGTTCGCTTCCCGGCGCGTTGTGGCGCCTCTACGCCCTGCGTGCTGCGACGGTCCAGGACCCGGAGCGCATCTCGGTGTACTTCCGGGCCGGAAAGGACACTGCCCAGGTGTCCAACGTGGTGGCCGGAGCGGCCGAGCCACCGGGCGCCGATGAGATGCGGGCCATGGCGGATGCCATCCTCTCCGGCGCGTTCGACGGCGAGTTCGACGTCGCGCTGGAACGTTCCGCAGCCTTTTGCCGGGTTGTGGCACTCGGCCAGGCAACCATCGCCGACGGCGCCGAGCACGGCAACGAAGCGCACGCCAGCAAGCTCACCCGAAACTCGCACCAGCTGGTGAAGACCGCTGAGGACCTGGAACATGCCGCGAACGCGTGGCGGCTGGGCGAACTCGACTGAGACCGCCCTGCCTGCCCCGCCCTTGCCCAATCTGTCAAGATTGACTTGCGCCAGCCAAAGTAGAAAACTGAAATCGGTGCCGAGCCGCGAAACCCCCGGGCTTCAACAATTAGCCGCCTAGAGCGGCCTACCGCCGAGAGGCGTATCCGGTTCGGCACCATTTTTCTGCCACTTTTCCTGCCCGTCTTCCCAGACATTCCGGGCCTGTTTCCAAGCACCAAGTTACGGGCCGGTAGAGTTGGCTCAGTTGCGCGCCGGAGTCAAGTCACACGGCAGCAACACCCCGCCCGTACTTTTCCCCGGAGACCGGTAAACACGTGAAGCTGCGCCTTTTCCCCCAGGAGCCCGCCGGGCTGGACCTCCTTTCGCAGTTGGCCCAGCAGATTGTGCTGGCTGCCGCCACCCTGGCCGAAATTCTTGGCGTCCCTGCTGCTGAACACGGCAAGCTGGTAGAGGACATGCACAACCACGAGGCGAAGTCCGCGGAGCTGCACTTCGCCCTCCTGACGCATATGCGCTCCAGTTTCGTGAACCCGCTGCCCCGCGAGGACATGTACGCGCTCTCCCGCTACCTCAACGAGGCGATGGAGAAGATGGACGCGGCGGCAGAGCTGGTGGCCCTGTACAAGCTGGAGCGGCTGCCCAAGCGGGCCGCCGACCAGCTGGAGATCATCAGCCGGCAGGCCGAACTGACCGTGGATGCAATGCGCCGGCTCAATAACCTCGATGACCTCGAGGACTACTGGATCGAAATCCTCCGCCTCACCAAGCGCGCCGAACGCACCCACCGCGTATGGGTGGCGGACATGATCGCGGACATGAAATGGGCGCAGTATTCCCGCAACCGGGACATCGCCAACCAGCTGGTGGAAGTCACCAAGGACATGCGGCGGATCGCCACCCAGGTGGGCAGCCTCATCGTCAAGGAATCCTGAGGTGACGCCGGTCATTTTCGGCTTGGTGGTCCTGCTGTCCGCGGCGTTCGCCTTCCTCAACGGCTTCCGCGATGCCTCCACCTCCGTGGCGCTTGCCGTCCGCACCAGGGCCCTCACCCCCAGCGTCGCGGTCCTGCTGGCGGCCTTCTTCAACTTCATTGGCGCCCTGCTGAGCGCCGGGCTGGCTGTGGCCATCAGCCGGGCCTGGATCAGCCTTCCTCCGGGTCCGCAGGGCCTCAGCATCCTGGTGGCCGGCCTGGCAAGCGCGTGCGCATGGGGGATTTTGCTGTGGTGGCGGGGCATTCCCGCCTCATCCACCCACGCCTTGGTGGGCGGCCTTGCCGGCGCCGGCCTGGCCAGCCTGGCGGTGGGCGGCACCGGCGTCGGAGGGGTGGACCAGTCCCTGCTCTTCCAGGTTGTGCTTCCACTGGTGCTGTCCCCGCTCGTCGCCTACAGCGGCGCATTCATGCTGGTGTATCCGGCCACCTGGGCGGCCCGCTACACCCAGCCCAATGTGGTCAACCACCGCTTCCGCCGAAGCCAGGCAGTGGCGGCCGGGGCCGTGGCTTTTGGGCACGGCATACAGGACGGGCAGCGCGTCAGCGCCGTGCTGCTGCTGGCGCTGTTGGCCGCAGGGTATTCCGACGGCGGCTCGTTGCCCCTGTGGGTGATGTTGCTGACAGCGGTGATGATTGCCGCCGGGACCATGTTCGGCGGCTGGCGGATCTCGCACACGATCGGGTACAAGATCACCCGGGTGGATCCGCTGCGCGGGTCTGTTGCCCAGACTCTCAGCGCCGTGATGCTTTTTGTGGGTTCCATTGCGCTCCATTGGCCGTTGTCCACCACGCACACGGTGACTTCGGCAGTCCTCGGGGCGGGAGAGAACCAGCACTTTTCCGTGACCAACCGGAAGCTGGTGATCCGGATCGTGGGTCTCTGGGTCCTCACCCCCGCCGCCACGGCTGCACTGGCATTCGTGCTGGCTTTGGCGCTCACCCCGGTGGCTGGTTGAACCTGGTAGTGCCATGTCTTCATGCGGCGGCTTCATTGCCCTATACAGGCTGATCACGGTGACGTAGATTCGAAAGTAGGTTCTGGAATCCCGTACTTTCGCTTTCCCGGGCCGGACATCCGCCGCCGGGTGCAGGGCCGCGGACTGGGCTGCTGCAGCATATCGGCGGCATGGATGCACCTCGCGGAAAAGAGCAGGCATCATGTCTACTTCGAGGCCCCGGCATTCCCTGCCCCAGCCGCGGCAGCTTCGCTGCGAAACCTGCGGGACCGAACATCAATTGACCATCCACGCCATCAGTGCGATGGGGGCAGCCAACGGGGACCTGGTCACCGTTGGCTACACCTGCAACGACTGCGGGCTGTTCCAGGAGCACCTCGCCTATGCACGGGATGTGGCGGCGGCGTTGCACCAGGTGCGCCGGATGGCCCAGGTCATCCTGTTCGGCGACGAGTACATCCACTGCGGGTTTCCCATGGAGGAAGCCGAGTTCGAGATCGAACGGCTTTGCTACCGCAGCAGCGACAGCGGAGGGGGACTCAACGCGGTTTCGCTGCCCACGAGGGTCCTGCGCTGCCGGTGCGGCTTCCAGCTTGAAGTGCCGGAGTAGGCTAAAACCCCGTGGGCCAGGCTGGCGGGGCGTCCAGCAGGGCCGCTTCCAGTTCCTGGGACGTCATGTTGGCCGCCTGGAGGAGCGCGCCGTGGTCCACCCCGGAACTGGCTGCCTGCTGGACGGCTTCCCTGAGGGACTCGTGGGCGGCGTCGAGTTCCCACTGGATGCTCTCCAGGTAGGAACTGCTGCGCCAGACCGCAGAGAGGTGCTCCCCATCGGCAAAGGTTCCAGGCCCGTTGGGATGATGGCCCCTGAGGCCGTTTGCCGTCTGCGTCAAGGAAAGCTCCTATTTCTTCTAGTTACTAGCTCCCGAAGTATCTAGTCCAGCGTACTAAATTCCCCAAGTCCCCGCCAGCAGTTCCTTGGCGTCCTCCCTGGCAGCCGACAGCCCGAGCAGGAAGGGTTCCTCCTCGGGCTGTGGAGCGCCTGGACAAAAAGACGGCGGGTTATCCGAAGCGGCCGGAGACGTAGTCCTCGGTGGCCTTCTGGGTGGGGTTGCTGAAGATGGTGTGCGTGTCTCCCACCTCGATCAGCTTGCCTGGCTTGCCGGTGCCTGCGATGTTGAAGAAAGCGGTGCGGTCCGAGACGCGGGCTGCCTGCTGCATGTTGTGCGTCACGATCACCACCGTGTACTGGTCCTTGAGCTCATTGATGAGGTCCTCGATGGCCAGGGTGGAGATGGGGTCCAGCGCGGAACACGGCTCGTCCATGAGGATCACTTGCGGCTCCACGGCAATGGCACGGGCAATGCAGAGGCGCTGCTGCTGTCCGCCGGAAAGGCCTGAGCCTGGCTTCTCCAGGCGGTCCTTGACCTCGTTCCACAGGTTGGCGCCCTTCAGCGAGCGTTCCACCAGGACGTCGGCCTCACCCTTGGAGATCTTCTTGTTGTTAAGCTTCACTCCTGCCAGCACGTTGTCCCGGATGGACATGGTGGGGAACGGGTTGGGCCGCTGGAACACCATGCCGATCTGCGAGCGGACGGTCACGGGGTCCACGCCCGGGCCGTACAGGTTGTCGCCGTCGAGCAGGACCTCGCCCTCGACGCGCGCCCCCGGGAGGACCTCGTGCATGCGGTTCAGGGTGCGCAGGAAGGTGGACTTTCCGCAGCCCGAGGGTCCGATGAACGCGGTAACGGACTTGGCCTCGATGTTGATGGTGACGTCCTCTACGGCGAGGAAATCGCCGTAGTACACGTTCAGGTCCTTGACGTCGATGCGCTTAGACATGGTGTTCCTTCACTAACTGGTATGAATTGAAGTCTAGGTTCCGGCGGATAGGACCGGAAGGGACGCGGGCTGGAAACTGTCAGCGGCCCGTCTTGGGGGCGAAAACCTGGGCGATCAGGCGGGCGCCAAGGTTGAGGACCATGACCAGGATGATCAGCACGAGGGCCGCGCCCCAGGCACGCTGGGATGACGGATCCGGGTTGGCCGGCGACGTGGGGTTCAGGATCTGGGTGTAGATGAACGTGGGCAGCGAAGCCATCCAGCCGCTGAACACGTTGGAGTTGATGCTGGTGGCGAAGCCCGCGGTGACCAGGATGGGCGCCGTCTCACCGATGACGCGGGCGATCGCCAGGGTGACGCCTGAGGCAATGCCGGAAATCGCCGTCGGGATGACAACCTTGACGATGGTCCGCCACTTGCGCACGCCCAGGGCGTACGCGGCTTCGCGCAGTTCGTTGGGAACGATCTTCAGCATTTCCTCGCTGGAACGCACCACCACGGGGATCATGAGAACGGAAAGCGCGACCGCGGCAACGGCGCCGGTTTTGGTGCCGGGGCCGACAATGGCGAAGAAGAAGGCCGCCGCAAAGAGGCCTGCCACGATGGAAGGAATGCCGGTCATGACGTCAACGAAGAACGTGATGGCGCGGGCCAGCCGGCCGTCATTGCCGTACTCCACCAGGTAGATGGCCGTCAGCAGGCCCACCGGCACCGAGATGACCGTGGCCAGGAGGGTGATCTGGATGGTGCCGATAAGGGCGTGGTAAATACCGCCCAGGACCGGGGCGCCTTCCTCCGCGGCCCGGTTGTCGTAGACACCGGTGACCCCGTTCATGGACGTCGTGAGGAATCCCGGGTTGAGGAGTCCGGGAACGCCGTTGACCAGGACCGTCCAGATCACCGAAATGAGCGGCAGCAGGGCGATGAGGAAGGACCCCACCACCAGGCAGGTGGCCAGCTTGTCCTTTGCCTTGCGGGAGCCCTCCACGGCTGCGCTCCAGGACACCAGCCCGATGGCAAACAGCAACGCCGAGACGATGCCCCAGCCGACGGGGTTGAAGCCCACCAGGGCCATGATGGCGGCACCCAGGATCAGGGCTGCGGCAAGGACGACGTACGGCGCATACTTGGGCAGCTGGCCTTTGGTAAGTGCCGAGCGCTTGCTGCGCACAGGGGTAAGCGTGGAGGTCATTTAGTTGGCTCCCGAGAATTCTTTGTGCCGGGTGATGATCCAGCGCGCGATCATGTTCACGGCCAGGGTGATGACGAAGAGGACCAGGCCGGCAGCGATGAGGGTGCTGACCTTGAGCCCGCTGGCCTCCGGGAAGTTCAGGGCGATTTCGGCGGCGATGGTCTGGTTGCCGGACTGGATCAGGCTGGCGGTGAGGGCGCCGGAGGACAGCACCAGGGCGACTGCCATGGTCTCGCCGAGAGCACGGCCCAGGCCGAGCATGACGGCGCTGATGATGCCGGGCCGGGCGAACGGCAGGACGGACATCTTAATCATTTCCCAGCGCGTCGCGCCCAGGGCGAGCGCGGCTTCCTCGTGCAGCTTGGGGGTCTGCAGGAAGATTTCGCGGGACAGGGAGGTGATGATGGGCAGGACCATCACGGACAGGACGATGCCGGCGGTCAGGATGGTCTTGCCGGTTGCGGAAGCCGGACCCTGGAAGATCGGCAGCCAGCCCATGTTGGCGGCCAGCCAGTTGTAGGCGGGCGAGATTTCCCTCGCCAGGAAGGCCGCACCCCAGGCGCCGTAGATGACGGACGGGATGGCGGCCAGCAGGTCCACCACGTAGCCGAGGCCGGAAGCGAGTCCGCGGGGGGCGAAGTGCGAGATGAACAGGGCGACGCCGATGGCGATGGGCGTGGCAATGACCAGGGCGATGACCGCAGCGATAAGCGTGCCGATCACGATGGGCCAGATGTAGGCGAAGAAGCCGGCGCCGCCCTGGATTTTGTCGGCCGGCGCGGTCAGCGCGGGGATTGCCTGCACTACCAGGAAGAGTGCGACGCCGAAGAGGACGGCAAGAATGAGGCAGCCGGCGGCCAGCGCGGCGCCCGAGAAGATTTTGTCCCCGGCGCGCCCGGCGCCTTGGGTACTTGTCAGGGGGGTGGCGGTCATTCGACGGCCCTTCGGTTGGTAGCTGATTCAGGAAAGATGTGTTGTCCAATGCCAAGTTCCCCGCACTGCCTTTCGGCAGGCGGGGAACCCGGGTTCAGAGCGGTTATTAGGACTTGACCTTGATGGAGTCGATAGCCGCAGTTGCCTTCTCTGCAAGGGTAGAGGAAAGCGGGGCCGACTTGGCGGAGTCCGCGGCGGCCTGCTGGCCTTCCTCGGAAACTACGTAGTTTTCGAAGGCCTTGACCAGGTCAACGGTTTCCTGCTTGTCGTAGGCGCTGCAGACCACGTGGTAGGAAACCAGCACCACCGGGTAGGCACCCGATGCGGTGGTCTTGCGGTCCAGCTTGATGGCGACGTCGTTGGCTGAACGGCCTTCAACGGCCTTGCCTGCCTCGACGGCCTTGGCTGCGGCGTCGGCGGAGATCTTGACGAACTCGCTGCCCACCTTGATGGAGGCGGTGCCGAGCTTGCCGCCCACAGCTGAGTCATCAGCGTAGGTCACGGCGCCGGGGGTGTCGGTGACGGTCTTGACCACACCGGAGGTGCCCTTGGCGTTTTCGCCCTGCAGGGTGGCAGGCCATACGCCGGAGGACTTGTCCGTCCAGACCTCGGGTGCTGCAGAGGCCAGGTAGTCGGTGAAGTTGGTGGTGGTACCGGAGTCATCCGAGCGGTTCACCGGGGTGACCTTGAGGTCCGGCAGGCTGACGCCCTCGTTCAGGGCGGCGATGGAGGGATCGTTCCACTTGGCGATTTCGCCGCGGAAGATCTTGGCAACCGTGGTTGCATCCAGCTTCAGGTCCGTGATGCCGGGCAGGTTGAAGGCCACGGCGATCGGGGAGATGTAGACCGGGATGTTGATGGCGCCGTCGGGACCGCACACGGCCTTGGAGGCCTCGAGCTCTTCGTCCTTGAGGTAGGCGTCCGAACCGGCGAACTGGGCTGAGCCGTCGATGATGGCCTTGCGGCCGGCGCCGGAGCCGTCCGGGGAGTACTGCACGGTGGCGCCCTGGTTTGCGGAGGCGAAGCCTGCCTTCCACGCGTCCATGGCTGCACCGGTGGAGGATGCGCCGATGCCGGTCAGGGTGCCGGTGACCTTGGGGCCGGAAGAGGCCTGGTTGCCGGTGGGCGAGGTGTTCGTGGCGTTGTCTGAACCGCAGGAGGTAAGCGCGAGAGCGCCGGCTGCGATGACAGCGATAGCCGCGTGGCGGCCGAAGCGGAGTGCCTTCACTAGATGTACCCCTTCCAGGGTTTTTCAGTTGCGGTCAGGGACGGAGAACCCTGCTGCGCGATGCGTACGTTTTGTACCTTCATCGAAGTTAGGGTCCGCAGGTAACGGGATGGGCTGCCCAAGGTTAACGGAGGATTAACGGCGGCGGGATATTGGTTGACATATGCCCGGTCACCATTGCGCAGATCACATGTTCGGCCGTAAGGCGCCGCGCACCGGAAAATAAAACGGGGCCGGCAGCAAATACACTGGACGGCATGGCTCCCGCAGCAGGACTCTCAGCAGGCAGGCGGTTCCTGCGCGGCCGCTTCCGCACAGGCCTGATCCGCAGCCGGAACTCCCTGCTCCCGGCGGTCCAGATGACCGTCTGCGCCGTGGGAGCTTACGCTTTCGCGGAGTACGTGCTGGGGCATTCCGGCCCCCTGTTCGCGGCCACGTCATCCCTGATTGCCCTTGGTTTCTCCCGGGAGCCCAGGCTGCGGCGGGTGGTGGAGGTTGGCCTGGGCTGCACCATCGGCATTGCGGTGGGCGACCTGCTCCTGCACTGGCTGGGCCCCGGGATCTGGCAGGCCGCCGTCGTCCTTCTTTTCTCCATCCTGCTGGCCCGCTTCCTGGACAGCGGCAATATCTTCACCACCCAGCTGGGCCTGCAATCGCTGCTGGTCGTCCTGCTCCCCGCGCCGGCCGGCGGGCCTTTCACGCGGAGCATCGACGCCGTGGTGGGCGGACTGTTTGCCCTGCTGGTAACCATCCTCGTCCCCAAGGATCCGCGCCGCGAACCCCGCAAGGACGTGAAGAATCTCCTCCACGAGCTTGCCGAGGTGCTGCGCGAATGCGCCAACGCCCTGGACAACAGCGATTCCACCCAGGCCTGGCACGCCCTGATCCGGGGAAGGAACTGCCAGCCGCTGGTGGACGCCATGCGCCAGTCGCTGCGCACCTCCGGCGAGGTGGCCAGGCTGGCCCCCGCCTACCGGAGGCACCGGGAGGAACTGGACCAGCTGAAACAGTCGCTGGACTTCATCGACCTGGCGCTGCGGAACAGCCGCGTCTTCGCGCGCCGGCTTACCAGTGCCATCAACCATGCGGCGCTTTCGGATGAAGCCACGGAAAACATCGCGGAGGTGCTGCAGGAGACCGCTGCCGCCATCGACGAGCTTTCGCTCGGCTTGGCGGAAACGCACGACGGCGTCCGCCGCGCCCACATGCGCACGGCCCGCCGGGACCTCAGCGAGATCGCCCTGCGCCTGCACCCCAAGCTCCTGGAAGTGCAGCGGCTGGAGGGCGAAACGGTGGTGATGCTGTACCGGCCGCTGATGGTGGACCTGCTGGAGGCCACGGGCATGGACGCGAGCGAGGCCCGGGACGTGCTGCCGGCGCTGTAGTGGCCGGTGGCCCTAAGTAACCGGGGGTGGGCCTGGAGGACATCTTCCTGCAGCCTGAGGGCGGTGCCACAGGGCGGCGGCCTGAATTGTCGGAGCCCGCCGCTAGGGTTGGACGCATGGCTACGAAGACTTCCCGGGCATCCAAGGCGCCCGCCTACAAGTGCGCCGAGTGCGGCTGGACCACAGTCAAATGGGTGGGCCGCTGCGGCGAGTGCCAGGCGTGGGGCACCGTCGAGGAAACCGGCGCCGCCGTGGCGCGTACGACGGCGGCCACAACGGTCCTTGAGCCCGCCCGCCGCATTGCCGAGGTGGACGCCACCACCGCCGCATTCCTGCCCACGGGCGTTGATGAACTGGACAGGGTGCTGGGCGGCGGACTGGTCCCGGGCGCCGTCATCCTGCTGGCCGGCGAACCCGGCGTCGGCAAGTCCACGCTGCTGCTGGACGTGGCCGCCAAGTTTGCCCGGACGGCCCAGGACGTGCTGTACGTGACCGGGGAGGAGTCCGCGGCGCAGGTGAAGCTCCGCGCGGAGCGGATCGACGCCGTGGCTGAATCGCTCTATCTCTCCGCGGAAACGGACCTCGGCCAGGCGCTGGGGCAGGTGGAGAAGATCGAGCCGCGGCTCCTGATCGTGGACTCGGTGCAGACCCTCAGCAGCGCCGATGTTGACGGCAGCGCCGGGGGCGTGTCCCAGGTCCGGGAGGTTGCCGCGTCCATCATTGCCGCGGCCAAGCGCCGGAACATGACAACCCTGCTGGTGGGCCACGTGACCAAGGACGGTTCCATCGCCGGGCCGCGGCTGCTGGAGCATCTGGTGGACGTGGTGTGCCAGTTCGAGGGCGAACGCCATTCGCGGCTGCGGATGCTGCGCGCGGTCAAGAACCGTTACGGGCCTACCGACGACGTCGGCTGCTTCGACCTGAACGAGAACGGCATTGAAGGCCTCGCCGATCCCAGCGGGCTTTTTGTCAGCCGCACCAAGGACCCGGTTTCCGGAACCTGCATCACCGTGACCATGGAGGGCCGGCGGCCGCTGCTGGCCGAGGTTCAGTCGCTGCTCGCGGAAAGCCCCAACTCGCAGCCGCGGCGGGCCACCAGCGGGCTGGACAGTTCACGGGTCTCCATGCTGCTCGCCGTGCTGCAGCAGCGCGCGGGAACACTCCTGCACAAGGACGACTCGTACGTGGCCACAGTGGGCGGGGTGAAGCTCAGCGAACCCGCCACGGACCTTGCCATTGCCCTGGCTGTGGCCTCGGCCAAGGCCCGCAAACCGCTGCCCATCCGGCTCATTGCCTTTGGAGAAGTGGGCCTGGCCGGCGAGGTACGTCCGGTGCCGGGCATCAACCAGCGCATCCAGGAGGCCCACCGCCTCGGGTTTACGCATGCCGTGGTTCCCGCGAGCCATGCAGGGCCTGGCCCGATACCGGCCGGCTTCTCAGTGCGGGAGGTGGAACACCTGACCGAGGCCCTGAGCCTGCTGATCGGGTAGCTAGCCGTGCTGCGGCAAGGAATCGGGGTCGTCCCGGTGAACGTTGAAAAGCCAGCCGGACACGTCACTGCGCAGCACCAGCAGCGGCCCGCCCGTGGCGGTGACGTTTCCGGTGGGTACGTAGTAGCCGCGGCCGGAGCCCGGCCCGCCGGCTGCCCGGTCCAGGGCATCCACCAGGTGCCGCGGCAGGTGGCCCTGCGGACCAAGGCTGCGAAGCTCTTCAAGTTCTTCCGGCGTAAGCCGACCCAAAACCTCAGCGATACTGGCCATGACGGGTCCCTTCGAGCAGAGTGCCTGAAGGAATAACCTAAACCAGGGCCGTGAACTGCAGGTTAACGTTGGACGGCATCTTCTGTTCGTTGTTGAATATCCATCTCCCGGAGGACAAATGCCCGTTACGAGTGCAGGAATCCTGCTGTACAGGCAGGCGGCCCCGGGCCTGCTGGAGGTGTGGATTGCCCACATGGGCGGCCCGTTCTGGGCCCGCAAGGACACGCACGCCTGGTCCGTCCCCAAGGGTGAATACTCCGTGGGCGAGGACCCGCTGGCCGCGGCCCTGCGCGAGTTTGCCGAGGAGATGGGAACCCCCGCACCCGACGCCGACTACCGGCTTCTCGGGGAGTTCAAACAGCCCTCGGGCAAACTCATCACAGTATTTGCAGCCGAGCATGACTTCCAGCCGGAACGGATCGTCAGCAACACCTTTCCGCTGGAGTGGCCCAAAGGTTCAGGCCGCATCCAGCAGTACCCGGAAGTCGACGATGCCCGCTGGTTCCCCGAGCCCGAAGCCCGGTCCAAGCTGGTGAAGGGCCAACTGCCGGTCCTTGATGCCCTGGTGCAACTCGTCCGCGCGGAATCCTAGGGCTTGCCCTGCCTCTCCCGCTAGCCGCGCTGCGGGCACCCGTCAATGGTCCCTGCACCCCCGCACGCCGGGGTGCGTTGTCCACATGCGGGTGCGATGTACTTCGCGACGGGTGATGGGCCGAGTTGCAGTGGCCTAAGCGCCCGTAATCACCAGGGCCACGCTGTGCCCGCCGAAACCGAAGGCGTTCACCAGGCCGGCCGGCGGAGTACCCGGCTGGAGCCGGCGGACTTCTTCGGTGACCACGTTTAGGTCAACCTCGGGGTCCTGCGCCTCAACGTTCAGCGTCCCGGGAAGCATCCCGGTGCGCAGGGCTTCCACCACCACGACGGCGGCCAGCGCCCCCGCGCCGCCGAGCAGGTGCCCGGTGTGCCCCTTGGTGGACGTCACCGGAATCCTGGCGCCGAAGATGGCGTTGATGGCCTGGCCCTCGAGCCTGTCCCCAACAGGGGTGGACGTGGCATGCGCGTGCACGAAGCCGATGTCCCCGGCGGTCATGCCGGCGGACTCAAGCGCCTTCTGCATCACCCGCCGCTGCATGGCAGGATCGGCTGCCACAATGTCGTTCGCGTCGGACGTCACCGCGCCCCCGGCCACTGCCCCCAGAACAGCTGCTCCGCGGGCGCGCGCGTGCTCTTCGCTCTCCAGCACCACCACGCCGGCGCCCTCCGCGAGCACAAAACCGTCCCGGCCGCCGTCGAACGGCCGCGATGCCCGCTGCGGATCGTCATTGCGGGTAGACAGGGCGCGGATCTGGGAGAAGCCCGTGACCACCAGGTCGTTGACCGAGGCGTCAACGCCGCCGGCAATAACGACGTCGGCAGCGCCGGAGCGGATCATCTCGGCTGCCTGGACAATCGCCTCAGCCCCGGAGGCACATGCGCTGACAGGCGTCCGGGCGCCGCCGCGGGCGCCGAGGTCGATGGACACCCAGGCGGCCGGGCCGTTGACCATAAGCCGGGTGAGGGTGTGCGGCGAAACCTTGCGCGGGCCCGACGCCGCGAGGGTCCGGTCCTGCTCCAGGGTGGAGCCAAGCCCGCCGTACGCCGAGCCGATCACCACGGCGAAACGCTCGGGATCGACCTCCGGGGCGCCTGCCTGTTTCCAGGCCTCGCGGGCTGCGATCAGCGCCAGCTGCCCGCAGCGGTCCATGCGCTTCATTTCGCGGGTGCTGAGGTGTCCGGAAAGATCAGCAGTGACCTGTCCGGCCATCTTCACCGGCAGCTGCTCGGCCCACGCCTCCTCAAGCGGCGCGATCCCGGATTTTCCGGCCACAAGGCCGGCCCACGTTTCGGGCACGGAGGAGCCGACCGGGTTGATGGTGCCGACGCCGGTGACCAGCGCGCGGGGTTGTGTTGCACCGGCTTTGACTGCGTTCATGGTTCGCTACTTTGCTGGGTTGTGGGTGCCGATGGGCACGAGGGTGAGGTCGGGTTGGTTCTTCTCGATCCGCCGCAGCGCCCAGACGTCGTTGAACAGGGCGAGGTATTCGCCGTCGGACCGCAAAAGCACCTCCGCGCCCGGTACGTTGGCGAGCGCAGGCATGGCGTCCGCCGTCGAAATTCGAGCCAGTGAGTAGGGCAGGCGTTCCAGGCGCATGGGCGCGTTGAAGTCGTGCGCCATGCGGTCCTCCACCACTTCGAACTGCATGGGGCCGACGGCGGCAAGCACCGGAGCCTGGTCGCCGCGGACGTCGGAGCGGAGCACCTGGATGACGCCCTCGTGTTCGAGCTGCTCGATGCCGCGGCGGAACTGCTTGAACTTGCTGGGGTCCTTGGAGCGCGCCACCTGGAAATGCTCCGGGGCGAACAGCGGGATGGCGGGGTACTCCACCGGGCCCTCGAGGAACAGGCTGTCCCCCACGCGAAGGGAGGAAGCGTTGACCAGGCCGACGACGTCCCCGGGGTATGCCTCGTCGATCACTTCGCGTTCGCGGCCGAACACCTGCTGGGCGTACTTGGTGGCGAAGGACTTGCCGGTGCGGGTCTGGGTGACCACCATGCCGCGCTCGAACACGCCGGAGCAGACGCGGATGAAGGCCACGTGGTCCCGGTGGGCCTTGTTCATGCCGGCCTGGACCTTGAAGACGAAGCCGGAGAACGGGGACTCGACCGGCCTGGGGTTGCCCTCGATGTCCGGGCGGGGAGCTGCCGGCGGGGCGAAGTCCACCAGCGCGTCCAGCAGTTCCTTGACGCCGAAGTTCAGCGCGGCGGAGCTGAACAGGATGGGGGTTGCCTTGCCGGCGTGGAAGCTTTCGACGTCGAACTCCAGGTTCGATTCGATGACCAGGCCGGCCTCGTCCACGGCGTCGGACCAGTTGCTGCCCTGGCTCTCCGCAGCTTCCTCAGGAGTGAAGTACTCGGTGATGGCGATCTGGGCGCCGGCGTTGTTGCGCTGGAACCGGGCGAACCGGTCATTGCGGAGGTCCCAGACGCCACGGAAGTCGCCGGAGATGCCGACTGCCCACGTGAGCGGCATTGGCTGCAAGCCCGTGCGCTCGGTGATTTCATCCATCAGGGCAAGGGCGTCCAGGCCGGGCCGGTCCCACTTGTTGATGACGGTGATGATGGGCAGGTTCCGCTGCTTGCAGACTTCGAACAGCTTCATGGTCTGGGTTTCCAGGCCCTTGGCGGCGTCCACGAGCATGACGGCGCAGTCGACGGCGGCCAGCACGCGGTAGGTGTCCTCGGAGAAGTCCGCGTGGCCCGGGGTGTCCAGGAGGTTGATGACGGTGTCCCGGTAGGAGAACTGCAGCGCCGCGGAGCTGATGGAAATGCCGCGGTCCTTCTCCATCTGCATCCAGTCAGAGACGGTTTCCTTGCGGTTGGCCTTGCCGCTGGAGGCACCGGCGGTGCCGATCACCTTCGCGTGCAGGGCCAGCGCTTCGGTGAGCGTGGACTTGCCGGCGTCGGGGTGCGAAATGACAGCAAAGGTCCGGCGACGGCCCGCCTCTTTGTGGATACCGGAGATCCGGGCGGGGGTCAGGACATCTTGGGACACGGTGCTACTTTCGCTGCGGTTGGGACTGCCCGGGCGCTGCCTCGCAGGGCACTGAGGCGGTGGGGCCGGGGAAACGGGGCTGGCAAACAGCCAAGTTCCAGTTTATCGCAGGGCGGCAAACCGGCGGCGGCGGCGCTTAACGCCCGCGAAACGGCACGTTCAAAGCCGCGAAATGACGCCGGGCTAGCGTGACCGCATGAACACCAACGACACCCCGGCGCACGGATGCCCCCGGCGCCGCATGGTAAGGATCTGAGCGGCTGTGCAGGGTCTCTCCTATTCCGGCAACCTGTTCTTCGATCCCCTGGCCACCGGCCTGGCACCCGCCTTGATGCGGGATCCCGATTCGCTCGGAAATGCGGAGCGCCCGCGCCGGGGAACCCAGACCCCGGCCGAACAGAAGGCCCTCCGGGCGGCGTCCCTTTCGAAGGTCAGCAAGGACCTGGAGCGGATGCTGCGGGAACGGATGCGCTGACCGCGCCACCAGCTGAATATCCGGAACACAGGACGTGCCTGCCTGTAATGCGGCATTGCAGACGATGTAATGCCGCATTACACTTTTAGTGTCATGTGAGAAAGGAGGAGCACCAAGAGCATGAGCAAGAGCGAGAAGCTCGTGTTGAAGTTTTGCGACTATTACTCGTTTATGTCGTACACGGATTTCAGGGCATGGGTTGAGGCAGACGATGATTCTTCGCCCGCCTTGTCCTACGCCAGGTCCGCAGACATTCGTTAGGGACTTCAGGCTCCCGGCGCCCAAGGGCGGGATGGAAATGACTTATGCAGGCAGAAGAACCAGCAATCCCGCTCCTTGGCTACGTGGAGATAGCTGAAGCAACCGGCCAGGACGTCGGCCTGATCAGGGTCTGGAAGAACCGCGGAAAACTTCCCAACCCCGATTTCCAGTTGGGACAGTCACCGGGGTGGCTGGCGGAAACAATCAATCCGTGGATCCAGGAGCACCGGAAGTAAGCCCGGACCCGTTCGCTCGGGCGCTGGCCAGCCGCCAAAGTACCCACTCAAGCACCCGCCGTCGAACGCTTTCCTGAGCCGTTGCGCGGCACCCCCTAATGGGGCACTTTGGGGCTTGGCTGTGCGGAAGAGGGTGTTCCTTACCCCTATCATTGAGCTTGCGGGAAACAGAGCACTTTCTGGTCCTGCCGGCAACCTGCTGAAGCCGGCATTCTTGCGGGCGGCGGCCTGCACCTTTGAAGGGAACACCTATGGCGCGGAGCCCCGAAGAATCACTCAGGGCAACCCTGGGCAGGGTGGCACCCGGCACTCCCCTTCGTGACGGCCTTGAGCGGATCCTGCGGGGACGGACAGGCGCGCTGATCGTCCTGGGCTCGGACCGGACCATCGAGTCCATCTGCTCCGGCGGCTTCGATATCGGCATTGATTTTTCCCCCACGCGGCTCCGCGAACTCGCCAAAATGGACGGCGCCATCATTTGCGACAAGGACGCCGGCAACATCCTGCGCGCCGCCGTCCAGCTGGTCCCGGATTCCAGCATCGAGACCCAGGAGTCCGGCACCCGGCACCGCACAGCCGAACGCGTTGCCATCCAGACCGGCGTGCCCGTCATCTCCGTCAGCCAGTCCATGCAGATCATCGCCCTCTACGTCAACGGCCTGCGCCACGTCCTGGAAGGCTCGGAGAAAGTCCTGGCACGCGCCAACCAGGCACTGGCCACCCTGGAGCGCTACCGCTCGCGCCTGGACCAGGTCACCAGCTCGCTCTCGGCCCTGGAAATCGAAGCCATGGTCACCGTGCGGGACGTGGCCGTCACCCTCCAGCGGCAGGAAATGGTCCGCCGGATCTCCGAGGAAATCGCCCAGTACGTCCTGGAGCTCGGCGAGGACGGCAGGCTCCTGTCCCTGCAGCTCGATGAACTCACAGTGGGCCGCGGCCCCGGCAGCGACGTGATTATCCGCGATTACGGTTCCCCGGACGCCACTGCCGAAGACATCGAGAAAGCCGTGAGCGCCCTGGTCAACCTCGGCCCCACGGAACTGATCGACCTCGGAAAGATTTCCGGAATCGTGGGGTTTGCGGGCGGCGAAGCCAACCTCGATGCCGTCGTGCAGCCCCGCGGCTACCGGCTGCTGTCAGGGCTGAAGGCAGTTCCCAAGGCTGTTGCGGACCGCCTTGTTGACCACTTCGGCGGGCTGCAGTTCCTGATGGCGGCCACGATTGATGACCTGATGACGGTGGACGGCATCGGCGACCAGCGCGCCCGCACCGTCCGTGAAGGCCTCAGCCGGATGGCGGAAGCTAGCCTGCTGGACCGCTTCCTCTAACAACCGCCGTCGAGTGCTCCGCAGTTGTCGTTTTGGAGGCTCAAAAGGACAACTGCGGAGCACTCGATGCTAAAGCAGCTGGAAAACGGCCTTGGGGCTGGCCTTGGAGCCGAGCTTCGCCGTGAAGATGTAGTACGCCCCGCCGCCGCCCGGCTTTGCTTCGACAGGCTGGCAGCCCTCCACGCTCCGGTTGCGGGACCACGGGAAGTTGGCCGTCTCGCTGGCACCGGGCGCGATCACCTTCAGCAGGTCCTCGCTCTTTGCCTGGCAGTCACGGGAGGAAAAGATCCGGTCCGCGCCGCTGGTCACCAGGAACTCCATCTGCGACGTGCCGATGTTGACCTCACAAGGCATGGTGCCGCCGTTGGTCACCTTGAGCGTGAGCATCGGGTTCTCTTCCGGCCCGTAGGCTGCCTTGTCCGTCGAGGCTGACACCGTCACCAGGTTCTGGTTGCATGTTGGAGTGGCCGACGGCGTGGGCGTCGCGGCAGGTTCGGTGGCGGACGCGGAAGGTGACGCCGCGGGACCGGCGGACGCTGCGGCTGCGGGGTCGGTGGAGGAAACCTGCTCCGACTTGCCGCTGAACGCCCCGGCAACCGCGAATCCAGTCACCAGTGCGATGACCAACAGGAGCGCCCCGCCCACAAACAGCCGACGGCGGCGGTAAACCGCCGCGCTTGGCTTGCGGACGGCAGTGGAACCGGATGCCGGCGCCCCGCCACGTGTTGATGAATTGCCTTGCCTGCCCATACTTCTAGGCTAGGGAACTGCCCCGCTTCTGCTACCCACCACGCCGCCGCGCCGCCAACGTTCTGGTCACATCCCGTTTTCGGCCTGCCCGGACGCATCCATTACAGTGTTGGCATCGACACTGCATCCCCCACTGCCGCCTTTTCCGCCGGCTCTGGCCACCCCGCCGGCGGCACGGCAGGACTCAACACGCTGCACGAACGCATCAACGGCTGGTTCGCCGAAACCGCCCGCGACCTGCCCTGGCGTGAGCCCGGCTGCTCCCCCTGGGGCATCCTGGTCAGCGAGATCATGCTGCAGCAGACGCCGGTGGTGCGGGTGCTCCCTGTCTGGCAAGAGTGGTTGAGGCGCTGGCCCACCCCGTCAGGCCTCGCCGGAGAACCTGCCGGTGAAGCCGTGCGCTCCTGGGGCCGGCTCGGGTATCCGCGCCGCGCGCTTCGGCTGCATGCGGCGGCGGCGGCCATAACCCGGGACCATAACGGCAAGGTCCCGGACAGCTACACGGAACTCCTGGCCCTTCCGGGGGTGGGCAGCTACACCGCTGCCGCTGTGGCTGCCTTCGCGTACGGGCGGAGGGAAACCGTGGTGGACACCAACATCCGGCGGGTGCATGCCCGGCTGGTCTCCGGCACAGCCCTCCCGGCCCCGGCCCTCACGGCGGCGGAGATGCGCCTTGCCGCTTCGCTCCTGCCGGCCGCGGACCATTCTTCAGTCCGGTGGAACGCGGCCGTCATGGAACTGGGGGCGCTCGTGTGTACGGCGCGGACACCCAAGTGCGCCGCGTGCCCGGTCAACGACCTCTGCGCCTGGCGGGCGGCAGGTGAGCCGCCGCCGTCGTACGTCCCCAAGGGCCAGGCCTGGCACGGGACGGACCGCCAGGTCCGAGGCGCCGTGGTGGCTGTGCTGAGGCTGGCGGAGGCTCCGGTGCCGGCCGAGATGTTCTATCGGGAACCCGCCGACCTGGGTTTCGCGCCGGCGGGTATGGGCGTCCCGCTCGCGGCCTTGCACAGGCTTAATTCCGCTCCGGAGCAGCTGGAGCGGGCGCTGGCAGGGTTGCTCGCGGACGGTCTGGCGGAGATGCACGACGGCGGCTACCGGCTGCCTGCCTGAGCGCACCGCATTCCGGGGCTGGCAGAACGGCGGCGGGTGCAGAACTCGCCGCGCCTGGTCTCCTTTTGGCAGCCAGCGCCGCCCGGGAATAACAATGCGGGCATCAGTTGGCCCCGGCGCGGGGCGCCGCGGCCCCCCGCGCCTACGCTGGAAGTATGCGCAAGCATGGGCTGCTTTTGGCACTGATGACGACGGCGGGACTCGCCACGGCTTGCGGCCCGGGCCCCGGCGCCGCCCCGTGCCCTGCCATCGCCCAGGCCACTGCCGTTTCGGTAACCGTGCCGGCAAGCTACGCCCCGCAGGTTGCAGCCCTCCACTTGAAGGCCTGCCAGGACGGCACCTGCAGGGAGGATAACGTGGAGCTCCGGCCCGGAAGCGCGTCGATCGACCAGGGCTGCACCGACGGGGTCTGCTCGGCCACGGCTTCCCCCGACGGGACGAAACTTGCCACGCTGTTCCTGGACACCCTGACCGAATCACCGATGACGGCGACCGCTGCAGGAACGGGCCCGGACGGGGCTGCCCTGCCGGTGCATACGCTGGAATTCCGCCCGCGGGGCGAGTATCCGTTCGGGGAGCATTGCGGCCGGTTCATTACGGCGTCGCTGGTGCTGGATGCCGAAGGGCTGCACCAGAGCGGCTGACTCCCGGACGGCCGATCCTTCGAAAAGGCCCGGGAGAACGGCCGTTAGAACAGTGCCGGCTGGCCGAAGGCGTTGCCGACAGCGGTGGCCGGTGCCGGCTCCTGGGCGGGGCTGCCGTGCCGCCACTCAAACCCCAGGTCGGCCAGCAGCTCCTCGACGGACGTCTGCCCGTCCAGTACTTCGATATCCGCGGAGCTGTCTTCGGGCTGGGGCATTTCCATGGCATCGAGCATATTGCCAGGAGCGGCCATGGTCCTCAAGAACACACCGCCATGCGCTGATTTGGGCCGGCCCGGATTCCGGGTGCGGCCAGCTTCAGGGTTCCCCGAACCCGGCCTGCACCAGCCCGCCAACATAGTTCACGGCCCGCTCCGCGTCGGCACCCCAGGCTTCCACATGCAGCACGGACCCCTTCCCCGCGGCGAGCGTCATCAGTCCTGTCATGGATGCCCCGTCCACCCCGTTCACGGTCACCTCGGCATCCATTGCGGACAGGCCGCCGGCGATCTTCGCCGCCGGGCGCGCGTGCATCCCCGCCAGGTTGACCAGCTCAAAGTCCCCGGTGAAGTCCGGGCCCCCTCCGGTGACGCGTCCTTCCTCAACGCTGCTGAGGGGCGGTTGTTCCTGGTCGCGGACCGGACCACCAGCAGCTTCCGCCGCCTGCTTGACTGCCTGCATATCCGCACCGCCTTGGGCCGCAACGGCTGCCGCCACGAGTCCCTCCACGAGCGGCGCGTCGGCCAGCACCATGTCTTCGGCGTTTTCCGCGAACTCCAGCGCGGACTCGGCAGTCATCACCGCGGACCCCAGGTCGGTGAGGATCACAGTGCCCCCGCTGCCAGCCTTGTCCAGCGCGGCCAGGACCTTTTCGAGGCTGGTGCCGATCCTGCCGTCCGAGGTGCCTCCGGCGGTCAGGACCACGACGTCGGGTGCCATCTGGGCGGCAAGCTCGGCAGCGCCGTCGGCAATCTTCCCGCTGTGGGAGACCACCACAAGGCTCACGGTCATGCAGCTGCCCCCACCGCGGCGCGGAGAATCAGCGCTGAGGAGGCGGCGCCGGGGTCCCGGTGACCGGCGCTGCGCTCCCCGAGGTAACTCGCGCGGCCTTTGCGCGCCACCATGGGATCGGTGGCGACGGCACCGGCTTCGGCGGCCTCGGCTGCTGCAACCAGGACCGCCAGGACATCCGAACCGCCGTTCAGCGCAGCCTTTTGCGCTGCCTCCGCCGCCGGAGTCCAGGCATCCACCATTGTCTTGTCCCCGGATTCGGCCTTCCCGCGGGCCACAATGCCGTCCCGGGCTGCGGCCAGGGCGTTTGCCCACGCGGCCGGATCGATTTCCGCGGAGTCCCCCAGGGACGTGGCCGCCCGGAGGAAGGCCGTGCCGTACAGAGGGCCGGCAGCCCCGCCGACCTTGGACATCAGGGTCATCGCGGTAAGTTTCAAGGCAGCCCCGGGTGTCTCCGGGGGCGCCTCCGCCAGCTTCGACAGGACGGCCTGGAAACCCCGGTCCATGTTTTCCCCGTGGTCCGAATCGCCGATGGCGCGGTCGAGTTCAATCAGGTAGACCCGGTTTTCTGCCATTGCCTGCGCGGACAGCGTCAGCCACTTCACCGCCCAGGTGACGTCCAGGGGCACTGCTACACGCCCCAGCGCAGTGCTGCCGTGTGCACCGGTGCGTCCCACAAGTCCGTTAGCTCGTCATCCAGCCTCAGTACTGAGATGGAGCAGCCCTGCATCTCCAGGGAAGTGATGTAGTTGCCCACCAGTGAACGCTCCACGGCGGCGCCCCGCTCGGACAGGACCTGCGCAGCCCGCCGGTAGACGATGTACAGCTCACTCAGCGGCGTGCCGCCCATGCCGTTGACGAACAGCAGGACTTTATCCCCCGACGTGATACCCAGATCGGCCAGTACGGGTTCCAGCAGCCGGTCCGTAATGCCGTCGGCATTCTCCATGGGGATGCGGTGGCGCCCGGGCTCTCCGTGGATGCCGATGCCGATTTCAATCTCGTCCTCGGCCAGGTCAAAGCTGGGCGAGCCTGCGTGCGGGACGGTGCAGGCGGACAGGGCCACGCCCATGGTGCGGACATTGGCGTTGACCCGTTCGCCGATGGCGGCCACAGCCTCCAGGTCATCGCCCCTTTCGGCGGCGGCACCGGCAATCTTCTCCACCAGCACCGTCCCGCCTACGCCGCGGCGGCCTGCGGTGTACAGGGAGTCCTCGACCGCGACGTCGTCGTTCACCAGGACCGTGCGGATGCTGACGCCCTCGGCTTCCGCCAGTTCGGCTGCCGTCTCAAAGTTCAGGACGTCGCCGGTGTAGTTCTTCACGATATGGACGACGCCGGCCCCCGAGTTCACCGCGAGGGTCGCCGGAAGGATCTGGTCCGGCGTCGGCGAGGTGAACACCGCCCCCGGCACGGCGGCGTCGAGCATTCCCCGCCCCACAAAGCCGGCGTGCAACGGCTCGTGCCCGCTGCCGCCTCCGGAGACCAGGCCCACCTTGCCGTTCACAGGCGCGTCTTTGCGCGTGATGAACGTTGGATCTGAGCTGACGGTAACCAAGTCGGCGTGGGCCAGGCCAAAGCCCTGCACTGATTCATCTACTACGGCCCGGGGATCGTTAATGAGTTTTTTCATGGCGGCGCTCCTGGTTCTACTGCCTGGAGAATGTCACTTTGACCCTACTACCGGCAGGCCGGATGGCGGTAGGGATCCCCGCCCGGCAATCCGGCCCGGCGGCAGACGCAGGAAAGGGACAGCCCCCAAATGACTGTCCCTTTCTGTGGGCCCCCCATCCCGGCCTCAGCCAGTTTATCCATCAAATCGAATAAAACAAGTCCTCACAGATCAGGTGGCTGCTACAGCACTTTGATCATGCGTGTGTTGCCCAGGGTGTTGGGCTTGACCCGCGCGAGGTCCAGGAACTCGGCAACACCCTCATCATGCGAGCGGAGGAGTTCCGAATAAACCACGGGATCAACTGCTGACTGGTCGGCCATGACGTCGAACCCGTGGCGCTTGAAGAAGTCCACCTCGAATGTCAGGCAGAAAACACGGGAGACGCCAAGGGCCCGGGCTTCATCCAGGAGGCTTTCCACCAGCACGTGCCCTACTCCCTTGCCGCGCCAGTCCTGGGAAGCAGCGAGCGTGCGGACTTCGGCAAGGTCTTCCCACATGACGTGCAGCGCCCCGCAGCCAATGACCTCGCCGTCGCTGGATTCAGCGATCCGAAACTCCTGCAGGCTTTCGTAGTAGGCCACCGTCTCCTTGGCCATGAGGATCCGCTGCTCCGCCAGCGGCGCCACCAGCTTCTTGATGGCGGGGACGTCACCGGTGCGGGCAGGGCGAATATGAAAGGAGTCAGTCACAGGGCAATCCTAGTTCGCGGTCACGAAGGCAGTCCCACCGCGCCCTTCTTTACGGGTATTTCGGCCCTGTCCGTTTGACAGTGCCGCCGGGTTTTTCCGGGGCCCGCACAAATGCCGCGCAGCCGGGCGCCTGGTGGGTTAGTCACGCGGCCGGGAATGCCACCCGGACTGCTCCCGAAGGAATTGCGGGACTCCGCATCTGTCAGCTTGCCGCCCTTTTGTACTTCCTTTCCCTGTGCGGGGCCGGCAATCTTTTGGCTGTACGGCTTTCCATCCGGCCGGAAACTGCCGCCGGCTTTCCTTATCCGGGCCGCCATTTCTTTTCGACGATGAGGGCACAGCCAGCAAAAGGCCTTTGCAAAGCCCCGCCCGCGCCCTTTTTGGGAGCGGGCGGTGCTTTGCCTGAATAGGGGCATTGCCTGAATAGTGGCTTTGCCCGAAAAGGGCGTTCCCTAAACCCCGCCGGAAAGGCTACAGCCCGAGTTCGGCGGGCAGTGGCACGTCCTGGCCTAGGACATTCCTGGCCAGGAATGACTCCACAACCTGGTACCAGACCTTTGCATGCTGCGGCTGGAGCACCCAGTGGTTCTCGTCCGGAAAATACAGGAACCGATGCGGCGTCTGCCCGTCCTGGTCCGCGGCGAGCTTTGACTTGGACAGCAGCTCGTACCAAAGCCGCAGCCCCTCGCCGATGGGCACCCGGTAGTCCTTGTCCCCGTGGATCACCAGCATGGGCGTGCCGATGTTTTCGACGTGAAGGTGCGGTGAGTTGTCCAGCGCCATCTCTTCTGTCATTTCCTTAAGCCAGTACTGCGAGGCGTCCGTGGTGGGGCCGAACTGGTCCAGCGCCCACAGGCTCGCGTGCGTCACGATTGCCCTGAACCGGTCCGTCTGCCCTGCCACCCAGTTGGCCATGTAGCCGCCGAAGGACCCTCCCATGGCGGCGGTCCGGCCGGCGTCGAGGTCGGGCCGCTGGACCGCGGCGTCCGTGACGGCCATCAGGTCCGCGTACGGTGCTTTGCCCCAGGCTCCCCACCCGCGCTGGATGTGGGCCTGGCCGTACCCGGTGGAGAGCGCAGGGTCGGGCAGGAGGACCGCATAGCCCCTGGCAGTCATCAGCCACGGGTTCCACCGCCAGGTCCAGGCGTTCCAGGACCCGAGCGGTCCACCATGGATCCACAGGAGCATGGGCGCCGGAGACTCCGCTGACGCGCCCTCCGGCAGCGCGAGGTAGGCCGGGACACGGGACCCGTCCGCCGCCGTCGCAGCGATGCGTTCCAGCCTGCCGGGGCGCACCGGCCGCTCCGCGGGGGCGGGCAGCCGCGTGGCCTCGCCCGTCCGCAGGTCCAGCCGTACCGCTTCAGGCGGGAACTCGTAGGAGCTCCGCAGGGCGTAGGCGCTGCGTCCGTCCGGCGAAACCACGACGTCGGAGTAGGCCGCAGCGTCCTGCGTCACCCGGGCGACACTTACTTCAGCCGCGCCGGCGGGGACGCTGATCCGGAAGACCGGCGACGCGCCGTCGTCGTCCGCGGTGACCAGGAGGGCGGACCCGTCCGGAAGCCAGGCAGCGGGCTTGGGCCACCGGTCCCAGTCGTGAGCCAGCGGCACCAGGCCGCCCGGGGCGTCTCCGCCTTCCCCGGCTACGTCCAGCAGGTGGAGCTTGACCTGCGGGGCCTCCTGCGGCGTGGTGTCGCTTTCGCTGACAACTGCCAGGGTGCTGCCGTCGGGGCTGACGGGACCCGGGAAAAAGCTCATGCCCTCCTCGTCCAGGAGCACCTTGGTGCTGCCGGAGGCCACGTCCACGGCCACCAGGATGGACCTGCTGTCGGCCTTGGCCAGCGGCTTGGTGTAGCTCGTGTAGATGGTTTTGCCATCGGGGCTGACCACGGTTTCCGCCTCCCGCAGCCTGGGTCCGGCATCCGGCGTGAGGTTCCGCAGGACCAGCGGCGCGGTGGCATCGACGGTTGCCGGTTTGCCGCCGTCCTGTGCTTCGCCGGGCTCAACCGCGAAGATCCGGGGCTGGCCCGGTCCCAGGTCCGCGTCCCAGTACCGGACCGGATATTCACTGTGCAGGATGGCGGAGACCTTGCGGTCCTTCCGCGATTTTCGGCGTTCGGCGTCCTCCTCTTCGTCGGCGGAACCGGCCAGGACCTCCGCGGTCACGAAGGCGGCGTCGGCGTTCCGGGCCGTCAGCACGGCGCCCACTCCGCCGGCCCGGTTCAACACCACGCGGGCTTCGCCGCCGTCCGCGGGAAGCAGCCAGAGCGCCTTGACGGGCTCCTCCTCGGGGCTGTCCGGGTCCGGCCGCGCGGAGGTGAAATAGACGTCCCCATTGGCAGCGAACGCCGCCCCCGCCTCACCCTTGGCGCTGCGGGTGATCCGCCGGGCGTGCTTTTGCCCCGCGGGATCCAGCTCCCACAGGGCGGTACCGAATTCGGTGCCTTTCCCGTTCAGGGTGGCCACGGTAGTGACCAGCCGGGTGCCGTCCGGGCTCAGGGCGAGGCCACTTACCCGCGGGATTGACAAATAATGGTCCAAATCATGAAAAGGGGTCAAAGGTCGCTCATCCGGGATCGCCGGTTCCAAGTTAGCCATGCCCCGATTCAACCCGACCGTGTCCCACATCACAAACCGCTACCTACCCGCGGAACGACGCCGGCGCTCAAGTTCAAAGGGGGGCAGGGCGCCCGGGTCCGCTCCGGCGACGACCATCAGACATTTCCCGGCGCCTGCTCGTTCCTCGCTTTGACGGCGCCTACATAAATGCCTGATGTCCGTCGCCTCGTGCATAGGCGCGCCTCACGCGAAGCGGAGGGGCCGGGGTCATTTGTGTAGCTTGCGTCAACGCGACGGAGGAGCAGCAAGCGGCAAATGACTCCGGTGCCGCAGCGACTTAGCCACGGGTGACCGCCGGATGCCAACACTTTGACGGGACCGAGGGCAAAGCGAAAGCCCCGCCGCTCCTTGCGGAGTGGCGGGGCTTTGGCTGTCGAGACTAGACGCTCGGGGCGATTTCCGGGATACGCGGCTTGGCGTTGCCGGCGAAGGTGAACTTCGCGTCGTCGCCTTCGCCTTCCACGTCCACAACGACGATGTCGCCGGGGTGGATCTCGCCGAACAGGATCTTCTCGGAGAGCTGGTCCTCGATCTCGCGCTGAATGGTCCGGCGCAGCGGCCGGGCACCCATGGCGGGATCGTAGCCGCGGGTTGCGAGGAGCACCTTGGCGGCCTTGGTGAGCTCGATGCCCATGTCCTTGTCCTTGAGGCGCTTCTCCAGCCGGGTTACGAACAGGTCCACGATCTCGATGATCTCGTCCTGGGTGAGCTGCGGGAACACCACGACGTCGTCCACACGGTTCAGGAACTCGGGGCGGAAGTGCTGCTTGAGCTCCTCGGTCACACGGGCACGCATGCGGTTGTAGCCGGTCTGCGTGTCGGTGCCGGACTGGAAGCCGGTGGCCACACTCTTGGAGATGTCCCGGGTACCCAGGTTGGTGGTCATGATGATCACGGTGTTCTTGAAGTCCACCACGCGGCCCTGGGAGTCGGTCAGGCGGCCGTCTTCCAGGATCTGCAGCAGCGAGTTGAAGAGGTCCGCGTGGGCCTTTTCAACTTCGTCGAACAGCACCACGGAGAACGGACGGCGGCGGACCTTCTCGGTCAGCTGGCCGCCTTCCTCGTAGCCCACGTAGCCCGGAGGGGCACCAAAGAGCCGCGAGACGGTGTGCTTCTCGGAGTACTCGGACATGTCCAGGGTGATGAGGGCGTCCTCTTCACCGAACAGGAACTCAGCGAGTGCCTTGGCCAGCTCGGTCTTGCCGACGCCGGTGGGGCCGGCGAAGATGAACGAGCCGCCGGGACGCTTGGGGTCCTTGAGCCCTGCACGGGTACGGCGGATGGCCTGGGAGAGGGCCTTGATGGCCTCGTTCTGGCCCACCACGCGCTTGTGCAGTTCGTCTTCCATCTTCAGCAGGCGCGAGGACTCCTCCTCGGTCAGCTTGAACACGGGGATGCCGGTGGAGTTCGCCAGCACCTCGGCGATGAGATCCTCATCCACCTCGGAGATGTCGTCCATGCCGCCGGACTTCCAGTGGCGCTCCTTCTCCGCGCGCTCGGAAATCATCTTCTGCTCCTTGTCGCGGAGCGCGGCGGCACCTTCGAAGTCCTGCGCGTCAATCGCGGACTCCTTTTCCATCTTCAGCTTGGCGATGCGCTCGTCCATGGCCTTGAGCTCCGGCGGAGCGGTCATGCGGCGGATACGCAGCCGGGCCCCGGCTTCGTCGATCAGGTCGATCGCCTTGTCCGGCAGGAAGCGGTCCGAGATGTAGCGCTCGGCGAGGCTCGCAGCAGAGGCCAGGGCGCCGTCGGTGATGGTGACGCGGTGGTGCGCCTCGTAGCGGTCACGCAGCCCCTTGAGGATCTCGATGGCGTGCGCCACGGAGGGTTCCTTGACCTGGATCGGCTGGAAGCGGCGCTCCAGCGCGGCATCCTTTTCGATGTGCTTGCGGTACTCATCCAGCGTGGTGGCACCGATGGTCTGCAGCTCGCCGCGGGCCAGCATGGGCTTCAGGATGGAAGCGGCGTCGATGGCTCCTTCAGCGGCACCCGCGCCCACAAGGGTGTGGATTTCGTCGATGAAAAGGATGATGTCGCCGCGGGTGCGGATCTCCTTGAGGACCTTCTTCAGGCGCTCTTCGAAGTCACCGCGGTAACGCGAGCCTGCCACCAGGGACCCCAGGTCCAGGGTGTAGAGCTGCTTGTCCTTGATGGTTTCGGGGACGTCGCCGCGGACAATCGCCTGGGCCAGGCCCTCGACGACGGCCGTCTTGCCGACGCCCGGCTCACCAATCAGGACCGGGTTGTTCTTGGTGCGGCGGGAGAGGACCTGCATGACGCGTTCCATCTCCTGCTCGCGCCCGATGACGGGGTCCAGCTTGTTCTCGCGCGCAGCCTGGGTGAGGTTGCGGCCGAACTGGTCCAGGACCACAGACCCTGCAGGCGTGCCCTCGGGCTGCCCGGAGCCGACGCCTGCGCCGGTGGTCTCCTTGCCCTGGTAGCCCGACAGGAGCTGGATGACCTGCTGGCGGACCCGGTTCAGGTCGGCGCCGAGCTTGACCAGCACCTGGGCAGCAACACCCTCACCTTCGCGGATGAGGCCCAGCAGGATGTGCTCCGTGCCGATGTAGTTGTGGCCCAGCTGGAGGGCTTCGCGCAGCGAGAGCTCCAGCACCTTCTTGGCACGGGGCGTGAAGGGGATGTGGCCGGACGGCGCCTGCTGGCCCTGTCCGATGATCTCCTGCACCTGCTCGCGAACGCCGTCGAGCGAAATGCTCAAGGACTCAAGAGCTTTGGCGGCAACACCCTCACCCTCATGGATAAGACCCAAGAGGATGTGTTCGGTACCGATGTAATTGTGGTTCAGCATGCGTGCCTCTTCTTGGGCAAGCACAACTACGCGACGGGCACGGTCCGTAAATCGCTCAAACATTTCGCCACACTCCTAGCTACGACGTACTTTGATGCTACGTGGCTGGCCCCTGCTTGTGGAGCGTGTTCGCCACAGGGGAAACCGTGGTGGTTCGGGAATATCCTGAGAAGGGGTCCAGGGAGGTAATGAGATGTCGCAGGTGGATCTGAAACGCGTCCGTCGTCCGGCGGAAGTTGCCGTGGCGGCCGGCATTGTCTGGCTTGCGGGCATCAGTCCGGTGCCCGGCGTCTACCTCGAACCCGATCCCGCCCGGCGGCTCACGATGCTCCGCAAAGGGCAGCGCTCATGGATCGTGGGACAGCACGTCGCCGCGGCCGGAACCGCGGCGATGCCCGCCGCCTTCGCACGCCTGGCCCTTGCCCTCCCTGCCGGCCGGGCCAGGACGCTGGTGGCCGCAGCCACCGCCGCCCTTGCCGCGGGGGCGCCCCTGTTTGTTTCCCAGCTCGCCCTGCGCGCCTCCGACCTGGAGCGCTTCGCTGCACGCCGGCTTCCGGGCTGGCCGTTCCTCAGCTACGCGTGGCTGCACGTGCTTGCCCTAGGGTCCCTGTCCGGAGCGCTGGCAAGCCTTCCGGACAGGGAAAAGGAAGCGGCCGCCCTCGCTCTCGCCACACTGGGATCCGGGGCGGTCCTGGCGAAGACCGGTGACATCCCGCCGTTCGTGTTCTATGTAGCCGAACAAATTGCCGCCGCAGGTTTCCTGCGCGGCAATCCTCCGCGGCACCCGCATGAACCGTCGCTGCCCGAGTAATAGCGGCAGCCGCCCATTCCCGGCCCGGAACGCAAAGGCCCGGAACAGGAAAAGGCCCTGCTTCCCGTTCGGGAAGCAGGGCCTTTTTATCCGAGGCACGAACTAGGAATGGGCCTTTTGGTAGGCTTCCTGGATTTCAGCCTGAATTCGGCCGCGGCTGTTAACCGTGTAGCCGTTTTCGCGGGCCCATTGCCTAATCTGTGCAGAGTCGTGGCTGCGTCCCCCCGATGCCGCCTTGGCCCGGGCCGGGCGGCCGCCGGAAGTTTTCCGTGCGGCTGCAACAAAACGTTCCAGCGAAGAACGAAGTTCAGCGGCGTTTGCCGCCGAAAGATCGATCTCGTAGTTCGTCCCGTCAAGGCCAAACTTCACATTCTCGTCTGCGGATCCCCCATCCAGATCATCAACGAGGATGATGTTTACTTTCTGTGCCATTTAAGACTTCCTTTTGGAAAGGGTTCGGTGTGCAGAAAAGCAGGATGTTTCCTTAAAAGTATGACTCCCTTTATGGCAACGCGTCAAAGCGGCAAATGGTTCCGGGGGATATTGGAGGGAAAAGCCGGGGGTTTATCAATTCGATTCCGGGTCCGTCCGGTCCGCGGGGGATGCCGCCTTAGCTTCGGCTTCGGCCTGGGCCTGGGCTTCCGCCTGGCGTTCCGCTTTGTCCGCATTGAAAATCGACTTCATGGCAAACCAGAAAAGCAGGCCCACCACCACGGACGGAAGAAGGACAGCTACATATTCCACGGTCAGTGCCCTTCCGGCTTGAGCAACGGGAACAGAATCGTTTCGCGGATTCCGGCGCCCGTGAACAACATGACGAGCCGGTCGATCCCCAGTCCGATTCCGCCCATCGGCGGAGCACCGTACTCAAGGGCACGCAGGAAGTCCTCGTCCAGCTGCATTGCCTCGTCGTCCCCGGCGGCCGCATGGCGTGACTGCTCGGTCAGGCGTTCGCGCTGGATAACGGGGTCGATCAGCTCGGAGAAGGCGGTGCCGCGTTCCATTCCGCCGATGATGAGGTCCCAGGCTTCGATCAGGCGGCCGTCCTCGCGGTGCGGACGGGCCAGCGGCTGGGCGGACGGCGGGTAATCGTAGACGAAGGTGGGGTTCAGCAGCGTGGGCTCCACGATCTCGCCGAACAACTCAACAGCGAGCTTCTCGGCATCCCACTTCGGGTCCACCTTGACCTCGTGCTTTGCGGCGATGTCGCGGAGCACCTCCAGCGGAGTATCCGGCGTGACTTCCTGGCCAACGGCGTCGGAAAGCCCCGGGTACACGGCAAGCCAGGCCCACTCGCCGTCGAGGTTAATCTCCCCGGCGTCCGTCTGGAGGACACGTCCGGCACCCACGGCGTCGGCGGCGTCGAGGATGATCTCCTTGATGCGCTCGGCCATCACGAACTGGTCAGCCCACGCCTCGTAGCACTCAAGGGTGGTGAACTCCGGGCTGTGGGTGGAGTCCACGCCCTCGTTGCGGAACACGCGGCCCATGTCGTAGACGCGGTCGATCCCGCCCACTACAGCGCGCTTGAGGTAGAGCTCGGTGGCGATGCGCAGGGTCATCTTCTGGTCGAAGGCGTTCATGTGGGTCTCGAACGGACGCGCCAGCGCGCCGCCGTGGACCAGGTTGAGGATGGGGGTCTCCACCTCCACGTAGCTGTGGCGGAAGAGTGTTTCGCGGATGGAGCGGGTGATGGCGGCGCGGGTGTAGACCATTTCGCGGGCTTCGTCGCGGACCATCAGGTCCACGTAGCGCTGGCGGACACGGGTCTCTTCGTTCAGTTCCGCGTGCAGCACCGGCAGCGGGCGGAGCGCCTTGGAGGCCATGGACCAGGACTCTGCCATGACGGACAGTTCGCCGCGGCGGGAGGAGATGACCTCGCCCTTGATGAACACGTGGTCGCCGAGGTCAACCAGGGCCTTCCAGTCCGCGAGCGCCTCTTCGCCCACGTTGGCGAGGCTCAGCATGGCCTGGAGCCGGGTTCCCTTGCCGTCGGTGCCGCCCTCCTGGAGGGTGGCGAAGCACAGCTTGCCGGTGTTGCGGATAAACACCACGCGGCCGGTGACTCCCACGGTGTCCCCCGTGGTGTCGTCCGCCTCAAGGTGGGCGTACTTCTCGCGGATTTCGGCGAGGGAGTGCGTCCGCTCCACGCCCACCGGGTACGCCTCGGTGCCGCGCTCGATCAGTTTGGCGCGCTTCTCCATGCGGATCCGCATCTGCTCGCTGGCGTCGAGGGGCTCTGGGGCGTTCTTGGGCGCGGGGGTGTTTTGGGAAGTCACAATCCCCAAGTTTACCGGGAGTTGGACAGCCCGGCTTCGCGGCTGCCCCGCAGGCGCCTGCCTAGGATGGGGTGGTGAAAGAACAGGTACTTCCAACGCACGACGGCGGCCGGCTGGCTTTGTACAGCTACGGCACCGAAGATGCGCCGGGAGACCGCCGGGTGCTGCTGATCGGCGGGGCCTTCCTCACCGCCCTGATCTATCGGCCCTTTTCCGTGGCCCTGGCGAAGGGCCTCGGCGACGGGTGGGCCGTTGACGTGTATGACCGCCGCGGGCGCGGAAGCTCGTCGGAACAGCCAGCGGACTACTCCATGGCCACCGAGATCGCGGATGTGCGCACGGTCCTGGACGCCACGGGCGCTAGGAACATCCTGGGCCACAGCCTGAGCGGATCCGTGGCCCTCAACGCGGTCCAGGAGTTCACCGGCACCGCGTACGTGCCGGACAAGCTTGCGGTGTACGACGCCGCCGTGAACATCGACGGCAGCATCGACACCGGCTGGCTGGACGGGTTCGAGGACGCCGTGAACAACGGCAAGGTGGGCCATGCCCTGGCCCACATGAAGAAGGCCACCAAACCGGGTTCGGCTTTGGCGAGGATCCCCGAGCCCGTCCTTGCCGGGCTGATGGCCGTGCTGTCGCGGACCAAGGTGAACCGGATGTTCCAGGAAGTCATGCCCAGCGGGGTGGGCGAGCTCCGGGCCGCCTACAAGGAGGCGGACCATGCCAGGGACTTCAGCGTGCTTCCTGCCAACACCCACTTCATGGCGGGCGGCAAGAGTCCCGGCTATTACAAGGCAACGGCCGAGCGGCTGCACGCTGCGGTCCCCGGCAGCACCTACGAGCTCTCCCCCAAGTGCTTCCACGGTTCCATCCCGGCTGCCGTGGGCGAACTGGTCACCGACATTTCCACGTACTTCAAGGGCTAGGCACCGCGGTGGACCCCGCCAGCGCGGCGTCCCCGAGGTCCTGCCCCACGCTCTTGCGCCTGGACAGATGGTCCTTGGCGGCCAGCCAGTCGCCGTAGAGCGTGATGTCCTCCCCCTGTGCGGCGGCCACCGCATCGCAGGCGAACCCCACAGCCCGGGAACCGTCGGCCAGTTGGATTGATCCGAGCAGCATGGGTTCTGACAGGGCAGCCAGGAACGCCCCAAGTCCGGCTTGGGACACGAGCCACCGTTCCCCCACAAGCTCGGCTCCGCCGTCCTCCGCACGGTACACCCCTGGCTTCGGCGGTTCGGTGTCCAGGGACACCATCCGGTAGCGGGCCGCGGTACGGACGGGGCCGTCCCAGGCGGCGCCGAGCTCCTCCAGCTGGCGGGCCAGGGGCTGCCCCTTCCGGTGCGCGCCGACCACCACCAGCGGCACGGCGGTTGCGCCTGCAGCCACCGGCCAGGGAACGGACGACGACGGGTGGGCAGCTTCGCCGGCAGCCGCCGGCGCCGCGCCAGGCTCGTGAAGGGCACGAGCGAAGAGGGCAGGCGCTTCGGGGGTCACCTCAAGGAGCCGGGCGATGTCCGCGGCAACGGCGTCCTCGAACGTCCGTGCCACCACGGTCAGCCCGAACTGCGCGCCGTCCACCGTGCCGGCCGGCACCGCAACAGCACTGAGGTCAAACAGGTTGCAGAAGTTCGTGTACGTCCCCATCAGCGAGTTCACTCCCACCGGGTCCGCGGCCACATCGGCAAGGGTGGGGTGGAACGGGGCGGTGGGGATCAGCAGGGCGTCAAACCCTTCCAGCCGCGCCATCGCCTGCTGCTTCAACGCTTCCAGCTTGGCCGTGTCAGCCACGTACCGGTGGGCCGGCACTCTGCCGGCCGCCCGGATGATGCGTTCCACGGTGGGGTCGATGCCCGCCTGGTTGCCTGCGCCGCCGTCGTACTTTTCCAGGAAACTGCCGACAGCGGCGTGGCGCTCCGCCACCAGCCCGCCGTCGTACAGCAGCCGGGCGGCCTCGAGGAAGGCATCGAATTCGATCGCCTCCGCCTCCACGCCCAGTCCCTTGAGCCGGTCCACATTGCGGTGGAATTCGGCTGCCCAGGCGTCCGGCAGCGCCGGCAGGGTTGCGGGATAGGCGACCCGCGGCTTTTCCGGTGCCGCCAGCCGGATGTCCGCCGGCCAGGACCGGGCTCCTCCCGCCATCACGCCCATGGCGAGCTCCGCCGTCGAGAGGTGGCGGGCGAAGATGGTGACGGCGTCCCAGGACCGGCATGCGGGCACGACGCCGGCGGTGGACACAACATCCAGCGTCGGCTTGATGCCCACGATCCCCTGCAGCCCGGCGGGCACGCGGCCCGAGCCGGCGGTGTCCGTTCCGATGGCGATATCCACCAGGCCAAGGGCCACAGCGACTGCCGAGCCGGAGCTGGAGCCGCCTGAAATGTAGTCCGGTCGGCGGGAATCCCGGACCGCCCCGTGCGGGCTGCGGGTGCCCACCAGGCCGGTGGCGAACTGGTCCAGGTTGGTGGCGCCCAGCACCAGGGCGCCGCCGGCACGGAGGCGGGCCACCGCTTCGGCGTCCCTCTCCGGCACGTAGGCGAACCCGGGGCATGCGGCCGTCGTGGGGATTCCCGCGACGTCAACGTTGTTCTTGACGGCGAGCAGGAGCCCGGCCAGCGGCAGTCGGGCTCCACCCGACACCGCCGCGTCGATGGCGGCGGCCTCCGCCAGGAGGTCATCCGCACTGCGCAGGGTGATCCAGATTTCCGGACGGTCCACTGCATCCAGCGCGGCCAGCGCCGCCTTGACCCGCGTGCCGGCCGGGCCGGAGGTTACGGTGCTCATACTGTTGCCTCTTCCAGTTCCTGTGCTTCGGTAACGGACACGGACTCCGCATCCGCGCTGCCGAGGACCACCACTGCCTCTCCCGCCACCACCTGCGAACCGGCGGCCGGCAGGACGCGGAGCACAACGCCGTCACAGGGAGCTTCCAGGACGGTTTCCATTTTCATCGCCTCCAGCGAGACCAGCGCCTGGCCCTGCACCACCCGGTCGCCTTCCGCCACGTCAACCTTCCAGACGCTCGCGGCGAACGGCGCGGCCACGAGGGACCCGCCGTCGGGAACAGTCACCTCATCTGCCACCGGTGAGATGACAGCGGCCAGGGCGTCAGCGCGGTCGAACTCGCCGGCGTCGGCCCATGCCTGCCGTTCCACGGCGAATGCCTCGCCCTGCTTTTCCCGGAACGCCGCGATGGACTCTCGGTTTTCCTCGAGGAACACCTCGTGCTCGGCCAGCGAAAAGGTTCCGTCCTCGATCTCCACTCCGCGGCCGCGGCCGGCGGCCATGTCCGCACGGAGATCCAGGAGTTCCTCGGGGCTGACCGGGTACCAGGAGATCCGGTCGAAGAAGCGCAGCAGCCACGGCGAACCGGGCTCGAACGGGGCGGACTCCGCGTAGCGCGACCAGACCTGGGTGGTGCGGCCTACGAACTGGTAGCCGCCAGGTCCTTCCATGCCGTAGATGCACATGTACGCGCCGCCGATGCCCACCGCGTTTTCCGGGGTCCAGGTGCGGGCGGGGTTGTACTTGGTGGTGACCAGGCGGTGCCGGGGATCCAGCGGCGTGGCCACCGGCGCGCCAAGGTAGACGTCGCCCAGCCCGAGGACCAGGTACTCGGCGTTGAACACGGTGTCGAAGACGTCATTGACCGAGTCCAGGCCGTTGATCCGCCGGATGAATTCGATGTTCCAGGGGCACCAGGGGGCGTCGTCGCGGACGCCCGCCATGTAGCGTTCGATTGCCTCGCGGGTGGCGGGGTCGTCCCAGGACAGCGGCAGCCGGACGGTGCGGCTGGGAACCACCAGCTCGGAACTCGCCGGCAGTGCCGCCTCGATCTCCCGGACCAGTCCCAGCAGGCGCTTCGTGGACAGGACCGCGGGATCCACCTTGACCTGCAGGGAGCGGATGCCCGGGGTGAGGTCCACGATGCCCGGAACCCGGAGCTGTTCGAGGTGCTGGTGCAGGGCGTGCACCCGGGCGCGGAGGCCGAGGTCCAGGACCATTTCGCCGTACTCCACAAGCAGGTTGTCGTCGCCGGAGCGGCGGTAGGTGACCGCGGGACGGCCGGGACCTTCCGGCACCCGGCCCAGCACGCCGTCGTCGCCATCCCCGCGCGGGGCAGGCAGGCTGGCGGCAGCGGCAGTGGCCTTCGATAGGTCCCCGGACCAGCCGGCGTCGCCGGGCAGCACCAGCTGCCGGCCCGGGCCGAGATCCCTGGCCGACGGCGCCTGGCTGACGCGGACGGGAACGAACCGGACCTTGTCCCCCGGCCGGAGCTGGCCGAGCTTCCAGCGATCGGCGGTCACCACGGTGACCGGGCAGACGAACCCGCCCAGGCTGGGGCCGTCCGGGCCGAGCAGGATGGGGGTGTCGCCGGTGAAGTCCAGGGCACCCACCGAGTACGCGGTGTCATGGATGTTGGACGGGTGCAGTCCGGCCTCGCCGCCGTCGGTCCTGGCCCAGCGCGGCTTGGGGCCGGTCAGCCGGACGCCGGTGCGGGCGGAGTTGAAGTGGACCTCGTACTCGGATGCATACAGCTCTTCGATGTCTTCGCGCTGGAAGAACTCCGGGGCACCGTGCGGGCCTTCCGTCACGGCGAGTTCCCAAGTGGAGCTAAGGGCGGGACGGCTGTCGAGGGGCACTGCTGCTGCGGGGGCTTCTTCAGGTGCGCCGGCGGACGGGGCAACGGCGCGAAGCACGTCGCCGGCGCGCAGGACCCGTCCGGCGTGCCCGCCGAACTGGCCGAGCGTGAAGGTGGAGGCGCTGCCCAGGTACTGCGGAATGTCCAGGCCGCCCTGGAACAGGATGTAGCCGCGCAGGCCTTTGCCGCCGGCCGTGCCGACGTCGAGCGTACCTCCCGCGGGGACCGTCACCGGCGTCCAGGCGGGCACCTCCTGCCCGTCAACCGTCACTGCCACCTCCGCGCCGGTGACGCAGACAGTGGTGGCGTGCGTGAAGGCCAGGCTGGGGCCGGTCATGGTGAATTCCAGGCCGGGCGCACCTTCCGGGTTGCCCAGGGCGGTGTTGCCGAGCCGGAAGGACAGATCGTCCATGGGCCCGCTCGGCGGGACGCCGATCTGCCACAGTCCGGTCCGGCCGGGCCAGTCCTGCACGCTGGTCTGCAGCCCGGGGCGGCCCACGGTGATGCGCGGTTCGGGGTCGCCCACGTTGTCCAGGGTGCTCGTGGAGTGCTCGACGCTGCGGACCACGTCCAGGGCGGTGGCGGCGCGGAGCAGCCCTAAGTTGGTCTCGATGCCGTCGATCCTGGTGCCGGCGAGCGCGGCGGCCAGCCGGTCGAAAGCTTCGGTGCGGTCAGTGCCGGAAGTGATGATCTTGCCCAGGAGCGGATCGTAGTTGGTGGACACTTCGGTGCCGGTTTCGGCCCAGGCGTCCACCCGGACGTCCGCCGTTGCGGGGTAGGCGGCGTTGGTGACGGTTCCGGCGCTGGGCTGGAAGCCGCGGGCCGGATCCTCGGCATACACGCGCGCTTCCACGGCGTGGCCGGTCACGGGCAGGCTGTCCGGCACTCCTTCAAGGACGGTGGCGGCCTGGCCGCCGCCCTGGGCAAGGCGGAGCATCCATTCCACCAGGTCCACCCCGGTGACGGCTTCGGTGACGGGGTGCTCCACCTGGAGCCGGGCGTTCACTTCCAGGAAGGACGCTTCCTTGCGGGCGGAGTCGTAGACGAACTCGACGGTGCCGGCGGAGCGGTAGTTGAGGGAGGCGCAGAGGGCCCGCGAGCTGCGGTGGAGTTCTTCGCGCAGCTCCTCCGGCAGGTCCGGCGCGGGTGCCTCCTCGAGGACCTTCTGGTGGCGGCGCTGCAGGGAGCAGTCGCGGTCGCCCAGGCTGACCACACGGCCCTCGCCGTCGCCAAAGATCTGCACCTCGACGTGCCGGGCGTTCTCCACGTACCGCTCGGCGAAAACCCCTGCGGTGCCAAAGCTGGCCCCGGCCAGGCGGGCCACGCGGGGGAAGCTGTCCACGAGCTCGGCCTCGTTGCGGCAGACCGTCATGCCGATCCCGCCGCCACCTCCGGTGGCCTTGAGCATCAGCGGGAAGCCAATCGCGGTGCTGGCCGCAACGGCGTCGTCCACGTCCCCAAGCAGCCCTGAACCGGCGATCATCGGCACCCCGGCTGCCCGCGCGGCGTCGCGCGCTGTGTGCTTGGTGCCGAAGATGCGCAGCTGCTCGGCGGTGGGGCCCACGAAGACCAGTCCCGCCGCTTCCACGGCCTCGGCGAAGGCGGCGTCCTCGGAGAGGAAGCCGTAGCCGGGATGGATGGCGCCGGCGCCGGTTTCCTTTGCCGCCGCCAGGATGGCGTCCACCCGGAGGTAGGACTCCTTGGCCGGCGCGGGCCCCAGCAGTACAGCCTCGTCGGCGAGCCGGACGTGCTTGGCGCCGCGGTCCGCTTCGGAGAACACGGCGACGGTGCGGAGGCCCAGCTTCTTCGCGGATTCGATGATGCGGCAGGCGATTTCGCCGCGGTTGGCGATCAGGAGGGTGTCGAAGGTGTTCGACGTGTCAATGGAGTTCACAGTGCAGCCTCCGGCCGGGTGACGATCATGCGGACAGGGGTGGGGTTGAAGCCGTTGCAGGGGTTGTTGACCTGCGGGCAGTTGGACACCAGTACCAGGGTGTCCACCTCGGCCCGCAGCGCCACGCGCTTCCCGGGCGCGGACAGCCCGTCCACGATGCCCAGGGCGCCGTCCGGGTCCACCGGGACGTTCATGAACCAGTTGATGTTGGACACCAGGTCCCGTTTGCCCAGGCCCCAGCGCGAGCCCTCGATCAGGAAGTTCTCCACGCAGGCGTGCTGTTCGCGGGTGTGCTGGCCATAGCGGAGGGTGTTCGATTCCTGTGAGCAGGCGCCGCCGATGGTGTCATGAACGCCCACCTCGTCCGCGACGACTGTCATCAGGGGCGCGCCGGTTTCCGCCCGCAGGACGGAACCCGTGGTCAGGACAATCGACTGCTGCTGCGCAATGGTGACGGCGGCGGAGTACCGCACGGAGGTGTCGTCCGCCGCGTACAGGAGGCAGTCCACGGCCTGGTTGCCTTCCAGGTCCACAATGGTCAGCACGTCGCCGGCGGAGACGACGGCGGACCAGGGGCCGCGGGCCTCGACGAGCTCGTCGAGGACCACGTCGCCGGGAGCCAGGGCAATGTCGCGGGCGCCTGCTGCGGGAGCGGCGGAGGTGGCGGTGTTCATCGGGCGTTCCTCGCGGTCAGATCGTGTTCGGTGTTGTGCAGTGCCTGCAGGTGTTCGGGAGCCAGGGGCCCGGTGAGTGCTCCGGATTCCAGTGCCGCCAGGTCCAGCGGCGCATGCCAGGCCACGATGTCGACGGCAGTCCCGGTGAAGTCAGGGCGCGGGTCCAGGGGGTGGGCGGTGTTGGCCAGTACCAGCACGGTGTCCAGCTGGAGCAGGAGTTCGACGGCGGCGCCCGGCCCGGCGCTCCCGGTGAAGGTGATGCTGCCGGCAGGGTCCACGGTGATGCCCTTGAAGAGGGTCAGCGACGGCGCCACGTCACGCGGGCCAAGCCCGTTCTTGAGCGCTCCAAGGGTAAGCAGCTCGCGGGCGGCAGGGGACGCACTGTGGGCGGTGCCCGCACCGTACCGTGCCGTGTTGCCCGCCAGGGTGGTGGCGCCCGTCAGGGCGTCGTGGCGGGAGGAGGCATCGGCGACGATCGTGGCCATCAGGCGGCCGGCGTCGGAAAGCAGCGGGTGGCCTGTTGAGGGGTAGGCCTGCCAGGGCACCTTGACGGTGTCCGCGATGTTGAGCCGCTCGTGCAGGGCTCCGGCGCGGTAGAGGAGGGCGTGCACGCAGGCGTCGCCGGAGGTGTCCGTGAGCCTGATCCTGGTGCCCCGGGCCAGGGTCATGGTGGTGTAGCGCCCGAAGGCGAGGGATTCGGCCCAGGTGGGCTGGGCGGCGGCGTCCCCGGTGAGGCCGGCGGTCAGGCGGTCGGGCGCGGAGGCGGCGGGCACAAACCGCATCGTGTCAACGGTCCTGCCGTGCTGCTCCCTGGCGTGGGCGCGGGCGCCTTCCGTGGTGGCGGTGCCGGCCGATGCCGGGCTTTCGGTTACTTGAGTCATGTCTATCCCGTGTTGTTCTGGAGCGCGGTTCGTTGCGCGTGGTTGTTCCCGGAGCTGTTGTTCCGCAAGCCGGGGTGGAGCTCCGGCGCGTCAGGCCTTCGAAGCCAGGTTCCGGCGTCGGACCCACATCCCCAGGAGCAGGACGACGGCGACCATCAGCGGCGCTGAGTATAGGAGGAGTCCGTTTTCGCCGGAGGGGTCGTAGACCTCCGGACGCGGCCAGGCAAGGTTGACCACCATGACGGCGCCGTAGAGGACGGCGAGGATGTTCACCGGGAGTCCCCAGCGGCCCAGCGAGAACAGTCCTTCAGGCAGCGCCTGCCCCACCCGGTTCCAGTCGCCGCGGAGCCTGTTGAGGAGCTGCGGCACGGTGACCAGGAGGTAGGCGATGTAGACCATGACGATGCAGACGCTGCAGAGGGTGGTGAACAGGGCGGCGTTGCCAACGTTGATGGCAAGGACGCCGACGGCCAGGGCGCCGATGGCAATCGACGGCCACATGGGCGTACCCCGGGTGGGGTGGACTGTCGACAGCAGGGCGGACGCGGGCAGCTTGCCGTCGCGGGCCATGGAGAACACCAGCCGGGAACCGGCGGTCTGGATGGCCAGGGTGCAGACGAAGATGGCGATGGCCACGTCCACCAGCAGGACCTTGCCCCAGAATGTGCCCAGGACGGCGGTGAGGACGTAGGGCAGGCCCTCGGTGGCGAGGCGGCCGTCGTCGAGGCTTGGGGCGGCCATCAGGGCCGTGATGATCATCAGGGCGCCGCCGATGCCCGAGATGAGCAGGGCGGAAAGAATGGTGCGCGGCGCTGTCCGGCGCGGGTCCTTGGTTTCTTCCGAGAGTTCGCCGGCGGAGTTGAAGCCCACCATCACGTAGGCGGCCATCAGGCCGGACACCAGGAAGGCTCCCACGGCGCCGAGCTCGGATGTCTGGAGCACGGTGGTGTCCGCAACAACCTCAGGTCCGCGCTGGGCTGCGCTGATGAGGGCGAGGATGACGGCCACGACGCCGACGATCTCGCAGGTGACGCCCACCGAGTTGACGTGCGCCATCAGCTTGACGCCGAGCGAGTTGATGATGGTGGTGGCCACCAGGAGGACGGCACCGAGGATGACGGCGTTGGCCGCTCCGCTGACGGTGTTGAGCGCGGGGTCACCGCCAACTATCTGGAAGCCGTCCCAGAGCTGGGGCAGCACCACCTGCAGGGCGATCGCGGCGGCGGCGGCTGTGACCACCTGGGCAATGGCCATGAACCAGCCGGCGAACCAGCCCACTCCCTCTCCCCCGACGCGGCGGGCCCACTGGTACACGGCTCCGGACAGCGGGTAGCGGGCGGCGAGTTCCGCGAAGTTGAGGGCAACGAGGAGCTGGCCCACCAGTACCACCGGCCAGGTCCAGAAGAAGGCCGGCCCCGCGAACGAGTAGCCGAAGGCGAACAGCTGGAAGATGGTGGTCAGGATCGAGACGAAGGAAAAGCCGGCGGCAAAGGAAGCGTAGCGGCCGAGTTTCCGGTGGAGGGTGGGTTCGTAGCCAAGGGACGTCAGATCCGCGTCGTCCGCGTGGACGGCGGGAGCAATGGTTGAGGTCATCGGATTCTCCGGGGGCTGGAATGGCGGGGGCCGCCGGTTCTGCAGCACTCGGCCGAAAGCTGCGGAATACCGGTCACTTGATAGTTTTCCAGCGCGATGTCCCCAACGAGTTTCGCCTCTGTAAAAGGCGCATGGACATCTTGTTTCCACGGTATTTCCGCCTCCTCACCTCCGCCCGGAGTGGCGAAGGCGTGCCCGCCCGGGTGCAAGAATGATGCCGTGACTTCAGCCGGACCGGGACGCCCCCGCAGCCAACAGCCCTCCAGGCCAGGGGCGACTGCACGGGACGAAATCCTGGATGCGGCGGCCGAGCTTTTCACGACGCACGGCTTCGCCAACACATCCACCCGGTCCATTGCCGACGCTGTGGGGATCAGGCAGTCGTCCCTGTACCACCACTTCAAAACCAAGGACGACATCCTCGAGGACCTGCTGGAGGGGACCGTGCTGGGCGGCCTGAAGTTTGCCCGCGCGGTGGCCGACCTGCCCCCCGGTGAGGGGACACCGGGAGGCCGGCTTCACGCCGTCGCCCTTTATGACGGCACGCAACTGTGCAGCTCCCGCTGGAACCTCGGAATCCTGTACCACCTGCCCGAAACCCGCGGCGGCCGGTTCGCGCGGTTCCTGGCGGACCGGCAGGAACTGCGGAACCTGTACGGGGAACTGGGCGCGGCCGTGTCCCCGGCGGGTCCTGCCGCAGCTTCGGGGAACCCGGGAGACCTGGCGTTCCGCCTCGTCGAATCCCTGGTCAACCTGCGGGCAGACGGACTGGCAACCTCGGAATCTCCGCTCCAGGCGGCCGACGCGGGGCTCATCCTCTGCGGGCTGGCCGAAGAACTCCCTGCCATCCGGGAGCAGAGCGCAGTGCTCATAGGACAACTGGGCTGACCATCCCGGCGCAGGCCGAGGCGAAAATGTCTCCAGGGGTGCAGCGCGCGTGATGCTTGCCTTCAGGTTGCTCAGCTAGGCTCGGAACATGACGCGTGAGAACATCAGGACCCCCGACGGCGGCACGCTGGAGCTCTTCTCCACGGGCACGGAACTCGCTTCCGCCGGTTCGGGCGTTGTTATTGTCCCGCCTTCCATGGTGACCGCAGCGGACTACACGAAGTTTGCGCAGAAGCTCAGCGCGGCCCTGGGCCGTCCGGTGCACACGTTCAACCGGCGCGGCCGCGGTTCGTCATCGCCCCAGCCGGAGGACTACACGCTGGACGTGGACATCCGCGACCTGGACACGGTCATGAAACACACCGCGAGCACGGACGTCTTCGGCCACAGCTTCGGCGGGGCCGTTGCCCTGCACGCGGCGCGGACCCTGCCGGTGGAGCGGCTGGCCGTGTACGACCCCGCGGTCTCCGTGAACCACAGCGTCAAGGCTGACTGGACGGCCGAGTACGAGCGGGCAGCTGCCGCCGGCGACGATGACCGCGCCCTCGCCGTCCTGCAGCGCGGGCTTGAAGCCGGGGGCTCGTTTTCGTCCCGCATGCCGCTGTCGATGCTGACGCTCGCCAACAAGCTCACGGCCGGCACCACCGAGGGCAGGCAGCAGCGCGAGCTGATGCGCACCGGCGTCCGGGAAATCAAGGCCATCATCGCGGCGGACATGCCGGCCGAGCCGTTCCTGGCGCTGCCGCTGGAAACCCTGATCGTGGTGGGCGAAAAGAGCCCCGCGTACTTCGGCGTGGCCTGCGGCCAGATCCACGACGTCCTCTCCGGCTCCAGCTACACGATCCTCCCGGGTCTGGGCCACGACGGCGTCATCAAGGCCCCGGACAGGCTCATCAAGGTGCTCGCGGACTTCTTCGCCGGCTAGCCCAAGTAGGTAGCGCCAAGTGTCGTTTTGAGCGGTCAAAACGACACTTGGCGCTACTCAGTTGGGCAGGCCGGCGGCGGGTTAGTGGGCGGCGTGACCCGGCCCGGCACCTTCGGCCTTGCGCATCATCGCGGAAAGTACGACGGCGGCAAAGGCTATGACGGTTGCCGTCAGGAACGCGGCGCTCATCCCCGCCACGAGGCCGGACGCTGCCGAGACCACCGCGAAGATCGACACCAGCAGGGCTGTGCCGGCTGCGCCCGCCACCTGCTGCGTGGTGCTCATGATCGCGGACCCGTGCGAGTAGAGGTGCGGCGGCAGCGGGTTCAGGCCGGTGGTGAACGCCGGTGTGAACAGCAGTGCCAGGCCAAAACTCAGCCCCACGTGCAAGGTGACGATCCACGCAACGGACGTGCCGGCGTCGAGCATGGAAAACTGCCACAGGGACAAAACCATCAGGATGGAACCCGTGACGGTCAGCGGCAGCGGCCCCACTTTGTCGAACAACCGGCCGATGACCGGGCCGAGCAGGCCCATGGCAAGGCCACCGGGCAGCAGGGCCAGTCCTGTCTCAAGGGAGCCGAGGCCGCGGATTTCCTGCAGGTAGAGCGGCAGCAGGATCACGCCGCCGAACAGCGCCATCATGGCCACCACCATCAGCAGGACCGAGACAGTGAACATGCGGAAGTTGAAGGCGCGTAGGTCCAGCAGCGGGGCTTCGGCCTTCTGCAGCCGCACCTGGCGAAGCACGAACACGGCGAGGCTGGCGACGCCGATCACCAGCGCGGCGATGGCGGGCGCTCCCGGACCGGTCTGGCCGCCGTGGCCGCCGCCGATCTGGCTGAGCCCGTAAACCAGCCCGCCGAACGCGGGGACGGTCAGGAGGACCGAGAGGAAGTCGAGCCTGGTCTTCTCCGTCTCCCCCACGTTGGTCAGGTACTTCGCGCCGATGGCGAGCGCCACGAGGGCCACCGGGAGGACGAACACGAACATAAAACGCCAGGTGAAATGCTCAAGGATCAGCCCGGACACCGTGGGGCCCATGGCCGGAGCCACGGAAATGGCGATGCTGACGTTGCCCATTACGGCCCCGCGCCTGGCCAGCGGGACCAGGGTGAGGATGGTGGTCATCAGCAGCGGCAGCATGATGGCCGTGCCGCCCGCCTGGACGATGCGCGCCAGCAGCAGGACCTCAAATCCGGGAGCTGCCGCGGCGAGCGCGGTGCCGCCGGCAAAGAGCCCCATGGCGAGCAGGAAGACGGCGCGCGTGGAGAGGCTCTGCAGGATGAACCCCGTGGTGGGGATGACAACGGCCATGGTGAGCATGAAGCCGGTGGAGAGCCACTGGACTGTGGGCGCATCCACCCGGAGGTCCACCATGAGCCGCTGCAGGGCTACGTTCATGATCGTCTCGTTGAGGATCACCACGAAGGTGGCCACCAGCAGCGTGCTGATGATGGTCACCGATTCACGGGACATCTTCTCCGGCGCGGCAGGCCTGGTTCCATCGGTCTGGACTGACTGCCCTTTGGCGTTTGGAGAAACTTCGGTAGACATGGGTGTTCCCTCAGGGAGTGTATGGATGATGCGCGAACATGGCCGCTGCAGGTGCCAACACTCTACCGGGTGGAGTAATTCCTCCGCACCGGAACTTTTTCTGAAGCCTGAGGGAACTGCCGGGGTTGGATCCGGAACTAGGCGGTCTGGCCCGCGTGCCGGCCTTCCGCGATTTCCTCAACCAGTTTGGCGTTGAAGGCGGGCAGGTCGTCCGGCTTGCGGCTGGTCACCAGGCCCTGGTCCACCACCACTTCCTCGTCCGTCCAGTTGGCGCCCGCGTTCTTCAGGTCGGTCTGGAGCGTGTGGTACGAGGTAACGTTCCGTCCGCGGAGCACGCCGGCTTCAATGAGGAGCCAGGGCCCGTGGCAGATGGAGGCCACCGGCTTGTGCTGTTCAAAGAAGCTGCGGGTGAAGCTCTGGGCATCCTTGTCCACGCGGAGGTGGTCGGCGTTGACGACGCCGCCGGGAAGCACCAGGGCGTCAAAGTCACCGGCGTTGGCCTCGGCAACGGTCAGGTCGACGTCGAACGTGTCGCCCTTCTCCGTGCCCTTGAAACCCTGCAGCTTGCCGCTCTTCGGGGCCACCAGGGTGGGCTGGCCGCCGGCGTCCTTGACTGCCTGCCACGGGCTGGTGAGTTCAACCTGCTCGACGCCGTCCGTCAACAGGAATGCGACCTTCTTGCCTGCGATGCTCTGTTCTGACATTGTTCCTCCTCGACTGAGGCCGGTCCGGCGCCTTGTGGGCACCGGACCACGCCCCGGAAGCTATTGCCTGACAGTTTCCAGCCTAGGAACACCGAAAGTGATAAGCAAGCTGAGCATTTTCTCTGCCGCGGCGCAGTGCCCTTAAGCGGACGGGTCACAGCTCCACATGGCAAAGCCCGGCCCTGCGCCGGGCAGGGTGACCATTCCATCTGCCGCAGCGTGAAGGTCCGGGGTTCCTGCCAGGCCGCGCAGGCTGGTTCCGACGACCTGGGCGGGAACCCTGATGGCGGCATGGTCGGCCCGGGAGGCGTGGATCAGCACCGTTTCGTTGGCTGATTCACGAAGGAAGGCAAAAGCATCATCTCCGATTGCCAGCCACCGCAGTCCGCCGTGTCGAAGGGCTTCCGACTGTTTCCGCGTTTGGAAAAGAGCACGGGTGGTGGCCAGCCTGCCATGATCCCATTCATCCGGTTTGTCCCAGGGGAAGGGGCGGCGGCCATCTTCACCGTTCACGCCCTCCTGTCCGATCTCATCTCCCGCCCACAGCATGGGGATCCCTGGCATCGTGGCCAACAGTCCAAATGCCACCGTGACCAGCCGCGGGTCCCCGAGCAGGGTGCTCACCCGGAACGTGTCGTGGGACCCAACAAGGTTGAGGGCGTGCGCGGCCGCGCGCCAGGGTACGGCCGCGGCGAAGTCCCGCATTGAGCCGACCACGTCTTTCCCGGAGAGCCGGGGGATGGACACGAACGGCCCTGGCTCCAGCGGTACGGCGGTTGGCGGCTTCAGCCATTGCCATACCGGGCGCGTGAAACCGGCGTAATTCATCACGCCATGCCAGCCATCCACCTGCAGGTCCTGTGATGCGTCGTGACTGTGTTCGGCCAGCAGCAGCGCCTCCGGATCGGCTTCAGCCATGGTCCGGCGCAGCGTGGTGGACACCATGTGGTTGAGGTCGGTCGTGCCGTGCCGCCCCGTCATGTTGGCGACGTCGATGCGCCAGCCGTCGAATCCGTGCGGTCCCAGCCAGCGGGCCACGACGGAATCCTCGCCCTCGTACAGGCGCCGACGCAATTCCGGATCGCTGTGGTTGAACTTCGGCAGCGATTTATGCCCGAACCAGCACACGTACTCATCAGGGTGGTTGGTGAAGAGGAAGAATCCCGCTTCGACGCTTTGCGGATCTTCAACCGCTGTCCTGAACCATTCGTGGGCGTCCCCGCAGTGGTTGGTCGTCAGGTCACCAAGCAGGCGCATGCCGCGGTCATGCAGGGCCCCGGAGAGGCGGCGCAGAGCTGCATCCCCGCCAAGCAAGGGATCCACCTGGTCGAAACTGGATGCGTCGTACCGGTGGTTTGAACGGGCGGGAAATATCGGTGTCAGATACACGGTGTCGGCCCCCAAGGAGGCAATGTGTTCCAGGCGGGTGGTGATTCCGTCGAGGTCTCCGCCGAAGTATTGGTACGGAGTTTCGGGTCCCCGCCCGATCACTTTGTTTCCCCAGTCCTCGGGGATGGCCCAGTCCGGTGCCGGCCGGTCCACTGATTTTGCAAACCGGTCCGGGAAGATCTGGTAGAGGACGGCACTGTTTGCCCAGGCGGGGGGCGGGGAGTAGGCGGTGATGCGGAAGTCGCAGGCGTCCGTTACGTCGCGGGTGTGCAGGCCAGTCCCGTTGAACCACTGGTACCCGCTCGGGGATCCGTCGAGCAGCCAGCGGTAGTTCACCACCGGGTTCTCCAGCGGGAAATCAGCCTTCAGCCAGAACTCGTCCGCGTTTTGACGATCGATGCTCGTCTCAAGCAGCGCCTGTTCGCCGTCTATGCATACGCGCAGCAGGGCCTTCGTTACGCCGCTGGCGCGGGGAACCCGAAGGAACACCGTGACTGCGTCCCCCAGTTCAGGAGTGGGGTTGGAAACGTACATTGCGGAACCGTCATGGTGTGGATGGTCCCACAGCTGCGTGGCGCTCATCCCTTGACCGCCCCGGCGGTGAGTCCTCCGGTGATGAACTTTTGCAGGAACTGGAAGAGAAGGACCACGGGCAGGCTGGTGAGGAGGGCTCCTGCGGCGAACACGCCGAGGTTCCCGGACCGGTCAGCGTCGATGGTGGCGTACAGTCCGACAGCCAGGGTCTTGACGTCGTTATCGGTGAGGAAGATTGATGCCAGGACAAATTCGCCCAGCACGCCGATGAAGGACAGCAGGCCGGTGACTGCCAGGATCGGGGTTATCAGGGGGAAGATGACGCGGAAGAACACGGTGGCGTGGCCCGCTCCGTCCATGATTGCTGCCTCGTCCAGCTCCTTCGGCACCGAGTCGAAGAATCCCTTGATGAGCCACACCTGCGAGAGTGCGCCACCCATGAGCAGGAGTCCGTAGCCCAGGAGCGTGTTGAGGCCCAGCTGGGGAATGACGTCACCGATGGAAGTGAACATGAGGTACAGCGCCACTACGGCGAGGAACTGGGGGAACATCTGGATGAGGAGAAGGCTGAGCAAGCCAATTCGCCGGCCGCTGAAGCGGAAGCGCGAAAAGGCGTATGCTGCCAGGGCGCTGCACAGAATCTGGCCAAGTGTGACGACAGTACTGATGATCAGCGTGTTGGCAAACCAGCGGAGGTAAGGGCGGTTGGGGTCCGTGAAGAGGGCTTCGAAATGCACGAAGCTCACTTCACGGGGAATCAGGCTGGTGGACGCCACCGTGCCCAGCGGGTTCAGCGCGGCCGAGACAATGAACAGCACGGGGAGCAGGGCTACGGACACCGCCGCGATTGCCACAAGGTGACGCCATCCAACTTCTGTGAACCATCGGTTTCTCGGGTGCCTGCGGCGGGACTCCGGAGTCTTTTGCGGTTCCTGCTGGGGTACCGGAGCGAGACGTGTCTGGGCAGACGACATCAGTTCACCTCTTCCAGGGTGCGCGTGAAACGGAACTGAATTGCGGCGATGATGCCGGTGATGACGAACAGCAGCACTGACACGGTTGCGGCAAAGCCAAGCTGTGCGCCCTGCCCTCCGAAGGCCAGGCGGTAGGTGTAGCTGATCAGGATGTCAGTTGCTCCCGCCGTCGGGTTGGCGGGATCGAAGGGCCCGCCTTCGGTCAACAGGTAGATGGCGTTGAAGTTGTTGAAATTGAAGGCGAAGGTCGATACCAGCAAGGGGGCGACAGTGACCAGGAGCAGTGGGAACGTGATTTTCCGGAAGCCCAGGAATCCGCTGGCGCCGTCAATACGTGATGCTTCCTTCAGGTCTGCGGGGATCGCCTGGAGGGCTCCGGTGCACACCAGGAACATGTAGGGGAATCCCATCCAGAAATTGGTCAGGAGGATGGCTGCCTTGGCCAGGAAGGGGTCGCCGAGCCAGTTCAGGTCCAGGCCCAAGGCGTTGTTGATCAGGCCGAAGTCTTTGTTCCAGAAGCTGGACCAGACCAGCAGGGCGATAAACCCCGGGATGGCGTAGGGGAGGATGAGGATGGCCCGGTAGAAGCGCTGGCCTTTGATCCGCGGATCGTTGAGCGCGGCAGCGAGGCCGAGCCCAAGCAGGAAAGTTCCCGCGACCGAGACCGTTGCGAAGATGAAGGTCCATGCGAAGATCTGCAGGAAATCGGAGCTGATTCTTGTGTCTGTGAAGATGCGCTGATAGTTGGCGAACCCCACATCTGCCAGCCAGGACTGGTCGGACAGCCGCTTTCCTTCTCCGTCGACGAAGTACTCCTTGTCGCCCTGCAGGACGGGTGCGTAGTCCACGCCGGTCACCGTGTTTGAGATGACATCGCGGGCTTCGTCGTATGTGAGCGGCGAGGCGCCCTCGAAGGCCTGGCGGATGCCCAGCTGCCGGATGGCGCCACGGTCAGTGGGCACCGCAAGATTTTTCAGCGCGTCGCTGGCGCTGTTGACCTCTTGGGGCGTCAGGAGCTGGTAGCCCTCGGCCGCAGTGACGAACCCGCCGCTGACGGTGACGTCGGCCGGTTCAAGCTCCCGCAGCCCGTCTCCGGGGGTGCCAAGGAACACTGATCCGCTTTTGGGCTCCACAAGCAGAAAAGCGTACGGTCCGGTCGCGGGATTTCCTTCAGTCGCCACGGAGAGGTTGTAGCGCGGCGAATCAGGGCTTTGAACGACTGAAGCGCCGATGATTTGCGAGACGGTTTCTTCCTTTGACGTCCTGGTTCCGTCACCGAAGTTGGTTGTGGACATCTGGAACGTCATCACGATGGGGTACACCAGGAAGACCACCAGGAGGAGCGCGCCGGGCACAAGGTACTTGGCAGGCACACCGCGGCCGGTGATATATGTCAGCAGCAGGATGCCGGCGATGCCCCAGACCGCCGCGAGGAAGCCCCACTTTCCTGTAGCGATAAGGGCCGGGGTAAGTGCTGCGGCTGAGCCGGCAACGGTACCCAGTGCAAGGATTTTGGCAAAGAGGGACACCGGTTTGGTCGTGATGTCGCGACGGGTGCCGGGATCGTTTGCTGCAGCCGACGAGGGACGCTGCAGGCGCGTGAGTGTTTTGATCATGGGGGTTCTCCTGGAGGTCAATCTGGGCAGCAGGGCCCAGGGGGCCGAAGACTTGTGCAACGGCCACCTGGGCCTGTTTGCTACTTGCCGATTGCAGCAGCGATGGTTTCCCGCACGGAGCGCATCGTGCTTTCCGGGTCAGCGCCGCCCACGAGGGCCGCAAAAGCCTGGCCGAGGGGGGCGAAGACGGCAGCCATTTCAGGAATGGCCGGCATGGGCTGGGCGGACTCCGCTGCGGAGGCAAACGTCTCAATGGCGGGGTTTTGGCCTGCGATTTTTTCCCGGACCGTGGTCATGGTCGGCGGCAGCTTTGCGCCTTCGAACATCTGCGTCATGCCCGCTTCGGTGTTCATCGCGTTCTCCACGAACTCGTGGGCGAAGGCTTCGTTCTTTCCTTTCGAAGCGACGTAGAAGCCCTGAACGCCGGCGAAGGGCTGGGCAGCGGCCTGTCCCTCGAAACCGGGAATGGGTGTCACCTCGAAGGGGATTCCCGCTTTTTCAACCTGGTTCAGGGCCCAAGGACCGGCAACAAGGTACGGCGCCTTGCCGTCAGCGAACAAAGAGATCGAATTGTCAACGCTGATGGAGCGCTTCAGGATGCCGCTGCCCGCTTCCCCAAGGGCGTGAATCTTCTTGGCAGCAGCGACAGAGCCTTCACCACCCACACCCAGGTCAGACGGATCAAGGTCACCCTGTGGTGTCGAACCGAAGAGGTAACCGCCCATTGACGTGTACAACGGCTGCATGTGGTAGGCGTCGCCGCTGTTCCCTTGCGGCAAGCTGAAAGGAACTTCCGCCTTCTTGGCGGCCACAGCCTCCTGTCCCTTGGCGAAGGCATCCTCCAAGGTCAGGGGCGCCTCAGGGACGAGGTCTGTGTTGCGGAACAGGCCGAGGGTTTCGATTCCATACGGCAGTGCGTACACCGACTCGTTATAGGTCACAGCCTTCACTGCCGTCTCGGCGTAGCCCTTGAGCTGGTCCGGGGCAATCTGCAGCGGATCAATGGAGCCGTTCTGGACGAGATTGCCGATCATGTCGTGCGCTCCGGTGAAAACATCGGGGCCATTGCCTGCAGCATTTGCCGTCACAAGGGCAGTCTGGAACTCGCCCGAGATGACCTGGACGGCCACGCTGATGCCGTTGTCAGCCGCAAAATCCTCGGCGAATGCGCGGATCGAATCGGCCTTCAGGTTGTCCGTCCAGATCACCAGGTCGGCATCCGCCCGCTCGGGGGCGGCGGTGGACCCCGCCGCGGCCGGTGCTGATGAGGCTGCCTGCTTTGGTTCGGCACCGTTTCCGCACCCCGTAAGCAGCAGCACCGCGGTAGCGGTAACCGCGAGAGCACCCTGAATCCTACTCATTTTTCTCCTTTGAAAGCGTGCCGTTTCTCCGCGGAAGGGAGCCGGCTGGTGATTTGCGTCACCCAACTGTAAGCGCTTCCATTTTTTATTGTCCAGCCCTTCACGAAAATGGCGTCACATGCACCGTTGCTACACGGTAGGCGGCTAAAGACGTGCCCCTGTCACGGGAAGCATCGGTATCAACTTCTTGGAAGCCGTTCCATTCTTGGGGTCATTGCGGCTACGATGGCCCGATGACGAACACACTTCTCCCCGTAGAGCCTGACCTCTCCGCCGCCCGCCTGGTACCCGTCCACCCGGCAGACGAAGGCTCCGAGTGGTGGCGGTCCTCGGTGATTTACCAGATCTACCCGCGCTCGTTCCGGGACCTGAACGGCGATGGACAAGGTGATCTTCCGGGCATCACAGCCGAGCTTCACCAGTTGGCGGAGCTCGACATCGACGCCGTCTGGCTGTCGCCCTTCTATGTCTCGCCGCAGCGGGACGGCGGCTACGACGTTGCCGATTACTGCGACGTCGATCCCGTGTTCGGCACCCTTGGTGACTTCGACGCCCTGGTTGCCCGGGCGGATTCCCTGGGCATCCGGGTCATCATCGACCTGGTGCCAAACCATTGCTCCTCGGACCACGCGCTGTTCCAGGCCGCATTGGCGGCAGGTCCGGGAAGCCCCGAACGGGACATGTTCGTCTTCCGGGACGGCCGCGGTGACACCGGGGAACTGCCGCCCAACAACTGGCAGTCCCACTTCGGCGGACCGGCCTGGACCCGCATTACGGAGCCGTCCGGCGAGCCGGGCCAGTGGTACGTGCACCTCTTCGATTCCTCCCAGCCCGACTTCAACTGGGACAACCCCGCCGTGCATGCCGAATTTGAGCGCATCCTGCGTTTCTGGCTCAGCCGCGGCGTTGCCGGCTTCCGGGTGGACGTGGCCCACGCCCTGGTCAAGGCGGACGGATTGCCGGACTGGCATGGACGGCCAGACGGCGTCAGCACCGAAGACTTCCCGGGCCACCTGGCGCCGATGTTCGGCCAGCCGGAAATCCACGACATCTACCGGCGGTGGCGCGAGGTCCTTGCCGAGTTCGACGGCGAGCGCATCCTCTGCGCCGAAGCAAGCATCGACCCCCTGTCCCGGCTGACCAACTGGGTCCTGCCGGACCAGATGCACCAGGCCTTCAACTTCGCGTACCTGGGCACGCCGTGGGATCCCGCCAGGCTGCGTGCGGTCATTGAAAGCTCACTGCGGATGTTCGATTCCGTGGGCGCGCCCACCACGTGGGTGCTTTCGAACCACGACGTCGTCCGGCACGCCACGCGCTTCGGCATCGTCGAGCCCCCTGCCCGGCCCGGTGACGGCCTGGGCGCGGAAGACGTCCAGCCGGACGCTGAGCTTGGCCTGCGCCGTGCGGTTGCCGCGTCGATGCTTATGCTCGCGCTGCCCGGCGGCGTCTACCTGTACCAGGGTGAGGAGCTGGGCCTGCCGGACCACACCACCATGGACCACACGTTCCGCCAGGACCCCTCGTTCCGGCGGACCGCCGGAGAACGCATTGGCCGCGACGGCTGCCGGGTACCCCTGCCGTGGCAGGCGGCCGCACCGGCATTCGGCTTCAACAGCACAGGTGAGTCCTGGCTGCCGCAGCCTGAGGGCTGGGCAGCATTGTCCCGGGACGCGCAGCGGCAGGACGGGTCCTCCGCCCTGTCCCTGTACACCCGTGCACTGGGGCTTCGCCGTGGCCTGAAGCTCGGCGCCGGCTCCCTGGCCTGGGTTGACGGTTTCACGTCGCCAGACTGCATCATGTTTGCCAACAACGGCGTGCTGGTGATGATGAATATGGGCGCAGAGCCGGTTGACCTGCCACGCTTGGACATCCTGCTTAGCACGGATGGGGACGCTGCTGACCAGCGTAAGCTGGGTCCTGCGCAGTGCATTTGGCTGCGCATGGCGCCAAGCGGAACAGCAGAGGGTCAGTGGCAGGAATTAGGGACGTAGCGCGTCTGGCGGGGGTTTCACAGGCGACGGCGTCGCGTGCGTTGAGCGGCAAGGGCAGTGTTTCAAGCCGGGCCAGGCAGGCCGTGACCGAGGCAGCCAGCGAGCTTGGCTTCGTCATGTCCTACCACGCCTCAAGCCTGGCGAGCGGCCGCAGCCACAACATTGGCGTGGTGCTGCCCTTCGTCAACCGGTGGTACTTCGCCACGCTGCTGGAGGGCGCCAATTCCGCCCTGATGGATGCCGGTTACGATCTCACCCTTTACGACTTCCAGGGCGACCGGTACCGGGAATCGGTGCTGGGGGATTTCCTGCTGCGCAAACGGCTCGACGGCGTCCTGGCAGTCTCGCTGCAGCTCAACGCCCACGAGACCGAACAGATCCTCGCTGCCGGAATCCCGGTGGTGGGCGTGGGCGGCCCGCTTCCGGGGATTCCCACCCTCCGGATCGACGATGTGGAGGTGGGCCGCCGCGCAACAAACCACCTGATCAGCCTTGGACACTCCCGGGTGGCCCACCTCGGCGGCGAGCAGGAGTATGGAAGGAATTTCGAGATCTCCAGCGGCCGCCGCGCCGGATACGAGGAAGCCATGGCCGCGGCAGGACTGCCGGTCCACGAGGCGTGGTCCCTGATCTCCGACTACTCGGCGAACGGCGCGTACAAGGAGACAAAGCACCTGCTGGCGGACGCCGAGGAACGGCCGACCGCGATCTTCTGCGCCTCCGATGAAATGGCCTTCGGCGCAATGCTGGCGGCCCGCGACCTCGGGCTGCGGATCCCCGACGAGCTGTCCGTCATTGGCGTGGACGGCCACGAGATGGGCGAAATCCTCGGCCTGACCACCATCGACCAGTTTCCCCGTGACCAGGGAATGCGGGCGGTGGAGCGCCTGCTGGCGCTGGTGCAGGATGATGCGGAGACTGCCGGGCCGGCCGATGAGCTGATGGAGACCCGGTTAGTGGTGCGGTCCAGCACTTCCGCTCCCCGGACGCCGGAGCTCAGCTTCTAGCCCCTGTGGTGCTGGATCAGCCAGCCGGCCATCTGCTGCGCGCGCTTGGCGGCCTGCATGTCCCCTTCGGTGGCTGAGATGATCGAGCCCTTCATGAGGATGTGCCAGGACCGGGCAAACTCCTCCGGCCGCTGCAGCCCCGCTTCTTCGGCCAAGGCCTGCACGTGCCCGCGGATCTTTGCCAGGTAGTCGATGCTTGCCTGCCCCAGTGGATGGGCCGGGCCCATCTCGAGCAGGATGTTGATGAAGGAGCAGGCTTCAAAGTCCTCCCGGAGGAACCAGTCGCCAAACACGTCGAAGATGGCCAGCAGCTGATCGGCGGGCGTGCTTCCCCGGCGGCGGGCCTCCGAGACGATGGCGCCCACTGTCCATTGCCTGTCCCGCTGCTCCAGGAAGGCCAGGACCAGCGAATCCTTGGAAGGGAAGTGCCGGTAGAAGGTCGCCTTGGCTACCCCGGACCGTTCAATAAGCTCATTGACGCCAACATCCCGCACGCCCCGCTGGGAAAAAAGCTCATAGGCCACCGCCATGATCCGGTCCACGGAATTTGCATTGCCCTCAGTTGACGCCACCGGTGCCGGCACGGGGGTCGGAGGGACTTCTGCCTCTGGACTCATAGGATCTTCAGTCTACTGCGGAGGGAGACAGACCGGTCTTTCCCGTTGTAGTGTTTTTCCAACATGCTTTTTGACGCCGTGGAGGCCCTGACCGGCCCCCTCGGGTTGGTGCAAGGAGGCCCCAATGTCAGCAGAGCGGATGTTCCCAGCCGTGCCCTCGGATCCGGACTCCTGGATGGCCGTTGACACGCCGGATGAGATCCGGCAGTTTGCCATCGAGTCCCTCCGGTGGCAGGCCCAGGAAGTCATCGACGAAGTGCTCTGCGGCAAGTCACCCGGCGAAGAGCTGGCACGGGCCCGGCTCCGCCGCTGCGTCGCACGGCATCCAGGCGAGCCGGAGCAGGCACTGCTGGAGCAGCTCATGTACCGCGGGCACCTGCCACTCTGACTGCCAGGCACCGTTCCGGGCGCAGGCACGATTCGGATTAGCAGGCCCGGCTAAAGCGTGAGGCTGCGGTCCACGATCCGGCTGGCGGTCTCGTGGAGTCCTTCATTATGTGCACGGGCGTGGTTCCGGAGCAGCGAGAAGGCCTCGTTCATGTCCACACCGGCCGTGTGGGCGATGACTCCCTTGGCCTGCTCAATCAAGATTCGGCTGTTGAGCGCACGCTGCAGCTGCTCGTTCACCAGGACGGCTTCCCTGATGGTGCGTTCGTGCATGAGGCTGATGGTGGCGACGTCGGCCAGCGCCTGGCCAATGGCGGAATCCTCCGCAGTCAGGGAACCGGGCGCAGAACCGAAGAGGCCCATGGCACCGATAGTCCGGCCGTGTATCCGCATGGGAACGGCGTGTACGGAACGAAACCCCTGGGACAGCGCCGCCGCCTTGAATTGGGGCCACCGGTCAAGGACCTGAATGTCCTCAACGGTCACCGGGTTACCGGTTGCGTAGCACTCTACGCACGGTCCTTCCCCGGCCCGCAACTGGAGCACTTCCACCAACTGGCTCTCCTCGCTGGTTGAAGCCAAAACCTGGAGTTCCCCGCTGGGGTCGGCCAGGACCAGGCCCGCCGCCGCGATGTCGAGGAGCCCCACGGATTCCTCGACCAGGGTGTGGAGCAGGTCAAGGACGTCATAGTCCGCAACCAGTGTGTCCGCGATCTTCACGAACGCCCCACTGACGCGCTCAGCGCGGGTTGTCGTTGCCATGTCGCTATTTTACTGCAGGGGCCGGGCACCAGGACCGCCGCCATGGCCGGGCTCGAACTTCAGGCGGCCTTCGAGCACTGCCTGGGCCGTCTCCCTCAGCGTGAGGTCATGGGCGAACGCGTAGGCGCGCAGCAACAGCAATGAGTCCGCCGCGGTCGCGCCGGACTGGGCAAGGACCATGCCCGTTGCCTGGTGGATTTCACGGCGCGACATCAGGGGTGGATCGAGGGCAGGGTCCGTGTCCGGAGAGCCGATCGTCAGGATCTTCCGCAAAAGGTACCAGGACGTCTGGCCGGCAAGTGTGGCCGCCGTTGCCTGGTGGGACCTGTTCAGCGTTCCCGCGGCGGAGTGATAAAGCTCAACAACGCCCAGGTCCGCAGCGCCGATAGTCAGCGGGAAGACAAACAGGGCAGCCGCGTCCGTCCCGTTAATCGCCCTGTGGAACATCGGCCATTCCGGGTGCGGAACACCTTGTGCGTCAGGAACCAGCACAGGCAGCCGGGTCCGGACCGCGCGCCAGCGGGGCCCCTCGCCCAGGCTGAACTGCAGTTCATCAAGCCTTGCAGCCAAAGCGTCACTGGCACAGATCAGGGATTCAGCTGTCGCGCCGCCGAAAAGGGATACGGCGGCGCCGGTAACGGGCAGTTTCTCCAGATAGGGGCCACACAGGTCCTCTTCACCCGCCAGCCCGGGTGCAATGTCCATGGTGAGCCCCTGTTTCCTGATTCATTCCGCTGTCGCCGGGTTGGCTGCTGGCTGAACCGGAACGGTGGTGTGGTCACCTAAGGATACCCACCGTCGCCGGTCAGTTCAGCCGCAAGATCACGGCAGCGTTTCGCCGCCCATCGGGTTCACCAGGCTGGATGTCTCCATCAGGTGGGCGAGCAACGCCAGCTCCGGGCGCCGCGGATAAGCGGCCAGGCAGCGACGGAGCCGGAGCTTTATTTCCGCCAGCCCGGGCGAAGTGTCTTCGAGGATGGACGAGATGATGTCCAGCGACTGCTCTGCAAGGGGGCTTGCGTCAGGTGCTGCGGGATACCGGGTCCGGTCCACGAGCCCGCGGATGGGGGTAGCGAGACTTTTGCCCATTTTTACTTGGTCCTCCTGGATAGCCGTGATGGGCCGATGCCAGGGTCCGGGGCAATAATTTGAGCATATCGGATCAGTTGCCGGCCCAACAGGCCTCCGCTCCCCTATCAACACCCCCTATCAACGCCGGCCTGGCACCGGCGACGGCAGGGGTACCGGCCAGGGCGCCGGGTCAGGAATGTAGCGGCGCGTTGTCGATCAGCCGGACCGGCCCGACCTTGGCCGCAATGAGCGCCAGGGCCTCCCCCCGGAACGGGGTCTCCCGGCAGTTCTCGGCCAGCGGCTCCAGGGTGCCCGGGTCCACAACGTCGAAGTAGTCCAAGGCCACCAGGGGCTGCGACTCCACCATCGCCTGGGCGGACTCCAGATCCAGCGGTTGCCGGGCATGCGCCCGTTCCTCAAGCAGGCGGAGGGCCCTGAAAAGCACCAGCGCCGCCTCCCGCTCCTCGTCCGACAGGAAGCGGTTGCGGCTGGACAGCGCCAGCCCGTCCACGGCGCGCACCGTGGGCACCCCCACAATCTCCACCGGAAAATTGAGGTCAGCCACCATGCGCCTGACCAGCGCCAGCTGTTGGGCGTCCTTCTGGCCGAAGTAGGCACGGTAGGCGGGCAGGCCGGCACGTGCCGCGCCGCCGTCCGGCAGCCCTGCGGCCGGCATCCCGTAGTGGAGCAGTTTGGCCACCACGGTCAGGGCACCGTCGAAATGCCCCGGCCGGGACGCCCCCTCCCACTTTTCCCCGAGCCGACCGGACGTCACGCGCACCAGCGGTTCGCCGCCGGGGTAGACCTCATCGACTGATGGCGCAAACACCAGGTCCACGCCTTCGGCTTCCAGCAGCGCAAGGTCGGCGTCCAGGGTGCGGGGGTAGCGGTCCAGGTCCACGGCGTCACCGAACTGCAGCGGGTTGACGAAGACCGTGGCCACCACCACGTCATTCTGTTCGACGGCGGTACGCGCCAGGGCGGCATGGCCCTGGTGCAGCGCACCCATCGTGGGCACCAGACCCTGTGAGGCTCCGTGCTTGGAGGCAAGGAGCCGGGCTCCCTCAGCATGGAGGCCTGCCACCGTGGTGACGAGCTTGATGGGCATCTTCAGTCCTCCTTCGGTTCGAGGGCTTGGCGGAGTCCCTCCAGCTGTTCGGCTTTCAGCAGCCCGCGCCCTTCGGCGCGCAGGGCTGTGGCCCGGGCCATCGCAAGGTAGGCCTCGAGCACGTCGCCGTGGCCGCCGCCGTCGAACTCCCGCAGCGCGGCCGCGTGCGCGGAGACGGTTCCCACGTCGCCGCGGGCTACCGGCCCGGTCAGGGCGGACTCCCCTGACGCCAGTGCATTCTCCAGCGTGGCCCGCAGGAGCGGGCCGAGCATGCGTTCCGGCAGCTCCACTCCCACCGAGCGCAGCAGCTCGGATGCCTGGGCCACGAGGGTCACCAGGTGGTTCGAACTGTGGGCCAGGGCCGCGTGGTACAGCGTCCGGTCCGCCTCGGCGATGGCCACCGGTTCCGCACCCATCTCCACCACCAGCGCCTGGGCGATGGGGAGCATGGCGGCATCTGCCGTCACTCCGAACGTGCAGTCCAGCAGCCGGGTCAGGTCCAGGCTCATCCCCGTGAACGTCATGGCCGGATGCAGGGCGAGCGGGACAGCGCCGGCAGCGCGCACCGGGTGCAGGACCCCCACTCCGAACCGGCCGGAGGTGTGGGCAACCAGCTGGCCCGGCTGCCAGGCGCCGAGCTTTGCCAGCCCGTCCACCAGGCCCGGCAGGGCGTCGTCGGGCACGGCCAGGAGGACGAGTTCCGCGCGCTCCACAATGTCCTGGACCTCCAGGACAGGCACGCCGGGAAGCAGCGCCTCCGCCCGTTCACGGCTCGCCTCGGAGACAGCTGAGACCCCGACGACGGCATGTTCGGCAGCGCGCAGGGCGGCACCGAGCACCGCCCCCACTTTGCCGGCACCAATGATTCCGACGCCGAGGCGTCCGGGCTTAGCCATGCTGCCCGCCTTCCTGTTGTTGGGGCGTCCGGGTTTCGGCCGGTTCCACTGTCGGGCCGGGCTCCCCCGCCGGAGCATCCGGGACTACCTGCCGGAGCCACTGTTCCGTAGTCTGCCGCTTCCTGGCCAGCCGGGCGCGTGCGGACTGTTCATCGAACAGCGCCAGCGCCTGGGCAGTGCCGGCCTGCGTGAGCCGGGGCGCAACGGGACCGGGCGTGGTGTGCAGCACCAGGTCTGCCACGCCGAACCGGCGCGCCAGCGGGCCCTGGTGCAGGGCCATGGACTGGGTGCGCTGGTGCGGAACCACCACCAGCTGGCGCCACCAGCGGCCGGAGCGGAGAAGCAGGGCCGTGTCCGTGGCCGTGAAACCGTTCCGCCGCCAGCCCAAGGGGGCAAGCCAGCGTGCGCTGCGCGGAGTGGTGACGAAGCCGCCGTCGGAATCCAGGCTGGTGAGGCCGGCGCCGAAGACTGCAGCGGGGTGCGCGGTGCCGGGGTCCGGCAGCACCAGCGCCAGCATGGCCATCACGTCGCCAAGCCTGCCCACGGGCAGCAGCGTGGTCCGGGCCGAGCCCTCGCCGGCGTTCTCCACGATGCCGTAACCGGCCACGTTGACCTGCATCCGGTACCAGCCGAGCGGCCGCCATAACGGCGGCTGGGTGATTTTCAACGCCTGGATGCGTCCCGGCGGCAGCGTCTGCGCCTGGGTGTCCAGCAGGCCGTAGCGCAGGCGGATGCCGTCCGGTGAGATCGCGGCGCTGAAGTTGTAGCCCTTGTTGAACAGTCCCCAGTAGCTCGCGGCGAGCCCCACGGCGGCCGGAATGAGGTAAAAGTAGAACCCCTGGTGTTCGGTGATGGCCGAGAGCACCACGGAAACGATGCCACCAAGCACCACGAAGAAGCTCTGCTCGCTGAGCAGCAGGGAACCTACAAGGCGCGACGGCGGCACGGAAAGCACCGGATATTCCGGCGCCTCGGGGGCGGGCTCGCCGGGGCGGTCCGGGCCCGTGATGACACCGGCCGCCCGGGCGAGGATGGTGGCACGCAGCTGCCGGGCGTCGTCGATCTTCAGGTAGGCGAGCCGCACCGCCGACTCTCCGGCGTCCGCCACCTCGAACTTGAGTTCTGCCAGGCCGAAGATCCGGGCCAGCAGCGGCTGAACGATGTCGATGGCCTGGACCCGGTCCAGCCGTGCCTGGCGCTGCTGCCGGAACAGGAACCCGGTATTGACGCGGACGTAGCCGCCGGACACCTGGTACTTGGTGAAGTACCAGGTGAGGATGAACCCCAGCACCGAGGCCAGCAGCACTGCGCCGCCGCCCACCAGCAGCAAGGGGGCCCGGCCGGCGAGGTCTTCCTCAACAACGGGCCGGCCCTGCAGCGCGCGTTCAAAGACGTCACGGCCGAGGAAGAAGCCAATGGCGGCCAGGGCAACCCAGCCGCGGACAAACGGCGACGCCGGGTGCACGCGCAGCCATTCGCCGTCGGGCGCGGTGCCCGAAAGCGGTTCAGGGGCGTTGTTGCCGGCCGCAGTGGCCGGGGCGCCGGGCCACTGCGGAGGTCCCTCTGCCGTCACAGTCCTGCCAGCCTGGCTTCCCCGCGCGCCGCCAGCTGCTCGCGGAGCCGTGCGCCTTCGGCGGCGGGCAGGCCGGGGATCTGGGCGTTGGTCCCCGGCGCTGCGGTGTGGAGCTTGAGCGTGCACAGTCCAAGAGAGCGCTCCACCGGGCCCACTCCGATGTCCACGTACTGCATCCGGCCGTAGGGGACGGCCATGGTCCGCTGGAAGAAGATGCCGGTCCGGATCAGGAGGTCATCGTCCCGTTCCGCGTAACCGATGGCGCGGACCTGCCGCGGGATGAGCGCGAGCCGCCAGAGGGCCACCACCAGCATGGCGGCCGGCACGGTGGCGGCAAGCCACAGCGGCGGCCAGGCCCACGCCTCCGCGAGGACGAGGACCAGCGGCAGGGAGAGGACCAGCACGGCGGCCAGGTTTCCAAGGGCCCACTGCACCACCCTCACGGTGACATATTTGGGGGACACCCGCTGCCAGGTGATGCCGGGAGGATCAATCGCCCCGGTATGCATATTCGCCTTCCCCGGACGCCTCGCCAACGGCACGGCCGGGCTTCCCGTCGAGGCCTTTGGTTTCGCCGTCCTCCGGCGGGATCCTGCAGAACCGTTCCACCAGCAGGCCCACCACGATCATCACCAGTCCCCCGCCGGCCATGGCAAGCGCGAGCCAGGTGATGGCCTGGTCGCTGCGCAGGCTCCAGATGCGCAGCTGGTCCAGGAAGATGCCCACGTGCCAGCCCAGCAGCACCGTCCCGGCGTAGGCGCAGGCCTGCGCGAGTACCAGGGTGCGGGCGGCGAGGAGCGGATCCAGCACCGGCCGCTTACGGGCGGCGCCGCCCTTGCCGCCGTTCTTGGCGCCGTTGGCGCTGATGCTGTTGCGCCACCTGAGGACCCTGATCCCGAGGATCAGCGTGATGGCCACGATCACGCCCATGGTTGCCAGTGCCGTGGGCGGCAGGACGGGGGTGGACATGCCGTACCGGCTGGTCACCACGGTCGCGGACCAGCCCGCCACGGCCAGGATGAAGCCGATGAGCAGCAGGCGCAGCGGGTTGATGGGCTTCATAGTTCCTCCACCGCCCCGGCCGTGGGCATTCCGTCGAAGTCGCCAAAGCCGTCAAAGGGGACGAGGTCGTTGAAGTCGCCTGCCTTGGCGGCAAGGGTGCTGATCCGTTCACCGTCCAGGACGGCGGCGGGTTCAATAAGGGACCACGGATAGAGGACGAACGCCCGGCTGGCCGCGAGGGGATGCGGCAGGGTCAGGGCAGGGTCCTCGCTGCGGACGTCGCCGTAGGTGATGATGTCGACGTCGAGCGTCCGCGGCCCCCAGCGCACCTCCCGGACGCGGTGGTGCTTGTTTTCCACCGCCTGGCAGTGCTCCAGCAACTGCCGCGGGGTGAGGCTGGTTTCAACCGTGATGACCATGTTCAGGAAGTCGGGCTGCCCGGCCGGCCCGCCTACGGCCTTCGTCTGCACCACCGGCGAGACCGCCAGCAGCCGCACCTCCGGCGGGTCTACGAGGTCCGCGACGGCCGCGCTAAGGGTATCGTTGCGCTCGCCCAGGTTGCTGCCGAGCGCAAGGACCGCCTTGGTATAACCGCTGTTCATGGCCCCTCCCCCTGGGCTTGCCTTTCCGCGGCATTCCGGGTGCGGTGGACGCTGACTGACACATCGCCGAAGGGAACCTCGATGGGAGCCTGCGGTTTGTGCACGGTGATGTCCACGGCCTGGAGCCGGAATTCGGCCAGCAGGCCCTCCGCGATCCGCACCGCCAGCGCCTCGATCAGGTTCAGCGGCTCGCCCGCGATCCACTCGGTAATACGCTGCGCCACCTCGCCGTAGTGCGCGGTGTCCCGGACGTCGTCCGACTCGGCCGCCTTGGCGAAGTCCAGGTACAAGACGGCGTCCACAACAAAAGGCTGGCCCTCACGGCGCTCAAAATCAAACACGCCGTGATGGCCGACGGCGGTCACGCCGCTCAGCGTAATCCTGTCCATGGGTGCGCTTAACTGCCGGCGCGGGGTGCGGCCATGCGCGCGGCCACCTTGACGGCGTCAAGGCTGGGGCCGACGTCGTGCACGCGGACGGCCCAGGCGCCGCGGTAGGCGCTGATGGCTGTGATGGCGGCGGTGGCCCCGTCACGTTCCTCGGGGGCGGCGGACTTGCCGGCCACGGTGAGCAGGGTGCCGAGGAACCGCTTGCGGGACGCACCAACGAGGATCCGGTGGCCCAGGCCTTCCAGCTGGTCCAGGTTCTGCAGGAGCTCCCAGTTCTGGGCGTCGTTCTTGGCAAACCCCAGGCCCGGATCGATGATGATCTGTTCCTGGCTGACGCCTGCGGCGTAGAGCTTGTCCCGCACCCCGGCGAGCTCGGCTGCCACTTCCGCCGCCACGTCCTTGTATTCGGCCAGCGAGTTCATGGTGCGGGCGTCGCCGCGGCGGTGCGTAAGGATGTAAGGCGCTTTGGAGGAGGCCGCGAGCTCGGCCATTTCCGGTTCGATGGTGAGCCCGGAGACGTCGTTGATGATGGCGGCGCCGGCCTTCAGGGCGGCAGCGGCCGTGGAGGCATGGGTGGTGTCGATGCTGACCAGGGCGCCGGCCTTCACCAGCGCCTCGATGACGGGAACAACACGCCGCTGTTCTTCCTCCGGGCTGACGTCCTCGGCGCCGGGCCGGGTGGATTCGCCTCCGACATCGATGATGTCCGCGCCCGCGTAGAACATGCGGAGCCCTGCCGCGATGGCGGTGTCCGCCGTGGGGTGGCTGCCGCCGTCGCTGAAGGAATCCGGAGTGACGTTCAGGATGCCCATCACCAGGGTGCGGCCGGTGGGCAGGTCTTCGAACCGGGCTGCCGGGCGCGGTTTGCGCAGGACGGGCAGTGGCGAGGTTGCGGGGCCGGTTCCCGGCGCTGCAGCTAGTGAATCCATGGTCTGTTGATTACCTTCCGAGGATGAGGCTCATGGCTTCGGCGCGGGTGGCCGGGTCATGAAGCTGCCCGCGGACCGCACTGGTGACGGTCTTCGCTCCGGGCTTGCGGATACCGCGCATGGACATGCACATGTGTTCGCATTCAACAACGACGATGGCGCCGCGCGGCTTGAGGTGGCGGACCATCGCTTCGACGATTTCAGTGGTGAGGCGCTCCTGCACCTGCGGGCGGCGGGCGTAGATGTCCACGAGCCGGGCCAGCTTGCTAAGGCCCGTCACCTTGCCCTCATGCGACGGGATGTAGCCCACATGGGCCACGCCGTGGAACGGCACCAGGTGGTGCTCACACGTGGAATAGAAGGGGATGTCCTTGACGAGGACCAGTTCCTCATGGTCCAGGTCAAAGGTGGTGGACAGGACGTCCGCGGGGTCATGGTGCAGCCCTGCAAACACCTCGGCGTAGGCCTTGGCCACACGCCTGGGGGTGTCTACGAGGCCGCCGCGGTCCGGGTCCTCTCCAATGGCCAGGAGAATTTCACGGACAGCTGCCTCGATCCGGGGCCGGTCCACTTTGTTGTGCTTTGAGTGGTGGGCGCCGCCCTCCGCCGGGTAGCCGGCGGAGGCGGAAACGTCGTCGTCGTCGAAGTGGGTCACGTAAGAAAGCTTAGCCGCGTAGGGCGTCAGGCCCCGCGTCCGTTACCCCGCCCCGGAACGGTGCATCCTCGGGAACACCCTGCGGGTGCGGCGGCTGCGCGTCCAAAGGCTCGTCCAGGCGCGCCTTCTTGGCCTCTTCCTGGGCCTCGCGTTCCGCCCTTTCCTGGCGGGACTCCACGGGGCCCGCCATCTGGACCGGGCGGCTCTCCTTGGACAGCCACACCTCGCGGAAGTCGCGCTTGCGGATGTCCCTGAAGATGTCGGCGATCTCGGCCTGGTTCAGCGTTTCGCGTTCCAGCAGTTCCAGGGCCAGCCGGTCCAGGACGTCCCGGTTCTCGGTGAGGATGGCGTAGGCCTCGTCATGGGCCTGGTCGATGAGGCGGCGCACTTCCTCATCCACCACGTAGGCGATCTGGTCCGAATAGTTGCGCTCGTGGCCGGCATCGCGGCCCAGGAACGGTTCGCCGCCGCCCTGGCCCAGCCGGACAGCGCCAACCCGCTCGCTCATGCCGTATTCGGTGACCATCTTCCGCGCGGTGCCGGTGGCCTTTTCGATGTCATTGGACGCGCCGGTGGAGGGGTCGTGGAACACGATCTCCTCGGCCACGCGGCCGCCCATGGCATAGGCCATCTGGTCAAGCAGTTCGTTGCGGGTCACGGAGTACTTGTCGTTGTCCGGGACCACCATGGTGTAGCCCAGGGCGCGGCCACGGGGAAGGATGGTGATCTTGGTGACCGGGGCGGAGTTCCGCAGTGCGGCCGCGACGAGGGCGTGCCCGCCTTCGTGGTAGGCGGTGATCTTCCGCTCGTGTTCCTTCATGACGCGGCTGCGCTTCTGCGGGCCGGCCATGACGCGGTCAATGGCTTCATCCAGCGCGCGGTCGTCGATGAGGTTCGCGTTGGAGCGGGCGGTGAGCAGCGCGGCTTCGTTCAGGACGTTGGCCAGGTCCGCGCCCGTGTAGCCGGGGGTCTTCTTGGCCACGGCCTTGAGGTCCACGCCCGGTGCCATCGGCTTGCCTTTGGCATGTACCTGCAGGATCTGGTCGCGGCCGATCATGTCCGGTGCGTCCACGCCGATCTGGCGGTCGAAGCGTCCCGGACGCAGCAGTGCGGGGTCCAGCACGTCGGGCCGGTTGGTGGCGGCGATGAGGATGACGTTGGTCTTGACGTCGAAGCCGTCCATCTCCACCAGCAGCTGGTTGAGGGTCTGCTCGCGTTCGTCGTTGCCCCCGCCGATGCCCGCGCCGCGGTGACGGCCCACGGCGTCGATCTCGTCGACGAAGATGATGGCCGGGGAGTTGGTTTTGGCCTGCTCGAAGAGGTCGCGGACGCGGGAGGCGCCCACGCCGACGAACATTTCCACGAAGTCGGAGCCGGAGATGGAGAAGAAGGGGACGCCGGCCTCACCCGCGACGGCGCGGGCCAGGAGGGTCTTGCCGGTACCGGGAGGGCCGTAGAGCAGCACGCCCTTGGGGATCTTGGCGCCAACGGCCTGGAACTTGGCGGGCTCCTGCAGGAATTCCTTGATTTCCTGGAGTTCCTCCACTGCCTCGTCGGATCCTGCGACGTCGGCGAACGTCACCTGCGGCATGTCCTTGCTGACCATCTTGGCCTTGGACTTGCCGAACTGCATGATCTTGGAGCCGCCGCCCTGCATGCGGGTCATGAGGAACCAGAACAGGGCGCCGAGGAGGATGACGGGAATCAGGAGGGAGAGCAGGCCGGAGAACCAGTTGCTCTCGATGGGCTGGTCCGTGTAGCCCTGGGCAGGCTTGGCGTCGGTTACCGCCTTGACCACGTCCTGCGCACGGGCGTCCACGAAGAAGAACTGGACGCTCTTGCCCTTGTCCTGCCCGTCAAGCTGCAGGTTGTCCTTCAAAGTCAGGTCCACGCGGTTTTCGCCGTCGAAGATTTTGGCCTGCTCCACCTGGTTTCCGGAGAGCAGTTCCAGGCCCTTGTCAGTGTCGATCCGTGCCGCACCGCCTGGGGCCAGCGTTGCAAAGGCCACCAGGAGCAGACCGACCACGACGACGATCCAGATGCCCGGGCCTTTGAAGAAGTTCTTAGCTTTCATCTGTTCGGGGGCTGGCCCCGTCCCTTCCGGTAGTGCTGCACGGCGAGTAGTCTGCGCGCGTGATGGTGCTGCGTCAGCTTCTAGCTATACACCGTCCGGAGTAGATCACGCATGATGGACGGCAAAAGTTCCCTGTGGGCGTAGTGGCGCCGGGGCGGCGGAGGACCTGCTCCAGGGGGCGTGGTGTCACCGGACTATTTCCGACGGCGGCGTGCCGGGGGCCTACTCGTAGACGTGCGGGGCCAGGGTGCCCACGAAGTCCAGGTTGCGGTACTTCTCCGCGTAGTCCAGGCCGTAGCCCACCACGAACTCGTTGGGGATGTCGTAGCCGACGTACTTGACGTCGATCTCCACCTTCGCGGCAGTGGGCTTGCGGAAAGCGGTGCAGATCTCCACGGAGGCGGTGCCGCGGGATTCCAGGTTGGTCTTGAGCCAGGACAGGGTGAGGCCGGAATCGATGATGTCCTCGACGATCAGCACGTCCTTGCCCATCAGGTCCGTGTCCAGGTCCTTCAGGATCCGGACCACTCCGGAGGACTGGGTGCCTGAGCCGTAGGAGGACACCGCCATCCAGTCCATGGAGATGTGGCTGTGCAGCGCCCGGGCCAGGTCCGCCATGACCATCACCGCACCCTTGAGCACGCCCACGATGAGGATTTCGCGGCCCTCATAGTCCTTGTCGATCTGCTCAGCCAGCTCCGTGATGCGCTGCTGGATCTGTTCCTTGGTGTAGAGAACGTGCTTGAGGTCTGCCTGGACGTCGTTTGAATCCACCAATGGCTCCTGTGTAGATGCGGGGTGCGACTATTTTGCGGGCGGTTTTTGAGGCCGGAATACTAGCTTCCCACAGCGGGCCGCTTCGCGGGGAACGGGGTTGGCGTTATCGGTTGCGGCCGGGCCGCCTACGGTTCCCGCCGCCTCCAGCTCCGCGAGGGACAGGCGGTAGGCGCTCACCCCGCCGGGCAGCTCCACCGGCCCGGCCGAGCCCTGCCTCCGCAGCAGCGCCTCCGCCGCCAAAAGGCGCTGGTAGCCGGGCTGCTGCCCGCCGACGTCGGCCGCCGCCTTGGCGATGACGCGGTACCTGATGGCCGGGGCGAGGGCGCGCAAGGCCTCCTCCGGGAGGCTCACTTCGGCGCCGTCCCGTTCAACGAGCGCCGAGAACGTGGTTTCCGCCACGTCCTCAAGGTAGTCGGCGTCCAGCTGGAGGATTGAAGCGGTCCGGGCGAGGGATTCGGCGACGCCGGGGCCCAGTTTTTCCTCAAGGTGAGGGAGCACTTCCACCCGGGTACGGGAACGCGCGAAGGCCGGGTCCGAGTTGGTGGGATCGTGCCAGGGCTGCAGCTGCTCCACCTCGCAGATCTCCTCCGTATCCGCCCGGCGGAGCCCCAGGAACGGCCGCAGCAGGAGTCCCCGCTCCGGCCTCATGCCGGCAAGGGAGCGCGTGCCGGAGCCGCGGGCCAGGCCAAGGAGCACCTGTTCCGCCTGGTCGTCCAGCGTGTGGCCCAGCAGGATGGCTCCGGCGCCCTGGCCGGCGGCGGCGGCTTCAAGCGCTTCATGCCGGGCTTCCCGGGCCGCTGCCTCCGGACCCATGCCGGCCGTTGCCACCGTCACGGCACGGATCTCCACGGGCGCCAGCCCCAGGTCCCGCAGTGTCCGCGCGGTTTCCGCAGCCACGCCTGCGGACCCTTCCTGCAGCTGGTGGTCCACCACCACCGCTCCCACCGTGACCGGGTGGCCGTCCACGTGCCCGCGCCGGGCAAAGTAGGCGGCGACGGCGGCCAGCGCCAGGGAGTCCGGCCCGCCGCTGCAGGCCACCAGGACATGCCGCGGGTAACCCGCCTGCGCCAAGGCGTCCTGGAGCGCCTTACGCGCCTTGCCGACGACGGGCGCCAGCCTCCCGGGCCGTCGTCGTCCGCTCTGGAAGCCGCTCCTCCCGCCGGTGCTGTCGCCGCCCGGGCCGCCGGATGCTGCGTCAGGTGACTCGCTGCGAGGCAATCAGAGTCCCATCCGGTCAAGCCACAACTTGGCGTCGTGGATCTCCGGCTCGGTGGGCAGGTGGTCTGCGGACTCCCACACCTTGTTAAAGCCTTCCATGCCGGCCACATCCACCACGGCCCGCACAAACCTGGCGCCGTCCGAGTATTGGCGCATTTTGGCGTCCAGGCCAAGGAGGCTGCGGATGAACTTTTCGATCACGCCGCGGTCCTTGCCGCGGTCGTTGAACCGCTGCCGGATGGTCTTTACGGACGGGATGATGCTGGCGTCCACGGCATCCATCACCACGTTCGCGTGGCCTTCGAGGAGGCTCATCACGGCGGTGAGGTGGGAGATGGCCGCCTTTTCCTCCGGGTCCTGGAGGAGGTCCAGGATGGCACCGCGGCCGGGGGTGTTTCCGGAGGCGGTGCGGTCCTTGAGGGAGCGTGCGGCGGCGGTGGCCCGCTCCATCAGGGAGTCGACGTTGCCCAGCAGGTGAACGCTGAGTTCGTCGATCTGCTCAAGCATGTGGTGCCGCAGCCAGGGGGCGGCTGCGAACTGCACGCGGTGGGTCTGCTCGTGCAGGCACACCCAGAGGCGGAAATCCTCAGGCGCGACGTTGAGTTCGCGCTCCACGGCCACGATGTTCGGGGCAACAAGGAGGAGCCTGCCGCCGGCAGGGGCGGTGGAGCCTTCCGCGAGTGCGGCGAAGGGATCGTACTGCCCCAGGACCTTGCTGGCCAGGAATGCCAGGACGGCGCCGAGCTGGCTCCCGGTGATGGCCCCGCTGACGCTGGCGGCGCCGGGGCTCAGCGTGCCGCGCCGGCTTTCCAGCATCTTTTCCATGGCAGGCTTGAGCATCACCGCGAAGCTCTGCGTGTTTGCCTTGGCCCATGACGCCCGGTCCACCACCAGCACGGAGGAGTCCCGGAGGTCGCGTGCCGCCTCCAGCCCGGTGATCTGGTGGACGTGCTCAACGGACACATCCGCCAGGCGGCGCAGGCTGTCCACGGCCTCACCCATGGCGGCCTCGCTGAGCACGGGCCCGGCCGGGGCCAGGCGTGCGGCGGTGGAGGCGGCGAGGTCCCAGTTGATCAAGGACTGTGCCGTGGCGGACAACGTCTGGGTTGACGACTCGCGTGCAGTGGGCTCCATGGTTCCCATCAGAACACAGCATGCTGTGGATAGTCCTTAAGTTCGCTGACCGGCGAACCCTTCGGGGCACCCGGCCGGCCACGGACGCACTTGCACAGGCGGTCCACAGGATGCGGAAAGCGCGCCGCGAATCCTACTTGCTGCTACCGGCAGCCGCAGCCTGCGAGCGCGGTGGCGGCGCGGTCCAGGGCTTCCTTGTTGCCCGCAGCCCCGGGGGTGAGCCCGTTGCCGATGAAGGAAAAGACCAGCAGCCTGCCGTCCGCGTCAACCACATAGCCGCTCAATGCGAGCACTGTGTTCAGCGTGCCGGTCTTGGCCCGCACCAGCCCGGCACCGCCGGCAGTGGCATCGCCGCCGTAGCGGGTGTCCAGGGTTCCGGTCAGGCCGGCCACCGGGAATCCGTCCAGCGCGGCCCGCAGCCTGGGGTCCGTGCCCGAGGTGATGGCCCGCACCGCCTCGGTAAACTGCCGGGCCGAGACCTGGTTGCCCATAGCCAGTCCACAGACGTCCACCAGCTTCAGGGCATCCGTGGCGAGGCCGGCTGCGGAGATCTGCGCACGGACTGCCGCCGTGGCGCCGTCGTTGCTGCCGGGCAGCCCGTCCGCCAGTGCCGTGAGCCGGCCCAATGCTTCCGCCAGGTAGTTGTCAGAGTCCTGCAGCATCACGTCCACCTGTTCGGCCACGGTGGCGGACTGCACCTCCGCCAGCAGCCTCGGTTCACTGGAATCCTCCCCGGGAGCGGCCGTTGCCGCCGCGCGGGCTGCCGCGGCGCCTGCTCCCGCCGGCTGGGGTGAACGTTCGACGGCGGCTGCCACAGTGAGTCCCGCGGCGGCGCCTGCCGTCCGCAGCCGGGCGGCAAACTCCTCGGCGGCAGCCATGGCGGAGTCCTGCGGGCGTGCACCGGTGGTGACAGCGGGATCGTACCGGGCTGAGTTCAGGGCCAGGGGGAACAAGGGTGCCACTTCGCCGGCGGCCACATCCCCGCTGTCCCAGGCCGGGTTCAGCGCGGGTCCGGAGAAAAGGGAGTCGTCCACGAGGACCTTGAGCTCCCCCGCCGCGCCGTCAGCCTTCAGCGCCTCCACCGTGCCGGCAGCCAGGGATGCCAGGCCGGCGCGTCCCATTGCCCGTTCGGGGTTCGACTCGCCAGGCCCCAGGAGCACGTCCCCGCCGCCCACCAGCACCACCTGCCCGGGCACCGGCCCGGCAACAACAGTTGTGCTGAAACGGTGCCCGGGCCCCAGGGACCGCAGGGCGGCGACGGCAGTGAGCAGTTTCATGTTGGACGCCGGAACGCGGCCTTCCGATCCGCCGCGGTCAAACAGGACCTCGCCGGTCAGCGCATCCTGGACCAGCGCGGTGAACGTTCCGCCGCCGTCGGCCTTTAACAGCGGATCCAGCTGCGCCGTGACGGCGGCCCGGGCCGGGACGTCCGCCGAAGGGTCGAGTGTGGCCAGGCCCGGCCGGGCAGAGAGCGTGGCGGGAGCCTGCTGCCATGCGGGCGCGGGCGGAGCGGGGGCAGGGGCCTCGGGACCCAGGAAGCCGGGGGCCACCAGCAGGGCCGCCGGGACGGAAAGGGCAACCAGGAGGGCCGCCAGCAGGACCAGCAGCCAGGACCTCCGCAGACCGGTGACGCCCCTCAGCGCTGCCTGCCGGACACGGCCGTACTGCCGGTCCGTGCCGATTGTCTTGGTCATGCTGGTGCCGGTCCTCAAGTCCTGAAATTTCCCCACAAGTTCCTGATTCCAGGGCCTCTCGCTATATCCTCAATAATAGTCGGCGGCACCGACAGTGCTTTTTGTTGCCCGTCAGAAGTGCCGCGAACCCCCTGCAATTGCCGAGGAGCATTCCATGAAGCATGACGTGACCATCGAGATCCCCAAGGGATCACGCGTCAAGTATGAAGTTGACCACGAGACCGGCCGCGTCCGCCTGGACCGCGTCCTCTTCACCTCCATGCAGTACCCCACGCACTACGGATACTTCGAGAACACCCTCGGCGAGGATGGCGACCCGTTGGATGCGCTGGTGCTGCTGCAGGACTTCGACCTGCACCCGGGCGTCATCGTTGAGTCCCGCCCCATCGGCGTCTTCAACATGACGGACGACGGCGGCGGAGACGCCAAGATCCTCTGCGTGCCGGTGGACGCCCGCTTCGACCACATCCAGGAGGTCAGCGACGTCAACGACTTCCTGATCAAGGAGATCGAGCACTTCTTCACCCGCTACAAGGACCTGGAGCCGGGCAAGTGGGTCAAGGCCGAGGGCTGGGGCGACCGCGCTGCCGCCGAGGCCGAGCTGGAAGCTTCCATCAAGCGTTACGTGCCCACCAAGCACTGATTTCCTGAAGCAACGCGGGGTCACTCCGCGCCGAATTCTTCGCCAGAATTGGGCCGGAAGTGACCCCGCGTTGTGGTTTAAGGTGAATTGGTGAGCTCAGCGCCAGTCTTCAACCCGCCCTGCGGTCCTGTCACCGGCTGGCGGGACGGGGACGTCGTCCGCGCAACCGGGATCCCTTACGCCACCGCCGGACGTTTCCAGCCTCCCGCCCCGGCGCCTGGCTGGACGGTTCCGTTTGCCGCCACCTCCCCCGCGCCCGCCTGCCCGCAGGGGCCGGTGCCGTTCCTCGATGACGTCCTGGGCACCCGCTACGGGGAGCTGCCGGGGAGCGAGGACTGCCAGAACCTTTCCATCACCATGCCCGCCGGCCTTGCCTCCGGCGAACAGCTCCCCGTGATGGTCTGGATCCACGGCGGCTCCTACACCACCGGCTCGGGCGACCTCGCCATCTTCGACCCCGCGGCGCTGGTGTCCGAGAACCGGGTGGTGGTGGTCTCTGTGACGTACCGCCTGGGGCTGTTCGGCTTCCTGGCGACCCGCACCGGCCGGCCGGGGAACCTGGGCCTCCTGGACCAGCTTGAGGCATTCCGCTGGGTGCAGCGGAACATTGCCGCGTTCGGCGGCGACCCCGGCCGGGTGACGGCCTTCGGCCAGTCGGCCGGAGGTGACGCGATCGCGCACCTCATGGCCACAGCCGAAGCACCGTCCCTCTTCCAGCGGGCCATCATCCAAAGCGCCCCGCTGGGAATCTCCCGCGGCAGGGCGAAAATGAACCATGCCATGGGCATCGTTGCCGAGGCCGTGGACGAGGACACCCCCGCCATGGACATCGTTGAGCGGGAGGACCACGTTGCCCAGGTAGCCCGGAAATTCGGCATGCTGGCCGCCATGCCTTTCGGAACCCAGTATGGCCACGCGCCGCTGCCGGCGGAGCCGGATATTGAAGCCGCCTGGAACCGCGCCGCGCCCGGCGTTGAGGTGCTGATCGGGCATACGTCCGAGGAAGCACGGCTGTTCCTGCCCCGCAGCCCCTACCTCAGCCGGCTGGCGCGCGTCCCGCTGGTGGGGTCTGCCGCCGTCCGCGCCATTGACTGGGTGGTCACCGAGACCGTCTATGCGAAGGCGGCGCGGAGGTTCGCCCGGCGCCATGCCCGGGCTGGCGGGAAGGCCCACCGCTACGTCCTGAGCTGGCATGCCCCGGGAAACATCTTCGGCGCTGCCCACACTGTTGACCTCCCGCTGCTTTTCGGCAACCGGAACACGTGGGACGGCGTGGGCCTGATTGCCGGCGCCAGCTGGGATGAGGTCAACGCGGCAGGACGCGAGCTGCGGGCGCTCTGGGCACGGTTCGCCCGCGGCGATGACCTCGGCAAACACGGCACCATCCCGGGAACGCTGCGCTACCGGGCAGCGTGAGGGTTCCGATGCGGACTTTAGGCGTCGACCTGGCCGCGGCCACCAGGAAAACCGCCGTGGCGGTCCTCGAATGGGGCAAGGATTCCGCCGGCCTGGTGCACCTGGCGCTGGATGTGGGCGACCAGGAGATCGTGGAACTGTTTGGCGGCGCCGCCATGACGGGGATCGACTGCCCGGTGGGGTGGCCTCGGGCCCTGATCCCGTTCCTCACCGGGCACCTTACCTTCGACGCCGACCCCGTGCTTGCGCATGACGGCATCGAAGGCCGGCGGCTGCTTGCCTACCGTGACACGGACAGGTTCGTCACCCGCCGGACCGGACTGATCCCCCTCAGCGTCTCCGCGGACCGGCTGGCGCACCCGGCCATGCGGTGCGCGGTGATCCAGGCAAAGATCGCGGCGCTCCACGGCCCCCAGCCCAGGGACGGATCGGGACGCCTCGCGGAGGTCTATCCGGCTGCTTCCCTGAAACTGTGGGGACTGGTCGCCCGCGGCTACAAAGGACGGGGGACCCCGGAAACCGAGCGGCTTTCCATACTCCTCGCGAACCTGCGGCAGCAGGCCCCCTGGCTGGACCTGGCCGGGCAGGAGGACAGGCTTGCAGCCTCGGACGACCTGTTCGACGCCGTCGTCGCATCCCTCACCGCCCGCGCGGCCGCCGTCGGGCTTACCGCGCCCCCTGACGGCGCGCACGCCGCAGCCGCCCTCGACGAGGGGTGGATCCACCTGCCCTCCTGCGGGCTGGCGGAACTCGTCAGCTAGCGGGACCCACGCCGCCAAGGGTCCAGTTGCGGATCTCCTCCGGGTCCTCCCCGTGCAGCCGGGTGTGTTCCCGGGCCCTCATCCGCCGGTCCTGGAGGTGCTGCCGGAGGAGGGAATGCCTCTCGGCCAGCCCGGGCACGCGGTCGATCGCGTCGATGGCCAGCTGGAACCGGTCGATCCCGTTCAGCATGGCCATGTCGAACGGCGTGGTGGTGGTCCCCTCTTCCTTGTAGCCGCGCACGTGCAGGCCGTCCTGGTTGGAGCGGCGGTAGGCAAGCCGGTGGATCAGCGCGGGGTAGCCGTGGTAGGCGAAGATGATGGGCTTGTCCGCCGTGAAGATCCCGTCGAAATCCCGGGCCGGAAGCCCGTGCGGGTGCTCGCTCACGTCCTGCAGCCGCATCAGGTCCACCACGTTGACCACCCGGACCTTCAGTCCGGGCGCGCCTTCCCGGAGCAGTTCGGCTGCCGCAACGGTCTCCACGGTGGGCACGTCACCCGCGCAGGCCATCACGACGTCGGGCTCCTCGCCGGGCACCTCGGACCCCGCGAACGCCCAGATCCCCAGCCCCCGGCGGCAGTGGTTGGCGGCGTCGGCGGGGCCCAGCCAGGTGGGCGAGGGCTGCTTTCCGCTGACCACAATGTTCACGTAGTCGGTGGAGGCCAGGCATTGGTCCATGACGTACAGCAGGGTGTTGGCGTCCGGCGGCAGGTATACCCGGATGACCTCCGCCTTCTTGTTCACGGCATGGTCAATAAAGCCCGGGTCCTGGTGCGAGAAGCCGTTGTGGTCCTGCTGCCACACGTGGGAGGACAGCAGGTAGTTCAGCGATGCCACCGGCTGGCGCCACGGCAGCTGCCGGTGCACCTTCAGCCACTTGGCATGCTGGTTGAACATGGAGTCGACGATGTGGATGAAGGCCTCGTAACAGTTGAAGACCCCGTGGCGTCCGGTCAGGAGGTAGCCTTCCAGCCAGCCCTGGCACAGGTGTTCGCTGAGCACCTCCATCACGCGGCCGGACCGCGCAAGGTGCTCGTCGGCGTCGTCAATCCTGTACTGCCATACTTTGTCCGTGACCTCGTAGACGTCCTGCAGCCGGTTGGAGGCGGTCTCGTCCGGGCCAAAGAGCCGGAACGTTTCCATGTTCCGCGAGATGACGTCCCGCATCCACGAGCCCAGCGTGACCATCGGGCTGACGCGCTCGGTCCCCGGCTCCGGGACTTCGACGGCGTAGTCCCGGTAGGCAGGCAGCCTTAGCGCCTTCCGCAGCAGTCCGCCGTTGGCGTGCGGCGTTGCGCTCATCCGGAAAGCGCCCGTGGGCGCGGCCTCGGCGACCTCGGGCCGGAGCCTGCCGTCGCCGTCGAACAGCTCCTCGGGGCGGTAGGACTGCAGCCACCCTTCCAGCTGCTTCAGGTGCTCCCCGTTGGTGCGGACTTCGGAGAGCGGGACCTGGTGGCTGCGCCACGTCCCCTCAACCTGCAGCCCGTCCACTACGCGCGGTCCGGTCCAGCCTTTCGGCGAGCGCAGCACGATCATGGGCCAACGGGCAGCGGCATCCGCCCCGTCCTGTCCGGCCCGGGGAGACCGCCGTGAGTCCTGGATGGCGCGGATGCCGGCCATGCAGCGTTCCAGCGCATCCGCGAAGTCGCGGTGCGCCTGCTCCGTGTTGTCCGGGTCTTCCACTGTCACGAAGTAGGGCTCATGCCCGTAACCGCGCAGCAACTGCTCCAGCTGCTCTTCGGGCATCCGGGCCAGGATGGTGGGGTTGGCGATTTTGTACCCGTTCAGGTGCAGGATGGGCAGCACCGCACCGTCAGTGGCCGGGTCCAGGAAGTTGTGGGAGTGCCAGCTGGCGGCCAGCGGGCCGGTTTCCGCTTCGCCGTCACCAATCACGACGGCGGTGACCAGCTGGGGGTTGTCCAGGACCGAGCCGTACGCGTGGGCGAGGGAATACCCGAGTTCGCCGCCCTCGCTGATGGAGCCGGGGCTTTCCGGCGCCGCGTGGCTGGGGATGCCGCCCGGGTAGGAAAACTGGCGGAAGAGTTCGGCCATGCCGTCGCCATCGTTGCCCACGTGGCCGTAGACCTCGGAGTAGGTGCCTTCCAGCCAGGCATTGGCGACGACGGCGGGGCCGCCGTGGCCGGGACCCGCCACAAAAAGCATCTCGGCGGAGTCGCGGCGGATGATGCGGTTCAGGTGGGCATAGACGAAGTTCAGGCCGGGGGTGGTGCCCCAGTGGCCCAGCAGCCGGGATTTGGTGTGTTCGGCCTGCAGCGGTTCGCGCAGGAGCGGGTTGGAGCGGAGATAGATCTGCCCGACGGAAAGGTAGTTGGCGGCGCGCCACCAGCGGTCCACAAGTTCAAGTTCGCCCTGCCCCATGCTGCCGGCCATAACCATCCTCACGTCGCGTTCGCCCACCCTTTGATCCGCCAGGTGCAGCCGTTCCCCCATCGCACCAGATGGGCCAGCCCGAGGCAACCCCGCTTGCCTTGGCGCTGCTACCTGCGGGTAGTCTTTGGATTCAGATGTTCACGCTGACAATCAACCAGACCGATAGCCGGCGCGATGGCGACCGGGTGCCGCAGCTGCTCAGGGACCTGCGGCACATTCCTGCGCGCCTTGATTTTGACCGGTCCGTCGAGGACGAGGTCCAGGGCATTGTGGACTGCCCGCACCAGGCGGTGGAGGCGGCCCTGATCGCGCTCCGGGACGGCTCCTGGTACGTGGGCATCGGCGTAGGGCCCGTCAACGAACCGTTGCCCAACCAGATCAAGGACGCTTCGGGCCACGGGCTGGTGTATGCCCGGCGCGCCGTGGACCGCCTGCGGAGCAGCAAGGACCGGGTTCCGGTTGCAGTGGAGGGGCCGCTGGCTGACGTGGCGCACGACGCCGAGGCCGTGCTGCGGCTGCTGGGGCATATCGTGCGCGACCGCTCCGGTGCCGAGTGGCGGGTGCTTGACCTGCTGACGCCCGGCGTGCGGGGCCAGCAGAAGGCTGTGGCCCAGGAACTCGGAATCACCACGCAGGCGGTCAGCAAGGCGGTGGCACGGGCCCAGTGGAACGAGGAGCACGCGGCCCGGCCTGCGGCGGCCCGGCTGCTGGGCTTGATCCTCGCGGTCCGGTAGGGGCTGCGGCCCCCTCAGGCCTGGCTAGCCGCCATCACCGGCTCGCCGTTGAAGTATTCGAGCTGCCAGCCGTCGATCGCGTGGTGGTGCGCCAGGTTCAGCACAGCGTTGTCGATGCTGGCCAAAGCGGTCCCTACGGCCCGGCTGAGGCTCACCCGGAGCAGTGTTCCGTGCGCGACGACGAGAACACGGCTGCCGCTGTACTCCTTGGCCAGTGCCTCCAGGGCGGCGAGACCGCGGTCAGCTGCCTCGTCCTCGCTTTCGGCGCCGCGGAAGCCCCCGGGGATGCGGAGTGCCTCCAGTTCCGGGCCCGCCTGCATTCCCTCCGCCGGTCCGAAGCTCCGCTCCGTGAGCTCCGGCAGGCGGCGGACCTCGCCCAGCCCGAGTCCGCCGGCTATCACATCTGCGGTTTCGGCAGCGCGGCTCAGCGGCGAGGACACAATGGCGTCCCATTCGTACGCCGACAAAACGTCAACGGCATCACGCGCCTGGGCCCGGCCGACGTCGTTCAGTGGAATGTCCGTGGATCCCTGCAGGCGGCGCTGCGCATTCCAGTCTGTCTGGCCGTGGCGGATGAGGGCGAAGGTGGTGAGGGTCATGCTTTCCATTCTGCCCGACGGCGGGCTTCCGCCGGACGCGGGGACAGTCAGTTGCGCGGTCCAGCCAGCTGCGCAGCCCGGCTGCCGCATAGGCGAAGCCCGCGTAAGGCTGCCAGCTGAACCGGAATCTCGGGAGGTTTGCCGCAGCTACAGCAGGCTGCGCAGCACGTGGGCCGCGCCGTCGTCGAACACTGAGTGGGTGACCTCGTTGGCGACGGCGATGACTTCCTCCGGCGCCTGGCCCATGGCCACTCCGCGTCCTGCCCAGGTGAGCATCTCGATGTCGTTGCGGCCGTCGCCGATGGCCACCGTGAGATGCCGTTCGATGCCGAGCCTGCCGCGGAGGTTTTCCAGCGCGCTGGCTTTGGTCACGCCGGCGGCGGCGATGTCCAGCCACGCGGTCCAGCCCACGGAGTAGGTGACGCCGGCGAGGCCCACGTGTTCAATGGCCTCATTGAACTCTTCCGGGGTGTTTTCGGTGCTGAAGACCACCACGCGCACTGCCGTGGCTTCAAGCATGGTGTGGAAATCGACGCCGATGGCCTCGACGCCGAAACTCGGGTCCTGGAAGCGCTCGGTGGACAGGAAGTTTCCGTCCGCATCCTCCAGCGCATACTTGGCAGAAGGAAGCCGCTCGCGCAGTGCCCGGAGTGCGGGTGCGGGGTCGAACGTGGCCTTGTGGATGACCTCGTAGCCGCCGTCCAGTGCCGGATGGAGCCGCAGCGTCACGCCGCCGTTGCAGCAGACGGCGTAGCCGCGCTCAATCCCGATTTTCTCGATGATGGGCAAGGTGGCCTTGAGCGAACGGCCCGTGGCGATCATCACCTCGTGCCCGGCTGCCACTACGGCCTGCGCCGATTCCCGGACACCCTGGGACATGTGGCCGTCGTGGTCCACCAGCGTGCCGTCCACGTCCAGTGCGACCATCAGCTTGCGGCCGTTGTTGTTGTTATCTCGCCGGTCATCGTTGCCGGCGACTGAGGTTTCAGTCAGCGTTGTCATTCCAATAGTGAACCAGACGCCCCGAAACGCCGCTAGGACGCGCGCCACAGAGTTATTGAACAGTTGGTTAATACCCACAGGTTGTCCCCGGTGTGAGTGTTAACCTCCGTGTTCTGAGGCGTGCACCCTCCCACGGACAAAGCACCCGCGCACGCCCCGGTGCATAGACCGTTTCCCGGTGCGGCTCGGGTGCCGCCGTTGTCCACATGGGGCAGAACCGTCCTGCCCTTCCCTCGGTGGCGCGGCGACCATGGAGGCATGCAGCTGATTGATGCCGCCGCATTGCACCGCAGTACCGGAGACTCGCGCTCGCTCCGCAGGCGGTATGCCCGCGGCGAACTGGTCCGTGTCCGCAAGGGAGTGTACGCGGCCAAAGATGAGTGGATCTCACTGCCACCATGGGAAAGGTACCGGCAGACAATCCTTGCCGTGAACCTTGAACTGCCTTCGTCAAAGTTCTGCCTCAACACAGCCGCTGTCCTGTGGAACCTGGAGATGCTCGCTGTCCCCGATCATGTCCACCTTGCAGGTGCATCACGGGGCCATAGGGGCCGGAGCCTCCCCACTACGTCCGCTGCTCGAATGCCATCCGGATTGTGCGGACTTGAGGGACTCACCTCCTATGGTGTCGCCCGGCATGCTTCCCGGGGACCAACCATCGCGTTCGGAGGGCTACAGATAACGCCATTGCCCGAGACGGTGGTGGCGGTCATCGCAAGAGAGAACTTTGCGGCCGGAACAGTGCTGGCCGATCATGCTATCGGCATGCGTCGTACTTCAGGCCCCCGGGTGAGCAAGGACGAGTTGCTGGGGCACGCCGCGCGCCTGGAGTCGGGCGCACGCCGGCGATGGGTCACCCAGGTGCTCAATTTCGCCGTTGCCAACTCCGGATCAGCCGGCGAATCACTCAGCCGGGCACAGATGCACCTCCTGGGTTTTCCCGCGCCCCTGTTGCAGGCAAACTTCCGCGCGGGAGGCCACTTCATTGCCCGGACCGACTTCTTCTGGCCGCAGTTCAAACTTATTGGCGAGTTCGACGGCGACGCGAAGTACCTGCGCGATGAGTACTTGGGCGACCAGACGTCCCGCCAAGCCGTCCTGGCTGAAAAGAAGCGCGAAGACAAACTCCGTGCGGCCGGGTTCAGTGTGGTGCGCTGGGACTGGGCGACTGCTTCGGATGCAGCCAGGCTGGGCGCTGTGCTGCGGAATGCCGGGCTGCCTAACAGCGGCACCAGGGCAAAAAGAACCCTCTGACGGACTTTGCACCCGGGAATGCCCTGGTGCAAAGTCCGTCAGAGGGTGCGATGCCCCGGGAAGCAGGCGAAGCTAGAGGACCGGGAGGACCTCGAGGCCGCCCAGGTACTTCTGCAGGGCCTTGGGCACGTTGACCGAGCCGTCCGCGTTCTGGTGGTGCTCCAGCAGCGCCACGATCCAGCGGGTGGTGGCCAGGGTTCCATTCAAGGTGGCTACGGCCCGGGTGCCCTTCGCGACGCCCTCGGCGTTCACCGCGCGTTCGCGGATGTTCAGCCGGCGGGCCTGGAAGGTGGTGCAGTTGGAGGTGGAGGTCAGCTCGCGGTAGGCGCCCTGGGTGGGAACCCACGCTTCGCAGTCGTACTTCCGGGCGGCGGACATGCCGAGGTCGCCGGCCGCGGTGTCAATCACCCGGTACGGCAGCTCGCACTTGGCCAGCATCTCCTCTTCCCACGCCAGCAGCCGCTGGTGCTCGGCGGCGGCCTCTTCAACGGTGGTGTAGATGAACATCTCCACCTTGTTGAACTGGTGGACGCGGATGATGCCGCGGGTGTCCTTGCCGTGCGACCCGGCTTCGCGGCGGTAGCAGGAGCTCTGGCCGGCGTAGCGGATGGGGCCGGCGGCAAAGTCCAGGATTTCGTCCGCGTGGTACCCGGCGAGGGCAACCTCGGAGGTGCCCACCAGGTAGAGGTCGTCTTCGGCGAGACGGTAGATCTCGGCGTCGTGCTTTACGTCAAAGCCGGTGCCCTGCATGGTCTCCGGGCGCACCAGGGTGGGCGTGATCATGGGGACGAAACCGGCCTCGATGGCCTGGTCCATGGCCATCTGCAGCAGCGCCATCTCCAGCCGGGCACCCACCCCGCGCAGGAAGTAGAAGCGGGCGCCGGAAACCTTGGCGCCGCGCTCCATGTCGATCGCGCCGATAAGCTCGCCGATTTCCAGGTGGTCCTTCGGCTCGAAGTCCGGGAATTCGCGGGGCGTGCCGACGGTCTTGACCACCACGTAGTCATCCTCGCCGCCCTCGGGAACGCCGTCCTCAACCAGGTTGGGGATGGTGCGCAGCAGTTCTTCCTGCTTCGTCTGGGCGGCATCGGCCTCGGCGGAGGCGGCCTTGACCGAGTTGGCCAGCTCCTTGACCTCGGCCAGCAGCGCCTTCTTTTCGTCGCCCTTGGTCTGTGCCACCTTCTTGCCGAAAGCGTTCTGCTCGGCACGGAGGTTCTCGAAGCGGATCAGCGCCGCGCGGCGGGCGGAATCCGCAGAGATGATCGCGTCCACCACTGATTCATCCGCACGGCGGGCACGCTGGCTTGCACGGTATTTATCCGGGTTTTCGCTGAGGTCTTTTACGTCGATCACCACACAAGGGTATCCAATACCGCGGAAGACGGCGGGCGGCAGCGGGCGTGCCGGACCGGAAGGCTTCGCCGGGCTACTGTTGAACCACCATGAGCGACTGGATCCTGTACCTGCTGATTGGGGTGGCCCTCGCGTTTGCCATCTCAAGCTGGTGGGGCGTGCGCAAGCTCAAGGCCCTGCACATCCGCAGCACCGTAGGCGCCGACGCGCACGAACCTGGCCTGGCCCGGCAGCGCGTGGCCGTAGTCCTCAACCCCATCAAAACCCGCGCGGGCGAAGCGAAAGGCATCATCCAGCGGGGATGTCTGGCGGCGGGCTGGGAGAACCCCGTCTTCTTCGAGACGACGGCGGAGGACCCCGGCTATTCGCAGGTCAAGGCGGCCCTGGCGTACAAGCCCGACGTCGTCCTCGTCGGCGGCGGCGACGGCACAGTCCGTGTGGTGGCCGAGTCCCTCGCGCATACGGGCGTGGCCATGGGACTCATCCCGCTGGGCACCGGCAACCTGCTGGCACGGAACGTCGACCTGGACGTCAACGACCTTCACGCCAGCGTCAATACTGCGCTTTTCGGCCGGCAACGGTACATCGACACCGCCCGGATGAGCATTGAAAACTCCTGGACCGGGGAATCAACCGAACACTCGTTCCTGGTGATCGCGGGCATCGGCATGGATGCCGAAATCCTGGCCGACACCAATGCCGGACTGAAGAAGGCCGTGGGATGGCTCGCATATACCGAGGCCGGCATGCGGCATCTCCCGGGACCCAGGAAGAAGGTCACGATTTCCCTGGACGGCAGTCCGGGGCAGGTCCGCAACATCCGCAGCGTTCTGTTCGCCAACTGCGGCCTGATCCCCGGCGGCATCGATTTCATACCCCAGGCCATGATCGACGACGGCATGCTGGACGTAGTGGTGATGAGCCCCCGCAGTGCCGTCGGATGGCTGCTGATGTACGTCAAAATCATGTTCAAGCACACCGGGAAGCTGCCCGACATGACCGTTTACCGCTCCGGGAAAGTGGTCATAAAGTGTCCGGAACCGATGCCCATCCAGCTGGACGGCGACACCTCCGGCGAGGCCACCAAGCTCACGGTCCAGGTGGAGCCGCGGTCTCTCTTGATCCGGGTCAAAGGGGAGGATTAGCGGTCAGTTGCGGCTGCGTTTGTGCTCCTCGGCAGCTTTGGCGGCGGCATGGGCCTCGGACTGCTCGCGGATCATGGCTTGTTCTTCTTCAAAGCGCAAGCGATCGGCACGGTCGGCGTCGTCGCCGTCCCAGTCCTGGTTGTCGGCAGTGGGCCGGGGGTTGACGATCATCCCCTGGCCGTCGTTTTCGGTGCCGCTGGTGGTCATGACGCGCTCCCTTCGCTAGGGGCCATCCCCCATGTGGATCAGGCAAGCATACGCATTGTCAACAGCCCGCGAAAGTACTTCAGGGGGCATTTGCGTACGCTTTGGGCGAAGCGGGCAGGACCGTTTTCGGCGCCCTGTCATGCAGGCCGGAGAATGCCCTCCACCCACTCCCGCGCTGCGCGAAACGCCTGGTCAGCTGTGTGCGGTTCCACCACTGCGCGTTGCATGTCCGCGCGGGGATATGACCCGAGGAAGCGCGTGGCCGGGCTGAGGCGGTGGAGCCCGGCCAAGGCATCGGCCATCCGCTCGTCGCCCACGTGCCCGTCGGCGTCGATGCTGAAGAAGTAGTCCCCCAGGAACTGTCCGGTGGGCCGGGACTCAATACGGCTGAGGTTTACGCCGCGGCTGGCAAACTGGTCCAAGATCTCCATCAGGGCTCCCGGACGGTCCTCCGGAAGCGGCACCACAACGGTGGTTTTGTCCGCTCCGGTGCGCGAGGGCAGCGCGCCCGGGCGGCTGACCAGGATGAAGCGCGTCACGGCCTCCGGGTTGTCACCGATGTCCTCCGCCAGAACGGTCAGCCCGGGCTGTTCCCGGGCTACCAGGGGAGCGCAGATGGCCGCGTCATAATGGCAGGCCTCGTCCAGGAGCCCCATTGCCGAAGCGGCAGTGGATGAACCGGGTACATATTCCGCTGATGGGATATTCCTGTCCATCCACAGCCGGCACTGCGCCCAGGCATGGCCGTGGGTTGACACCCGGCGCACGTCCGCCAGCCCGACCCCCGGCCTGGCCACAAGCACGAAGCTGATGGGCACCAGGACCTCGCGGATTATCCGCAGTTCCTTGCCGCCGGCGATTGCGTCCAAGGTAGCGGTAACGCCGCCCTCCACCGAGTTCTCTATTGGGACCATGGCAGCAAACGCCGAACCGTCACGCACTTTATCCAGGGCAGCATTGACGTTCGACGACGGCACGCGGGTAGCCTGCGCGGCATCCGGCACCTGCATGAGGGCAGCCTCGGTGAAGGTACCCGCGGGCCCGAGGAAGGCATAGGTCACGGAGGACTCGGACATGAATATTCCTCGCCTACAGCACCATCGGTTTCAGCCCGTTGTCCGAGACGAGGGGCTTGCCGGCTTCCAGCCACATGTCCATGCCGCCGGAAACGTTAATGGCGGTGTAGCCCTGGCCCGTGAGCCATTGCGCCACGCGGAAGGACCTGCCGCCGGTGCGGCAAATGACGTAGACGTCCTCGTCAGGGTCGAGTTCCTCCAGACGGCCCGGAAGCTGGTCCATGGGAATGTGGAGGGCGCCCTCTGCATGCCCTGCCACCCATTCGTAATCCTCACGGACGTCCAGGATGACCGCATCATCGGGGATGTCGTTGACGGGAACGTTGTCGAAATCGCTCATGGTGATTCCTGCCTTCGCGGATCGGGGGTCGCTTTAAGCCTAGTGCTTTACCTCCCGGAGGGGCTTGCGCGCAGCCAAGTTAAGCTTCTGTGTGAACCCAAGGAGGAAAGTTGCTTCCTGAACACCGCGTCCTGGCCGCAGCCGGAGGCCGAGGCCGAACGGGCCGCGGCCATCCTGCCCTGGCCGCGGGCTCCCGTGGCTGAACTCCACGAACTGCCCGCAGTGGCCCTCCGGGACCAGCTGCGGCAGGGGAAGGTCTCAGCAGCGGAGGCGGCAGCCCATTTCCTGCAGCGGATAGACCGGCAGAACGTCCCCCTGGGCGCCTTTGTCACCGTGACGGCGGACCAGGCGATGGAGCAGGCCCGCTCCGCCGACTCACTGCGGTCCCGGATTCCGGCCGGGGAGTTGCCCCTCCTGCACGGCATGCCCTTGGCTTACAAGGACCTGACCGACGTGGAAGGCGTGCCAACCACGCACGGCAGCGCCGCGGTGGACCACAAGCCGGCCCTCAGCGACGCACCACTGGTGGCCCTGCTCCGTAAAGCGGGGGCTATTTCGCTGGGCAAGACCCAAGTGCCCGAGTTCGGGTTGACCGCCTACAGCGAAAACCGGATCGCGCCGCCGTCGCGCAATCCCCATGCCCTGAGCAGGAGCTCGGGGGGATCCTCCGGCGGCAGCGCGGCTGCTGTGGCCGCCGGGCTGATTCCTTTCGCGCCGGGGACCGACGGCGGTGGATCTGTCCGGATTCCCGCTGCAGCCTGCGGACTGGTGGGGCTCAAGCCCGGCCGGGGCCTGGTCCCGGCCGGGGAAAGCCTCGGGGATCCCGCCCGGCTGGTGGTGGCCGGCCCCATCGCAAGGACCTCCGCCGATGCCGCACTTATGATGGACGCCCTGGTGCCCGCCGGGCCCTCCTCCGCAATGTCCACGCCCGCTGCACGCACGCGCGGCATGCCCGGGGATGTTCCCGAAAAGGACGGCGGCTACCTCGCGGCGTTGAAGCAGGAACCAGCGAAGCTCCGAATCGGGATTACGCTGGACAGCCCGTGGTCCGGGACGTTTCCTTTCAGCCCCGAGCAGGAAGCGCTGGATGCCCTCAATGCGGGCATCCGCCTGCTTGAACATGCCGGGCATTCCCTCGGCGAGGCTTCCATCCGCTATGACAACCGCTACCCGGACGCCTTCACGACGGCCTGGACTGCGGCAGTGGGGACGGCCAGGATCAGCCCGCACCGTGAGGCGCTGCTGGCTCCCCTGACCCGCACCTTCCGGCGTCGGGCACAGCAGCGCAGCCCGGCGAAACTCGCTGAATCCCTGGCCTTCCTGCGGCAGTTCCAGCACGATACTGTGGCGCAGTACGCCCGGTGGGACCTGATGCTGATGCCGGCGCTCGCGCAGACGCCGCGTCCGGTGGGCTGGTTCACCGGCATGCACGGCGGCGACCGGTGGCCCGCGGCCCAGTGGCCGGGGGACGCCGACGGGGACTACCGCAAGCAGTGCGAGTACGCGCCATGGTCCTCCGTGGTCAATGTCTGTGGCCTGCCGGCCGTCACCCTTCCTGTCCACTGGACCGGAGGAGCACCCGGCCAGGGGTTGCCGATGGGCATCCAACTGGTGGGGCCGGCCGGTTCCGAGGCCCTCCTGCTCCAGGTGGCCAATCAGTTGGGGTACTAAAAGCCGCGTGGATCCAGGTGGCCAATCAGTTGGGGTACTAAAAGCCGCGTGGAGGGCTTGTTGAGCTGGATCTAACACCCGCTTAATGCTCCCGTAACCGTGCGGGACCAGACTGGCAGAGTCCGCCCGGCTTTCGCTTCCCTTATCCGGCTATCACTCAACGAGGAGTTGCCGACCATGAATGCTGAACACTCCCGCGCCGCTGCCAGCGAAACACCCCACGGAGCGAACCCGGCCAGGCCGGACCTGAACAACGCCACCATCCGGGAGGACCTGGCCGAGAGGGGCCGCTGCGGCATGGTCCACCTGCCCACTGGACGGACCTGCCTCCTGCCCCTCCGGCATCATGGCCCGTGCGAGTTCCACCGCCCGCAGGAGGCCGAGGACGTGATCACGGCGGACAACCACCCTTCGGGCATGACTGAACAGTGACGCTGCAGAGGCTTTGCGCAAAAGGTGTCGACTCCCCACGGAAACGGGAGGACGATTAAAGGGCAGTCACTGTAAGGAGGTCTGTGATGTGCTATTCATCCAGCAAGGACTTCGGGTGGGGCGATAGGAAGGAAACCCGCCGCCGGCCTGAAGCCAAGCAGGACACCCCGGAAACCCCGATAGAGACGCCGGAGAAGACAGTCAAGGCGCAGGACTTCACGTTCTGGGCTTTCCCGGCCTGGTGGAAGACACCGAAGCCCGGCACCACCTCTGCTGAACGGCGCAGGGAGAGGGTATGACGCTGGCGCAAAGTCCGTGGAAAAGTCAACGGAGGGGTCTTCGCTGAGGGCCCTTCCGCTGTCTTCCGGACGCGGTCCCGGCGAAACCCCTGACATTGCGGACGACCTTTGCCGCCGAACCGCGGCGGGAAAGTGGGGTCCGCCGCCGTATTGACAACGCACTGGCCCCGCGGATCGCAGCCCGCCCCGGACGGCACTGTTACCCGGTGGACTCTTGTGGCGGCCGAAGCGGGTGAGCTGACGGCCGTCGAAGAGCGAAAATGGAGCGCCGGGGCTCAGCGGGACTGGCGTTGTGCCTGCCGAACCCCGCCCGCTAAGGTGGCATTGTAAGCATGCTTAGCATTTTGGAAGGGGACACGAATGAGTGCTGGACAGTACACGCCGGGGCCTGAGGGGCAGCCGGAGCCGAGTGGTGAAGGAATGCCGCCGGCGGACCGAACCGGCACTGCGGCTGCGCCGAATGCGCGGCCGGCCAGCGGCTCGCCCGTTACCCCCAGTCCTACAACACGTACCCCGGCGGCTGCGGAGCAGCCCCGGGTGACGCGCGCAGGGGTGGTGTGGGCTGCCGTGGTGGCGGCCCTGGTGATCCTGATCCTGCTGATCATCTTCATCCTGCAGAACCAGGACCAGGTGGTGGTCCGCTACTTCGGGCTGGAAGGAATGGTCCCGCTGGGCATGGCCCTGTTCATCGCCAGCGTGACCGGCGGCGTCCTCGTTGCGATGGCGGGCGGCGCCCGCATCCTCCAGCTGCGCAGGAACGCCCACCGCGCGAGGGTCCAGCAGCGGAGGTAGCGCGCGGAGGGGCCAGGTCACCCCGCGCCCAGGCTCCGATACTTCGCGGACCGCGCGGCAACGAGGCCTGGAACGGGAAGGCCGGCGAGCGAGCCCAGCTCATACTCGATGGCCTTTGCCATGCGCTGGCAGAATTCGCGCGGCTCCAGGGAGGCGTCGTCCCGCTCATCCACGATGTGGTCCACGAGGCCGTTGGCGTACAGCGATGCGACGTTCACGCCCTGCGCCTGGGCCATCGCGGGGGCATGTGCCGTTGTGCGGTGCACGATGGCGCTGGCACCCTCGGGAGGCAGCGGTGAGAGCCAACTGTGCTGCGCCGCAATGGTCCGGTCCGCCGGCAGCAGCGCCAGCGCCCCTCCCCCGGCGCCCTGGCCGAGCAGCACGGAGACCGACGGGGCGGCCAGGCCAATGAGTTCGTGGAGCGAGCGCGCGATCTCCCCTGCCAGCCCGCCTTCCTCCGCATCCTGCGAGAGCGCCGCACCCGCCGTATCGATGACTGTGAGCAGCGGCAGCCGCAGCTCCTCGGCCAGCTTCATGCCGCGGCGCGCTTCCCGCAGGGATCCGGGCCCCATGCCGGCAGCGTCCCTGCGGAGCGGCCGGGCGTGGCCCAGGACGATGCAGGACTGGCCGCCGAAGCGGGCCAGGGCCAGCAGCAGCCCCGGGTCCTTCTCCCCCTGGCCCGTTCCGTTGAGGGGCAGGGCATCCACTGCGCCGTATTTCAGGAGCTGCCGAAGGTCAGGACGCCGGGGACGCCGGGAGATGCCGATCGATGTCCACGCATCCACGGGAGCAGGCCGGACGCCAAGCGTCGCGGGCTTCGCCGGAACGCCGGCCCGCTTCGCGCACAGGATGTCCAGGGCCCTGGCCACCAGGTCGGCGAGGTCGGCAGGCTCCACCACGCCGTCGATCAGTCCCTTGTTGAACAGGTTCTCCGCTGTCTGTACGTTCTCCGGGAAGGCTTCGCCGTGCAGGGCCTCGTAGACCCGGGGGCCGAGGAATCCCAGGAGGGCTCCGGGCTCTGCCACGTTGATGTGGCCGAGGGATCCCCACGAGGCCATGACGCCGCCGGTGGTGGGGTGCCGCAGGTAGACCAGGTAGGGAAGGCCGGCCTGGCGGTGCGCCCGCACGGCCCCGGTAATTTTCACCATGGACAGGAAGGCCAGTGTCCCTTCCTGCATCCGGGTGCCCCCGGACGCAGGGCCGGCCAGCAGCGGCAGCCCCTCAGCCGTGGCCCGCTCGACGGCGGCCACGATCCGCTGGGCCGCCGCGTGGCCGATCGATCCCGCCAGGAAGGAAAACTCACTGACGATCACCGCCACCCGGCGCCCCCGGATGAGCCCGGCGCCCGTGATCACGGACTCGTCCGTACCGCTCCGGTCCCTTGCCTTGGCGAGGTCGCGGAAGTACTCCCCGGACAGCGGCGGCTCCTGCACCGGCGTGTCCCAGGAGACGAAGGAACCCTGGTCCACCACGTTGTCCAACAGTTCGGCGGCGCCCAGGTGCCGCACTTTTTCCGTCGTCGCCATGCTATTTCGCCCCCGCGGCTACGGCACCGAGGCCTAGCCACTCGCGGATGGCCTGCCCGTCCTCGTCCAGCAAGGGCGGCGCGTCGTGTTGGGTGACGGTGGTTTCCGCAGCGTCACCGGCGGCAAAGAACCTCAGCGGCGGCCCGGGCAGGCTGACCTTGCCGAGCAGCGGGTGGTCGACGTCAACTACCAGGCCCTGGGACGCAACCTGTTCCCACGCATACACCTCGTCAAGCGAGCGCACCTTCCCTGCGGGGATCCCGGCGTCGTTCAGCTTCTGCAGCAGCTCTGCTGCCCCGTAGCCGGCAAAGACGCGTTCGACGGCGGCAATCACGCCGGAGCGGTTCCCCACCCTTTCGGCGTTGCTGGCAAAGCCGGGCGCCGCCGCGTCCAGGCCGAAGGCCGCGGCGAACGAGGCCCACAGTTTTTCGCTGCCGACGCTGATCTGCACGCTCCCGTCCCGGCAGGCAAAAAGGCCATAGGGAGCAATGGACGGATGGTGGTTGCCCTGCGCCTGCGGAACTTCCCCTGCCACCGTGGTGCGGGTGCCCTGGAACGCGTGCACCCCGATCAGTGATGCCAGCAGTGAAGTCCGCACTACCTGCCCGCGGCCGGTCCTGTCCCGTTCAACCAGCGCCGCCACCACTCCGAAGGCCCCGTTCATGCCGGAAAGCAGGTCGGCAATGGGAACCCCGACGCGCTGGGGGTCGTCCGGCCCTGACCCCGTGAGGGACATGAGCCCGGCCTCGCCCTGCAGGATCTGGTCGTAGCCGCTGCGCCGGGATTCCGGCCCGTCGTGGCCAAACCCGGTGATGGAGAGGATTACCAGGCGCGGGTTGATTTCGTGCATGGCGGCCGTGGAGAAGCCCAGCCTGTCCATCACCCCGGGACGGAAGTTCTCGATCACCACGTCGGCGCGCTCCAGCAGCCCCCGCAGCACCGCCTGGCCATCTCCGCTCTTCAGGTCCAGGCTGATGGATTCCTTGTTGCGGTTGCAGGACATGAAGTAGGTGGACTGGGGGTCCTCAGGGGGGCCCACGAAGGGCGGGCCCCAGCCGCGGGTGTCGTCCCCGGTGCCGGGGTTCTCCACTTTGATGACGCGGGCGCCCAGGTCCGCCATCATCATGCCGGCATGCGGTCCGGCCAGGGCCCGGCTCAGGTCCACCACGAGGTGGCCGGACAAGGGTCCTTGCGTACTGTCGGTTCTGCTCATGCGCTGGTTCCTTTTCTGGTGGAACGGGAAAGGCGGGTGCGGAGGTTACGTGGCTAGAGCCATCCGGGGACCACCAGGGCGAGCCAGGCAAGGACGGGCCCTGCGACGATGACGATGCCGCTGTAGCCCAGGATCTGCTTGTAGAACCGGTCCTTGTCCACGCCCTCGGGCGCGTTGGCCAGGACCAGCGCACCGTTGGTGGAGAAGGGCGAAACGTCCACGATGGTGGAGGCAACTGCCAGGGCGCAGATCACGCCGACCGCTCCGATTTCGCCGGTGGACAGGAACGGCACCGCAAGCGGGATGAGTGCGGCGAGGATGGCAGTGGACGATGCGAAGGCGGAGACCACGGCACCGATGAAGCAAATGAGCAGGGCCGCCAGCAGCGGCATGCCCAGGCCGGCCACGCCGTTGGAGACGAACTCGATGGTTCCGGCTTCCTCCAGCACTCCGACGAACGTCAGCATGCCGCAGATCAGCAGCACGGTGGACCAGCTGATCTTGTTGATGGCGCCCTTCTGGGCAGCGGGCGAGACGAGTGCCACCACGATGGCAATGGTGATGGAGACAAATCCGACGTCCACCTTGAAGCCGAGGGCGATGACGGCCAGGGCGATGAGCCCGGCGATGGTCACCAGCTGCGGGACGCGCTCGGAGCGCTCCTTGGTGGCTGCCACGCCGTCGCCTGCCGGATCCCGGGGTCCGTACATGCCGGAGCCGAAGCCCTTGAAGGGGACGTCGCCGGACTTGGCCCCGACGCTGACCGCCATCCGCGCTTCGGCTGCCTGCTCCACGAAGTGGCTCACCTTGGAGGACAGCAGTGCACGGCCGCCCAGGACCACAAAGAGCACCAGGGCGATCACGAGGTTGAAGACGAGGCTGGACAGGAACAAGGCGGTGGGGCTGAAGTCCAGGTCGGTTTTGGCGAGGATGCCGTTCACCGTGACGCCGTATACGGCGATCGGCGAGAACCCGCCTGCCTGCGCTCCGTGGATCACCATCATGCCCATGAGCAGGGGCTTGATCCTGTACTTCCCGGCGAAGCTGAGGGCGATCGGGGCAATGATGGCGACGGCGGCCGGAGACAGGGCGCCGACGGCCGTGATGACGGCGGTGATGGCGAACATGACCCAGGGAATCAGTGCTACGCGGTTGCCCACCAGGCGCACGGCGCCCCTCACCAGGAGGTCGATGGTGCCGTTGTTCTGGGCGATGGCGAAGAGGTACGTGACGCCGACGATGGTCAGGAACAGGCCGCCGGGGAAGTTGGCCAGGATGTCGCTGGTGGACATTCCCAGCACAACGGTACCCAGCAGGAAGGCGCCCACGAATGCAAGGGCGCCCATGTTCAGGGGCAGGACGGTGGCGAGCAGGAACATCGCCGCGAGGATGATGATGGACAAAACAGGAGCGGACATCGTTGGTCCTCCGTTGGACGAAAGTGTGACGTGAGTTACTGGCTCACTGGACTAGCCTCCTAGAGACCGAGTCTATCTGTCAATAGGAGAAGGCTGTATTGTGGAGGGACCGACGACGTAGCGAGGGCTTTGTGGAGAAGGCATCACGGCTGGGACTGGAACGAATCACGCGGCCCCGGCTGTACGAACAGCTCGTGGAGCAGATCCTGTCCTACATCGAGTCTGCCCAGCTGCGGCCCGGCGACCTGCTGCCGGCCGAGCGCGACCTTGCCGAACGCCTGGGGGTTTCGCGCGCCACGCTCGCGCAGGCCCTCGTTGCCCTTGAAGTGCTCGGGGTTATCGACGTGCAGCACGGTACCGGCGCCGTCCTGGCCCGGCGGCCCAGCGTGGCCTCGGTCATCAAGGGCCTGCGGGAGCACCAGAGCCGGCTGCCGGAAATCGTGGAGGCGCGCAGCACCCTTGAAGTGAAGCTTGCCGCCCTCGCCGCTGTCCGGCGTACCGATGAAGACCTGGCTGCCATCGACGAGGCGCTTGAGGTCATGGCGAAGGAGATCAGCGACGGCGACCGCGGAGCCCGCGGCGACGAGCTCTTCCACCAGGCGATTACGGCGGCAGCGCACTCCTCGGTGCTGGCGCAGCTCATGGCCTTCATCGCAGAAATGATTTTGGAGACCAGGATGGAATCCCTCGGCCAGCCGGGCCGGCCCGAGCAGTCCCTCGCCTCCCACCGCAAGATCGCCGATGCCGTCAGGGGGCAGGATGCCGAAGGCGCCGCCGAAGCCATGCTTGCCCACATCGAGCTGGTCTCGGACGTGGAGCTGCTCCGCTGACGCGCGGGTAGCGCGCGCTTATTGACCCCGCCGGGCGGCGGTTTTACACTCTGGACATCGCATCCTGCTTCCGGCTCAAAATCGCCGGCAGTTCCTCATCACAGGCGCCTGACGCCTTCCATATCTTCCTTATCCCCGGGGGCTTAGCCCCTTAAGCGGAAGAGCACCGACGATGTCCACAGTCCATGAGAACACCAGGGAACTGGCGGTACAGCAGGCACTGCACGAGCTGCGCGGGAAGCTGTCCGGATCCCTGATCGAGCCCCATGACCCCCTGTACGAAGAAGCCCGGCGGGTGTGGAACGGCATGGTCGATCTCCGGCCGCGAGCCGTCGTCCGGGCCGGGGCCATGCCGGATATTGACGCCGTTCTGGACGCAGTGCGGCGCACGGGGTTGGCGTTGGCCGTCCGCGGCGGCGGCCACAATGTTGCAGGACACGGCACTGTTGACGGCGGGCTGGTCCTGGATCTGGGCCAGCTCAAGCGCGTCCAGGTCTACGCCGGCAGCAAACTGGTGACCGTTGAACCCGGAGCCACCCTTGCCGACGTCGACCGCGAAACTGCCGCCCACAACCTTGCCGTCCCCCTGGGAGTGATCAGCGGAACAGGCGTGGCAGGACTGACGCTCGGCGGGGGCGTGGGCTGGCTGACGCGGTCAAGCGGCCTGAGCCTGGACAACCTGGAATGCGTGGACATCGTCACCGCCACCGGAGAACACCTGCACGCCGCCGCCCACGAGAACCCGGAGCTGTTCTGGGGCCTGCGCGGCGGCGGCGGAAACTTCGGCGTGGTGACGTCCTTTACCTTCCATGCCCGCGCGCTGCCGCCGGCCCCGCTGGGCGGGAACCTGTTCTACCGGCGGGAACACTGGCGGAACGCCCTCCTTGCCTTTGCCGACTGGACCCGGAACCTGCCCGATGAAATGAACCCGATCGTCTCGTTCCTGGTCTTCCCTGCGGAATTCGGAATGGGCAGCGACCCGTGGATGATCATCGGGTTTGCGTGGGTCGCGGAGGACCACGAGGCCGGGCTCGCCCTTGTCGACCGGCTCCGGGCCGGCGCTCCGCCCGACGAAGAGGAAGTTGGCCCCACCTCCTGGCTGGACTGGCAGAGCGCCATGGACAGCGTCTTTCCCAAAGGCTCGCGCGGTTACTGGAAGAACGTCTCCTTTTCCCGCCTCGATGAGGAGTCGGTGGATGTCCTGCTGGGTTTCGCCTCCGAGCTTGCGTGGGAAGGCACCGGCATCGATATCCACCATATGGAAGGGGCGTTCGGACGGGTACCTGACGATGCCACGGCGTTCCCGAACCGGTCTGCCCGGTATTGGCTGAATGTCTACGGGTTCTGGCGCGATCCCTCCGAGGACGAGCGGCTGACCGCGTTCGCCCGCAGAGCACACGGGCTCATGCAGCCCTTCGCAGAGCACGGGGAGTACGTCAATTTCCTGGGTGCGGAAGTCGGGCTAAAGGGGCCGGATTCCGCCCGCGCGGCGTACGGACCGGAGAAGTTTCAGCGGCTGTCAGCCCTGAAGGACCGGTACGACCCCCACAACATCTTCCGCCTTAACCACAACATCCCGCCGACGCAGGCTCCGCGAGGCTGAACGCACGGCGGCGTGAACGCACGGCGTAAAGGCACGGTTTAAACGCACGACGGCGGCCCGGGCGCGGGAGCGCCGGACCGCCCCAGCGGCTGGTTCAGGCGGTTGGCCTGGCCCATGACTGGGGTTCAGTACATGTAGCCCGAACCGCTGGTGGTGCCGGCTATGGTGAGCCCGATGATGGCGAGCAGCCAGAGCGCGCCGTAGCCCAGCAAGCACAGGTAGCCCAGGACCAGGCCGGCGATGGACATGCCCCTGCCCGCCGGTTCCCGCTTCAGCGCCATGTGTCCGGTGATGATCGCGGCGACCTGCGGCAACAGGATCCAGCCCATGATGACGGAGGCGATGCCGCACACCATGCTGGCAATGCTCAGCGTTTTCGGCTCCGCCTGCATGCCGTAGTACGCCGGCTGGCCATAGGGGCTGGCAGGCTGGCCGTACGGGCCCGGCTGCTGGGCATAGGGGCTCGGCTGCTGGCCGTACGGCGTCGGGTACCGCCCCGGTTCGCCGTAGGCGTTCTGACCGGAAGCGCCCTGCCCGTAACCGCCCTGCCCGTACTGCGGCTGCGGTGGTGTCCCGCCGGCGGAGGGCGCGGCGAAACGGGGCGGCTCAAAGCCCGACGGCGCCGCGGACTCGGGCTGCCCGGATTCGGGACGCTGGCTGGGCTGGTCGGACATGGTTTTCCCCCTTGGATTTTGTTCCAGCCTACTCCCGGCCGGTTGGGGGATCTATTGTCCCCAGTAGGGCAGGACGTACACCGCAAAGATCACAAAAGCGGCAAGGAGGGCAAGCCTTCCTGCGCCGGCGGCTCCGTGCTGGCGCGCCGCCGAGCCGGCACCGTGCCGAACCGAATTGTGCCGAACCGAATTGTGCCGAGCCGAATTGTGCCGCCGGACCGGGCCAAGTCCGGCCGGCGTGGTCCCGGAGGGGTTCCCCCGGACCACCGGACGGGACGGCGAGCCCGCCCTCGGGGCAACACCTGCTGGCCCTGCTTCATCAGTTGCTGCCGTTCCGGCGGGCGGAACTGCGGTTCCGGGCCGTACGCTCCGCAGCGCCGTGATGCCGGCTTCCTGTTCGTGGGTCAGCTCCTGGCCGAGGTGTTTGTACAGACCCTCCACGGCCTGCTGGTCCAGGACCGGAGGCAGGGCTTCTATTGCCCCCACGACGCGGCCGGTTCCGGCCACTGCAACATCCGAGTTCGTCACGCCGAAGAGGTCCGGCTGGGCAGCCATGCAGATCAACGGACGCACCAGCCTCCGGTGCGTCGGGGGAACCACGGACGTCACGGCGGCGCACTGGGCCAGGGCCCCCTCCACAGCCTGGGTCCGGGCGTATCGCCCCTGCCACAGCACGCCGGAGGCAACACGGACCTCCCCGGTCCAGTCCTTGCAATCCACCACAACCACGCCGCCCGGCCCCACCAGGACGTGGTCCAGGCTTGCCTTGGGCCGGCCCGGCCAGTGGACATCATGCAGCACGTGCCAGCCCAACGGAACCAGCTCGCCCAGCTTCTCGGCCAGCGCCGTCGCGCCCTCGGCGCCTGCGTCCTCGGCGCCTGCGTCCCACGGCTTCGTGGAACGCTCCGCTTCGTCGAGCCGGCGCTTGAGCCTGGCCACCCTCTCCGCGGCCAGCCTGGACTGCTCGGCTGCCCCGTCTCCTGCCCCCATGGCGTCCCTGCTTCCCTGCCGGAAGGACGACGGCGGCCGCCCGCCGTCGTGCCTTGCTTCCATACGTTTTGCCGGATTTTTTCGAAGGTAACAGGGCACGCAGGCGGCGGTATATAAGTACTTTCCGGGGCAGTACTCAGGTTGACTACTCGCTTGATGACGTTATTCCGTCACAGGCCGGACACACCGGCCGCATTCCGGACGGATCGTTTTGACTCCGGCCCCCGTCTGGCATGCTGGTGGCATGGCTAGCCGCGCGGGCACAGTTGCCCAACCCCAGGACCTTGTTGACATCACTGCGCTCCTCGATGCGTACTACGACATCACGCCGGATCTGGGTGATCCAGGCCAGCGCGTGGTGTTCGGAACCTCCGGGCACCGCGGCTCCAGCCTCAAGGCGTCCTTCAACGAGAAACACATTGTTGCCATCACCCAGGCGATCGTGGAATACCGTGCAGGGCAGGGCATCACCGGTCCGCTGTTCCTGGCCAAGGACACGCACGCCCTGAGTGAACCTGCGCAAAACTCCGCACTTGAGGTGCTGGCAGCCAACGGCGTCCAGGTCCTCGTGGATGCCCGGCACGGCTACACCCCGACGCCCGCCCTGAGCCACGCCATCCTCACCTACAACCGGAAGGCCCCGGCCGGCGCCCCCCAGGCGGACGGCATCGTGGTCACCCCCAGCCACAACCCGCCGGCCGACGGCGGCTTCAAGTACAACCCTCCGCACGGCGGCCCGGCCGATTCCGATGCCACCGGGTGGATCGCCAACCGCGCCAACGAACTGCTCGGGAACGACCTGCGCGGGGTGAAGCGAATTCCCGTCGCGGACGCACTTGCCGCGGATACCACCGGCAAGTTCGACTTCCTCAGCAGCTATGTTGACGACCTCCCGTCCGTGCTCAACCTGGACGCCATCCGCGAGGCCGGGGTCAGGATCGGTGCCGACCCCATGGGCGGGGCGTCCGTTGACTACTGGGGTGAGATCGGCGAGCGCCACCAGCTGGACCTGACCGTCGTGAACCCCACGGTGGACCCCCAGTGGGCGTTCATGACCCTGGACTGGGACGAAAAGATCCGGATGGACTGCTCCTCGCCGTCCGCGATGGCGTCGCTGATCAAGCGGATGTCCGACGGCGGGTCCGCCTTTGACATCGCCACGGGAAATGACGCCGACGCCGACCGCCACGGCATCGTGACACCGGACGGCGGACTGATGAACCCGAACCATTACCTCGCCGTCGCCATCGACTACCTGTACCGCAACCGCAGCGGCTGGAACCCGGCCTCGGTAGTGGGCAAGACCCTCGTCTCGTCCTCCATCATCGACCGCGTGGCGGAAAGCCTGGGCCGCAAGCTCGTTGAGGTTCCGGTCGGCTTCAAGTGGTTCGTGCCCGGCCTGCTGTCCGGCGAAGGCGCGTTCGGCGGCGAGGAATCGGCCGGCGCCTCCTTCAACAAGAAGGACGGCACCGTCTGGACCACGGACAAGGACGGCATCCTGCTGGCCCTGCTCGCCTCGGAGATCACCGCAGTTACAGGCAAGTCGCCCTCGCAGCTGTACAAGGGCCTGACGGACCAGTTCGGCGCGCCCGTCTACGCCCGCATTGACGCCGCAGCCACGCGGGAGCAGAAGTCGGCACTCGGCAAGCTGTCGTCGTCGGACGTCACGGCGACGTCCCTGGCCGGGGAACCCATCCTGGCCAAGCTGACCGAGGCCCCCGGCAATGGCGCGCCCATTGGCGGGCTGAAGGTGGTCACGGAGAACGCCTGGTTTGCCGCCCGCCCCTCGGGCACCGAGGACGTCTACAAGATCTACGCCGAGTCCTTCAAGGGCGAGGAACACCTCAAGCAGGTCCAGGCGGAAGCCAAGGCCTTGGTGGACAGCGTTATCTCCTAGGCGGCTCTTCGGTTTCCGGCAGGGCCCACAGGCGCAGGATGCGCCGGACGGTGCGGTCACCGTCCGGCGCCATGTCCACCAGTGCAATACGGTCAAGCACGACGGCGTCGCCCGGGTTGAGCCGTTTGCCGCCTTGGTGCGAGACATGCGGCCGGTAGCCTGCCATCGTGTGGGCCGGCGTCAGGATTGTGCCGCCCAGGCTGCCCGCCGCAGCGACCAGCTGCTCGTGCAGGGCCTGCAGGTCCGGCTGGGGCTGGATGAGGTTCACGGGCACGGAGCCGTTCCGGCCGAAGCCTGCGTCCTCACCCACGGTCAGCCGGGCGCCCAGGGCGGCCATCGCCGGGCCCTCAGCAAGGCCGGCGATGCGCTCGGCCGCGTCGGCACTGTCCGGGGCGTCGGCGTCGAACCTCACCAGGGTGATGTGCAGCGGCCATTCGCTGCGGGGGAAGACCAGCCCGTCCGCCACCGGCTCGACGAACGCCACCAGGATGAGGTTCCGCATCGGCATAGCCCCAGTCTGCCACCGCCCCTGCCGACGCTCTCTCACTTAATGCGGCTTAAGCGCCATCGCTCTCTCAGGGGTGAGAGAGCGATGGCAGAAAAGGCGCATTAAGTGAGAGAGCGTCCCGGGGGTTAGACGGTGCGGACGACGTCCTCGTAGGCGAACTTGGGCTTGGCTTCGCCCCAGGCGTCTTCGGCAGGCTGGCCGATGTTGACCACCAGGAAGCTCTTCTGGTCCCCGGCGGGGAAGAACGCTGCGTCGATCGCGCCAAAGTCGGCGCCCGTCATGGGGCCGGCGGCGAACCCGAGGGAACGGACGGCCAGGATGAAGTAGCCGGCCTGCAGGTGGGCGTTGTTGTTGCCGGTGGCGGCGGCGAGTTCCGGGTTGGCGTCGTACATGGCCTTGGGGGCGTTGTAGCCGGGGAGGAAGGCGTCCCACTGCCCTGCCCAGTCGGTGTCGTAGCTGAGGATTGCCACCAGCGGGGCGGAAGCCGTCTTGGCGCGGTTGCCCGGCATGAGGGCCTCCACCAGCTTGGCGCGGGCCTCATCGGAACGGACGTAGGTCACGCGCAGCGGCTGGGAGTTGAAAGCGGTGGGGCCGAACTTGGTCAGCTCGTAGATTGCCTGCGCCTGATCCTCGGTCACCTCTCCGGTGAAGGAGTTGGCGGTGCGGGCCTGGGCGAAAATGGCGTCGACGGCGGCCGAATCGATAACCGCTTCTTCGTGGGCAATTGTCATGGGCTTACCTTTCGCTGCGCCTCCCCGCTTACCGGGGCGGCCTTGTTGCTTTCCATAGTTGCAACTTCAACCAGTCCGTCCCTCTTCCCGTGACGGCGGGTGACGTCCGCCACAGCAGGCCGCAACGCGGCGCTGGCGGTATCCTTGTCCCAGTTAATCTTCGCCCTCCGCGGCACCCCCGAAAGCCCCCGAAAGGCCTCCGCCATGAGCATGCTCGGAATCAAATGGAAGCTGCACGGCACCGGAAAGTCGATTAAGCCGGGCCACGTGGTGGCCCCGGATGAGCGGCTGGCCTGGCCGCTCACCATCGGCGTGGGCATGCAGCACGTGGTGGCCATGTTCGGCGCCACGTTCCTGGTGCCCATCATCACAGGCATGCCGCCTGCCACCACCTTGTTCTTCTCCGGCATCGGCACACTGCTTTTCCTGGTGATCACCAAGGGCCGGATTCCCAGCTACCTGGGCTCAAGCTTCGCCTTCATTGCCCCCATCATGGCGTCCCAGCAGCAGTTCGGCATTCCCGGGGCACTGGGCGGCGTGGTGCTGGCCGGCGCGGCCCTGGCCCTGGTGGGCGCCATTGTGCAGAAGTTCGGCGCAGGCTGGATCAACCGGCTGATGCCGCCCATCGTCACGGGCGCCATCGTGGCGCTGATCGGCCTCAACCTTGCCCCCGCCGCAAAAAACAACTTCGACGCCGCGCCCGTCACCGCCGTCGTCACGCTGGCCACCATCATCCTGGTCAGCGTCCTGTTCCGCGGGATCCTTGGCCGCCTGAGCATCCTGGTGGGCGTAATAGCGGGCTACCTCGTGGCCATGCTGCGCGGCGAAGTGAGCTACGCCAAGATGGATGCCGCCGCGTGGATCGGCCTCCCGCAGTTCCAGACCCCTGAATTCCACCTGGGCGTCCTGGGCCTCTTCGTGCCGGTGGTGCTGGTACTCGTGGCGGAGAACATCGGCCATGTGAAGTCCGTGGCCGCCATGACAGGGCAGAACCTCGACGACGTTTCCGGCCGCGCGCTGATGGCCGACGGCGCCGCCACCGTCCTGGCAGGCTTCGGCGGCGGCTCCGGCACCACCACCTACGCCGAGAACATCGGCGTCATGGCAGCCACCAAGGTGTATTCGACGGCGGCCTACTGGGTTGCCGGCATCTTCGCCATCCTGTTGAGCTTCTCCCCGAAATTCGGCGAGCTGATTGCCACTGTCCCGCCGGGCGTCCTGGGCGGAGCGGCCACCATGCTCTATGGAATGATCGGCATCCTGGGCGTGAAGATCTGGGTCCAGAACAAGGTCAATTTCTCGAATCCGGTCAACCTGACCACCGCCGCCGTGGCCCTGATCATCGGCATCGCGGACTACACCTGGACCATCGGTGACCTCAAGTTCACGGGCATCGCCCTGGGCTCGGCAGCGGCCCTGGTGATCTACCACGGCATGAAGGCCATAGCGAAAGCCAGGGGCACCGCGGCCGAGCCCGAGACGGAACAGGCCGGCCTTCCACCCGCCGTGAAGGCAGCCGTCAACGCCGCCGCCAAGCGGACACCCAAGAAGCGCTAGGCCTTCTTAAGGGACGGCGGCTCGGCGGGCAGGCCGGCCGGATGGCCGGCCTGGAAATGCCTATGCCCGAACACCGGTCCTGGCTGGGGCCGTTTGGGAGCCAGCGGGGCCGCCGCCGGGTGCCTGACCTGGCGGACGGCCCAGGGAACAAGGTATTCACGGGCCCATGCCAGGTCCTCGGCCCGGGCTGCCTTCCAGCTGCGCGGCGGGAGCGCCTTGGGCCGCATCGGTTCAAGGCTGTGGGGAACGGCCAGGGCCTCCAGCACCCCTATGGCTATGGTGTGGTGGCCCAGCGGCGAGAAATGCAGGCGGTCAGGATCCCACATGCCTGGTCCAGTGAGGTCGCGCAGGCACCACAGGTCAACCATGACGGCGTTGTGCCGGGCGGCCACTATGTACAGGTTCTCGTTGAAGATGGCCACCTTGCCGCGTATCTTGCCGAAGACCGGGGTGGCGCCCCAATCGGGACCGGCAAAAAGGACCACGGTGGCCCCGGAGCGGGCGAGCTGCTCCACGCCGGCGTCGATCTTCTCGGCAAGCTTGTCCGGGTCGCTGCGGCGGAACACAATGTCGTTTCCACCAGCGGAGAGCGTCACCAGGTCAGGCTTTGCGGCCAGTGCCGGGCCCACCTGCTGATCCAGGATCTCCCGCAGCCGCCGGCCCCGGATGGCGAGGTTGGCATAGGCAAAATCCGGCCGCCCAACGCTGAGTTCCTCGGCCACGCGGTCGGCCCAGCCCCGCAGCCCGCCCTGGTTCTCCGGCTCGGGATCGCCCACCCCCTCGGTGAACGAGTCGCCGAGGGCCACAAAGCGGTGCCAGGGATGCTGTATGGCTCCCGACGCCGGCTCCTCGTGCTTCTGCGCGGTCATGCCGTCCTCCCTTCCGCAGGATGAGGTGTGTCCTTGCCCCGTCCGGCCTTCCGGCCGCCCGGTTTTTCCGCCTGCTGGTCCAGCTCGGCAGGAGGCAGCAGGCGGAAGTCCGCCACGCCGTCGGGCGTTCCCTGCCTCAGCCCCGTGGGCTCCCTGCCGGAATCCCCGGCCCTGGGGCTCTCCCGGGCGGAGCCGGGCACAACCACGTTCAGGGCTGCGTCGCGCAGGTCGAGTTCGTGGTGCAGAGCCTGGTTCTGCAGGAATCGAAGGGCCCCCTCGCGGCTTAGCCCGTACTCATCCATGAGGCTGCGCACCGCCAGGTCCACCAGGACCAGGGAGCTTTGCACGACGGCGATCCCCGCCGTTGCCTCGGCGCGCTCCGCCACCCGCACCACTACCCGCAACGCGCGCGCCAACTGCTGGGCGTAGCTCCTGCTGCGGAGGAGGTCGTCACTTGTGAACGTGTGGGGAAAGGCCGCGTACAGGTTGATGGCGGCGCTCGTTCCGCCCTCGGATGCGATGGGTATGGACAGGAGCGACTGCACCCCGTGGCTGGCGGCCGCACTTGCGTACCCGGGCCAACGCCGGTCGCGGCTGACATCGGACAACAGCACAAACTCGCCGCTGCGGATGGCCTCCATGACCGGACCGTCGGCGAACGAGCACTGTTCGCGGTCAGCCTCGCGCGCCTTTTCCGTTCCCGCGGCGACGGTGCGGGCCTGGCCCAGGCGGAAAAGGGTGGCTGCCCAGCTGATGCCGCGCTGTTCGCCCTTGATGTCCGCCATGAAGTCACGGGTGACTTCCCAGAGGTAGGTTTCGACATCCTTGCTGTCAAATACCTGTTCCGGGGGTACTGGAAGGGGTCCCCAGCCGAGCTGCCCTGTTGGTTCAGCGGCCATGATCCACGCCTTGGTTGAAGCGCTCCGGCCTACTGCAAAACCTGTTTTCTAAGACTACTCCCCCGACCGGTCGAAAGGAGGGGGAGCCGTCCCGGAACGCTAACCCGCCGGCAGCGTGGAGCATATCGCGGCGGCAGAGCGAAGGCTGCGGGGCCAGCCACACTTCGCAGCTGCGGCTGCCGGTTGACTGGTCACTGATGACGACGGCGAACGCGGGCTCGGCCTGCGCGGCAAGGCCCGCGAGGGTTACGGCAAGTTCCGCCGGACGGTTGCATGTGGGCGGCAGGACGTCCCGGCACGCCGGAGGCCTCCGCCCTGCGGTTCCCCGGGGAACCACGGGGCGGAGGCCTCCATGCGAACTAACTTTCCCAACGCTCGCGGGAGGCCGCCGCGGACGGCCCCGGAGCGTGCTTAGCCGGCGCTGAACTCCTCGCCGTCGTCGTCTTTCGGCGACTTCTCCTGGGGCAGGTCATTGCCGCTGCCGTCCGGAATTCCGGCAGCTTCCTGCCCAGGCTCGGACGAGACCGGGGCGGATCCCCGGGAGTCGTCGTTGGACTCGTCGATCTCGGCGGCGCTGGAAGGAAGGTCCATGTCGTGGGGTACCGGATCCCCGCCGGCCTCCGACTGGGGCTCGTTCGTCTCCACGCTGCCCGGGGCGCCTTGGGCTCCGCCCATTTCCTGCTCAGCGGTGGGGGTGCCGTAGCCGCCCGGGTCCGTTTCGGGCTGCGCGTGCTGGTTTTCCTGCGTCATGGTTTCCTCCTGTTGTCTGTTCGGATGAAGCTGGTCTGCTGGGTCGCGTACGGTTTGGGGCCCGGGCTTAGAGCCCCTTGCCCCCGGTTACCGGCAGGACTGCCCCCGAAATGTAGGATCCGTCCTCGGAGGCCAGCAGCACATACGCCGCGGCAAGTTCGGCCGGCTGGCCTGCCCGCCCCAAAGGGGTATCCTGGCCGAATTTCGGGAGCTTATCCGGCCACTCCGTTGCCGGGATCAGCGGGGTCCAGATGGGGCCGGGCGCCACAGCGTTGACGCGGATGCCCTGGGGACCAAGTTCCTGCGCGAGCGCTTTGGTGAACGCCACCTGCGCGGCCTTGGTCATGGCGTAATCAATGAGGCCCGGCGACGGGTTGAAGGCCTGGATGGATGCCGTGGTGATGATGGACGCGCCCGGTTTGAGGTGCGGTACCGCGGCCCGCGCGGTCCAGAGCAGCGAGTAGAGGTTGGTCTTGAAGACGCGGTCGAATTCCTCGGTGGCCAGGGACTCCAGGCTCTCGCGGTTCTTCTGGTAGGCCGCGTTGAGCACCACCACGTCCAGCCGCCCAAACCCGGACACGGTTTCCCCGGCAATGCGCGTGCTGAATTCCTCCTCGCGGCCGTCTCCGGCAAACAGGAGGACGCGCTGGCCCGCCTTGCGGATCCAGTCCGCGGTGTCCTGCGCATCTTCCTCCTCTTCCGGGAGGTAGGAAATGGCCACGTCGGCACCCTCACGGGCAAAGGCAATGGCGGCGGCCTTGCCGATTCCGGAATCACCGCCCGTGATGAGGGCCGCCTTGCCCTGAAGCTTCCCGTGCCCCTCGTAGCTCAGTTCGCCATGGTCGGGCTTGGGTTCCATCGGCGCCGTGAGGCCGGGCTGCTTCTGTTCCTGCTCCGGGAACGGACCCGAGTGGTAGCCGCCCCGCGGATCCTTTGGCTGGTCTGTCTGCTTGCCTGTGTCGCTCATAGTCCGCCTGCTCACTGTGTCGGTTTTCGAAGAGCTCCGCTGTGCACCGGTCCTTCGAAGCTATCCCGGCCGGAGGAGCAAAGTCCACCGTTCGGTGCGAATATAATCAGTAAACTTACCAAATGTTGGGGCGGGTGCAACGCCAGCCTTGCTTCTGGATCGGGGAAGAGTAGAAAGGGAACTAAGAGGCTGGCAGTGAAGGAGAAGCAGTGTCCGAGGTGGAGGATTACACAGGCCGATCGGGCCGGAACGAAACCCGCGAGGAACAACTGGACCGCAACTGGGCAGAACTGCTGCAGGAGTTGCGGGTGCTGCAGATGGGCGTTCAGATCCTTGCCGGCTTCCTGCTGACCCTCCCCTTCCAGCAGCGGTTTGAGGATCTCGACGATTTCCAGGTCAACCTCTACCTGGCCAACGTGGTGATTGCGGCCCTCACCACCGCACTCATCCTCCTGCCGGTGAGCGTGCACCGGCGGCTGTTCCGAAAGCGGCTCAAGGAAACCCTGGTGTCCAGCGGCGATTCGATCGCCAAGATGACCCTTGCCGGAATCGCGCTCCTGAGCGCGGGTACGGCTGCGCTTGTTTTCGATGTGGCCGCCGGCCGCTCGGCCGGCCTTACTGCAGGCGGGGCGCTGATGGCGGTGATGGTGGTCCTGCTGGTCTACATCCCTATGCATTTGAACAGGCGCGCCACTGAAGACACGGCGCCCCATGGCTTGAAGGGAGGCTAACAATGAGCAGCAAATGGATGAGGGAACACGGGCTGCTCCTGGTGAATGCGGGCCTGTTCCTCGTGTTCTTTGCGGGCATGATCCTGACCGGCGCGGCGAACTACAGCCAGGAGCAGCAGGCGCACGGGGAAGCCGCTGTATCAGTTCTGGCATTCCTGGCCACGGGCGACTTCGTCGAGGCCACCTTTGAGAACTGGGAATCGGAGTTCCTGCAAATGGCCATGTATGTGGTCCTGACTGCCTTTCTGTTCCAGAGGGGCTCTTCCGAGTCCAAGCCTGTAGGCAAGGACGCGCCACAGGACGAGGACCCGCGCCAGGCGGCCACCAAAAAGGCCACCCCCTGGCCGGTGAAGCGCGGCGGCGCAGTCCTCAAGGTCTACGAGCACTCGCTGTCCATCCTCCTGTTCCTGCTGTTTGTTGGCTCGTTCACCGCGCACGCCTTCGGCGGCGCCGCGGCGTACAACGAGGAACAGGAAAGCCACGGGGAGGCGGGCGTCTCGGTCATTCAGTACGTGGGCACCAGCCGCTTTTGGTTTGAATCCTTCCAGAACTGGCAGAGCGAGTTCCTGGCCGTCGCCGTCCTGGTGGGCGCGTCCGTCTATCTGCGGGAAAAGGGATCGCCGGAGTCCAAACCCGTTGCAGAGCCGCATTATGAAACCGGCACCTGAGCCGGGCACAGCCGAAAGGAATCTGCCGGCGAACCATCATGGGAACCGCCCCTGCTGGTGGCGGCGGCGCAGCACCACTATCGTTTAGCCCTTAGGCGCCCTCGAGTACCTGGCTGGTTGCCCGGGCCAGGTATTTGGCGGCGTTTCCCATCGCATCCTGCGGGCTGGGCGCCACGTCCAGCAGCTGTGCGGCAGCCACCACACCATGGTGGGCAAGTTCTTCAGGCGTGACCAGGATCCTGCCGGCCACCACGATCACCGGGATGCCGCGCTCCCGGGCTGCGTCCGCGAGCGCGATGGGCGCTTTTCCGGTCAGTGACTGCGAGTCCATGGATCCTTCGCCGGTGATGACGAGGTCTGCCTCACCCAGCTGTCCGGCCAGCCCGGTCAGCCCGGCAACAAGCGAGAAGCCGCCTTCCAGCGCGGCGTCGGTGAAGGCAAGGAACGACGCCGGGAAGCCACCGGCGGCGCCCGCCCCGGGGACGTTAACGTTCCGGCCCGTGGCTTCGCGCAGGACGGACGCCCAGTTGCGGAGGCCGGCGTCGAGCAGTTCCACGGTGTCCGGGTCCGCGCCTTTCTGTGGCGCGAAGACGTGCGCGGCACCTTCGGGTCCGTAGAGGGGGTTGCGTACGTCGACGGCGATGCGGAAGGCTGTGGCGGCAAGCCGCGGGTCCAGCCCGCTCGTGTCCAGCGCGGCGACGTCCGCGAGTGAACCGCCGCCCAGGGGCACCACGTTCCCCGCGGAGTCCAGCGGCTTCAGGCCCAGGGCACGCAGTGCCCCGCTGCCGCCGTCGGTCATGGCCGAGCCGCCGAGGCCCAGCACGATCTCGTTGGCGCCGGCATCCAGGGCTGCCGCAATGAGCTGCCCGCACCCGTAGCTGTGGGCCCGGAGGGCGTTGGCCGGGGTGGGTTCCATCTCCGCAAGGCCGGAGGCCTGGGCCGTTTCAATGACGGCGGTAACCCTGCCGTCGTCGGCCTTGCTGATGGCCCAGGCGGCGCCGATTGGCGCAAGGATGGGGCCCACGACGGCGTTGAGGCGCTCCTCGTAGCCCGCCGAAACCGCCGCCTCCAGGGTCCCCTCGCCGCCGTCGGCAATGGGGAACTGCGTGGCGACGGCGTCAGGATAGACCCGCAAAGCACCTTCGGCGATGGCAGCCGCCGCCTCGGCCGCGGTCAGGGAACCCTTGAACTTATCCGGAGCAATAAGAATGCGCATGCGCTCCATCATGCCAGCAGCTGATAGGAAAGCGCTTGCCCGATCCGCAGTCCGGACGGACCCCCAGGCGTCGAGGCTAGCCCTCGCGCCACTCGTGGCTGGTGATGTGCGAGCCGGCCTGCGGCCCCATCTGCAGCATTCCGCCGTCGACCGCCCAGGATGCGCCGTTGACGTAGCTGGAACCTGCCGAGGCAAGGAAGGCGATGACCGCGGCAATTTCCCGGGCGTCACCGGGCCTGCCCAGGGGCACACCCGGCCGGTCCTTGGTGGTGGGGTCCTCGTCTTCCTGCCCTGTCATGGGAGTGGCGATTTCGCCCGGCGCCACACTGTTGGCCGTGATGCCGTGTTCGGCGAGCTCGAGCGCCAGCGTCTTCATCAGGCCGCCCAGGCCGTGCTTGGACGCGTCATAGGCGGACGAACCCACCCGCGGCTGGAATTCGTGCACGCTGGTGACGGCAATCAGGCGTCCGCCCTTGCCGGCCTGCACCATTCGGCGGGCGGCGGCCTGCAGGCAAACAAAAGCCCCGTTGAGGTTGGTGTCCAGTGTTCGCATCCAGGTGTCGACGTCCAGGTCCAGGAACTTGGTGCCGTCGCCGGTCCCGGCATTGTTGACGAAGACGTCCACTCCGCCCAGTTCGTCCGCCAATTCGTCAATGACGGCCCCGGCGGCGCGGAGTTCAGTAGTGTCAAGCCGGCGCACCACCGCCTTGCGCCCCAGCCGCCGCACTTCCTCGGCCGTGCCTTCAGCGCCGGCTTTGTCTTAGTGCCAGGTGACACCCACGTCCATGCCGGCCCTGGCAAGGGCGACAGCCGTTGCCTTCCCAATGCCGGAGTCCGAGCCGGTAACGATGGCGGTGCTTGGGGCAAATCCTGCGGTGTCCTGCATGGTGGCAGCCTTTCGTTCGGTCAAGCCGGGCGGCGGAGTTCCGGCGCCGAGGGATATTCGCCGTCCTGCGAAGAATCAGGCTCTTCCGGCACGGCCATCAGCGGCACCGCGAAGGTCACTACAGGGCGCCCCTCAGGATCGTCCGCGGACCTGATGGTCAGGCTCCTGGTTCCGGCAGGCACCGTTGGGGTGAACACCTGGAGATTCCTCGACCCCACGGTGGCGGAATCCCGGAACGAGTACGCCGTTCCGAAGTGGTCCTGGAGGCTGATGCGCGGCTCGGGCGCACCGTCGGAGGCCAAGTGGATGTTGACCACCAATCCCGCGGACCAGATCTCGACGGACAGGACGGTGAACTCCGTGGAGCGGGTGACATGGTGCCCATAGGTGGGCGGGAGCAGCATCCCGCGGAGGGAACCGGAGGGAATGAGTTTGCGCATGGTAGTTCCTGTAATGTCTGCGTCCGCCGTCGGCAAAGCGGCGCCGGCTTCATGGGCCGGTGCTGGTGCTGGCGGCAGAACGGTACGCGGCTTAGGCGTCTTTGCGGCCGGGATTCTCCAGCCGGAAGATGTTTGACTGCTGGCCGTCGCTGCGCTGTTCCTGGTAGATGAAGTTCAGTCCCCGGGAGTCGGATTTTTCAAACCATTCCTCCCGGCTGATGTGCCGGATCCTGCCCTTTTCGCTCTTCGTGGTGCGTGGCGGCCAGGGTCCGGCCCTCGCGCTCCGGTTCGTCCTCCGTTGAGGTGACCTCCTGTGAATACTTAGGGGATTTGGATGACTCCGGCTGCCCTTCCCCTGCCGGTCGGCAGTAAGTGTACTTGCCATTCAGCATCCCGATCCGCCTGCGTGTCAAGGGTTTTAGTGGCGGCGCGATGCGCCTTCGGAAAGGAGCCAGCCTCCGGGCGGAAGGGGCTGAGCCCCGGCTAATGCCTCGGACGGAGCACAGCAAAGTACCCCGGCACCCGGCTCTTCCCGCCGATCCCGGTCATTGGATGTGTTTCGATGGCCACTTCCCCGTCTTCCAGGAGTTCCCAACTCTCCGGCGGAAGTACCCGCGAGCGCTCTTCGGGACCGAAATGGCCGGGCATCGGCAGCCCGCGGATCGCGCGCTCAAGGGGGGCCGGGATGCTTTGGCGGGTTGCACCGAGGTGGGAAACGTACTCAACGGGATTGCCCTGGAAGTTCGTTTCGGCGAGGAAGACGGTGCCCCGGCTTCCGGCCAGCAGCCGCAGGTTTTCCACCAGCGCCGCCTGGTCGGCCTGATCCAGCACGTGGAGCACGCCCCGGATGAAGACGTTTGCGTCAGTGCTGCCGGCCAATCCCCTGCCCGCCCCCGGCGCGGTCATGTCCCGCGCAACGTAGCGCACAGGGCCTGCGCTGCCGGCCGTGGGTGCCTGGGCGCCGGCGTAGGCTATGGCCTGCCCGGAAACATCCACGCCGATGACCTTGGGGAAGACTGAGGCCAACGCGCGGGTAAACCTGCCGTGGCCGCAGCCCACGTCCACCACGGGCAGGTCCGGGTCCAAGTGGCGAAGCAGCACGTCCCTGTAGCCGAGGAATTCATGGTCGGTCCCGGCATCCCAGAGAACCTCGCCTCCGGCCCCCCTGATGCCGGCCCAGTACGCGTCCCATGCCAGCGGCCGGTCCTTGGGGGCAGAGCGGGACAGCCGGATGAGCTTCGGGACCATCAGGTACTTCTGCAGGGTGGACCACAGTGACTTTGCCGGGAGGGACTTCGAGGGGGAGGGCACGGATCAAATATAGGGGCCCGGACAACCCGGCTGCGGGATCTGCCGCCTGCATGACCCCCTTCGCAGCTCCTGTCGGCGCCCGCCAGGGCGGTAAAAGTCCTCCATTTCTTTCCCGGGGAGCCGCCCGCCCGGCGTGACCATACAATGTACTCAACTGGGAGGGAAGGGGACACCGTGGCGGCTGACACGCCGAGTGACTTGCGCGCGCCGCGCACCGCCGTCGTGGCAGACCCTGACGATGCGCGCCTCGCATCATATGCCAGGGCGCTGCGGGATGCGGGCTATTCGGTCCTGTGCGCAAGGGACGCCGCCGGACTTGCTGCTTCCCTGGAAGAAAGCCGCCCTTCAGTCGTCGTGGTTGACACGTCGCTCTCCGCCGTCAAAGCAGACGCGCCGGTGCTTGTGGTGGTGGACCTCGACGATCCTGCAGAGCTCGCTGCCATGAAGCCGTCCGGCATCCACGACTGCATCGCCAAGCCGCCCGCCCCCCGGGAACTGGCCTACCGCGCCACTGCCCTGATCGACATGGTGGCCCGCCGCAATGCCGCCCGGCAGGAAACCGAGGCACTGCGCGAACAGCTCCGGCAGGTCTCTGCCGCTGTCCGGGCCACGAACGACCCGGAGGAGATCGCCCGCCATGTGGTGGCCGGCTTTGGCCGGACCTTCAAGGCCGACCACGTCTGGCTGACCACTTTCGAGGACAGCCGGGTTCCCCGCATCAACGCCGCCTGGAGCAGGCCCGGGTTGGCGCCGCTCAACGAACAGGCACTGCCGGACGAGGATGATGCCCGCCGGACAGCGGACCTGCTGTGGGCCGGCGCCGAGACCTCGTCTTCACCCGGCACGGAGGAGCCGACGGCGGGTGAGGCCGCTTCACCGGGCATCGGCGACGCCGTTTCCTCCTTGGCCGTGCCCATGGGCGAGGGCAGCTCTTCGCTGGGCATTATTTGGATTGCGATGATCGACCAGCCGCGGACCTGGTCCGGGACTGAACTGGGGCTCATCCAACATGTGGCGGGCAACGCGGCCCACGGACTGATCCAGAGCCACCTGATCAGCAGCCAGCAGCAGGTGGTGAAGCAGCTGCAGCAGCTGGACAAGGCCAAAACGGACTTCCTTGCCACGGTCAACCATGAGCTGCGGACGCCCCTGACGTCCATCATGGCGTATCTGGACATGATCCAGGAAAGCACCGAGCAGCCCGTCTCTCCCGAAGTCCACCAGATGCTGGACATCGTGGTCCGGAACACGGAGCGGCTCAGGATCCTGATCGAGGACATGCTGAGCGTTTCCCGCAACGGCCTTGATGACAGCCTGATGCACCTCACCCCGGTGCGGCTGGGACAGACCCTGGACCTCGTGGCCGCGGCGCTTCGGCCCCTGGCTACACTTCAAAACGTCACCATCGCCGTGGAGCAGGTTCCGGAGGACCCGGAGATCCTTGCCGACGAGGTGCAGCTGCAGCAGGTGTTCACCAACCTGGTCTCCAATGCCATCAAGTTCACCCCCAGCGGAGGGCGCATCCAGGTGGGGAGCGAGTCGCACGCCGCGGCTGACGGCACCCGGTGGGCCACGGTCAGTGTGGCGGACACCGGCATCGGCATTTCGAGCGACGAGATCGACCACGTCTTCACCCGCTTCTACCGGGCATCAAACGCCATGTCGGGGGCGATTCCCGGGACAGGGCTGGGGCTGGCCATCACCAAGGACATCGTGTCCCGGCACGGTGGCAGGATCGACGTTTCCTCGATCCTGGGCGCAGGGACCACGGTCACGGTCAGCCTCCCCCTTGACGCTGAACGCAGCCAGGAAAACTGAGCGGGATGCAGGACTCCGATGTTTGCGGATAACGACCCGCGGCTCTCCCGGCTCCTGGAAGGCATTGTGCGGCTGGCGTCCGGCGACCTCACCTCACGGATCGAGGTTTCTCCGGCGCGTGACGAGCTCGATGCCATCATCATGGGCACCAACCTGCTCGCCGAGGACCTGCAGATCATCTACGAGGAGCTTGAACAGCGGGTGCAGGTCCGGACCCGGCTCCTGCACGAGGCCCATCTGGAGATGCAGAAGATGGCCATGCAGGACCCGCTCACGGGCCTGGCAAACCGCTCCGCCCTGATCGACGCACTGAACGCCGCCCTTGAGGCCGACACCGAATCGGACGAAAGCCCGGTCCTCCTCATGATGGACCTGAACGCGTTCAAATCCATCAACGACAGCCTGGGCCACTCCGCCGGGGACCACGTCCTGATCACCGTGGGGGAACGAATCCGCGGTGCCGTGCGCGAATCCGACGTCGTTGCCCGCCTCGGCGGCGACGAGTTCGCCATCGTCCTGCCCTCGGCCACCCATGACCAGGCCGGCTTTGTGGGCCACCGCATCCTGGCAGCCGTACGTGAGCCCATTGAGCTGCCGGGACGGAGCCTCCGCTGCGGTGCCAGCATCGGGCTCAGCGCCGGCGAGCCGGGCAAGACGCCGGAGGACATGCTGATGGAGGCCGACGTCGCCATGTACGCGTCCAAGGCGGAAGGCCAGAACAAGCTGCACCGCTTCGAGCCGGGACTCCTGCTGGTCCGCAGGCTCCGCAGCCAGCTGGTGGAGGATTTGCGTACCGCCATCAGCACGGACGGCCTGACGCTCAACTACCAGCCGGTCGTGGAACTGGGCTCAGGCCGGATCGAGGGCGTTGAGGCCCTGGTCCGCTGGAACCATCCGACCCGCGGCCTGATCATGCCGGACGAGTTCATTCCGCTGGCGGAAGAAGCCGGGCTGATCTCCGATCTGGGGCTGTGGGTGCTCCGGGCGGCAGTTCACCAGCTCCGCGACTGGGTCAACGCCTCCGTCGTGGACAGCCGGTTCTCAGTCCGGATCAATATCTCCGCCACAGACCTGCAGAGCCTGCAGTTCATCGAGGACGTCAGGAATGTCCTGAAGGAAACCGGCGTTCGGCCGGACCAGGTGGTGCTGGAGCTGACGGAACTTGCCATCGTCAAAGGCAACGATCTTGACCGGTACTCGCTGGGCGGACTGCGGGGCCTGGGCGTGGGGATCGAGATCGACGATTTCGGCACCGGCTACTCGTCCATCAGCTACCTGCGCCGGCTTCCGGTGGACCGGGTCAAGGTGGACCGGTCACTGATCACCGGGCTGGGAACCGATCCCACGCAGCCCGCCCTGGTGGCGGCGGTCCTGCAGCTGGTCCGGGCGTGCGGGCTGGAAGCGGTGTGGGAAGGCGTGGAAACAGCAAAGCAGGCTGAGATCCTTCGCGGCCTGGGCTGCCTCAGCGCCCAGGGCTATTTCTTCAGCAGGCCGGTCCCTCCGGAACAAATTCCGGAATTAGTGGCAAAACAGCCGGAACGCGCAAAGCAGCAAGGCTGAAACTACTGCGCATTTGTTTCCTGCGATATACGATCATGATGCGGTGTGTGGGTTTTCGTCGCCGCGAAAATCAGTGTTGAACTGGGCACCGGACTTTAAAGGCGTTTACAAATTGAACATCAAAGGGCCATTGGGTCATTACTTCGTCAACTGGGGGCGTAGCTAATGTCGGTTCGAATACAGGCATGGGGAATTATCGCCGCTGTGCTGGCGGACACGGATCCGGCCGGAGCGGCTGTCCGGCAGCGCCTTAGCAACCGCTTGGACGAAAATCCCGGAGTGCCCGAGCGTGCGCTCCTCGAGTACCTTCTTGAGACCCGGCGGAGTGACGCCAACACGGCGGAAACGCTGGAGACTGCCAGGCAGATGCGCCTCACACCCGCCGTCCCGCCCAAAGTGGCGGAACAGATCGATGCAATCCGCAGCATGTCACGCATCAGCGCCCTGCTTGAGAGCCAGATGCTGATGACAGCCTTCCAGCCCATTTACGGGCTGGAAGAAAAAATCGTGGTGGGAGTCGAGGCGTTGTCCCGGTTCGTCAGCGACGACGGTGCTGCGGCAGAACTGTGGTTCGCTGAGGCAGCCGCTGTGGGGCTGGGAGCGAACCTCGAATTTTCGGCACTGGGATCTGCTGCCGCCGCAGCTAAGACGCTTCCCGAGAACCTGTTCGTGTCACTCAACATCTCGCCCGATTCATGCCTTGACCCCAGGCTTCCGGAACTGTTCGAGCACATCGAGCTTCCCGTCAGCCGCGTAGTGCTCGAACTGACGGAAACCATCACGGACGAGGAATACCCGCAGTTCATCGCCGCCATCAATCCGTTGCGCGACCAGGGCCTGCGGATCGCCGTGGATGACACCCATTCAGGGGCAGGGGCACTGAGCCGGATGGTGCACCTCCGCCCGGACTTCCTGAAAGTGGGCCGGAACGTCATCGGCGATGTCGACAAAGACGGCCTCCAGCGCGCCCTTGCCGCCTGCCTGGTGGACTTTGCGGACCAGATCGGCACCTCCCTCGTGGCAGAGGGCATCGAGACTGTTGGGGAGCTCAAGGTCCTCACCGAACTGGGAATCACAGCCGGGCAGGGCTATCTCCTCGGCCGGCCTTCGGTGCGGCCCAAGGACTGGGCCAGCTGGAACAGCCGGCTGGACCTGGACGGGATCAGCCGCCACGTGGCGGGACCCGATCAGGCCGCCGGCAAGCCACACACAAGCTAACCGCACTGGCACAAGGCCTCAGCCGGCGGGGCTATTCGCTGTGGCCCTGGTCGCGGCTCATTTGGTCCTCAGCCGGCGGCGTCTCGCCGGGAGGCACTCCCCCACCCGGCTCCAGCCCGGTGACGTTGCCTTCGGCAGGGTCCGGATTCGGTGATGCGGCGGAGTCCCCGCTTCCCTGCTTGCCCGGCTGGTCAGGGTTCGCGGGATCATTTTCCGGATGGTAGCTGCTCACGGTGCATGCGTCCTTCATGTACGGCCGGGGTTCCTTACCCCGGCTCTGGACTAATTGTAAGCATGCTGATAATTCTGGAAGGGTAATGCTTCGGGCATCCGCTGGATTGCCCGGCAGGCAAGGTCGGAAGGAGCAGCCACATGGGTATCGGCGACAGCATCGGCAAGGCAGCAGAAAACGCCATGGAGGATCTGGCAGGGACATCAAAGCCCGCGGAGAAAGCACATGTTCCTGATCCCGCGGATCCCAACGATGACGTGGAAGTGCACTCCTCCCTGAGCGAGGGTTCCAACGCGATGGAAGCGGAGAAGGAAGAGGCTCCGGGACTCAAGACCGGCGCGGCCCCCGGGCCCGTATCGGAGAATCCCTTCGGCGGGGATGCGGAGCCTGACGAGCCGACCGGCAGCAATGGAGGTAGCGGGGGCACCAGCACGGGTCGGGGGTAGTGGCCGGGCGTAGGTGACCTCAGCCGCGCGGCCACTTTCCGCGTTCCAGCAGGACATCGCGGAGCAGGTCCGCGCGGTCGGTCACCAGACCGTCCACGCCCATGTCAAGGAGCCGGCGCATTTCACCGGGATCGTTGATCGTCCAGGCATGGACCACCAGGCCCAAGGTGTGGGCGCGGCGGACAAACCCGGGCGTCACCACTTCCACCCTGCCGTAACGCACCGGAACCTGCAGGGCGTGGACTCCTCGCAGGTTCAGGCGCATGCTCCACCTGAACACCGGTCCGGGGAGGATTGGGCCCAGCACCGTGAACAAGCCCACCGAAACCACTCCGGCTGACGCTGCCACCGGCTGGCTCAGCAGCTTCAGCACCGCCCGCCGCCTCCGGTCCGAGAAGCTGGTCAGCAGCACCCGGTGGTGCACTTGGTGGTATTCAATTCCAGCGGCGATGCTGCGTACGGAATTCCAGTCCTTGACGTCCACATTCAACCGGACGCCAGGCAGCTCGACGAGCAGTTCATCGAACCGCGGGATGGGCTCGCGTCCGCCGATCCGCGCCTCGGCCACCTTATGGGCGGGAAGCTCGGACACCTTCCCGCTGCCGTCGGTCACCCGGTCCAGCGTCTCATCGTGGAAGAGGAACACCACGCCGTCGGCCGTGGTGTGGACATCGGTTTCGAGGTACCGGTAGCCGAGGTCGACGGCGGCGCGGAATGCGGCCATCGAGTTCTCCAAACCCTCACGCGAAAATCCACGGTGGGCCATCGGGATGGGCAGCGGCGACCCGTCTGCATCAGCATGCTCGAAGAAGGGGAGGGCCACAATGCGAGCGTACCCCAGGCGGCACCGGCCCGGGGGCGGGCGGCAGGGCCGCGGCGGTCAGCCCTCCTGAAGGACTATGTCCACGCCGTCGCTGCAGTGCAGCAGCGTACGGCCGCGCCCGCCGTCGAAATCGATCCATACCGCCGCATGGTCGGCGGTGACCGCATCCACCAGGCCGCTGGCTTCGAAACCCGGGGCCAGGAGGACGCGGACGCGGTCGCCCTGCCGCAGCTTCTTCCAGTGCGGAGCAGGCGCGGCCTCGCGGAGCGGCGCCTCAGCATTTCCAAGCTTCGCTTTTCTTCCCATTGCTTCCCCCTGTGCCGGAACGGAGAGGTTGGGCTCTCCGTTTCCCACGTTAGGGAGCAAAGGTAAACGCGAGGTGAGCGCCAGCTGTGTAAACGGCGCCGGCACCCAAGAGTCAGGACAGTTGGACACCCAGCGAGGCCAGCCGCGCCTCCAGGACCTGGGCCACGCCGTCGTCGTCAAAATGCGGGGCCTGCTGCCCTGCCGCGCGGATTGCTTCAGGGTGGCCGCTGGCCATGGCGTAGCCCTGGCCTGCCCAGCGGAGCATCTCGATGTCGTTGGGCATGTCTCCGAAGGCCACCACGTCCGCAGCCCGGATTCCCAGGCTGGCCGCGTATTCGGCCAGGGTGACGGCCTTGTTGACCCCGGGAACCGCGAGCTCGAGCATCGGCACGCCCGGCGATGAGTGCGTGGCGGACGCGAGGTGTTCGACGGCGGGAGCCACCTCCGCGAGGAAGTCATCTGCGGTGCCCTCGCGGACAATGGCCAGGAACTTCACCACCGCGTCGTCCGCCGCCAGCGATTGGGCGAGCGGCGCCGGGGTGAATTCGGCGAGCAGCTCGCTGGAGCCGTTTTCGATGAAACCGGGCTCCAGATGGAACCCGCCCAGCGTTTCGGCGGCGAACAGGGCGGCGGGGCGCAGCCGCTTGATGATGCGGCGCACCTCCAGCACGGCATCGATGGTCAAGGTGCGGGCCGAGACCAGCTTGTCCGCCTCAAGGTCCCAGACCACGGCGCCATTGGAGCAGATGACGGTTCCCGCATGGCCGAGCCGGTCCTGCAGCGGGTGCAGCCAGCGCGGCGGCCGGCCGGTGACAAAAACGAGTTCGACGCCGGCCTCCCGGCATGCGTGGAAGGCGCGGACGGTGCGGTCGCTGATTTTTCCGTCGTGGCCGAGGATCGTTCCGTCAATGTCGCTTGCTACCAACCGCATCATGCCAGTCTACGTGGCGGTCCCCGGGGCCAGCGCCGCCGTCGGTGCCTGCTAGAAACTGGAGACCGACAGGCCCAGGCCAAGGAGCCCCCGGCCCGCCTGCTCAAGGATGGGATCGGTGGCCAGGGTTGGATGGTTAAGCAGGACACCCACATCCCGCTGGATCCGCTGGAGCGGATGCGAAAGCCGGTGGGCGCTTCCGCCGGAGCGGGCCATGATCAGGTTGACGGCCTGGGCAGCGGCCTCGCCGCTGAGGGCAAAGGACAGGCGATACTGCGCCCTCGTCCCCTCCGCCATGGTCCTCGGCTGCCGTCGATGGGACGCGTCCACCAGCCGCACCGCCTCCGCCCAGTGCAGCCGTGCGGTGGCAACCAGCCCGTAAGCCTGGGCGAAACGCGCCTGCGCAACGGCAGAGTCCGCCTGTCGGCTCTCCGCAGTGTTCTTGACCTTGCGCCTGAGCATCTGTTCCCGGAACAGCTCCAGGGCGAGTTCCGCGGCTCCCAGTGCGGCCGAAGGGGCAACAATGTTCAACAGCGTGCCCATGGGCGTGCTGATGATGGGGTCCGGATGAATGCGGCTGCCGGGATTGTCCTCAGCCGTCAGCAGGGTCCAGGCCGCTGCCCGGCGGGCAGGCACAAACAATTGCTGTGCGTGGATGTCGTTGCTTCCGGTTCCCCTCAGGCCGGCGGTGTGCCAGGTGTCCACTATCTCCACATCGTTGATGGGGACAAGGCACTGCAGGCGCACGCCGTTGTGGTCCACCGCCAGGAGCGCCCACTGGGAGTGCAGCACGCCGGAGGCGAAGCTCCAGCGGCCGGTGATGAGGTAACCGCCGGGCGCCTCCTCGGCAATGCCGACCGGCGCGCCGGTGGCGGCTGCCAGGGGCGCCGGGCCGCCTGCGAACACTTCATCCTGCACCGCTTGCGGCCAGCGTGCGAGCATCCAGACGTGCTCCATCAGGTGCCCGGCGTTCCAGGCCGTGGAGGGGCAGCCCCGGGCCAGCCTCCGCACCACCTCACCATAGGTTTCCACGCCCATTCCATAACCGCCGACACCGATGGGGGCGAGGATCCTGAAGACGCCGGCGTCCTGCAGTTCCAGCAGTGTGATGTCCGGGATGCGCCGCAGGTTCTCCGTTTCCTCCGCCCGCTCCCTCAGCCGGGGAACCAGGGCATCAACCCTGGCCAGCAGTTCCTCATGTGTTGGGATCCCCGTAGACGCGGATCCAGGAACGGTGGACACGCCGGCGGAAACATCGTCGATATAGATTGTCATGCCTGTCCCGCCCGCCTCAGGCCGCAAAGTCCAGGGTATGGGCGGTGCGGTCCCGCTTGGCGGCGAGGTAGCGGTGGTTTGCCGGAGACAGGTGCACTCCCGTGGGGACCTGTTCGGTGACCTCTATGCCCAGCGCCTTCAGTTGGGCCGTCTTGTCCGGGTTGTTGCTGAGGAGGCGGACTGACGTGGCGCCAAGCGCGGCGAGCATCTGGGCAGCGGCCGTGTAGTCCCGCTCGTCCTCGCCGTGGCCCAGGGCCACGTTCGCTTCGTAGGTGTCCAGACCTGCGTCCTGCAACGCGTACGCATCGAGCTTTGAGTACAGGCCGATGCCCCTGCCTTCCTGTCGCAGGTACAGCAGGAACCCGCCGGTGGCCGCGATCTCCTCCACCCCTTCGCGCAGTTGGGGGCCGCAGTCGCACCGCTCGCTGCCGAACACATCGCCCGTGAGGCATTCACTGTGGAGCCGGACAAGGGGCGCGGACTGCGCCGATTCCCCGTGGAGCAGCAGGGCCTGTTCCCAGCCGCCGAGTCCAAGCAGGAGGTGCTCTTTGCCGTCGGCAAGCCCGTGGAAGGTGAGGACGTCGGCGGTTGCGGCATAGCCGTCCGGAAAGCGCAGGGGAACGCTGACCCGGCTGCGAACGGTGGCGCTACCGAGCCCGCGGCTGACGTACTGGTCACTGGTCAGGGGCATTTCGGGTCCTCAGGCGTTAGTTGAACTTTCAACCTAACGATACCCGAGCTTACTTGAAGCTACAAGCTTTATTTTCCGTGCTGCCGCTGGCCGGAGACGCGCCCGGCAGCTTGGCGCGGCCTGCCGCCCAGGCGCGCAGTGACCTTGGCAGCAGCTGCAGCACATGCCTCCCCCAAGGCCTGGAGCCGCTCCGTGGAAACCCGGAACCGCGGCGCGGGGATAAGGACGGCAGCCACCACCTCACCCCGATGGTCGTAAACGGGGGCCGCCAGTCCCACCTCATCGATGGAGGTTTCCCCGTAGTTGACGGCCCAGCCGCGGCGGAGGTCGTCCTTCAGCCGGACCAGGTAGGCATCCAGGCTGGATTCGTCCAGGCCGGGATAGCTGATCGTCCCGCTGCTGAGCAGGGAGCGGACCCTTTCCTCCGGCTCCTGGGCGAGGAAGACCTGGACTGAGGAGCTGAGGGCGTCGCTGTACCGGGCACCCAGCGGGGTGGTGTGCTTGATCTGGTGGTGGCTGGCGATCTGCTCCACGCAGATGGATTCGTCACCGCTCCACACCATGAGTGCACTGGTTTCACCGGTCTGCTCGGACAGCTCCCGCAGAACCGGGTAGGCGACGCGGCGCTCCTCGAGTTCGGCGAGGAGCGGCCCGGCGACGGCGATCAGGCCCAGGCCGAGCCGGAAGCGGCGCGTCTCGGGGTCCCGCTCCACCAGGTGCTCCTGTTCAAAAGTGGCCAGGATCCTGGAGACGGTGCTTTTGTGCAGCCCCACGCGGTTGGCAATCTCGGTGACGCCGAGCAGTGGCTCGTCCGCCGAGAAAGTCCGGAGGACGGCGATGGCGTTGACGATGACGGAAGCGCCCTTGCTGTCGCCGTTGCCTGTGGTCTCGGATTCTGCTGCACTCATGGTGGTACCCATCATTCCCTAAGGGAGGCCGGAAGCGGCGCCACGGGGGTGGCGCCGCTTCCGGGTTTCGTTCCTGGAAGGCTAGGCGCCGATGATGTTGTACTCGGGGCCGAACGGGAACTTGGTGATGTTCTCCGCGCCGTCCTCGCCCACCACCAGGATGTCGTGCTCGCGGTAGCCGCCGGCGCCCGGCTGGCCGTCAAGGACGGTGATCATCGGCTCCATGGAGACCACCATGCCCGGCTCCAGGACGGTGTCGATATCCTCGCGGAGCTCCAGCCCGGCTTCCCGGCCGTAGTAGTGGCTGAGGACGCCGAAGGAGTGTCCGTAGCCGAAGGTGCGGTTGGCCAGGAGTCCATACCCGACGTAGATCTCGTTGAGTTCCGCTGCGATGTCCTTGCAGACCGCGCCGGGCTTGATCAGTTCGAGGCCTCGCTTGTGGACTTCCACGTTGATGTTCCACAGCTCCAGGGACCGGGCGTCCGGCTCGCCGTAGAACAGGGTGCGCTCCAGGGCGGTGTAGTAGCCGGAGGTCATGGGGAAGCAGTTCAGGGACAGGATGTCGTGTTCCTGGATCTTGCGGGTGGTGGCCCAGTTGTGGGCGCCGTCGGTGTTGATGCCGGACTGGAACCAGACCCAGGTATCACGGATTTCCGAGTCGGGGAAGGTCCGGGCGATCTCGTGGACCATGGCCTCCGTTCCGATCAGCGCGACCTCGTATTCGGTGATCCCGGCGGTGATGGCGTTGCGGATGGCTTCGCCGCCCAGGTCGCCGATCCGGGCACCGTGCTTGATGACTTCGATTTCCTCGGCGGACTTGATCATGCGCTGGCGCATGGCGGCCTGGGCCACGTCCACCAGGGTTGCGGACGGGAAGGCTGCCTGGATCTTGTTGCGGTTGTCCAGCGGGAGCGAGTCATCCTCGACGCCGAGGCGGCGGGGGTTGATGCCGCGGGTCCGCAGGACTTCCTGGATGGCGAAGATGTAGTTGTCCCGGCGCCAGTCCGTGTAGACGATGTTGTCGCCGTAGCTGCGGCGCCAAGGCATGCCGGCGTCGATATTGGCGGTAACGGTGACGGTGTCATCCTTGGTGACCACCATGCCGTAGGAACGGCCGAAGGTGGTGAACAGGAAGTCCGAGTAGTACTTGATGGAGTGGTAGCTGGTGAGGACGACGGCGTCCAGTTCCTTCTCTGCCATGATCCGCCGGAGGCCCGCGAGCCGGCGTTCGAACTCGGCGTCGGAGAACGTGAGGCTGACCTTCTCGCCGTTCTTGAGGATCTTGGTGCGCTCGAGTTCGGCGACGGTGGTGGCGTTCTCGGTGGTGATGGTCATCGTGGCGATGCCTTTCTCTGGTGCATTTTCGATGTGCAGGTGGTTCGGTAGGGACGGAAGTTATTCGTGCCGCAGCGGCTCTTTGCAGGTTTCCCTGGAGAGTGCCACGGCGATGAGCGAAACGACGGCGGCAGCGACGAGGTACCAGGCCGGCGCCAGGTCGTTTGCGGTTGCGGCGATGAGGAGCGTCGCCATGAACGGGGCGGTGCCGCCGAAGAGGGCGTTGGAGAGGTTGAAGCTGACGGCAAAGCCGCTGTAGCGGACCCGGGTGGGGAACATTTCAGCCAGGAAGCTGGGGAGCGTGCCGTCGTTGAGGGTGAGCATGGCGCCCAGCAGGATCTGGACCAGGACGATCACCAGGAAGTTGCCGGTCCCGAGCAGTGCGAACGCAGGAACTGTCAGGACGATGAAGGCGACTGATGCGGTGATCAGTACCTTCTTGCGCCCGTACCGGTCCGAGAGCATGCCGGTGAGGAAGATGAAGCCGATGTAGGTGACCAGCGCGATGGTCGTGGCAAGGAATGATTCGGTCTCGCCCAGGCCCAGTTCCGAGGACAGGTAGGTGGGCATGTAGCTGAGGATCACGTAGAAGCCGACGGCGTTGAGCAGGACGGCCCCGACGGCCTGGAGCAGTTGCCGCCAGTGGTTGCGGAAGAGGCTGGAGACGGGCGCCTTGGCAGCGTGGTCCTGGGCCTCCAGATCGCGGAACACCGGGGTGTCTTCGAGCTTTGTCCGGATGTACCGGCCGATCAGGCCCATCGGGGCGGCCAGGAGGAACGGCAGCCGCCAGCCCCAGCTCTGCATCGCGTCGGCAGCGAGCAGCGTGGTCAGCAGCCCGGCGATCAGTGAACCGAGCAGGAGGCCGGCTGCGGTGCTGGCGGGAACAACCGCGGCATACAGGCCCCGCTTGTTGGCGGGGGCGTACTCCACCAGGAACGCCGATGCTCCCGCGTACTCGCCCGAGGCAGAGAAGCCCTGGATCACCCTGATGACCAGGAGCAGGATGGGAGCCCAGATTCCGATCGTGCCGTATCCGGGAATCAGCGCGATGCAGAAAGTTGCTCCGGACATTATCAGGATCGACAGCGAGAGAGCTGTCCGCCGGCCAACCTTGTCGCCAATGTGGCCCCAGACGAAGCCGCCGAGCGGCCGCACCAGGAATGAAATGGCAAACAGGGCGAAGGTCAGCAGGAGCCCGGTCTGCGGGTTGGATTCCGGGAAGAAGACTGATGCGATAGTGACGGCCAGGTAGCCGTAGACCGCGTAGTCGAACCATTCGACGAAGTTGCCGATGAAGCTGGCCGCAATGACGCGGCGGCGCGTTTCCTTGCTGACGGCATTGTCAGCAGGCGTGGAGTTGCTGGACGGGGTTCCATTCGACTCCGGGCCAGCTTCCCGCTCACGGGCGGGGGAAGAAGTTTCGTTACTCATGTATCCACCAAAGTGTTTGTGGTTGCATTCAGCGCAACGCTGTTGCACCAGAATAGGCGTGACGGCGGCCACAGTCAATGGTTTTCGGAAAGGGCAATTTCTTTGCACCCTCGGTTGGTACGGAAGGTTGCTAAGGCCCGGGTCTTGAGGCTGACTTCCAGGAGCACGTTGCCTCACATGCAATAAGGTTGCAGCGAAGGGTGCGTGCTGGCCTATGCTGGCGTGAAGCGCGCGGCGCGTGGCAGCCAGGCCGTGCTGTTGACACCCCACAAGGCGACTGACATATTTCGTGTAAGCGCTATACGCATCGCGTTGTGTAATACGCAATTGATTCGGGAGATGCCGGGAGGATCGAGCGGCGCCAACCACCCCTTTGGGGGCTCCCGCCCACCCCTTTGGGTAGCCGTCCGGAGGTGCCGCAGCTCCTAGAATTGATAGTCGGGCCGGGAACTTTCGTCCGGCCAACGAAAGGAACACAGGAAACATGGTTCACAAAGTCAAGGCCGTCATTGCCAAGGAAAAGAACGCTCCGGTGTCAGTAGAGACCATCCTGGTTCCGGATCCGGGACCGGGTGAGGCGCTCGTTGACATCCTGACCTGCGGCGTCTGCCATACGGACCTGCACTACAGGCAGGGCGCCATCAACGATGACTTCCCCTTCCTCCTGGGCCATGAAGCCACGGGTGTTGTGTCCGCCGTGGGTGACGGTGTCACATCCATCGCCCCCGGTGACCGGGTGATCCTGAACTGGCGCGCCGTTTGCGGCGAATGCCGTGCCTGTGCCAAGGGCCAGCCGCAGTACTGCTTCAACACGGCCAACGCCACCCAGAAAATGACGCTCGAGGACGGCACCGAGCTCTCCCCTGCCCTGGGCATCGGCGCCTTCGCCGAGAAGACCCTCGTTGCCGCGGGACAGTGCACCAAGGTGGACCCCGAGGTTGATGCTGCCGCCGTGGGGCTGCTGGGGTGCGGAGTGATGGCAGGCATCGGCGCCGCCATCAACACCGGCGAGGTAAAGCGGGGCGAGTCCGTAGCGGTGATCGGCTGCGGCGGCGTGGGCATCGCCGCGATCGCCGGCGCCAAGCTGGCGGGCGCTACCACGATCATCGCCGTGGACATTGACGCGAACAAGGTGGACATGGCCAAGTCGCTGGGCGCCACGCACGGCATCGACTCCAGCAAGGAGGACCCCATCGAGGCCATCCGCGCCCTCACGGGAGGCAACGGAGCCGACGTGGTGATTGACGCCGTCGGCCGTCCCGAAACCTACAAGCAGGCGTTCTACGCCCGCGACCTCGCCGGCCGCGTGGTGCTGGTGGGCGTCCCGACGCCGGACATGAAGCTGGAACTGCCGCTGCTGGACGTCTTTGGCCGGGGCGGATCGCTGAAGTCCTCCTGGTACGGCGACTGCCTTCCCTCCCGCGACTTCCCGATGCTCGTCTCCCACTACAAGCAGGGCAACCTGGACCTGGACGCCTTCGTTTCCGAGCGCATCAGCATCGACCAGGTGGAGGAAGCGTTCGAGAAAATGCACGAAGGCAAGGTCCTCCGCTCCGTCGTCGAACTGCCGGTGGCGGGTTCCTGATGGGCGTCCGGATCGAGAACCTGGTCACCTCGGGCACGTTTTCCCTCGACGGCGGCACCTGGGACGTCGACAACAACGTCTGGATCGTGGGCAACGACGAAGAATGCGTGATCATCGATTCCCCGCATGACGCGTCCGCGATCATCAACCAGGTCCGGGGCCGGAAGGTCCTTGCCATCCTGCAGACCCATGCCCACAACGACCACATCGGCGCCGCCCGCGAGGTCGCTGACGCCGTCGACGCCCCGATCTACCTCAACCCCGAGGACCTGGTCCTTTGGGAACAGGTGTACCCGGACACGAAGCCGGACCGGGAACTGAACGACGGCGACCTCTTCCAGGTGGGCGGGGCAACCCTCCGGGCGATCCACACCCCCGGGCACTCCCCCGGCTCCACCTGCTTCTACCTGGAGAGCGAAGGGACCGTCTTCACCGGCGACACGCTGTTCAAGGGCGGCCCCGGCGCCACCGGGCGGTCCTACAGCGACTACCCCACCATCCTGGCCTCCATCCGCGAACGGCTGCTCACCCTCCCGCCGGAGACGGTGGTCCGCACCGGACACGGCGACAACACCACCATCGCGGCGGAGCAGGAAACCCTGGCGGGGATCGCGCAGTAGCCGTCGAAATCAACTAAGGTGCCAACAGGCGCGCCGGGAAAGCCTGGCGCGCCTTCATGGCGCCACGAGCACCTGCAGTCAGCAAGCACGAGCACGGCAGCAAGAGCAGGACGAATGCCGGCAAGGAAGTTGGGACAATGAAGTTCGGGAAACAGCCCGCCCCCGTCGCGGACATCAATGAGGACGACCTGGAGGTCCGCAAACCCAAGGTTGAGGCGGCGGGAGTCAAGGCCGTGATGGTGGCGCTGGAGCGCGCCGTGGCCCAGGCCGGGGTCGCGCGTACGGCACACTCCCTGCTGCGGCTGAACCAGCGCGGCGGTTTCGACTGCCCCGGTTGTGCGTGGCCCGAATCGGACAAGAAGCGCAAGGCGGCCGAGTTCTGCGAGAACGGTGCCAAGGCCGTGGCCGAGGAAAACACCCTCCGCACAGTTGGTGCCGAGTTCTGGGCAAAGCACTCCATCGCCGAGCTCTCCACCAAGACCGAATACTGGCTGGGCAACCAGGGCCGGCTGAGTGAGCCGATGGTGATCCGCGCCGGCGAGACCCACTACTCGCCGATCTCCTGGGCCGAAGCATTCGAGCTGATCGGAGAACACGTCCGGGCTTCAACTCCGGACCGCTGCGTCTTCTACACCTCCGGGCGCACCGCGAACGAGACCGCGTTCATGTACCAGCTCTACGCCCGGGCCATCGGCACGAACAACCTGCCGGACTGCTCCAACATGTGCCACGAGTCCTCCGGGTCCGCACTGAACCCGACCATCGGGATCGGCAAGGGCACCGTTTCGTTGGACGACATCCATGATTCCGAGCTGATCTTCGTCGTTGGGCAGAATCCCGGAACCAACCATCCCCGCATGCTGTCCGCGCTGAAGGAATGCAAGGACAAGGGCGGCAAGGTAGTGGCGGTCAATCCGCTGCCCGAGGCCGGCCTGTTCAACTTCAAGGATCCGCAGACCGTCTCCGGCGTGGTGGGCGGCGGCACGCCCCTGGCCGATGAGTACCTGCAGATCAAGGTGGGCGGCGACCTCGCCCTGTTCCAGGCCCTCGGCCACCTCCTCCTGGCAGAGGAAGAACGCAACCCGGGGACCGTCGTCGACCATTACTTTGTGGAGGCGCAGACGGACGGGTTCGACGCCTACCGCCAGGCCCGCCGGGAGCTGGACTGGGCGGAGACCGAGAAGGCCACCGGCCTGCCCCGCCAACAGATCGAAACCGTGGCCGGAATGCTCATCAAGTCCAAGGCCACCATCTTTTGCTGGGCCCTGGGCGTGACGCAGCAGCCGCACTCGGTGGACACCATCAAGGAAATGGTCAACGTCCTGCTCCTCCAGGGCAACTTCGGCAAGCCCGGCGCCGGCGCCTGCCCCGTCCGCGGGCACTCCAACGTCCAGGGCGACAGGACCATGGGCATCTGGGAGAAACCCAAGGAATGGCTCCTGCAAGCGCTGGATACGGAGTTCGGGATCACGTCTCCGCGGCACCATGGCTATGACGCCGTCGAAGCCATGGAAGCCTTTGAACGCGACGAGGTGGACGTGTTTGTGTCCATGGGCGGCAACTTTTCGCTGGCCTGCTCGGACACCGAAACGCTGGAAGCCGGGATGCAGCGGATTGGCCTCACCGTGCACATCTCCACCAAGCCCAACCGCTCCCACATCGTCCACGGCCGCACCTCGCTGATCCTGCCCACGCTGGGCCGCACGGACAAGGACGACAAGCACCCGAACGGCGCCCAGTTCCTGTCCGTGGAGGACTCCATGTCCGTGGTCCACTCCACCCAGGGCAGGCTCCAGCCCGTCTCAGAGCACCTGCTCTCCGAGCCGGTCATCGTGGCCCGCATGGCCGAAGCAACCTTCGGCCCGGACCATTCGGTGGACTGGAAGGCCATGGCCGAGGACTACGACGTGATCCGCGACCACATTGCCCGCGTCCTGCCCGGCTTCGAGGACTTCAACACCCGCATCCGGACCAAGAACGGGTTCGTGCTGCCCAACCCGCCGCGCGACACCCGATCCTTCAAGACCGACATTGGCCGCGGCCGGTTCACCGTCAGCCCGCTCGAATACCTCACCCCGCCGGACGGGCACCTTGTGCTCCAGACCATCCGCAGCCACGACCAGTACAACACCACCTACTACGGCCTGGACGACCGCTACCGCGGCATCTCGGGCGGCCGCCGCGTCATCCTGGTGCATCCCGAGGACCTGGTGGAACTGGGCTTCAAGGACCGGGACCTGGTGGACGTGGTCAGCACCTTCCGCGGCCACGACCGCAAGGCGGACAAGTTCCGCCTGGTGGCCTACCCCACCGCCAAGGGCTGCGCCGCCGCGTACTTCCCCGAAGCCAACGCCCTGGTCCACAAGGAAAACGTTGCCCGCGTCTCCAACACCCCCGGGTTCAAGGCCATGTTCGTCCGCTTCGTCCCGCATCTGGCTGAAGAGGCCGGGCAGGTTTCGTCAGAGGAGCTGGAGCCTGCCGCAGCGGTGTAGTTCTCCACTGCCCTGCGAGGGATCGCAGTCAGGCAACACGACGACGGCGATATTCGGCACGTGCCGGATGTCGCCGTCGCTTTTCTGTCCGGGCGGGTTGGTCCGGCTTTGAAGATTCAGCCACCACCCGTATCCCTTCAGGCGGGCGGGGCGTGCAGGAGCCGTTCCAGGGCTTCTTCTCCCGGGGAGAGGCCGACGTAAGCAAAGTCCGGCGGCCCGCCGGCCACGGACCCTGCCCCGCCTGAGACGGACCTTACTTGATGGGGCCAGTGGGGTGGTTCCCAGTCCTGGTGTTCGCTTGCGTAGTGGCGGCCGGTGGGTGAGGTCCAGCCGGGTGGTGCGGTTTTGGCGGCGGGGGTGGGTTTCCAGCCGCTGGTGTGCCGGAGCTTGTGGTGTTTCGGGCAGGGCTGTCCCAGGTTCGAGACTCCTGTGGTGCCGCCGTTGTGCCAGGCGAGGAGGTGGTCGGCTTCGTTGTCGAGGGAGTGGTTGCTGCAGCCGGGGAAGGGGCATTTTCCGTCCCTCAGCCTGAGCCAGTTCCGCATGGCCTTGGTCACCCGGTAGCTGGTGCGGCCGATTTCCAGCGGCGCCCCGTCCCGCGGGTCCACCAGGACGCGGTGGAACGAATCCGCCCCGGTCGCGACGAGGTCCCGGGCCATGGAGGGCGGGATGGGTCCGTACCCGTCCAGCAACGCTGGCTCATCAGTCAGGCCGAGCAGGGCGAACACCGGCACGGTGACCAGCACCTCGGCCCGGACTGGCGCTTGGTTTGGACCGGTTCCCTCGCCGCCGTCGCCAGCACCGGCTGCACCGGTAACGCCGCTGGTGTTGCCGCTGTTGAGGAGCCCTTCGGCGAAACTATCGGCCCGGAGTTGGGTGAGGGTGCGGTGCTCGTTTGGTCCCTGCATGGTCCGGGAGAGGGCGGTGAGCTTGTTCCAGAGGGCCGTGGCCTGGTGGGCGGGCAGGTAGGCGGAGAGCCAGGCCATCCCGTCCTGGTCGGGCCGGTATTCGACCCGCCGGTCCGAAACCCCTTGGGCGTGGCGTTGTTCGATGGAGTCAGCGTGGTGGCGTTCGCGCCAGGTGCGCGCCTTGGCCCGGAACCTGTACGCGGGGATCTCCCCGATCGGGGCGGCCGTGGCTGGTTTTGGTGTGTCCGGGTCCAGGAAGTGGGCTTCCAGGGCGGCGGCGCCGGCGGGGTCAAGGGTGGCGGCCTCGTCCACCATGACGGTGGCGTGCTGCCAGGAGATGGTTCCGTTGTGCAGGGCTGCGAGGGTCCGGGGCAGGGAGGTGGTCAGGGCGTGGGAGCGGGCCAGCAGGGCTCCGGCTGCCCGGTCGCCGATGGCCATGACACAGCTGATCTCGGCGGCGATAGCCCTTTCGAGCGCCTGCACGGGCGGGTCCGGCGGGGCGGCCGCCCGTGCGGTGGCCGCGTAAGTCCCTGCAGCGCTGGCCACCAGCCCCGCCACCCTGGCCTGGACCCCGGCGGCCCCGGCAAGGATGTCCAGGCACCCGTCGGCCAGCCCGGCCAGCGGATCAGCAGCGGAAAACGGCTCCGAACCGCACCCGTCCGCCTCGGCAATGAGCACGGCAAGAGCGGCATTCATGTCCGCAAACGCCTTCGCCACCGCCGCTTTCCCCATACCAAAATCATCGCGGGAGGGTACGACATTTAACCGCGGGCCTCGACCTGAGGACGGGAGCCCAGGGGCAAATGTCGTACCCTCCCGCGAACGGTTAGCCGCGGAGGCGCTCCATGCCCGGGTCGAAGAGCGGTTCGGGGGTGACGGTGGCTGCGATGCGCTTGCCGAAGTACTCAATCTCCACCGAGTCGCCCTCGGATACCGACGCCGGCAGCCAAGCGTAGGCGATCGGCCTGCGGACGGTGTAGCCGTAGGCGGCGCTCGTGACGTAACCAACCGCAGCACCGTCCGCGTACACCGGTTCCTTGCCCAGCACGATGGACGTGCCGTCGTCGACCGTCAGGCAGCGCAGCGCCCGCGTGGCGGGCTGCTCCTTGCGGGCGGCGAGAGCCTCACAACCCACGAAACCGGTCTTGTCCTTGGCCACCGAGAAGCCCAGGCCGGACTCGTACGGGTGGTGCTCGGACGTCATGTCCGTGCCCCACAGCCGGTACCCCTTCTCCAGCCGCATGCTGTTGAAGGCGCCGCGGCCGGCGGCAATGATGCCGTGCTCCCGGCCCGCCTCGAACAGCAGGTCCCAGAGCTTCAGCCCGTACTCGGCGGTGGTGTAGAGCTCCCAGCCGAGTTCGCCCACGTAGGAGAGCCGCATGGCTGTCACCGGAATGCCGCCCACGGAGATTTCCTTGGTGCGGAAGTACTTCAGGCCGTCATTGGTGAGGTCGTCCGAGCTGACCTTGCCGATTACTTCGCGCGCCAGCGGGCCCCACAGCCCGATGCAGCAGGTGCTGCCGGTGATGTCGGAGACATGCACCCACTGGCTTGGATCGGCAGCGGACTGCTTCCGGGCCTCCACCCGGAGGTAGTCGAAGTCCACGTTGCTGTTCACGCCCAGCTGGAAGTCCTCCTCCGCCAGCCGCGCGACGGTCACGTCACTGCGGATGCCGCCGTCGTGCTCCAGCAGCAGGCAGTACGTGACTGCGCCCGGTTTCTTGGCAATGTTGCCGGTGCTGAGCCGGTGCAGCAGCGCCTGCGCGCCCGGGCCAACCACGGACAGCCGCTTCAGCGGCGTCATGTCGAAAAGCGCGACGGCGGTACGCGTCTTCCACGCCTCGGCCGCCGAGATGGGGGACGAGAACATGGCGGACCAGGAGTCCCGCTCCGGCGCCTGCCACTCGGCCGGCAGCTCCTCGAGCAGGCCGCGGTTGGCCTCGAACCAGTGCGGCCGCTCCCAGCCGGCGGACTCCAGGAAGAACGCTCCCAGTTCCTTCTGGCGGACGTTGAACGGGCTCACGCGCAGGTCCCGCGGAGATTCCCTGGGCTGCAGCGGGTGCATCACGTCGTAGATCTCCACGAAGTTCTGCTGGGATGTCTCGCTGACGTACGCATCGGAGGTCTGGACCTTTTCGAAGCGGGTGAGCTCGCAGCCGTGCAGGTCCGTGCGGGACCGGCCTTCCACCAGCAGCTCCGCCATTGCCTTGGCCACGCCGGCCGAGTGCGTGACCCAGACGGCTTCGGCCACGAAGAAGCCGGAGAGCTCGGGCGCCTCGCCCATGAGCGGGCCGCCGTCCGGGGTGAAGGAGAAGATGCCGTTGAAGCCGTCCTGGATCGCTGAGCTGCGCAGCGCCGGCAGCAGGTCCTGGCTGTCCTCCCAGGCGGGCAGGAAGTCTTCCAGGGTGAACTCCAGGCGGGAGGGCATGCGGTGGTCCGACATTTCCTCTGCGGCGACCTTCGGCAGGGCGGACATGTCCACCGGCATGGGGCGGTGGGCGTAGCTGCCGATGCCGATGCGATCGCCCCATTCCCGGTAGTACAGGTCCTTGTCCTGGTAGCGCAGGATGGGCTTGCCGGCGCCCTTGGGAAGCTCGTTGACGCCCTCGAGTTCGGGCAGCGGGGTGCTGATGGCGTACTGGTGGGCCAGCGGCAGCAGCGGGACTTCCAGGCCCACCATCTTGCCGAGTTCACGGCCCCAGAAACCTGCGCAGGACACCACGATGTCCGCCGGGATCAGTCCGTTGCCGGTTTCGACGCCGGTCACCTTGCCGCCCTCCCGGGCGATGCCGGTCACCGTAGTGGAGCCGAGGAAGGTCACGCCACGCTCGCTGGAGCGTTCGATCAGCAGCTGCACCGCACGGGCGGCCAGTGCCAGGCCGTCGGTGGGGATGAGCAGGCCGCCCAGGACTTCGCGGCCGCCGGTGAGCTTGCCCGTGTTCAGGAGGGGGTAGATCTTTTCGCATTCGTCGGCGTCGACGATCCTGCTTTCGACGCCCCAGGAGGTCATCACGCCCATCTTGCGCTTGAGGTCGGCCAGGCGCTCGGGGGTGGTTGCCAGTTCCAGGCCGCCCACCTGGTTGAAGCAGGACTGGCCGTCCTTGCTCAGGGCCAGCAGCTTGTTCACCGTGTAGGTGGCGAATTCGGTCATGGTCCGTGACGGGTTGTTCTGGAACACCAGGCCCGGCGCGTGCGACGTGGAGCCGCCGGCAAGTTCCAGCGGGCCCTGTTCCACCACCGTGATGTTGGTCCAGCCGCGGGTGGCGAGTTCGTCGGCAAGGTTGGTTCCGACAATGCCGGCGCCGATGATGACAACGCGTGGTGATGCGCTCATGGGTCTTGTTTCTCCTGTTAGCTTGGCGGGCGTTGGCGTTAGCGGAAGACGACGGTGCGGGTGTTGTTGAGCAGGACCCGGTGCTGGCAGTGCCATTTGACGGCCCGGGCCAGCGCCTGTGTTTCGGCGTCGCGGCCCACGGTCACCAGGGCGTCCGCGTCGAGGCTGTGGTCCACCCGGAACACCTCCTGCTCGATGATGGGTCCCTCATCAAGGTCTGCCGTCACGTAGTGGGCGGTGGCTCCGACGAGCTTCACGCCGCGGTCATAGGCCTGGTGGTACGGCTTGGCGCCCTTGAAGCCGGGCAGGAAGGAGTGGTGGATGTTGATGGCGCGGCCACGGAGGCTTTCGCACAGATCGTTGGAAAGGACCTGCATGTAGCGGGCCAGGACCACCAGGTCCGCGTTGTACTCGGCCACCAGTTCCAGGAGCCGGGCCTCGGCCTCGGGTTTGGTGGCCGACGTCACCGGGACGTGGATGAAGGGCAGTCCGGCGGCTTCCGCCATGGGACGCAGGTCCTCATGGTTGGAAACCACGACGGCGATCTCCGCGCCAAGGCTCCCGGCCTGCCACCGGAAGATGAGGTCGTTAAGGCAGTGGCCGAACTTCGAGACCATCACCAGGAGCCGCTGCGGCCTGCCGTCGTTGATGGTGAAGTCCATGGCGAACTCAGCGGCGATGGGCGCAAAGGCCGAGCTGAGGCCTTCCACGTCCTGGTGGTTGAGCCCGTTCTCCTGGTGGATGTCGGAGCCAAGGGTGAAGGCCGTGCGGAGGTAGAGCTTGCCGCTGACGTGGTCGTCGAACTGCTGGTGCTCCACGATGTCGAAGCCGCGGTCCGCCAGGAAGGCCGTGACTGCCCGGACGATGCCGGGCTGCTCCGGGCAGGACAGGGTAAGGACGAACTGGGCCTGGCGCGTGGTGGGACCCGCCGTGGCTGCGGCGGCCGCGGCGGTGCTGCTGGCAGGGGCGCCGACAGCGGCGGTGCCTGACGGGATGTTCTCGATAACGATGGTCATGGTGTGCTCCTAAAGTGTGGGTGCCGGTTTGATGGCGTCAGCGGGTTCACCGTTGGTGGAGCCCGCTTTCGGGGAATCGCTGCTGGCTGCATCACTGCCTGGACTGTCTCCCCGGCACGTGCCGTCCGGGCAGCGTTCGCCGCATTCATGCTTGGTGACGAGGTCGAACTGGACGCCGCCATGCTGGTCAACGCCCGTACGGATGGCGCGCTCAACTACGGAGTCAGCCAGCCGCCGCCGCAGGGACAGCGGGTCCCGCCGCAGGTCCTTGACCAGGGCCACACAGAGCAGCAGCATGACCAGCACGAACGGCAGGGCGGCCACGATGGTGATGCGTTGCAGGCCGGACAGCGCCTCGGAGGGCTCATCACCACCGGCCAGCATCATCACGGCGGCGACTGCGCCGGTGAGCAGGCCCCAGAAGATGACGAGCCCGCGCTTCGGGTCGGAGGATCCGTTGGAGCTCAGGGACGCCATGATGATCGACGCCGAGTCGGCACCGGTGATGAAGAAGATGGCCACCAGGACCATGGCGAGGACAATAACGGCTGTGGTCAGCCAGGCAGGCATGGACATGTTCCGGACCAGGTCGAACAGGGCTCCGTCGAAGTCGATGGACGGTGAACCGCTGGCCATGGACACCAGGCCCGGGGTGCCGGCCTTGTCCGCGTCTTCCTGGACCTTGAAGGCCGTGCCGCCAAAGATCCCGAACCAGATGACGCTCACGATGCTGGGAACCAGCAGGACGCCGGTGACGAACTGCCGGATGGTGCGTCCGCGGCTGATCCTGGCGATGAACATGCCCACGAACGGCGTCCAGGAAACCCACCAGGCCCAGTAGAAGATGGTCCAGCCGGACATCCAGGTGCGAAGCGCCTCGTCCCCCACTGCTTCGGTCCGCGAGGACATTTCGGCCAGGTCCCTGGCGTAGTCGCCTACTGCAGCCGGAATGAGGTTGAGGATGAACAGGGTGGGTCCGGCCACGAAGACGATCAGCGCCAGGATCACGGCGAGGACCATGTTGATGTTGGACAGCCACTGGATGCCGCGGCTGATGCCGGACACTGCCGAGGCGACGAAGCAGGCGGTCAGGATGGCAACGATGGCCACCAGTACAGGTGTGCCGATCTCGCCGATCCACCCGTTGGATGTCAGTCCGCTGCCGATCTGGAGTGCGCCGAGGCCCAGGGACGCGGCCGTGCCAAACAGCGTGGCAAAGATCGCCAGGATGTTGATGAACTTGCCCACCGGGCCTTCTACCGTCCTGATGCCGAACAGCGACGTGAACGCTGCCGAGATCAGCTGCCGGCGGCCCAGGCGGTATGTGCCGTAGGCCATGGCGATGCCAACGACGGCATACATCGCCCACGGGTGCAGCGTCCAGTGGAAGATGGAGGTGGCCATGGCCGTCTGGATGGCTGCGGGGGTCCGTCCGTCCACGGTGCCGGGCGGCGGCGCAATGTAGTGGTAGAGCGGTTCGGCAACGCCGTAGAACATCAGGCCGATGCCCATACCGGCAGCGAACATCATGGCGATCCATGAAACGGTGCGGAACTCGGGCTTTTCGCCGTCCTTGCCGAGGGGAATATTGCCCCACTTGCCCAGGGCCAGCCAGAGGACGAACACAACGAACAACGAGGCCAGGACCATAAAGAGCCAGCCGGTGTACTCCATGACCCAGCCCAGGGCGAGTGTTGAGGTGGCGGCCAGGCTGTCCCGGCCCAGGAAGCCCCAGGCCACAAAGGCCAGGGCGAGGACACCGGTGATGCCGAAGGTGGCCTTGTCGAGGGTGAGCTTACGGTTCCGCCGTTCTGCCACAGCCTGTTCGGCCCTGGTCTGGCGGAGTTCCTGCATGATTTGTTCGGTGTCCTCCGCGTCGTGTGAGTCGTGGGCGGAAGGAGCGTGCTCCGGTGCGGGAACGGGTTTGGGCTCTTCCATCTCGAGAGGGGGTTGGGCATCCGGGCGGATGTCGCTGCTCAAAGCCATGTCAAGTCCTTTGGTTTGAATTCTCGGTTTTGACGCTGTACTCCGGCGTCCCCAAGCCGGGCGGAAGATCGGGGTCTTCCTGGCATTCGGTCATCAAGGTCAGCTTTGCTTCCATCGCGGCAGTTGTTCCGTAAAGATCAACACGTCTCGCGATAAGCAACAGAGTGGCCTGCATAGCGGCCGCGTGTCAAGGTTTTTCTGAAGTCTTAAGCCCTATTTCAGGGGTTCCGGCCACGCCTTGACAGCGGGCCGGAACAGGGGGTCAGGCATCGATCACCAGGTCCGTCTGCGCGGTGGAGCAGCAGGGCAGGAACTTGCCCGCAGAGATTTCCCGCGCCCGGATCCCGCCCTGGTGGTTCATCTCGATCTCCCCTGAAAGCTTGACGACCTTGCAGGAGCCGCACATGCCTTCCTTGCAGTTCGCGCCGATCCTGACGCCCGCACGCTGGGCCACCTCGAGGATGCGCTCGGTGGGGTCGATCCGCACATTGATGCCGGTACGCATGAAGGACATGGTGAGGCTGCCTGTTCCCACCGTGTCGAAGCTCGAGGCATCAGGGGAACCGGCTTCCGGCTCACCGCCCGGGCTGTCGGCGGAGGGGTCGGAGCCGGGCGTGTCCGGGTCGGCGATTTCCAGCGGCATGCCGGAGGCCTGCAGAGTCCCGTCAGCGTCGTAGCCAGGCTCGTAGAGCCCGAACGCGGCGGGCTGGCTTTCAAAGTAGTCCTCGGCGGATTCGGAGATCTCCTCGGCGATTTCCTCCGCGACGTCGGCTGCAAGTGCTACCTCCGCCTGGTATTCAAGGAGCGTCTGGCGGTCTCCCGAGAAGAACTCCATGTAAATGGAAGTGTCGTCGACGCCGACCTTCTTGAGCAGCTCGGTGGCCGTGTTCAGGTAACCCTCGGGACCACATGCGTACACCTGGCGGCCGTTGGCGTCGGGGGCCACCTCCTCGAGCGTGGCCGCCGTCAGCCTTCCACGGAGCCCTTCCCATCCCTCCGGCACGCTGCGGTCACCGAGGGAGTAGTAGACCTTGACGCGCGAGTCCACGGAGGCGATATAGGCCAATTCCCGGTGGAAGGCAAAGCCTCCAGGATCCGAGCCGTGGTAGAGCACCACAACATCGGCGTGTCCGGGCAGGGAATGGATGGTCCGCACCATGGACATGATGGGCGTGATGCCTGCGCCGGCGGCAAGCAGGAGATACCGTGCACGTCGGTCGGCATCTGGGAGGTGGAATGCTCCCACCGGTCCCAGCATCTCAAGAACGGTGCCGGGTTTGACGTTCTCGTGCACCCAGGGCGAGACCAGTCCCGTGGGGTCGCACTTGACGGTGATGCTGAAGGTCCACGGCTCGGTGGGCGAGCTGGACAGCGAGTAGCTGCGGTCCACCGGTTCCTGGTCCTCGCCATTCACGGGAAATGCGACGTTCACGTACTGGCCGGCACGGAACGCCAAAGGCGCGCCGTCGCATCGGCGGAACACGAAGGTCATCATGGCGCCGGCCTCGGGAACGGTCTCGACGCATTCGGCCATGAACTCCTGCGGATGCCATGGACCCAGTGCACGGGCTGCCCGGGCGGGTGTTTCGGTGTTTCCCATCACCCTGTTCCACGGCATCTCAAGACCGCGAATACGCTGTGGTTCCTGGATTGCCGTTTCAGTGAGGAGTTCAATCACGCCAAGTGCTCCTGCACGCGCTGCACGTACCAGTTGATGAATGCCTCGACCTGGTATTCGCTCTTCATGTAGGGCCCGGGCTCGTAGGCGGGACTGCCGGCGCCCTGCTGGCACAGCTCCACGAACGCCTTGTCCTGCAGGTTCGTCTGCTTCCAGGTGTGGGTGAGCTTCTCCAGGTCGTAGTCGACGCCTTCCACTGCGTCGTCGGCCACCAGCCAGGTGGTGCGTACGAGGCTCTGGTGTTCGTTGATGGGGAAGACAGCGAACGTGATGACGTGGTCGCCGAGGAAATGGAACCAGCTGTTGGGCTGCAGGTGCATCGAGCAGCGGCCAAGGCGGAAGTCGGGCAAGTCACCCAGCAGCTTCTTGGAAAGCCTCCGACCGTCCGCGGAGAACGATTCGCCCTCTCCATCGAGCGATTCCCGTGAGATGCGGATTCCCGCGATGCGCGTGTCAAGCTGCTCGACCACCTCGTAGGGAAGGCCGTAGCGGCGGCAACGCTCCTCAAGGGAGGACTGGGCCTCCTTGTTCCGGTCCCACACTTCCTCAAGATGGGGCGGGATCAGGCCTTCCGTCAGGCCCCAGGTGGGGAAGAGGGAGCAGGCGAGCTCAGGGTGGCCGTCGCAGTGGTAGCACTCACGGTTGTTCTCCATGACGAGCTTCCAGTTGCCCTCTTCAATGATGTTCTGCTGGTAGGCGATTTTTGTCTTCGAGAGATCGTGGGGCGCCAGGTAGGGCTCAAAGATCTTTGAGGTCTCGTCAAAGTCCGCCGGCGGTTCATCCGCAATGCAGACGAAAATGAGTCCGGCGACCTCGCGTCCGTGGGCGCGCTTGAGGCCGAAGCAGCTCTTGTCGAACTTCGTTTCCCCCGGGGCGGAGGCATGGATCAAATTGCCCTCCGGCGAGTAGGTCCAGGAGTGGTAGCCGCAGACCAGGTTTCCGGTTGAACCGGCAGCCTCGGTGAGAACGCGGGCGCCGCGGTGCCGGCATACGTTGTGCAGGACGTTCACGGCACCATCGTCGTTGCGCAGCACAATCAGGGAGTAGGGCCCATAGTCGACCGTGACGTAGTCGCCCGGCTCCGGCAGTTCGGCGGTGCTGGCGGCAAAGATCCAGTGCTGGCCGAAGATGGCCTCCATGTCGATTTTGAAGATCGAGGGATCGGTGTAGAAGGGGGCATCGAGGGAGTATCCAGTGCGCCGGAACTCAAACAACGCGGTAATTTCCGCCAGCTGCTCGGCAGGCAATGATGCAGCGAGTCTTCCGCGTGAATTGAGGGGCACGTTCACTGAAGCAGTCATGGGTTTCCTCCCGGGAGGCATGGGTAGTGGGTGTTGCGGGGTGACCACGGGTGCGCGGGTGCTAACGGCCTGGTCGAAGAACTTGTAATGATGAGATTAGGGACACATCAGCTGCAACGAAAGCGCAAGATTTTGAAGATAACCATGCAGAATAGATGCATGATCGATCCGAGGCTCATCACACTTCGCGTGTTCGCCCGGTGCGGCACAATAGGCGGGACCGCGGAGCTCACGGGCTATTCTCCATCTGCCGTCTCCGCGCAATTGCGGGAGCTGCAGCGCGTGCTGGGAATGCAGCTGCTGGCGAAGGACGGCCGGGGCGTGCGGCTTACCGCCACGGGACGCTTTCTCGTGGCGGGCTCGGATCCCCTCATTGCCCAATGGGAGAGCCTGCGCGCCGCAGCCATGGAGGCCGGCGACCAGGTGCAGAGCCACTTTGGCCTCGGCGGATTCTCCTCTGCAGCCGCCCAGTTGCTCGCACCGCTGGCCGCCACGCTGCGCTCAACACACCCCCTGCTGGAGGTGCAGGTCCTTGAGGCTGATCCGGCCCGCTGCTTCGACTTGTTGATTGCGGAACGAATCGACCTTGCAGTTATCGTCGCCATGCAGTCCGACAGTTACGGTGAGGACGATCCGCGCTTCGAGCAGAGAGTCCTGCTCGACGATCCGCTGGACGTGATCATTCCCGGTGACCATCCGCTTGCATCACGCCAAACAGCGACGCTTGAAGAGCTGGCATCGGAACCCTGGATCACGGAGTCCGCCGGATCCACCTATCATTCCCTCTTCACCGCGGCGTTCACGGCAGTCGGGGTGACACCGCGGATTGCCCATGAAGCCGTTGAATGGGAAACCCACATCGCATTCGTGGGTGCGGGGCTGGGCGTCGGCCTGCTGCCCCGGCTGGCGCCTTTGCATGGTGCCGAAAACGTGGTTCGGCTACGCATCACCGGTCAAACGAAGCCCACGCGCCGCATTGTCGCGGCCGTGCGCAGGGGCAGCATCGCCTCACCCCTGATCCAGGAGTCGCTCGGCATCCTGCAGGTCAACGCCAATCGGATCCTCACCGCCCGGCCCGAAGAGAATCTCTGAGCGCTGCGAAAGCACATCCGCCGGTTGGCCCCACGGTTCCGCGTTCGTTTCCCGGTTAACCCGCGATCGTCGCCAGGACTGCCCCGGCACTCACTACGCCGCCTGCTTTCGCCCGGATCTCCGTGACGGTGCCGCCGCGGTGGGCGGCAACCTGGGTTTCCATCTTCATGGCCTCAAGGACGACGACGGGGTCCCCCGCCGCCACTTCGGCACCCGGTTCCACGAGCCACTTCACCACGGTCCCCGCCATGTCGGCCCGCAGCTCACTGGGGTCCACAATGGGAGCCGCGGCGCCGCCGTCGCGCTCCCCCTCCGAAGAATGCCCGGCCGGCGAAACGCCTGCAGGCAGGCCGGCGCCGGAACGTGCCCAGCCGTCCAGCAGGGCCGCGGGAAGGCCGACGGCGAGGCGCCGGCCGTCGACATCGACGGTGATGGTGCGCCGGGCACCGTCCGGAGCGGTTGTGCTGAACCCGGGATCCGCCGGGATGGATCCCGCGAAGTCCGTTTCGATCCACCGGGTGTGGATGCGGAGCGCGGTTTCCGAGGTGAAGTCCGGCGCCTGGACGACGGCCCGGTGGAACGGCAGCACGGTTGCCACGCCGGTGATTTCCATTTCCGCCAGCGCACGGCGGGCCCGGCGGAGCGCCTGCTGCCTGTCGGCGCCGGTGACGATCAGCTTGGCCAGCAGCGAATCGAACTGCGGCGCAACGATGGATCCGGCCCGGACTCCCGAATCCAGCCGGATGCCTGGACCCGTTGGGCCGCTGAACGTGGCGATGGTTCCGGGCGAGGGCAGGAACCCCCGCCCCACATCCTCGGCGTTGAGCCGGAATTCGAACGAATGCCCGCGGGGTTCGGGATCGGCTGCGAGGCGCAGGGGCTCACCGGCAGCGATCCGCAACTGCTCCTGGACCAGGTCCACCCCGGTGGTCTCCTCGGTGATGGGGTGTTCCACCTGCAGGCGCGTGTTCACCTCGAGGAACGCCACCGTGCCGTCGGCGGCCACCAGGAACTCCACCGTCCCCGCCCCCGTATAGGCGGCTTCGCGGCAGACTGCCTTGGCGGCGGCGTAAATCTGGCGGGTCTGCTGTTCGGTGAGGAAGGGCGCGGGCGCCTCCTCCACCAGCTTCTGGTGCCGGCGCTGGAGGGAGCAGTCGCGCGTTCCCACCACCACCACGTTGCCGTGCCGGTCCGCCAGGACCTGCGCTTCCACGTGCCGGGGCCGGTCCAGGTACCGCTCCACGAAGCACTCGCCGCGGCCGAAGGCCACCACCGCTTCCCGGACCGCCGAGTCGAAGGCTTCCTCGATCTGGTCCATTTCACGGACCACTTTGAGCCCGCGTCCGCCGCCGCCGAAGGCTGCCTTGATGGCGATGGGCAGGCCGTGTTCTTCCGCGAAGGCACGTGCCTCGCCGGCCGAGGCCACCGGCCCGTCGCTGCCGGCCACCAGGGGCGCGCCTGCCCGGACGGCGATTTCGCGGGCCGTGATCTTGTTGCCCAGCAGCCTTATGGCCTCCGGTGCCGGCCCGATCCAGGTCAGGCCGGAGTCCAGCACGGCCTGGGCGAAGTCGGCGTTCTCCGACAGGAACCCGTATCCCGGGTGCACCGCGTCCGCTCCGGACTCCTTGGCGACAGCAAGCAGCTTGGGGATATCCAGGTAGGTTTCCGACGGCGCGTTGCCGCCCAGGCTGTAGGCCTCCGTGGCGGCGCCGACGTGCATGGCGTCCGCGTCGACGTCCGCGTACACGGCGACGGACTCCAGGCCGGCGTCCTCGCAGGCGCGGGCGATGCGGACGGCGATTTCTCCGCGGTTGGCAATCAGGACCTTGCGCATGTGCTGCTCACTTTTTCTGGGAAACGTTGAGGGAAGTGCTGGACGGTTCAAGGGGCAGGCCGTAGCCGGGGGCCCAACGGAACCTGATGCGGCCGCCAATGGGCACCTGGGCGGCGAGGTCCAGCTGGTGGTCCACCACCACGCCAATCACGGGGTAGCCTCCCGTGATGGGGTGGTCCGCCAGGAACAACACGGGCTGCCCTTCCGGCGGGACCTGGATGGCGCCGGCAACCGTCCCCTCACTGGCCAGTTCCCCGTCCCGGCTCCGTTGGAGCGGCTCACCGTCCAGGCGCATGCCCACCCGGTTGGAGCGCGGCGTGACGCTCCAGTCCTGGGTGCAGAGCGATTCCAGTGCGGCGGCGCCGAACCAGTCATCCCGAGGACCGGGCACGACGTCCAGGACAGTCACCCCGGTGTCCGGGAAGTCCGGCTGCACCTCAGGATTTCCCACCACGTTGGAGGACGTGGCGGCTCCGGCGGCAAGCAGTTGCCCCGAGGCCAGCGGCGCAGGCCCGATCCCGGACATGGTGTCCGTGGACCGGCTGCCGAGCACGGCTTCGGCGTCCAGGCCGCCCCGGATGGCAAGGTAGGTGCGGAAGCCCCGTTCCGGCGCGCCAAGGGTCAGGGTTTCGCCGTCCAGCAGGGCGAATGCCGTGGCCATGGGCACCTCGCGCACCCGCTCCGGCAGGCCGGCGTCGTCCGCATCCGCAGCTTCGGGGCCGGCGGGAACGTCCGACGGCGTGGCAACAGTCAGTGCCGCCGGCGCGCCGGTGACAGCCAGCACCTGGTCTCCCACGGCCTGCACGCGCAGGCCGCCGGCAACGGTTTCGACGACGGCGGCAGCTGGCTCGTTGCCCACGATGCGGTTGGCACGGCGCAGGGAGGAACGGTCCAGCGCACCGGCTGCGGAAACACCGAGGCCGCCGTAGCCGGGCCGGCCAAGGTCCTGGACCAGGCTTTGGAGCCCGGGCGACAGGATCCGCAGTCCGGAACGGCCGGCCTGTTCCCGGGCTGCCGGTGCTTCGGAATTCGCGGCATCAGCCTCCGGGGCGGAAAGTTCCACGAGTTCCCGCACCGCCCGGAACTGCACCCGGTCCCCGGGGGCAGCCAAGGCGGGCTGCTCGCGGGCCAGGTCCCACATCCGGGCGGCGGTGCGGCCGATCAGCTGCCAGCCGCCCGGGGACTGCCGGGGGTAGACGGCGGAATAGTTGCCTGCAAGGGCCACGGATCCGGCCGGGACGGCAGTCCGCGGGGAGCTCCGGCGCGGGACTTCCAGCAGCTGGTTCTCCCCCACCATGTATCCAAAGCCCGGGGCAAAGCCGCCGAAGGCCACGGTCCAGACCTGCCCCGTGTGGGCCGCCACCACTCCCTCGGCACCGAGGCCGGTGAGCCTGCCCACGTCAGCGAGGTCCTCGCCGTCGTACACGGCCTCGATGACCACGAGCCTGCCTTCCGGCTGCGCGTGCACCGCCAGGTCCAGCTCCAGCAGCCGGGCCGCCATCCGCCGTGCGGCCCGGGGCGAATCCGCCTTGACCATCACGGTTTCGGCGGCCGCGAGGACCTCCACCTGGCCGGGCAGCGGATGCTCCAGCAGGAGGGCCTGCAGCGCCAGCACGTCGTGGAGCCCGGAGAGTTCGGCGAGCACCGCCGTCGTGCCTACCGGCCGTACGGCCAAAACACGGGCGGCGAGGACGCGCGCAGTGGCGGGGTTGGTGACTGTTTCCATGGCAATCCGCGCCGGTCAGGCGTGGCTCTCCTGGGCGTGGCCGTCGTGGAGCAGGCGGAGGTCGGCCTCGGGCTGCGGGTCGCGGCCCAGGCGCATGCCCACAATGGTGATGATGGCCGTCAGGAGGATGTACCCGGCGATCAGGTGCCAGCCGCCGGATGCTGCGCCGTACAGGGCGGTGAAGATCAGCGGGGCCACGGCGCCGCCGATGACGCCGGCCAGGGTGTAGGCCAGCGAGCTGCCGGCGTAGCGGAGGCGGGCCGGAAACTGTTCGGTGATGAAGGCGGCCTGCGGGCCGTACATAAAGGCGTGCAGGGCCAGGCCGATCACCACGCCGATGGTCAGCATCACCACCGATTTGCCCTGGATCATCAGGAAGAACAGCGGAATGTAGGCGGCGGTTGCGGCGGCGGCAACGCCGTACACCCAGCGGCGGTTGAGGCGGTCGGTGAGGGCGCCGGCGGCCGGGATCAGGAAGAGCTGGAAAGCGGATCCGACGAGGATTGCCGCCAGCACGTTGCCCGTGGTCATGCCCAGTTCCTTGGTGGCGTAGACGGCCACGAACACGGTGAACAGAGCGTAGAGGACGTCGGGGCAGAGGCGCGAGAGGGCGGCCGAGACCAGGGCCCGGGGTTCGGTGGTGAAGACTTCCTTGATGGGCGCCTTGGGGCGGTCGCCTTTGGCCTGGATGGCCTTGAAGACCGGGGTTTCCTCCAGCTTGAGGCGGATCACGAGGCCGAAGACCACCAGGATGGCCGAGGCGAGGAAGGCTACGCGCCAGCCCCAGGAGAGGAAGGCCTCGGTGCTGAGCGTGGCCGCCAGGATCGCCAGGGCGCCGTTGGCCATCAGGTTGCCGGCCGGCGGGCCGATCTGCGCAGCCGAGGACCAGAAACCGCGCTTGTTGGGATCGCCGAATTCGCTGGACAGCAGGACCGCACCGCCCCATTCACCGCCGACGCCGATGCCCTGGGCCAGGCGCAGGAGCACCAGGATGGTGGGGGCTGCGACGCCGATGACCGAGTAGTCGGGCAGGGCACCGATGAGGACGGTGGCGACGCCGATCAGCACCAGGGTGAACACGAGGACGTACTTGCGGCCGATCTTGTCGCCGAGGCGGCCGAAGATCACGCCGCCGATGGGACGGGCCAGGTACCCCACCGCGAAGGCCGAGAAGGAGAGCAGCAGCCCGACGAACTCGTCATTTGAGGGAAAGAAGATCTTGGGGAACACCAGCGCAGAGGCGACGGAGTAGATGGCAAAGTCGTAGTACTCAAGCGAGGTGCCGGTGAGGCTGGCAATGTAGGCCTTGAGCGCGCCGGGCGGCGGCTTCCTTGCCGCGGTCCTTGCTGCCTTGTTGGTGCTGGTCATGTTTTTCCTCCGGGGGTGAGGGGATGGTGCGGGGCCGGTGAGCGGCCGGGAACAGGTTTAGAGGAACGAGCCGATGCTGACACCGGCGTCCCCGAGAGCGGACTTCACTGCAGCGGCCATGGCTACGGCCCCCGGCGAGTCACCGTGCACGCAGATGCTTTCCGCGCGGATCTTCAGGATGGAACCGTCGATGGTCCTGACGGACCCCTCGGTGGCCATCCGTAATACATGCTCCGCCACTTCGGCGGGGTCGGAAAGGACCGCTTCCGGTTCAGACCGGGAGACGAGCGTTCCGTCCGGGTTGTACGCGCGGTCCGCGAACGCTTCGGGAACCGCACGCAGGCCCGCTTCCCCTGCAAGCCGCAGGACTTCGGAACCGGGAAGGCCCATGATCGGCAGGCCCGGGTCAACCGATTTCACGGCGTCGACGACGGCCTGCGCCTGGGCGGTGTGGTGGATGATCGCGTTGTAAAGGCCGCCGTGCGGCTTCACGTAACGGACCTTTGCTCCCTCGGTGGCGGCCAGCGCCTGCAGGGCACCGATCTGGTACACCACGTCATCGGCCAGTTCATTGGGTTGGATGTCGAGGAAGCGGCGGCCGAAACCGGCGAGGTCCCGGTAGCCGACGTGTGCACCGATGGCAACGCCGGCGGCCGTGGCCTCGCGGCAGGTGCGGCGGATCACGCTGGGATCGCCGGCGTGGAAACCGCAGGCCACGTTGGCGCTGGTGACGGAACGGAACATGGCGGCATCGTCGCCAAGCGTCCAGTGTCCGAACGATTCGCCAACGTCGCTGTTCAGGTCGATGCTTGCCACTTGTGATCTCCATCTCATTGAGCGGTCTTTACTAGGATGCCCTAAATCTACGGATTGTTCAACAATCCTTCGATTCCACGATGTGACGATCGTGTAAATTCTGAAGTATGCCCGCTCAAGAGACCACACTCCGCTCCGCAGGCCGCCTCCGGGTGGCCGTCCCCTCCGTGGCGGAACGGGTGGCTGACGAACTCCGCCTGCAGCTGGCGGAGGGGGCCCTGCTCCCCGGGGCACGCCTTACCGAATCCACCATCGCGGAGGACCTGGGCGTCTCACGCAACACGGTGCGGGAGGCCTTCGCGGAACTGGCCAGCGAGCGGCTGGTGGTCCGGCACCCCAACCGGGGCGTTTTTGTGGCCAGCCTCGAGGCAGCGGATGTCCATGACGTCTACACGGTCCGCCGCGCCATCGAAGTCAGCGCCCTGCGCGCGGGCGGGAGTCCGGAAGACGTCGCCGCCGTCCGGGCCGCCGTCGAGGAAGGAAAACGCGCCGCCGCGGCTGGAGACAATGAAGCCCTGGGCACCGCAAACCAGCATTTCCACGGCGCCATTGTTGCCATGGCCAGGAGCCCCCGGCTGAACAGCATCATGAGCCAGGTCCTGGCGGAAATGCGGCTGTTCTTCCACAAAGCCACAGTGGACGCGCAGTTCTACCAGCACTATTTGGCGGACAACGAGGCCATCTGCGCGGCGCTGGAGTCCGGCGAACTGGACCGCGCCGCGGATCTCCTGCTGGCGTACCTGGACCGCTCCGAGGACAACCTCAGCAACGTGCACGGGGACAACCCGGAGTGACTCAAGCCGCCGCAGCGGCGCCCAGTCACCGGCGCCCGGTGTAACCCATCCTGGCGCTGACCTGGAGCCCGCCCTGCTTCAGTGCTTCGATAAGCCCAGGGGCCGTTTCCGGATCAAAGCGGAACGCCGGCCCGGAAATGCTGATGGCCCCGATCACGGCGCCCAGGTGGTTGTAGACCGGAACGGCAACGGCAGTCAGCCCGATCTCGAACTCCTCCCGCACCACGCCGTAGCCCTCGCGGGCGACGTCGATCAATTGGGTTTCGAGTTCCTTCCGGTTGGTGATGGTCCGGGGCGTCCGCGCCGGGAGTCCCGTCTCCTTCAGGATGCGGTCCCGGTCTTCCGCCGGCAGCGCGGCCAGCAGCACCTTGCCGCTCGAGGTGGCGTGCAGCGGTGTCAGGTTTCCCACCCAGTCGTAGGTGGCCAGGGTTGACGGGCCCATCGCCTGGTCCACGTTGACGGCATAGTTGGAGCGGAGGACGGCCAGGTTCACCGTCTCCTTGAATTCCTCCGCCAGGGCCTCGAGGACGGGCCGGGCCTCGCGGACCAGGCTGAGCCGCCCCGGAATGGAGCTGGCCAGCCGCAGGATGCCGAAGCCCAGCTGGTACTTTCCCCGCTCGCTGTTCTGGTGGACCATTTCCCGGCTCACCAGCGAACCCAGGAGCCGCGAGACGGTTGACTTGTGGATGCCCATTTCCTCGGCGATGTCGCTCACCCCGGCGTGGCCGTCCCGCGCCAGGATCTCCAGGACGGCGAGGGCACGGTCCACGGACTGGACGCCGCCGTGCTGGCCCGCCTCGGTATCGGCGTCGGGTTCGCGATCGTTGTTGGAAGCCATGACTAATACTCTCAAGTAGCCTGCGCAGCGGGAAATCACCGCACCGGGACTCCCGCATCAGGACACGGTGCACGGGCAGCCAGCGAACTGGAGGTCAGCGCAGGCCGTTGCTGTGCGCGAGCGCCATGGCTTCGGTGCGGGAGGAGGCGCCGATCTTCCGGTAGAGGTTGCGGAGGTGGAACTTCACGGTGTTCTCGCTGATGTGGAGCTTTGCGGCAATGCCCCGGTTCCGCTGGCCCACCGCCAGGAGCTGGAGGACCTCCAGCTCACGGTCCCCCAGGTTCCAGCCGGCAATGTCGGCCGGCGGGCGGCTGGGCGGGTCGAGCGGTAGGGTGACGGCCACGTCGGCGCCCCAGCCCGGCATGACGTCCACACCCATGCTGCCGTTGAGCGCCTCCACGCGCTGGACGAGGCGTGCCACGGCGGGTTCGGTGGCGGAAAGTTCGCCGGGACCGTCGTCGCGCACGTTGACCAGCAGGTTCACGCCGTCGCAATCCCACTGGGTGCGGATCCGGCGCACTCCCTGCTGGTCCACCATGGCCAGCACCAGGCCGCGGACGATCGCCCTGGCGGCGTGCGCCACCTCGCCGGGAAGTGCCCGGCCGTTAACGGGCGGCTCGATGAACTGGACGTCGATGCCGCTGAAGTTCATCAGCGGGCGCAGGTCCTCGCGCAGGCGCTGGAATGCGGAGGCAACGGGCTCCTCCACGAGGTCCGTGGTGCGGTCGCTGAGCGTACGGAGTCCCACCAGGGCCTTGGCCGCGACGTCGGTTGCCGCCGTCCTGGCGGCGGCGTCGGCCAGCGCCGGCGACCTCAGCGCGGCGAGCAGCGTTTCCAGGGTGGTGGAATGCCGGTCCACCAGTTCGGCGGTCACACGCAGGCGCTCGGCCGAGGCCGCGCGGGACTCGATGAGGTACGACGGCGGCGCATCAGCCACCTTCTCGCGGATCCGCTCGGCTGCCATCGTCCAGAGGTAGTGCAGGACCCACTGCGGGTCCGGCCCGGTCCCGGAGGCCTGGCCGGGCTGCGGGTCGGAGAGGACCAGCAGTGCATTGCTGGGCGAGGAAACCGCGAGGACCGGGCGCAGTTCGCCGCCGAACACGGCTTCACCGCGCCAGGCGGCGCCGTCCGCCCCGTAACCATCACCGGCGAGCAGGGTGCGGAGGGCGTCCAGTTCCGCGATGGACACGCGGCTGATGATGGCCTCGGCACCGGCCTTCTTCTGCGGCCGGCCGGTGCAGTCTTCCGTGAAAATCACCAGGGCGCTTGATTCCCAGTAGGGGCTGAGGGCCGCCCGCAGCCGGTGGGCGATGTCCATAAGGGGAGCCGCGGCCAGGGCGGCGGCGGCTTCAAGCAAGGCAGTGTTGTTGGCGCGTTCCACCTGCCCAGTGTACGGGCCGGGCGCAGGAGACCCACCCCTTTGGGTAGCCGGGGACCGTCCAATCATGGCGTTGGACCCACCCAACGGACGGGCGAGCATTGAAGGATCACAACGTTCAAGGAGGTACGAGCATGGGCACCATCGCCGCAACAGACCCGGCGGCCCCGGCTGATCCAGCCCTGACCGGCACAGCCCGGGCCTTTGACCGCAACCGGGCCCTGGTCATGGACGAGGTCAGCAGGGTCTCCCAGCACGTGGACGCCGCAGAGATCGCAGCCCTGGTGACCGAGCTTCGGCTGGCCGACAGGATCTTCGTCACCGGCGCCGGACGCAGCGGCCTGGTCCTGAAGATGGCGGCGATGCGGCTGATGCACCTCGGGCTGACGGTGCATGTGGTGGGCGAAACCACGGCACCGGCCATCCGTGCCGGGGACCTGCTGCTCGCAGCCTCGGGTTCCGGCACCACCGCCGGCGTGGTGACAGCGGCGGAAACCGCTGTCGCCCAAGGCGCCCGCGTGGCCGCCTACACCACCAGCGCTGGTTCCCCGCTCGCGGCCGCTGCCGCCGCCGTCGTCCTCATTCCGGCTGCACAGAAGGCGGACCACGGCTCGGCGGTGACCCGGCAGTACTCCGGGAGCCTCTTTGAGCAGGTGCTTTTTGCCACCACGGAGGCGGTGTTCCAAAGCCTGTGGGACGAGGACGCCGCCGCCCCGGAGGACCTCTGGCAGCGGCACGCGAACCTCGAATAAGCCCCCTCTCCCCCCGCAAGTCCGTTTCACAACCGAAAGAGATAGAACATGAAACTGCAAGTAGCAATGGACGTCCTCACCGTCGAAGCCGCCCTGGACCTTGCCGGCAAAGTCGCCGAGTCCGTGGACATCATCGAGCTCGGCACCCCGCTGATCAAGAACGCCGGGCTCTCGGCCGTGACCGCCGTTAAGACCGCCCACCCGGACAAGATTGTCTTCGCGGACATGAAGACCATGGACGCCGGCGAGCTCGAGGCCGAAATCGCCTTCACCGCGGGCGCGGACCTGGTGTCCGTCCTGGGCAGCGCCGACGACTCCACCATTGCCGGCGCCGTGAAGGCCGCCACGGCCCACAACAAGGGCGTGGTGGTGGACCTGATCGGCGTTGCGGACAAGGTGTCCCGCGCCCAGGAAGCCCGCGCCCTGGGCGCCAAGTTCATCGAGTTCCATGCCGGCCTGGATGAGCAGGCCAAGCCGGGCTACAACCTGGACGTGCTGCTGAGCGCAGGAGAAGAGGCCCGCGTGCCGTTCTCGGTGGCCGGCGGCGTGAACCTGTCCACCATCGGAGCCGTGCAGCGCGCCGGGGCCGACGTGGCCGTCGTCGGCGGTTCCATCTACAGCGCCGACGATCCCGCCGTCGCCGCCAAGGAACTGCGGGCCGCGATCAGCTAGCTTCCTGCCGATCATCCACCTCCCGCAACCCGACGGCGGCCCCCACGGACTCGTGGGGGCCGCCGCTTCGCGTGGCCGGCTACTGGAACGAACGGATGGTGATGCCGGAGAAGGTCGCAGGGCCGCCGTCCGTGTAGAAGGAGATCCCGGTGTCACCGTCGGCGAAATGCACCTGCTGCGAGAGCACCGTGTGGCCGGCGTTCACAAACACCTCAACGCTTTGGGTATCCACGAAGATGCGCAGGTGCACTGACCGCGCGGCCGCGTCGATGGGCGCTGCTGCGCGCGTGTACGGCACCAGCGAGAAGCCGCCCAGGTCCGACGGCGCGCGGTCCACATAGAGCTCGTTGCCGTACTTTCCGATGTTCGTATGGCGGGCGCCGTCAGCGGAGCGGCCCACGGAGATCCCCACGTTCGTTGCGGCCTCCCAGGAAATATCGAGTTCCAGCTCGTAGGCGCGGCCGTTCCAGGGCACCACGTAGCTGCCGTTCACGGTGCGGCCGGGGAACGTGGTGGCGGAGCTGGCGTAATTCGCGAGCGCCCCGATCGGGCTGCTGAGCAGGGAGTACCAACCGCCCGGCTGGCGTTCGAGGCGCAGTTCGCGCACGATCGAGTTCTGGCCGTTGTAGCCGTCGGTTGCATCCGTGGGAACGTCGCGGGCGGCGTACTTCCAGTTGTTCATCCAGCCGATCGCGTACCGCCGGCGCTCCGGTGCCTCAACGGCCGGCCACGTCACCGCGCCGTACCAGTCCCAGCCCCAGTCCAGCCACTGCGGATTGCTGACGTCGTCAGCCAGGAACTGCGTGCCGTCCCACGTGCCGGTCCAGTAGGCGTAGGTCATGGGCAGTCCGATGCTGTAGGCGTCCATGCTGGCGCCCAGCACCCAATGCCGGGTGCCGTCGTCGGCCGTCATCTCGAACAGGTCGGGGCACTCGATGCCACCCAGCGCGGGGTTGGGGAAGTCGAAGTTGCGCTTCAGCTGCCAGTCACGCAGGTTCGGGGACGTATAGAAGGCCGCGTACCGGGCCCGGCCGATCACGCAGACCCACTCGTTGCGCACCGCATCCCAGTGGATCTTCGGGTCCCGGAACCATTCGGCGTTGTCGATTTCCGCCTGCGTGGTGGCGGCCCTTCCGTCCGTGTTCACGATGACCGGGTCCGGCAGCGCGGTGAACGTGTAGCCGCCGTCGGTTGACCAGTAGAGATACTGCTCCTGGTACTTGCGGATGCCGTCCGTGGGCTGGGTGGCAAGGGCCACGATGGCGCCGGCACCGAAGCCTGTGGTGTTGGCAGTGTCCACCACCGCGGATCCGGACCACACGGGGAAGTCCGGCTGCAGCGGCAACGCATCGCCGTGATGGGTGAACGCCACGCCATCTGCCGTGGTGGCGTGGTCCCAGCCGCCCTGGCCGTTGTTCTGCGTGGAGTGCAGGTAGTAGAGGTGGTACTCACCGCCCAGGAACACCGGGCGCTGCGGATCGCACAGCCAGCCCGAGGGCGGCGTCATGTGATAAACCGCCCGCAGTGAGCGCTTGGCCCAGGCCGGCGTGGCAGGGATCGTGCCGCCCATGAGCAGGGCGAGTGCTCCTGCTCCGGTGCCTTGCAGGACACGGCGACGGGAAAAGGCAGATGTCATCGTTGACTTCCTCTCAGGGGGCGGCTGCTCCGCCGGGCGCTCGGGGATGGAACCATCGGTGGTTCGCCGATCAGCCCACGGGCTGATTAAGCGCTTTAGCAGAACAAGATACCCAGTCGCACCGTTATGGTCAAGCGTTTCAGCAAAATTGCCGCCGTCACAAACAGGCCGAAAAATCGCACCGGAACTATTTTTGCTAAAACGCTTGATCGCCGCTCCATTCCACGCTAGCTTCATGGTGATCAAACGCTTTAGCAGAAATGGACATCAACGCCGATGAGCTATCCAGTCTTCTTCCAGCCCGCCGATGCATGGGTTGGAGACCTTATCCCCTTCCAGAAGGACGGGGAGTTCTGGCTCTTCTACCTTTCCGAGGTCCGCGCCGACCCGAAGCCCGGAACGGCCTGGAACCTGGTGACCACCAAGGACCTCACCCAGTTCCAGGACCACGGGGTGGCCCTTCCCCACGGCACCTCGGACGAGCTCGACTTCAACTGCTACACAGGCAGCATCATTGCCGACGACTCAGGCGTCCACCATCTGTTCTACACGGGACAGAACCCGGGCAACCTCGGGACGGACGGCCTGCCCCTGCAGCTGGTTATGCACGCCACCAGCACGGACGGCATGAACACGTGGGTAAAGCGCCCCGAGCTTACGTTCGGTGCGCCGGACCGGTTCGAGTCCGCGGACTGGCGGGACCCCTTCGTCTTCCGCGACGAGGCGGCCGGCCTGTGGCGGATGCTCCTGGCGGCCAGGCACTCCGACGGCCCGGAACGCCGCCGCGGGGTCATCGCGCAGTGCACGTCCACGGATTTGATGACGTGGGAGCACACGGACCCCTTCTGGGATCCCCGCAGGTACATCACGCATGAATGCCCGGACGTCTTCGAATGGAACGGGTGGTGGTACATGGTCTACTCCGAGTTCTCCGAAACGTTCACCACCCGGTACCGGATGGCCAAGAGCCCCACCGGGCCGTGGACAGTCCCGGACCTGGACAGCATCGACGGGCGTGCGTTCTACGCGTCCAAGACGTCGGAGCGGGACGGCCGGCGGTTCTTCTTCGGCTGGATTGCCAGCAAGGAAGGCAATTGCGACGACGGCGCCTGGCAGTGGGCGGGCACCATGTCCGTCCTGGAGGCACGGCAGAACCCCGACGGGACCCTGGCTTTCGGCCTCGCGGACGAGCTTGTGGACAGCTTTTGGGACGGGGTCCCGCTCGAGCTGGACCAGGAGCTGCCTCTGCAGTTAAACGTCCCGGATGGTTACGCCGCCATCGTGAGCAGCAACGATCTGCCCACGCAGTTCTATGCCAAAGCGGTGCTGGACATCCAGCCGGGCACCACGGAATGCGGGATCCTGCTGCGCTCCAGCCCGGACGGCGACCACTCCTACGTCCTCCGCCTCGAACCGAAGCGTGGACGCCTGGTGTTCGACCGATGGCCCCGGACGATCACCGGAGAAGCCCAATGGCATGTTTCCGGCGACGTTCCCTACGCCATCGAACTGGAACGCCCCTGCCACCTCCCGCCCGGCCGCCACACGCTGGAAGTGGTGGTCGACGGCGACCTGTGCGTCGCCGTCGTGGACCGGCAGGTGGCCCTCAGCACCCGCATCTACGACCTCCCCGCCGGCGGAATAGGCGTGTTCGCCGGCGAAGGATCCGTCACCATCACAGATTTCGAAGTACGCAAGCGCACCGACAACTGAATACCCCCGCAACCCCATCCTCCGTTCCAATCAAGGGAGATTGACCAATGAAGAACCTGTTCCGCGCTGCCGCCTGCGCAGCCGTTACCGCCCTGGCGCTGACCGCCTGTGGCGGCGCAAGCTCCACCGATCCGTCCAACGTCAGCCCCACCGGCGAGATCAAGCCGCGCGAGATCTCGTGGCTGCTCTCCCGGCCCGCCGACGGCGCGGTCATCAACATCATGAAAAAGCTGGCCGACGACTACGCCAAGGACCACCCGGGCTTTGAGCTCAACCTGATCACCACCCCGGACCGTCCCTCCTACATCCAGAAACTCGAGACCCTGGCGGCAGCCAACAAGCTGCCCGAACTGTTCGACACCGACGCAACGCCCTTCGCCCAGGAGTTGGCCAAGCAGGGCAAGATGGTGGACGCCGAAAAGCTGCTGAAGTCGCTCAACGTCTACGACGACTACCGTCCGGGCGCGCTGGACTACCAGCGCTTCGACGACGGCTCCCTGTACATGATCCCGTTCCAGTTCGAGCTGGAATTCATCTGGTACAACAAGGCACTGCTGCAGAAGGCCGGCGTCGCAGTACCCACGTCGCTCGACGACATCCCGGCCATGTGCACTGCCCTGCGCAGCGCCGGCGTCACCCCCATCGCCATCGACGGGCAGGACCAGTGGCCGCTGGAACGCTACGTCGCCTACCAGCCCTTCCGGGAAGCCGGCCCGGACTTCGTCCAGAAGCTGAAGAAGGGCGAGGCGAAGTTCAGCGATCCCGTCGGCCAGAAGACCGTGAACTGGATGGCGGAACTGGGCAAGGCCAAGTGCTTCCAGGACGGCTTCTCCGCCCAGGGCTACTCCGACGCGCAAAACCAGTTCACCTCCGGACAGGCCGCCATGTACAACATCGGCACGTGGGAACTGCCCAGCCTGGCCACGGAGAAGCTGGATCCTGCCGTCCGCAACGACATCGACTTCTTTACCCTGCCCACCACGGCCAACTCCGTGACGGCGGCCAACGAATTCGTGTCCCCGTCCGGCATCGGCATGGCGGTGAACGCCAAAACCTACGATCCCCTGGTGAGCGACTTCCTGAAGTTCGCCCTAGAAAAGTACCCGGCCGAATATGCCGCCACCGGCGCGCTGTCCCCCACCACCGACGTCGAAACCGTTGTCCCGGCCAACGCCACCCCGCTATACCGGAAGGCGCTGGACCAGGCCGACAGCCTCGGTTCCAAGCAGGCCATGCCGTGGGATACGCAGCTGGATCCGACCACCAACGGCCGGCTGCAGCAGGAGCTGGTGCTGCTGGTGCAGGGCAACATCACGCCTGAGCAGTTCACCGAAACCATGGACAAGACCATCGCGCAGAACGCCCCCAAGTTCTTCAAGTAGGCACTGCTTCCTCACGAAACCAACGCGGCGGGGGATCCCAGCGCTCCCCCGTCCGCAAGGCCCCGAAAGGCCCCGCCATGCAACCCAACAGGATGCTGCCCAACAGGTCACGGACCTCGGTCCTGGTCTTCCTGCTCCCGCCGCTGCTCCTCTACAGCGCAGCAGTCCTCTTCCCCATCCTCCAGTCCCTGTTCCTCAGTTTCTTCTCCTGGAACGGCATCAGCGACATGGAGTTCGTGGGCCTGGACAACTACATCCGGATGTTCGCAACCGACGATATCTTCTGGAGGGCGTTCCTGAACGCCCTCGTCTACCTGGCCATCTGCCTGGTGCTGCAGCTCGGCGGCGCCCTGGCGGTGGCCAGCCTCCTCACGTCGCTCCGCCGCGGACGTGAGCTGGTCAAGACCCTCTACCTGCTGCCGGCCGTGATCTCCACGGTGGCCATCGCCTTCCTCTTCGTGCGGATCTACTCCCTGGAGCCCGTGGGCCTGCTCAACCAGCTGTTCCACTGGGTGGGCCTCGACAGCCTCGAGCGGCCGTGGCTCTCGGACGTCAACACGGTCCTTGCGGCGGTGTCCGCACCGGAGGGGTGGCGTTTCACCGGGCTGTACATGCTCATCATCTACGCGGCCCTGCTGGCGGTGCCCAAGGAGCTTGAGGAGGCTGCCGTCCTGGATGGCGCGTCCCGGTGGACGCTGTTCACCAAGATCCGCTTCCCGTACATCCGCCCGGTGTGGATCACCACCACCATCATGGCCACCACCTACGGGCTGCGCGGCTTCGACATCCCCTACCTGATGACCAACGGCGGCCCGGGGCAGTCCTCGGAACTGCTCACCACCTACATGTACAAGACGGCGTTCACCAGCACGGACTTCGGCTACGCCAGCACCATCTCCGTGTTCATCGTGGTTGAGTGCCTCGTGGCCGTCGGCCTCATCCTGTTCCTGCTGAAGCGGAAGGCAGACTCATGATCACCCAGGCAGCCCCTCCCACCCCGCCCGCCGCCGTCGTGCCCCAACGGCCGCCAGTGAAGCGCCGCCGGCGCAGGCCCGACCTGTTCCGGACGTTGTCCCGCGTGCTGGTCATGCTGATCGTGATCGTGCAGGTCTACCCGCTGGCGTGGCTCTTCCTGACCAGCCTCCGCACGGAACAGGACTTCGCCACCGGTGACCCCTTTGCCCTGCCCGGCTCCCTGACGTGGGAGAACTATGCCCGGGCTTTCGAAACCGGTGACCTGGGCCGGAACATCCTGAACAGCTTCATCGTCACCATGGGCGCGAACATCCTGATTGTCCTGCTGGGCATGATGGCCGCCTACGCCATCCAGGTCCTCGGTTTCCGGCTCAGCAAACTGGTCCGCGGGCTGTTCCTGATCGGCATCATCGTCCCGGTCCAGATCGCCCTGGTCCCCCTGTTCATCGACTATTCGGCCGTGAACCTGCTGGACACCTACCAGTCGATGATCATCCCGCTGGCCGGTTTCTCGCTGCCCATGTCCATCTACCTTTTCTGCTCGTTCTACGAGTACATCCCCCAGGAGACATATGAGGCAGCGTCCCTGGACGGCGCCGGCCCCTACCGGATCTTCGGGCTGATCACCATGCCGCTGTCCCTGAACACCGTGGTGACCGTGGTCCTGGTGAACAGCATCTTCATCTGGAACGACTTCATCTTCGCCAACACGTTCGTCCTGTCCGAGGACCTGAAGACCATTCCGCTGGGCCTGCAGAACTACATCGGCGCCATGGGCAAGGTGGACTGGACGGCAACCTTCGCCGCCGTGTGCGTGACCATCACCCCGCTGCTGCTGGTGTTCCTGGTGCTCAACAAGGCCATGATCCAGGGACTCGAAAGCGGGGCGACGAAAGGATGACGGCAACGGCGGATGGATATACTCCTCAAGGAGGGCAGATGAGTTCAATGGAGAATGGTGCGGAGGTGCCGGCACCTGCGGCCCGGGCGCCAAAAGCCCCGGAGCGCGCGCACCCTGTCACCCTCCGCGACGTGGCAGAAGCAGCCGGTGTTTCCACGGCCACGGTGTCCCTGGTGGTCAACAAGAAAAAAGCCGCCCGGATCGCCGAGGAAACCCGCCGGCGGGTGCAGGACGCCATCCGGACCCTGGGATACCGCCCCAACGCGATGGCCAAAACCCTGGTCAGCGGCACCTCCCGGTTCATCGGGCTGGTGGCGGACGGCGTTGCCACCACGCCCTTCGCCGGCCAGATCATCCACGGCGCACAGGACGAGGCGTGGAAGCACGGGTACGCCCTTCTCATCGCCAACACCGAAGGCAACGGCGAGCTTGAGCAGGACGCCATCCAGATGATGCTCGAATACAAAGTCCGCGGCATCCTCTACTCCACCTGGTTCCACCGCCAGACGGAAATTCCGGCGCCGCTCCGGGAAGCCGACTTCGTCCTGGTCAACTGCTTCTCCCAGGAGCCGGGAACCCGGGCCGTGGTGCCCGACGAGGTGCAGGGCGGCCGCTCAGCCACCGACATCCTGCTGGGACACGGGCACCGGAAGATCGCCTTCATCAACGCCACCATCCCCGCCCCCGCCAAGGACGGACGGCTCCAGGGGTACCGGGAAGCACTGGAGAAGGCCGGTGTTCCGTTCGACCCCGAGCTGGTGCTGGAAGCCTATCCGGACCAGGAAGGCGGCTACGGGGCCACCCCCGAACTCCTCAAGCGCGGCGTGACCGCGGTGTACTGCTACAACGACCGGATGGCAATGGGCCTCTACGACGGCCTCCGCGAGCACGGCCTCTCCATCCCCGAGGACATGGCTGTGGTGGGGTTCGACAACCAGGAAGTCATTGCCGCGCACCTGCGTCCCCCGCTTTCCACCGTCTCGCTCCCCCACTATGAACTGGGCGCGGCGGGCGTGCGGATGCTGCTCGGGCTGGACGACGCACCCGGGACCGCGGCGGACGGGGTTGCGAAAATACTCTGTCCCGCCGTGGAACGGACCTCCGTCCGGGCCCAGGCGCACGCCTGAACCTGAGCTGTTACAGCCCCGGAGGCATCCGCCTTTCCTTAGGTTGAGGCCGGGAAAAGGACATGGAGGGCGGCAATCACCGCAGCGGCGTCCTGGGGATTAGCGGGATCGAAGCTGGTGAGTTGCCCGAACCGGGCAAGGCGGTTCAGCACAGTGTTTCGGTGGCAGTACAGCTCCCCGGCAGTTTCCGACACCGATCCGGTGCGGAGGTACGCCTGGACCGTCTCGATCAGCCGGTCACGTTCATGCGTGGAGATCGTAGCGAGAGGGCCCAGCACGGTGTCCGCCAGGACGGTTCCGTATTCTCCCAGCCGAGTCATGGCAACATGCCCCCATGCCTCACGCACGGTCCGCTGGCCCGGGCGTTGCGGCGTCACCACCGGCAACGACTCCAGGGCGATCCGAAGCATCCGGGGCACGTCGGCCAAGGAGCGGGCGGGCGGCGCCACAAAGCAGTCCACCCTGGACAGCCACGGGCGGGCGCCCTCCGGCTCCCTACCCGTCCGGGCAGGAACGTCCTCAAGAATGAGGATCAGTGCACCGTCGCGCTCGTGGAGGAATTGCTCAGCACCGGCACGAAGCACCTCCGCACGGAATGCCTTCTGGGCGTATTCGGCGGCAACGGCAACGATGAAGTTGCTGTCCGGCGCCACGCCGAGCGCGCGGGCAGCCTGTCCCAGCACCTGCGGATCCTTACCGTCCGAATTGAGCAGCCGCGACAGGAGGAACGCGCGCTGCGTCTCTTTTTCCTGCGCCATGCTGGCGAGCTCATCGAGGTAGCCTGCGTGCACCCGGATAGTGTGGAACTCCACCGCTTCCCACACGCGCACTGCATCCTTGGTCAACTCCGGCAAGGACGAGGGCGGAACCTTCTCCAGCATTGCCGTCCAGAGCACCCGGAAGTCCATGCGCACTGCGCGCAGCAGGGATTCCAGGGGCAGGCCCTGCTGCGCGCGGCGGTGTCCCAGTGCGTCGGACATACCCGCGAGCCGGTCGGGTATCGGAAGGCTTCCCACCAGCCGCAGCAGTAGTTCTATCGAGGCGACAGCTGTCTCCTCCAGATCCTGGACAGCCACCGCAGAGGCCGCATAATCCTCAATCTTCTGCACCTCGAGAAGGTACTGGTGCGCGATCCGGTCGATGTCGGCGAGGCAGTCGGACACCAGGTCAGACACCACCGACCGGGGGGCGGCTCCAGCGGACGCCGGAGTCCTGTCCGCGGACGCTGTATTGGGCATATGCCCATTCTAGAACCGGACTGCACTGTGTTCGTCCATTGTTTCCCCACGTGATCCATCCCACCATTGAAGGAGGTGTTCCGTAAGCTCGCGCTCGTATCCGGAAAGGACAGCCGCCGAGGCCCATGCTCGATTTGAAACTTGTCAAAGCCCGCATCTTCACGATGGCTGATGCCCCTTCAACAGCCCACGCCATGGGAGTGCTCCACGGGCGGATCATCGGGTTTGACGACGACGTCCTGGACCTCCCGGCTCGGCGGACGCTCGACTGCGGCGGAGCCGTCGTCGTCCCCGGCTTTGGTGATTCGCACAACCATATGGCGTGGTTTGGCCAATCCCTCGCCGAACTCGATCTGTCCGGCTGCCGGACCCTGGAGGAACTGTACGATGCAGTCTCCCGGTTTGCGCGCGGCCTCCCTGAAGACGCGTGGGTGGTGGGATCGGGTTATGACGACACGGTCCTGGGGGGTCATCCGCACCGGAGCGGCCTGGACCGGTCCGCTCCCGGCCGTGCGGTCTGGCTCAAGCATCGGTCAGGGCACATGTGCGCCGTCAACTCTGAGGTGCTTGGTCGCACGGGCGTTCTGGACGGCTCGGCGATTGTTCCCGAGGGCGGCACGGTGGTGGAGGATTCCGGGGGGCCTACCGGATTGCTTGAGGAACAGGCTCAGAAACTGGTCACCGCACTGGTTGTGCCGTACCCGGTCACGGACCTCGCGGACGCGATTGGCGCAGCAAGCGGGGTTTACGCTTCCGAGGGCCTGACGCACGTTGTGGAGGCCGGCATCGGGTCGGGCTGGATCGGCCGAAGCCCGGTCGAACTCGCTGCCTACGTTGAAGCACGACGCCGGGGCCTGCTGAAAACCCGGGTCCAGATGATGGCCGTCAGCGATGCCCTGCACCCGCTCCAGTCCAATGCCGCGGACGGGATCAGCTTCGGCTTGGACCTCGGCATCACGTCGGGCTTTGGCGACGACCACCTCCGGCTGGGCGCCATGAAAATATTCATCGACGGTTCCCTGATCGGCCGCACTGCAGCAGTAACCGAGCCGTTTTGCGATCATGATCACGGCAACGGCAGCTTCCAGCTATCGCCCGGGGAACTGGCCCGGCGCATTATCGACGCACACTGCTCCGGCTGGAACGTCGCAGCGCACGCGATCGGGGATTCGGCAGTCGACGTCGCGCTGGACGCATTTGAGGCAGCGCACCGGAAGTTGGCGCGGCCCGACGCGCGGCACCGCATCGAGCACGCCGGCATGGTCCGTCCGGACCAGCTTCCCCGGTTCGCGGCGCTGGGCGTCACACCCGTTCCGCAGCCGCACTTCCTGTATGAGGTGGGCGACACCATGGTGGACGCAGTCGGCGAGGAGCGGACGCCGTGGCTGTACCGCCACAAGTCCTTCCTGGACTCCGGGGTACGCGTTCCCGGCAGCTCGGACCGCCCGGTAGCGGCCGGGGCGCCGCTGCTGGGCATGCAATCCATGGTGACGCGCGCCAGTTCCGGCGGCGCCACGCTGAGCCCACAGGAACGGGTCGACGCCGAGACCGCCCTGCGCGCCTACACGGTCGACACCGCGTGGATGGCAGGCGAGGAAGACCGCCGGGGAACGCTGGAACCGGGAAAGTTCGCCGATCTCGTGTTCCTCTCCGCACACCCCGCAGACGTGCCGCCCCACGAGATCGGCCAGATCAGCGTGCTGGCGACCCTGCTCGACGGCGCCTGCGTTTTCGGGCACGGCTACATCGAGAAACTCCAGAGCACCGCATCGTCCCACCCCATTCCCACATTGAGAGGCACCGAGCATGCAACCCCATGACGCCACCCAGGAAGAAGCAGCCGTACCCGTTGTCAGCGGAGCCGACGCCGGCAAAATCGCCCGCGCGGCCTTCGTCGGCACCGCCCTCGAATGGTACGACTACTTCCTCTTCGGAACCGCTGCAGCCATCGTTTTCAACCGGCTGTTTTTCACATCGCTGGATCCGACGGCTGCAACGTTGGCGGCCTTCGCCACATTCGGTGTCGGTTTCGCTGCCCGTCCGCTCGGCGCCGTTCTCTTCGGCTACATCGGTGACCGTGTAGGGAGGCGTCCGGCCCTGCTGATCACCATCGTCGCGATTGGCGTGGCCACGGGCCTTATCGGCGTGCTGCCTGATTTCGGCACCATCGGCCTCGCAGCCCCCGTCATGCTGGCCATCCTGCGCCTGGTGCAGGGCCTCGCAGTGGGCGGTGAGTGGGGCGGTGCCATGACCATCGCCGTCGAACACGCCCCCATTGAGAAGCGTGGACGGTATGCCGCCCTGGTGCAGGTCGGTTCACCCGTGGGGACGCTGATGTCCTCCGGCGCCTTCGCCCTGGTACTGCTCATGCCCTCCGCGGTCTTCGATTCCTGGGGCTGGCGCCTGCCGTTCCTGGCGGCCTTCCCGCTGCTGCTGATCGCGCTGTACATCCGGCTGAAGGTTGAGGAATCACCGATCTTCCGTGAACTGGTCAAGCTGGAGGAACGCGCCAAGATTCCGGCAGTCGACGTCTTCCGTCAGGCGTGGGGCCGGCTGATCGTTGCTATCGCCGCCGCTTTCCTCGGCGTCGGCGGTTTCTACATCATGACTACCTTCGTCATCAGCTACGGCACCGCCACCCTCGGCCTGGACCGTGGACTCATGGTCAACGCCACCCTCGTCGCCGCCGTCGTGCAGATCGGCGTCATCCTGGTCATCGGCCGCATCAGTGAGAAGGTCGGCCCGGGACGGATGACCTTCATCGGCGGCCTCGTGACCGCCGCCGCAGCGTTCCCGCTCTTCTGGATGATCGACTCCCGCAATCCGTTTGCCGTGGTCCTCGCCGTCACCCTCGGCATCGGGCTGCTTTCCGTGGCCTACTCGGTCACCGGCGCCCTGCTGACCGAACTGTTCCCGCCGCAGCTGCGCTACAGCGGCGTCGCGCTGGGCTACAACTTGGCCGGTGCCCTGAGCGGATTCCTGCCGCTGATCGCCGTCGCCCTGCTCGGTGTATCCGGTGGAGCGTCATGGACCGCTTCCCTGCTGCTGATCGTCGTGTCGCTCATTACCGCAGCCGGCGGATTCTTCGGAGAGCGCCTCCGCGTCAAGGACAAAGCGATCGTACGGTAAGGAGCCCCATGCTGAACCCGGAAACAGCCCGCCGTATTACCGAGGCCGTGGATGCAGCCTTTGACCGCCAGCTCGATTTCACCGCGGAGCTGGTCCGGCATCCCTCCCTGAGGACAGCCGAGGCCGGGGCGCAGGACCTGATGTTCGCTGAGTTTGAGGCCCGCGGACTTGCCGTGGACCGCTGGACGCTCGACGGCGAAGCCCTCGCTTCGCACGTGGGTTATGGTCCCAGCACGGTCGCCTTCGAGGACCTCACCAACGTGGTGGGCACCTACACTCCCCCGGAGGAAAAGGGCCGTTCGCTCATCCTGAACGGGCATGTCGATGTGGTTCCCACCGGGCCTGAGCAAGTATGGGAACGCAACCCCTGGAATGCCGTGGTGAAGGACGGCTGGATGTATGGCCGCGGGGCCGGTGACATGAAGGCCGGGCTCGCTGCCAACCTGTTCGCCTTCGACGCCATCCGGGCCGCCGGCTTCGCGCCGGCCTCGACCATCCACTTCCAGTCAGTGGTGGAGGAGGAGTGCACGGGCAACGGGTCGCTGGCTGCGCTGCAGCGCGGCTACACCGCGGATGCTGTCATCATCCCCGAGCCGGAAGAGAACATGCTGGTCCGGGCAAACGTGGGGGTGATCTGGTTCCGGGTCCGTGTTTCCGGCAGGCCCACCCACGTACGGGAGATGGCTTCGGGCTTCAACGCAATCGACGCCGCCTACACCGTCATGGGTGCGTTGCGGGAGCTCGAAGCCAAGTGGAACGCAGATAAGGGCAGCCACCCGCACTTCGAGGACACAGACCACCCGATCAACGTCAACATCGGCATGATTTCCGGCGGCGACTGGCCTTCAAGCGTGCCGGCCTGGTGCGAGTTCGATGTCCGGGCGGCCCTGTATCCGGGGGTCCCCGCCGTGGATGCGTGGAACGAGATCCTGGAGTGCCTGCAGACGGCCGGAGCGGGTGCGTCGGTGTCGGCCGAACGGACGGGCTTCTTCTCTGAGGGCTACGTCCTGGAGGAGGGATCGGAAGCGGAAGCGGCGCTGGCCACGGCGCACGAGGCTGTCTTCGGTTCGGCGTTGCAGAGCTTTACGACGCCCGGTTACCTCGACGGCCGGGTCTTCGCCCTTTACGCGGGGATCCCGGCGCTGGTCTACGGTCCCGTGTCAGAGGCGATTCACGGGTTCGATGAGCGTGTGAACATCGAGTCGGTCCGCCAGGTGACCAAGACCATCGCCTTGTTCATCGCCGGCTGGTGCGGTGTCACCGAGGCAGCATGATCCTTACGGCACGCAGAAGGCGCCCGGCCAATGGCCGGGCGCCTTCTGCACGTTGTGGTGCCTACCGGGGGTCGAGTTCCCCGAGGCAGAGGCTGCGGACAACGTCGGTGAGCACGTGCAGGCCGCTGATGATGTCCTGGTCCCTGGTGTACTCATGCTCGTTGTGGGAGATGCCCTCAGCTGACGGCACGAACAGCATCACGGTGGGAACGACGTCCTTCAGGTTGGTGGAGTCGTGTCCGGCCAGCGTCTTGACCCGCGCATAGGCCAACCCGCGGTTTGCCGCGGTCTTTTCGGCCAGCGCCACTCCTTCCGGCTGGTAAGGAGTAACCGGCCAGCAGTGGGATCCGGTCTTGCTGATCTCCACCCGGGCAGTCCGCTCGATCCGGCCGATGCGGTCGTGGAACATCCGGTCGGCTTCGGCGAGGAGTTCCTCGTCGGCTGACCTCAGGTCAAGGAGCAAGGAAACCAGCGAGGGCACGACGACGGGCGAGTTGGGATAGACGTCAAGCTGGCCCACCGAGGTATGCACTGCCCCGCCTGGAAAGTGGTCTGCGATTTCCCTCGCGGCGACCACGAGCATCGATGCACCCAGGAGGGCGTCGCGCCGGTCAGCGATGACCGTTGAACCGGTGTGCGCCTGCTCGCCGCGGACCTCAAACTGGTACTTGTTGGCCGCCCAGTTGGAGTCGACGACGCCGATAGTGACGCCGTCGCGTTCCATGCTGCGGCCCTGCTGGATATGGATTTCGGCGGCGTAGGCTGCCGTCGGCCCTGTGCCCTCGCCCAGCGATGCGGTTGCTTCCAAGGCCTGGCGAACGGTTGTGCCGCCATGGTCCGCCGTCGCCAGGGCTTCCTCGGGTGTCATCTTTCCCGTGTAGACGGAACTGCCCATCATGGACGGTTTGAAGCGGGCACCTTCCTCATTGAACCAGTTCACGACGGCCAGGTTGTACCGGGGAGTTGTCCCTGCGGCACGCCATTCGGCAGCGAGGCTGAATGCTGCATGGGCGGCGGCGAGCACGCCGTAGGCACCGTCATACCGTCCCGCCGTCGGCTGCGAATCAAGGTGGGAGCCGACCAGCACGTATGGCGCACCGGGGTTCACCTCCAGCAGGCCGAACTGGTTTCCGATCCGGTCGAAGGATACGTTGAACCCCTTGTCCCGAAGGATGGCGGACAGCCAGGCACGCTGTTCCCCGTCTGCCGGTGAACCCGCCTGCCGCTCCACACCCCCGCCGGGAGTGGCACCAAAAGCGCTGAGTGTGGCGAAGTCCTGTAGGAACACGGCGTCAGCTCCTGTGAACTTCGTGGGATCGGGTTCGGGCACGGCACCGTTGCTCATGACTGCTTGTCCTTAACGCTTGGATTGATGATGTACACAATCGTCTCAGGACGGCATGCTGCAGGCACTGGGACCGGACAACCAATTCGGCCCGCGGCATTGTGAATCTGCACATCAGCCAAGGCAATAGTGGCGACGGCGCGGTTTGTGCTACAGCACCTTGCGGATGGTTTCCTCGAAGCTGGTGACGTGGTGCAGGGCCAGCTCGCCTGCCTTGTCGGCGTCGCCGGCGGCCACCGCCTTGAGCAGGTCCACATGCTCGGTGATGTGGCCGGTCACGGAGGGCACCTTGTCCAGCACCACGCACCAGATGCGCGTGGCCAGGTTGTCGTAGCGGATCAGGGTGCTTTCCAGGTGCGGGTTGGCGGCCGCCTTGTAGATCAGCCGGTGGACCATCAGGTCGTAGCGCATGAGTTCGCGCGATTCGCCCTGGCCCGGCGCCAGCCCGGCGATGGCGTCGGCCACCTGCAGCAGTTCACGGCGCATGCTGTCACTGGCCCTATTGGCCGCGCGGCGCGCGGCCAGCGGCTCCAGGAGTTCCCGGATTTCCGAGACATCCGCCAGTTCCGTGAAGTCCACGTTCGTGGCAAAGGTTCCGCGGCGCGCGTAGGAAATGACCAAGTGGTCCACTTCCAGCCGCTTGATGGCCTCCCGGACGGGAGTGCGGCCGAACCCGAGCTCAGCCGCCAACTGGCCCTCGTTGATGGGCTCGCCCGGCCGGATTTCCAGCATGATCAGCTTGTCCCGCAGCTGCCGGTACGCGGCCTCCGCCTGGGACGGTGCTTCCTCCTCCGTCTGAGGCAGGGCAAGAAGTGCATTCAAGGCGCCACTCCGTTCTTTGCTGCAGTTACGAGGCTACCGACCGGGAGCTTCGTGCCACTTTCGTCCAGCTATTGACTCAGCTGTGATCCCAATCATACCATTGAGATCACACTGATATATCAGTTAGTTAGCAAGTGGTATTTCAAAGGAGCATCCGTGGTTGAGCAGTTGAACGAGCGACTTTCCGTCGTCGATCCCGAGGTCCAGGAGGCCATTGCCAGTGAGCTGGCCCGCCAGCAGTCAACGCTGGAAATGATCGCCTCCGAAAACTTTGCCCCGTCCGCCGTCATGGAGGCCCAGGGCTCAGTCCTGACCAACAAGTACGCGGAGGGCTACCCCGGCAAGCGTTACTACGGCGGCTGCGAGCACGTTGATGTGGTGGAGCAGCTGGCCATCGACCGGGTCAAGGCCCTTTTCGGCGCCGAGTTCGCCAACGTCCAGCCCCACTCCGGCGCGCAGGCCAACGCCGCCGCCATGTTCGCACTGCTGAACCCGGGCGACACCATCATGGGCCTGAGCCTGGCCCACGGCGGCCACCTGACGCACGGCATGAAGATCAACTTCTCCGGCAAGCTCTACAACGTGGTCCCGTACCACGTGAGTGAGTCAGACCTCCGCATCGATATGGCCGAAGTCGAAGCGCTGGCCCTCGAGCACCGGCCCAGGCTGATCGTGGCCGGCTGGTCCGCCTACTCCCGCCAGCTGGACTTCGCCGAGTTCCGCCGCATTGCGGACCTGGTGGGTGCCTACCTCATGGTGGACATGGCCCACTTCGCCGGGCTGGTGGCCGCCGGCCTGCACCCGAACCCGGTGCCGTACGCCGACGTCGTCACCACCACCACCCACAAGACCCTGGGCGGACCGCGCGGCGGCGTCATCCTCGCCAAGGAGCAGCACGCCAAGAAGATCAACAGCGCCGTCTTCCCCGGCCAGCAGGGCGGCCCGCTGGAGCACGTCATCGCCGCCAAGGCCGTGGCCTTCAAGCTCGCCGGGAGCCCCGAATTCAAGGAACGCCAGGAACGCGTCCTGGAGGGCTCCAAGCTCCTGGCCGAACGGCTCCTCCGCGACGACGTTGCCGCGGCCGGAATCTCCGTGGTCAACGGCGGAACCGACGTGCACCTGGTCCTGGTGGACCTCCGCAACTCCGAGCTGGACGGACAGCAGGCCGAGGACGCCCTGCACCGCATCGGCATCACCGTCAACCGCAATGCCGTCCCCTTCGACCCCCGCCCGCCGATGGTCTCCTCGGGACTGCGCATCGGCACGCCTGCCCTCGCCACCCGCGGCTTCGGCGCCAAGGAATTCGCCGAGGTAGCCGACATCATCGCGACGGCGCTCATCGCATCGGCGGCCAGCGGCACCCTGGGCGACAGCACCGCCGTCGAACTCCGCGCCCGCGTCACCGCCCTGGCGGAGAAGTTCCCCCTCTACCCCCATCTCAGCAACGGCACTGAAGTTGCCGCCCTTGAAGCAGACCTGATTGGAGCAGCCCAGTGAGCGCAGACCTCCTCCCCGAGCACCCGGATTTCCTCTGGCGCAACCCGGAGCCCAAGTCCTCCTACGACGCCGTGATTGTGGGCGGCGGCGGGCACGGCCTGGCCACCGCGTACTTCCTGGCCAAGAACCACGGAATGACCAACATCGCCGTCCTGGAAAAGGGCTGGCTGGCCGGCGGCAACATGGCCCGGAACACCACCATCATCCGGTCCAACTACCTCTGGGACGAGAGCGCCGCCATCTACGAGCACGCGCTCAAGCTCTGGGAAGTCCTGCCCGAGGAGCTGGAATACGACTTCCTCTTCAGCCAGCGCGGCGTCATGAACCTGGCCCACACGCTGGGCGACGTCCGTGAAAGCATGCGGCGCGTGGGCGCCAACAAGCTCAACGGCGTGGACGCCGAGTGGCTGGACCCCAAGCAGGTCAAGGAACTCTGCCCCATCCTGAACATCAGCGACAACATCCGCTACCCCGTCATGGGCGCCACCTACCAGCCCCGCGCCGGCATCGCCAAGCACGACCACGTGGCCTGGGCGTTCGCCCGCAAGTGCGACGAAATGGGCGTGGACATCATCCAGAACTGCGAAGTCACCGGCTTCGTCAAGGACGGCAACCGCGTGGTGGGCGTCAAGACCAACCGCGGCACCATCAACACCGAAAAGGTGGGCCTCGCCGCCGCCGGACACAGCTCGGTCCTGGCCGAGATGGCCGGCTTCCGGCTCCCCATCCAGTCCCACCCGCTGCAGGCGCTGGTCTCCGAACTGCACGAACCCGTCCACCCCACCGTGGTCATGTCCAACCACGTGCACGTCTACGTGTCCCAGGCCCACAAGGGCGAACTGGTGATGGGCGCCGGCGTGGACTCCTACAACGGCTACGGCCAGCGCGGCTCCTTCCACGTGATCGAGCACCAGATGGCCGCCGCCGTCGAGCTCTTCCCCATCTTCGCCCGGGCCCACGTGCTCAGGACCTGGGGCGGAATCGTGGACACCACGCTGGACGCCTCCCCCATCGTGGGCAACACGCCGGTGGAAAACATGTTCGTGAACTGCGGCTGGGGCACCGGCGGCTTCAAGGCCACCCCCGCGGCCGGGCTCACCTTCGCGCACAACATCGCCACGGGCTCCCCGCACAAGCTGAACAAGCCGTTTGCGCTGGAACGCTTCGAAACCGGCGCGCTGATCGACGAACACGGCGCCGCCGCCGTGGCCCACTAGCCGCCAGCGAACACTGCACTTTAGAAAGAAGACGCACATGCTGCTCATCTCCTGCCCCAACTGCGGCTCCCGTGACGAGACCGAGTTCCACTACGGCGGCCAGGCCCACGTGCCGTACCCGGAAAACCCGAACGAACTCAACGACCGCGAATGGGCCGAGTACCTGTTCTACCGGGACAACACCAAGGGCGCCTTCGCCGAGCGCTGGCTGCACAGCACCGGCTGCCGCCAGTGGTTCAACATGCTCCGCGACACCGTCACCTACGAGATCCAGGCGATCTACCCCATGGGCACGCCCCGGCCGGATGCAGCGGGCCAGGTGACCCGTGAGACCGGCACCGCCAGCCTCGCCCCGGACAGCACCACCACTGGAACCGCGGCACCCAGCACCGCTGCAACCAGCATCGCCCCAAGCACAACCTCCGCCAGCACCACCGCCCCGGAAGGAGCAACCAAGTGACTTCCCAGAACGCCCGCCTCGCTGCCGGCGGACGCATCGACCGCACCATCTCATGGCGTTTCACCGTGGACGGCGAGGAATTCACCGGCCACCCCGGCGATACCCTCGCGTCGGCCCTGATCGCCAACGGCCGGATCAGCGCCGGCAACTCCCTCTACGAGGACCGGCCCCGCGGCATCATGTCCGCCGGTGTGGAGGAATCCAACGCGATGGTGAAGATCGCTGCGCGTTTCCCCGGTGACGTGGCCGAATCCATGCTTCCGGCCACTACCGTCACCCTGGTGGACGGCCTGAAGGCGGAACTGCTCAGCGGCCTTGGCAAGCTCGACCCGGCCGAGGACCGCGCCGAGTACGACAAGAAGTACGTCCACACCGACGTCCTGGTGGTGGGCGGCGGTCCCGCCGGCCTGGCCGCGGCCCGTGAAGCGGTCCGCTCCGGCGCCCGCGTGATGCTGCTGGACGACCAGCCCGAGCTGGGCGGGTCCCTCCTCTCCGGGTCCACGGCACCCGGGCTGGCCGAGACCATCGAAGGCAAGCCGGCGCTGGAATGGGTGGCGGACGTCGAAGCCGAGCTCGTCTCCGGCGCCGAGTCCACCGTCCTGAACCGCACCACGGCCTTCGGCGCGTATGACGCCAACTACGTCATCGCCGTGCAGAACCGCACCGACCACCTGTCCTCCCCCGCCGCCCCGGGCGTCTCCCGGCAGCGGATTTGGCACATCCGTGCCAACCAGGTTGTGCTGGCCCCCGGCGCCCACGAGCGTCCCCTGGTGTTCGAGAACAACGACCGCCCGGGCATCATCCTCGCCTCGGCCGTCCGCACCTACCTGAACCGCTACGGGGTGGCCGCCGGCCGCCGCGTGGTCATCAGCACCACCAACGACAGCGCCTACGCCGTGGCCGCTGACCTGCGCGCCGCCGGCGTCAAGGTTGCCGCCGTCGTGGACGCCCGTCCGCAGCTCACCGCCGTGGCTGCTGCCGCCGTCGAGTCCGGCACGCGGGTGCTGATCGGCAGCGCCGTGGCCAACACGTCTTCGCAGTCAGCAGACGGCCGCGTGGACGGCGTCACCGTCCGCAGCATTAACGACGACGGCGAGCTCACCTCGGGCGTCGAACAGATCGCCTGCGACCTCCTGGCCGTCTCCGGCGGCTGGAGCCCGCTGGTCCACCTGCATTCCCAGCGGCAGGGCAAGCTGCGCTGGGACGACGAGCTGGCCGCGTTCGTGCCCAGCACCGTGGTCCCCAACCAGCAGACCATCGGCTCGGGCCGCGGCAGCTTCGAGTTGGGCGACTGCCTCGCCGAGGGCGTCGCCGCCGGCGCTTCCGCAGCCATCGCTGCCGGGTTCAGTTCCTCAGTCGAACCCGCCCCACTCGCCGAGCCCAAGGCCTCCGCTCCCACCCGCCAGCTGTGGCTCGTCCCCGGCGAGACCGGAACCCCGGACGACTGGCACCAGCACTACGTCGACTTCCAGCGCGACCAGTCCGTGGCTGACGTGCTGCGGTCCACCGGTGCCGGCATGCGGTCCGTGGAGCACATCAAGCGCTACACCTCCATCAGCACCGCCAACGACCAGGGCAAGACCTCAGGCGTCAACGCGATCGGCGTCATCGCCGCCGCGCTCCGCACCGCAGGAGAAGCATCCCGCGGCATCGGCGACATCGGCACCACCACCTACCGCGCTCCGTTCACCCCGGTGGCATTCGCGGCACTGGCCGGACGCCAGCGCGGCGAGCTGTTCGATCCCGCCCGCAAGACCTCCATCCACCCCTGGCACGTGGCCAAGGGTGCCCTGTTCGAAGATGTAGGGCAGTGGAAGCGGCCCTGGTACTACCCGCAGGACGGGGAGGACATGGACACGGCCGTGCTGCGCGAGTGCGCCGCCGTCCGCGAATCCGTGGGCTTCATGGACGCCACCACCCTGGGCAAGATCGAAATCCGGGGCAAGGACGCCGGCGAGTTCCTCAACCGGATCTACACAAACGCCTTCAAGAAGCTCGCCCCGGGCTCGGCCCGCTACGGCGTGATGTGCATGGCGGACGGCATGATCTTCGACGACGGCGTGACCCTGCGCCTGGACGAGGAGACCTACTTCATGACCACCACCACCGGCGGCGCCGCCAAGGTGCTGGACTGGCTGGAGGAATGGCTGCAGACCGAGTGGCCGGAACTGGACGTGCACTGCACCTCGGTGACCGAACAGTGGAGCACCATTGCCGTGGTCGGACCCAAATCCCGCGCCGTCCTCGCGAAGGTGGCCCCGGAACTGGCCGCCAACGGCGGACTGGAAGCCGAAGCCTTCCCGTTCATGACCTTCCGCGAAACCACCCTGGCCTCCGGCGTCCGCGCCCGGATCTGCCGGATCTCCTTCTCCGGTGAACTTGCCTACGAGATCAACGTGCCGTCCTGGTACGGGCTGAACACCTGGGAAGCCGTGGCCGCCGCCGGGGCCGAGTTCAACATCACCCCCTACGGCACCGAAACCATGCACGTGCTCCGCGCCGAGAAGGGCTACCCGATCGTCGGCCAGGACACGGACGGCACCGTCACCCCGCAGGACGCGGGCATGGAGTGGATCGTCTCCAAGGCCAAGGACTTCATCGGCAAGCGCTCCTACGCCCGGGCCGACGGCCAGCGCGAGGACCGCAAGCACCTGGTCAGCGTGCTGCCCGTGGACGGGACGCTGCGGCTGCCCGAAGGGACCCAGCTCGTTGAAAAGGGCCGTTCCACCAACCCGGCCTACGGACCGGTCCCGATGGAAGGCTTCGTCACCTCCAGCTACCACAGCGCGGCGCTGGGCAGGTCGTTCGGCCTGGCCCTGATCAAGAACGGCCGCAACCGCATCGGTGAAACCCTCGTGGCTGCCGCCGGCGACCAGCTGGTGGACGTCGTCGTCGCCGAAACCGTACTTTTTGACCCCGAAGGGACCCGCAAAGATGGCTGAAACAGCAGCACCCGCAACCTCCTACGAGAACAACCTCTCACTCCGCGTCAGCCCCGCCGCCCAGCTCCGCGCAGACTTTGAAACCGGCTCCGTCCCGGGCGTGGCGGAGATCAGCGAAGTGTCCTTCCTGACCATGGTGGGCCTCCGGGTCAGCCGTGACAGCGACGCCGGACAGCGCATCGCCTCCGTCACCGGCGGCCTGCCCGCAGCGTGCGGCGGCGTGGCCGGCACGGGTGATACGTCCGTGCTGTGGCTCGGGCCCCAGGAGTTCCTGGTGGTGGCACCGAGGGAAGCCCACGAATCCCTCGGCGGCAGCCTGATCCAGGCGCTCCGCGAAGCGCTCGGGGACGGCGAAGGCCAGGTGGTGGACCTCTCCGCCAACCGCACTACGTTCGAACTCACCGGCCCCCGGGCCCGCGCCGTCCTGGAGAAGGGCTGCTCGCTGGACCTGCACCCGCGCGTGCTGAAGGCCGGAACGGCGCTCTCGACGGAGGTTGGCAACATCCCGGTGGTCCTGTGGAAGACCGGCGACCAGAGCTATCGGATTTTCCCCCGCGCCTCGTTCGCCGATTTCCTGGGCCGCTGGCTCCTGGACGCCATGCGCGAGTACGCATCCCCTGAGGTCCCCTAAATGGCACTCAGCGTCCTGGACCTGTTCACCGTTGGCATCGGGCCGTCGTCGTCACACACGGTCGGCCCGATGCGGGCGGCGAAGCTGTTCGCCGACGGGCTCAAGGGCGACGGGCTCCTGAGCTCCACCCGGCGCGTGCAGGCCGAACTGTTCGGCTCGCTGGGCGCCACGGGGCGGGGCCACGGCTCGGACAAGGCCGTGGTCCTGGGCTTCAAGGGCCTGGACCCCGAAACCGTGGATACGTCGACGGCCGATGACCAGGTGGCTGCGGCCGCCCTCGACGCCGAACTGTGGCTGGGCGGCGACCACCGGGTGGACTTCAACTGGGACGAGGACGTGGTCCTTCACCGGCGGAAGTCCCTCCCGGCCCACCCCAACGGCATGACCTTCCGGGCCCTGGACCACTCCGGGGCTGTCCTCAGCGAACGGAGCTTCTACTCGATTGGCGGCGGCTTCGTGGTGGACGGGGATGCCGACGCCGGCGACCGCGTGGTCGCTGACGCCACGGTCCTCCCCTACCCCTTCAGCACGGCGGACGAGCTCCTGGCGATCTGCAGCCGCGAAGGCATGTCCATCTCGGACGTCATGCTCGCCAACGAACTGGTGTGGCGGACCGAAGCCGAGCTCCGGGAGGAACTGCTGAAGCTGTGGGCCGTCATGCGCGAATGCGTGGACAACGGCTGCGCCGCGGAAGGAATCCTTCCGGGCGGCCTCAACGTCCGCCGCCGCGCGCCGTCGTTGTTCCAGACCCTGACGGCGGACACCGGCGTGACCGATCCGCTGCGGGCCATGGAGTGGGTGAACCTGTTCGCCCTCGCCGTGAACGAGGAGAACGCAGCCGGCGGCCGGATCGTCACCGCGCCCACCAACGGCGCGGCGGGCATCGTCCCGGCGGTGCTGCACTACTACGTGAAGTTCGTCCCCGGCGCCAACGACGACGGCGTGGTCCGCTTCCTGCTGGCGGCGGCCGCCGTCGGAATCCTGTTCAAGATCAACGCCTCCATCTCCGGCGCCGAGGTGGGCTGCCAGGGTGAAGTGGGTTCCGCCTGCTCTATGGCAGCCGCCGGGCTCTGCGAGGTGCTGGGCGGAACGCCGGCACAGGTGGAGAACGCCGCCGAGGTGGGCATTGAACACAATCTGGGCCTGACGTGCGATCCGGTGGGCGGGCTGGTGCAGATCCCCTGCATCGAGCGCAACGCCATCGCCAGCGTCAAGGCCATCAACGCCGCCCGCCTTGCCCTGCACGGCGACGGCAGCCACAAGGTATCCCTGGACAAAGCCATCAAGACGATGCGCGAGACGGGGGCCGACATGAAAACCAAGTACAAGGAAACCTCCCGAGGAGGACTCGCCGTGAATGTGATCGAGTGCTGAGCCATGACTGCCATTGAGACTGAAACTTCCCGTTCCGCGCCGGTGACCACGGTGGAGCATGTCCTGACGCTGGACTGCAGCGAGTCGCCGGGCATCGTCCACGCTGTGTCCGGCTTCCTGCTGGAGCACGGCTGCGACATCATCGACAACCAGCAGTTCGGCGAGCGTTCCGAGAAGCACTTCTTCATGCGGGTGCATTTTGTGTCCGACGGCGATGCCTCCACCGTGGACACCCTGCGGACCGCGTTCGGTCCCGTTGCGGAGAAGTTTGGGATGCGCTGGCGGCTGGAGCCGCACGGCTCCAAGCGGCGCGTGCTGATCATGGTGTCCAAGTTCGGGCACTGCCTCAACGACCTCCTGTTCCGGGCGCGGATCGGCGAACTGCCGGTGGACGTGGTGGCTGTGGTGTCCAACCATATGGACCACCAGGCTTTGGTGGAGTGGCACGGGATCCCGTTCTTCCACGTGCCCGTCACCGCCGACACCAAGCCTGCGGCAGAGGCGCGGCTGCTGGAGCTGGTGGACGAGTTCGATGTGGAACTTGTGGTGCTTGCCCGGTACATGCAGGTGCTCAGTGACAACCTGACCCGCAAACTCGACGGGAAGGCCATCAACATCCACCACTCGTTCCTGCCCAGCTTCAAGGGCGCCAAGCCCTACCACCAGGCCTACGCCCGGGGCGTCAAAACCGTCGGCGCCACGGCGCACTACGTCAACAGCGAGCTGGACGAGGGTCCGATCATCTCCCAGCAGACCGTGGAGGTGGACCACACCTACGGGCCCGAGGACCTGGTTGCGGCCGGCCGCGACACCGAGTGCAAGGCCCTGTCCAACGCGGTCCGCTGGCACTGCGAGGGCCGGGTCATCCTGCAGGGCAACCGCACAGTGGTCCTCCGCTGACCCGCCCTCCCCACCCGATCCTCTCTCACTTAACGCGGGGTTCCGGGCGATCCTCTCTCACTTAACGCGGGTTTTGACGGGACGCTCTCTCACATTCGGGGAGCATTGCCGTAGCTGTTCCTGGAGCCCCCATACCGACCGGGGATCAAGGACTACAGTGGATGCATGGCTGCCAGCCGCAATCCGCTCGACGACCTGCGCGAAACCATCGGCCGCCTGGCCGATCAGATCAAGCTGCCCGGTTCTGAGCGCGTCGACGACCTGGTCGGCGATCTCATCACTGCAAGGCCCGGGCCGGCCCGGGCCTTGTCGGAAGTGCAGGCCGAGCTCGACGCGCTGGTCGGACTGGAGACAGTGAAGGAACAGGTGCGGGCGCTCGTCGCACTGCTCCAGGTCCAGGCCCGCCGTAAGGCGCACGGCCTGCCGGAGGTGGCCACGTCACAGCATCTTGTGTTCCTCGGAAACCCGGGCACGGGCAAGACCACCGTGGCGCGGCTCCTGGCCGAGATGTACCGCGCGGTCGGTCTGCTGCAGAAAGGCCATCTGGTCGAGGTGGACCGTTCGGGGCTGGTGGGGCAGTACGTCGGCACGACCGCCATCAAGACGGACCGGGTGATCCGGCGTGCGCTGGACGGCGTCCTGTTCATCGACGAGGCCTACGCCCTGGCCCCGGAGGACGGCCGGATGGACTTCGGCCCCGAGGCGATCGAGGTCCTGCTGAAGCGGATGGAGGACCACCGCCACCGCCTGGTCGTGATCGTGGCCGGGTACCCGCGGCTGATGGAGTCCTTCCTGCTTTCGAACCCCGGACTGCGCTCCCGGTTCGCCCGCGAAATCACGTTCCCCGATTACTCCGTCGACGCCCTCCAGACGATCTTCCACCGGATGCTGGCCCAGCACGAGTACAGGCTGGAGCCGGGTGCGGACCAGATGCTGCGCCGCATCTTCACCGGGCTCCACGCGGGCGAGGACTCTGGCAACGCACGGTTCGCCCGCACGCTGTTCGAGCAGGCGCTCAACCGTCAGGCGCTGCGGCTGTCGCGCGACGAGGAACAAAGTCTCGACGCGCTCGATCGTGAGGCCGTCATGACGCTCACCGCGGACGACATCGTCGAGGCCGCACTGGCCTTGGGCGAGGAGCCGGAACCGGAACCGGAACCGACGCCGGTACCGGAGCAGCCACGCTGGTGGCGCTGGCTGGTCTGATCCCATCTGCGGCGGCAGTGCGGCTGTCAGGCGAGCCCGGATGCCTGGGGGTGGTCAAGCCAACTGTTCCGAAGGGCCCGTTTGATCCGCTGTACTGCGCGCTGAAATTCGTCCGCAAGATCATCCTTGTCGAAGACCAGGACGGTCCAGCCGGCGGATTCGAAGGCCCTATCCCGCCTCCTGTCGCTGAGGATCTGTGCGTCACCGAGGTGATGTCCGCCGTCGTACTGGATCGCAAGGCGGCGATGACGGTAGCCCAGATCGGCCGACGGCGACCGCGCGTCTCCCGCGCGCAACGGCACCTGGAGTCCGGGCTCAGGCAGCCCGGCGTCAGCGATGGCCAGACGAAGCAGCGATTCCGGCGCGGAGTCTGCACCCACACGCATCAGATCCAGCGCCTCACGGGCGCGGACGATGCCTTGAAGATTCGGGTGGCGGCCGACCAGCACCCGAAGGCCCGCGATGGTGTCATAGGGCTCCGTCCTTCCCTCAAAATCCACCCGCGGGATCCGGATCAGCTGGTCACCCATGCTGACCAGGTCATGGAGCGGCAGCACGCGTGCCAAGTCGAGCCAGGTGCGGGACCGCGTGCTCAGGCGGATGCCGTCGACAAGTTCGATCTCATCTTCGCGTGCCAGCACGGTATGGCCGAACACGCCCTTCCGGCGGACTGATGGCAGCGAACGCGGCTTGCTGAGGTGCAACTCCGTGGAATCGGCAAGCCACGGAGGCAATACCAGACATCGAAGCCGGGCCGCGGTCACATGGGAGATCCAGGCTCCCGGCGACGCGGCGGACAACACCCTGGCCGCGCCCTCCAAATCAAAGTCCCAGGCCGCAGGACGGTACAGGCCGCGGCCCACGTTGACCACATCCTTGCGGCGAAGCCTGCTTAGCGGGACGCCGGAAGCCATGGCTGAGCTGAAGGTGAAGGGAGCCGCTGCCAACGGCAGGGGCAGAACTTGCTTTCGCATGCTGGCATTGTGCCCCGAGACGGCAGGACGCTGCAGAAGTTATCCACAGGCCTGCCGTCGGGGTGCTGGAGGTGAAAGAGGGATGCCCGAAAACCCGCATCAAGTGAGAGAGGATCACCGGAAAACCGACATCAAGTGGGAGAGCGTCCTATTTGGGCTGCAGGGCGGCGAGGCGGGTGGCCAGGTGCAGGGCAGCGAGGCGTCCGGTGCCGCGGGGATCCCCGCCGCACAGGGAGAAGATGCGCTGCATTCGCTGGTGCATGGACTGCCGTTCAAGATGAAGGTCCCGCGCGGCCTGTGCAGTGTTGCAGCCGGAATCCAGCCAGACCCGCAGCGTCTCCACCAGCTGTGAGTGCCGCTGGGCGTCGTGCTCAAGAACGGCGCCCAGTTGCTGGCGGATGAAATCCCGCCGAACGGGCTCATCCATTGACTGGACCGCCAGGCGCTCCACGGCGAACGCCTGGGCGTCAAACACCCGCCGGGGAGAGATTGCTCCTGACCTTCCGCGCCCGACGTCGGCAGCAAGTTCCAGCGTGAGCCTCGCCTCGGACAGGGACCACGGGGCGGCCGCTATCCCCGACGCGGCGGGGCCGACGGCACTGACAGTCCCCTCGGGCACGTCCAGCGACTGCAGGCCGTCCACGATCTTCTGGCGTTCCACATAAGGATTGGCGGAACGGAGGACCGCCAAGGCGAGAAGCTCCGCGTTGTCCGCGTAGCTGGCGCTGTACTGCCCGCCCGGGTCCAAAAGGTGCTCCACGCTTCTCCGAAGCTCCTTGGAGGCCGGGGAACGGACAACCACCGCCACCACCCGCGCAGACACTGGAATTCCCGCGGCCGGACCCAGCTCCTGGAGCCGCCAGTTCTGCTTGCCGGAATCTATCGCCCGGATCAGGGCCGCGCCCGCCAGCTCCTTCAGCCCGGGAGGCATCCGCTGCAAAAGAGCCAGGGAAAGAATATCCACGGACCGGTTCCCGGCGATCCTCGCCAGGTTCACATCCGCGTCCTCGCGGACATGCAGGGTCAGCCGGGCAGATGGGATCCCACGCACCGGAACCTCGACGTGGACCGTTCTTTGGTGGTCCGGGGCTTCGTCGGCCGAAGCGACGTGCGCAGGTGCATCGGAGTCCCCTGCAGGTTCGGCGCTGGCCAAGGTGATCCCGGCTGTGGAAATCAACTCCACTTCCGCGCCCGTTGCAGCAGCAAGGACGCCCAGAATCCTGTCCAGGCTACTCCCGTGGGCGAGCTCCACCGCCATGGCGTGGCTGGCCTGGTCGGCCTGCTGCAACTGGGCGGCCGACTGGCTGACGAGCTGCGAGTTGATCGCTTCCATGACCGCAACGAAAGGGACCACGCGGCGCAGCTCGATCAACGGAAGCCCGGCTTCCTCGGCTGCGGAAACCATCGAGGAGGGGATGGAAGGCAGGACGCTTCCCGTCTCGACGGCGAGCGCCGCCACCCCGCGCCTGGCAAGGTCCCGAATGTAGCCCGTCCGGCGCTCATCGGAGGCCGCGGCTAGGGCTTGGCCGCCCGTAAGCAGCAGTTCACCGCCTCCGAGCAGCGAAGCGATGTCCAGGACTTCGCTTGAGTGGACCCAGCGGAGCTGCGTGCGGGGAACAGCGCCGGCCGCAGCCCGGACCACCGGTTCGGCAGCAGTGAGGGTGGGATGTTTCAACACATCCTCCAAGCGGACTGGCATGACACTCCGTCGCGTTTAATCGGAAACCTAAAGACACATTGTAGATGGTGCGTGTGGCGCCCGACACATAATCTTGGAGAACTCCCATCCCCTCAACGAAGAGGCTTCGATGCAACAACAACCCACAACGCCAGGAATCGAGCAGTCCGTCCACGCGGAAGACGTCGAAGCCTGGCTCCAGCCAATCCCCGAGTCCCAGCGCACACGCAAAGTTTCAGGCCAGTTCTGGATCTGGGCGGGTGCCAACCTCGCACCGATCAACTGGGTATTGGGTGCCCTCGGAATCCACCTGGGGCTGGGTTTCGCGGACACCGTGACCGTCCTGGTGCTGGGCAACCTGATCGGCATGCTGCTCTTCGGTTGCTTCGTCCTCCTCGGCCAGAAGACCGGAGCCACCGGCATGGTCCTGGCCCGCGCGGCGTTCGGCCGGCGGGGCAACTACCTCCCGGCAGCCATCCAGGCACTCCTGGTCATCGGCTGGTGCGCGGTGAACACCTGGATCATCCTGGACCTGGTCATGGCGCTCTTCGGAACGCTCGGCTGGGTGGATCCCACAGCCCATAACTACGGCTGGAAGATCGGCGTGGCCACAGCCATCATGGCCGCCCAGGTAGCCATTGCCTGGTTCGGCTACAAGGCAATTGCCGCCTTCGAAAAGTGGACAGTACCGCCCACCATCATCATCCTGGCGGTCATGTCCGCCGTGGCCTGGTTCGGCATGAAGATCGACTGGGGCTACGCCGGCCCGGCAGGCAACATCCTGGAAGGCTCCGAGCGGATCGCCGCCATGAGCGCCGTCATGACCGCCATCGGCATCGGCTGGGGGATCACCTGGTTCACCTACGCCGCGGATTACTCCCGCTTCGTGAGCACCGAAGTGCCCAAAAAGAAGGTCTACCTCGCATCAGTCCTGGGCCAGTTCATTCCCGTCGTCTGGCTGGGCATCCTGGGTGCGAGCCTGGCCACCAACAGCGGCGAAATCGATCCCGGAAAGCTGATCGTCCAGAACTTCGGGGTCCTCGCCCTGCCCGTCCTGCTGATGGTGCTGCACGGCCCCATCGCCACGAACATCCTGAACATCTACACCTTCTCGGTGGCCACCCAGGCGCTGGACATCACTATCAGCCGCCGCAAGCTCAACCTGTTCGTCGGCGTCTTCTCACTCGCCGCCGTCGTCTTCTTCATCTTCCAGGAGGACTTCGCCGCAGTCCTCGACGCGTGGCTCATCGGCCTGGTGGCCTGGGTGGCTGCCTGGGGCGGCGTGATGCTGGTGCACTACTTCTGGATCGACAAGCGCTGGCCCGGCAACCCCGAAAGACTGTTCGACGGCGTCGGCACCAGGCGGCTCCCCGGCGTCAACTGGGCGGGAGTGAGCTCCCTCCTGGTGGGCATCTTCGCCACCTGGCTGTTCATGTACGGGCTCGTTCCCGCGATGCAGGGCCCCATGGCCGTGGCCCTGGGCGGCTGGGACCTGTCCTGGCTGGCCGGCGGCCTTGCAAGCGCCGCCAGCTACGCCATCCTCGGCCCGAAGGTGCACCGCAGGTTCATTGAGCAGGCTCCGTCCACAACTGCCGCCCACCATCTGCCCACCGAACTGACAGGCGCCGCGGCCCAGCCCGGCACGCCCGCAGCCCTCTGAAACGCAGGATCCCACCATGACTGAAGCATTCCCCGACTCCGCCCACCCGATCACCTGGCCCGAGGGCAAGCGTGCCGCAGCATCCTTCACGTTCGATGTCGACGCAGAATCCTGCACCATCTCCCACGATCCCAAGAGCACAAGCCGCATGTCCCTGATGACCCACCAGTCGTACGGACCCAAGGTTGCCGTCCCGCGGCTGCTGCAGATCCTCCAGCGGCAGGACATCCGCGCCACGTTCTTCGTCCCCGGCTTCACGGCCGAGTGCTACCCGGATACCGTCCGGCGGATCGTGGACGCGGGGCACGAGGTGGCCCACCATGGCTACCTGCACGAGCCCATGAAGGGCATCAGCGCCGAGGCGGAGGCGCGGTACATCGACCGCGGGCTCGAGGCGCTGGCCAAGGCCGCCGGAGTGGAGCCGGCAGGCTACCGGGCGCCGTGGTGGGAACTGAACTGGCACTCCGCCGGCCTCCTGGCGGACCGCGGGTTCCTCTACGATTCAAGCCTGCTCGACGGCGACGCCCCCTACCGCTTCAGCGTCGCCCCGGGCGACTCCCGGGACATTGTGGAGATTCCGGTGGACTGGGCGCTGGACGACTGGGAGCAGTACGCCTTCTACCCGGGCGTGACAGGCAGCGGCGTCATTGAGAGCCCCGCGAAGGTCCTGGAGATGTGGACGCTGGAGGCCGAGGCCCACCACGCGCAGGGCAGCTGCTTTGTCCTCACCAACCATCCCTTCATCTCCGGCCGGCCCTCCAAGGCGGCAGCCCTGGAACGGCTGATCGAACGGGTCAAGGGCCTGGACGGCATGTGGGTGGCCACCATGGAAGAGATCGCCGAGCACACCCGCCGGACAGTCCGGGAAGTCCACACCCACGCCCGGATCGAGGTGCCGGGCTTCCCCGACACCGGCGCCAGGTTCACGCCGTCGGCCGTCCGCGAGTCGTGGCCGGTGGCTGCCGCCGGCTGAAGCCGCACAGAGCCGGACCACTATGAGGAGTGGCCGCGGCCCGCCAGGGGCAGCGGCCATTCCTCCTGTGCAGGACGGCACTTAAAGGGCGCTGACGTGGGACGACTAAGTGATGGTTGACTCTCCTCCCCGCCAGGCCGAAGCTTTGGGAATGACAAACGAACCCGAAGTGCGGGCCCTCATGGCTGTTGTCGACCGGCTGGCGGAGCGCTTCCCCGAGGAACCGCGCTCCGTCATCGAAAACGTGGTCGCCGAAGAACACCGCGTCCTCGATGACGGCCCTATCCGGGATTACGTGCCGGTCCTCGTGGAACGGGCTGCGAGGCTCCGGCTGACCCAGCATTAGCGGACCTCGCCCCATCGGCACTCCACTCGAGTCGGGAGCAGGTTGAACCGCCCCCGCGGCCGGGAGTCCGTTTCTAGGCCGTCTGCCGGTGATGATCCGTTGACCGCATGCGGACCGCCACCACGACGCCGGACGCCCCCGTGACAGCGCCGACGACCGCGACCGCCGCGGGGATCCCGTAGGCGTCGGCGAGGACGCCGGCAAGGAGGGCTCCGACGGCGAAGCCGCCGTCGCGCCACAGACGGTAGATTCCCACTGAGCGAGCACGCCATTCCGGGTGTGCGACGTCGCTGACGGCGGCGAGCAGGGTCGGGTACACCATGGCCGTTCCGGCCCCGAGGAGAACGACGGCGGCAAGCCAGATCCCGAAGTCCTGGCCGACGGCGATCATCGCCAAGGCGACGGCCTGCAGGAGCATACCGCCGACAATCAGCCATTTGCGGCCGTATTTGTCCGACAGTGCCCCGGTGACGAGCTGGCCTGCGCCCCAGACCGCAGGGTAGACGGCGGCAAGGATGCCGATCTTCTCGATCGTGAGTCCCGCGGCGGCGAACAGGACGGGGAAGAGTCCCCAGGCGAGGCCGTCGTTGAGGTTGTTGACCAAGCCGGCCTGGCTGACTGAAGACAGGGATCTGTCCCGGAAGCTGGTCAGGGTGAAGATTTCCCGGTTGCTCAGCCTCCCGTGGGCGCCGGCATGGGCGGAAACGTGGTTCGCGGCCTCCAGCCGGGCGTGGTCCCGGGTTTCCTTCACAGCAAAGACCGAGAGGCCCAGGCCCAAGGCAATGTAGGCGGCGCCGAGCAGGAACGGACCCGGCCTCAGCCCGTAAGCGGCGGCGATGTACCCGGTGGCCAGGGCGGTGGCGGCCACGCCGAGATAGCCCGCCGCTTCGTTCAAGCCCATGGCAAAGCCGCGCCGGGACGGTCCGACGAGGTCCATTTTCATCACGACGGCGGTGGACCAGGTCAGGCCCTGGCTGACGCCCAGGATCACGTTGGCCGCGACGATCCACGCCCAGGAGGTTCCGAATATGAGCATCAGCGGCACCGGCAGCGCCACAAGCCAGCCGGCGACCAGGACCGGTTTGCGGCCGTAGCGGTCCGAGAGGGTGCCGGCGAAGTAGTTGGTGCCGGCCTTGGCCACGCCGAACGCCAGGATGTAGGTGAGCGCGGAGGTATAGAGGTCCAGATGGAAGACCTGCCCTGCCAGCAGCGGAAGCACCGTGCGTTCCTGGCCGAGGGTGCCGCCAACAAGGGCGTTGACGGCGACCAGGAGCATGAACTGGGCCAGGTTCTGCCGCAGGCCCAGCGTGGTCACGTCCCGGATGCCCATGGCGCACGGTCCTTCCGTGCCGGTGGTGAACCGGCAATAGGCTGGCATTCCAAGAAAACGTGGAATAGTATTTGTTCCAGTATTACATGGATCTCTGGAGGACTAGAGTGGGCGACAAGGCAAGGAAATCTGAACTCTTTGAGGAGTTCGCCCGGGTAGGCAAGGCTCTGGCCAACGGCAAGCGGCTGGAACTGCTGGACCTGCTCAGCCAGGGGGAACGGAGCGTGGAAACCCTGGCCGCCGCCGCCGGGCTGGGGTTAAGCACGGCCTCGGCGCACCTCCAAACCCTTCGACAGGCCGGGTTGGTAACCACCCGGCGGGACGGCAACCGAATCCACTACGACCTCGCCGGCCCCGACATCCTGCGGCTCTACAGCCTGCTTCGATCCGTTGCGCAGGAGCACGTGGCCGGCGTCGAACCCAAACGCGTCGCTTATCTGGAACTTGGAGATCGCCGGGGAGATGAGGAGGAAATTAGCCGCGAAGAGCTCCTCGCCCGCGCCCGGGCTGGAACCGCAACGGTCCTCGACGTGCGCCCGGACGAGGAATACAACGCCGCCCATATCCCCGGGGCCATCTCCATCCCGCTGGAGGAGCTCAGCGACCGGTTGTCCGAACTGCCCGGCGACCAAGAGGTCGTGGCCTATTGTCGGGGCGCCTACTGCGTCCTTGCCTACGAAGCCGTGGCCCTGCTGCACGCAGCCGGCCGCCGTGCCCGGCGCCTGCACGAAGGAATGCTTGAATGGCGCATCGGCGGCCTGCCGGTCGAGGCAGGCTCGGCCGCCTAGAAAACCGCGCGCGCAGGCGCCTCCCTCGTGACCAAGGACCCTGTTCGCCGGACGCTCCACAGGCAATGGTGAAAGCAAGCAGCAGTCACAACTACAGAAAGGGAGGTCCGGGCATGATGTACGGATGGTACGGCGACGGGGGAATCGGCGGCTGGGTGGCCATGGCGCTAATGATGCTGCTGTTCTGGGGAGGCGTGGTGACGGTGGTCATCCTCCTGATCCGCGGCGGGCAGCCCGGCGCCTGGCGATCCTACGGGCCCCCGCACGACGATCCTGAGCGGATCCTCAACGAACGCTTCGCACGGGGGGAGATTGACGCCACCGAGTTCAATGAACGCCGCGCCGTGCTGAGACGGAACCCGTGAAAACCCGGTCCCTCAGGGGGCAGGTCCTGCTCGGTATCCTCGCGGCCCTTGTCCTGACGGCCGCATCCATGACGGCCATAGTGTTCATGAACGGCGGGGTGGCACCGGGCGGCTACGGATTCCCTGGAACCTCCCGGTGCACTCCGCCCAGGCTCCCGGGCGCGGTCATCCATGTCACGGCATCCGATATGGGAGGCCCCATGATGGGCGGCCGCGGGATGATGCGGCGCAGCATGCAGCTGACCGCCGACCGGTCCACCGTGACGCGCGGCGAGGTGTCCTTCCTGGTCACCAACGCCGGCAATATCCCTCATGAAATGATGATCATCCCGCTGGCGGACACCCAGGTCGCCGGAACCCGCCCGGTCGGCCGGGACGGGAAAATCGACGAGGCCGGCAGCCTGGCCGAGGCCGCCGCCACCTGCGCCGAAGGCGAGGGCAACGGAATCCTCCCGTCCGCTGCCGGATGGATCACCCTTGACCTGAAGCCCGGAAGATATGAACTGTTCTGCAACCTGCCGGGCCACTACTGGGCCGGGATGTACACCCAGCTGACCGTCACCTAAACCGGCAAACGGTCCCTCAGATGGCCGCACGTAACGGCGGCTGCGCGGGGTGACCGGAGCCGGCGGCACCCGGATCGGCGGCTATCGCGCGACCTGTAACCGCGTAAAGGAGGGCCTGTGAGCAGCGCCGAAGTCGATCACCTCGTCGTCGCCGCGACCAGCCTGGAACAGGGCGTGGCCTGGTGCGAGGCCACGCTCGGCATCACGCCCGGGCCGGGTGGCAAGCACCTGCTGATGGGCACGCACAACCGGGTGTTCAGCATCGCGTCGGCTGCGTTCCCGGGCGCGTACTTCGAGATCATCGCGATCGATCCGGAAGCTTCGCCGCCAGCGCGCCGGCGCTGGTTCGGCCTCGACGATCCGGCACTGCAGCAGCGCATCAGCGATGCACCGCGCCTGGTGCACCTGGTGGCGCGCACCCGCATGCTCGGCCTGCACCGAGAAGGTCTCGTCAATGTCGGGATCGACCCGGGGCAGCCGCTGGCCATGTCTCGCGAGACGCTGCAGGGGAGGCTGGCCTGGCAGATCCTGGTGCGCGACGACGGCGCATTGCAGCTCGGCGGCGCGTTACCGACTCTGATCCAGTGGGACGGCACGCATCCCACCGCGCGCATGGCGACCAGCGGCGTCGCGCTGCGCGAGCTGCAACTGGGCGGCCTGCCGCCGCCGGTGCGCCAGCTGCTGGCGCTGCCTGGCGTGGCATATGCCGCGGCCCCGGCGCTGCGCGCCGTGCTGTCCACGCCGCTGGGCTACGTGACCTTGGACACGGGCTGACCACACCCCGTTACCACCGCCGCCGGGCTGCGGCGGGTCCTCAGCGAGCTCCACTCATCAGGGCTGCGTAGGCAATCCCGCCGGGGCCCCGGAAGACGTCCCGCGACGTTTCTTGACGCCGCGCTACGTCCTGTTGAGCGTTCGCGACCTTCCGTGAACGCCCGCTACGGGAATGATTGTGGCGCTGCCGGGTGCTCCGTAATCTCGTCTCAGCATCCGCCCCAGCAAAGGAATTCCCAGTGTCAGACCCCTCGAACAAGAGCCCCCGGAGCCAGCCGGGCTCCACCCGCATCGTGGCCGGACAGTCCGCCGCTCCCAGGCGTTCCCTCGGCCAGAAGATCGGGATCGGCGCTGCGCTCCTCGCCCTGGTGGGCGGAGGTACCGCCGTCGCCGCGGCGGTGAACAGCGGCGGCACTCCCGCTGCCGTGCAGGAAACCGCCCCCTCCGGCAACCCCGCTGCCGAACTGAAGCTTGGCTACTTCGGCAACGTCACCCACGCCCCCGCCCTGGTGGGCGTCAGCCAGGGCTACATTGCCGGCGAACTGGGCGACACCAAGCTCAGCACGCAGGTGTTCAACGCCGGGCCGGCAGCCATCGAGGCCCTGAACGCCGGCGCCATCGACGCCACCTACATCGGCCCCAACCCCGCCATCAACTCGTACGTCAAGAGCGGCGGCGAGTCGATCAACATCATCGCCGGCGCTGCCGCCGGCGGCGCCCAGCTGGTGGTCAAGCCGGAGATCAACTCCGCGGCGGACCTCAAAGGCAAGACCCTCGCCTCCCCGCAGCTCGGCGGCACCCAGGACGTTGCCCTCCGCGCCTGGCTGGCCTCCCAGGGCTACAAGACGAACGTGGACGGCAGCGGCGACGTCGCCATCAACCCCACCGAGAACGCCCAGACCCTGAAACTGTTCCAGGACGGAAAGCTCGACGGCGCGTGGCTGCCTGAGCCCTGGGCCTCCCGCCTGGTGCTGACCGCCGGCGCGAAGGTCCTGGTGGACGAGAAGGACCTCTGGGACGGCTCGCTGTCCGGCAAGCCGGGCGAGTTCCCCACCACCATCCTGATCGTGAACCAGAAGTTTGCCGCAGACCACCCGGACACCGTGAAGGCTCTCCTGAAGGGCCATGTGAAGTCGGTCGAGTGGCTGAACGGGGCAGCCGACGGCGAGAAGGCCAGTGTCATCAACGCCGCACTCAGGGAAGCCGCCGGCGCCGAGCTGAAGGCCGACGTGATCGACCGGTCGCTGAAGAACATCGTGTTCACCGTGGATCCGCTGGCCGGAACCTACCAGAAGCTCCTGGCTGACGGCGTGACCGCCGGAACCACCAAGCAGGCGGACATCAACGGTATCTTCGACCTGCGGGCGCTCAACAGCGTGTCCGGCGAGAAGACCTCGGCCGCGGGGCTCGGCAAGGACTAGGTCCCCAGCCAACACGCTCTCTCACTTAATGCGCCATCCTGGCCAGCGCTCTCTCACTTTCCTTTAGAAAGTGAGAGAGCGCTGGCCGTTTAAGCGCATTAAGTGAGAGAGCGTCGCAGTCTGCAGGTATCAGTTAGGGATACTTGATCGGAGCAACTGATGATCCGGCCTAATCCTCCGCAGGCACCCCGTTCAGCTCAGCCCGGGTCGGCGGGTTTGCGCCCGGCCGGGACACCGTGACAGCGGCGGCCTTCGCTGCATGGGCCAGGAGTTCCTCCAGCCCCTCCGCCGGGAGTTCGCGCAGGTCCTTCCGGTTCTGGGCTCCGTCCAGGCCGCGGTCCACCAGGCCGGACAGGAGCGCGGCCATGAAGGAATCGCCCGCGCCCACGGTATCCGCCACCACAACCTTGGGAGCCGGCACCTGCGCCTCGCCCGCCCGGCACACCCCCCAGGGCCCTTCGGCGCCGCGCGTAACCACCACCATCGCCGGCCCCTCCTCCCCGCCAAGGGCCAGCCACTTGCGCGCCGATTCCAGCACATCCTGCCCTGGGTAGAGCCAGGCCAGGTCCTCATCCGAGGCCTTCACCACGTCGGCGAGGGACACGAACTTTTCCGCGTGGCGGCGGGCATAGTCAACATCGCTGATGATGCTGGGCCGACAGTTGGGGTCGTAGCTGATGGTGGCGTGCGGGTGGGCGAATTCGACGGCGGCGAGCACCTCGGTGGCGCCCGGCGCCAGCATTGTTGCTATGGATCCCGTGTGCAGCAGGGTGGTTCCCTGCAGCATGAACGCGAGCCGGTCGGCGATGCCGGGGAGCTGCCAGGTGAGGTCGAACGTGTAGGTGGCGGCGCCGTCATCGTCAATCAGTGCGGTGGCCACGCTGGTGGGCAGGTCATCCGGGCCCATGGGAAGCATCACGGAGCTGGCGCGCAGGTGCGCCGCGACGGAGTCACCGTAGGCGTCCCGGCCGTATCGCCCGATGAACTGCACCGGGTGGTCGAGGCGGGCCAGGCCCACTGCGACATTCAGGGGGCTGCCGCCTACATGGGCTTCGATTCCGGAGGCGCGCTGGACAACGTCAACGAGGCCTTCGCCAATAACTGTGAGCATGCTCATACTCTGCCAGAGGAGAGGCCGGCCGGCACGTTGCTAAGCACGATGACGCTCAGCCCAGTGCAGCAACTCCCCCACCAGCTCCCGGCACTTCGCGTACGCCTCCGTTGATGGATCGATCAGTGCGAAGTGGTCCCCCGGCACCATGACCAGCCGCGCGGGAGCCGGCCCGGATCTGGCCGCCTCCACGTAGGACGCTGACATGCCCAGCGGCACGTCGGCGTCGTCCGTTGCATGCACGGCATAGACGGGGACGCTCAGCGGCAACGCGGCCATCGGGTCCGCGTACCTGTGCCGGCCGGGGAAGTCCGACGACGGCCCGCCCAGCAGGTTGGCCACGGCACCATCGCTGAGGTTCAGTTCCTCCGCTGCCGCGAGGTTGAGCACGCCGGACTGGCTGACCACGCCGGCGAGGCGGACGCCGTCGGGGCTGGCGCCGGCCTCGCGGTGCTCGGCCTCCAGCCCCAGGCGGCCCAGGCGGTCCCGGCCCGCCGCCCACACTGCGAGATGCCCGCCGGCGGAATGGCCCAGCGCCACCACCTTGCCCAAATCAAGGGCGTGGGGCCCTGCGAGCTCCCGGAGCTTGTCGATGCCTGCAAGGATGTCCGAGAAAGTGTGCGGCCAGCCCCCGCCGTTGCCCGCCCGGCGATACTCGAGGTTCCACGCGGCGAACCCGTGCCCGGCAAGGTCCGCGGCCAGGGGCTCCCCCAGTTCGGCACCGTACTTTGACCGCCAGTAGCCGCCGTGGATCACCACCACCACGCCGCGGTGGGCCGCCCCTTTTGGCATTTCGGGAAGGAACAGTTCGCCCCACTGGCTGGGGTCATCGCCGTAGTGATACCTATGCCGCTTTGCCATCTGCCGAGCGTACCGCGCAGTGCATTGCCGGGCCTCAACACAGGCCATTGCCGGACGGGCAGCACAGTGCCACTCTGGGTGGACCTTACCTCCGTTCCACCGACCGAAAGGATCGGAAAAATGCCGCTCTATCTGTCAAGGTTCAGCTACACGCCGGAGACCTGGGGCCGGTTGATCAACAACCCGGAAGACCGGCGGAAAGCTGCCCAGGCGTACATCGAATCGGTGGGCGGAAAGCTCCATGGGTTCTGGTACGCCTTCGGCAGCCACGATGGCTACAACCTTTGGGAGGCGCCGGACAACGTGTCCATGGCGGCGGTGGCCCTGGCCATCAGCGGGGGCGGCGCCCTGAGTTCATTCGAAACCACGGTACTGATGAGCGTCGAGGAGACCATCGAAGCCCTGCAGAAGGCGGCCGAGATCAAATACCAGCCTCCGGGCGCCTGAGGACCTCACCCGGCACGCCTCCCCTTCATCGAATGCTCCGTACCGGCCCTTTTGGCGCGTGAAAACGGCAGGTACGGAGCAGTCGATGGAATCGCAAGCCGGCGCCGGGCAACGCGGTGAAGGAGCGACGGCGGTGCGCGGATCACGGCCGGGCCTCCGCCGTAAGCTGGAACCATGCCGAGTCATTGGGACAGCCTGGATGCGAGCCTCCGCGAATCCGTGGAGCAGAACGTGGAGATCTATGAGCGGGTCCGCCCTGCCCTGAAGCTGGTCACCCGGGATGTCCTGCTGACGCTTCGGGACATGCTCAAGGACTCCGAGGTCACGCCGCTGTTCGTCACGGGCCGCACCAAGACCGTGGAATCGTTCAAGGAGAAGATCTCCCGGATCGAGCAACCCCTGGAGCCGGGCGCGCCCCCTGTCCTCAAGTTCCCTGACCCGTTCCGGACCCTGAATGACATGGTGGGCATCCGGGTGATCACCAAGCTGCCCGCAGAGAATGCCCTGGTGGCCAACATCATCAAGCACCAGCGGCAGCTCTTCGATTGCCGCGGGGACCGGGAAAAGGACATCGGCTCCATCGAATCGGGCACCTACGGGTACTCCAGCCGGCACCTGATCCTGCGCACCATCCAGAACGAGGCCGTCAAGGAGTACCAGTCGGTCTTCAACCCGGATGCGGTGCCCAACGGCAGCTACTTCTTCGAATGCCAGATCCGCACCATTTTCGCCCACGCGTGGAGCGAGATCGAGCATGACATCCGGTTCAAGGCCGAGGACCCGCGGGCCTGGACACCCCACTTCGACCGGCAGTTCACGGCCACGGCCGCCATGCTGGAAACAGTGGAGACCGCGTTCGCCGACCTGCACGAGCGCTACGAGGAAGTCCGCGGTTTCTGGGATGCCGACGGCGAAGGGGCGGCACCGCTGACGCCCAACCGGATCCGCGACGTGTGGCGCACGCTGCTTCCGCACGTTGACCGCAAAGTGGACGATGACTGGGGCTGGGCGGCGGAACTCCTCGCAGCCCACGGCCTGAACCAGACCATGCAGCTGGCCGGGCTGCTCAGCGCCAACCGGATCACCGAGGTCCGCAAGGCACTGGACCACCGCTACTCCCCCGGTCCCGACCGGCTGCTCGACGACCTGCTGCTATGGCAGTACGGCACCAGGCACATCGACCTCACGGCAGAGGCGGCCGAGGCCGTCCCGCACCCCCGGCGCGACAGCCTGATGCGGCGCCTGAGGCAGATCGAGCGCTACCGGCTCACCAAGAAGTAGGGCTCGCCCCCTGCCTGTCGCGCAGACCCGGGACTAACGCGGCTTCAGCTCCGCGGTCGATTCCCGGACCACCAGGTGCGTCGCCAGCTCCACGCGCTGGGAGTCGAGCGCTTCACCGTGCAACTGCCGGAGCACGGCCCGAAGCGCAGTGCGGCCCATCTCCTGCAGCGGCTGTGACACGGAGGTGAGGGGCGGGATGGACTCCTCCGCCTGGTACGTTCCGTCGAACCCCACAAGGCTAAGGTCTTCCGGGATCCGGAGGCCGTTCTTGCGCGCTTCACTGAGAACCCCGAGCGCAATACTGTCGCTGGCGGCGAAAATCGCCGTAGGGGGTTCGACGAGGTCCAGCAGCTTCTTAAGTCCCAGCACTCCGTGCTCGGCGCGGAAGCGTCCGGGGATAACGTAGGTAGGGTTCACTGCTACGCCCTTCGCCATCAACGCGGCCATGTAGCCGTGCAGCCGCGCCTGGTTGCATTCGGCCGTCTCAGGGCCGCCAAGGTACGCGATCCGTGAATGCCCAAGCTGGAGCAGGTGCTCCGTGGCAGCCTTGCCGCCGGCCCAGTTCGTCGCACCGACGCTCACCACATCCGCCGGCGGAGGGTTCAGCGGGTCGATGACGGCCACCGGAATCTTCCGGCGCCGGAACGCGTGCAGCTGGGCGGCGCTAAAAGCCGAGGTCACCACGATCATGCCGCTGCGGCCCGCTTCCACCATGCGCTGCGCCCGCCGTTCCGGGCTCAGGGTGGCGCCACCCAGGTGGCTGGTCACGCTGATCATGATCTCCACGTCGCTGGCCCCCGCATATTCCAGCACCCCGTTGAGGATCTCGACTGCATAGGCGGAGGTCAGCGCGTCAAAAATGACTTCGACGACGGTCTGTCCCGGCAGTGCCGTCCGGCGCTGCAGGGGCGACTGGTACCCCAGTTCCTCCAGCGCGGCGAGCACCCTGGCGCGAGTGGCTGACGAAACGTCCTCGCGCCCGTTGACAACCTTGGAAACTGTGGGCGCCGAGACTCCTGCCCGCAGCGCAACAGCTGCCAGGGTGGTCTTTTCCGGCTGGGCGGTGGTGGTCAACGTCATTCCCGTCTTTCGAAACATTTCGAGAAGTCCATCATGCCCTTGCTAGTAGAGCGCGTCAACAGACAGCGGCACTCGTCGTGCGGTGTGAGCTCGCTCTCGAAGAAAAATCCCTTGACTGTGACGGCGCTCACCGCTAGGTTTACCTCACTGACCGCAACTTTTCGAAATATTTCGAAAGACTGCCGCGGTCAACTACTGAACGAATGCGGACGTGCCGCCTCGAAGCCGAGGCGTAAAAGTCCACTTACACACGCTACCGGGTCCCAGCGTTGAGCCCGGAGGATGAACGGATGCGAAATGAAGATTCGAAAGTTGCGCTCGGCACTCTTGGCAGTTTCCGCCGCTGGTATGGCGATCAGCCTGGCCGCCTGCGGTTCAGCAGGTCCTGCCGGCACCAATGTGAGCAGTGACTCGGCGACGATGTGGGGCCTCACAGGAGGCAACCAGCCCGTCCTGCAGAAGTCAGTGGACGAATGGAACAAGGCGAACCCGGAGAAGTCGATCAAGCTGGACTTCTTCGCCAATGATGCCTACAAGACAAAGGTCCGGACCGCCGTCGGGGCCGGCGAAGGCCCCACGTTCATCTACGGCTGGGGCGGCGGGGTGCTGAAGTCGTACGTGGATGCAGGGCAGGTGGCTGACCTTTCCGGTTTCATCAAGGAAAACCCCGACGTCAAGGACCGCTACCTTCCGTCCGTCCTGAAGAACGGCGAGGTGGACGGCAAGACCTACGCCCTGCCGAACAACAACGTCCAGCCCGTAGTCCTCTACTACAACAAGGAAGTCTTCGAGAAGGTCGGCGCCCAGCCACCCAAGACCTGGGACGAGCTGATGGCCCTCGTGCCGAAGTTCAAGGACGCAGGCATCGCCCCCTTCTCGCTGGGAGGCCAGTCGAAGTGGCCGGACCTGATGTGGCTCGAGTACCTCGTGGAACGCATCGGCGGACCGGAAGTCTTCGAGAACATCGCAGCAAACAAGCCCGGCGCCTGGTCCGACCCAGCCGTGGTCGAGTCGCTTACCAAAATCCAGGAACTGGTTGACGCCGGCGGGTTCATCAACGGCTTCTCCTCCATTGCCGCCGACAGCAATGCCGACCAGGCCCTGATGTACACCGGCAAGGCCGCCATGATCCTGCAGGGCGGCTGGATCTACCAGGGCATGAAGAAGGACGCCGCCGACTTCGTCAAGAGCGGCAAGCTCGGCTACACCACCTTCCCGACGGTTACGGGCGGCAAGGGCGATCCTGCAAACGTTGTGGGCAACCCCTCCAACTTCTGGTCCATCTCCTCCAAGGCCACGGACGCCCAGAAGCAGGCTGCCCTGGACTACGTCAAGAACGGCATGTTCACCGACTCCAACACCGACGCCCTGATCAGCTCGGGCGCCGTACCGGTGGTGCAGGGCATCGAGTCCAAGCTCGCGGCCTCCCCGGACAAGGACTTCCTGACTTTCGTGTACGGCATGGCAAAGAACGCCCCCAGCTTCACACTCTCCTGGGACCAGGCACTCAGCCCGGCGCAGGGCGACGCGATGCTGTCCAACCTGGACCAGATCTTCCTGAAGAAGATCAGCCCGGAACAGTTCGTCACCACCATGAACGCCACGATCGGAAAGTAAAAGACCGTGACATCCCTTAGCTCTGCAAACCGGGGGGTCCGCGACGCGGGCCCCTCGGGGTGGCTCGCAGCACCGGCCCTGGTCTTCTTCCTGGCCTTCGCCGTCATCCCGCTCCTGGGCGTGGTCTTCCTCAGCTTCACCAGCTGGAACGGCCTGGGCGAGATCAAGCTCGAGGGCCTGTCCAGTTGGACCACGGTCCTGACGGATCCGGTCACGGGCAACGCACTGGTGGTGACAGCCAAGATCATGTTCTTCTCGTTCATCGTCCAGGCGCCGGTCAGCCTGCTGCTTGGCGTGTTCACGGCCGGGGGACAGAAATACCGCGCTGCCCTGGCCGTCCTGTACTTCCTGCCGCTGCTGCTCTCCTCGGCAGCCGTTGCCATTGCCTTCAAGGCCCTGCTGGATCCCAACTTCGGTCTGGGACCCGGGTTCAACCTGCCCGTCCTCACCCAGGACTGGCTCGGCAACTCGGACCTGGTGCTGTTTGTGGTGGTCTTCGTGATCGCCTGGCAGTTCGTCCCCTTCCACACCCTGATCTACCAGGGCGGCGTGCGCCAAGTCCCAACATCCCTGTATGAAGCCGCGGAAATCGACGGTGCGGGACGTCTTCGCCAGTTCTGGAACATCACGCTGCCACAGCTGAAGTACACAATCATCACCTCATCCACGCTGATGGTGGTGGGCAGCCTCGCCTACTTTGACCTCATCTTCGTGCTGACCGGCGGCGGACCCGGCTACAGCACCCGGCTGCTGCCGCTGCACATGTACCTGACCGGATTCAAAGCCAATGACATGGGCGCCGCGAGCGCCCTCGGCGTCATCCTCATCGTCATCGGCCTGGGACTGGCGCTCCTGCTGCAGCGACTGGGCGGCAAAAACCGCAATGCAAGCCAATTGGAAGGTGCCTGATGGCCTCCACGACCCAACTCCCCGTTCCTCCCTCCCCGACAGCCGGCACCATTGCAGCAAAGCCGGCTCCCCGGACCAAGGGGCCCGGGCGGCAGCGCCCCAACCTCCTCGGAGGGCTGGGCGGCTGGTTATGGCTGGCGATCATCATCGTCCCGATCTACTACGTGGTGATCACCAGCTTCAAGAACCAGGCCGGGTTCTTCACCTCCAACCCGATGCTTCCGGCAACGGAACCAACCCTGGACAACTACAGGCTGGTCCTGGAGAACAACTTCGTCCAGTACTTCACGAACAGCCTCATCGTCACCCTCGGCACAGTGTTTCCGGCCCTGCTCGTGTCCTTCATGGCCGCCTACGCAATCGTCCGCGGCAGGAGCCGGTTCCTGAGCCTGACGAACAACCTCTTCCTGCTTGGCCTCGCCATTCCCCTGCACGCCACCATCATCCCCATCTACTGGATGATCACCAGGGCGCACCTGTATGACACGCTGCTGGCCCTGATCCTCCCGTCCGTCGCCTTCGCCATTCCCGTCAGCGTCCTCATCCTGTCCAACTTCCTGCGGGACGTGCCCAACGAACTGTTCGAGTCCATGCGGCTGGACGGCTGCTCGGACTGGGCCATGATGTGGCGGCTCGCCCTCCCCATGACCAAGCCGGCCGTCATCACCGTGGGCATCTACAACGCCCTCCACGTCTGGAACGGGTTCCTCTTCCCGCTGATCCTGACCCAGAGCCCGTCCACCAGGGTCCTGCCGCTCTCACTCTGGACGTTCCAGGGCGAGTTCAGCGTCAACATTCCCGCCGTCCTCGCTTCGGTTGTCCTGGCGACCCTCCCCCTCCTGGTGATTTACGTCGTCGCCCGCCGGCAGCTGCTCAGCGGCCTGACCGCCGGCTTCAGCAAATAGAAAGGACTTCCGATGACACAACCCAAGCCCCTTCGCGTCGGCATGGTGGGGTACGCCTTCATGGGTGCAGCCCACTCCCACGCCTGGCGCACCGCTCCCCGGTTTTTCGACCTGCCGCTGCAGCCCCGGCTCACCGCCGTCGCCGGCCGGAACGCCGACGGCGTGCGGGCCGCAGCGGACAAGCTTGGCTGGGAATCGGCCGAGACGGACTGGCGCCGCCTGATCGAACGCGACGACATCGACCTGATCGACATCTGCACCCCCGGCGACACGCACGCCGAGATCGCCATCGCCGCCCTTGAGGCCGGCAAGCACGTGCTGTGCGAGAAGCCGCTGGCCAACTCCGTGGAGGAGGCCGAGCGGATGACCCTCGCCGCGGAGACCGCCGCCAAGCAGGGAGTCATGTCCATGTGCGGCTTCAGCTACCGCCGCACACCTGCCCTGGCGCTGGCCAAACGGTTCGTGGAGCAGGGCAGGCTGGGCGAGATCCGCCACGTCCGGGCCCAGTACCTGCAGGACTGGCTCTCCGACGCCAATGCCCCCATGACCTGGCGGCTGGACAAGAGCAAGTCCGGATCAGGATCCCTCGGCGACATCGGGGCGCACAGCATCGATGCGGCCCAGTGGGTCACCGGACAGGACATCACCGGCGTTTCGGCGCTGCTCGAAACGTTTGTTCCCGAGCGCCCGCTGGCCGGCGACCTCGTGGGCCTGGGCGGCCACGGCGACCTCAGCGGCGACGCGCCCCGCGGGAAGGTCACCGTGGATGATGCGGCCATCTTCAGCGCAAAGTTCGACGGCGGCGCCTCCGCAGGCGCGATCGGCGTCTTTGAAGCCACGCGGTACGCGCTGGGCCGGAAGAACGCCATGCGCTTGGAACTGAACGGCACCAAAGGCTCCCTCGCCTTCGATTTCGAGGACATGAATGTCCTGTCCTTCTACGACGCGGCCGAGTCCCCGGACGCCGGCTTCCGGAAAATCTTCGTCACCGAACCCGAGCACCCGTACGTCGGCAACTGGTGGCCCACCGGCCACGGCCTGGGCTACGAGCACGGCTTCACCCACCAGGTGGTGGACCTCGTCACAGCCATCGGCGAGGGCCGCCAGCCCGAACCGTCCTTTGCCGATGCCCTGCAGGTCCAGCGGGTCCTGGCCGCCGTGGAGTCCAGCGCCGCCAATTCCAGCCAGTGGCAAAAAGTCTGAGCATCGCCGCAAGCGACAGTACAACCAAGGAATCCTGATGACACGACCAATCACACTGTTTACCGGCCAGTGGGCCGACCTGCCCTTCGAGGAGGTGGCCCGGCTCGCCGGCGAGTGGGGCTTCGACGGGCTGGAGATCGCCTGCTGGGGCGACCACCTGGACCCCCGCCGGGCGGCTGAGGACGACGACTACCTCCAGGGCCGGCTGGACATCCTCGAGAAGAACAACCTGCAGGTCTTCGCCATCGCCAACCATCTCACCGGACAGGCTGTGTGCGACGACCCCATCGACGAGCGCCACCAGGGCATCCTGTCCGCTGGGATCTGGGGCGACGGCGACCCCGAAGGTGTCCGGCGCCGGGCCGCGGAATCCATGAAGGACACCGCGCGGGCCGCCGCGCGCCTGGGCGTCAAGACCGTGACGGGCTTTACCGGATCGTCCATCTGGAAGGCGGTGGCCATGTTCCCGCCAGCGTCCGAGGCAATGATCGACGCCGGCTACCAGGACTTCGCGGACCGCTGGAACCCCATCCTGGATGTCTTCGACGAGGTGGGCGTCCGTTTTGCGCTGGAGGTCCACCCGTCCGAAATTGCCTACGACTACTGGACCGCCAAGCGCACCCTGGAGGCGATCGGGCACCGCAAGGGCTTCGGCCTGAACTTCGACCCGTCCCACTTCATCTGGCAGGACCTGGATCCGGTGATGTTCCTGCAGGACTTCGCGGACCACATCCTCCATGTGCACGTCAAGGAATCGGTCCGCCAGCTCGATGGCCGCAACGGGCGCCTGGGCTCCCACCTGGCATGGGCGGACCCCCGCCGGGGCTGGGACTTCGTCACCGCAGGGCACGGGGACGTCCAGTGGAACCGGATCTTCCGTACCCTGAACGCCATCGGCTATGACGGCCCCACCAGCATCGAGTGGGAGGACGCCGGCATGGACCGGCTCGTCGGCGCACCGCAGGCGCTGGCCATGGTCAAGGAACTCGCCCGCATCGCCCCGCCGGCAGCCGCTTTCGACGCCGCCTTCGCCAGCCGCTGACCCATTTTTCGCCGGCCCTCCGGGGCCGGAAGCCAAACAAAAGGAAAACCCGACATGACAGATCGCAAGAACGCCCTGGTGGTCCGCGGCGGCTGGGACGGCCACCAGCCGTACGAGGCAACCGAGCTCTTCATCCCCTACCTCAAGGACAACGGCTACGACGTCCGCGTGGAGGAATCCCCCAAGGTGTACGCCGATGCCGAGTACATGGCAGGGGTGGATCTGATCATGCAGTGCATGACCATGACCACCATCGAAAAGGACGAGTTCGCCGGGCTGCGGACCGCCGTCGAAAACGGCACGGGCCTGGCCGGCTGGCACGGCGGCATCGCCGATTCCTACCGCAACAACTCGGACTACCTGCACCTGATCGGCGGGCAGTTCGCCTGCCATCCCGGCAAACACACGGACGAATGCGTCGGCGAGCAGTCGGACAACTACGTCCCCTACACGGTCAACATGCTCCCGGCCGCCGCGGAACACCCGATCACCAAGGGCATCTCCGACTTCGACCTGGTCACCGAGCAGTACTGGGTGCTCTCCGACGACTACATCGACGTCCTGGCCACCACCACCCAGAAGGTCCGGGAGTGGGACCCCTGGAACCGCGAAGTCACCTCCCCCGCCATCTGGACCCGCCAGTGGGGCAAAGGCCGCATCTTCGTTGCCACCCCCGGCCACCGGGTCGAAATCCTCCAGGACGCCAACGTCCGCACCATCATCGAAAGGGGCCTGCTGTGGGCAAGCCGTTGAAAGTCGGAATCATTGGCTGCGGAGCCATCATCGCGCAGTACCTCACCAACTTCCGCAAACTCGGCCAGATCGACCTGGTGGCCGTGGCGGACCTGGATCCCGCACGCGCCCAGGCCGTGGCGGAGCAGTACGAGGGTGTCCGCGCCATCTCCGTGGACGAGCTCCTCGCTGCGGACGACGTCGAACTGGTCCTGAACCTGACCATCCCCGCCGCGCACGCGGAGGTGGCGCTGAAGGCCATCGCGGCCGGAAAGAGCGTCTACGGCGAGAAGCCCCTCGCCGCCACCACTGCGGAGGCGCGCCAGGTGCTGGACGCGGCGCGCGAGGCGGGCGTCGCCGTCGGCTGTGCTCCTGACACCGTGCTGGGCACCGGCATCCAGACCGCCCGCAAGGCGATCGACGACGGGCTGATCGGCGCGCCGATATCCGCCTCCGCCACGATGGTGACCCCGGGCCACGAGCGCTGGCACCCCAACCCGGACTTCTACTACCAGCCCGGCGGCGGCCCGCTGCTGGACATGGGCCCCTACTACGTCACCGCCCTGGTCACCCTCCTGGGTCCCGTGGTCTCGGTCATCGGCGCGGCGAGCCACACGCGCAACGAACGCATCATCGGTTCGGGACCGCGCCAAGGCGAAAAGGTCCCCGTTAACATCGATTCCCATGTCACCGGTGTCCTGGTGCACGCCTCCGGCGCGCTGTCCACGCTCTTCATGAGTTTTGACGCCGTCAAGTCCAAGTCCCCGAACATCGAGATCCACGGGGAGCGCGGATCGCTGGTGGTGCCGGACCCGAACCACTTCGACGGCGACGTCCAGCTGTTTTCCCTCGGGGCAGAGGACTGGGAGACCCTTCCCGTGTCCGCCGGCTACGTCGATTCCGGCAGAGGCTTCGGCATCGCCGACCTCGCCTCCACCCCTGAAGGCTCCGAGCCACGCGCGGGCGGGGCCATGGCCTACCACGCCCTCGATGTCATGGAATCCGTGCTCGAGTCAGCGCACAGCGGCACGGCAGTACGCATCAACAGCACGGTTGAGCGGCCGGCAAGCGTGGAACTGGCCGTCCTGGCCACTGACGTGGACGTCCTCCAGGCCCAGGAAGCTGCTCCCTAGGCCTTTCCGTTGTTCATCGGGCGGCGAGTGTCGTGCGGTCAGCGAAGGGGGCGGTGCCCGTCGTCGTCGCCGTGGACGGAGCCGGTAAGAACCTCAACAACAGCGAGCTGGCCGGTGGTGTCCGGGACGCCGGGGAATTGGACCTGCGGAGCGTCTTCGGGCGTCACCGGCGGCCGGTCCGCCTGGCGCATGCGCAGAAGCGCAATGGCGGAAATGAGGAACCAGGCCACGTTCGTGACCACGGATGGCCATGCTTCGTGGACGGATCCGTTGATGATGAAGGCCACGGCACCCAGGAGATTCGCCGTCTGGAAACCCCTGCCGGCCTTCATCCAGCCCATGGAAACGGCAAGGTAGGCACTGAGGATGGCAACCGCACCGGCCCAGCCGGCAATTTCCCATAGCAGTTCCATGGAGACCTCTCAAGGGCGGTGCCCGGCAGGCAGAGGCCGGGCAAGGTTGTTGACGGGGTTTTCGGGGTGTCTTTTGCCGGAGGCCACTGCTGGCTGGATCAGGCGTTGCCGGACAAACCGTTTACTCGAGCCCGCAAGCGGGCGAGGACCTCATTTGTTGGTCGGCGGGATAATCATACTCTGCGGAGGGGGCGTGCTTTTATCGCCCGAAGCCCGGTTTTTCGCGCTCTGGACAACTCCCCCGCCGCGTAGCACCATCTGAAAGGTGACCACCAGCCCCCTCTCCGATGCCCGCCTGCGCGAACTCAGGGACCTCCGCCGCGTCAAGGACCGGATCGACCGGGAGTATGCGCAGCCGCTGGACGTCGAATCCCTGGCCCGCGGGGTCCACATGTCGGCCGGGCACCTGAGCCGCAGGTTCAAGCTCGCCTATCAGGAAAGCCCCTACAGCTACCTGATGACCCGGCGCATTGAACGGGCCATGGCGCTCCTTCGCCGTGGCGACGTTTCCGTCACGGAGGCGTGCTTCGCCGTCGGCTGTTCCTCGCTGGGGACGTTCAGCACGCGCTTCACGGAACTCGTGGGAATGCCGCCCAGCGTGTACAAACAGGAGGCGGCGATGTCGACGGCGGGCATCCCCGCGTGCGTGGCGAAACAGGTCACCAAACCGGTCAGGAATCGAGAAGCGTCCTCGCCGGAGCCGCAACTAGCATGGCTGCCATGAACAACATCAGCATTTCCTCTAGCTTCCTTCCGCACACCGATCCGGACGCCTCGCTGGCGTTCTACCGCGACGCCCTGGGCTTCGAGGTCCGCAACGACGTTGGGCGCGGCACCATGCGCTGGATCACCGTGGGACCCGCCGGCCAGCCGGACGTGTCCATCGTCCTGCACCCGCCGGCCGTGGACCCCGGCATCACCGATGACGAGCGCCGGACCATCGCGGAGATGATGGCCAAGGGCACCTACGCCACCGTCATCCTGTCCGCACCGAACGTTGACGAAGCCTTCGCAAAAGTGGAGGCGACCGGGGCGGACGTGGTCCAGGAGCCGGTGGACCAGCCGTACGGAATCCGCGACTGCGCGTTCCGCGACCCGGCCGGAAACACCGTCCGCATCAACCAGCAGCAGTAAGCCGCAGCGAGCCCAGGGAGACGCATGAGCACCGACACCGGGATCCATACCCAAGCCCATACCGAAAGAAATGGCGTGCACATCGCGGACACCCACGGCCTCATCCGCGTGCAGGGCGCGCGGGAAAACAACCTCAAGGACATCAGCGTCGAGCTGCCCAAGCGCCGGCTGACCGTGTTCACCGGTGTCTCCGGTTCCGGCAAGAGCTCGCTGGTGTTCGCCACCATCGCCGCAGAGTCGCAGCGCCTGATCAACGAAACCTACAGCGCGTTCGTCCAGGGCTTCATGCCTTCGCTGGCCCGGCCCGAGGTGGACTTCCTGGAAGGGCTCACGACGGCGATCATCGTGGACCAGGAGCGGATGGGCGCCAACCCGCGCTCCACGGTTGGGACGGCCACGGACGCCCACGCAATGCTCCGCATCCTTTTCAGCCGGCTTGGCTCCCCGTACGTCGGCCCGCCCACCGCCTATTCCTTCAACGTGCCCACGCGCAAGGCCAGCGGCGTGATGTCCACGGAGAAGGGCGGGCGGGTGGAAAAGGCCGTGGTCCAGCAGGCCGTCTACCTCGGCGGCATGTGCCCGCGGTGCGAGGGGATGGGCAACGTCAGCGACATTGACCGGACGGCGCTGTACGACGACGAAAAGTCCCTGAGCGAGGGCGCCCTGCTTGTTCCGGGCTACTCCATGGACGGCTGGTACGGGCGCCTGTTCGAGGGCATGGCGCTGCCCATGGACAAACCGATTTCCAAGTTCACCAAGAAGCAGCTGGACACGATGCTCTACGCGGAGCCCACCAAGATCAAGGTGGAGGGCGTCAACCTGACCTTCGAGGGGATCATCCCCAAGATCCAGAAGTCCATGCTGTCCAAGGACCCGGAGGCGATGCAGCCGCACGTGCGCCGGTTCGTGGAACGCGCGGTGACCTTCCAGACCTGCCCGGAGTGCCACGGGACCCGGCTGACCCGGCAGGCCCTGTCCTCAAAGATCAACGGCAAGAACATTGCCGAGCTGTGCCAGATGCAGATCAGCGACCTGGCCGGGTGGATCCGGGACCTGAAGGACCCCTCGGTGGCTCCCTTGCTCAAGGGCCTCCAGCACCTGCTCGACTCCTTTTCCGACATCGGCCTGGGCTACCTCAGCCTGGACCGGCCCGCCGGCACCCTCTCCGGCGGCGAGGCCCAGCGCACCAAGATGATCCGGCACCTGGGCTCTTCGCTCACGGACGTCACGTACGTCTTCGATGAGCCCTCCATCGGCCTCCATCCCCACGACATCGAGCGCATGAACCAGCTGCTGCTCCAGCTGCGGGACAAGGGCAACACCGTCCTGGTGGTGGAGCACAAGCCGGAAATGATCACCATCGCGGACCACGTCGTCGACCTCGGTCCCGGCGCCGGCACCCAAGGCGGCGAGGTCTGTTACGAGGGCAGCGTGGAGGGCCTGCGGTCCAGCGACACCATTACCGGCCGGCACCTCGGGGACCGCGCGTCCTTGAAGGACGCCGTCCGGAAGGCTTCGGCGGCGCTGGAGGTCCGCGGCGCGTCCACGCACAACCTGCAGGCGGTCGACGTCGACATCCCCCTGGGCGTCCTGACGGTAGTTACCGGTGTGGCCGGCTCGGGCAAGAGTTCGCTGATCCACGGCTCGGTCGCCAAGCGCGAGGGGGTGGTGGTGATCGACCAGGGTGCCATCCGCGGCTCCCGGCGCAGCAACCCCGCCACCTACACCGGCATGCTGGAGCCCATTCGCAAGGCGTTCGCGAAGGCCAACGGCGTGAAGCCCGCGCTGTTCAGCTCCAATTCCGAGGGCGCGTGCCCCACCTGCAACGGCGCCGGCGTTATCTTCACCGAGCTGGGGGTCATGGCCACGGTCGAGTCGCCGTGCGAGGACTGCGAAGGCCGCCGGTTCCAGGCTTCCGTCCTTGAATACACCCTCGGCGGCCGGAACATTGCCGACGTGCTGGCCATGTCCGTGACGGAGGCCGCCGCCTTCTTCGCGGAGGGCGAGGCCAAAACGCCGGCGGCCCGGACCATCCTGGACCGGCTCGACGACGTGGGGCTGGGCTACCTCAGCCTCGGCCAGCCGCTCACCACCCTTTCCGGCGGCGAGCGCCAGCGGCTCAAGCTCGCCACGCAGATGGCGGAGAAAGGCGACGTCTACGTGCTGGACGAGCCCACCACCGGCCTGCACCTCGCCGACGTGGAGAACCTGCTGGGCCTGCTGGACCGGCTGGTTGACTCCGGCAAGTCCGTGATTGTCATCGAGCACCACCAGGCGGTGATGGCGCACGCCGACTGGCTCATCGACCTGGGTCCGGGAGCAGGGCACGACGGCGGCCGGATCGTTTTCGAGGGCACGCCGGCTGGGCTGGTGGCCGACGCCTCGACGCTCACCGGCAAGCATTTGGCCGCTTACGTTGGTTCGCAGGTGGCATGACGGAGACCTACCGGTACGACGTCCAGATCCTGCACCTGCTGGTGTCACCGGGGCACGCCTACTTCGGACGGGCCCGGGACGGCGCCGCGGAGGTGCCGACGTTCGACGCCCAGGCCGCCGAAGTGGTGGCGGGCAAGGGCATCGCGGGCGACCGGTTCTTCGGAAAAGCCGCCCACATGGACGCCGCAGTGACGCTGTTCGCCGTCGAGGCCCTGGAAGCCATGGCCGCGGAACTTGGGGCCGGACCGTTTGATCCCCTGGCCACCCGCCGGAACGTGATCCTCCGCGGAGCGCACCTCGCTCCGCTGCTGGGGCAGGACTTCACCCTGGAGTCCGGCGGTTCCCGGGTTGGGCTCCACGGCGGGCGTCCCGCACACCCCTGCGCCTGGATGAACGAGGTGCTGGCGCCGGGAGGCCATGCCGCCATGCGAGGCAGGGGCGGGATCCGTTGCCGCGCCCTGTCGAGTGGCACCCTGTACCGGGGCCCGGCGGTCCTGGTCAGCCCCGTTCCGCTGGACCCCGGGCAGGCTGGCGTGCCGAGCCTGCTGCGGCCCGGCCGGCTGCCGTAGCTGGACTTCCGACGGCGTCACACACGGCCCGCTTTTGGCCCACCACGGCCTCGGGGCCGCGGAAACCCGCGCCGCCGCCCCCGCCTTTTCCCCAAAAGCGTGTTTTGCGTGACGCCCTGACAGGTGGCCAGCGCAGCACATCTGATTGCACAACGGGTCCTGGCAGGGCACCCTTTGCCCGCAGCAACCGTCATAGCCTTGGAACATGCCCGCATTCCACGGACGCGTGAACATCGCCGTCGGAACAATGAACAACTGCTGGAGGGATAGTGCCGCGCATATTCATCACCGGTTCCGCTGACGGGCTGGGACGGCACACTGCCGGGGCGCTGCTGGACCAGGGCCACGACGTCGTCGTGCATGTACGCAGCGCCGCCCGCCTTGGCGCAGTCCAGGACCTCCTGGACCGCGGCGCCGGCGCCGTTGTTGGCGACTTGGCCGACCTGGAGCAGTCGCGGGACGTCGCCGAACAAGTCAACCGGATGGGGCCGGTGGACGCCGTCATCCATAACGCGGGAGTGCTGCACGGCCCGGACGTCTTCAAAGTCAATGTCGTGGCCCCCTACCTCCTCACCGCACTCATCCACCGCCCGCGCCGGCTGATATATGTCAGCAGCGGCATGCACCGCGGCGGCCGCGCCGAGCTCGGGAAACTCGACGGGGGCGCCCGGACGGTGACCTACTCGGACAGCAAGCTTTACCTCACGGCCCTGGCGGCCGCCGTCGCCCGTTTATGGCCGGACGTCCTCAGCAACGCCGTCGACCCCGGCTGGGTGCCCACCAAAATGGGCGGCGCCGGGGCCCCGGACGATCTCCGGCTCGGTCACTTGACGCAGGAGTGGCTGGCCACCAGCGAGGATCCGGCGGCGCTCACGAGTGGCGGCTACTGGTTCCACCAGCACCGGCAGGAACCGCACCCGGCCGTCCACGACGAGGCGTTCCAGAACAAACTCCTGGACCACCTGGCCCGGATCACCGGCGAGCGCCTGGCCTGACCCAAAGCCCGCCGGGGATCAGGGCTTCGGCGGCCAGGCGAAACTGCAGGCGAACCTCGGTGGGACGTTTGGTGAACATCCGGCAAAATCCGCCAATTGCGCCGCACGGGGCGTTGATACTGGAGTACATGCCTTTTGTTACCCGCCAGTACGGACAATCGCCCACTCGACGCCAGGTCCTCCGCGCAGGCGGCCTTGCCGCCGCCGTCGCCGGAGTGGCGCCCCTCGTCTCGAGCCCTGCCCAGGCGGCTGATCCGCTGTTCGCGCATGGCGTTGCCTCCGGCGATCCGCACCCGGACAGCGTGGTGCTCTGGACCCGGGTGACCCCCAGCCCGGAAGCCACACCCGGCTCGGGACTCGGCCCCGCCGCAACAGTGAACTGGGAAGTGGCGGCCGACCCCGCCTTCACAAGGATCGTCTCGAAGGGCTCGGTGAAGACCGGGCCGGAGCGTGACCACACCGTGAAGGTGGTCGCCGATCGCCTGCAGCCGGGCACCCCGTACTGGTACCGCTTCACAGTGGGCCGCGGGATGTCCGCCACAGGCCGGACCAAGACGGCACCGGCGGCCGGGGCCCAGGTGGAGCAGCTCCGCTTCGGCGTGGTCTCCTGCGCCAACTATCAGGCAGGCTACTTCAGCTCCTACCGCCACCTCGCCCAGCGCGGGGACCTCGACGCCGTGCTCCACCTCGGCGATTACCTCTACGAGTACGCACCCGGGGAATACCAGGCGAGGGACGTCGTCGTACGCCCGCACGATCCCGCCGTCGAAATGACCACCCTCTCGCATTACCGGCGCCGGCACGCCCAGTACAAAACAGACGCCGACCTGCAGGCCCTGCATTCGGCTGCACCCTTCATCGTCACCTGGGACGACCATGAAGCGGCCAACGATGCCTGGAGCGGAGGAGCGGAAAACCACACCGAGGGCGCAGAGGGGCCCTGGGCCGAACGCCGCGCGGCTGCCAACCAGGCCTACGCGGAGTGGATGCCCGTGCGCTACCAGCCCGGAGGTCCGCTGTACCGCCGCCTTGACTTCGGTTCGCTGGCCAGCCTGTCCATGCTGGACCTCCGCTCCTACCGGAGCCAGCAGGCCGCCAACGGCCTCGACCCCGCCGTGGACAGCCCGGACCGCACCATCACGGGAGCTGCGCAGATGGACTGGCTGCTGGGCAACCTCACCTCCGGCGGCCCCCAGTGGAAGCTGGTGGGCAACCCGGTGATGATTGCCCCCGTCCGGGTTCCCTCGACGCTCAGCCTGGCCGAACTGGCGGGGGTCCAGAAGCTCATGGGCGGCACCACCGTCGACGGCGTCCCCTACAACGTGGACCAGTGGGACGGCTACGAGGCGGACCGGAGCCGGGTGGTCCGGCACCTGCGGGACCAGGCAATCAAGGACACCGTTTTCCTCACCGGCGACATCCACTCCGGGTGGGCCTGCGACCTCCCCGCCGACCCCCTGACCTACCCCACCACCGGCGATTCGGTGGCGGCGGAACTGGTCTGCACGTCGGTGACCAGTGACAACCTCGACGACATACTGAACGCTCCACCGCGGACCTCCTCCCTGGCGGTGGAGGCGGCCATCAGGACGGCCAACCCCCACGTGAAGTACCTCGACTTCGACTCGCATGGATACTCCGTCCTGGACGTCACTCCTGCGGGAGTCCGGATGGACTGGTACGTCCTTGCCGACCGGACGGCGCAGGCCTCGGCGGCCACGCTGTCCACCTCCTTCAGGGTCGGTGCCGGCACCGGCAAAGTCGTCGCGGCAACCGGCGGCGCGCTGTGAACCCGGACCGCCGCCAGTTCCTGCGCCTCGCCGGCGCCGGAAGTGCCGCCGTCGTCCTTTCAGCGGCGCCCGGCACGTCGTGGGCCGGCCCGGCGACGAATCCCGGCACCGCCCGGACGCGCACCTATGTCCTTGTGGTGGACGGCTGCCGGCCGGACGAGATCACCCCTGAGCTGACCCCGCGGCTCGCCGCGCTGCGGACGCAGGGCACCAACTTCCCTGCCGCCAGGTCGCTGCCGGTGATGGAGACGATCCCGAACCACGTCATGATGATGACCGGCGTCCGGCCGGACAGGTCCGGAGTCCCCGCCAACTCGGTTTACGATCCCGCCGAGGGGGCAGCCAGGGACATGGACCGCGAAACCGACCTCCGCTTTCCCACGCTGCTTGAACGCCTGCGCGACTCCGGCTTCACCACCGCCTCCGTCCTGAGCAAGAAGTACCTCTACGGAATCTTCGGCACGCGGGCAAGCTACCGCTGGGAGCCTTATCCCCTGCTGCCCGTGACAGGACACGCGCCGGACGCCGCGACCATGGACGCCCTGCTGGCCATCGTTAGCGGCCCCGACCCGGACTTCACGTTCACCAACCTCGGCGACGTTGACCGGATGGGGCACTCGGACCTGACCGGGACCACGCTGCAGGCCGCGCGCACGGCTGCCCTCGCGGACACCGACCTGCAGGTGGGCCGGCTGGTGGACCACCTGGTTGATACGGGCAAGTGGGAGTCCAGTGTCCTGGTGGTGCTTGCGGACCACTCCATGGACTGGTCACTGCCCACCAATGTGGTTTCGGTGGACCTGATCCTCCAGGCCCGGCCGGACCTCCGGTCCTCCATCACCGTGGCCCAGAACGGCGGTGCGGACCTGTTGTACTGGACCGGCCCCTCGGAGCAGAAGGCGGCCGGCCTCCAGGCCGTGCGTTCCCTGGTCGAATCACACCCCGGCGTGCTGTCGGTGCAGGCACCTGCCGAGCTGCGGCTGGGGGCGGAGGCCGGCGACCTGGTGGCCTTCTGCCGTGCCGGCTGGCGGTTCTCGGACCCTTACATCGTCTCGAATCCCATACCCGGCAACCACGGGCATCCCGCCACCGAACCCATCCCGTTCTTCATCTCCGGCGGCAGCCCCCGGGTGCTCCGCGGCCGGACGTCCTCTAATCCTGCGCGGACGGTGGACGTGGCCCCGACCGTCGGTGCCCTTTACGGGCTCAAGGCGCCTTCGGGCGGCTACGACGGTGTTGCCAGGACGACGGCGTTCAGCGGCTGAGGGGGCGTGAGGGCCGCAGCCGGACCGGAGGAAGGGGTCGCAGCGGCCGAGGTGCCGGGATCATACTGGTGGCATGAGCGATCGCGCCGATTTCCTGGACTGGGTGAGGACCGAGCTGCACGCTGCGGAACTCGCCATTCATAACGGTAATGCCGCCCCGCGCAGGGCACTCTGGTCCCGCAACGAACCCGTGAGCGTCCTTGGCGCATGGCGCAATGCCTTCGGACAGCAGGAACTGGACGACTTGTTCACGGGCCTTGCCAGGCAGTTCTCCAACTGCACTTCGTACAGATTCGAGTTGCAGGCCTACGACATTGTGGGCGACATGGCATATACGGCGGGCCTGGAACACACTTCAGCCTCGGTCGACGGCGAACCGCGCAGCTACGTGCTCCGGGCAACCCAGATTTACCGCCGCGAGGACGGTGCATGGAAGGTCGCCCACCGGCACGGCGACACAGTAACCGGCTGAGGTCTTGGCCCGGGCGGCTAACGGTTGCCGGCCGGGGCCAGCGGCCGGGCCGGGCGGGCGGTGGTGGCCTCGGGCGTTTCGGGCCGGGGCAGCCGGAGCCTTTTGAGCAGCAGGGCGTTGACGGCGACCAGGAAGCTGGAACCTGACATCGACAGGGCCGCGATCTCGGGGCTGAGGACGATCCCGGCGAACGCGAACACCCCTGCCGCGATGGGCAGGGCTATTGCGTTGTATCCGACAGCCCAGCCCAGGTTTTGGCGCATCTTCCGCTGGGTTCCTTTGCCGATGCGCAGGGCGATGGGCACGTCCAGCGGGTCCGAGCGCATCAGCACGACGTCGGCCGTTTCGATGGCCACGTCGGTGCCGGCACCGATGGCGATGCCAAGGTCAGCCTGGGCCAGGGCTGGGGCGTCGTTGACGCCGTCGCCGACCATGGCGACTTTCCTGCCCTCCTGTTGCAGTTCGGCAATCTTCGCTGATTTGTCCCCCGGGAGCACTTCCGCGATGACGGTGTCGATGCCGAGCTGGCCGGCGATCCTTTGGGCGGTGGCTTCGTTATCGCCCGTGAGCATGACGACTTCGATCCCGGCCTCGTGCAGGGCAGCTATCGCCGCCGGCGCGGTTTCCCGGGCGGCGTCCGCCAGGGCCACCACGGCCGCGGCACGGCCGTCGACGGCGACGAGCACGGCGGTCCGTCCGGTTCCTGCCAGCTCGCTGCGCACCGCAGCCAGCGGCCCCAGTTCGATGTTCTCGTCTGCCATGAGTTTTCGGTTGCCCACCAGGACCTTGCGCCCCCCGACGGTTGCGCCGGCCCCGTGGCCGGGAACGTTCAGGAAGTCGCTGGCGTCCAGGGGGGCGGCGCCGTGTTCCTCGGCGTGCCGAACCACTGCCGCGGCGAGGGGATGTTCGGATTCCTTTTCCACGGCGGCGACCAGGGCCAGCAGTTCTCCTTGGTCAATGCCCTCAACGACGACGTCGGTGACTTCCGGTTCGCCCTTGGTGAGAGTTCCGGTCTTGTCCATCACGACAGTATCGATCCGGGCGGAAACCTCCAGGGCAGTGGCGTTCTTGAACAGTACGCCGCGTTTGGCCCCGAGGCCGGTTCCGACCATGATGGCTGTCGGTGTGGCCAGGCCCAGGGCGTCCGGGCAGGTGATGACGACGACGGTGATGGCGAACAGCAGCGCGGTTTGGACCCCCGCGCCGAGGGCGAGCCAGGCCGCGAACGTCACGGTTCCGCCGACCAGGGCGACCAGGACCAGCCAGAACGCGGCCCGGTCGGCCAGCCGCTGGCCGGGGGCCTTGGAGTTCTGGGCTTCCTGGACGAGGGCGACGATCTGGGCCAGGGCGGTGTCGGCCCCGACCTTGGTGGCCCGGACCCTCAGGGTGCCGCTGGTGTTGATGGACGCGCCAATCACCTCGGAGCCGGTGGTCTTGGCGACCGGGAGGCTCTCCCCGGTGACCATGGACTCATCAACCTCCGATTGGCCCTCTTCGACCTGCCCGTCGACGGGGATTTTGGATCCTGGCCGGATCAGCAGCAGGTCCCCCACCAGGACTTCGGAGGTGGGGATCTCCACTGTCCCGCCCTCGCGGATGACGACCGCGACCGGAGGTGCGAGTTCGAGCAGGGTCCGGATGGCCTCATTCGCCCCGCCGCGGGCGCGCATTTCAAACCAATGGCCCAGCAGCACGAAGGCGGCCAGGACGGTGGCGGCTTCGTAGAACACTTCCCCGCCGCCGGTGAGTGTAACCCACACGCTGTAGAGCCAGCCGGTGCCGACGGCAATCGCGACCAGGACCATCATGTCCAGGGTGCGGGCCTTCAGTGCCCGGTAGGCGCCGTCGAAGAAGATCCAGGCGGAGTAAAAGATGACGGGCAGGGACAGGATCAGGGCCATGACGTCATCGCGGAGCCCGAACGGTGTCGGGGCGGTGAAGCCGAGCATGTCCCGGCCCATCGGGGACCAGAGCGTCACACCGATGGACAGGACGGCGGCCACCAGGAACCGGTTGCGCATGTCCCTGACCATGTCATCCATCGACATCCCGGCGTGGTGTCCGCCGTGGCCCATCATCTCCTGCGGGGTTCCGTGCATCGCCCCGTGGCCGGCGGGGCCGTGGCCTGCATGTTCGCCGGCCGCCGGATGGGCATGCCCGGCACCCTGGGTCCTGGCCGGGGCGTGCAGGGGCTCGTCCATGGGGTAGCACACGTGATCCGGGACCGATTCGCCCCGGCAGTGGTATCCGCAGTCCCGGACCCATCCGGAGATCTGCTTCACGGACGTAAGTGACGGGTCGAACTTCACGGTGGCGGTCTGGGCGACGGGGTTCGCATCGACGGCGGTGACTCCGGGCCGCTGCAGCAGCACGCGTTCAATGACCGCTTTGGAGGTCGCCCAGTGCAGGCCCCGCACCTCCACGACGGTGCTCTTCAAAGGAGCGTCTACTGCTCCGTCGGCGGTGGCCTTCCTGTCAGCAGTCATCGCGGGTCCTTTCGCAGGGTTGTCCGGGAAGGCAGCGGGCGTTTCACCCGTTGCCGGACCTTCACCGCGTGGGAGCAATGCACCACTGCCCTACCGTTCACTATCGTCCTTGGCGCCGGGAAGCGTCAGAGTCTTTGGTCCCCGGCGTCCGGGGCTGTTCAGCGGGCGGCACATTCATCGCGGCCCGGATCACCGGGCGAGCTGGCGCAGGTGGCAGTGCTGGATCAATTCCACGGCTTCGTCGATGTCGTCGGTGCACCGCAGCAGGCGGATGTCCTGGGCTGCAATGAATCCCTGGCTTTGGAGCTGCTCCCGGATCCAGTCGGTCAGTCCGGTCCAGTGCCTGGTCCCGATCAGGACGACGGGAAACTCATGGATTTTGCCGGTCTGGACGAGGGTGAGGGCTTCAAAGAGTTCATCAAGTGTGCCGAACCCGCCGGGAAGGACAACAAAGGCCGAGGCGTAGCGCACGAACATGAGTTTTCGGGCGAAGAAGTACCGGAAAGTCATGGACACATCGACATAAGGGTTCAACACCTGTTCCCTCGGAAGTTCGATACCCAGTCCGACCGAGGTGCCGCCGGCTTCCGTGGCGCCGCGGTTGGCAGCTTCCATCAGTCCCGGGCCGCCCCCGGTAATCACGGCGAACCCGGCCTTTGCGCACCGGGCGCCCAAGGTCCGGGCCACCGCGTAGCGGGGATCCTGGGGGCCGGGGCGTGCTGATCCGAAGACGGCGACTGCTTTGCCGAGCCGGTGTGAGAGGAGGCTGAATCCGGCGTCGATTTCGGTGCTGATCCGTTCCATCCGGGCCGGGTCATCGGCCGGGTCGGCGAGGACTGCGAGCAGTTCTTCATCGGTCATTTTCATGCCGGTGCCGCTTCCGGGTGCATGCTGCAGTAGCGGTTGTGTTCCCCGGCTTCTTCGGCGGTGAGCCGGCCGTCTTCAATGGTGAGGACACGTTTGGCCGCGGTCCGCAGCCGCTGGTCGTGGCTGACGATGATGACGGCCCGATTTTCCCGGCAGGCCGTCCCGCACAGGAGCAGGGTCACGTCCTGGCCTGTTTTCGCGTCCAGGTTGGCGGTGGGTTCGTCGGCGAGGATCAGCCGCGGGTCGTTCGCCAGGGACCGTGCGATGGCCACGCGTTGCTTCTCGCCGCCGGAGAGGTCCCGGGGCAGGTTCCGCAGCCGGTGTCCGAGCTGGAGTTGTTCCAGCGCGGCCCGGGCTTTTGTCCGCGCCGCTTTCCTCGGTGTTCCCGCCGTGATCAGTGGCAGCATGACGTTTTCCTCGGCAGTCAGGGCCGAGAGCAGGTTAAAGGTCTGGAAGACGAAACCGAATTCGCGCAGCCGCAGCCGGGACAGTTGCGCAGGTGAAAGGTTGGAGGTGTCCTGCCCGGCAATGAGGATCCGGCCGCCGGAAGGGGACATGAGCGTGCCGATCATGGACAGCAGGGTTGTTTTCCCGGATCCGGAGGGGCCCATGACGAGCACGATGTCCCCGGGGTCAACGCTCAGGGACACGTGCTCCACCGCGGTCACGGCGGTGTGCCCGGACCCGAAGGTCTTGGACACGTCCTGGACGTCGACAATTCTCATGCCCGGAACACCTCCGCCGGGTCGATCCGTGACAGCCGGCGCACCGGCAGCAGTGAAGCCACCACGGCCATCACCAGTGTGACCGCGAGGATCCAGGCGGCGTCCAGCCAGCGGATTTCCGTGATGAACTCCGGGACATAGATTCCCGCGGCCCCGCTGACGGCCAAGGCAAGGCCTGCCCCGACGAGGTACCCGAGCACGGCGGCGGTGATGGCCTGTTCGATCACAACGGTGTAGAGCTGGCGGTTGCTTACCCCGATGGCTTTCAGGACACCGTATTCGCGCGCTTTTTCGATGGTTGAGGTGAAGATGGTCAGGCCGATCACGGTCATGCCCACGGCAATCCCGATTAAGAGCAGCACCAGGATGATGGGCAGGAAGGTGTCCCGGACGATGTTTGTGTTGTTCTCCACGAACCTGTCCTTGGTGATCGCGTCCACCGCGGGGTCCGCTTCGATCCGGGATGCGACCGCGCCGGCGTCGGTGCCGTCCTTGACGGTGACAAGGAAAAAGTTGGTGGCTCCGGGGAGCTGCAGGATCCTTTCGGCGTCTTCCTTGGTGGTGAACGCGAAGGAGAAGCTGAGGATGTATCCGCCCTCGGAGTAGCCGGCGACCTTCAGCGTCCTGCCTGCGACGGGGATGGTGTCCCCGATCCTGATGTCCTGGCTGCGCCCTACCACCCGGTCGATGATGATTTCGCCCTTATCGGGCACGGCTTTGCCCTCGACCACCCGGGCGGGTGCGCCGACATTATTCTCCGTGTCATCGGCAATGACGTAGAGGTTGATGTCCTTGCCGTTATGCGCGAACGCCACCCGGCGGCCGCTGAAGGGCTTGGCGCTGGCAACACCGTCAACCCCGCTCAGGAAATCCCTGACGGTCAGGGGCAGCACGGAGGGGGTGTGGAACATGTCCGTCGCGCCCGTCTGGGTGATCCAGTAATCGGCAGGGACAGTGCGGATGTACTCACCGATCTTGTTGCTCCAGCCCTGATACAGGCCCTGGATGCTCATGATCAGCAGCACGCTGAACGCGACCCCGCCCACGCTGATCAGCAGCCGGGTTTTCTCCTGGACGAGGTTCTTTACCGCCAGGAACAGCATGATGCCACCCTTCAGGCCGTCGTCGCCCGCATGGCTGTCACGGGCCTTCCTGCAACTTCTGCCCGGTCCCGGCACGGCCCCGACCGGACCGGGGGACGAAGCCGGGGACCTCCCGGCGGTACGCGGCATAGGCTTCGCCGAACTCGGCCTCCATCATCCGCTCCTCCTTCCGGGCCAGGCGAAGGTACACGATGACCAGGACCGGGAACATCAGCAGTGTCAGCAGCGTGGGCCACTGCAGCAGGAACCCGGCCATGATCGTCAAAAACCCCATGTACTGCGGATGCCGCACCTTTGCGTAGGGGCCCGACGTGGCCAGCCGGTGCTCGCGCTGCGCGGCGAACAGGACCTGCCAGGACAGGTAAAGCAGCATGAAACCGGCTGCGATCAGCACATTGCTGAGGAGGTGCAGCGGGCTCAGGTGTGGGTCCCCCTGCCATCCCGTGAGGTCCTGCCACAAATGACCCGTGTTATGGCTCAGCAGGTCCAGGCCCGGGACCCGGTTCCCCAGCCAGCCCGACAGCAGATAGATGGTCAGGGGAAAACCGTACATCTCGGTAAAGAGCGCCACGATGAAAGCAGAGAAACCGCCCAGGGCGCGCCAGTCCAGCTTCGTCCTGGGCCGGACAAAACTGAACGCGAAAATGATGAACACGGCCGAATTGAGGATAACCAGCCACCACAGGTCATACCCGTAGTCAGTGGGCATGCCCGGCACCCCCTCCGGAGTGCCGCCGGCCCGCACCACGGCCAGCGCCACCGTGACCGGCATGGCCGTGGCCGCCATGCATGAAGAGATGCATCGACATCATCAGCACCACCCACAGGTACGGCAACGCGTCCAGGACATGCAGCCAGTGGTTCGTGACCAGGTACACCGCGGTGGCCGCGATAAGGACCGTCAGCAGCCCCTGCGCCCAAGGCCCCGACGGCCTGGGTATGGGAAGCTGCGGCTCCGGGCTAGTGCTCATACCGGAAAGTATTGGCCGCACCACGGCACGGGGAAAGGGTCAAACGGCCCGAGGAAAACAGATGTTTCCCGGATGCCCCACGACCTGGCGCGCTCACACGAACACGGGCGTTCAGTGGCCGCCGGTATGCCCTCCGGTGTGATCCACGGTGGGCACCGGTCCGGGGGTTATGTCCGTCCCGGTGCCGCTGATCGCGGGACCTATGACAAACGCGGACAGGGAAAACATGGCGGCGAAAACCAGCAGTCCCAGCACCGGTGCGATCCAGCTGCCAAACCGCCGGTAAAGCCGGACCAGCAGGGGAACCGATGCCAGAAGCCCCAGCGCGCCGAAAAGTGCCGTGCCGCCGGACCCTGCCACCAGGGCAGTCCCGGCGAGCAGGCCGATGTGGTGCAGAACGTGCGGCAACAGCCCCATGATCAGGCCGACGGCGCCGACCACAGTGTGCCATAGCGCCTGGATCCTGCCCCGGATGCCCGGTCCGGCAGGAATCGCTCCGCCCCGCGCCCCCGCTCCCCGGTGCATGTGGTGGGAGGAATGGTCAGCGGTCACGGCTATCCTGCTCACCCCGGGCATCCCGGGAGCTGTGCCCGGACGGTGCAGAACCATCCAAGCCCGCCGCGATCCTGAACAGTTCACCGCCTATGACTTATGCCCTTCAGGAGGTGCCTGCCACTGTTGCCCCCCAGTGTGATGCCAACCTCAAGTACACCGCAAGGGCCGAAACTCCCTACCCGCCCGGCCGGCTGACCGGGGTGAAACGGAACCCGCCGCAGGCTCGTTGTACCGGACAGCGTCCTGCCATTGGGCCGATAGTCTTGAACATAAACGTTGTCCGCGAAGGAGGACCCATGACCGAGCCGGCCTGCGCCCCTGCGGTTGCCACGCTTCGCCGCGCAGGACTCCCCGCGGCTGTTCCGGCCCCGATGACCGGATCCTCGGCATGCGTGTTCTGACCACCGGCAGGTTCTCGGCCGCGTTCACCGCCGCTGCCCTCCTGCTTACCCTCTCCGCCTGCGTCCCAGGCGCTACACCCGGTAGTCCGGGCGCCGGCCCTGTCCCGGCAACCGCCACCTCCGGGCTGCCCAGCTCCCATGTCCACGGCCTGACCGTAAACCGCAAAACGGACCAGGTGCTGCTTGCCACCCATGAAGGCCTGTTTGACGTCACCAAACTACCGGGCACCAAAATTGGCGCCACCAACGATCTGATGGGCTTTACCGCCGCGGCTGACCAAGGTGTCTTCTACGCATCCGGACATCCCGGCCCCGGCTCCGATCTGCCCAACCCCATGGGCCTGATCAGGTCCGTCGATGGCGGCAAGACATGGGAACAGCTCTCCCGACAGGGCGAATCTGATTTTCACGCCCTCGCCGCCACCGCGTCCGGCGTCGTCGCCTACGACGGGACGCTTCAAACCAGCCCGGACGGAAAAACCTGGACCCCGGCAAGGGCGGGCTTCGTTCCGGCCGTCCTGGCAGGCACCCCGGAGAGCGACACCGTTCTGGCCACCACCCGCGAAGGGCTCCAGCGCTCCACCGACGGCGGGAAAACCTGGGAACTAAACGCCACAGCCCCCATTGTCCAGTTCGTCGCCTTCGCCGGCGCCACGGAGGTCATCGGCGTCGAACCCGGCGGGACCGTGCATTACTCCGCCGACGCCGGAAGAACCTGGACCCGCACCGGCCAAATCGAGGGTCAGGTCCAGGCAATGACAGCTGTAACCGGCGCTGAAGGCAAGCCACGGATCTGGGCCGCGACCGCCGAAAGGCTCGTCGTTTCCACCGACGGCGGAGCCAGCTTCCGGGCCGCCGATTCCTCCTGAGCCGCCAGGCTCTGCCGGCTTCGTTGCCTTGAGGATGGCCAGCCGGCGCTGATGACCACGACTGCGCTACGGGGTTTGGGGAAACGGCAGGGAACGGCTGCTCTGAGCAGGGGGCGTGGCCTGGCGCCGACTAAGGGGAAGCCCCATCAGCTAGGCTGAAGGGGCTTCGACTGTTTTGATTCCGTTATGACGAACATCATCTCCCGAACTTGCGGGAATCCCGGCGCTTCCTGCCTCGTCACCGGCAGACCACCATGGATCAGATCCACGGCGTGTTCCAAGGTTCCCTGGTTGTTCGTTCCCGTCCTTCTTTCGAAGAACGTATAACTAGTTTCTCGCCTACTTTTCGGTACCGCAAGGGCAATTCCAGTGGATTTGGGGCGTTCCCGACGGCACCTGCGCATCGCTCGAACGCAGGGATTCTGCTTGCAAGCGCCGCGCAAGTCCTTAAGCGCAGAACCTGCAGGTACCTTCGCGATCTCGCTAAGAGAAGGCCCGGACATTCTCATGTCCTGAACGACCCGGCGTCATCTGATGGTTACCTGCAGGCGATTTAAGTCTACGCCCGGACTGCGCCCTACAACAGGGCACGGTCCGCATCGCATCCCGCGGGAACTGCATCTTTGTGCCGGCTGGAAGGGGCATGTCCATTGGGACCAGTGAAGGGAAGCTCCGGGGAGGTCACGCCCTGGAGTGGACCACCAGAACAGGACATTGTGCGTGATTGACGACCTGCGTCGAAACCGAGCCCAGGTGCAACCCGGGAAAACCGCCATGACCCCGGGAACCGACGACGATAAGGTCCGCGTCCTTGGCGGCGTCGAGTATTGCCGAAGCGGGTGAATTGGTATTGACGAGGTGTCCTGCGGCGGTCACGCCTCCGTCTGCAGCGGTCTTCAGCGCCTCACCCTGAAGCGTCCGCGCGGCTTGCTCTGGAGACTCTTCGGCGGCAATTTCGCCTGCCGCCGTTTCCAGGACAGCCGGATACCACGCCAACGGAGCCTTGTTCCAGGCTGTGACGAGGCGGAGCTGGCCGTGGCGCTGGCGGGCCTCATCCATGGCCCAGTCCAGTGCTGCCCGGGAATGCCCGGAACCGTCAAAACCAACAATAATCAAGAACGAACCGGTGCTGGTCACTTGTCTTTCCTTTCGATCGCCTCGCCGGGCCCTACCGCAATCAGGGTTGCGCTTCTGTCTCGAGGCATCGCTTAGAAGCCTGTCGGTTCGGTTTCGAGCTCAGGTTCGCTGGGCAGGTGTTCATGGTGGAGCGGCCGCAGCGCTGTTGTTTGCGGGAACCACAGCAATGCGTCGTAGCGGTGGCCCATGGTCGTGGGGACGTAGTTGCCTTTCTCGCGGTCGGGGTTGTAGACAACCCCGATGGCGCGGTGGCCGCGCCAGGAGGAGAGCCAGTGGCCCGCCCGGTCCGGTCCGAACACGAGAGTGGACGGGCTTTCGAGGGCCGCGTGGAGGAGGTCTTCGTGGCTTCCGGGTACGGCTGCCGGGACGTTCATGACCTCTTCCGGGAGACCCCAGGCCGGCGCGGCAGTGACGGATCCCCCATAGGACGCGAAGCCGACAAGGACTACTGATCCGTGATGGCGCAGGCGCATGAGTTGGCCGATGTTGACCATGCCGTCCAGCGCCATGTCCGTTGCCCTGGCGTCGCCTATATGCGTGTTGTGCGCCCAGACCAGTCCCTTGGAGCCGGGGCCGTGGTGGCGTGCCAGCCGGTCTATGGTGTCGCTCATGTGGTGGTCCCGGATGTTCCAGGATTGCCGGTCACCGCGGATCATGGTCCGGTAGTAGCGTTCGGCGTTTGCCGCCACGACGGCGTTCTGCACTGCGTCAAAAGCTACAGCATCGTCCTCCACCCGGCCGAAGGTCTGCCGGTGCACCTCGGCCAGAAGCATCACCACGTCCGCCTCGCAGGATCGTGGTACCAGGCGGGTGTCCGAGGCATACCGCTGGGGGTTTTCCCGGAACGGTACAAAGCACTGCCAGGCCTTCATTGCTGCCGGCATGGCCTCGGGTGCGTTGGCGTTGAGCCAGCCGAAGATTTCCCTCAGGGAATCCCAGAGGGAATAGACATCCAGTCCGTAGAAGCCGGTGCGCTGTTCTTCCGGTCGGGCCAGATTCCATTCGCGCAGCCAGGTGAGGAACTCTGCCACTTCCTGGTTGGCCCACATCCAGGTGGGCCACCGCTCGAAGCCGGCCAATAGTTGCCGGGCATCGAGGTTCTGGTCGGTTTGGCCGCGGACCCAGCGGTTGATGCGCCAACAGTCCGGCCAGTCGCCCTCCACCCCAATCCAGCTGAATTGGTGTTCCTCGATGAGACGACGGCTGAGGGCTGCCCGCCACTGGTAATACTCCTGCGTGCCGTGTGAAGCCTCGCCCAGGCAGACGAAGCGTGCCCGGGCACATAAATCCACCAGGCCGTCCAGGTGTCGGGACGCCGTTAGCAGCGGCCGGGCCAGGGCCCGGATCTCGTCCAGTTCCAGCCCGTGGGGATGGTGCCGGTCCCCGGTCCCGCGGTTCACAACATCATCCCTCGCACGTCATTGGACTGTTTCCCTGGCAAGCCGGCTGCTTCCCGGGTGCATCGGGATCCGCAGGACAGACGGGCGGATCAGCAGCCGGGCGGATCAGCGCGCTTTCGCTTGGCCGGTACCGCGGCCAAGCAAGATCCCCACGGCGAGCATGACGACTCCCAGAACGACGTGGAGCCAGTTATCTGCCGTGTTCACTGGGATGAAGTTGGCAGACGACGCCTGGTCAATCAGCAGCCCGTAGAGCCAGATCACCAGATAGAGGGCGCCCGCACCGATGAGGTAGTACTTCGACTGGAGTGCGGACCTGCCCATGAGCAGGCCGGCGGCTCCGAAGAGCAGGTGAACAATGTTGTGCAGGATGGACACCTGGAAAATGCCGAGGAGCATCGCGCCGGACCCAGTGCCGGCAAAAGTCATTTCCGCATAGTTCGTGGTGACCCCGGGGATGAAACCGAGGACGCCCACCAGAGCGAAAACTGCTCCAGCGCCCAGGGCTGTGATTTCGAGGGGCGTGCGGTGGTGGCGTGCGCCGATTCCCGGATGTGCTGATGATGCCGACATGGCTTTCTTCCTTGTTTGAAGGGGTGGAATCTTTGGTGCTCGAGTGCGGCCGCCAGCGGGGAGTGGTGCAGCGCCACGCTGGTTATGCTTCCAGCTTCAAGCTACGGTTGCCTGGCTTTCAGAGGCTTAAGTCCTTAGGTCAGTGAAGGTTAGGGATGAAGGGCGAAAACCGCTATTTTCCGGGCTCCGGGCATGAACGCAGACCGTGTGCGAAGGCTCCCGGGAGGAGGGTCTTTTGTCCCTATCTGGACCACATCCGCAGGTGTTAACTGGATTGACACCGGCCCCTCACGCGGCCCTTTGCCTGCATGGAATCTGGAGAACCCGTCATGTCTGATCTGCTCAAATGGTCCCCTTTTGCATCGACCCGGTGGACCTCCCCCTTCAACACCGTATTGCGATCCCCGGCCGAGCTGCTGGACTCCGTAGAGCGCATGTTCGACTCGGCAACAGGCCCCGCCCCCATCCGGGTCGAAGAGTTCGTCGACGGTAAAACGCTTGTGGTGCGTGCTGAGATGCCCGGCGTCGATCCGGACAAAGACGTCGAAGTGACCATGGACGACGGGTTCCTGCGGATTCGCGCCGAGCGCCAGGAAAAAGAAGAGCACAAGGACAAAGGACGCTACCGGTCGGAGTTCCGCTACGGGTCCTTCAGCCGGAACATCCCGCTCCCTGAAGGGGTTAAGGAAGAAGACATCAAGGCCACCTACGTCAACGGGGTCCTGGAAGTCCGTGCCCCGCTGCCCGAGCAGGGCCTGCCCGCGGAGCCGAAGAAGCTCCCCATCACCCGCGGGTAACCTGGCAGCGCCCCACAACCACACCGGCACCACCGTTGTGCCCCGCAAAATCACCGCCGAGCTTTGCGGGGTCGTCGGCCAGCCGCTTCCCAGGATTCCCACGGCTGACACCAGGAAGCCTCTGAGCTGAGTGAGGTGTCCGAAGGAGCTGCTATGAGAGAACAGCATCCCCCGACGCTGCGGTTTCTCGGCGCAGCCGACACAGTGACAGGTTCCAGATACCTGATCCGGTCGCAAGGCCACCGGGTCCTTGTAGAGTGCGGCCTGTTCCAGGGCTATAAACACCTTCGCGACCGTAACCGCGTACCTTTCCAGGTCAGTCCCGCGAACATCGATGCCGTTGTCCTCACCCATGCCCATCTGGATCACAGCGGATACATCCCTGCACTGGTGCGCGACGGATTCCACGGCCCCGTCTATGCCACACCGGGCACGGCCGAACTGTGCAAGCTGCTGCTTCCCGACAGCGGATACCTCCAGGAAGAGGAAGCCCGCTACGCAGACCACAGGGCATCATCAACCCATCACCCTCCCGTGCCCCTCTACACAGCCCAGGACGCCGTCCGATCGCTCGACAGTTTCAAAACCCGGGACTTCGACTCTCCGTTCCCCCTGCCCGGGGGCATTGAAGCAACGTTCCTTCCTGCCGGCCACATCCTCGGCGCGGCCCAGGTGCACCTCCAACTTGCCGGCCGGACTATCCACTTCACTGGAGACCTGGGGCGGGCCGATGACCCCCTGATGTACGCGCCGAGAGCGCCGGGGCGCGTCAATGTACTGGTCACCGAATCCACCTACGGCAACCGGACACACCCGCAGGGCAACCCGGAAACTGAACTCGGCGACATCATCACCCGGGTGGCCAAGCGAAACGGCGTCATCATGATCGCCGCGTTCGCCGTCGGCCGGGCCGAAACGGTCCTGCTGCACCTGTCGCGGCTTCTCGCCAAACATGCGATCCCCTCCATCCCCGTCTACCTCAACAGCCCAATGGCAATCGACGCATCCGGCATGTATCAGCGCCATCGCGAAGAACACAGGCTCAAGCAGGACGAATTCGAAGCCATGTACAAAGTGGCCACCCCCGTCCGCAGCCCCGACGAGTCAAAACTGCTCAACCTGCGCGGCGGACCCATGATCATCATCTCCGCCAGCGGCATGCTCACCGGCGGCAGGATCCTGCACCACCTCACGGCCTACGGGCCGGACCGGCGCAACGCCATTATCCTCAGCGGATACCAGGCCGGTGGAACACGGGGCGCATCACTCGCCGCAGGCGAAAAATGCCTCCGGATCTACGGACAGGACGTCAGGATCGAAGCAGAAGTCATCCAGATGGAAGGACTATCCGCCCACGCCGACTCCAGCGAACTGATCCAATGGATGAGGACCGCCCCTCAGGCCCCGTCGATGACCTACGTCACGCATGGAGAGCCGGACGCCTCCGACGCCCTCCGGGCCCGCATCAAACGCCAACTGGGATGGAAAGCCCGCATTCCCGAGCACCTGGAAGCCATCTCACTCGAAAACCCGCGCTGAAGAAAACGCGGTCAAGGGGCTGCCGGGACCTGGCCCCGTCATGCCACCTTCTCCTGCCGATTGGCACGGGGTTCCACTCCTTCAAAGTAGCCGCCCTTGAAGAAGAGGAGCGGCTCGGCGCCCTCCCGCGCCCCCAGTGCGCGGACAGCACCCACCACAATGGTGTGGTCGCCGCCGTCGTACTCCTCATGCAGTTCGCAGTCCACCCAGGCGAGCGCCTGGTCCAGTACGGGATTGCCCAGGGGTGACGCAGAGTAGTTGACGCCGGCGTATTTGTCGGTGCCGGAGCGGGCAAACCGGGCTGCCAGGTGCTGGTGTTCCGCGGGCAGGATGTTCACGGTGAACCGGCCCGCGTCGCGCAGCCGCGGCCAGGTGCTGGAGCTTCGTGCAGGGCTGAAGGTGACCAGGGCGGGGTCCAGGGAGAGCGACGAAAACGACTGGCAGGTGAAGCCAACGGGGCCGTTGTCCGTGGCGGCGGTGATGACGGTCAGTCCGGAGGCGAAATGGCCCAGGACGTGGCGCAGGCGCTGCGGCGTGAGGTCAAAGTGTTCCGTCATTGTTCTTTCCTTTCGAGGCCGGTGGTTCAAACCAACCACCCGTAAGCGTGCTGTTCAATCGGGGGTGAAACGCACTGACTCCCTGGGCAATACGGGGTCACGGCCCGAAGCATGACGTAACGAAAAGGGGGGTCAAAGGCTTGGCACCGAAGCCGGCGGCATGGCGGGTCCGAACCATCTGGCCAGCGCCTCCCTGAGGCCGGCGTCGCTTCCGCCACCCACCCAGGCCACATGCCCGTCCGGCCGGACGAGGACTGCGGCAGGCGCCGGAACGTCCCCGAGCGCGGGCAGCTCCCATGCCCCGCCGTACTCGGCATCCACCAGCTTCACCCGTGGCGGCCGCGGAAGATTGTCGAAGGCGCCCGGCACCCCGAAGTTCAGGAGCACGGGCCGGGCGTCATGCAGCAGCGAATAGACCGTGCGGGGTCCTTCCCGGGCGGCGAGCTCGACGTCGGGCATCCGCCGCCCGAGCAGCGGGTGTCCCTTGCCGACGTCGTAGTGAACGTCCAGGCCGGACTGCATTGCCGCGAAACGCCGGCGCGGTTCCTCCATGCCCAGGAGCTCGGCAACAACTTCCCCTGCCGCCTCGATCCGCGGGTCCGGGCGGCGCAGTGCACTCTGCGCCATGGTGTTGCGCAGCACGCGGGCAGCCACCGGGTGGCGCTCGGCATGGTAGGTATCCAGGAGCCCGTCCGGGGCTGTTCCATGGACCACCTGCCCCAGCTTCCAGCCCAGGTTCACCGCGTCCTGCACCCCGATGTTCAGGCCCTGCCCGCCGTCCGGGGCATGCACGTGCGCCGCGTCGCCCGCGAGGAGGATCCGCCCCGAACGGTAGGCAGCGGCCTGGCGCGTCATGTCCGTGAACCGGGAAATCCAGGTGGGGCTGTGGGCCCCGTAGTCCGTGCCGCAGGCGGCAATCAGGGCCGCGCTGAGATCAGCCAGCGTGGGTTCCGTAGCGGGACCCACGTGTTCCTCGGTCACCATCACCCCCACCGGCCCGCTGTCCGCGTAAACCACCTTGCCGTCCACGATCTTGTACTCCCGCCGGCCAAAGGAGTGGATGCCAAAAGCGTTCCGGTGCACGCCGAACTCCGGCTGGCCTGTCATCTCCACCTCGGCAATCAGCGCACTGGTGGTGGGTTCCCAGCCGGGGAACCCGATGCCCGCAGCCTTACGGACGAGGCTCCTGCCGCCGTCGCACCCCACCACGTAGTCCCCCCGCAGCGTCCTGCCGTCCTTGAGGTGGAGGCCGACGCCGGTGCCATCCTGCGCCAGGCCGGTCACCTCGCATCCGCGGTAGAACGTTACGGCCAGCTCCGCCACCCAGCCGGCCAGGATGCGTTCGATGTGGTTCTGCCACAGGCCCAGCCCGTAGGGATGGCGGGTGGGAAAGTCGCTGATGTCCAGGCGGGTGCCGGCGAAGCCCGCCACCTGGGCCACCTGGCCCTCGGCGAGGAACCTCCCCGCGATGCCTCGCTGGTCCAGGACTTCAAGGGTCCGCGCATGAAGCCCGCCCGCCCGCGCTCCGGCGAGGTCCTGGTTGGGGCGCCGCTCCACAACGGCCACATCAACCTCCGCCAGCGCCAACTCCCCTGCCAGCATCAGCCCCGTCGGGCCGCCGCCCACAATCACTACCGCATGCCCTGTCATTCCGCTTGCTCCAGTTCTCCCGGTTTCCGGCCCTGCGATTATCCGGCCGCGCCCGGGCCTTGCCGCAAGCCCCACCTACGGGGATACAGTGGAAATGGAAGGTGTGCACAGGCCTCCGCGCGGGCCGGCCGCCCGTTGCGTCCAAATCGGTCCCGGGAGCACCCGTTCAGAGGACCCATATGGGTCTAGTGTTGGGCGGGTCGGCATTTGCCGCGAATAGCCCTCAGGGAGGGTGCATGAACTCCAGACAGTCCAGCTCCGAGCAATTTATGCAGTACTTGGAAAGCGTTGGGGGCTCGGAGGCGGACGTCGCCGGAGCGTCGTACGTGGTCAGCGATGGGGACACCGTGGAGAACGTGGTTTCAGCGCTGCGGATGGAACAACAGCAGCATGGCAGCACCGCCAAGGACCCGTCCGTCCTCCATGCCTTGGCGCAGGTGATGGTCAGCAGGCGCGATGAGCGGGATCCAGGCCACCATGCCGGAGCCTCCCAGCCCGGGGAGTACCAGCTGGACATCCATCTCAGCGCTGGAAACAACACCCGCGAAAGCATCCCGGAAACGGACATCGAAGCCGCCAAGGCCTGGGCACGCAAACGGATCGAAGCCCAAGGCGCCGAGTTTGGGGCCATCTACTTTCCGGCGGGCGGAAGCGGCGCATCAGGCACGGGAGCCTTGGTGTCCAGTTACGACCGTTCCGTGGGCTGGTACCGCTAGCCGGATTCCCCGCGCTGATGTCCGCCAGCAGCCAAGAGGGCATCCAGCTGGGCGGACTGGTGTGCCTGGAAGGCCTTGTCGGCGCTCACGTTCGTGCTGGCCAGCAGCGGTATGTCCAGGCTGGCGTTGCAGCCCCGGCAGCGGATCTCGTCCGTCCACACCCAGCTGTAAGCCGCATGCAATTCCCGCACCCTCTGCATCGCTGAGGTGATTGCTTCCGTCTTGGCCGCAAAGTGCGCTGCGTCCTCATTGCTGAGGCTTGTACCAATCTCGATGTCGATGCTCATCGTGCCTCTTCTCCGTTGTCCCGGATGGTGCTGTCGACAGTAACGGGCGATGCGCCGGGACGGAACGATTGGAAGGTCACGGTTGGCTAACCTTCTGATGCACAGCCGCGCATCAGGAACCGAAGAGAGCAGAATGGGCCCGGAAACGGCTCCGCAGCGCCGGTAACGCGGACCGGCCGCCCGGCTACCAGGCCTGGTGTTCGCGGGTGAGGCCGAAGGGGACTGCCTCGCTGAGGGCAACAGTGAACTTGTCGACGCCGAGGCGTGTGACCAGGATGCCGTGGCGCTTGCCGGCGAGTGCCTGGGCCTTGGCGGCCGTCACGGCGGCGTCGAGCTCAGCGTCCATGCTGTGGCGGTCGGCGACGGTCAGGGTGAGGGGGAAGTTCATGGGTCTAGCCTTTGTAGGTCGAGGGACGGGGGGGGTGAACAGGCACCTGCGCTCCCCAAGGCTGCAGACGAAGCGGGCATCGGTGTGCCCCGCCCAATGTTTCCCGAACGTTAAACTGCCAGCAACTTTAGATAAAAGCCGCAGGTCAGAGAGGGATATGGCTTTCCGTGGACTTGCAACAGTCATCGGGCTCCAAGCGGTTGAATTAGAGTTGGACAGGAGTGGGCGCTGTTTTCGGACGGTTCCCATGCCCCTGAACAACCGCCAGGCGGCAGAACCAAGCAACCAGCGCAGCACCATACGCGTGCCACAAACTGACAAGGATCCCGCCATTTCCACGGACGCTTTCTTCGGCAGACTCACCCGGATCCGCAATGTCATCCTTCCCGCACCCGCCCGGGCGCGGCTGAACACCGGGCGCGGACTGCTGGGCGGATTCATCGTTGTGCACATGGTCTTCCTGGTCTTCGCCGCCTCGGTGTCCCTGCGCGGCGAAGCCTTCAGCGACACCTTCATCTACCGCGACTGGGCCATGGCAGGCTTCAACGACGCCAACCTGACCGGCGGCCCCAGCCCCTGGGTCTACCCCATCCTGGCGCTGATCCCCATGGCCGTCGCGGGCGTCGCCGGCCCCGGACCGTTCTTTTTCCTGTGGGTGCTGATGACCACGCTGCTCAACGGCTGGGCCCTGCTGAAGCTCACCAACCGCGGCCGCGACCGCAACGCGATCCCCGCCGCCTGGTGGTGGCTGGTCTTCACGTTGCTGATGGGCTGGCTCGGCTTCGCCCGCGTGGACGGGCTCACCGCCCCGCTGGTCCTGGTCGCCCTCGCATACGGCGTGGGCCGGCCGTTCATCGCCTCCGTCCTGCTGGCCATCGGCACCTGGGTCAAGGTGTGGCCGGCAGCGGTCATGCTGGCCCTGTTCGCGGTCGTCCGGAACCGGATCCTGGTGGTCCTGGCAGGCATAACGACGACGGCGGGGGTCGTCGCGCTGGCCGCTGCGGTGGGCAGCGTCCCCAAGCTTTTGAACTTCCTCACCCAGCAGGGTGACCGCGGCATGCAGCTGGAGGCCACCTTCACCACGCCCTGGCTCTGGCTGTCCGTCCTGAACGTGGGCGGTTCCCGGATGTACATGAACACGGACATCAACTCCATGCAGGTGGACGGCCCCGGCACGGCGCTGATGTCAGTGCTGATGCAGCCCCTCCTGGTCCTGGCGGCACTGCTGGTGGCGGCCCTGACGTTCTGGGCGCTCCATAACGGAAAAGTCAGCGGCGGCGTGGACCGCACTGAACTGCTCCTGGCCGGCGCCCTTACGCTGGCCACCGCGTTCGTTGTCTTCAACAAGGTAGGCTCCCCGCAGTTCATGGTGTGGCTCGCCCCCGCTGTCGCCGTCGGTTTGGCCCACAGCTGGCGGGAATGGCGCGTCCCTGCCACCATGCTGATCGTTATCGCCGTGGCCACGTACTTCATCTACCCGCTCTTCTACGACGCCCTGAGCCACAACAACCCCTGGATGGCGCTGGTGCTGACCATCCGCAACGTCCTCCTGGTGGTCCTGTTCCTGTGGAGCGTCCGCCGCCTCTACCTGCTGGGTAAGAAGACGCCCGCAGCGGCTCCCGCGCTGAAGGAGTCCTGACATTTCCGCGAAGTTCTTTGACCGGCTGGTGACCGTCCGCACCAAAGTCCTCCCCGCCAAGGTGGTGGACTGGTTCGCCCGCCCGTCCTCCGTGTGGTGGGGCTTCGCCGTCGTCCATCTCTATTTCCTGGGCTGGATGGCGTCCTTCTTCCTGCACGGCGATACGTTCAGCGACACCGAGCAGTACCGCCAGTGGGCCGTGGACGGCTACAACCCGCAGGACCTGGACGGGAAGATCAGCCCCTGGGTCTACCCGGTACTGGCGCAGCTCCCCATCTTCCTCGCCAACATCGCGGGACCGGACCTGTACCTCCTCGTCTGGTTCCTGATCATCACAGCCCTCAACGCCGTCGGGCTTGCCTTCCTCACCCGCGGACCGCGGAAGGCGGGCGGCATTGCGCCCGCCTGGTGGTGGCTGTTCTTCACCGTCTTCATGGGCTACCTCAGCTTCGCGCGGGTGGAAGGCATCACCGCGCCGATCGTGCTGATCGCGCTGCTGTACGCGGCGCAGCGTCCGGTGGTGGCCGGCATCCTGCTCAGCGTCGCCACCTGGATCAAGGTATGGCCCGCGGCTGTGCTGGTACCCATCGTGATAGCCAGCCGGAAGCGGGTCCAGGTGGTCCTCTCAGGCGTCGCCGTGACCGCCGTCGTTGCGCTGGGAACGTGGATGTCCGGCGGCCTCCGGCACATCATGGACTTCCTCCTGAACCAGGGCGAGCGCGGCATGCAGCTTGAAGCCACCTTCTCCACCCCGTGGGTGTGGCTGAGCGTCTTCAACATCGCCGGTTCCAGGATGGCGGACAACACCGCCATCAACTCCACCGAGGTCTACGGCCCGGGCGCGGGGACTGCGGCTTTCCTGATGCAGCCGCTGCTGATCCTGGCCGCGGTGGTGGCCGCCGTCCTGCTGGTGCGGGCCCTGAACCGCGGCGCCGAACGGGAGGAGCTGTTCCTTGAGGGTTCCCTCATGATGGTCACGGCGTTCATCGTGTTCAACAAGGTGGGTTCGCCGCAGTTCATCATCTGGCTGGCGCCGGTGATCATCGCCGGGCTTACCCACGACTGGAACAGGTGGAAGGTCCCGGCAGCTCTGCTCATGGGCATCGCCATGACCACGTTCGTGATCTATCCCCTGTTCTACACCCCGCTGATCCACGCCCACCCGGTGATGGCGGCCATCCTCACCACGCGCAATGTGCTCCTGGTGGTGCTGCTGTGGTGGTCGGTGAAGCGGACTGCCGAGCTGGGGCGGAAATCCCCTGCCGCGGTGCCTGCCGGCGCCTAGTTGCCGGCCTGGCTCCCCGGCAGCAGGTAGCGCGCAAACCATTCCCTGGCGAGGGTTGCGGCCTGGGTGAGCGTTCCGGGTTCTTCGAACAGGTGGGTTGCCCCCGGGACCACTTCCAGCCGGACCGGCGCCCGCATCCGGTCCATTGCCTGGCGGTTCAGGGCCAGGACCTGGGTGTCGGCGCCCCTACCACCAGCAGGGTGGGTGCGCGCACCGCCGCCAGCCGCGGCCCGGCGAGGTCCGGGCGGCCGCCGCGGGAAACGACGGCGTCCACTTCCGTGTCAGGGTCGGCTGCCGCCCACAGGGCGGCACCCGCGCCGGTGCTGGCGCCGAAGTAGCCCACCTTGCATCCCGTGTTGTCACTCCTGCCGTTCAGCCAGCGGGTTGCCGCGGCCAGCCGCTCCGCCAGCAGGGCGATGTCGAAGACATTCCCGCGGTCCATCTCCTCGGCCGGGGTGAGCAGGTCCAGCAGCAGTGTGCCCAGGCCCGCCCCCTGCAGGACTGAGGCAACGTAGCGGTTGCGGGGGCTGTGCCTGCTGCTCCCGCTGCCGTGGGCGAACACCACCACTGCATTGCAGGGTTCCGGAAGGTGCAGATCGCCGTGGAGCGCCACCCCGTCCACCGCGATCTCCACATCATGGTCGGTGCCCGCAGCCCCAGCCCCGGCGAGGCGTTCCCGCAGCGCGGCGGCATCGAGCAGCTGCACCACCTCTTCGTCGGTGGTGGGCGAGAAGTCGCGGTAGTAGTACCCCACGGCCTGGAAGTTCCGGGCGCTGATCAGGGAATAGACCTGGTCCGGCTCGGACAGTGTTCCCATCGCGTCCGCCGGGGCCACAGGAACTGCCAGGATCACCTTTGCGGCGCCCAGGTGGCGTGCAACCTGGCAGGCAACACGCGCCGTCGACCCCGTTGCGATGCCGTCGTCCACAACGATGGCAGTGCGCCCGGCAAGGTCCTTCCGCGGCCTCCCCTGGCGGTAGCGTTCCAGCCTGGACTCCAGCCTCACGCGCTCGCGCCGCTCGACGGCCTCAAGGTCATCCTCCGTGACTCCGGCGAGCGAGATGACGCGCTGGTTGAGGACCCGCGCGCCGCCTTCGCCTATGGCTCCCATGGCTACTTCAGGCTGGAACGGAAGGCCGAGTTTCCGCACCACGATGACGTCCAGCGGCGCATTCAGGGCCTTCGCAACTTCGGCCGCCACCGGAACCCCTCCGCGGGGCAGCCCCAGGACCAGCACATCTTCCGCCCGGAACCGTTCCAACATGAGCCCCAGTTTCCGGCCGGCGTCAACCCTGTCCAGGAATTCATACATCAGGCCACCCCTTCGCATGGAGCCCAGTTATCTGTTCCGGGAAAACCCTCCCCCGCAGGCCCGCTACTCTTCCTCAAACGGGCCCTCCGCTGCGGCCGACCATGACAGCCTCAGGACAAAGTGGCCGTCTGCGGTGTTCCGGGCAATGACCGCCCCTGCCGTCCCTGCCAGTTTCACGCCGAACTCCACTTCGATGTGTTCAGGCCCGATTTCCCGCATGGCGTCCACGGCAGCGGCGGCAGCGGGGCGGACGGCAGCGAGCGCGTCCTCCAGCCGGCGGCCGGCGTCCAGGATCCCCTGCTCATTCCGGCCGGGATGGTCCACGCCGTAGCTGTTGTCATCCACCTCGACCAGGATTGTCCCGGACCCCACTTCATAGCGGACTACTTCAGTCATGGCAGATGCCTCCAATCACGGGCGGGGAAGGACAGTTGCCGGGTCCCGGTGCGCTTCCAGTAGACACCTGCCCGGAGCGCAGCTGACAGTGCCGAAAGGCCCGGCCGGGCGGCGCCGGCCCGGGTGCCGGCCCTCTTTCCCGGGGGACTTTCTACCCTTGCCCGCATGGGCTGCGGGGCGTCGGATAGGAACATGACGGCAGGAACCGAACGGCCCATGCGCTGGCAGCGAATCCCCAAGGACGTTCAAGGCTTCCCTGTCCGGCCCAACCTGCAGGACTATGAAACCGCATGCCGCCAGTTCTCCTGGGACGATGCCCGCCGGGCTCTTTCCGGACTCCGGGGCGGCGGCCTGAACATAGCCCATGAAGCAGTGGACCGCCATGCCGCCGGGCCGCGGGCCCACCACGAGGCCTTGCGGTTCGTGCGCGCCGACGGATCCGCTCATTCCCTGACCTATCTGGAGCTTGCCGGCCAGACCAACCGTTTTGCCGCCGTGCTGCGGCAGCTGGGCATCGGCCGCGGGGAGCGGATCTTCTCGCTCACCGGCCGCAGCCCCGAGCTCTACGTTGCGGTGCTGGGCGCCCTCAAGAACGGAAGCGTCTTCTGCCCGTTGTTTTCCGCCTTCGGGCCGGAGCCCGTGAGGCAGCGCCTGCACCTGGGGCAGGGGCGGGCGCTGGTCACCACCAGGGCCCTCTACCGCAAGAAAGTGGCCCAGATCCGGGATAGCCTCCCGGATCTCAAGCACGTCTTCCTCATTGACGCGGACGGCGCTCCGGAACCGGGGACCCTCGACCTCACGGGGCTCCTGGCGGCCGCCCCGGCGGACAGCATCATGGCGCCCACCGCCGGCGAGGACATGGCGCTGCTGCACTTCACCAGCGGCACCACGGGCACCCCGAAAGGCGCCATCCATGTCCACGAGGCCGTCACCGCCCACTATGCGACGGGCCGGTTCGCGCTGGACCTGCACCCCGGCGACACCTACTGGTGCACAGCGGACCCCGGATGGGTCACGGGCACCTCCTACGGTGTCATCGCCCCGCTGGTGCACGGCGTCACCACAGTGGTGGACGAGGAGGAGATGGACGCGGACCGGTGGTACCGGATCCTCGCTGAGCAGCGCGTTACTGTCTGGTACACCGCGCCGACCGCCCTGCGCATGCTGATGAAAGCCGGGGCGGAGAGGGCCGCCGGGCACGATCTTTCGGCGCTGCGGTTCGTGGCCAGCGTGGGCGAGCCGCTCAACCCGGAAGTGGTGGTCTGGGGCCAGGAAGCGTTCGGCCTGCCCGTCCACGACAACTGGTGGCAGACGGAGACCGGCGGAATCATGATCGCCAACTTCGCGGCCACGGAAATCCGGCCCGGTTCCATGGGCCGGCCGCTGCCGGGAGTGGAGGCGGCGCTCGTCGCGCGGGACGGGGACGGCAAGCCGGTGGTCCGTGACGGCGACCCCGTGCTGGTCACGGAACCGGACACCATGGGGGAACTGGCGCTGCGCGCCGGCTGGCCATCAATGTTCAGGGGCTACCTCAACGAGGAGGAACGCTACCGCAGGTGCTTCGCCGGAGGCTGGTACCTCACCGGGGACGTCGCAAAACGCGATGCGGACGGGTACTACTGGTTCGTGGGCCGCGGCGACGACGTCATCAAGTCCTCCGGCCACCTCATCGGCCCCTTCGAGGTGGAGAGCTCGCTGATGGAGCACCCGGCCGTGGCCCAGGCGGGCGTCATCGGCGTCCCGGACCCGGTGGCCGGCGAGGTGGTCAAGGCGTTTGTCGAGCTCAGGACCGGATGGGAGCCCTCCGAAGAGCTGCGCCTGGACATCATCGGTTTCGCGCGCAAGCGGCTCGGCGCCGCAGTTGCGCCGCGCATGGTGGACTTCACCGCGGCGCTGCCGAAAACCCGCAGCGGAAAGATCCTGCGGAGGCTCCTGAAGGCCCGCGAACTGGGGCTCCCCGAGGGGGACACATCCACCGTCGAAACCACCACGGAGGCACGATGACCGGCACACCGGAAAGGATCGGCGCGGACCGGGCCGGCACCGCGAGGCATCTCCTGCACCAGATGCTCCGGGTGCGCCGGCTGGAGGAAAAGTGCGTCGAACTCTACACCGAGGCGAAAATCCGGGGCTTCCTGCACGTCTACATCGGCGAGGAAGCCGTGGCTGCGGGCGTCCTGGACAACCTGGACGCAGGAGACGCCGTGGTGGCAACCTACCGGGAACACGGCCATGCACTGCTGCGGGGCGTGCCCGCCGGCGCCATCCTCGCCGAAATGTACGGCAACGTCCAGGGCTGCTGCCGCGGGCGGGGCGGCTCCATGCACCTGTTCGATGCCGCCACGCGCTTCTACGGCGGCAACGCGATCGTGGCGGGCGGGCTGCCCCTCGCCGTCGGCCTAGCGCTGGCGGACAAGATGGCCGGCCGCGCGCGCGTGACGGCCTGCTTCTTCGGCGAAGGGGCCGTGGCCGAGGGAGAATTCCACGAAAGCCTGAACCTGGCGGCATTGTGGCAGTTGCCCGTGCTCTTCTGCTGCGAGAACAACCTGTATGCGATGGGCACGGCACTGCGCCGCTCCGAGTCGCAGACGGACATTGCGCTGAAGGCCGCCGGCTACGAGCTCGCAGCCTGGGCAGTGGACGGGATGGACGTCCTCGCCGTCCATGAAGCCGCCCGCCGCGCCGTGGATGCCGTGCGGTCGGGCGCGGGTCCGCACTTCCTGGAGCTGCGGACCTACCGCTTCCGTGCCCACTCCATGTTTGATCCGGAGCGCTACCGGGAGAAGGCAGAGGTGGCGCACTGGATCGAGCGGGACCCCATCACCCTCCTGCGCAACGCCTTGGAGGCTGCGGGCCAGCTGAGCGAAGACCAGTTGGCCGGCATCCAGGGTGACGCCGACGCGGAAGTGGCGGCCGCCGTCGAGTTCGCCGAAGCCGGGACTCCGGAGCCGCTGGAGGACCTGGCCCGGTTTGTCTACAGCGAGCGGGGACCGGAATGAAAACCACCTACCGGGAAGCCATCAGGGCCGGGATCCGGGATGCCATGAACCGTGACCCCCGGGTGTTCCTCATGGGCGAGGACGTGGGCGCGTACGGCGGCTGCTTCGCCGTCAGCCTGGGACTGTTCGAGGAGTTCGGGCCGCAACGGATCCGCGACACTCCCCTGTCCGAATCCGGCTTCGTCGGTGCGGGCATCGGCGCGGCGCTGGGCGGCATGCGGCCCATCGTGGAGATCATGACCGTCAACTTCAGCCTGCTGGCCCTGGACCAGATCGTGAACAACGCGGCCACGCTCCTGCACATGTCCGGCGGGCAGTTCAACGTCCCGCTGGTGATCAGGATGACCACCGGCGCGGGACGCCAGCTGGGCGCCCAGCACTCGCACAGCCTGGAGGGCTGGTACGCCCACATTCCGGGCCTGCGCATTCTCGCGCCGGCCACCCTGGAGGATGCACGCGGAATGCTCTGGACCGCGCTGGAGGACCCGGACCCGGTGCTGATTTTCGAGCACGGGACGCTCTACAACATGCCGGGCGAGCTTGATGACGGCGCCGGGCCGGTGGACATCACCGCCGCCGCCGTCCGGCGGCCGGGGACGGACGTCTCGCTCATCACCTACGGCGGCACGCTGCCGGCAGTGCTCGACGCCGCCGGGCGGCTGGCAGCGGAAGGCATCGGTGCCGAGGTACTGGACCTGCGCGTCCTGCGCCCGCTCGATGATGCGGCAATCCTGGCCACGGTGGGCAAGACGCACCGGGCCGTGGTGGTGGATGAAGGGTGGCGCAGCGGCAGCATCTCGGCCGAGATCAGCGCGCGGATCACGGAGGCGGCCTTCTACGACCTCGACGCCCCGGTGGGACGGGTCTGCAGCGCCGAGGTCCCGCTGCCCTACGCCAAGCACCTGGAGCTTGCCGCGCTTCCCTCGGCTGAACGGATCGTGGCGGCGGCGCGGGAGGTGACGGGCGGGCGTGGGTGATTTCCGCATGCCGTCCCTGGGGGCGGATATGGACCACGGCAAGATGGTGGAGTGGCTCGTCAAGCCGGGCGACTACGTCCACCGCGGTGACGTGGTGGCCGTAGTGGACACCGAAAAGACGGTCATGGACATCGAGACCTTCGAAGAGGGGGTTGTGGCCGAACTGCTGGTGGACGTCGGCACCACGGTTCCCATCGGCACCCCGCTCGCGCGGATCACTGCAACGCCCGATGACGGGACGGGAGCCATGCCGCCGGCGGAAACCCACGGGCCCCTCTCGCCCCCGGTGCGGCACCTCGCCCACCAGCTGGGAGTTGATCCGGGCTCCATCCGCGGCACGGGCAGGCACGGGGCGGTGACGCGTTCCGACGTGGAACGCGCTGCAGCGCTGGTGCCGGTGCCGGCAGCTCCGGAACCCGCACCGGCAGCTCCGGAGTCCGCGGCGCCTCACGTGGAGGATGACGGCGGCAACCGTGGGCGGGTGCGCTCGTCACCTCTCGCCCGGCGCCTGGCGGCCGAGCGCGGAGTTGACCTTTCGGCCGTGGCCGGGACCGGGCCCGGCGGTGCGGTCACGGAAGGCGACGTCCTCCACGCGGCCGCTGCCGCCCCCGCACCGGTGCCACCAGGGGGTGCGGCGCCGGAAGCTCCGGCATCACCGGAGCTGACTGTGCCTGAAGTCCCGGCAACAGCAGAAGAGCCTGCGGCCAGGCCCGCGGAGGACCGGCAGCGCGAGGCAAGCCTGCGCAGGGCGGTCGGGGCGCTGATGTCCCGCTCCAAGAAGACGATTCCGCACTATTACCTCAGCACCACGCTGGACATGGGTGCCGCTGTGGCCTGGATGCAGTCCGTTAACCTCCAGCGCCCTGTTTCCTCCCGGCTGGTTCCCTCTGCACTCCTGCTGAAGGCCGCTGCCCTTGCTGCCAGGGACGTGCCCGAGGTCAACGGCCTGTATGTGGATAACGAGTTCCGGCCCAGCCAGGCAGTGCATCTCGGCGTCGCCGTTGCCCTTCGGAAGGGCGGCATCGTGGCCCCGGCAATCCACGACGCCGACCAGCTCCCGGTGGACACCCTCATGGAGCAGCTGAGGGACCTCGTGTCCCGTGCCCGGGCAGGCAGGCTGCAGCGGGCAGAAATGGCCGATCCCACCATCACCGTGACCAACCTGGGCGACCTGGGCGTGGAGAGCGTGTTCGGGGTGATCTATCCGCCGCAGGTGGCCATGGTGGGCCTGGGCCGGCTGATGGAACAACCGTGGGCGCACGAGGGAATGCTCGGCGTCCGTCCCGTGGTGACGGCCACCCTCTCCGCCGACCACAGGGTGAGTGACGGCCTGCGCGGCGCACGTTATCTGGCGCGGCTGGACGAACTGCTGCAAAAACCGGAGGAACTATGAACGAACAGGACGCCCGCGCGGCAGTGCACCAGGCGATCGGGCAGGTGGCGCCGGACGTGGAGCCGGCGGACCTTGCGGACGGTGCACGGCTGCGGCAGGACCTTGAACTCGATTCACTCGACTTCCTGCGGCTTGTGGAGACCATATATTCCGCAACAGGCATAAATATTCCGGAAGGCGACTACCCCCGGGTGGCGACGGTGGGCGGCCTGATTGCGTACATCGCCGGTCACGCCTGACGCCGGGCAGCTCCGCGTCTCGCCTCAACTACGGCCACAGCCCAGCGCCACCCGCGTTTTACCAGGTCAAGCGGCCTGGCCTCGATGAGCAGCCGCCGTGTATGCAGGTCGAGGAATAGAAGGTAGAACGTGAAGGCAAGGGCTGTGACGAACGCCAGCGAGGAGGCGTCGATGGGCAGCGCCACGAAGGACCACACGGAGAGCTGGTCCTGCGCCCCAAACACCACAAAGAACGTCACGCCCACGTACAACGACCTGATCTGCCAGTCGTCCCGGATACCGGTAACGGCCAGGAAAGGCAGGAACCAGAGGATGTACCAGGGCTGGATGATGGGCGAGAGCATCACGACGGCGGTAAACGCCAGCGCCATCCGGCGCACCGCCCGCGAGTAGTCACCGCGGAACATCAGGACCAGGACCAGCGCGATCGCCGCCCATTTCATTCCCGTCCGCAGGAGGGTGGCGAACGTGCCGCCGGGGAGCCCCAGCACGTTGCCCAGGAACTCCACCTGCTGGCCCAGGAAGCCCGATGGCGAGTAGCCGGTATAGCCCGGCGTGGGGTCCATGATGGCCCACACCCATCCCATCCCCAGGTTGTACGGGATGCCGCTGAGGGCCAGCACGCCGAAGCTGATGCCCGCCGTCGCGCCCCACATCAGGAACTTGCGGGGCCAGGAAGCCGACGGGCCCGCCCACATCAGGCCAACAAAGGGAAGCAGGAGGACGGTGATCGGCTTGATTCCGATCGACGCGGTCACCAGCAGCACTCCGAGCAGGTACCGGCGCGTGGCCGCGAAGTAGACGCCTGCGACGGCGAGGCCCACCATGAGGGCGTCGTTGTGCGCGCTGGCGATGAAGCTGATCAGGAACAGCGGGTTGGCCACGGAGATCCAGAGTGCACGCGCCCCGTTGATGCCGTGCAGCTCCGCCAGCCTGGGCACATAGATGACGCAAAGCAGGACCCCGACGCCGGCGAGGAGGCGGAACAGGAGGACAGACACATCCGGCTGCGCGCCGGTCAGCCCCACCACCCCGCGCGCCAGCCAGAGGAAGTACGGACCGTAGGGGGTCCTGGCTTCCGCCCAGGCAGGATCGGCGCCGAGCGAGAACCAGTTGCTGAGCGTGGAAATCCCCACCTGGTAAGGGTTCTGGCCCTCCATGACCAGCCGGCCCTGGCCGGTGTAGGCGTAGACGTCGCGGGAAAATACGGGGACACAGAAAAGCAGCGGCAGGGACCAGGCAGAGATGGCGAGGACGACGGACCGCAGCGACGATTTGCCCCAATCCGCCAGGCGCTGGCCCAGCCGGAGCCAGGACCGCATCAGCACCATGGCGCCCACCGTCAGGAGCACGGTGGATACAGTCACTCCCCAGCCCTCGGTGCGGAGGGCGATTACCACCGGCTGGCGGATCATGGGTGAGCCGTTGGCGATCCACCCGGTCCCGATGGAACCGATAAACATCATCAGGGCCCCGACAAAGCCCTCGATGGTGGCCAGGTAGGCGCGGCCGGTGGCCGGGCCGGAGGCTTTAGCCGACGCTGCCGGCTGCGTCTCCGAAGTCCCGAGGTGTGACCCGCCTGCCGTCATGTTTGTCTGGTCCCTCACTTGGTTACGGCGCTGGTTGGACCAGCAATAAGGCCGCCCTGCAACGCCGCTATTTTATCAGCCGGGTTTCCCGCGCCCCTTCCGAGGCTAGAGCATACGGTCGCTGCGGGCGGTCCGGTTCCGGCCGAGCGACTTTGCCCGGTAAAGGGCGGCGTCCGCTGAGGCGATGAGGCGTTCCACATCCGTTGTGGCACCGTCATACGTGGAAATACCGTAACTGACAGTCGGCATGTCCATCCCGTCCACGGTTGCAGCCGCCGCCAGGCGCCGGCTGATCGACTTAGCGATGATTTCCGCCCGTTCCGCGCTGGCACCCGGGATAAGGATCACAAATTCCTCCCCGCCGTAGCGTCCCACCAGGTCGGTGGACCGCACCGTGGCAGCGCAGGCGTCCGCGAACGTCTGCAGGGCCACGTCCCCGGCGGCGTGGCCGTAGGTGTCGTTGACCGCCTTGAAGTGGTCCAGGTCCGCCAGGACCAGGGCGCCGGTGCCTTTGGCGATGGACAGGTCGGCCAACTGTTCGGCCGCCAGGTTCAGGAAGGCCTTGCGGTTGAGGAGGCCGGTGAGGTCATCGCGGGAGGCCACCATGCGCAGCGCCCTGGTCTGCTGTTCATTGCTGAGGGCCGCCATGCTGAAGGAAACCACCACCAGGAGGACCATGGTCACCAGTGTGGTCACCGCGGAACCAAAAACAGTGACGAAGATGGGGCCGTCCTGCCCCTCCAGCATGAACGCCGCCCAGCGCAGTACATAGAACACGGAGAGTCCGCCTGCCGCCGCCGCCATGGGGATCCGTACGCGCGAGTATCCCGGTTCCAGCCGCCAGAGCTCGCGCGACGCCAGGCCTATGGTGAGGCTCATGGCTGCCAGGAACACGGGGCCGCCGGACCAGGTGTTGGTGGCCGGGTTGTCCAGGACCGAGGCAACCAGGGTCACCAGGGGGATGGCGGCGAACGCCCACTTTGGCGGCGGCACGGTCCGCAGCGACCGGGCGCCCGCCCAGACAGCCACTCCGCCGAGCACCAGGAGCACGTTGCCCAAGGGGTTGCCCCAGACCTGGTGTGCTGTTCCATCCAGGAGGAAACAGCCGGATCCTGACAGGAAAAACAGCAGCGCCAGGCACCACCAGCCGCTGTAGGGCGAGCGCGTGGTCCGGTAGGCGGAGAAGTAGAAGAGGAGCACCAGCACCAGCGCCATCAGGCCAAAGGCGATCCGGAGGGTTGTGGTATCCAGAGCCATGTTTCCGAAGTCCCCCCACTGCCGATACCGCGCCGACCCCAAGTATCGCACCGGTCCGGGAGGTTGTCAGGATGGGATTACGGCTGGCGCAGGGCCTAGTGTTGTCAGGACAGCCAGCAGGACTATTCCGGAAGGCAATCCCCATGCTCCTTCTCTTTGGTTTCAAGACCGTGCTCAAGGCCTTGCCCGGGAAACCGGCCACCTGCCAGTACTGCCGGGCGTTCGCCCACCACCGCCTTGAGGAGCGGGCCACCAAGTTCACGCTCTTCTTCATTCCGGTGTTCACCACGTCGCGTTCCTACCAGATCACGTGCACCAATTGCGGGCACGTCTCGAGCATTTCCGCGCGGCAGAAGCGGGCGTTGGAACTGCAGCGCTAGCCAACCCAACCGCCCATGGAACAAAAGCGGAAAACCATGGACGTTCGTGCCGCCCGTGGCTAGAGTGGGACCCGACTGTGAGCCTCTGCTCCAGGAGTTGGCGGGAAATCCCGGGACGTGTCCGTCCTGATGTGGCAAAAGGAGGTGTCTGTGATGACTGTTCAAGCCCTGCGTCCTGCGCGCCCCGCACTTTTCATCCGGACCCTTCCCCTTTTCCGCACCGGCCCCGCCTGACCTCCCGCGGGGCGCCGAACATCCAAGGCCGCAGGCCGGTGCGCGGGGGCCCTCCCGTGAGGTATTACAGTGAACACATCGTCAGGCAGCGGCCTGGAAAGCACCAACCACCCAAGCGACGGTCCGCTCCCCTATGGCTATACCCCCGCCGTCGCCCAGCACTTCGAGGACCATCCGATGCCGGCGGCCACCGGGCGCGGGCGGGTGGTCCGCGTGGACAGGAACCTGCTGCTGGTGGCTGCGGGCTCGGACCTGCTGCACCTGCCCTATCCGCTGAGCGGCGAACCGGCAGTGACCGGAGACTGGGTGTGGATAGGGCCCAACCGGGCCGGCGAGCGCCAGATCCTCAGCGTCCTGCCGCGCCGTTCGGAACTGAGCCGCAAGCGCGCGTTCGAAGCCTCCTCCGAGGCACAGGTCCTGGCCGCCAACATGGACACCGTCGGCGTGGTGGTCCCGGTCGACCGGCCCCTGACTCACAACCGGTTGGAACGCACCCTTGTGGCCGCGTGGGACTCGGGGGCTACTCCCCTGGTGATCATCACCAAGGCGGACCTCGCGGACGTGGCGGACGACGTCGTCGGGAAAGTCATCCTGCAGGCTGCAGGCGTGGATGTGGTCACCACCTCCGCGGAAACCGGCGACGGCATCGATCAGCTGCTGGCGCACATCCCGGCGGGCGGAACCATCGTGCTCCTGGGGCCATCGGGTGCCGGAAAGTCCACGCTCATCAACGCGCTGGTGGGCCGCGACATCCAGGACACCGGCGAGGTGCGCTCCGGCGACTTCAGGGGGAGGCACACCACCACCTCCCGGGAACTGGTCCCGCTCGCGAACGGGACGGTGCTGATGGACACGCCTGGCGTGCGGGGCTTCGGCCTGTTCGACGCCGAGGACGGCATCGGCGAGATGTTCGGCGATGTGGAGGCGCTGGCGGCCGGGTGCAGGTTTTCGGACTGTTCCCACCAGGGCGCACCCGGCTGCGCTGTTCAGGAGGCTCTTGCCACAGGCGTGTTGGAGGAGCGCCGCTGGCACAACTACCTGAAGCTGCAGCGGGAGCTTGCCGCCCTGGCCCGCCGGAGCGACGCCGCGGCGCAGCGTGCCTACCAGCGGGAGTGGCACCAGAAAGTGGTGGCGGCAGGGAAGTCCCAGCGCTGGGCCGAACGCGAGACGGCGGAGAGGAAGGAACGGCCGGGCCGGAAGCGGCGGTGACGGTCGGCAGCTCCCCGGCGCTGATGCGCGTTCCGGCGGCGTCCGGGTCAGCGGGCGGTGCTGCCCCGGACCACCAGTTCGGCCGGGTAGATGACCGGTTCCAGCTGCTCTTCCGGGTTTTCGATCGCGCGGATCAGGAGCTGTCCGGCTGTCACGGCCATATCCACCATCGGCTGCGTCACAGTGGTCAGGCCCATGCCATTGGCCGCCAGGAGGGAATGGTTGTCGAACCCCACAACAGCAACGTCCTCCGGAACCCTCCGGCCCCCGCCCCGCACAGTTTCAATGACACCCAGGGCCATCAGGTCCGAGGCGGCGAAAACGCCGTCGAGCTCCGGCGCCTCGGAGAACAGGTTCCTTGCCGCTTCGGCGCCGCCCGCCGTCGTGAAGTCCCCATGGATGACGGGGCCGGGCTGCAGCCCGGCCTCCCGGACACCCTGCATCCATCCGTCCAGGCGGTCGACTGCCGCTGTCATGTCGGCGGGTCCTGCCACGGTTCCAAGCCGGGTGCACCCGGTGGCGGCCAGGTGGCGGGCGGCAAGCCGGCCGCCCTCGAAGTTGTCCAGGTCCACATAAGGGACGCCGAAGCCCGCGGCCCAGGGCCTGCCGATGAAGACAGTGGGCAGGCCGGTTGTGCCAAGGGTCTCCGCCCAGTCGTCCGCCTTGTGGAACGAGACCACGATCGCGCCGTCCACGTGCCCGCCCCGCAGGTACCGCATGGTCCGGGCGGAGTCATCCCCAGCCCGGGACATCAGCAGCACCAGCTGCATGTCGGTGCCCCGGAGTGCCTCGTTGACGCCGGTGATGACGGCGGCGAAGAAGGGGTCCATCATCACCCGTGCGTCCGGCTCCGGGATGACCAGCGCAATGGATCCGGTGCGCCTGGTCACCAGGCTCCGGGCCGCACGGTTCGGCGTGTAGCCGAGCGCCACGATCGCAGCGTCGACGGCGGCCTGGGCCTCCGGACTGACCTTCAGCCCGCCGTTGATCGCCCTGGACGCGGTGGAGCGGGACACTCCGGCGGCCGTGGCGAGGTCCTCGAGCGTCGGGCTGGGCCGCCCGGCGTGCAGGAGGCCGGGCCGGCGGGACTTTTCGTTCATTACACAGACAATACGACACCTGGCTCCGTAGACGGCACGGGGCTGCTGCCGGCCGGAATGGCATTGGATGCGGCCACCGCCGAGTACCACCAGGCACTGGCTTTCGGGATGCGCTCCTGGGTTGCATAATCAACCCGGACCAGGCCAAAGCGCTGGTGGTAGCCGAAGGACCACTCGAAGTTGTCCAGCAGGGACCACGCCAGGTATCCGCGGACGTCCACGCCGTCAGCTATGGCATCATGCACCGCCTGGAGGTGTGCCGCGAAGAACCCCAGCCGGTCCTGGTCGTCCACGAAGCCCGCCTCGTCCGGGACATCGTCGTACGCTGCACCGTTTTCGGTGATGTAGATGGGGATCCCGGCAGGACCCGTGTACTCAGCCTGCAGCCGGTTGAGCAGGCGCCGCAGCCCCTCCGGCTGGACCTCCCAGCCCATTCCCGTCACCGGCAGGCCGCGGGATACCGATCGGGCGCCGTCGGCTGCCACGAACGGGGAGGACACCGGGCGGGCTGCCTGCCCCGGAGCCGCCGTCGTCTCCTGCCCCGCCAGTTCCCCGGGGTCCGCCGGATCCTTCGTGAGGGATTCCCCGTGGTAGTAGTTGACGCCCAGCAGGTCCAGCGGCGTGGATATGATCTCCAGGTCCCCGTCCTGCACCAGGTCAGCCATTCCAAGGTGCGCCACGTCTGCCAGCAGGTCAGCCGGGTACTCGCCCCTGAACAGCGGATCCAGGAAGATCCTGTTGAACTGGCCGTCGATCCGCCTGGCTGCGTCCCGGTCACCCTCGCTGCCGGGATCCCGCGGATCCGGGACCGTCAGGTTCAGGGTGATGCCCACAGAGGCGTCCGGATCCTCGCGGCGCAGCGCACGGGCTGCCAGGCCGTGGCCGAGCAGCAGGTGGTGGGCGGCGGCAAGTCCGGCCTGCGGGTCCTGCCTTCCCGGCGCGTGGATACCGGCGGCGTAGCCGAGGAACGCCGAGCACCACGGCTCGTTGAGGGTGGTCCAGATCCGGACCCTGTCCCCCAGGACGCCGTGCATGAGCGCCGCGTACTCGGCGAAACGGTAGGCCGTGTCCCGGTTGGCCCAGCCGCCCTTGTCTTCAAGTGCCTGCGGCAGGTCCCAGTGGTAGAGGGTCAGCCACGGCGTGATTCCGGCAGCAAGCAGTTCATCCACCAGGCGGGAGTAGAAGGCGATGCCTTCGGGATTGGGCGTGACGCCGTCGGGCATGCAGCGGGCCCAGGACGTGGAGAAGCGGTAGGCCTTCATGTGCAGCCGGCCCATGAGCGCCACGTCCTGCTTGTAGCGCCGGTAGTGGTCGCAGGCCACGTCGCCGTTGTGGCCGTCCGCCACGGCGCCGGGAACCCGGGCGAACACGTCCCAGATGGAGTCCTGCCGGCCCCCGGTGTGTGCTGCGCCTTCGATCTGGTAGGCAGCGGTTGCCGCGCCCCAGAGAAAGCCCTCCGGAAACGGAAGTTGGGTGGAACTCATCCTTTGACTGCTCCTTGCATAATTCCGGATACGAGTTGGCGGCCTGCCGCGATAAACAGGAGCAGGAGCGGGACGGTGGCCAGGACGGCTCCGGCCAGGACCACGGAGTAGTCCACGAAGTGGGCGGCCTGCAACAGCTGCAGCGCCACCGGAAGGGTGGGGTTCGACGGGTCAAGGACAATGAACGGCCAGAAGAAGTTCGTCCAGGTGGCCACGAAAGTGAACAGGGCGAGCATGGCGGCCGCCGGCCGCGCGGCCGGGAATCCGATGTACCAGAAGGCCTGGATCATGGAAGCCCCGTCCATCCGCACGGCCTCGATGAGTTCATCCGGGAGGGCGTCACGCAGGTATTGGGTCATCCAAAACACGCCGAAGGCGGTAACAACGCCCGGAATGATCACAGCCCAAAGCGAGCCGGTCCACCCCAGCCTGGACATCACGATAAACAGCGGGACGACGCCGAGCTGGGTGGGAACCGCCATGGTGGCGATGACGAACACCAGCAGCCCCTTGCTGCCGCGGAAGCGGAGCTTGGCGAAGGCGAATCCGGCAAGGGTGGAGAATACGACGACGGAAGCCGCGGTCACGCACGAGACGATGAGGCTGTTGCCCATCGCCTTCCAGAACGGGATGCTGTCAAAGACTTTGGCGGCGTTGGCCAGGAAGTTCCCGCCCGGCAGCAGCGGGATGCCGCGGCTCAGGACGGTGTTGTCATGGCTGCCCACCAGGAAGGACCAATACAACGGAAAGAGTGACGCCAGCAGGACGGCACCCAGGAAGCCGTAGGTGAGGAAGCCTGGCCTGCGGGCACCGCCGTGGCCGGCCCCGGGACCCCTGGCACCTGGCCGGCGCCGCGCTGCTGCCCGGGCGGCCCCCTTCCCGGCAGTCTGTTCAATCATGGGGATGGAGCTCACTTACGGCCTCCCTGGCTTGCGATGCGCTTGGTAATGAGGAAGTTGAGCAGGGCAATCAGCACGATGATCAGGAAGAGCAGCCAGGCAACGGCAGAGGCCCTGCCGAAGTTGCGCTGGCCCCAGCCGAGTTCCCAGATGTACATGGTCAGCGTCTGCCACTGCCGGTCCGCTCCGCCCAGGCCGGACTGGTCAAAGACCCGCGGCTCGTCGAAGATCTGCAGGCCGCCGATGGTGGAGGTGATCACCACGAAGATCACCGTGGGCCGCAGCATGGGGACGGTCACGGAGAAGAACTGCCGCAGCCTGCCGGCCCCGTCGATGGTTGCCGCTTCAAACACATCCCGCGGGATTGCCTGCATGGCTGCGAGGAAGATCAGCGCGTTGTAGCCGGTCCAGCGGAAGTTCACCATGGTGGCGATTGCCAGATGGCTTGCCAGCGGGTCGGAATGCCACCGGACCGGGTCCAGCCCTGCCCCCGCCAACATCCCGTTGATCAGCCCGAACTGGTCCGCGAAGAGGTTGTTGAAGATCAGGCCCACCGCCACCGGTGCAACGACGAAGGGCACCAGGACCCCCATCCGCCAGAACGTCCTTGCCCTCAGGTTCGCGTCCAGCACCGCTGCTATCACCAGGGCGATGACAACCTGAGGGACTGAAGACAGGATGAAGATGCTGAAGGTGTTGCCCACGGCGTTCCAGAAGTAGGGCTGGGCCACAACGAAGGCATAGTTTTCCAGGCCCGTGAACTTCCCCTGTCCGCCGATCAGGTTCCAGTTGTGCAGGGAAACCCACGCTGTGTAGACGAGCGGGAAGAGCCCGGTGACGGCGAACAGGATAAAGAACGGCGAGATGTAGAGGTAGGGGGACAACTTGACGTCCCACCTGGAGACCTGTTGCGAGAAGGCCAGGCGCCGGACGCCCTTCGTATCTTCCGGGGGAACCTGCGTCCCTCCGCTCCGTGGCCGGACCCGGTCGGTGACAGCCATGCTTAGAGGGACTTCACTGCGGTGACGAACTTCTCCCAGGAGGAGGCGGCGTCGTCCGACTTGTCAACGTCCACGCGGGTAAGGGCCTGCTGCATGGCATCGTTGATGGCGAAGTACTTGGTTCCCTTGAACGGGGTCACGTCAACAGCCTTGGCGCGTTCGGCGAAGATCTGGCCGGTGGGCGCGCCGTTGAAGAACGCGTTCGTCTGGCCCAGCAGATCGCTGCTTTCCAGCGCTTCCTTCTGGCTGGGGAAGGTGCCCTTGGCGGTGAAGGCCTTGATCTGCTGCTCAGGGGCGGTCAGCCAGCCTGCCAGCTTCTTGGCCTCGGCCTGGTGTTCGCCCTGGGTGGGAACCGTCAGGTAGGAACCACCCCAGTTTCCCCCGCCGCCGGGGAAGACGTTGGCAACATCCCAGCCGGTGACCCCGGCCGCGTTGCCCTCGATGACCCCCAGCATCCAGCCCGGGCAGAGGGTTGTTGCGAAGGCGCCCGTCTGGAAGCCGGAGGCCCAGTCGTCGCTCCACTGGCTAAGGTGGGCGGACAGCCCGTCCCTGGTGGAGGCTTCCAGGACCTGGTTGTAGGTGTCCTTGACCTTCGGGTTCTCCGTGGCGATGACGGTGCCGTCCTCCTCCTCATAGACCTTCTCGAGCTGGTTGCTCATGCCCTGGTAGATCGCCCCCGCCGAGTCGAACCATGCGGAATCCGGGCTTGCGGCCTTGAAGGCCTTGCCGGCCTCGAAGTAGCTGTCCCAGGTGGTCCCCAGCATCTTGGCAACTTCCCCGCGTTCGGTGGGCATGCCGGCCTTCTTGAGCAGCTCGGCGTTGTAGCAGACTGCTTCAGGGCCGGAGTCGGTCCCGTAGCCAAGCAGCTTGCCGTCGGCGGTCGTGGCGGCCTCGGCCTTCCAGTCCAGCCAGCGGCCTTCCACAGCGGGGTCCTTCAGGTCTGCAAAGCGGTCCGGGTACTGCAGCAGTTCCGGAAGCCAGTCCACCTCAACGGCCTCGATATCGGACAGGCCGGAGCCGGCGGCCAGGCGCGTGGTGAGGTTGTCCCGTGCCTCGTTGGTGGTTGCCGCCTTCTTGTGCTCAATGGTCACGTTCGGGTTCAGCGCTTCGTACTCTTCAAAGAGTTTTTCGTACCCGAATTCGTTGAAGGTACCCACCGTGAGCGTGACGGGATCGGAGCCGGTGGCGCCGTCGACGCCGCCTGATTCAGGAGCGGACGAGCCGCAGGCCGTCAGCGACAGGGCCAGGCAGGCGGCCGCAGCCGACGACACAGAGAACTTGGTTGGGTTTTTCACAGGAAAGACTCCTTCGTCAGAAAAAATGCCCTGTCGACCCACATGACGGTCGGAGGCGGAGAGGTGGTGCGGTGGAACTGCCCCGCGGCAGTGGCCCGAGCGTGGGAGCGCTCTCACCACATGGTGTCCCACCTCACAACCCCTTGTCAAGAGGCGGTAGGAGCGCTTCCACGCGACCCTTGCCGGGACTCCCCCGCGGTGTTACGCTTCCCCGACGAGAGCGCTCCCACGGCTGCAGCTTTTCCTGTCGCCCGCGCTCGACGATTCCCGCCAACGAACAGGACAAGCAATGCCGCTAGCCCACGTCCCCCATCCTCCGCGCGCCGGCAGACCCCAGAACCCGCAGCAGGGGCGCACCCAGGCCCGGCGCCGGCACGTCGCCGGCACTGTCGCCGGCGCCGTCGCCCTCCTCGCCGGCCTGGTCGCCAGCGGAGGAAGCATGGCCGCTGCTGCGCCGGCCGCTCCCGCCGTTTCAAAGGCATCGGCTTCAAAGTCATTAGCGCAACAGGCTCCCGCACCGGCTGCTCCCCCTGCCCTTCCCCAGGTTGCAGAGCCTGACTTCGGACCCAACGTCCGGATCTTCGACCCCGGCATGCCGGTGGCCGAAATCCAGGCCACGGTTGATTCCATCGCCGCTGAACAGGTGGACGATGAGATGGGGTCCAAACGCTACTCACTGCTGTTCAAGCCGGGAACCTACGGCAGTGCCGAAGAGCCGCTCATCGTCCAGGTGGGCTACTCCACCGAGGTGGCGGGGCTGGGCGCTTCCCCCACGGATGTCACCATCAACGGGCACGTGGACGTCTACAACCGGTGCCTCACCGCGGACAACTGCATCGCCCTGAACAACTTCTGGCGGTCCCTGTCCAACCTCACCATCAATGTCACCGGCCTCGAAGGCTGCCGCAGCTCCGCCAATTTCTGGGCGGCCTCGCAGGCGTCCCCCATGCGGCGGATCAACATCACCGGCGGCAACCTCTCCCTCATGGACTACTGCACCGCCGGACCGCAATACGCCAGCGGCGGCTTCATCGCCGATTCCAAGACGGGCGATGTCATCAACGGCTCACAGCAGCAGTACTTCGTGCGTGACAGCAGCATCGGCAACTGGTCCAACGGCGTCTGGAACCAGGTCTTCTCCGGAGTGGACGGGGCACCGGCGCAGTCCTTCCCGAACCCGCCGTACACCACTTTGGCGAGCACGCCTATCAGCCGCGAAAAGCCTTATCTCACGCTGGATGCCGCCGGCCAGTACAGCGTGTTCGTTCCCGCCGTCCGCACGGACTCCGCCGGGACCACGTGGGAAAACGGCCCGACGGCGGGGCGCAGCATCCCGCTGTCAGATTTCTATGTGGCCCGCCCCTCGGATTCGGTCAAGACCATCAATTCCCAGCTGGCACGCGGCAAGAACCTCCTGCTCACCCCGGGGGTCTACGGCATTGATGAGAGCATCGAGGTCAAGAGGGCCAACACCGTCGTCCTGGGGCTGGGGATCGCCACCCTCACCGCCATCAACGGCGCCGTCCCGCTGACCGTCGCGGATGTGCCCGGCGTGGACATTGCCGCCGTCACGATTGATGCCGGCGAGGTGAATTCACCGGCACTCATGCGGATCGGGAAGGCCACGCAGGGCGGCGGCGGCGCCGCCAACCCGGCTGTCCGCACGGACCCCGGCAACCCCACCGTGCTCCATGACGTGTTCTTCCGCATCGGCGGACCTCACGTGGGCAAAGCCTCGGTCAGCCTGGAGGTCAACAGCGATAACGTTCTCCTGGACCACATCTGGGCCTGGCGCGCCGACCACGGCAACGGGGTGGGCTGGACCACCAACACCGGCAGGAACGGCGTGCTCATCAACGGTAACAACGTCACCGCCACCGGCCTGTTTGTCGAGCACTACCAGGAGTACAACGTCATCTGGAACGGCGAAAACGGCAGGACCGTCTTCTTCCAGAACGAGCTGCCCTATGACGCGCCGAACCAGGCCGCCTGGCAGCACGACGGGGTCCTCGGCTGGGCGGGCTACAAAGTCGCCGATTCGGTCAAGACCCATGAACTCTGGGGCGGCGGCAGTTACGTCTACAACAACGTGGACCCCACCATCCACGCCACCCGCGGCTTCGAGGTACCGGTGACACCGGGCGTGACACTGCACAGCCTGCTGACCGTCAACCTGGGTGCCGGCACCCTGGACCACGTCATCAACGACACCGGCGCACCCGTGTCGACGGACGCCGTCGGGGTACCCAGCTACGTCCCCAGTTTCCCCTAGGCGGGATGCGCGCGGACGGGCGTTTCCCACCCCCGTCCGCGCCGGCTGCCAGGGGCGGCCGCATGACCGTAAGGGGACTTGTCCCCGGTCTGCGTGGGCCGGGTGGGAATCTGTTCCGGAAGAAACATTTGACTTGGATGGCCGGACCCTTTACGCGCGCGTATTCAGATGTAAGCGCTTACATGTGTCCCGCGAACTGGCTTTGGGGTGCATGGAAACATACTTGCGCCTGGTTCCCGCCTCTCCCTACGGTGGGTGCGGCCGGGAGCCCACAAAGTCTCCTGGTCCTTGAACCGGCGGTCCTGCGCCGGTTCGCCTCCGAACAACGGCGTCCCTGATGACGCCTGCGGAATCGGGGCCGCCGGAGTATCGGGAAATGAGGGCAGATGCCCGTCTTCCACGAACAGTTACAACTCCGCGAGAAGAGCAATAATGCACAAGCACCCCCAAACCCCCCGGATGCCGCGGTGGCGGTCCGCCGCCGCGGCACTGGCTACAGCCGTGGCTGCCTCGACCTTCCTTGCCGTGCCGTCGGCGCAGGCCAACGAGCCTGCCGATCCGCCGGCCGCAGAGCAGATGCCGGCGCCGACCCCCGGTTTCCCGCTCCCCACGGAACACACCCAGGAAGCCTTCGACCCGGCGTCGGACTTCACCTCCAAGTGGACCCGCGCCGATGCCAGCCAGATCATGGCGCAGAGCGACACCACGGTGGCTCCCGGACAGAACTCCATGAGCCCGGACGTCACCATGCCGGAAATCCCCGAGGATTTCCCCACCATGAATGAGGACGTCTGGGTCTGGGACACCTGGTCCCTGACGGACGAGAATGCCAACCAGATCAGCTACAAGGGCTACGACGTCATCTTCTCGCTCGTCGCTGACCGCCACGCCGGCTACAACTTCGACCAGCGCCACTGGAACGCCCGCATCGGCTTCTTCTTCCGCAAGACCAATGCGGACCCGGCCAAGGACAAGTGGAACTACGGCGGGCACCTCTTCGTCGACGGATCTTCCATCGGCAACACCGAGTGGTCCGGCTCCACCCGCCTGATGCAGGGCAACCATGTGAACGTGTTCTACACGGCCACCACTTTCCACGACGTGGCTGAGCGGAATGCCGGCGGCGGCGGCATCGCCCCGGACGCGGCAATTGCCAAGGCCCTCGGCAACATCCATGCCAACGAGGAACGCGTCTGGTTCGACGGCTTCGAGCACACCAAGCTGCTCGAGCCGGACGGCACGATGTACCAGACCAAGGAGCAGAATCCGGGCTTTGCATTCCGCGACCCGTTCACCTTCGCCGACCCGGCGCACCCCGGCAAGACCTTCATGGTCTTCGAAGGCAATACGGCCGGCAACCGCGGCGAGTACCAGTGCACCGAGGAAGACCTCGGCTACCGTGAGGGCGATGCCAACGCAGAATCCCTCGAGGAAGTGAACAGCAGCGGCGCCTTCTACCAGACCGGCAATGTGGGCCTCGCCGTGGCTGACAACAAGGACCTGACCAAGTGGTCCTTCCTGCCTCCGATCCTCTCCGCGAACTGCGTCAACGACCAGACTGAACGTCCCCAGATCTTCATCCAGAACGAGGACGGCAAGAACAAGTACTACCTGTACACGATCAGTCACCAGTTCACGTACGCGGCCGGCATGCGCGGCCCCGACGGCGTCTACGGCTTCGTGGGCGACGGCGTGCGCTCCGACTACCAGCCCGTCAACAACTCCGGCCTGGCACTCGGTTCGCCCACCGACCTGAACCTGCCGGCCAACAACCCGAGCGGCACTATCTCGGGCCAGCAGAACGGCCGGCAGTTCCAGGCCTACTCGCACTACGTGCAGCCCAATGGACTCGTGCAGTCGTTCATCGACAACGTCAACGGCGTCCGCGGCGGCTCCCTGTCCCCGACCGTGAAGATCAACTTCAAGAACGGCGTCACGCAGGTTGACCGCAGCTTCGGCGAGAACGGCCTTGGCCCGTTCGGCTACCTGCCCACCAACGTCCGTGTCGGCGGCGAGGGACACTACAAGTAACCAACACCTCGACGACACATCCTGCTTGCAGGCGGCGCACCGGCAGTTCCCTGCCTGTGCGGTAGCCGGCACCAGTGCGGAGCGGGGCGCCATCCCAGGCGTCCCGCTCCGTTGCCGTGGCGCACCGGCGCCCGGACAAGCAGCCCCAACTGAAATGGTCACCATGTCGGAAAAACCTGATCTCCGTACTCCCGCCAGCCGGCGCACCGCCTGGGCAATAGCGGCAGCCCTCGCAATCCTGGCCGCCATTGTCTCCACCGTTGTCCGGATCGAGGGGTCGAGCGCCAAAGTGCGGGCAGAAGAGGCCCTTCGGAGTGTTGCGACAGCCCAGTCCGCATCCAAGGATGCGGCGGGCGTTTATGCCTCCTATTGGCTGACTGGCGGTGACCACAGCCTCTCTGCCGCCCATCCGGTCCAGGCGGAAGGGGTAGCGGACCTCAGGAGCATCAGTTGCGACGACGGCTGGGTAGCAGCAGCCCGGGTTGACGGCGAAATCTACGTGCGGTCAAACCTCGAGGAAGGCGCTGTTGCGGCAGGAGCCGGGGAAATCCGCCGGCCCGGCTGCGTCACTGATGAAGCCCTCCGGCGAATGCTTTCCGACGTTGGCCTGCAGGAACAGCCAGCGGAGCCAGGGCCAATCGCTGACCGGCCGCAGGACTCATCGAAGTACCGCCCGAACTACCACATCACTTCCGAACGCAACTGGATGAATGATCCGCAGCGGCCCTTTTTCCTCAATGGGCTCTGGCATTACTACTACCTGTACAACTCCGACTATCCGGAGGGAAACGGAACCGAGTGGTACCACCTCACCAGTGAAGACCTGCTGACCTGGAAGGACGAAGGGGTGGCCATTGAGAAGTACAAAAACGGGCTGGGGGACATTGAAACCGGCAGCGCGGTGGTGGACTACGAAAACACTGCCGGATTTGGGCACGGCGCCGTCATCTCAGTACTGACGCAGCAGGACCAGGGCGTCCAGCGCCAGTCCCTGTTCTACTCAACCGACGGCGGGTACACCTTCAACGCGTACGAGGGAAATCCCGTGATGGACAACCCCGGAGCGGAGCACTGGCGGGACCCGAAAATTGTCTGGGACGGGGAACGCAGCCAGTGGCTCATGGTCCTTGCCGAGGGACACAAGGTCGGCATGTATACCTCCTCCAACCTCAAGGATTGGCGCTACGTTTCAGGTTTCGAGCGGACCGGCCTGGGGACACTGGAATGTCCCGACCTGTTCCAGCTGGATCTGGACGGGGATCCTGCCAAGAGAACCTGGGTGCTCGCGGCAAGCGCCAATGGAACAGAAGAGGGAAGAACCACCGGCGTCGCCTATTGGACCGGAAGCTGGGACGGAACCCGCTTCACGCCCCGGGACGAGGACCATCAGTGGCTGGACGCCGGATCCGACTTCTACGCAGCCGTGACCTGGGACGACCCCCGGCTCACCGAAGGCCAGAAAATGCGGTCCCGGCAGGCAATCGGGTGGATGAACAACTGGGACTATGCCCGGAAGCTCCCAACCGCGGACTGGCACGGCGGCATGGACACCCTCATCCGGGACATCCGCCTCAAAACCGTCCAGGACCGCCCCACCCTTGTCTCTGCTCCTGCGAAAACCTTGGGCCGGCTCGGGGGCCAGACGTTGGATCTCCAAGGGTCCACACCCGACGGCATCAAGAAGCTTCCGTCCTCCCAGGGAGGGGCGTACCGGCTGGACGTGACGCTTGAGCGGCCCGGACCCCATGACGGATCCGAGGCACGGATTTCCATGGAAAGCGGCGGCTCTGCGTTTGCAGCCATCGGTTACAACTTCCAGGACGGCACCGTGTTCCTGGACCGGCAGCACCCCGCCGACAGAGACCTGGGCCCGCTCTTCACCCAGCGGCGGACTGCAACAGCCCCGGCGAAAGACGGCCTTGTGAAGCTGACTGTCTTCGTTGACTACTCTTCCGTCGAAGTGTTCGTCAACGACGGCGAGCAAACACTGACGTCGCTCGTCTTCCCGCGCTCGGAACAGCACGCCATCAAAACGGTCACGGACAAGGGGCCGCTCCCGCTTAAATCACTGGACTACACGCCCCTGTCACCGGCCCGCCAATTGCCGCTGCACAAGCTCCCCTGACGCTACCCACGCCTGCCGCAACAAGTTAGGGTTCCAGCATGGACATCATCCTGGTACCCGGTTTCTGGTTGGATGCCTCTTCGTGGCAGGAGGTGGTCCCGGCACTGGAGGCCGCGGGACACCGGCCGCATCCACTCACGCTGCCCGGCCTTGAATCCCTTGACGCGGACCGGTCAGGCATCAGCCTCCAGGACCACATCGACTTTGTGGTTGCCGCCATTGACGCTCTCGAGGGCAAGGTGGTCCTGGTGGGCCACTCGGGGGGCGGCGCCGTCATCCACGGCGCGCTGGACGCGCGCCCGGACCGGGTGGAACGAGCCATTTACGTGGACAGCGGTCCTCTGGGTGAAGGCGACGTGATCAACAACGAACTGCCGGCCGACGGCGACGACATTCCGCTGCCGCCGTGGGAAGGCTTCGACGATGCCGACCTCATTGACCTCGACGACGGACTGCGGGAAGCATTCCGCGCACGTGCCATCCCGCAACCCAAGGGAGTGGCCTACGGCAGGCAGCACCTGCACGATACCCGCCGCTATGACGTCCCGGCCACCGTGATTGCGTGCGAATTCCCCTCCTCGCTGCTCCGCGAATGGATCGACGCCGGCCACCCCTTTGTCGCCGAACTGGCGCGGGTCCGCGACGTGGAGTTCGTGGACCTTCCCACGGGGCACTGGCCCCAGTTCACCAAGCCGGCGGAACTGGCACGGGTGATCCTCGCAGCCGTTGACCGGAAGGGCGACGACGCGAGCCAGTAACGGCTGCACCTTGCTTAGCCCATCATTCAGGAGTTTCTTCCCAACCCCTTGCGCGGCAGCAGCGCCGTCTCCATAATAAATGAATGCCATTCATTTATTCATCCGCTTTTCCGCCTGCCGCCCCAGCATTGACGCTCGACGCAGCCCCCGCCCGCATGCCCGCCGAATGGGAAACCCACCTGGGCACCTACATGGCCTTCCCGCCGCCCAACCACACCTTCGGCCCATCCGGGAGCCCCACCCTTGACCGCGCCCGTGGGGCCTGGGCACGCGTTGCGCGCACCATCAGCCGCTATGAACCGGTGACCGTGCTGGCTGACCCCCGTGACACGACGGCCGCCAGGGAGTGGCTCGGGGAGGGCATCACCGTCCTTGGGGTTCCGCTCGATGACGCCTGGCTGCGTGACAGCGGGCCGACCTTCACCCGCCGTCCGGACGGTACCGTGGCCGCCGTCGACTGGGTGTTCAACGGCTGGGGCGCCCAGCAGTGGGCGCAATGGGGCAAGGACCGGAACGTGGGCCGGGTGCTCGCGGCGCACGCAGGGGTGCCGGTCAATCCGAGTTCCCTGGTCAACGAGGGCGGCGGCTTCCACGTGGACGGCGAGGGAACGGTCCTTCTCACCGAAACGGTGCAGCTGGATCCCCAGCGAAACCCGGGCGCCACCAAGGAATCGGTGGAAGCCGCGATCCACGAGGCCTTGGGAACCACCAAGGCCATCTGGCTGCCCCGCGGACTCACCCGTGATTACGGTGAATTCGGCACCCGCGGGCACGTGGACATCGTAGCTGCCTTCGCCGGCCCGGGCATTGTCCTGCTGCACCGCCAGGACAATCCCGCCCACCCCGACCATGAGGTCTACCAGGAACTCCATTCCGTCCTGGCAGGGCAGACCGACGCCCAGGGCCGGCCGCTGCGCATCATCGATGTGCCCGCCCCTGCCGCCCTTGAAGACGACGAGGGGTTCGTGGACTGGTCCTACATCAACCATTACGTGGCCAACAACGCAGTAGTCCTCTGCAGCTTCGATGACCCGAACGACGCCGTTGCCGCAGGAATACTCGGACGCGCCTATCCGGGCCGCACCATAGAACTGGTGGACGCGCGGGACATCTTCGCCTTTGGCGGCGGCATCCATTGCATCACCCAGCAGCAGCCGGCGCCGGCCGGGCGGCAGGAGGCGGCAGCGTGAGCCCGTTCACCGTGGTGGAAGCAGGTATCAGGCAACTCCGCGAAGCACTGGAAGCGGGTCGGGTCTCGAGCGAGGAGCTGGTCCGCGAGTACCTGCAGCGGATCGAGGCCTACGACAGGTCCGGCATCCGCCTGAACTCGGTGGTGGTACTGAACCCCGAGGCCATTGCGGAGGCGAGGGCCTCCGACGAACGGCGGGCGCGGAACTCCACCCTGGGCCCATTGGACGGCATCCCCTACACCGCCAAGGACAGTTACCAGGTGGCGGGACTGACGGTAGCGGCCGGTTCACCGGCCTTCAAGGACCTTGTGGCCCGGCGCGATGCCTTCACCATCGAGCGGCTCCGGTCCGGCGGGGCGGTCCTGATCGGCCTCACCAACATGCCGCCCATGGCCAACGGCGGCATGCAGCGCGGCGTGTACGGCCGGGCGGAAAGCCCCTACAACGCGGATTACCTGACCGCGGCGTTTGCCTCCGGATCCTCGAACGGCTCCGGAACCGCCACGGCTGCCAGCTTCGCAGCCTTCGGCCTCGCGGAGGAGACCTGGTCTTCCGGCCGGGCGCCGGCGTCGAACAATGCACTCTGCGCCTATACCCCCTCTCGCGGCGTGATCTCGGTCCGCGGCAACTGGCCGCTGGTTCCCACCATGGACGTGGTGGTTCCGCATACCCGCACCATGGATGACCTCCTGGAGGTGCTGGACGTGGTGGTGGCCGACGACGCCGAAACCCGCGGCGACTTCTGGCGGATGCAGCCATGGGTTGACGTGCCAAAGGCGTCCGAGGTGCGCCCCGCCTCCTACCTGGAGCTGGCCGTCACGGACCCCGCAGCTGCGGCGAACGTGCTGGCCGGCAAACGCCTGGGGGTCCCGCGGATGTACATCAATGCCGATGCGGAGGCCGGCACGGCTCCCGCCCCGGGGATTGGCGGGCCCACCGGGCAGCGCATCCGGACCAGGGCTTCCATCATGGATCTGTGGGATGCTGCCCGCCGCGCGCTGGAGGCGGCCGGGGCGGAAGTGGTGGAGGTGGATTTCCCGGTGGTCTCCAACTATGAGGGAGACCGGCCGGGCGCGCCCAGCATTGCCACGAGGGGCCTGGTGTCACCCGAATACCTCCGCAGGGAGATCGTTGACCTCTCGGCCTGGGCCTGGCACGACTTCCTGGACGCCAACGGGGACCCGAACCTCTCCCGACTGTCCGACGTCGACGGCGCGAGCATCTTCCCTGCCCCGGACGGGCTGCCGGACCGGTACCACGGGTTTGAGGACGACATCAGCGATTACCCGGCGTGGATACGGGACAACGGGGTGCCGGTCCTGTCCGGGATTCCCCATCTGGCCGAAGGGCTGCGCGGCCTGGAGAAAACTCGCCGGATTGACCTGGAAGAATGGATGGACGGCCTGGTCCTTGATGCGGTGGTGTTCCCGGCCGCCGCGGATGTCGGGCCTGCCGACGCCGACCGCAACGAGCACTCGGCAGAGCAGGCCTGGCGCAACGGCGTCTGGGTGTCCAACGGCAACCTGGTCCCCCGGCATCTGGGCATCCCCACGGTAACGGTCCCGATGGGACTGGCTGCGGACATCGCCATGCCGGTGGGACTGACCTTTGCAGGCAGGGCCTACAGTGACACCTGCCTGCTGCAGCTTGCAGCCGCTTTCGAAGCCACCGGCCGCCGTCGGGTCCCGCCGCCGCGCACCAGCTCCGCCGCCCGGCAGGAAGGGAACGGACGCGCCTTGACAGCCTGATTGTTAGCGCTGACAGTTGAGGGAGCCATTTCCACCACCGACCGGAAAGCCGACTCAATGAAGAACTGGGCAGGGAACCTCGAGTACGCCTCATCGGAGGTCCGGCAGCCGTCGTCAGTGGAAGAACTGGCAGACATCGTGGCCGGGGCCCGCCGGGTCAAAGCCCTGGGGTCCCGCCACTCGTTCAACCGGGTTGGCGACACCGACGGCGTCCACGTGCTCCTGGACGGCCTGCCCCGGGAGATCGAACTGGACCCGGAGCGCCGGACCGTCCGTGTCAGCGGCGGGGTCAGCTACGGAACGCTGTGCCGCTCGCTGGAACAGTCCGGGGTGGCCATCCACAACCTGGCGTCCCTTCCGCATATCTCCGTGGCGGGTGCGGTCCAGACTGGAACGCACGGATCCGGGGTGGACAACCAGTCCTTGGCCGGTGCCGTCGAAGCGATCCACCTGGTGCGGCCCTCCGGTGAACAGGCGTCCCTCTCCCGCGCGGACGGCGACGAATTCCTGGCCGGCGTGGTGGGTCTCGGCGCCCTGGGCATCATCACCGGCCTGGAACTCAGCGTCGGGCCGAGCTTCCGCATGCGCCAGCGCGTCCTGGAGAACCTGCCATGGGACCGCGCGCTGGCCAACTTTCCGGAAATCGTGTCCAGCGCCTACAGCGTCAGCCTCTTCACGGACTACGCCGGCGGTTCCATCAGCCAGGTGTGGCTCAAGGCACTGGATTCGGAGCCGCCGCTGGGTAAGCTGTTCGGTGCCACAGCCGCCCGCACCCCCAGGCACCCGCTGCCGGACATGTCCGCCGAGAATTGCACGCTCCAGATGGACGAGCCGGGCCAGTGGCTGGACCGCCTGCCCCATTTCCGCCATGAGTTCACGCCCAGCAAGGGTGAGGAACTGCAAAGCGAATTCATCCTGCCCCTGGAGCACGCCCCGGCCGCCATCGAGGCGGTGCGGGGGCTCGCGCCCAAGCTCGCGCCGCTGCTGTTTGTCTCCGAGATCCGCACCGGTGCTGCCGATGAATTTTGGCTCAGCCCCTTCTACCGGCAGCAGAGCGTGGCCCTCCACTTCACGTGGAAGCCGCTGCAGCCTGAGGTGGAGGCGGTCCTGCCGGAACTTGAGGAAGTACTTCGGCCCTTCGGAACCCGACCGCACTGGGGCAAACTGTTCTCCCCGGCCGGCCATGACTGGGAGTCGCTCTATCCGCGTTTCGCCGACTTCCGCTCGCTGGCATCGGCCCACGATCCTGACGGGAAGTTCCGGAACGCGCTGCTGGACAGCATCCTCGGCGTTCCGGCGGCGAGCAGGCGCTAATCAGCAGGAATTGAGCAGGGGTCCTGCCGGGATGCCCTGTTCCGGCACGGGTTTGCCTCGGACCGATAGGCTGGGCTGATGAAACGCCGCCTTGCCGCCCTGTCCGCCGCTCCCCTTTTCCTGCTCCTCGCCGGCTGTGGTGCCGTTGAGGAGGCTGCCGGCAATGCCGCCAGCGACGCCGCCTCCAAGGTAGCCGCCGCAGGCGCTGCCGAAGTGAAACGGCAGGTCTGCGCGGTGGTGCAGGACGGCCTGGTCAGCGTGGAGGACAAGCAGGCGCTGGCCGGCCTGGTCTCCGCCGCACGTACAGCCGGAGTACCCGCAGAGATCACGACGCCGTTAGGCCAGATCGCCGCGGCCGGAGACGAAGTGCCGGGCGAATCCGTCCAGGCACTCAAGGACGCCTGCGCGGCTTAGCTACGCTGCCTGGCCGCACACGTGACAGCCCGCCCGGCGTCGGACAAGCGCCTCTGGGGCGGTCCGGCCGCACCTCAGGGGCGGGGCTGGTCCACGCCGCGGAGGCCGCTGCCGCGGCCGCCTTGGGGCCGCCTCACCGTGCGGTGTTCAGTGGCGGCAAACGGGACTACGCCATGCTCCCGGTCCGCAGGCAAGGCACTCACAAACTTTGCCAGTTCCTCGCTGAGGACCTTCCAGCCAATACTTGGATCATCCGGATATGCGTTGATTTCCGCCCGGCGCGCAGCTTCCAGGGCCGCGGCGCCGGATTCCGTTAATTCAACTTTGAACTGCCTGCGGTCGGTGGACTGGCGGGTCCTGGTGATATGCCCGGCGCCCTCCAGCCGGATTAATACGCGTCCCAAGGTCTGGCTCTGGACGCGGATGGCCTCCGCGAGCTGCTCCTGGTTAAGGGGCCCGGCGGCCAAATTTTCCAAAGCTATGACGGCAGCCCGTGTCAGGCCCAAGTGCGCCAAGGCATCGTCCTGCCGCCTTTGCACCAGCCGGGCTGCCAACGTAATCAGGCGATAGCTGGTCCGGGCATCTGGATCAAGGTTGCTGGTCATCGGGCCGTGGCCTTCCTGTGGGTGGCGAAGTGCAGGGTGTGATCACCTCTTCTTGCGTCGCTACATTCTCTACAATAAGCATGCTTAGCATCCGATTCGCAAGTAGGCTTACTATCACTGCGGCCAAAGACGCTGCCCGGCAGCCATATATTCGGCAGCCCTTGCGCTTCAAAAGGGAAGTGTGCTTAGTATCTAATTAGTAACCATGCTTACTACTAGCCAGCACTGCTGGTTCTTGATCGCCAGCTGACCCTTCATGAAAGAGAGCCCGATGACAGAGAACCAATGGCCCCAGACATCCAGCCCTGCTACCACCGATACTTTCGGTGCACAGGACACAGGCGCTGAAGAACGCTACGGCACCTCCCCCGCCGCAGGTTCCGCCGGAGGCTCCAAGAGCCAGGCGGCAAAGGAAGAAGCTTCGCAGGTTGCCGGCCAGGCCGCCTCCGCAGCCCAGGGCGTTGCCCAGACCGCCAAGGAGGAAGCCGCGCATGTGGCCTCCGAGGCGAAGACCAGTGCGCAGGATCTTCTGCACCAGGCGAAGTCGGGCCTGACAAGCCAGGCGGGAACGCAGCAGCAGAAGGCAGCGGAAGGCATCCGCTCCATTTCCAGCCAGCTGCAGAGCATGGCCGAGGCACCTGACCAGCAGGGCGTGGCCAGCGACCTGATCCGCCAGGCTGCCAGCACCACCGAAACGGTAGCCTCCTGGCTTGAGACCAAGCAGCCGGGAGACCTTCTCGGCGAAGTCCAGAGGTTCGCCCGCAACCGCCCCGGCACGTTCCTGCTGGTCGCAGCCGGCGCAGGCGTCCTGGCCGGACGGCTCACCCGTGGTCTCACGGCGGGAGCACCCGAGGCACAGGCGGCAGTCCAGGGCGTTTCCCCGCAGTCGGTTCAGCCCCAGCCGGTTGCGCCCCTTCACCCGGAGACCGTCTATGCCGCCGGCACTGACGACCTCTTTGACGAGCCGGCAGTAGGCACGAGGGCTCCGGTGTCCACCTCAACCCTCCCCGGGGGGACTGCAGTAGACAGCCCCCTGCGGTACGAGGATGACCCCTACCGCGATGAGGACGGCAGCTACAGCGCTGCCGACGGCACTTACCGTTCGACGGAAGGACGCCAGCTGTGAGTAGTTCTATTCCGGAGATGCCCCCGAGTGAGGCGCACCTGAAGGCTGATAACGCCTCGCTGGGTGAGCTGCTCGGGGACGTGACCCGCGACCTGTCCACGCTGATGCGCCAGGAAGTGGAACTCGCCAAGGCCGAACTCAAACAATCCGCCACCAAGGCCGGCAAGAGCTCGGGCATGCTCGCCGGCGCAGGCGTGGCCGGGCACTTCGTGCTCGTCTTCCTGTCCCTGGCCCTGATGTTCGCCCTCGGCGCCCTGATGCCCCTGGGCTGGGCCGCCCTGATCGTCGCCGTGGTCTGGGGCATCACCGCCGCGGTCCTGGCCTCCATCGGGCGCAAGGAACTCAAACAGATCAAGGGCCTGCCCCAGACCGGCGAGACCCTGTCCGAAATTCCCCCAACCCTAAAACCAGGTGAGGTAAACCGATGAGCGATAACCCGGACGCAATCCGTTCAGACATAGAAGCCACCCGCGCCCGCCTGGGCACCAACGTTGACGCGGTCGCCGACAAAGTCACCCCGTCCAACATCGTCCACCGCCAAACCGACAAAGTAAAAGACGCGGTCACCGGCGTGAAGGAGAAAATCATGGGCACAGCAGACTCAGCCACCAACACCGTCCAGAACCGGATGCACTCCGGCGCCGGGCACACCAGCAACGCGATGCACTCCACCGGGGACACCCTGCACGGGGCCAGGGACAACGTGGCCTCCACGCTGTCCGACGCCGGCACCGCGATCTCCAACGCCCCGGACCAGGTCAAAGCCAAAACCCAGGGCAACCCCCTGGCCGCGGGCCTGATCGCGTTCGGCGCCGGGATGCTCATCTCCTCCCTGATCCCCGCCAGCGACAAGGAACGCGAGGCAGCCCAGCAGCTCAAGACCGCCGCCGAGCCCCTCGCCACCCAGGTCACCGACGCCGCTAAGGACATGGCCCAGGACCTCAAGGAACCCGCCCAGCAAGCCATGGAAAACGTCAAAGCCACCGCCACCGACGCCGCCCAAAACGTCAAAACCGAAGGCCAACACGCCGCCACCGACGTCAAAGACCGCGCCACAGACGCCACAGACCACGTCAAAAACACCTAGGCCAAACACCTAGGACGTGACAGCAAGGAAGGCCGGCTCCGCACGGAGCCGGCCTTCCCTGCGTTTGTGCAGTACTGGCTAGCGCTTGCCCTTCTTCCGGGAGCCCTTGCCCCGGCCCTTGTCCGGGTTCGGGGCGTACCGCTGGGCAACCTTGGGCGCCTTCTTGGCTCCGGTTCCGCGCCGGTCCGGCTTGGGATCCTTCTTTACCTTCGTTGGCTGCGCCGAAGGCTGGCGGGAACTCTGCGCCGTCCGGCCGCGCACGATCCCGATGAATTCCTCGATCACTTCGTCCGTGGAATCCGCGGGCCACACCAAGGCGATTTCCGTGCCCGGGGCGCCTGTCAGCCGCCGCGCCACGGTGTCCTTGACGTTGAAATGCCGGGCAACGGACATCGGCAGGATCACCAGGCCGGCCCCTGAGGCCACCACCTGAAGGGCAGCTTCGGGCCCGCCCATTTCCGCCACGTCCAGGAAGGTTTCTTCGCCAAGGTCCGCGAGGGCCACCTCTTCAAAGACCGAAATTTCGTGGCCCTTGGGCGCCACCACCACCGGCTGCTCCTCATAGAGCGGAATGACGTTCAGGCCCTCGCGCTCCACGGGAAGCCGGACAAAGCTGAGCTCGGCGGAACCGTTGCGCAGCACTTCAACCTGCGCGCCGTCGTCGGACATAAAAGACTCCAGCGGGACATCCAGAACGCGCTCTTCCCAGCGGCGGATCCACTTCCCGGGCGTCACGCCGGCCACGTAGGCGAACCGGAGCACGCGGGGTGCCTCCTGCTCCGGAGATTCAGCGGGGGCAGGGCTTTGGGGGATGTTGTCGGAGGGCACGTCTTCACAGTACCGTCCGCCCGGATACCCTTGAAGCATGACCTCTGCAAACTCCCAGTCCATGAAGCCGGCCACCGTTGCCAAGAAACTTGGCATCTATCTGCCCGCAACACCGCAGGAGTTCCAGGATTCAACCATCACGCGTGCCGAGTTCGCCGAGCTCCAGGCCAACCCGCCGGAGTGGCTCGCCGAGCTGCGCCGCAACGGCCCGCATCCCCGCCCGGTGGTGGCGCAGAAGCTGAACGTTTCCATCAGCGGGCTGGCCCGTGGCGGCGTCGAGGAAGCGCTGACGACGGCGGAAATCACCGCGCTGCTCCAGGCTCCCCCGCAGTGGCTGGTCACCGAGCGCGCCACGCACGCCGCCGTCCGGGCCGAGGCCCAGCGCGTCAAGGAAGAATCCTCCAAGAAGGAAGCCAAGAAGGCCCGCGCCAAGGCCGAATAGCCGCCCAAAACCTAGGCTTGTCAGGGCAGGCCTGCCTCACGGCTACCCCGCCAGGTCGCGTCAGTCCTGGTGCAGCTGGACGAAGTTCCCGCAGCCGTCGTCAAACACAGCGCTGATCCCGGAGGGATCCTCCGTGGGGCCGCTCTTGAAGCTGACCCCGGCCGCGAGCAGGCGCTCGTACTCAGCCTGCACATCCGGGACGCCGAACACTACGGCGGGGAGCCCGGCGTCGTGCACTGCATTCATGTACGTGGCGCCGATGGGGTTGTCGCTGGGCTCCAGCAACAGCCCGACAGATCCGTTGCCGGCGCCCGGGTCCTTGATGATGTACAGGTTGTACTCCGGCATGGCCATCAGGGTCTCAAAGCCCAGGGTCCCTGTGTAGAAGGCGTGGGCGGCGGCCGGGTCCTTGACGTGGATGCTGCACATTTTGATTCTCATGGTCCCACGGTACGGTGCCTTGCCCCGGGCAGAAAGGGACTTCCGGGCGTGCCCTGAACCCGGGGTTCCGGCCATTGACCGGGCGGCCGGAAAACGTTGCAATGGAAGAACCACCCGGGTTTGTTTGTCCGGGCCTTCAATGCCGGAGGTGCAAGGTGTCAGACATGGCGGAAGCCGCAGTGCAGGGCGTGCTGCAGGGGACAGGTGCGGTGGTTTTGTGCGGCCTGGTGCTGGTGGCCAGCGTGGCGGCCACGGTCTTTGTCATCCGGCGCCGTTCCCTCCTCGCGCGGGAGGACAATGCGGAACGGTCGGACCAGCTCTTCTGGGATCTGTTCCTGGGCGCATGCGTGGCTGTTCCCGCCTTGCTGATCCCGGCGTTCATATCCCCTTGGGCAGGACTGTTCCTTGGCGGTGCTGGTGTGGCTGCCGGAGTGGCTGCGTACCGGAGCAGCCCGCGGTACTTCGCGTGGCGCAGCGGCCGCCGGGAATCCCTGCAGCAGGTGGCCGCGCACCGGGAAGCGCAGGCGCGCCACGACGAACTGATCGCGCGGTGGCGCCGGTACGAGCTGGATCCGGCCTGCCTGATCGATTACCCGGCACTGACCGATGTCCGGACACCGGAAACCTCCGCCCTCATCAAGGCAATGCGGCAGGCTGAGGCGCTGCGCATGGCCCCCCAACAGGGGTATCCCGACGCCGTCACCAGCCTCGGTGCCACCCTCGCCGCCGCCGAGAGGGCAGCAGGCATCCCCGCCGAGCAGGCTTAGGGCCGGACGTTACCCGTTGTGTCGCTTCCATGGAACGGAGCGCGCAGCGGCGATAGCATCCGAAGATGGATCCTCAGGAATTGCCAACCCGTGACCAGTTCGGCCGGCTGCTGGAAGACCGCGGGGTCTGGCGGCAGGCCACGACGCTTGCGGCCGCCGGCGAGCTGACCGCCCGGTGGCTGGAAGGGGCAAGCCAGTACCAGCCGGGCACGTTCGCGCCCGGCTTCGACGATGAAACCCGGCCGCTTGCTGCTGCCCTCGCCGAGCTGAACCGAAACGGGATTTTCACGAAGGAGTCCCAGCCCGGCATCAGGACCGAATCGGCTGCGCAGCGGCAGTACGTAACAGGATTCTGCTCCGCCGCCGCGGCCACTGCGCTGCTGGCCCTGTCCACCCGCACGGAACTGGTGACGGTGGCCCATGCTCCCGGTGAGGCCAGCAGCGCAGCAATACCTGTGACCCTGACCGGGACAGAAGTGACCACGGTCCTCGGGTCAAGCGAAAATCCGGTGGAGGAGGAGCAGGTCCAGGACTGGGCGGACGAAACCAACGATGCCCTGGCCCTGCTGCTGTCCGACTCCTGGTACGTGGAGGTCTTCGATCCCGCCTGGGGACGGAATGATCTCCTGCTGCCGGAGGTTCTCGCAGCGCTGCAAAGGGTGGAGCTGGACTAAAGCTCCACCCTGCCGCTCTCGCCGACGCTCATCCGGCTGTTGGTGACCTTGGACTTGGCCCACTGGAGCACCGTGGCGGCCGTTCCGCCAGGGCTGGTCCAGTATTCGGCTGAGTCGGAGTCGATCCGGAGCAGGCACACCTCGGGGGTGTCCGGTCCGTCGGGGAACCACGCTTCGACAGCCTGGTTCCACATTTCACGGATCTTTGCCCGGTCCGTCACCACCTCTGCGGTCCCCGCGACGGAAACCCACTCGGTGTTCTTGCCAAAGGAAACGTTAACGCGCGGGTCAGCCCGGACATGCGCAACCTGTGAGGTGCCGAGGCCCGTGAAGAACCACATGTCGCCGTCGTCCTTAACATCCTGGACGGCGAGCGGCCGGCTGACGAGTGCGCCTTCCTCGTTGATGGTAGTCAACATCCCGATGTGGGAGTGGTTGATGATGTCCGTAACCTTGCTGATGCTCCCGGTGTCGGTCATGTCTCACCTCATTCGTCTGCGTGCGGGGACGCTCCCCACCGCCAGCCTATTGGTAAGCATGCTTACATTCCAGCCGGGCCGGTCCCGCTTTAGGCCGGAACGGGCAACTTCGCTGCTTCGCGGATGCTGGCAGCGGTGCGGAGCCCCATCCGGATTGCGCCGTCCACGTGCTGGTAGCCTTCCGCGGCGAGGTCGGAGGAGGACCAGTAGATGGGTCCGACCGGCACGTGCTGGTCCTTGCCGTAGCGGTGAAGCCCGCCGAGGTCGTAGCTGGAGGCATAGGCGCCGCGGGTCCATTCCTCCGAGCCCCAGTCGGACTCGTAGTAGACCTCGGGCTCAAGCGCTTCAGCGCCGAGGAAGCCGGCGATCGACTCCAGGATGGCACGCTGGCGTTCGTCGGCACCCAACTCGAAGACGGCGTCGGCCTTTTCATCGGAGACGAAGCCCACCAGGGTGCCCCTGGTATCGCCGAAGTTGGTGTTGTCGTAAACCTCCTGGACCAGGGACCCGGCGCCGAAGCAGGTGCCGGAGAGGCCGGAGTTCCGCCAGAACGGGCGGCTGTAGACGGCATGGACCTTGATGACCAGGCCCAGGGACTGGTGCTGGTGCATCTGGTGCTGGCGGCGCGGCAGCGGCGGGTTGAAGGAGACCCGCGAGTAGAGGTTGGGCGGCACCGCCATGATCACGAACCGGGCGTTGACGGTGGCACGGTCCGATTCGACGGTGACGCGGTGGCCGCCGTCGGCGTCCGGCTCCCAGTTGATGGTACGCACCGGAGAGTTAAGGACGACGTCGTCCCCCAGCTCCTGCGCCAGCAGCAGCGAGACCTGCTGCATGCCGCCCACAACACGCCGGTCCAGGATGAAGTCCTCGTCCGTGAGGTGGGTGAAGGACCCCGCGGAGGCGGCCATCAGCACAGCCTGCAGGGCGGAGAAGGCATGGGCCGGCTTGGTGAGCATGCCGCCGGCGATGAAGAGGCCGATGTTACTGCAGGCCTCTTCATTCGCGGAGTGCCGGCGCAGCCAGTGGTGGAAGGAGACGGTGTCCAGTTCCCGGGCCTTGGGGTGGGCCCAGGGCTCGGTGGGGCCGATCTCGGCGGCGAGGCCATCCAGCAGGCTGATGAGCTTGTTCATTTCGGCTTCGGTGTCCGGGTCCACGGGGAAGGTGTCGCCGGCGTAGCGAACCGGGATGCCATCCTTGCCGATGTACATGGAATCGCCCTCCCGGTAGCGCGGGTAGGTCCGGAGGCCGAGTTCCTGGAGGAGGTCCAGGAGCACGGTTTGGTCCGGGGAAACCCACTGGCCGCCGATTTCGAGCATGGCCCCGTCCACGGTGTCGGTCCAGGTGCGGCCGCCTACGCGGTCGCGGGCCTCCAGCACGGCGACGCTGAGGCCGGCCTTCTTCAGTTCGCGGGCTGCGGTGAGTCCCGAGGGCCCGGCTCCGACGACCACGACGTCGCGGTTCAGGTTCAGCATGATGTCCTCTCTTGGGTTCCTTTGCCGGGAACCAGTAAATGAATGACGTTCATTTATTAGAATAATAGCTGTTTGGCTCCGGGACCGGAAGTGCCGGATGGAATAATGCTGGAGACCACCGACGAAAGGCCAGTGATGCCGGCAGGACCAGCTGTACAGGGACGCTCCGTGGGGAATTCCGGGACCCCCGCTGGAAATGCGGGGGCCAGGAGGCGTGCGGGACGGCCGTCCGCCGCACTGCTGGACAAGGCGGGGATCACGGCGGCGGCGCTGGAACTCATCAACCGCAAGGGCTACGACGGCCTCACCATGGCGGGCTTGGCCAAGGAACTGGACGTGGCGCCGTCGGCCCTTTACAACCATGTGGCCTCGAAAAGGGACGTCCTGCTCCTGGTGGAGGACCATTTGACCTCACTGGTGGATGTGTCCGATTTTGGCTCGGCTCCCTGGGAAGAGGCGGTACGAAGCTGGGCGTGGAGCTACCGGAATGTCTTCGCCCGGCATACGCCGCTCATTCCGGTCATTGCCGTTCTTCCGGTGACGGACGCGCCGCAGACGCTGGCGATGTACGAGACCGTGAGCAAGGGATTTCTCGACGCCGGATTCCCGCAGGATCGGGTGGTGTCCTCGATCGTGGCACTGGAGTCCTTTATTTTCGGCTCCGCATACGACGTCACGGCACCGGCGGATATTTTCGATTCGGGCACGATGGCCGGCTCGACGCCTCATTTCACCGCCGCCGTGCGGAGTGCGGCGAATAACGACCGGTCCCCCGCGGATGCGGCTTTCAGTCTGGGGCTCGAGGCGCTGATTTCGGGGCTGGGTGCGCTGCGGGGGTAGGAGCTGCGGTGACGCTGAGCAGTCAGCTAGGAAAGACTCCGGCCGCATCCGCTCGATGTAGAGCTCCAGTCCGATCTTGTCTTGGTGCGCCAGTGGCCGCACCGCACTCTCGAACAGATGGAGACCGGCGGTCCAGTCATCCCAAAGCCCGTCGCTCATGACGAGGTCCGTTCTCGATCTCAGCGCCCGGACGGCAGCGGCTATCAAGACCGCTGTAACTACCTCGTCCTAAGGCCGGTTCCAAGTCTTACTAGACCCAGTCATCCTTGGATATCCGAGCTTCCTGGCGCTCCGCAGATGGAATGTTTCGAATGCTTTGCCGGCAGCCTTGAGGCCGTTCAACCGGATAGCCTAATGCTCAGGGATGATGGAAAGTCCTTGGCCGTTCGGGCCGCAGATGGTTACGGCCTGATGCTGCCACGATCATGCGCGCATCAGCGATTACCTCGGCAGTCGCCCTCAGGCCAGGAAAGTAGTAGCGGGTATAGCCCATGGCGCTCCCTGTTCACGTCATACTGCACAAACGGCCTGGCGAATGCTCCACCCCAAGCGAGGCGTCGGCCATCTCACTTCGGGATGGCTCCAATAGGGTTCTCGGAACACCTTCCATTTTGAATGCCGATAACCGACGTTATGTAAAGCTACGCAGGGGAGCGGGATCGCCGTGTGCTCGAAACCAGACTCTTGGCAGGCACTTCACCCGACACAGCCCAATCATTGCGAGGCCTAGCCTTTGAGATCTGTCTGCCCGCCTTATGGTGTGAATGTGCTGGGCAGCGACTTGGATTCATAATGCCCGACTCCCTGATAACTGATGACGATTGAGGACTAAATGAGCTTGCGGGAAAAATGGGCCGATCAGGAGCGGGAACGCCAGGCGGCCAATGAGGAACGCGTCCGGGTGCGCGAAGCAGAACGGGCTAAAGAAGCGTACAAAAACAGCCCTGTGGGCCTCGCAGAGACGGCATACCAAAATGGAGACCAGTTCTTTCAGGTCGAGATGGAAGTAAGTTCTCTGGCTGGCTCACACTCTTCGTTCGGGTCCTCCGAAAACCGCCTGGTCCAGGCTGCTTCGACTGCTGTAACCCTGGGGCAGATCGAAGCCCTTGGCTGGCATCTTGAGCACGCCGGTTATGTCTTCGTGGAAACCGGGTCGACTTCTACCAACCGTGTGCTGGCAACTGGGCAGGGCGTAGTCACCAAGGGTCATGTCGCAGGAATCTATCTGTTCAGGCGTGCCGGGCAAAAGAAGATCTGAGTCAGCTGAAGGGCAAGAGAGGTGCTTCGACCCATGAGGCCAGCCCGGCCGGAGTGTCTACAAGGGGTCAACCGCTCCCCCTACTCAAATTTGGTCAGGCCGATAGCCACGTTATGTAAACTAGAGGGCTGCGTATGGCATGTGATGCATCATCTGCGCGTGTGTTCCCCGCCGCGGCCGAAACTCGCCTACTCACAGGTAGCGCCCTCGGTAGCAGAGCTGACTCTTGACGCTCCTCCCGGATGTTTGGACAATTCCACGCAACTAAGAGTTGGAGGCGGTCATGGTTGGTCAGCGTATCGGTTACGTCCGGGTCAGCACCCTTGATCAGAACGAGAAACGCCAACTCGAGGGGCAGGTTCTCGACCGAGTCTTCACGGACAAAGCTTCCGGCAGGGACACTGCGCGGCCGCAGCTGACAGAACTGCTTCGGTTCGCCCGCGACGGGGACACAGTCGTGGTGCACAGCATGGACCGGCTTGCCCGCAACCTGGATGACCTTCGTGCCCTCGTTCAAGGGCTTACGAAACGAGGGGTACGTGTCGAGTTCATCAAGGAGCACCTCGTCTTCACTGGTGAGGACTCCCCCATGGCTAACCTCATGCTCTCGGTCATGGGAGCCTTCGCCGAATTCGAACGCTCCCTCATTCGAGAGCGTCAGCGGGAAGGCATCGCCTTGGCCCAGCAACGCGGCGTGTACAAGGGAAGAAAGAAGACGCTGACACCGGAACGGGCAGCCGAGCTGGTCCAACGCGCGGGCAGCGGAATCCCGAAAGTTGTCCTCGCCCGTGACTACGGAATCAGCAGGGAAACGGTCTATCAATATCTCCGCCACGCCAACGGAATGCATCCGAAGCAGCTTCCTCCCACGCAGCTCATTTAGAGGGCCTACCATCGCGTCCATCCACTCACTGCAAGAATGGCAAGGACTCAGGACACCTTTGTTCTGAGCGTAAAAACTAGTCGAGAAAATAGGCGTGAACCTTCTCGTCGGAGTCCAAAATTTCGTCTGCAGGCACATCCAGCCGTCGTGCGAGTTCGGCTGATCCAATGAGTGCGACCTGCACGTCAGGCGAGAAGGCTCGTTCGAGTAAGCCGAGATAGTCGGACATGCCTCGATCCAATTTCTCTATGAGCTCCTGGTACTCGCCGGCGAGCTGATCGTCGAGCACGCGCTGCTCGCTGAGATAGCGTTCGATCAGCTCGGCCTCTCCCTTCGAGAGGGATGATGCGGCCGCCTTGTACATTATTGTGCCGACCGTGTTGCCGATAACGGCGCCGAGTACTGGAACTGGGATGAGCGCCTGGCCGACAAAAGACGACAGTGCGCTCACCGCGGCTTCCAAGGCGACGAGCTCGGAGTTCTCGATGAACTCGAGCTGGTCGATCTCGCCACAGCGGAGCTTATTCGCTTGGTCTGCGATACCGAAGGCGACGGTGACAATTGAGCTTGCGACGGCCGCTGATGTGGCAGTGAAGTTCGTCAGCGTGTAGATGCTGAGGCCGCGTACTCCGCCTTTGACGAAGCTGAAGCCGGTCTCTCCTGCGATGTCGATCCAGTCCTGCTCGCTGAACTCTTTGAGCCTCTTGCCTTCGCGACGCTTGGCGGCCACGGCCAGCACGAAAGCTGTACCGCCCTCAACCGCGGCGGCTGCGAGTGTGGCTTTTGCTCCTTCTTGCAGGTTTGGCAGGCTCTCCTGATAGGCGTTGTCACGAAGTGCCTGGTCGGTAGAACGGAGGGAGGTTTCCTCGGCCGCCATGGTCGACTCGTAAGCGCCCCTCTGTACCTCGTGGTACTTGAGCGTCGATGGTTCGAGTGTTTCAATACCGATCGATCCGTCTTGGAAGAACGCATCGATTCGTTGCCAGTCCTTAAAGGAGGGTCCGTCTCCGCTGCGCGACAGGAGCTTTCCGGCTTCCTCGGGCGGCGTGGAGTACATCTCCTTAATCACCTCGAAGTAATCAGCGGGTATCTGGTACTTCCCGCCGTTCTGGACGAAGTCGGGATACTTCTGGAGGTGTTCGATAATTGCTCCTAGGGAGAAGCGGCCACCTGCTGCGACGAACTTTTGCTGGATCTCCACCCCGCTGCGGATTAGGTCCACGGGCCCGTTATCGTTCACCCATTGGTAGACCTGCGCTTGGCCCAGGATCTGTTGCCGGGCATTGGAGATACCCACCTCCGCGATCTCCGCGATGAAGCCGTGCATTCCGTGCTGTCCGCCGCGATTGGCGGTGACCACCTCAAGGTCAATCTTCCGAATAGCTTCATCGATGCTGGTGAGTGCGTTCAGCAGGTTCTCGTCCTGCTGCCTGAAAGAGCTCAGCAGGTCGTCAATGCGGAGTTGGTTGAGGTAGTTCACCCATGAAGCGACTGCCTGCTTCTGATTGCTCCTGACCAACTTCGGCAGGTCATCCATCAGTCACATCCCGCTCGATGCGTCTGCTCAGCAGTGCTGCACACGACTTCGTATTGTTCACGAGGACGCCGAGTTCCTGCTGCTGGGAATCGGAGAGGGAACGGAAGTCGGCACCAAAGTACGGCAGTGCCTGGCCGTAGCACTTCACCAGCTCTACGCGAAGCGTGGTGGTCTTCTGGAGGAGGTCGTCGATCTTTGCATCATCGCTTTTGACCGACGCGGTGTTGCGCTTTACAGCAGCAAGCGCCTCCTCCTTTGCCGCGAGGTTGTCGAACTTTTTCTTTGCGAACAACGCGATTGAGGCGAGGAGGGTGGCTCCTGCAACCGTCCATCCGACGGGGCCGGCCAGCGCCAGTATTGCGCCGCCTGCCGCGGTGCCTCCACCTCCGGCAGCCAATGCGCCGCCCCCAAGCCATGCAAGAGCGGCGTTGCTCGCAGCGGCTCCGGAGAGAGCTGAGATTGCGGTACCAGTTGAGGCAGTGCCGAAAGTGGTGGCGACCCACATCGCGGCCGTTGGCGCCACGCTCGCGACTGCAGCTCCCGCGGCAAACCCAGCGCCGGCGCCGGCAGCAGACCGTTGCGCAGCTTCCAGGTCCTTCCGGGCGAACTCCTCCGCATCCAAAAACTCGGCCTTGTAGTCGCCGATCTCGCCGAAGGAGGTCTCGAACGACTTCGGGGTGTTGGCGATGCTGTTCACCAACAGCTCGACAAACTCGATCAGGTCCGCCGACCGTTCGCGCTGGCGCAGGAGCGAAAGCCCCTTGTCGCTCATCCCAGCGAAGGCTGCGTTGTAATCCGCTATCGCCTCCTCGTAGGCGTCCGGCGCCTTCACGGCCATTTTATCGACTGTCTCTTTGGCGGCTTCCTTGACGCTTTCAACCTGCTCGATGAGCTGCGCCGACGCACTCCGAAAGACCTTGCCAATGCCTTCTACGGCCTTACTCACGTCGACTTGTTCAGCCATCGTCTTCCCCTCAACTGGATTGCGGTTCGCTTCCGAGAAAAGATTATCGATTTGCCGCTGACAAATCGGGCGTTCACGTGCGCTGTTGTTTATGCCTTCCTGGATGTACTGTCGCGTGAACTCATGGCAAGGGACTCGACCAGATCCATAATTTCCTGTTGCACAAGCACGGGAATATCCATACCCTCGATGTTTCGTCCTCGAAAGCCATGCCAAGCACTCTTCGGTAGTCCAGCTATCGGCAGTGACGTACCCGGCTATGGCTACCGTTGCCGTCCGGGACAACCCCAGGGACATCATTACTACTTCACTTGCGCGCGAAACACCGAGTTCCAGCAACATGGTTATGTCGGGGCCGTCGGCGATATCATGAACTCCTCGTTCTGCTGCGTAGACCTTGAGGATGTCGTTGTAGCACGACAGATACTTAGGCGCTTGAAACCGTGCCACAGTTTCAATATCGGCCATGACGTCCCGAATTGCCTTGGCTATGGGCACGTTCCGTCCCGATCGTTGTTCGATAAGTCTTGCGAGCGGAAATCCATGCATCCAATTCACCACTAAATTCGCGAGCTGCCACTTGCGTTTGTCTTCTCCGTTTGCTGGTGGCAGGCCAAAGGCCGTTGTCATCATTTGTCCAAGAATCACAAAAGCCGCCTGATAACGCGGCTTTGCGTCGCCTTCTTCCGGCAAGGCCAGGACTAGGTCGTGAGGGTCTTTTGCGTCGTTGCGGAACTTGGTCAGCAGACGTTGCATGGATACTGGGGAGATACCGGCGTGACGAGCAATCAGCTCCTGTGGGAACTCTGCGTCGTTGACGACCTGCTCAACGGCCTGACGTAGCTCGGCCCTATCGGCATGCGAGGGAAGTTGACTCAGGAGTCCCTCAATGTCGGCTCCTGCTGCATGCTTGGCCGCTAAGTACGAAAAGAGGTTCTCGGAAGGTGAGTTCGACGATTTCATTGCAAAATCATTGCGCACATAGTCGTTCGGTTATCAATCCGTGGACGGCACCGTCGATCTAACTGACGCGGTCGTGGTTAGGAACCGCGGTGTCCCGACTCGGCAGCTTGACAGAATCATTATTATCGGCGTTTGAAAACAGGCGGGGGAGCGGCCTCAAAAGGGGCTGCATGGCACCAGTAACCGCGCTTGTCGAGGCCACAACCCGAGGTTTAGAACTGGCCGGCCACGGCCCGGTCCACGGCGAGGATGTCCAGGGCGGCAGGATCAAACGGCGCATCGGATGCGGTCAACCCGACCGGCTTGCAATTTGGGCGGTACAAGAGCGAACTCCCGAACCTGCCTTTTACCTGGCCTTGTCAGGATCCCAACCTGTGATTGAGACTGGGACACCGTCCGCGAGAGCGCCCGTGGCTGTCGCCCCACACCGAAAGTCTCTCGCTCGGCCAGCGAAACCGTGAAAAACTCTAAGTGTGAAATTGGGACCTGATCGCATGGCCCAGCATCTTCAAGAATGGCTGCAAGCGCTGGCTCATATAGGTGCAGCAGTCAACCATGGCGTTTCGCTGGGCGAGCTGCTGGACCTGATCGCCAAGACCGCCTGCAAATTGATGTCCTACGACTTTTGCGCGATCACTATCCCGGACGCGGCGTCGCAAGTCCTGATTATCGAAGGATCCTACGGCCTATCGGCCGAGTACATTCGAGAAGTAAACGCAACGCACCCGCTCAGGCTCCATGGCGTTCACACCCCCACAGCATCGAGCCAGGCGTTCGACATGGGCATACCTGTGCAGATCGAAGACATCGGAAGAAATCCTACGACGCTCGCTTGGCGAGCTGCGGCAAGAGACCAGGGATACACCTCCATGATCTCCGTGCCTTTGAACTCCGCCAACGAAATACTCGGGACCCTCAACTGCTACACCCGATCGACCCATCACTTCGCAAAAGAAGAAGAATCCCGCCTTTTACTTTTGGCAGGCCAAGCAGCTGTAGCCATCACCACCAGTCGCCTACGCTCCGAACAGGCGAAAAGGATCACAGTCCTCAACGATCTCAACAAGTCTCTTGAGGAGCAGCATGAACTGCAAAGGCAAGCCGATGCGATCCACGAGCGGTTGACGGCCCTGACGCTCGAAGGGGGCGGAGTCAGGGCTCTTGGCGGAGCCCTGGCAGAGATCCTGGATCGCCCCGTCGCCGTTTCCGAGACCAACGGGACCCTCCTCTACCAAACCGAACGTGAAGGCGCTTCACTCCCGGCCGCCCTCCTCTCGATTGATGGTGCCCTGCCCCTCCCCGATGTCACGTCCGCAGGCAATCCCGGATTATTGGCCGATGTGCATATTCCGGATACCGCAGGGACAAGGACTGTCGTTCGGGTTCCGGTGATGATCAAGGAGCAGGTCGTTGCGTGGATCTGGACAAGCGGCAAGGTCTCCGAACTCCGCCCGCTGGATCGCCAGGCGATGGAACGGGCTGCGGCGCCCCTGGCCCTGGAACTCCTCCGCACGCAGACAGCGATCCAGGCATTGTGGTGGGAAACCGGCGAGATTCTCTCCGGGCTCCTGTCAGGCGGACGGCACAACGCCACAACGCTCTTGGCCCAAGCCGCACGCCTCGGCCACGATCTGTCCTCACCCCACGCAGTCATCGCGGTGCGATTTGAACATCGTAACGAGGGCGATCTCCCCTACTGGCTTGCCGCCACGTTCTCACGAGTGGCACGACAAATCGCACCAAGGCCGCTGATTGGGTCTTACGACGGATATATTGTTGCTCTGTGGCCGCTCGCGCCAACGACGCCGATCGACGAAGTCCGAAGCATCGGTGACGAAGTCAGGCGGATTTCTTCGGGTCGCTCGCACGCTGCCATCTCGGGGCCGGTCACAAGCAGCGCAGATTATCCTTCGGCGTTTGCAACCGTCCGCGGAGCGGTTGAGCTGGCGGCCCTGCGCAACTCCCCCTCCGGCACTCTGGCGTTGAGCGATCTGGGACTGGTTGGGCTTCTGCTTCAACTCCCGGATGTATCCGCACTGAGCCACTATACGGACGCCGTGCTTGGCCCGATACGTGACAAGGGCTTACCCGAAGATCCGCCGCTCCTGCCGACATTGTCAGCTCTCATTCACAATGATCTCAACGCCAGCAAGACGGCGGAGCAGCTTCATGTCCCGGAAGACGCCGTCGTCGAAGCCCGCCGACAGATCGAGGATCTGCTCGCACTTGACCTTTCACGCGCGTCTGACCTCACGCGCATCTCAACGGCTCTCGAAGTCGACGACGTCCTCGAAGGCAGGCAGCGGTAGTGCACGTGCGCTGGACAGAGTCAAAGCGGTGCACGCCGTAAAAGATATCTCGCAGGTGCAGGCGTGTTCAAAGTTCACCGACAACGTCCAGTGCGGCGGCGATGGAGCGCTACGCAGCGGTTTTAACCGCATCGTGGCGGACGGACTTCGATACTATTCCCCCGGAATTCAACCGGCGGCCCCTAGATTGCTGCTTGCATTGCTGGCCCGCAGATTGCCATTCGGGCGGCAGTCACGGACCGCAGCTGTGCCGAAACGACCATATCCGCCACGCGAACGGATTGCAAACATCTTCGCACCTCGACGCTCGCGGCGGAATCTACGGCTGCTGCTGCTTGCGTGGCGGCTAGCGGGCTTGACCTCGGCGATGCAGAAAAGATTGCCTTCCGGGTCGGCCAGTGTAGTCCAACGCATACCTCGGAATTGATCAATGATGTCCCAGCGACGAACAGCCCCGAGTTCCAGGAGACGTTCGACTTCGGCTTCTCTCCGGCTCCAATCAACCCAGAAGTCGAGGTGGGTCACTTGGTCGGTGCTGCGACTGGTTGTCGTGTAGCGGAAGGGAAGCGGACGCCATTCAAAGCATCGGACTGAACGGAGATATCTTTCGCACTGCCCGTAGGTTCACCGCCTTGCAACGCTGGACCAGAATCCGGCCAGTGCCGCGGGAATGGTCTACGAGTACCTGCGCCACGCCAAGCTGGAGTGATTCCCCTCCCCTGTCGGCGCTGTCGTTGCCTCGTAGCCGCCGCCATAGCTTGACGGAAGGTCGGTTGTCGGCATTTAAAACACGGGAGCGTTCAGCCTTCCTCTTGGCCACCGCAGATGTTTGACAGAATCGCCTCTTTCCTAATAATGTACACATATTCGTAATGCGGCACATGTTGTCCACCTTTTTCTTGTCGCTCAGGCGTGGACCGGAGCTGGCTGGAACATATCCTCATTAACGGGCTATTGGCACTGGAGAGTCTGTAATCCCATGGCATCTTCGCATCCAGCTACTGAGCGAATGGTCGGCGGGAAAAGGAGAAGGCAGCGACATGACAGCGTGGGGCGGGAAAGAAAACTCGACCGGATGCGAGGCACAGGGAGGGCGTCCAGAGCGTCACCCCGTCGTGCAGACCGAGGCCGGCGCTGTCATGGGTGTCACGCGGGATTCGGTCTCGGTTTTCCGCGGCGTGCCATATGGAGCCGACACGGAGGGAAATAGTCGATTTATGCCGGCGCAGCCGCCTTTACAGTGGGCCGGAGTCCGCGACGCCATGAGCTACGGTTGCACCGCTCCGCAGCCGCATCCGGGCGCCTCAGCCGTTCCTCCACATCTTGCGTGGGTCTTCGACTCTCAGCCACGTGGTGAGAACTGTCTGGTGCTCAACATCTACGCGCCATTTGAGCTATTTGCCGACGCAGCGCCTGTGATGGTGTTCTTCCATGGAGGGGGCTTCGTCAATGGCTCCGCGAGCCCGCCAGGGTTAGATGGGGCGAATCTGGCCATGCAGGGAGTTGTGGTGGTGACGATCAATCACCGTCTCAACATTTTCGGCCACCTTTACCTCGGCGAGCACCACAACGATTACGCTGACTCCGGGAACATCGGCCTGCTCGACGCCGTGTCAGCACTTCGCTGGGTGAAACGGAACATCGGACAGTTCGGCGGTGATCCAGACTGCGTGACCATCTTTGGCCAATCCGGAGGTGGATCAAAGGTGGCGGCATTGATGTCGTTGCCAGCAGCCAAGGGCCTGTTCCATCGCGCCATCATCCAAAGCGCCTCGTCAATGCTACGCCTCGCAACCCTGGACGAAGCTGCCCGCAATGCAGATCTTGTTCTGAACGAGCTGCAGCTCGACAGGCGGCGGCCGCGTACCTTGCACGAGACTTCCGTGCCGAACCTCCTGGCAGCCATCCCATGCGCGATCCGCGCGGCCGGCAGGAGGGACTACTTTCGTCCCGTGGTTGACGGACTCCACCTGCTCGACCAGCCGTTCGCTGCGGCATCACTGCGGCTATCGTCAGATGTGCCCGTCATGATGGGATGGTGCGAAACGGAACAACGTGCCTCCATTTCGCTCACCCCCCAGGTCCTGAACCAGACGCATTCCAGTGCATTGGCGGGGGTCGCCCGCTTCCTCGATGTGCCCGACTATCTCGCTGCGAACGTCATGAGCACGTACGCTGCGGGGCGTCCGAACGATTCTCCTGGCGACCTACTGGCGATGATCTACGGCGACCATCGTTACCGCCGCACTGTAACTACCGCGGCTGAGCGTCGGATGACGTCGGCCAATGCGGCCACGTACCTATACATGATTAGATGGCGCAGTCCCGCCATGGGCGGGCTTCTCAGGTCGCCTCACATGCTGTGCCTGCCGTTCGTCTTCCGCAACGTAGATCGCGCCCGTGAGTTCGTCGGTACTGAGCCAGACAGGTACAGGCTCCAGGAAGAGATCTCACGGGCATGGGTCCAGTTCGCCAGAACCGGGGATCCCAATGGCGTCGGCTTGGCCCAATGGCCGGCCTACAACTTGGAAGAGCGTCCCACCATGGTGTTCGACCGCGAGTCCGGTCCAGAGTATGACCCGGCGTCGGACGAACGCTTACAGCTCGAACTCTGCCCGCTATATAACCCAGCCGAAGGCGAAGGTGGAAGGCGAGGATGAGCAACGGCTCCCTATGCCAGCCCTGATTTTTCAGGAACAGTAGGGGCAGCATCGATGAACAGTCCCTGGGCCGGCGCCGCGCCACTGACTGGAATGACCCGCGAGCGAAAGCCGTCGGCCGGACCCCGGTCAGCCGTACTAAGAATTTCCTTACCGCTCAGATCCCAAGGAAGGCTCGTCCCCCACCGCGAATGCCTCAGTTTGCGCATCGAGCCGGTCTAAGTGTCAGCCGTTAGCCGTCGGGGTCGCGAGGAACGTCGTCAGATCGCGAGTGCTACTCGCGGTGTCCACGTCTTGAACCCACTTGATCAGGTCATCGATTTGGCCCTCCGTCATAATCCCTAGAAGTGCCATGTGAGCCTTCGTCGACAGCCGATCCCAGGAGATGGGATTACTGCCGGCGCCACGACAGGCATCGACACGCTCGGTCAGGGTGCGCCCGTCTCTCGTCTCTACCGTCACGATCGCACGCCACGCACGTCCATTCTCCGCAATGTACTCATCGGTGGGCACCAAATCTGGATCCCCAACGACTCGGACTCGACTCATGATCTCCTTCACGGGCTCGGAGTAGAACCGTTCGTAGTCGTGGGAGTTGTCAAAAGTGATACGGCCTTCCAGCAGCAGGATGCTCATGATGTACTTCAGATTGATGTCGGGCATCGGTCGATCTTTGATGATATATGCGAGAAACGGTGGCAGGCGGACCTCGATCGAACGCACGTTATCGGCGCGCAGGGATTCCGTATTGATCAGATGTTCGAGAGCCTGCGCAGCCGGCTGAATCGGACCACCGATTGGGTACTGCTTGATATCCGTCTTCGTCACATGCCGGGTTTGGTCCAAGTCCTGCAACATCCGGTCCACGCTGCCCTCCTCTCCAAATGCGTCAAAGACGTTTGGAGATTTGTCGAACGTATCGTGGACCCCGGTGAAACCGAACCGCACCAATTCCACTGAACGGACACCGGCATGGGCTTGATGGGCGGCGGTGGTGAACGCCTTGCCGATATGCTCCGGGTCCCGATAGATCGTCGAGATGCCGGCCACCTGCTGCGCCGAATAGGAAAGCACATGACGGTTCTGCTCCATCGTCAGCCCAGAAAGGAATGCAGCAGCTGCCGCCGCTCCGAATGTCTGCCCTAGACCGTGGCTTGTGCGGGGAGACTGGTCCATCGCCTCCATGGTTCGCCAGGCTCCGACGTTGACGGCACCGGCCACGTCATACCCCAAGGACACCGCGGCCAGTAACTCAGAACCGCGGCTATCGAGGGCCTCGGCTATCGAGACTGCGGCCGGAACGATTGAAGCGCCGGGGTGTATGCGCGCCCGGTTGTTCACATCGTCGGTTTCGTCCGCGTGGGCACACATAGCATTGGCAAAGGCGGCCAGCTCAGGATTGGTGCGTGTCCCGCCGATGATGGATGACTCACCCGTTCCCCCGCGCGACTCGGCATAGGCGATCGCGAGCTTGCCGGGTCGCAGCGTCGAGCCACTTATCATCGCCACCAGGCTGTCGAGCAGGTGCTGTTTCGCCCTGTCAGCGATTTCCGGGCTCAGGGGCCGGTTCTTTGCTTCAGTAATGTGCCTGGCAAGGGCCGTGGTTACAGGTGCGTCCATCGTGCGGTTGTCTCCTTCAACGAGATATGGCGACTGGAAGGGCGGAGTGCTGCGCGACTATAGGTTCACAACGCAACAGTTACTTCGCGGTGGGCCAAAGCCGGAAGGCATCATTCGGCTATTTGAATACACATACCTTATAACGTACGTTTGGCCGGGGCAAGCAAGGCTGAATCGCTGCATAGCGGGGATTTCCTGACTGGAAACGTCCTGAGCGCTACTAATCGCCGGGCCACTAAGCATTGACCTAGGACACTCCGCAGCCAACACTGTCGCATCCGCACCAAAGCGGCCGTCAGAATGTTGCCCGAAGGTGGCTAACCCTCATCCGTCTTGGCGACGTAAACGTCGCACGGGGCGTGGTGGGCGACATTATTGGCCACACTGCCCAGGACACGCCCGATACCTTGCATGCGCTTGTTTCCGACGACGATCATGCGGGCTCCGTGGGTTTCTGCCTGCTCGATCAAGGCACTTGCCGGGGTGCCGCGAAGTGCGAAGTGGTCGAGCCTAAGGCTTCCGCCTCGGAGGCTATCGGCAACACTTTTGGCCAGGGTTTCTGCTTGACGTGCGGCGGTGATGACCAGCTGGTCACTACCGGTACCAATGACTTCGGGGCGGTCGTCATTGAAAGCTGTGACTACGTGCAGAGTTGCGCCCAAGGCCACCGCCAGATCGCGTGCTGTTTCAGCTGCACGTTGTGCGGTAGCACTTCCGTCTACGCCGACGACAATTATTCCAGTCATGATGTTCTCCTTGTTCTGCTTGCGCTGAGCTTGCAGTGGATTTGTTCCCTAACAAACGCCGGCTCCTCGAATGCCTCGAGCGGGGTTCGCTCGGGAGCGGATCAATAAACCCTTAGCCTCATTGTATGTAAATACGAATACTCATTCGTAACTGCGTGAGAACGCTGTTGACGGGTGCGTGCGCTGCGGCTACTTTGCTGGTCCGGCCAAAGTCGCGGCCGGACCGGACCCCGAAAACACGGATCGACGTTACCCGCAGAGCGGGTGCGCTGAAATCCGTTCCTGTACAAGCCCAGCCCCTACCACCCTTACCTTCATATTCATATTATGGTACGTTCATACAGGTATCCGAATATTTTAGCTAGTCCAGTTTGCTGATGGAGGTTGGGCACATGAAGATCGTCGTCCTGGTCAAGGCAGTTCCCGACACTTACGGTGTCCGCAAGCTCGACTTGGAGACAGGTTTGGCGGATCGAGCCGCGGCGGAGACACTTCAGGATGAAATCTCAGAGCGGGCTCTCGAAGTCGCCCTTAGCTATGCGGAGAAGAACTCCGGCGCAGACGTGACTGTCATATGCATGGGTCCAGAATCAGCGGCCGCATCGCTACGCAAGGGTCTGGCGATGGGAGCCAATTCTGCCCTGCAGGTCGTTGACGATTCGCTGTCTGGCGCGGATCTTGGCCTCACTGCGTCGGTGCTGGCGGCCGCCGTCTTAAGGACTGGATTCGACCTGGTTGTCACCGGAAACCAGTCGACAGACGGCTCGGCCGGAGTGATTCCGGCTATGGTCGCTGAGAAGCTTGGCGTACCTCAATTGACGGCATTGACTTCGGTTCAGATCGGCGTTGGAACGGTGTCAGGGACGCGAGCTTCTGATACGGGGGTGGCGTCGGTGGAGGCAGAGCTACCGGCTGTGATTTCGGTTACTGAGGCCTTGCCGGATGCCCGGTTCCCGAACTTCAAGGGCATCAGAGGGGCAAGCAAGAAGCCGTTCGAGACGTTGTCGCTTAGGGATTTGGGTGTGGAGGCTGTGCCAGAGTCCCACCTGCCGCGGTCGATCATGATCGCGATTGGCGAAAAGCCGCCTCGCGGGGCGGGTACGAAGATCTTCGACGAGGGCGATGCTGGCGCCAAGCTCGCAGAATTCCTGGTCCAGAACCAGCTTGCTTAGGGGAATACTGATGACTGATTTCGCTGTTGACTCAATTCTGGTTTTCCTAGAGGTAACCCCTGCCGGCGCCCTCGCAAAATCTTCCGCGGAGTTGATCGGCGCGGCTGCCGCAATCGGCACGCCGGTGGGACTCGTGGTTTCCGACGCCGATGGCGTTGCCGAGGCTGCAAGCGCTTTGGGAGCTGCCCGAGTCTTGCTCGCTCCCACCGGCCACGGTCTGACTATCCCGATGGTCGATGCCCTTTTCGCCGCAGCCGAGCTGGTAAATCCGGACGCAATTTTAGTCTCGAACTCGGTTGATGGACGCGATGTTGCCGGCCGGTTTGCGGCTCGCACAAGTGCCGCGATTGCCGTCGACGCCGTCAAGGTCTCCCGCGATGCTGAGGGAGTAGTTGCCCATCACTCGGTGTATGGCGGTGCCTACAATGTAGCCTCTGCCTCGACTTTCGGGGCTCCGGTGATTACGGTCCGCCAAGGCGCCGTGGAGGCGCGCGCTCAATCGCGGCCGACAGTTGTCGACCGGCTCGTTGTGAGGGCGTCGGGGACTCGCGCTGCCACTGTCAATCATTTCGAGGCGGTAACCCTGAACTCTGCTCGCCCCGAATTGCGCGGGGCAAAGAAGGTAGTCTCGGGTGGGCGGGGCCTCGGGTCAGGCGAAGACTTCGCCTTGGTTGAGCAGCTCGCCGACCTCCTTGGTGCGGCGGTGGGGGCCTCCCGGGCTATCGTTGATGCCGGATTCGCGCCGCAGTCGTACCAGGTTGGCCAAACTGGGGTTTCCGTCTCCCCGCAGCTCTATGTCGCGGTGGGTATTTCCGGGGCGATTCAGCACATGGCGGGCATGCAGACCGCTAAAACAATCGTTGCCATTAATAAGGACGCCGACGCCCCGATCTTCGACATCGCGGATTTCGGTGTCGTGGGGGATCTCTACACGGTGGTGCCGCAACTGATCGCTGCGCTGCAGTCCAGGAAAGGCTAGGCAGATGGCAGGTCCCATCCTTCGGCGTGGACTTCCACGCACGCCTGGCGGGGAGCCTTGGCCAGCCGCAGCGTATGCCCCGCCGCAGCCTCCGGCCGCGACTAACGTCCCGAGCGAGTCACCTAGTAGGGACATCTCCCTGCTTCGCACTGCCGATGCTGGTGGGGTGCAGGTAAAGGTGGCTATTTACGTGCCTGCATCGGACGTGAGGAGAAGCGCGCAATCCCACGTCCAGGCCCGCCGGGGGCTCCCGCGGGTCACCGGTGGTGAGCCATGGCCTTTGGCGGCAGCTATCGCTCCGACAGCTAAAACCGAGGCCCAATCCCGCGCAGATCGCCAGAAACGAGACGAGCCGGGCATTAAAACGTCCAAGGAGAGCAACCGCACCTCTTCAGCCCCTCTAACGGATGCCGAAGCCACTTTGCGCCGCGGGCTGCCTCGTGTTGACGGCGGCGATCTCTGGCCGCCCGCCGGATTCGCACCCGACGGCAAAGCTGGTTTGCGCGCCAAGCAATCGCCAGTGGAGACGGCTTCATGGCGGGACGAACTTGCGGCCTCCGCATCCGTGGAGCAGCGTGTGCCGGAGCCAGCTAGGCCACTGCCGATCTCCGGGAAGGGCGCTCGGGCGGGTGCCAGGGCAGCAGCAAAGAAGAGCCCGGCGCCTCAGCCCAAGCGCTACGGACCCTACACCAAGGGCCAATGGGCGGGCGCGATCGTTGCCGCCAGTGCTGGTCTGTTGCTCGTGACGGCAATCATTGTGCTATTCGTTCGCTGGTTCCTATCTCTTGGGTTCATGCAGGACTTCACGAGCACGTTCCCGGGAGAATATTCACTTCCTGTCGGCAGTCCTGTTGGATTCCCAGCTTGGCTGCAGTGGCAGCATTTTTTCAACGCTTTCCTGATTGTGCTCATCATCCGCAGTGGTCTGACCGTGCGTTATCAAAAACGACCTCCTGCCGTCTGGTCATGGCGCAACAAAGGGCGCAAAATCAGCCTCGCGTTATGGTTTCATCAATTCCTTGACATCCTGTGGCTGGCCAACGGCGCTGTTTTTGTTGTGCTGTTGTTCGCGACGGGGCACTGGGTGCGAATAATTCCCACGAGCTGGGAGGTCTTCCCCAATGCGTTCACCGCAGCGTTGAGCTACGCCTCGCTCGATTGGCCAACAGAACATGGTTGGGTCAACTACAACGCGCTCCAGCAACTCTCATACTTCACCATCGTCTTCATTGCCGCCCCATTGGCTGCTGTCTCTGGGGTGCGCATGTCGGGAGTCTGGCCAAAGGAGGCGAAGAGACTTAGCAAGGTATATCCCCTCGAGTTGGCTCGTGCCATACATGTGCCCGTGATGGTGTACTTCATACTGTTCGTCCTCGTGCACGTCACCCTGGTCCTCGCGACTGGGGCCCTTAGAAACCTCAACCACATGTACGGAGGTTCGGACCAGCTCAACTGGACCGGTTTTTGGATCTTCGTCGCGTCGCTGGCCGTTATCGCCGGTGGGTGGATCGCCGCCCGTCCACTGATGCTCGCTCCGATAGCCCGGCTCTTTGGAACGGTGTCACGAAGCTGACAGCAAAAGGCGCTTCCCAACTGGAGCGTTTTTGGCGATTGTGACCGTCCAGATTTTCGAGGACAGCCTGGTGGGGACATAGACGGGTTCCTCAGCCGGAGTCTGATCAAGATGCTCGGTCAGCTGCCGCGAAGTCCTTCTTCGCGAGTGATGTATGACTGGGGCAGGTCCTGAACAGTGAGGCCGCGGCGTGAGCACCCCTGGGTATCAGGGGGCATACCTGAGATGGTGTTTAGCGCACGTCCGACGGTTGAGTGACGGCAACTCACGCCATCTGTTGAAGCAATTGCTGTGCTGACTGCATGGCCGTCTTTGCCCGCTCCACGATAGAGAGCCCGCCGTGATCTTGGGCCGGAACCTCAACGCAGATTGGCAGGCCGTCGGGCAGGGAACTCACGAAATCTCTCAACGGCAGTTCGCCCTCGCCCGGGAACAGCCTGCCATATCGGGCCTCGCGCGGTAGGTCAACTGGAGCAGTGGCAGGGGCATCACAGAGTTGCGCACAAGCCAAAAGCGCCGGGTCCGCCCTACGGATCTCGTTTCCCGTTCCGCCTGAGCGGTAAAAGTGAAGCGCGTCGAGCGTCACGCCAAGTCCCGGATGTCCGATCGCCTGGACGACTCTTAGTGCCTGGCCGAAGGATGAGATTCCCCGATAGGGAATGAATTCCAGCATGACGCCAACACCGTACTGATCGCCCGCGACGCACAACTCTTCAAGCCGACGCCAGATGACGGGTTCGTCATCTGGCGTGTACTCCTGGTTAGTCCCCGAAGTGACGGCCAGTCGCCGAGCCCCAAGCGCGCCTGCAAACTCCAACGCAGGCAGCAACTCGTTCACAATCGTTTTCCGTGTAACTCGGACGACTTCGACATCGAAGACCTGCAAGCCGCTTGCTTCAAGACGTCTCTTGATTGTTTTCTGGAGCTTGAGGTTGGCCATCACATCAACATCTGTCTCCATGACTGGGAAGATCCGGAGACTGACTCCATCAAATCCGGCCTCGAGAGCAGCATCGATCTGCTCCAAGGGCGAGCAGGGCAAAATTGTCAGAGCGGATAGCGAAACAGGATGCATCAGTTATTCCTCACCGGAAAAATTTTGTCTGAGTAGCCATAGGCCATACATATTTGCGAACCAACGTATCTTATGGTGTACACTCCAATTAAGGCAACCGTAGTAGCCGCCACGTCGTGCAACCTTCGTGAACCATTTGTGGGTCACTCCGGCCGGGGCCGGTTCAACGGTTCTGAACATTGTGGTTCACCATCCGAAAGGAAAGCCATGGGCAGACTTGCCAACAAGATCGCTGTCGTCATTGGAGCTGGGCAGAGCCCGGGAGAATCGATCGGAAACGGTCGGGCGACTGCACTGCGGTTTATTGAAGAGGGAGCTTCCATCTTGGCCGTCGACCGAGACATCGACTCGGCGCGGGAAACCCTGAAGATGGCGAAGGGGGACACCAGTGAGGCTTTCGAAGCCGATGTCAGGCAGATCGAATCCCTGAAGCGGGCCATCGATTTCGCAGTATCCCGATGGGGGCGCATCGATATCCTCCACTACAACGTCGGGGTCAGCGTCGGCGCCGGAGACGGCCCGCTCGACGTCATCACCGAGGACTCCTTCGACACAGTAATGGCGATCAATCTTCGTGGGGCTGTCATGGCGGCGAAGCTCGTGGAGCCGATTATGCGAGCCCAAGGATCCGGCGTTGTCTTAAACGTGTCGTCGATGTCTGCGATTGAGACGAGTTCGACGAATGTCGCATATCGGGCAAGCAAGGCCGGGCTCATCGCATTTACCCAGCAGTTCGCTATGAGAAACGCGGAATTCGGCGTCCGGGCGAACGCAATCCTGCCTGGACGGGTGGAAACTGCAATGGCAGTGGATACACGGGCTCGACTCACGGGCACGACCCGCGATGAGATCATCGCTCAACGAAAGTCCCTCATTCCCCTGCAGGGACATGTTGGAACCGGCTGGGACGTGGCTAACGCGGCAGTCTTCCTGGCTTCGGATGAGGCTGGCTTCATCACTGGGACTTCCTTGCCGGTCGACGGCGGAGCATTGGTGAAGATCGGCTGGTAGCCGCGAGTTCCACTCACAACAAACTCGAATTTCACACGCACAACAAGAACGGGGCAGTATCCGTGACACATCCGAATCAGCCGGCGCCGAGCACACTCGACCTCGCGTCACTGGCCGACGTCATCTCAGAGATCGCCGATTTGGACGCCTTCCGCGAAGCGGCTGGGACTTCGTTGGCAGTGGCATCCGACTACTGGCGGGCACCGATGGAGAGCTCACACCTCTCGCCTCGCATGAAAGAACTGGTCCTGCTCGCAATGCATGCTTCAGCTACCAGCCTCAACGTAGACGCGGCTGAACGCCACATCAAACGAGCCCGTGAGGCCGGTGCCACCGCGGGAGAAATCCTCGACGTGCTCATTACGATTGTCGCCCTGGCGAACCACGCCCTTTACTTCTCGGTTCCGATCCTGCAGGACGAACTCAAGCGACGCGGCGACGACGCGGGCATGGCTGAGTTTGACCCAGCTTTTGAAGAAGCCAAACAAGCATTCATTGAGTCACGCGGTTTCTGGAACTCCGATCGTGAAGCGATCGCCCGCTTGATGCCCGAGTATTACAAGGCTCTGGATGCAGTATCAACCGAGTCTTGGAACAACGGCAAGCTCAGCACGAAGGAGCGAGAATTCGTCTGCATCGGAATCGACTGCACGGTAACTCACAATTACGAACCAGGTCTACGTCGCCATATCCGAAACGCGCTGGACCTGGGAGCGACCCGCGGGGAGATCCTTGAAATTTTCCAGCTCTCGGGTCTTCTCGGACTCGAAAGCTACATTCTCGGCGCGAAGGCCCTTTTCGGCCGGTAACTGCCGGGATCCGCCCAGGCAGGCAGTCGCACTTTCCCCTCAACTGCGAACCGCAGTACTACCACAAATTCAAGTCTGGAATCTCAGCATCACGAAGGAGTGTGCAATGACGGACATCAAGAAAGGCCTCGCGGGAGTCACTGTTGACTACACGGCCGTGAGCAAGGTCAACCCTGAGACCAACTCGCTTCTGTACCGCGGTTACCCCGTGCAGGAGCTCGCTGCGACCCAACCGTTCGAAGCGGTAGCGTACCTGCTGTGGCACGGCGAGCTGCCCACCGCCAACGAACTCGCCACACTCCGAGCCGAGGAACGGCTCCACCGAGCCCTCGATCCGGAGGTGAAGGCGGCGATTGACCTGGTGCCGCTCAACGCCCACCCAATGGACGAGGTACGCACTGCAGTTAGTCTGCTGGGTGCCCGCGACCTCGCCGGAACAGGCTCCGTATTCGAGGCAAGCGGAACTCCGGACGAAAACCTCGCTCGAAGCGTGCGACTCTTCGCTGCACTCCCTGCGATCGTGGCATACGGGCAGCGCCGACGGCGCAAACTGGACCTGATCGAACCCCGGGACGACCTCGATTACGCCTCGAACTTCCTGTGGATGACCTTCGGTGAGGAGGCTAACGATGTCGCGGCTAACGCATTCAACCGCTCGATGATCCTCTATGCCGAGCACTCCTTCAACGCTTCGACTTTCACTGCTCGCGTCGTGACCAGCACATTGAGTGACCTGTACTCGGCAGTCGTTGCCGCTATTGGCGCACTCAAGGGACCGCTACACGGGGGCGCGAATGAGGCGGTGCTGCATATTTTCAACGAAATCGGAGACGCCTCCAACGTTGAGCCTTGGCTCGACAAAGCCCTCGCCTCCAAGCGGAAGATCATGGGCTTTGGCCACCGAGTTTACAAGCGCGGCGACTCGCGCGTACCCACTATGAAAACCGCCCTGGACACACTGGTCGAGCACTTCGACCGTCCTGATGTCGCCGAACTCTACGATGCGCTCGAGGCTGGATTTGTTAGCCGAAAGGGCATCTACCCGAATCTTGATTTTCCCTCCGGCCCGGCATACAACCTCCTCGGTTTTGACACGGTCACCTTCACACCTGTCTTCATCGCAGCACGAATAACAGGGTGGACTGCCCACATCCTCGAACAGGCGGCTTCGAACGCACTCATCCGCCCGCTGTCAGAGTACAACGGCCCTGATGAGCGCCACATCGAAGGCTATGTGCCCGATGCTGCCGCCGCCGAGGCCGAGGCAGCCGTCGCACGGCGCGCCGAGGAGTCTGCAGCGTAGCCCACAGGCCTGACCCAGATGCCCACCTGAGCAACACCAGGTCCCGCCTATAGGAATTGGTCGACTACGAAGAGTACAACCCCTTCGCCGGCGTCTTAAATTCAGGTCACCGGCCGTCACTAGGATCAGGGGCGGAGGCACCGGACCTCCGCCCAAGAGATCGCTCGCATCAGGTAAGCCCTAAAACCTCCGGCGCCGGTACGCACGGTATTCGCAACAGGCACCTTGAAGGTCAAGGGCCGGCGCCGGAACCGCTCCTCCAGTTGCACTGGAATGCTTGCGGATAGCGGAGTTGCCAACTCCGCCATCCGCGGGTCCATCTTCCTGGTGCCTCACACGCGCGGAGACGGAACGACCGGGCTCGCAAGTTCCCATCAACTTCTCTGATTGAGCGGAGGGCCTCGGGCACCCACATCCGCGGACTTGCTTAGTGGACGCCACTGACTAAGAAAAGCAGATAGCGTCGGCCTTGTGCGGCCGCGATGCCCCCGCCGGTCCGCTTTCCTAAAACCTTGAGCATGTACCGGTGACGGCACCGCCCGCACTCAGGACTTTGGTCGTGGGCTGGTAAAGACTGCGATCATTAGTCGCAGGCCCGCCACCACCAATTTTGGCCGTTCACGTATGGGACCGCGTATGCTTATATATGAGCCATGTGGCACCAACAGAAAATAAGGAGCCTAGTCTATGCCAGCTAGCCTAAACGGCGGTCCCGCTTCAGCGGAGCATCGCACAGTGGGCCGCGTCATGACAATTCTTGAGCTCGTAGTTGCGAGTGGTCTGCGGGGGGTTAAGCTCGGAGACCTCGCCAAGGCCCTGGCAGCACCTAAGTCGTCTCTGCATGCTTTGACCAAGGGCCTGGTCGCGACCGGCTACCTCAGGGAAGCCGATGGGGCGTACGTCGTGGGGCCCGCTATCTCGAGCCTCATCACAACGGAATCTGTAGCGGCTCAATTCGCTTACCGTCATATCCTGTCTGATTTGGCAGCCCGCTGGAATGAAACCGCCATGCTTTCTTCCCTGGTAGGAGACTCAGTCGTCTACCTAGACAGCGCTGCGCCCGAAACCCTGATTCGCGCAAATCCCACGCTCAACCGGCGCCTTGTTCTCTGGCCGCGAAGTTCGGGCCGGGTCTTCCTTGCCTTCATGGACGCCAAGCGATTCGAAGGATACCTGCGGCGTCAACATCCGGAACCATCGGATGCGGAGTACGTCAGGTCCGAGGTGGCCCGCACCCGAGAAACTCACATCGGCATCAACGTCGGACAATCCGGAACAGACCACATTGGCGTGGCGGTGCCAATTTTCGTGGGACAGGCCCCGGTGACCATGAGTCTTGCAATGGCAGGTCCGAGATCGCGCATGGAGGACAAGGTTGATGAAATTGCCGCCGACATGCTCGCGGCGGCCGGTTCCATCACTGGTTAGCCATACAGCTGTCGCTCGCGCTCATCCTCTTGGTTTGAGATGCGCTATTTCCGTTCGGACTCCCCTATCCACCTGCCGGTGGCGACCTACGTTCCCAGCGGCCACCGTAGCTTCGCCGCCCGACGAAAAAACGAAGACTCCCGCAGCTTGAACTGGTCCCGAGAAGTTGGACTGGCTAAATAGGATCCTAAGGTGCGAGGGCCTGGGCACGGTATTGGACCGGGCTTAGGCCCTTGAGCTTGGTTGAGATTATTTTGGTGTTATACCAGTGGATGTATTCCTCAATTGCAGCTGCCAGTGCGTCGGTGTTGAGGAATCGGACGCGGTGGAAGAGTTCTTCCTTGAGGTGACCGAAGAAGTTCTCCATGACGGCGTTGTCGTAGCAATTTCCCTTGCGGGACATTGATTGGACCGCGCCGGCTCCAGCGATCAGGGTGCGCCAGGATGCGTGGCGGTATTGGAAGCCTTGGTCCGAGTGCACCAGCGGCTGCTGACCGGGCTGCAGGCAGGTCAGGGCCTCACGAAGGGAATCGTTGGTGAGCGCCAGGTTTGGGGATGAGCCCAGCGAGTAGGAAATGATCTGCCGGTCGAAGAGGTCCATGACCGGTGAGAGGTAGAGCTTCCGGTCGCCGACGCTGAACTCCGTGACATCGGTTACCCACTTCCGGTTCGGTGCATCAGCGTCGAACTCCCGGTTCAGCACGTTGGGCGCTACCGCGCCCTGTTCGCCCTGGTAGGAGTTGTAGCGCTTCCTGCGCCGGACCTTGCAGACCAGCCCGAGTGCCTGCATTAGCTTCAGCACGGCCTTCTTCGCGACGGTCCACCCTTGCTTGACCAGCTCGATGTGGATGCGGCGGTGCCCGTACCGGCCATGGTTCGTTTCGAAGATCTCCGTGACCGCGGCTTTGAGTTTCTCTTTCGCGTCGGGCGCCTGCAGCCGGGCCTGGTGATAGAAGAACGTGGATCTGGCCAGCCCGGCGATGTCCAACAGGACACCAAGCGGATAGTCAGCCTTGAGGGAAACGACGGCTTGAACCTTTACCGTTGTCCCTGTTCCCTCAAGGCCCGCAGTTTTCCCAGGTACGCCACCTCAGCGCGCAGCCGTTCGTTCTCCCGCCGCAACCGCTCAAGCTCGGGCAGCTCCGCGGGTGGCGGGGAACCGGGTTTCCGGGGCCGGCCTTTGGGCTTTGACCGCAACCCGTCCTCGCCGTCCAGACGATACGCCCGGACCCACTTTTGCAGCAGCTCACGGGAGGCCAGACCTGCCTCGACTGCCAGATCCGGGCCGGACTCGCCCGCGAGGAACCGCTCGACCAGGGCCCGCTTGAACTCAAACGAGTACGACCTCACCGCCCTGGCCACCAGCACTCCTTGCCCATGAATCCTCCACCGCCCATACAGTGCCCTGACCGACACCCAGGGCGCATCGAGCGACCGGGCCGCCGCCCGATACCCGACGCCTTTCGCAAACAACGCTACAGCCGCCTCGCGCTGAGCCTCAGCCAATGAACTACGTGCATGCATAAAACTGCTCTATGTATGCGGCAGCCTTCGTGTTCATCGACCGAGGTACTCAGGCGTTCGCTTCTCTAGGAATGCACGCATGCCCTCTTTTTGGTCCTGTGAATCGAACAGAACCTGGAAGGCCTTTCGCTCAAGCAGGAGGGCAGTGTCCAAGGGCACATCCGCCCCGGCACGTACGACTTCTTTGATCGCCGCCACGGCCAAGGGCGGCATCCTGGCGATGAGTGCTGCCATCTCTGCAGCCTGTTCAACAGCCTTTCCTTCCGGCGCGATCTCCGAAACAAGGCCCATCGCGTGCGCTTCCTCTGCGAAAACGTGCTTACCTGTCAGCAACAAGCGCATCGCCTGATAGTGTCCCACCGCGCGCAACAGCCGCTGAGTACCCCCTGCCCCCGGGATCACACCCAGCAGAATCTCGGGCTGCCCGAAAATCGCTCGCTTTGATGCGACGATGATGTCGCAGCACAGCGCCAGCTCACATCCGCCGCCGAGTGCGTATCCTTCAACTGCTGCAATCAGTGGCTTGGGGCATGCCCTCAGCACTGTGAACATCCGATCCGTAACCTTCAGTGTGTGCTCTACCGGGGTCAAGGACTGCATTTCTGCCACATCGGTGCCTGCAACAAAGGCACCGTTCGCCCCGGTGATCACGATGGCACGCACCAACGGGTCGGCGCCTAACGTTTCCACCGCACGGGCAATGAGCTCCTTGACTTCCAGATTGAGAGCGTTGCGACGTTCCGGACGGTTGATTGTCACCTGCGCAACCCCCGGTTGGGCGCGTGTAACGATCACGGTGTCGCTCGTAAGTTCTGCGAGGACTTCGTCAGTCGGAGCATTATCGATCGTCATGAATCATTCCTTTGATATATCTCAAAATCGGAGGCTCGAACCGGTCAGGTGCCCTGCGAACAGATGACGAGGCCGTCGACGGCCACTACGCCCGCTCCGATGGGCAGTACAAGCAGGGGATTAATCTCGGCCTCTGCGATCTGTTGGACCGAGTCATCGGCCAGCTGCGACAGGGAGACCACGGCCTGCGCCAATGCTTCGGTGTCACCGAGCGGAAGCCCTCGGTAGCCTCGCACTACGGCCAGTCCCTTAACCTGCTCGATCATCGAGCGTGCCTCGTCGATACCGACGGGAGCGACGCGTATGGCGATGTCTTTGTAGACCTCCGCGAGAACTCCGCCGACGCCGAGCACTACAACCGGACCGACTTCAGGATCACGACGGAAGCCGAGGATCACTTCGGCCAGGCCCGCCTCCATTCTTTGGACGAGCACACCGTCAACGCTTGCGTCCGGATGCCGCCTGGCAATATTTCCGCGGATATCCTGGATGGCCTGTAACAGCTCCTCGGGGCTCTTAATGCGGAGGACAACCCCGCCAGCGTCCGTTTTATGAGGTATATCGGCTGACAGGACCTTGGCGACGACCGGATATTCTATGTCCATCGCGGAGACAGACTCAGCGTCTGCTTCACCTGAAACGACGACGGCCGGTGCCGTGCGGATGCCCAACGCTCCAAAGACCGCTGCGGACTCAAGCTCGTTCGGACGTCGACCGTTCAGGGCCGCGATGGAATCCGCCACCGCGGCCAGCGACGGCCGATCGACAGCAGGCACAGGCATTGGAAGCTTCCACTGGCTCCAGGCCCGGACTGCATCGGCGCAGGACTCGGGCGTGCGGAAGCCGGCAACGTTGCTTTCGCCCAGTTGCCGGAGGGCTTCCGAGGCGTGCGGGGCGAAGAACGCAGCTAACGGTTTGCCTTGGTTCCCGGCGCGGAGAAGCGGGCCAACCGAGATCTCCGGTTGGAACTGTGCAGAGCTGCCTGCAATGGCAAGAACAAGGTCGCAGTGGTCGGAAGCGACGAGCTCGTCAAGTACTGCCCCGTAGACGTCTGCCCGTGTGCCGGCATGTGTCAGGTCAGTCAAAGGTCCTCGGGGGATGTCGATCCCCTTCCCTGCAAGGGCGGCAACAACGGCTTCGCTCGGAGAGACAACTTCCACATCCATGGTGCCCAGACGGTCCACTACGGTGGCAGCACCCCCGCCCGTTGTCGACATCACGGCAACCCTATGCTGCTTTGATGGGCCCTTGTTGGCCAGGAGAGTAGGAAGCTCAAACATCGTTTCAAGGTTGTCGATGCGCAGGATACCGTGGGCGGTGAAGAACGCATCGGCAACTTCCGCGGAGCCGGCCATCGCCCCCGTGTGGGATGCAGCGAGGCGTCGTCCGACATCTGAACGGCCGAGCTTGTACGCGATGACGGGTTTCCCGGCCTCCACGGCGCGGCGGGCAGCTGAGGCGAGACGGGGAGCGTCCCGGATCGTCTCGAGAAAGAGCAGGATGGTGCCTGTCTCTGGGTCGTCCACGAGCCAGTCGGTGATCTCACCGACGGTGATGTCGCTCTCGTTGCCGATGGATACGACTTTGGAGAATCCGACGCCGCGGCCGAGCCCACGTGAGAGCAGTCCACCAGTCATGCTCCCTGACTGGGAGATGACGGCGAGCGGTCCTGGTTTGATCTCCAATTGCTCGATGGCAGCGTTGACGGAGAGGGCGCTGGACGGTTTGGTGCTAAGCACGCCGCTGCAGTTCGGACCGAGAATGCGGACACCGCCCTCACGGGCACGGGCGACGAGTTCCTCCTGCATTCGGCGGCCCTCGGGCCCGGCCTCTGCGAAACCGTCGGCGTATATGGTGGCGACAGGCACGCGACGTTCGATGCATTGCTCGATGGTCTGTGGTACCGCTGCTGCCGGCACCATAATGAAAGCATGATCGATGGTGTCAGGGACGTCGAGGAGACTTGGATACGCACGGTCGCCGAAGATCTCATCCCGCTTTGGGTTGATCGGCACGATCTTGCCCGTGTAACCGTGCAGCCGAAGCGATCGTTGCGGCCGTGACGTGTGCTTTGTTTCATCGCTGGAAGCCCCGACCAGTGCGATCACTTGGGGCGCGAACAGCGCATCGAAGACTCGACGGTCCTGCTCGTTCACTGATGCCCCCTTGGGCTCCGTGGCATATACGTCGATCATGAGTGCCTCTGGGAGAATCGGCGATCGAACACGGATTCTGCGATGCGGTTCAACAGCATCTCGATGGTTCCGCCGGCAATCATCCACCCTCGTGTTCGGCGCAGGCAATATTCCACAAGCATTTCGTCGCTGTACCCCATGCCGCCTAGGACCTGCAACGATTCATTCGCGACATCGAATCCAGTCCGGTTGCACATGACCTTGGCGATGGCCGTTTCCTCTGCGGAAGGGAAGCCGGTGTCCGCATTCACCGCAGCACGGTAGAGCAGCAACTGGGCAGCGTCGAGCTTGATCTTCATGTCAGCAAATTTCCACTGAAGTCCCTGGAACTCGCAAAGCGCACGGCCGAACTGCTTCCGTACGAGAGCATGCTCCCGTGCCAGCTGGTAGGAGTATCGGCCCAAAGCCAGTGCCCGGGCGCTGTTTCCGATCCGCTCGACGTTGAAGCCGGCGATCTGCTTCTTGAACCCTCCGGCACCCAGAAGAACATTCTCGGCGGGGATGTAGACGTTGTCGAAGAAGATGGGATTCCAGTCTTCGCCGCCCATGAAGCTCGCCGGGGCGCCGAAGCTCATGCCTTCGGCATCCCTTTCGATCAAGACGGACCCGACGCCGTCGGCGCCCGGCCCAAACCTGACATAGACCAGGAACACGGAGGCGTGAAGTCCATGGGTTGTAAAGATCTTTGTCCCGTTGATCCTGTAGCCGTCGCCATCCGGGGTTGCAGTCGTGGTGAGCTCGGTGACAGCCGAACCGGCGTCGGGCTCAGTCATCGCGACGCAGATCAGGCCCGACCCGTCGAGCAATGGCCCCAAGAAACGGGACTTCTGCTCAGCGTTCGCGAAGTTTGCCAGCACCCGGAGCGCTCCGAAATTACCGGCTTGGATGACATCGGCACTACGAGGACACACTGCGGCGATTTGTTCGATGGCAATGACCGCGTCCATGAGGGACCCGCCGCCACCACCGTCCTCCTCTGCCAAGGTGATGCCGATGAGGCCGTTGTCGGCCATTTTCTTTGCGACGTCCCACGGATAGTCGCTGCTGTGAGCACGCTCCAGTGCGCCGGCTGCGAGTTCGCGTTCTGCGAACGCGCGAACCGAATCACGGAAGTCCTTTTGCTCGGTGGTGAGGTCGAAGTCCACGCGTTTTTCTCCTTCGTTCAGTGGCTTAAGATGTTCGGCTGTTGGATCGATTTGGCCGTCATCGTGGTGGCATCCGGATGGCGCCATCGAGTCGAACCGTCTCTCCGTTGATGTATTCGTTCTCAAGCAGTGAGACGGCGAAGTGGGCATAGTCCTCGGGGTTGCCCAGGCGTGAAGGATGCGGGACAGCCGCCGCAAGCCCTTCACGAATATCGCTGCGAAGCCTGGCCAACATCGGGGTATCGAACGTCCCGGGGGCGATCGTGTTGACTCTGATTCCCCGACTGGCCAGGTCACGCGCTGCTACCAGGGTCAGGCCGTGCACGGCAGCTTTAGATGACGTGTAGGAGGCCTGGCCGATCTGGCCATCAAATGCGGCCACCGATGCGGTAAGTACGATCGCCCCCCGGTCACCATTTACGACTTCGTTCTCAGCCATCCTTGCTGCGCTCAGCCGGAGGATGTTGTAGGTCCCGAAGAGGTTGACTCTGACGACATTCTGGAAGCTGTCAAAGTCGCCGGGTTTGCCTTCCTTGTCAACGATCCGGAGCCGGTCGCCACCGCGGCCCGCGCAATGCACAACGCCTCTCAGAGGCCCGGTCTGCTGTGCCCTATCCAGCGCGGCTGCTACCTGGTCCTCTTCGAGGATGTCGGCTGCCACGAACGTGGCCCTCTCCCCCAAGCGCTCAACCGCCTCCGCTCCCGGGGAGCCGGGTAGGTCGAGCAGGACCACGCTTGCGCCCTTGGCCACAAGCCGTGCCGCAGTTGCAAAACCGAGACCTGATGCGCCGCCGGTGACCAGCGTCGATGTTCCCTCGAGTTCCAAGAGAGGATCCTTCCAATGTTCATGCGGGTAGGGGCGGGAGCCCCTGTCGGATAGGGATGCGGGCTGGCTATCGCTCAGCCCACGAGCTCAACCAGCGTCGCGTTCGCAGTGCCGCCGGCCTCGCAAATGGTTTGGAGTCCGTAACGGATGCCGTTGTCACGCATGTGGTGGACGAGACGGGTCATCAGGATGGCCCCGGACGCGCCCAGCGGGTGCCCAACGGCGATCGCGCCGCCAAGCGGATTGAGTTTCGCCGGGTCTGCTCCGGTTTCCTTCAACCAAGCCAGCGGCACGGCCGCGAATGCTTCGTTGACCTCGTACGCGCCGATTTCATCCAGGCGGACCCCGCTGCGGGCCAGGAGCTTCGCGGTCGCGGGTATGGGGGCCGAGAGCACGAGAGTGGGGTCATCGCCGACAACGACCCCGCTGTGCAGCCGCACGATTGGGGTGAGCCCCAGTTCGGCGGCACGTTCCGGTGTCGTAATGATGACGCCTGCCGCTCCATCGGAAATCTGTGATGCGTTGCCCGCCGTCACCACCCCGTCTTCACGGAAGGCCGGATTGAGTCCCGCCAACGCTTCAAGGGAGGAATTGCGCCGGATTCCTTCGTCGTGTAGCAGGTCCGGTGCGGCTGGCACCGGGACGAGCTGTCGCTCAAAAGCACCCGAGTCGGTGGCGGTGGCGGCTTTCACGTGGGACGCCAGCGAATATTCGTCGAGTTGTGTCCGGCGTAGCTTCCAGCGGTCAGCCATCATTTCCGCGCCGGCCCCCTGCTCGAAGCCCGCGTGGTGGTAGCGGGCGTTCATAGCCGGCCCGTAGGGTTCGCCCACTGCACGGGTGGCTCCCAGGGGTACCCGTGTCATCGTCTCGACTCCACCGGCGATTGCCAGGTCGTATCGGCCTGACATGACACCCATTGCTGCGAATTCGATGGCCTGATGGCTGGAGCCGCAGGCGCGGTTGATCGTGACACCCGGAATGGACTCGGGCCATCCGGCTGCCAGAACGGCGAACCGACCAACATTTCCCGACTGATCGCCCAGCTGCGTCACACAGCCCCACACAACATCATCGACTGTCTCGGGGTCCAGGCCAGTTCGTGCAAGCAGGCTGTTGAGAACGTGTGCTGACAGGTCCACAGGGTGCACATGCGCCAACAACCCTTTTCGCCGTCCGATCGGCGTGCGAACTGCCTCAACAATTACGGCTTCGCGCATTTCGTCCTCCTAATACGGATCAGGTCAGAGCCCGCCCATGCAGATGTACTTAACTTCCAGGTAGTCTTCGAGTCCGTAGTGGGACCCTTCCCGCCCGAACCCGGATTCCTTGATGCCTCCGAAGGGAACTGCCTCGTTGGCCATCAGTCCGACGTTTATGCCGACCATGCCCGTTTCTATGCCTTCGCTCATGCGCCAGATCCGTCCGATGTCTCGGGTGTAAACGTAGGCTGCAAGGCCCAGCTCCGTGTCATTGGCTGCGGTGAGGACTTCCTTCTCGTCCGTGAAGCGGAAGATCGAGGCCAGCGGCCCGAAGGTCTCCTCACGGGACACGTTGGCATCATGGGTGACATCCACCATGACCGTGGGTTCAAAGAACGAGCGGCCAAGGGGGTGCCGCTTTCCGCCCGCGATGACACGTGCACCCTTTGCGACGGCGTCAGCGATGTGCGACTCGACCTTTTCAACGGCATCCTGGCCGATCAGGGGTCCCATCGTGACCTCCGGGTCAGTTCCGTCCCCGACGACCAGGGAGTTGACGCGACCTGCCAATCGCGTCGAGAACTCTTCATAGACTGCGTCATGAACATAGAAACGGTTCGTTCCCACGCACGCTTGTCCTGAGTTACGGAACTTGGAAGCCAGTGCGCCCTCGACCGCCTGATCGAGATCTGCGTCCTCGAAGACAATGAACGGCGCATTACCCCCAAGCTCGAGGGCGAGCTTTTTGATCGTGCCCGAACTCTGACCCATAAGGATGCGGCCAACCCCGGTGGACCCTGTAAACGACAGCTTCCGCACGACGGGATTGGTTGTCAGTTCAAGCCCCATGTCTTTTGAGTGACCGGTGATGATGTTCAGAACACCACCGGGGATTCCTGCACGACGTGCGAGCTCGGCGAGAGCCAGGGCAGAATAGGGCGTCTCGGTGGCCGGGCGCACGATCATCGTGCATCCGGCAGCAAGTGCCGCAGCTGCCTTGCGGGTCACGATCGTGTTAGGAAAGTTCCAGGGGGTGATGGCAGCGCACACCCCAACTGGCTGCTTGATCACCACAACACGGCGGTCCTGTGCCGGCGCCGGAATCGTCTCGCCGTAAGCCCGGCGTGCCTCTTCAGCGAACCATTCGATGAACTGCGCCCCATTGACAACCTCAGACAGTGCCTCCTTGTAGGGTTTGCCCTGTTCCGCTGTCAGGATCCGCGCCAGATCCTCCTGATTCTCAATCACCAGGTCGAACCAACGACGCAAGAGACGCCCCCGGTCCTTTGCCAGCAAGCCACGCCAAGCGGGTAGAGCCTGGTCAGCGGCTTCGACCGCACGACGCGTTTCCTCAGCCCTGAAGAACGGAACCGAACCAATTTCCTCTCCCGTGGCGGGATTCAGGACGAGGACACTTTCGCCCGAGTCGGACGTGACCCACTCGCCTCCCACCAAGCAATGCTGACGGAGTAGATCTGGGTCATTGAGGCGCAGTTCAGCCACGATTTACGCTCCTGTAGTAGTGGTATCTACGGGGCCTGGCTTCCAGGTCTCGTTGAAGTCCGCAGGGTACGGATACCAGATCGCCCGCCACTGGGGTGTCGAAAGTTCGGTGTCAACGCTGATGAGCGTCGGACGGCCAGAAGCAAGGGCCTTTTCCAGAGCGGGTTTGTAGTCCTCCGCCTTGTCCACCCTCATCGCCTCAGCGCCCATGGCTTGAGCCATGGCAACGTAGTCAGGTCCCCAGAGTTCTTCTTCACCAACTTTGCGGTAGTCACACATAGACTCCCGCCCGTAGACCTTGAGCATCGTTTCACGCTCGATCTGGAACGACCGGTTGTCCATGACGACCCAGACAATGGGGAGGTTGAGTTCAACTGCTGTAGGAACCACGGTGGCACGCATCAGGAACGCACCGTCGCCCAGAAGCGCGATTGCCGGCCCGTTGTTGCTTGCGATGCTGGCGCCCAAAACGGAAGCAGCGCTCCAGCCCATACGGTGCATAAATCCGGAGTGGACGACGTTGCGGGAAGACGCCGGCATGAACGACGGACCGAAGCTGAGCAGATTGCCGGTATCGAAATGAATCGAGGCATCAGGGCAATTTTCGGCAACTACCGAAGCTGTGTCCCAGGTGACCCTGGCGTAGTGCAGCGGTGAGATGTTCGAGGTGCGCATATGCTCGGTTTCGGCCAGCCACTCGGTGCGCTTGGAATCCAGCAGAGAGGTCCACTTTGTCTGTTCAGTGACCCCTGCTACACGGGCAGCCGCCGTCAACGCCTCCAGTGCGAGCCGCGCATCAGACGTCATTGCGACTGCCGTCGGGTAAGCACGGCCCAACTCGCTGGTGTCGATGTCAACGTGGATGAGCTTGGTGTTCGTCGGAATATCGAACAGGGTCCAGCCGCCGGTGTCGATGTCAGTGAAGTGCGTCCCGATGCCCAGGACGACGTCACTGTGGCGAGCACCATAGTTGCCCTGGCCGGTACCGGCGCGGCCGATACAGCCGAGGGAGAGCCGGTGGTCTTCAGGAAATGCCGCCTTGCCGGTTGGCGTCATGGCAACTGGTATGCCCGTGGTCTCAGCGAACTCGAACAGCGCGTCGTACGCTCCGGAGTTCGCGATGCCGCTTCCGACGACAATTGACGGCCGTTCTGCAGACTTCAGCAACTCGATCGCCTTGGCCACGCCTGCGGGGTCGGCCGAGGGACGGTGGCAGACCATGTACGGCCGCGGATCGGGAAGGTCATCGTCGATGAGAGTGTTCTGGATGTCGAAAGGGATGGCCATAACCACTGGTCCCGGACGCCCGGAATGAGCCGTCTGGTATGCCTTCAGGAACATGTCGATGACGGTGTCAGGGCGGGTAGCCATCAGCGACTTCTTGCTGATCGGCCTCATCACACCAGCCCAGTCCTCGGGGCTGTCACGATAGAACTCCTCGATGCCGCCGCGGTCGAACCAGTGGGTGGCACCCACACCGGCAAGGATCAGCATGCCGATCGACTCGTAGTACGCGGTGGCGATCGGAGGTACCGTATTCATGTTGCCGGGCCCAACACTTGTGGTCACGATGGGCAGCGGGGGCTTGCGCTTACGGCGCCAATATCCGTCCGCGAGCTCGACAGCGTGGTCCTCGCTCCGGACGGCGACGCTCCGGATATCAGTCTCATGTACCAACGCATCAAGCAACGCCCAGTTGCCGTGACCATTGAGACCAAAGACCACTTCCGTACCCATCTGCTCCAGCAAACGGGCGATGGCCTGTGCGACTGTAATTTGTCCCATGATTTTCCTCAATCAGATTCTGAATGGACCCTGGATGGATCCGTTAGCGGACATTGCTGGCGAAGTTGCTCTCGAAGAGCCCTACGCGGGTGGGAAGCTCTTTCACGGATGACAGCGAATCAATTCGCTGCAGGGTGTCAAATAGCTCGCGGGCATCAGTATCGGAGTGGGTCTTAGCGGTGCACTCACGGAATTTGTCCCAAAGCTGCTGGCTGGTCAACGGTTCGTCGGCGTGGCCCGGGACGCTGAGGATGGGTCCGCTTTCGATCACTTCGCCGCTCTTCAGTGTGAGCTTTACGGACTCGTACGAAGAGAAGACGGGGTCCCTCTCGTCCACGTCGTCGATAGGGATGAGTTTCACCTTCGGGTAGAAGGCCTGGAAGTCGGGCCTCAGAACTACTTCATCGGAGAGTTCTGGTACGCCCATCTTTCCGAGGATCACCGCGGCGGCGATCCCGTGCTGACCGCTGAACTCTGCTTCCCAGCGATTCTTTGGCTGGCTATAGACCAGTACCCTTACCTGGCTGCGACCCATGCGGACATCAACTGATTCGACGTCCTCCGGGTTGACGTGGCGCCCGGCGAGCATCTTGACGGTGCCGTTGAAAGATCGGTGGAGGAAGTAGCAGGTGGGGTGCAGTTTGGTCTGCAACTTGTGCTTCGGCAGGTACCACTCTTTACCGAGCTTTGACTCCGAGGTCAGGTCGGGGGTGCGGTCAGTGGAGAAAGCCATGAGGAAGCCTTGCTGGTTCTCTATCGCATCGTGCCCTGCTGTCATCCCTGCGGCCGCGAGTCGGGCTGCTTCCAATCCAAAACGGGCTGCCATGCCGGCGTGGTAGCCCTTCATCATCGACCCGAAGTTTGAAAAGAGCCCCCCGGCGTAGCTTCCGCCAATGGCAACCGCGGCAGCGGCGCGTTCGGCGGGCAGCCGATGAAGTACCGCTCCGGCAGCAGCTACTGCCAGACTGCCGAATACGGAAGTTGGGTGCCAGCCCTTGGCATGGTAATTACGATCGCGCCGCCAGAGCTCGCACCAGACCTCATAGCCAGCGACGTAGGCGGTCACCATGTCCTTACCGGTAGAGCCCAGAACCTCGGCCTCGGCCAGGATTGCCGGGACGAGGACTGCGCTGGGGTGGCCAGACATGGACTGATCGTCGTAGTCCAGTGAATGCGCGATGGCCCCAGCCAACAAGGCGGCCCCAGGCGCGGATACGAGCCGGTCCGAAAGACAGGCGCGGGCTTCAGGGGTGTCGGACGGCTCCACGAGCGTCTGCCTGACGATTTCCGTGACCGGCTGGTCAAGACCAACCATCACAACCGCCACCGTGTCGGTGAAAGCGTCACGAACCATAGGCAGAACCTCAGGTGGCAAGTCCTCATACTTCACATTCGCCAAGAATTGGCCGATGTCAGCCGTAAGTGAGCTCACGGGTCTCCTTTGATCTCGTTTTTGCACGAAGGCCTCTATCTAGTAACTGCGCGACAGGTGCTGCATCAGACGCGTATGTTGAGGAGGACTTGTTCCGCATCACGTACGTGTATTCGTGATTACAGACGATACCATACTCAGAACCTCGCACCCCGTCAAGGTATAACTGCACGTTCCGCGGCCCGCTGGGACACATGGGCATGGCTGAGAGCCTCAGATCAGGGCCGGTTGATCATCGCCACGGCAACCACGGACCCACAGGTAAACGACGCCGCTCGCAAGCACCGTTATTACGCCGGTGCCGACGAGGGCAGTGGCAGTGGAGGCATGGTCTGAAGCGAAGCCGAGGACGATCCCTGCAAGCGGACGAACCCCGGTGAATGCCATCACCCACAGCGCCATGACCCGTCCCAGGAATGGTGCGGGAGAACGCTGCTGAGCCACGATACTGAAGCCCGTCACGCCCATCACCATGCTTGCGCCGCCTACGACGAGCAGGGCGGTTGCGAATGGCAAAGACGGCGCCAAGCCGACCGATGCCATCGATCCGCCGAGAAGGATCATCGAGCAGCAACCAATGTTCTCAGGCCGAAAAAATCGAGTTGAGACCCTGAAGCCCACCACGCCAACGAGACCACCGACGCCGAAGGCGGCGGTAACCCACCCCGCTCCGGATGCACCGATGCCAAGCATGTTGCCCATCGACGGAGCGAGCGTTACGGCCGCTTCGGACCCAGCGCCCAAGGCCGCTACGGCGGCAAGTACACCCAAAAGAGGCTTGTCTGTCCGCAGGTACGCAAGTACGTCTCGAAGGCCATTCAAGGGCATCATCTCGTGCCCCGGAGTTCCAAGCCGTCGGATTGCCATGAAGATGCATGACGCCGCAAGGCAGGACGCACCCACGATCGCCAGGGTCGGGATTGTTCCGAGGGCGAATGCCAGGAGAGTAGCGCCGATGGGTCCAAGGGTTCGGGCCAAGGCGGTCGGGAGGAAATTTAGCGACATGGCCGCGCTCCGTTCGCTCGGGGACGACAGGCGTGGAGGCACCGCCTGGATGGCAGCGGAGGCAAGCGCAATGCCAATGCCACAGACGGTGGATGCAATCAAGAGCGGCACTTGGACGGGAATGGCACCCGCCGTGTCTGGCGTAGCCAGCCACAGGGCGAGTCCGATACATCCGAGGCCTGTGCAGATGCCGCCGCTGACGACTGGGATTTGCGGTCCCCGCTTGTCGGCCATGTCTCCGCTGACCAGTGCCAGGGCCAGCTGTGGCAGCAACTGTGCCGCAGTGACCGCGCCGACAGATGCCGCCGACCCGGTTTGCTGGAAAGTCAGGACGACGAGCAACATCGTCTGGGCCCAGAATGCCGTGACGAGGATCACTTTCCCGACAAGTGCCGAGCCAAATTCGGGATCGAGTATGAGTTGGAGGCTATTCCTGGGCACGCCGGGCTGGGCTTTCACGTGCGGCCTGGATATATGTCACTCATGGGTGATTCCCCCGGATTATGGTCATTGTGCAGGCGGCTTCGTGATTCTGACTGCCGAAATTGGGGCGGCTTCACCTGAGACCCTGCTTCCTTCGGCAGGTCCCAGTCACACGGCTTTTGTGCTGCCAAACTTGGGCGGGCGCAATACTCTTGGCGGCTATTCTGAGGCGTTGGTCGATTCCGCGACGACTGCCTGGACACCGCTGAACGCTGGCGAGTCCAATAACACTCGGAGCGATGGGGAGCCGGGACGCGAATCCTCGACGGAAAGCGTAATGCGAATGGTTGTACCGTAATCCGAATGCTTCGGAGAGGTCAAGGCTGGGGCGTTTCGGGGTGGAGTAGGCCGGGGTTACGACTCGATTTAAATGATGCGGCCTCAGCCTCGTTGAAAAATAGACCGTATCCTTGCATAATAATGTATGTACATTCCTAAATAAGAACAGTTGCTCGAGGACTTCAGCGGGCGGCACGGCACGGGTATATCCCAGGGATAACAACTAGGGCATGGACGTCGTCATCGACCGTCATAGGATCCGTGCGACAACGAAGTCGGAAGACGGGAGCAACAGAATGAAAGTCGGATATATCGGGCTAGGGAACATGGGGCGCGGCATGGCGCTCAACCTGGTCAAGGCCGGTCATGACGTAACAGTCTTCGACCTTTCGAGCGAAGCCATGGACGCCTTGGTTTCTGCGGGCGCAAAGGCGGCATCGAGCCTCAGGGACCTGACCAAGTCGGTGGATGTGGTGTTTACGTCACTTCCAGGCCCGCCCCAAGTGGAAGCCGTGGTCCTGGGCCCGGATGGCATCCTAGACAACATTGCTCCGGGCAAAGTGTTGTTCGAACTGTCCACCAGTTCCCGGGAATTGGCGCTGCGCATTCATCAAGCCTTCGCAGAGAAGGGAGCGACGATGCTCGACGCCCCCGTAAGCGGCGGCCCAGTCGGCGCCTCGTCCGGCGACATGGCCTTCTGGGTCGGCGGCGACCGTGAGACGTTCGAACGCTACCTTCCACTGCTAAAGGCAATGGGTGACAAGCCCCGACACGTTGGCCCGATCGGGTCAGGCACCATCGTCAAGCTCGTCAATAACCTAACGGGTCAAATGTTTCTCACCGTTATGGCCGAAACGTTCTCTGTCGCAGTGAAGGCAGGCGTCGATCCGCTTGAACTCTGGGACGCACTCCGGCTGGGCGTCATCGGCAAAGGTTCAGCGCTGAACATGCTGACCCAGCAATTCCTTCCGGGCCATTTTGACCCCCCCGCGTTTGCCCTCAATCTCGCTTACAAGGACGTCAACCTCGCGACCCAGCTCGGCCGAGATCTCGGCGTCCCAATGCGGCTGGCAAATCTGACCCTTGCCGAGATGACCGAGGCACTCGGAAGAGGACTCGGCGACAAGGACTGCCGAATCTACATGCAGCTCCAACTGGAAAGGGCCGGAGTCACTATCGCAGTCGACCCAGAGGAACTGGCCGCACGACAGGCCAACCCACCAGGACAAGCCGGCTAGATGGCCCGGCCGTGACCGAACCCAACGTCACCCACACACGCAGGCTTCAGAATGTGTGCTGGCGGATCGAAAGGAATTCCCCCAATGGCTCTGAGCGCTTTGACGAAGCTTAACTATCCGATAGAAATCGCAGGGCAAGGCAGCCTGCGGTTTGCGGGACACTTCTTTCCTGCCCAGGCTGACAAGCGCGGCGTGCTTCAAGTCCTCGTACACGGCAACTCTTACGACCATCGATACTGGAACGCGGAGACGGTCAACGGCCAGGACTACTCATACGCCGCGTATATGACAGGGCAAGGATTCGATGTTCTCGCGATCGACCTTCCAGGTGTCGGCGAGAGCGACAGGCCGGAAGGGCACAGCGTCTCACTGCAAGCAGTTGGCTCTGCAATCAGTGACTTGGTTGCATCGCTGAAGAAACCCGACACGATTCCCGGTCACAAGTTCGATCACGTCGCATTGGTCGGGCACTCAATGGGTGCATCTATATCGGTATACGCGGAGGCTCGTTGGCCTTCGGCCGATTCCCTGATAGTCACGGCTACAGGTTTCTTTCCAGACCGTCCTAGATCGGCTTGGGCGCCTGGGGTACGGGAGGCCCTCCTGGGCGACCCATATGCGCTGGTCCCCCAGCCTGGCCGCCTGAAGTTTTACCACGCGCCCCAGGCCGATCCGGACGTCATCTCCTACGACAACACCGTACTGCGAACTCCGATCCCGAGCGGGCTCTGGTCCGATTGCATCGCTTTACAGGACGATCCAAAGGCGGGCTTCGCCGACGTCACCTGCCCCATCTTCATTCAACTGGGAGAACACGATCCGATCCTGCCCGCCAGGTACGCCGAAGAAGAACGAGCGATTTACTCGTCCGCTTCTGACACCACTGTGGACGCGATCCCCGACATCGGCCATTCCTTCAACCTGCATCTAAACCGGCAGCGGAGCTGGACCGGAATCAAAGACTTCCTGCTCGGGCAAACAGGACGTCTCTAAGGTCCGAGCCCGCACTGGCTAGAGCGCGTCTCCCAATTGGTGTCGTTGGATCGCGGGCCCGGGGGCGACTTGCCCAGTAGTGACAGCGAGATGTTGCTATCTGCTGGAAACTTACGGGGCCGAACCTTGAACCCGGCGTGAAAAGGCGCAGGGGTTACACCGTCCTACTTTTCCGACCCAGCGAGGTAGCAAGTCATGAGCATGCAGGATGTGAAACGCATCGAAATTAAGGTCCGCGACAGGGCCTCCATGGACCGCTGCATCACTGCAGCGGTCGACCGGATGATCGAGAGGGCCAGACGGCAAGGGACGCACGGCATTCTGGTGACCCGGCACGGAGACGGGCACTTCGTCGTCGGCCTCAGCAATGCAGTCCCCTTTGGCTATACGGAACAACTGGATTTCCGTCGCCAAACCGCCGGACGGTCTGCGTCCACTGGCCCGGGCTTCCAGCCGTCCGGGCCAGAAAATATCCAGTGAGACCCGCCCCAGTCAAACGCCTTCTCCCCGCCGAGTCAGGCTGCCCCGCGTAGCCTGACTCGGCGGGAAGGTGTCATGACCGAACCCAACGTCACCCACACACGCAGGCTTCAGAATGTGTGCTGGCGGATCGAAAGGAATTCCCCCAATGGCTCTGAGCGCTTTGACGAAGCTTAACTATCCGATAGAAATCGCAGGGCAAGGCAGCCTGCGGTTTGCGGGACACTTCTTTCCTGCCCAGGCTGACAAGCGCGGCGTGCTTCAAGTCCTCGTACACGGCAACTCTTACGACCATCGATACTGGAACGCGGAGACGGTCAACGGCCAGGACTACTCATACGCCGCGTATATGACAGGGCAAGGATTCGATGTTCTCGCGATCGACCTTCCAGGTGTCGGCGAGAGCGACAGGCCGGAAGGGCACAGCGTCTCACTGCAAGCAGTTGGCTCTGCAATCAGTGACTTGGTTGCATCGCTGAAGAAACCCGACACGATTCCCGGTCACAAGTTCGATCACGTCGCATTGGTCGGGCACTCAATGGGTGCATCTATATCGGTATACGCGGAGGCTCGTTGGCCTTCGGCCGATTCCCTGATAGTCACGGCTACAGGTTTCTTTCCAGACCGTCCTAGATCGGCTTGGGCGCCTGGGGTACGGGAGGCCCTCCTGGGCGACCCATATGCGCTGGTCCCCCAGCCTGGCCGCCTGAAGTTTTACCACGCGCCCCAGGCCGATCCGGACGTCATCTCCTACGACAACACCGTACTGCGAACTCCGATCCCGAGCGGGCTCTGGTCCGATTGCATCGCTTTACAGGACGATCCAAAGGCGGGCTTCGCCGACGTCACCTGCCCCATCTTCATTCAACTGGGAGAACACGATCCCCACCTGCCCGCCAGGTACGCCGAAGAAGAACGAGCGATTTACTCGTCCGCTTCTGACACCACTGTGGACGCGATCCCCGACATCGGCCATTCCTTCAACCTGCATCTAAACCGGCAGCGGAGCTGGACCGGAATCAAAGACTTCCTGCTCGGGCAAACAGGACGTCTCTAAGGTCCGAGCCCGCACTGGCTTCGGTCAACGCCCTTCTCCCCAACGAGCCCACTGCCCAGCGGAGCCTGGCTCGGTGGGAATCTGTCAAGACCGGAACCATTCACCCAGGAGGAACCATTTGCGAGGCATCATCTTCCACGGCGAGCGTCAACTGGAAGTAGCGACTTTCGATGACCCGACCCCTGATGCACAAGAGGTCATCATCAAAGTTCTAGCCTCAGGAATGTGCGGTTCGGATCTTCACACATACCGAGGCCCAAGAATTGGCCAACCAACAATCGCAGGCCACGAACCAGCCGGGATCGTTGTGGCGGTGGGATCGGGCGTGCCGAAAGAATGGCAAGGACGGTCCGTGATGGTCCATCACTATTTCAGCTGCCAGGTCTGTGATCAATGCCGAGCAGGATGGACCCAGATGTGCCGGCAAGGCGCAAAGGCAATGGGCGCAACAGCCCGTGGCTCCCATGCCGACTTCCTCCGAGTGCCCCTGAGCACAATAACGCCCATGCCAGAAGGCCTTTCATACTTAGCTGCCGCGTCCATCAGTTGTGCGACGGGAACGGCATGGGGGGCACTGAACCGACTCCAGCTACGAGGCAGCGACACCATTGCCATCTTCGGGCAAGGCCCCGTCGGCCACGCAGCCACCCAACTTGCCACGGCTATGGGCGCACACGTCATAGCACTCGACATCTCGCCAACGAGACTTGAACGATCCGTCCAATTCGGCGCGGTCGCCACCCTTGACCCATCGAAAGTCGACTCGGTTGGGGATGCCATCCGAGATTTGAGCGGCGGCCGTGGTGTATCGAAGAGCCTCGAGACATCCGGAGCCTCAAGTGCAGCCCGCGCAGCCCTGGACGTGCTCGACCTCTGGGGGTCCGTCTGCTGGGTCGGAGTCGGCCCCACCATCAACTTCGATCTCAGCGACCACCTCTACCGTCAAATTACAGCGATGACCTCGTGGACCATGTCAATCCCCGACATGGAAAACTGCGCCCGTTTTGTCGTCGAGCGCAGGGTCGACGTAGACGCTCTCTTCAGCGAACGGTGGAGTCTCGGCAAAGCCAAAGAGGCATACGAACTTTTCGACATGCAGACATCGGGGAAGGGCGTCTTTGTGCCAGAAGGCCCGTGAAACCCAATGCAGCGCAAACGGTTTGCGTGCCAAGCACACGGACCGCGAGTAAGAACAAATGTCGGCAAGAAGATGAATCGATCACACACTTCCTATCCAGAAGGGAAGAGGCACAGACGCCTCTAATATGCGAGAACAAGTCAACCGAAGCAATCAAAACTGGTTTCCGGCCCCTGGCGACCACGTCGAAGTGCGAAGAAACGGTTCTACACTTCGACTCGGGACCGTCGAGATTGTCATGCATGACGACTCAGGTTTCTGGCTGGCAGCAGACGGAGTAGAGCCTCGTGTATTTGTTCATATTGACGACAACGAAAAAATCATCTTGTCACCTTAATAGGACTGCACTGCCAGCGCTATCAGCGCAGCATGCGCCTCGTTCCTGTCCCTGGCCGTGCCCTGTCTCCAATGACTTTGCCGTTAGGGTTTCTGTTCTACAGACCGCCGCTGCCGGGGGTGCCTGACGCATGCTGGGCACGGAGTAGTCGTTGAATCTGATCCGGACCCGGCAGTCCGGCTGGGGAGTGTGTCGCGGAGCGAATCCGGAACCGGCGGGAGTCCCAGCATTGCGCCTTTGTCTGTATCGAGCAGATCCGTGGCCGGGCCCTGGTCCTCCCGGCCAGCTCGGCATTGGCCTTGGGGCCCGCTGGCCCAGCAGGAATCCTCCCGGCGATGTCAGTTGTCCTGTAAGGGCAGGAAGTAGGTGTCCAGGAACAGGTTGGACCTCTCCACTACGTCATAGCTGTCCACGTCACGTGGTTTGACCTGCACGATCCTGGTCGCGAGAACCCCGGCGAACCCGCGCCACAGGCGGCGTTGCTGTTCCGCCGGATGAATCCGGTTTCGTTGTTCCACATCAGCCGCCGCGCACAAGCCCAAGGACCAGGGCAGCTCCCACGTCCTGCAGCGAGTCCCCGGCCATACGTGACGGAATCGTCCCGGCCATGATGAACCGTGCCTGCGCGAAGACGCCATCACCAGCGCCGGCGACATCTCGCCCGCGGGGGTCACCCCATCCACTGTGGCTATCCACTCAAGGCCGTAAGCGCTCCGCTTGGACCCAGGAGCAGCCATCCTTGGCCGCGGCAAAGGCCGACGACGGTGATGATGAGGGTTTAGAGGCGCTCTCTATTAGAGAGAATATCGTGGAACTTCACGAGTGTCCTGTGGCAGGTGTGAACTGCAATGGCGCCCACTTTGCTACGGGCGCCATTGCAGAATTTTCGATAGCGCAACTGGCTGGGTCTGCTCCTGTTGTGGCTCTACAGCAAAACCGACGCCGCCTACGCATAATTCCGCCCCGGCGAATTCTGAGCGCATTGCTGGCGTGTACCCTCCCTGCCGCATTCTGTGGAGTGGAGTTGGTCTCAGCCTTTACCTCCCAAACATTGGACAGGTTGCCGGAACCCTGGCGTCGACTCTGCTGGCAAATAGCCGTACACAGCGGCATGGACGACATGGACGGCCAGGAACCAGTCTGACTTAGTAAGCCAAGAAACTGCGCCTCAGTCGAAGTCAGGGAGCACGTCGCGGGCGACTTTGAACGCAGCGAGCCCCGCAGGCATTCCGGCGTAGACAGCTACTTGTAGCAGGCACTCGCGGATCTCGACAGAAGTGAGTCCGTTAACCAGACCGGAACGGATATGACCGGCAAGCGCGTCGGGACGGTTCATGGCCGCCAACATCCCGATATTGAGGATGCTTCGACTGCGGCGGTCAAGGCCGGGGCGGCCCCATATCTCGCCCCAGCAATATTCCGTGACCAGGTCCTGAATAGGACGGGAGAATTCGTCAGTCTCCCGCAGGATCTGATCTACGACGTCGTCTCCGTTCACTTCACGTCGGATCCTGAGACCCTCTTCGTATCGATCGATGCTCATTTAAAAGCCCTTCTGACTGCAACGCCGAAACCTTGCACTGGAAATAAGAAACTGATGTGCTTAGAAGCTGTCCGCGTGAGCCTTGTTTGCCTGTCCCAACCCGGCAGCGAAATCGTGCGGGAGACCATAAGACTTCGGCTCCACATAGGCCTCAAGGCCCTCTTGGCCTGCTTCCCGCCCAATCCCGCTGTCTTTAAAACCGCCGACCGGTGCATGGAAGCCCGCCGAGCTGCCGTTTATTTCGACCGTCCCTGTTCGGATACGGCCAGCGACCGCCAGCCCGTGGTCAAGATCGCTTGTGAAGACGGCGCCGTTCAGCCCATATGGCGAATGGTTAGCGAGGTTTATCGCCATATCCTCGTCGTCGTACCGCAGCACCGAGAGAACAGGTCCGAAGATCTCCTCGAGAGCGATTTTCATGTCGGGTTTGACGTCTGTGAACACCGTGGGATCGGCGAACCATCCATGCTCCTGCGTTGGGTGGCCACCGCCAATGGCCAGTGTCGCACCTTCGCTCTTTCCCGCCTGGATGTACCCCTGGACGACATCGCGCTGCCGCGCTGTCGCCATGGGACCGATCTGCACGGATGGATCGTGTGGATCGCCCACCGGCATCGACTCAACCAGGCCACGCAGGCGGTCAATGAACTCGTCGTGTCGGCGGTTCGAGATCAGAAGCCGGGTTTTCAGGCTGCAGATCTGACCGCTGTTACGCAGAGAGGCAAGCCGTAACGACTCCACGGTCGCGTCCATGTCAGCATCATCGAGGATTACGGCCGCTGATTTCCCTCCGAGTTCCAGCGTGACCCGAGTCAGGTTTTGACCGCAAATTGATGCGAGCCGCCGCCCGACCGCAGTCGACCCGGTGAAGGTCAGCTTGTCCACACCGGGGTGACTGACGAGGTACTCACTGACTTCGCGGCTCGCCGGCACAACATTCAATACACCCTGTGGCAATCCCGCCTCCTGGAAGAGCTGAGCGAGTGCAAAGGCGGTCAGAGGTGTCTCCGTAGCGGGTTTGAGCACCACTGTGCAGCCGGTCAGCAGTGCGGGTGCGACCTTCTGTATGGCGACGGTCAACGGCACGTTCCAGGGGACAACCGCTGCAACCACACCGACGGGCTCTCTGGTCACAAGTGCGCTGCCGGACGAAGTGGTTCGGATGTCGCGGAACGGAAAGGTCTCGATGAGCTCAAGATAGGAATCGAGCAATGCGAGTGGAGTTCCCACCTGGATGGCTCTGGATTGGGTGATCGGGCTGCCCATCTCATCGGTGATAAGCGTGGCGAAGTCTTCGCGACGCTCAGCGATCGCATCCCGAACGCGGCGAAGGATTTCGGCGCGCTCCATGGGCGCCATGGTGGGCCACGGCCCATTCTCGAATGCTGTTCTGGCTGCCCCGACCGCCCGATCAACATCTTCGGTGGAAGCTGCCGGCACCGAACCGATGACCGCCTCTGTTCCCGGCGAGATCACCTTGATCGTCTCCGAACTCGACGGCTTTATCCACCGTCCATCAATGAAAAGGGCATCATAATTACGTGCAAGTGTCATCTGGTCCTCAAGTTTCCGTGTCAAACTCGTCTCAGGCCCCTGACCTCGGGGCCGCATTTTGCGCTCAGTGATCGACTAATTTCTCGTCCTGGTAGAGCAGAGACTGCCCCGCTTGCGCACGTACTCTAACTTTGTCCCCCGGCACGAGGTCTGCATCTGCGGCGTGCTGCGCGTACCAGAGGCTATCCTCGACGTCGATGACGTACTGACGCCGACCACCCTCGCCGAGCACGATCTGTGCAATGGTCCCTTGGACCTCGATCTCACCTGCGCGAATATCAGCAGTCGCCGGCGTGTCCCTGTGCACATGCGTATCCCGGGCGCGAACGAACAGCTGCAACTGTCCGTCGGCTACCGCGGCGTTGGCCAGCGTCTCACTGCCCGAAATGGCGTGAGCTCCATACCAAAGCACACCGTCAGCCTGGTATACCGCCAGCTTGTTCCGGACACCCAGGAACGTGGCAGCGTATGGTGAGATCGGCCGCGCATATACCTCCGCCGGCGGGCCAATCTGCTCGATGCGCCCCTCCTTCATCAGCACGATCCGGTCCCCCATTTCGAGGGCTTCTTCCTGGTCGTGCGTAATGTGTATCGCTGTGAAGCCAAGCGCACGATGCAGTCGGAGCAGTTCGGTTCGAAGTGAGACTCGCAGCAGCGCATCCAATGCACTCAACGGCTCGTCCAGCAGCAGAACTTCCGGTTCGTACACAAGTGCACGCGCAAGGGCAACGCGTTGCTGCTGGCCACCACTCAATTCGGCTGGAAGCCGCTTTGCAAGCTTCGTACATTCGAGCGCTTCCAAGACCTTCGCGACGCGTTGGCGTCGCTCGACCTTCGGGATCTTGCGCATCTTGAGCGGATACTCGATGTTGCGCTCAACCGTCATGTGGGGCCAGAGTGCATAGCTCTGGAATACCATCCCGACATTCCGAGACTCTACTTTCTTGTTGATCGATTTCTCGGCGCTGTAGACGGGACTTCCACTGATGTTGATTTCCCCGACCGTTGGATTTTCGAGCCCTGCGATGCAACGAATCATCGTCGACTTGCCGCATCCGCTTGGGCCAACGACAACAACGTACTCGCCCTTCGCGACTTCGAGACTAAGATCTTTGATCGCGTCCTCGGTTCGGCCCTTGGCATAGAACGATTTTCCAACTCCCCTCAGGGAAGCACTAATAGATTTGACGGGGTTTACCTCAGCCACGATGGCTACCCTCTCTTTGGCGTATGAAGAACTCATTCCTAGATTCCCTCCAAGGCTGATTTTCCCGCGATCCTGATTGTCAATGCCAGGATCCCGGCTGTTACGAGAGTCATGATTAGTGACATAACGGCGATCGCGGGCGCGGCGCCTTCCTGTCCGAACTGGTAAAGAAGCGTCCCCATGACCTGCTGGCCGGGTGACTGAACCATCACCGAGACGGCGAAGTCGTGCGTGAGCATGACGAACGCGAGTGCGATGCTCGCTGCAATACCGCGGCGTGCAACGGGCAGGGCGATCGTCGCTACCATGCGGAGCTGGCTTGCACCGCCGACCCGAGCGGCCTCAAAAAGAGCCTTGTCCACACCGATCAAGCTTGAATATTGAGATCGCATGGCGAACGGGAGAGCGATGAAGACGTACGCAATGACGAACAGTGCCAACGTGCCATACAGGGAGAACGGCGGTCGGATGAAGACAAACAGAACCACCATTCCAAGCAGGGCGCGCGGGACCGCAAGGGGCGAGATGAAAATGAAGTCCAAGGACTTCACAACAACCGGTGGCGCCTTTACCACCCCGCTGAGAGCCAGTGCTGCGATGAACCCGAGTGGGACGACAATCAAGGCTGCGAGGAAGGATGTCACCACACTGCTATAAATGGACTTCCCGACATCGGGATCCTTGAGCGCTGCGTTGACGTTGTCGAGTGTGAAGGTCAAGTTAGCAAGGTCACCATTCCAGAACGGCGAGAACGCGACAAGCGTCAGGGCTATCAGTGGCAAGCCGATGATAATCACGGCGTAGCCCACTATCACGGCAGCCGCGCCCCTGGAGGGCTTCCTTGTTATCCCGCGTCCACTACTTTGTGTGGTGTAGCGGCGCTGATCCCCAACGATATGTCGCTGAACGAGGATCGCCAGAACGCCGAAGATAAGAAGCGGCAGACCCAGTGCCGCTGTCAGCGGGTAGTCAATGGGGAACTGCTCGCGTAGTCGGAAGATCTCTGTGGAGATCACCTTGATGCCTTCCCTCGTTCCCAAAAATAAGGGAGCGGTGAATTGGCCCATTCCGATCAGGAACGCAACAACGATTCCTGCAATCAGCCCGGGTCGAAGAAGTGGGAAGGAAATCGTCATGAAGCTGCGGAAGGCCGAAGCACCTGCGACTCGGGCTGCAGCCTCCACTGAACCGTTGATCTCCAGAAGCCGCGGGTATACAAAAGCGAAGATCATCCCCGACGTCTCAATTCCGGTGAAGAGGATTAGTGCAGGGATCGTGTAGATGTTGATCGGGCCGTCTTGGAGATGGCTAAAGAAGGGAAGCTGGCGCAACATGGTGTTCGCATAGCCGACGTCAGGATCGAATATGAAGATCCATCCGTAAACGTAAGCCACGGCTGGGATTACGAGCGGAATCTGAGGGATTATCGCCGCGAATGATTTCATCGCGGGCGGTACACGAAGCGCGGCGGCAGCCAAGGCGACGGCGATGATTGCCCCGATAGCCGTCGATCCTGCGGCGAGGAGAACCGTCGTCAGAAAAGTCGTGCCGATGCCGGGCATTGCTGAAAGACGTGCGAACGTAGATCCGCCATCTTCGAACAGTCGGGCAAAGAAGAGCAGCACGGGCGTCGCGATGAGAACTGCAAGGGTAGCGGCAAACGTGTACCAGATGATCGAGGAACGACGCCGCGATACCGGGGCCCGTTTGAGGTTCGGGGTCCTTGTGGTCGTCGAGTCCCGATGCTTCGACTCCATCGTGGGAACGGTCATGAATAATATCTCCTGCGTTGTGGGACGGGCTCCCCATGGGCCTGGTCAGATGATGCCGTCTTGGGGCCGGCATTTATCGAGATCGGACTAAGTGGGTGTGGCATCGTTAAGATGCGCGGATAGAACGGGCCCCACCCACAGTCTCGATGGGTTGTCCGAGGCGCGCGCTCCCGGCCTGGCCGACAAAATCGCTGCGCCTGTGCACACGTCAGCCGCCGAATCGTGGAGTCCAATACTTGGCGATCCACTCGTCCCACTTGGCAGTTGTCCACTCCTTGGGATCGTAGGTTTTCACGGTTCCCCATGGAATCGCCCCGTCAATTTCTTGCGGGACGGTCGCGGGTGAGATGTGCTTAACCAGAGAAGTAGCTCCATCCCTGCTCATCAGCCAGTTGGCAAGCACCGTAGCTGCGTTCGGATGGGCTGACTTCTGCATCACGGCCAAGGTGTAGTACGCGCCCGTCGTTCCCTTGGTGGGAACCGTCTCGACAATCTGTGCTCCCTTGGCGATAAGGGGGGCAGTCGTGGAGTTCTGACCAGGGACGGCGTAGTCATACGTTCCGGCTGCGAGGGCCTGCGCCAATTTGGTGTTGCCTGACTCCATTGTGCGCTGGGTGGCGGCCAGTTGGTCCAATACCTTGTCCCCGAATTCTTGTCGTTGAGTTTCGTAGTAGAACGCAGCAGCGACGGAAGCGTGAGGATCGTTGACCCCGACTCGGGCGTTCGGATTTGCGTCCAGAAGAGACTTCAAGTCCGTGTAGGTCGGTAGTCCGGTCCTACTGCTGAGGGTGTAGGGGAATCCAAAAAAGGTGGCGTAGCTCTTGCCTTCAAGCCGCTCTTCCCACCCGGCGCTTGCGGTGTCAGGGCTCACGCTGAGCGACGCGAACTTGTTCGCTGCGAACTTTTCATCGAACCAGCCCGGTGATGCATGCAAGACCAGGTCTGCCCCAGTAACGTCGGCATCAATTTCCTGGTCTAGCCGCTGGATCAGATCACCTGTGCCCGCAAATGTCTGCTCTATCTTGATGTTCGGATATGCCTTCTCGAACTCAGCCATTACATTTTCTGAGCCACCAAGTGACCTGTAGAGGTTGACGGTGCCTTCCTTATTCGCGGACTCGACGATCTTGTCCCATGCCGCGTTATCGACGATGGCCGGCGGACCAGCAGTCACAGAGTTTTCGGGAGCGGCACCGCCGCAGCCCGTTAGAGAAAGCGTCATCAGACCGATAACTCCCGCGGCAGCGGCCAGGCGAGGGGCCGCCCCTGTCCTACGCAAACTTGAAAAGAACATCTTTGGTCTATCCTTCGTTTTGGTGTCGAAAATCGGCCGGTAGAGCATCATTCCGACGATGTGATAAACATCATTCCGTACGTACGTACCATAACCTGAACGCGAAAGGTTGTAAACAGAGCCTCCTTAGGGGCTTTACAGCCCTCTGGGAGACGGTTCATGTTCGCTGCGCCCAAATCACTGCCAGTGGCCTGAACCCCGGCGATGTCCGCCTGATAAGCAGTCGTAATTACGTTGTTCGCTGCGGGTATTCGGCGGGGTTATCGGAGTCCGCAAGCGAAAGACCATGGCTGCCCCGGGCGGCGGATGACCAGACCATTCCGCCCACGACTACTCGTCAGACGCATGGCGCACTCTCCATCGTTTCTTCCTCCAAACGAGAAGCTGAGGCCGCCTAAGGTCTTTCCAGAGCCATAGTTCTACCTCCCCGAACAGGAGAACCCTCCCATCGCTGGGGAATTTTTCGCGCCCGACGGAATCCCGGGCGCGCGCCAGGGCAGTATTTGAGCTGTCGATCACGGCGCCGGATCGGTGCATGACCTCATTGCCACATGAGGAGGCCACTTCAGCCTTGATTACGGGGCTGGAGAAGTGTGTGCGTCTCGTATGTGCTCAGGGCGGCCACGGGAAGCTCAGTAGGCCCGGATGCCGACGCGCGCAGTCCGTCCAGCACGATCCACAGGTAGCGGCGGTATAACTGGTCGGCGTCGCCGCGACCCTCGGGCACCGTCCCGTCCTGGACAGTGCCCGAGATGTCAGTGAGGGCGATCTGGAGGAAGATTAGGTCGGTGCCGGTTACGTCCTCTCGAAGCACCCCTGCCTCGCGCGCCCGGGCGGCGACCTGGTCAACCAAAGGGGCAAGCCGATCGCGTTGCTGGTCATAGTGGTCGGGCCACGTGCGCCCCGCAAGCATCTGCGCCATGCCCCGGTCCCTGGATTGCGCGGCGAGGGACCTTTCAAGGTAGAGCACCAAGCCCTCCCACGGATCCGACGCAGCCAGTGCCTCGCGCAGGACAGTTTCTAACTCGTCGACCTGCTCGTGCCAGATCGCCTCGATCAGTTCCTCCTTGTTAGCGAAGCGCCGGTAGGCTGTGCCCACGCCCACGCCGGCGTGGTGGGCCACGTCGTTGAGGGTGGCAGCCAGCCCCCGTCTGGCAAAAAGGTCCCGGCCCGCAGCGATCAGAAGCTGACGATTACGGGCGGCATCTTTGCGCAGTGTCTGATCTGTCATCCTCCAAGCCTAATACAAGTGGATGCGTTGTATCCGATTAACGGCGAATGTGCTGGAAGTGTATGCAAGCAATGTGCTTCCTCGATCCAGTCGAGTTACATGGCCACCGACGCAACCACACTAGGCGGGCATACCGGCCCTTGGGGACAGGCAGGCGCGGCCCGCCCTGGGGACGCTGGGATATCCATGACGATGCTCAGCGCCTCGAAATATTGCCCGCCAACCTGCTTACTCCAAGGGCCTTCGGCCTGAAAATCAGCAAACAAGCGGATGCGCTGCATCCACTTTTCCGCTATGCTTATTTCAAGCGAATATTTTGTCCACTTACTCAGCTGCAACATTGCACGGCCACATCATGAGGCGACGCCCTGATGACCGCGCGCTTACCACTCCTGACGTCGCGGGTCACTGACCAGTTTCCACTTCAGCTCATCTCGCAAGCCCGCTATGAGGAATCTCATGCGTCGATGAGTGAGTGGATCTTCGCATCGCCCGGAGTGCACGCCGACCGTTTCGACGACACGAGCCACCACCAGAAGACCGCCGCTGAGTGAGCAAACCCCTGCCTGGGCGCCAACGCCCGGCGTCGCCCCGCCACTTAGCTCTTCAGTTCCTGAAAGGACGCCCCTCATGCCCACTACCCATACTCCGTTGAATGTATCGGCGGGAGAAGACACCGCCGATATTGCAGGCCGGCAGCGGCTCCCTCTGATCGTGTGGATGCTCGGCGTCGTCACCTTCGTCATGGGCACCACGGAAATGATCGTCGCCGGTCTTCTGCCTCAGGTCGCCTCCTCGCTCGAAGTGACGATCGCTCAGGCTGGGCTCCTCATCACCGTTTTCGCGCTGGGAATGGTGATCGGAACGCCCATCATGTCGATCGCCACTCTGCGCCTTCCCCGCAAAGCAACGCTCATCATGGCACTTCTGGTGTTCGCGGTTTCTCATGTCGTCGCCGCATCGACGGACGTGTTCGCGGTGGTGCTGGTTGCCCGCTTCGTGGCGGCGGTGGCCACAGGGACGTTCTGGGCCATCGGCGCCGTTGTCGCAGCTGCCGCTGCAGGGGCCGAGGCCGGCGCGAAAGCGATGGGCATCATGGTTGGAGGTGTCACCCTCGCAACAGTCATCGGCGTACCAATCGGTACCGCAGCTGGCCAATTCCTTGGCTGGCAAGGCCCCTTCTGGGCACTCGCCGTACTCGCGGCTGCCTGCACAGTCCTTCTGTGGAAGGTGCTTCCCGGAGGCGTAGCCGCAGACGGAGGGGCGAATCTTCGCGCCGAGTTCCGTCGGCTGCGCAATACCCGCCTGTGGTCCGTCTACGTGGCGACCGCGCTCATACAAGCGGCCTTTCTCGGCGTCTACAGCTACATCGCTCCGCAGCTGACCGAACGCGCCGGACTGGCAGAAGCGGTCGTTCCACTGGTGATGATCGCCTACGGCGCCGGCGCCCTGACCGGCACCACCATCGGAGGCCGTTTCGGTGATCGACACCCCTACACCGTGATCGGTACCGCCGTGGTTGGTCTCATCATCACAATGACGGTGCTCCTGCTCTGGGGCGGCAACGCTCCAGTCGCGATAGTGTTCTTCACCCTAATGGGCATGTTCGGGTTCGCCGCGAACCCGATCCTTGTCTCAGAAGCACTGCGCGCCGCGGGGCCCGACGGAGTGCTCCCGATCGCACTGAGCAACTCATTCTTCAACATCGGCATCGCCATCGGCTCCGCCCTCGGCGGCGTCGCGATCGCATCAACGCTCGCGGAGCAAGGCCTGCCCGCACTCGGCCTTGCCCTCACGATTGCCGCCGCAGTCCCATGCATCGGGCTCGGCCTCACCGCGAAGAAAGCCCTACGAGCTCAACGTCGACCATGAAGTGAATCGGGCACTGACACCCGAGAAGACGCACCAGCGCCGTTCGGACCGCTCTGCGGGTCGGCTACCGCCATATCGACACCACAGCCAGTTGCCAGAACGAGCGCGAAATCGGCTACGGGATCCAGGCATCCGGCCTCGATCGGAGTGACGTGTTCGTAGGAACCAAAGTGTTGGTCAGCGATTCACATGCGCTCTTAGGCATCTGATGAAAACGCTAGCGCCGCGCCGGGGCTCGGCGGAAGATCTGCCTGGACTCCGCGCTGCTCCCAACAGGCAACGCATTGCGCTACCGATGCTCTGGGCATAACAAGAAGAGGGGCTAGGGCTGCAAAGCTGGGCTACACCCCAACCTGATGTCAAAACCGCCTGAGCAGGGAGGGGTTAGGCCTGTGGGCGGAGTTCCTGCTTGTTCTCAGGGGCCCGTCCAGCCACGACATGTGACATCTCCACCCCCTGCCCCAAACGGGACGTCATCAAGTCCAGATTCTTTGGACTATTTGACTCTTCTCGAACTACCCCACCCCGTTTCCTTCCCTTCCGACTGTCAGGGTGGGATCTAAGAACATCATGAGCCACCGTCAATAAAACGGAATTTCGCACTATTCTGACGCCACACCCGGAGCGGCGGTGCCGGGATGAAAACCGGAGGACGTAGGGCCAGAGCGATTGATGCATGACTTGGCGGCCAGCAGCCGCCAATCCGTGCGCCCCTCAGGCATGGAGCGGTTGGGAGTGGGCAACCGATGGCAGGTTCCCCGGCCGGTGGGACGACCTGAATGGCCCCGATACTACCGCCTCCCCTGGACCGTCTTGCTTCTGGTCGAGAGGCTGGTTATCGTGGCAGGAGTTTCACCACTTTCACCAGTTTCACCCAGTTTCACCCGAGGAGGGTGCGGTGCAGAATCCCTTCAAGCCGACGGCCGGAGCTACGCCTCCCGAGCTGGTCGGGCGGGCCGGGCTGCTCGACGAGTTCGAGTATGGCCTGCAGCAGGGTTCCGGAGCCCCTGGGCTCTTGACCATCATCACTGGCTCCAGAGGCATCGGCAAGACGGTCATGTTGAGCGAAGCCGAAGGTATCGCCCGAAATCAGGGGTGGGCCGTGATCTCCCGGACAGCCACCCCAGGTTTCCTCGCCGGAGTTGGCGACGACATGCTCCGCCTCCTTGACGAACTCGGGGACGGGCCTCCGTCCCGGAAGATCACCGCCTTCTCCGCAGCCGGGTTCGGACTGACAACCCAGCTCCCTCCGGAACGGTCCGTGGACTGGCGCCGGACCGGGAACGAACTGCTGCGCCTGCTGGACGCCCAAGGCACAGGACTGATCATCACCATCGACGAGATCCATGCCGTCGACAGGACAGAAATTGCCCAACTGGCTGCCGACGTCCAGCACTTCATCCGCGACGGGCTGCCGATCGGCCTGATTTTCGCCGGCTTGCCATCAGCCGTGTCCGACCTCCTTAACGAAGGAGTGGCCACCTTCCTTCGGCGGGCCGACAGGATCAATCTCCACGAAGCAGCCATCGCCGAAGTCACCGCATCGTACAGCGAGCTCTTCAACCAGGGAGGCATCAGCATCTCCCCCGACCTCATCCAAAAGGCCGCCGAAGCCACGGAGGGGTATCCCTTCCTGATCCAACTGGTGGGCTACTACCTCTGGCTCGAAGCCGACAAGGCAGGATGGAAACTGGACCAGACCAACGTTCAGCGTGGAATCGCTGCCGCCCAACGACGGAACACCTTAGTAGTCGTCGAGTCAGCACTGTCGGACATCTCGGACAGAGACCGCGAGTTCCTCGACGCCATGGCCGCCCAAGACGGACCCTCTGCCGCCGGCCAGATCGGCGCCATCCTCAAAGCCAAGCCCAACGTCATTTCCAAATACCGGAACAGGCTCATCTCTGCGGGCCTGATCGAGTCCGCCGGCTACGGCAAAGTGGACTTCGCAATCCCGGGACTCCGCCAATACCTCCGCGAGTAGGTTGACGGAATATCCGTTATCGGCGGCGCGCTGATGTGATAGACGGCTACGCAGCGGTGCCTTGTCGGCACCGCGGCAGTCAATCATCGGTTCGCGTTAGGTTTCCCTCCAACTTCTCGCCAGCTCCCACTACTGAAGTGGGGTAGGTCCTTAGACTTTCCCTCAGGAGGGGACATGGTTAGTGGGGCTGGTGTCCATCCCGGCCCCATGAGGTGTGCCATGCCTTTGGCTGGTTATCAAGCTGTGGTCCTTCGCCGCAGGCGCGGGACCGGTGGAGGAGCGAACCGCCAGGTGTGGTGTGAGTATGTCGATCCACGGGTCAGCTGGAGCGGAAGTGGAGGCGGAATCCTGCAGCCTGGCATCCATTCGCTCCACTGCTGCTTTCGCCAGTCTCGGCGAACCTTGAGCGATGGATGTCAGGCCGATGTGAGGTAGCGAGGCGACATGGCTGTCGTCGTAACCGACTAGGGACACATCGGCCGGAACCGACACGCCGGCTCTGAGGAGCTCGAACAGTAACCCCACGGCGGTGGAGTCGTTGTAAGCCACGACGGCTGTTGGCATGTTGCCCTGCAGGAAGGATCGAGCGGCGAGGACGCCGGCCAGATCCGAACCATCCCCCTCGATAATCTCGATCTCAGAGGCCAACCCAAGCCTCTCCATGGAGCTTACGTACGCTTTGCTTCTTTCGGCTCCCGCTAGGGAAGATCCCCCGGAGACATGGGCAATTCGTCGATGCCCGAGACTGACAAGATGCCCAAGTGCTTGAGCAATACCTTCCGACCCTGAAGCTTGGACAAGATCTGTTCCGGGACGGGGGTGCATGTGACCGATGGCGACTGTGGGCACTTGGGAGGCCACGGAAATCACCGACTCATCCATAGACTCCGGGTCAATAAGTATGATTCCGTCACAACGGGCGTTGAGCAGGGCCTCCACGGCGCGGGCGCTGGAGATGTTTTCCCCCAGGGCGCCGAGCATCACGGTGTAGCCTCGTTTCCCCGCCGACTCGTATAGCCATTGCACCAGGTCAGCGTGAAAAGGCGACATTAGCGAGTACAGCACTCCGAGGACCTTGGAGTTGCGGCTCCGAAGCAACTTTGCCCGCGAGTCCGGGCGGTAGTTCAACTCTGCTGCAGCCGCCAAGACCCTCTGCCTCGTTTCATCCCCAATACCTGGCAGCTCCCTGAGCACCATGGATACGGCCGCGGGGGAAACCCCCACCTGCTTAGCGATGTCGACGATAGTGGGCCGTCGACCGTTCGGGTTCCGGGCCGCCATAACCACCTCTCATTTAGAACTATGTATTGACATGACCGTAACCGCGATCACATACTAATTCTACTAGAACGTTTAAGTTCTGGGAAGCGGCGGCATCACGCACACATGGCAAGCAATGAGCACTTGCATCAACACACAGAGACTTTGAAGGGGTTTACGAGTGAAGTTTGTCGAAGAAGACTACGACGTTGTGGTCGCCGGTGGCGGTTTGGCGGGGTTTTCCGCCGCGGTTGCGGCGGCACGCCATGGAGCGAAGACCGTTTTGATTCAGGACCGTCCGGTTCTTGGCGGAAACTCTTCATCTGAAGTGCGCGTCACACCGCACGGTGCGGCAGCTTTCCACGGCTACGCCAGGGAAACGGGCATCATCTCTGAAGCACTGATCCAGGAACGGGCCACGAACCACGCCAAGATTGAAGAAAACGGGTGGACAAACAGCGTCTGGGACCTCGTTCTTTATGACATGGCGGTCCGCACAGAAGGGCTGACCCTGCACCTCAACACGGCCCTGGAAGAGGTTGACGTCATCGACCATAGGATCAGCAGGGTGCGTGCCCGCGTGGCCAACGCCGAGACGGTTATCCAGATTTCCGGTAAGACCTTCATAGACTGCACCGGCGACGGGACTTTGGGTGCTCTGGCAGGGGCGGAATGGCTCTCCGGTACGGAAGCGGCCTCCGAGTACGGCGAACCCGATGCCCCGGATGAAGCATCGGACGGGACAATGGGCAGTTCCCTCCACTTCAAAACAGTCGATACTGGCCGGCCGGTCCCCTTCAAGGCCCCCGAGTGGGCGGTGAAATACGATGACCCCTCGTTCTTCCGCAAGGGGGCACGGCTTCCGAAGACGCTCTCCAGCGGGTACTGGTGGATTGAAATCGGCACCCCCTGGGATTCCATTCACGACAACGAGGTCATTCGGCACGAACTCACGCGCCATGTCCTGGGAATCTGGGACTACCTGAAAAACAGGGATCCCCATTGGTCCGAAAAGGCGGCGAACCTGGCACTGGACTGGATCGGGCAAGTGCCAGGAAAGCGTGAGAGCAGGAGGTTGCTTGGGGAGCTGGTCCTAACAGAGAACCACCTGATTGAAAACGGGTCCTTCGAGGATGAGGTCGCGTTCGGAGGCTGGTACGTGGACCTGCACACTTTGGGGGGTCTGCTGGCCGAGGACGCAGAGCCTGTAAGCACGGCTCTTTTCGCCAATCCAAAATCCAGCTTCGGCTCCTCCAAGTACGTGGGACCTTTCGGAATCCCGCTTCGTGCTCTGATGAGCAAGGACGTCCCCAACCTGATGTTCGCGGGACGAAACGTCAGTTCCACCCACGCCGCATTAGGCGCCTTGCGTGTCATGGGGACAACGGCAGTAATGGGCCAAGCGGCAGGTACCGCTGCTGCCATCGCCAAGGACGGCCAGGGAATCCAGTCTGTCCTCACCACTAATATGGGGGAGCTCCAGCAGGCGCTGTTGCGCGATGGCTGCTTCCTGCCCCACGTGCGGAATACTGACCCGGCGGACCTGGCCCTCGCGTCGTCGGTCACCTCCAGCAGCGCTGACAAGGTCCGCGGGGTCGGACCGAACAGCGCGAACTGGCTCGGTGGGATCGATCACTGGCGCGACCATCCAGTGCACCCGTTCACCGGTCGTCTTGAGCGGCGGACCGCGCAATGGATTGCGGTAGGGGCAGGGCAGGGCGTCGACGTCATCCGGCTCGCACTCAGCAATGGAGGGGAATCGGCCCGTGAAGTCACTGCGACCGTTCATAAGGTCAAGGACATCTGGGACTACAGGACCGAGCCCGGAGGGGCATTGCGAAAAGAAGTGTTAATCGTCCCGCCCGGAGGCCCCCACTGGATCGAGTGGCCCGTCACCATCCCAGGTGATGACCTGGCAGAGGGCGGTTATATCAGGGTGGACCTTGAAGCAGCTCCTGAGATCGAGTGGCACGTCTCCAGCACCGTCCTGCCAGGGCAGATTGCCGGCTACGAGTACAGCCCAGGCCGCTACCGCCGCTTCGGCGGAGGCTCAACCCTGAGCTTTCAGATCGAGCCGGCGCAGGAAGCCTACACCGCCGACAACGTCCTTACCGGCGTCACCCGTCCCCACCAGGGCACCAACCAGTGGAGGTCCGATCCGGTGGCCCCACTTCCTCAGTGGCTCGAGCTCTCCTGGCAGGAGCCCCAGCGCATCCGCCAGGTCCAGATCACGTTCTCGGGCCACCTGCTGCGCGAATACCATGCCTACCCTGCTTTCTACCGCGACCCCCAGTGCGCCCGTGACTACGCCCTGGAAGCCGAAACCGCTGGCGGGTGGCGCGAAATCACCCGCGTGTCTGGCAACTACTCCACCCGCGTCGTTCACGACCTGCCTGAAGGCATCACCACCGGCAGACTCCGCCTGACCGTGTTCGCCACCAACGGCGACCCCTCCGCCGGAGTCTACGAGATCCGGTGCTACCAATCCCCCATCTGCACATCGGCTGGTTAAGTCATGTCTGTCCATACCGGAACACAACATCAGGCCGGCCCAGGCACAAGTGGCCGAAAACCAAGCAAGGAACATCCCGCACCGAACCGCAGAGCCAAACGCGGGACACCTTTCCCTTATCTATTGATCCTTCCGGCCCTGACCCTGTTTATCCTTGTCATCGGATATCCCTTCGTTCAATCCCTCGCCTTCGCCTTCACCGACCGGAGCCTGCTCAGCACCGACGAGAACTTCGTCGGATTCGAAAACATCGCAAACTTCATCTCCTCACCATCCTTCGGCCCCATCCTGTGGCAAACCATCGTCTTCGTGGGAGCCTCGACCCTCGGCGCCTTCGTCGTCGCACTGGCCCTTGCCCTGGCCTTGAACACGCGGATGGCGGCCGTCGGAGCCCTCCGCACGGCATTCCTCGTACCGTGGATCCTCCCCGGCGTCGTCGTTTCCTTCGTCTGGCTCTGGATCTTCGACACCAACTACGGCGTCCTGAACGGCGCCATCCAACTGCTGGGCCTGGGAGAAGGCAACACCAACTGGTTGGATTCCCCCCAGCTGGCCATGGCAGCAATTATTGTGGCCAAGATTTGGCACTCCTTCCCCTGGATGACCATCCTGATCCTGGCGGCGCTGCAGGGGGTTCCCTCCGAAGTACACGACGCCGCAGCCGTGGACGGAGCCTCCGCCTGGAAGAAACAGTTCTTCGTGATCCTCCCGCAAATCAAACCGGCCCTGGCCCTGACCCTGCTGCTCGAAACGATCTGGGGATTCCAACAGTTCGAGATTCCCTACGTGATGACCAGCGGCGGGCCTGTGGGCTCCACGACAACGTTCTCCATCGCCCTGTACAAGGCCGCCTTCAGCGACTTCGACCTTGGGGCGGCAGGAGCAATCGGCGCCGTCTGGACCGTCCTCATGAGCGCCCTGGTGGCCATTTACGTCGTCTATACACTCAAGCAGGAAAAGGATTAACCAGATGTCTGCAACCCTCAAAACACCAGCGAGGACCGGCATCGGAGCATCTGCCCACGGTTCCGCTCCCGGGCAGCGTCGCTCAACCACCGCCCACATCACGGTCGCGGCACTGCTGTTGTTCTCCCTCTTTCCAGTGGCCTGGATGGCTTTGACGGCGTTCACTTCCAACCATGACATTTTCCAGTTCCCGCCCTCGATACAGCGGTCTTTCACCCTGGAGCACTTCACCGAGGTCCTGACCAACGCGACACTCCTGCAGTTCATGGTGAACGGATTGATCGTGGCAACCACGACAACCGTCATCAGCCTCTTCCTGGGATTCACCGCGGGGTACTCCTTCTCGAAATTCCGCTACTACGGCCGCACCCCGCTGATGTACCTGATACTCGTGGCCCAGATGGTCCCCGAGGTCCTGCTCCTGCTCTCGCTGTACGCCTCGTTCAACGCCCTCGGACTGCTCAACACCTACGGGGCGCTCATCCTCTCGTACTCAACATTCACCCTCCCCCTCGCCGTATGGATGATGAAGAACAGCTTTGATGCGATTCCCAGCGACCTCATAGAAGCAGGCCGCATCGACGGGGCAAGCGAGCTCAGAATCATGATCACCGTGCTGCTGCCTGTCTGCCGAACTTCACTGATCGCCGTCGGCCTTTTCGCCTTCATCCGGGCATGGAATGACCTGGCCTACGCACTAACCCTTGTCGATACACCTCTGCAAACCCTCCCGGCAGGCCTGTCACTGACCTTCCTGGGCGAGTTCCAGAACTCCTACGGCCAAATGATGGCCGCGTCCCTGGTGACCTCCCTGCCCGTGATCGCAGTCTTCCTGCTCCTGCAAAAACACTTCGTAAGCGGAGCCTTGGCCGGCTCCGTCAAATAGCTCCCCACCACCTGCGGCGCCGGCCGCAACAGATCAATAGGAGAAAGAAAATGGCAACGATGCCTAACCGTTCAGCAAACGCCCTGTCCCGCCGGGCCTTCCTCGGAGCGGGGGCAGGCACCGCCGCCCTGGGCTTCCTCACACTCACAGGCTGCGGCTCCTCATCGGGCACCCCCGCCGCCAACGGGGCCTTGTCCGTCACATCATGGGTCTTCGGACAGGACTCGGGCACGACACTCAAAGAAGTCGTGGCGGACTTCAGCTCGGCCACGTCAGTCAAAACGGAGGAGAACAGCTATCCGTACCTGCAGTACCTCAACCAGCTCGTCCTCAAAGCCAAAAGCGGAAGCCTCACCGGTGTCGCCCACATCGACGAGGAGTGGCTTTCAACTCTCGCCCTGACCGGCGCCCTCAAAGAGGTCTCAGGGGCGTTCGACGAGTCTTTGTACCCTGACTCTGTAAAGAACGCCGGCACCTACAAGGGCAAGCGGTATGCGATGCCCTGGACGCAGTCAGCGATCGGCATCATCGTCAACACCGACATCCTCTCATCAGCCGGGGTTTCGGCGCCGCCCCGCACCGTCGATGACTTCACGGCGGCCCTTCGGGCGCTGAAACAGGCCGACAGCAGCATGGTGCCCTACGCTCCCTGCACCAAGGTGGAGCAGCTTAAGGACATCATCCCGTGGATGTGGACCTTCGGTTCTCCTGTTGTGGACGGCGAGACCGTGACCGTGGGCGATGAAGGCTCAGTTCGGGCCTTGGACTACTGGAAGCAGCTCCTGGACGAAGGACTGATCCAGGCCGGAGTGGTCCGTGACTCTGCCCGCACGCTTTTCGCCCAGGGGAAGGCTGCCATCTACGAGGACGCGCCACAGGCAATAGGCATCATTCCGGGCCAATCAAGTGACCCTGAGATGGCATCAAAGATGAAGCCCGCCGCCCGCCCGACCCAATCCTCGGGAGACACACCGCAAGCCCTGGTATGGAGTCAGCCCCTGGTGCGGTTTACTGACGAGGATGCCACAACTCGGTTTATGGAATACATGAGCACCGACGCCCAAGCCACGCAAAAGATGTTTGAGGCAGCCGGACAACCTCCAACCACCACACGGGATCTCAACGCGGAATGGTTTAAGAAGGATGCGTTCCACAGCGAATTCGACAAGCAAGTTGCCTCCACCGCAACGCGCAACCCGTTCTGGAACTTCCCCAGCGCGTCATCAGCTCAGACACGCTTCAATGAACACGTCGAAGCTGCCCTGTCCGGCAGCGTCTCCGCCAAAGCTGCTATGGCCGCAGCCAAAACCGACTTAGAAGGCATGCTCAAGGGGTAGCCCAACAGCAGCAGTCTCTGCCCGGCTCGGCCACCAGCCGGGCAGAGACTTTCAGCAAGAAGTTCGCTTTGTGCTCCCTATCAGGGAACACAACGACAGTAAGGAAAGCGTGTGAAGGCGCAAGTTTCCCCCTTGCTTGAAGGGCGAACCACAGTCGCTATCGTCCGTGTTCTGCAGCGAGGGCCCACGTATCCTAAGGCGCTAGCGGATGAGCTCGCCCTTTCACAGGGATACGTCAGCAACCGATTAACTCAGCTGAACTCCCACGGATTCGTGAGTATCGAGAAAGTCGGCAGGCACAGAATCTACAGCTTGTCCTTAGAAGGGGAACAACACGTCCAAGCCCACGAAGCAAGTCGTGGCCAGAAATTAGAACCGGGTAGGGGGCGGCCGGATCTGCCGGTACCGCCCAGCGGGACTATCTGCCCCGCCTGTGGTTCCTCTCAAGGACCCGGATCATCGTCAAGTCCGCGGGGCCTGCCCTGAGAGCAAGAGCTTGAATCGTGCTGCCGGGCAAGCGCATGAACACTCAGGCCAAATCCTTTCGACCTGTCCCACCCCGACTTAGCGTAGCTAGTCCGTTCACTTGGGGCACACCCCAACCTGACACAGACGGCCTTGTTGGGCCCCAGAAATAAGGGAATTCAATCCGAGTCCACTGAGAGGCTGGGTTCCACCGCCGCCCACACCCAGGGACAATTCTCATGGGTTTCCACCGCTACTGCTGCTCCGGGAGCTAATCCAGGGGCTCCCAATATTCAATTCAGCCGTGGATAACCCAAATTGACCCCAACTGTGGACGGAACAAAGTCATCAGCGCAGCTTGTCCGAGCCTCGCCGGGTTGACGGAATATCCGTTATCGGTGAATGAAAATAGGCGGGGGAGCGGCCCAAGACAGCCCGGGTATGCTCCACTTTCAGTGCATTACTCATCGAGGAGCCAGTGGGTTGCAGGGCACACGCTAACTGGACGAGCATGGCTGACAGCCTTGACCTCTTAATTTCATCTTAGGGCGAGCTGAACTCAACTTGGCAGAGTGAGGTTTGGAGGAGCCAGTGACCGGAAAGCGGATCGGGTGCGTCCGTCAGTACGCATGTGAGGAGCTCGAGGAGCTCATGCTGTTCACGCCCGAAAGGCGTGGGTTGCGGCTGTCGGCAGCGGACTCCGAGGTCGGAAGGTAGGTGGGTGGCAAGGAATTGACACGGGTTTGCAGCCTGGAGTGTCCTCAAGGCATCAGGCAAGGGTCATGATACTGGCGATGACTGCTCCGGCGCCCAGACCGAGGTCGAAAGCGATGTTCCAGGCGGCACTCACTTGCTCTGTCCGGGCCGGCGTTTGCGCACGCCGCATCATTAGTGTCAATGCGGCAGTCTGCATCATGCCTGCTCCAGCGCCGACCGCGGCGCTGGCTCCGATCCTTACCAGCGGGGTTGAACCGGGGACGGCGAAGCAGGCGACGGAAATCACCAACAGAACGGCCGCGCTGGCAGCGGTGCCGACAGCTGATGAGTGATCGCACAACGCGCCACTGGCCAGGCGTCCGAGCGCGACAGTGCTCTGGATTGCGAAAACCGCCAACACAGCAGCGATAGCAGTCGTCCCCGTGACCAGGGACGCCGCCGAGGAGAGCACGGCGGCATACAGAACGACGGCCAGCAGGTGGACTGCCAGGATCACCAGCACCACGAGGACGGCGGCCACGTTTGGGAGACCAACACCCGATGATACGCCGTCGGTGATCGGAGATGCCGGCGAATTCAGCCGTGCCAGGTGCGCCGGCCCGTTGTAGGCGATGTTCTTGGCCACAGCCAGCACAGGCAGGACTGCCAGGAGAGCGAACACTGTCCCTCCCAGGACCACACCCGATGCACCGAAACGCGCGGCCAGGAGGAGCCCGACGGGCGCTCCAACAGCACCGCCGATTGCTGAACCGAAGCCGTAGACGCCCAATGCCCAGCCCACATTTTCCGGGGCGGCGAGCTCCTTGGCCCATGCTGTGGCGGTTACCACGAAGACCCCAAACCCGACCCCTAGGAGGATTAGGCCTGGCCAGAGGACTCCGAAGGGCAACGCGGCCAGTCCGGCGGCAATGGCCAGCAATGACATCCTGACCACACGGGCACGGTTCCGCGTCCAAGGGCCTACTGCCAGGACAAAAGGCTGAATGAGGACCACAACCACCATCAGGACCCCCACGACCACACCTCCTGCAGGGGTCTGGGCGGAGGTATAAATGAGGGGCGCGCCGGAGTAGAAGCAATAGAAGCTTGCAAATGCGCCACCAGAAGCTCCCGCAAGGCTGATGACGCCTCGTGACTGCCGCCGACTGGTGCCCGTACCGCTTGTGAACACCATCAGTAGGCCCTTTCGGATGGAAGTTTCGGGCTCCAGCCCGGCCAGCGGTGCTTGCCCAAGATTCTGGAGAAACACAAACGTTCCGCAGTGCAGTTCACGGGTCCGAAAGCCTCCGCCGTGCGGCGGGGCAGGCTTATGCTTCATCCCGTGAAGAAATTCCGGCAAATGGATCGGAAAGACACCGAGAACCGGAATCCCTTGGCTAATTCGCTTATAGCTACGGCAAGCTGGCGGTTCATGAGCCTGTGCCTGCTCGCCGGGAATCCAGCAATCGCTGGCCACGCCCTGGCCGTCTTGATTCCATGCTGTCAGGTCGACCTGCGAGCATGGAATCAACAGCAAAGAGACCGAAAGGTATTCCGGACACCAGTTTGATCACATGCAGGTACCTGCGGGTCCGCGACGCAATCCGCTAAATCTAGTACCTGAAGGGCGTTCTTGATCTACACCCGTCGAGGGTCTGCATTGTCACGGCCGGTACTGGAGAGACCTTGCAGAGACTACCTTCCTGCCGGAACAGGAGCGGCTGCGGTGACGGTGGCGATGGCGTTTTCGAAGCGTTCGAGGCCGGTGGTGATTTCTTCGGCGGTGACGATGAGGGCGGGGATGAGGCGGACGACGTTGCCGGCGGGCCCGCAGGTGAGTGTGAGCAGGCCGTGGTTGGTGGTGGCCTGTTGGACTGCTGCTGCGGTTGCGGCGTCGGGGGTGCCGTCTTCGGTGGTGAATTCGATGCCTTGCATCAGGCCTTTACCGCGCACGTCGCCGATGACGGGGAAGCGGGCCTGGATGTCTTTGAGTCCGGTCTGGAGCTGCTCGCCGCGGATCCGGGAGTTCTCGACGAGCCCTTCGTCGCGGACGACATCGAGGGTGGCGACGCCGGCGGCGGCAGAGACAGCGTTCCCGCCGTAGGTTCCGCCCTGGGACCCGGGCCAGCCTTTGGACATCAGCTCGGTGGAGGCGGCTATGGCGGAGATCGGGAACCCGGAGGCGATGCCCTTGGCGGTGATCAGGATGTCCGGGGTTGCGGTGGAGTACTGGTGTCCCCAGAACTTGCCCATCCGGCCCACGCCTGCCTGGACTTCATCGAAGATCAGCTGGATGCCGTGCCGGTCGGCGCGTTCGCGCAGTCCTTCCAGGAACGCCGCCGGGGTGGGCAGGTATCCGCCGTCACCGAGGGCCGGTTCGATCAGGAACGCTGCAGTATCGTTAGGCGCGGTCCGGGTCTGGAACAGGTAGTCCAGTTCCTTCAACGCGAATTCCACCGCGGCCGCCTCATCCCAGCCGTAGCGGTAGGCGTACGGGAAGACGGACATGTGCACCCCGGACATCAGGGGGGAGAAACCGGCAGAGAACTTCGTTCCGGCAGTGGTCAGCGACGCCGCCGCCACCGTCCGGCCATGGAAACCGCCCTGGAACACGACAATGTTCGGCCGGCCCGTGGCCATCCTCGCCAAGCGGATCGCGGCCTCAACGGCCTCCGATCCGGAATTGGCGTAAAACACCGAATCCAGGCCTTCGGGCAGTACCTCACCAAGCTTCTCGGTCAGCGCCAGCAAGGGCTTGTGCATCACCGTGGTGTACTGGGCGTGGATGATCTTCCCCACCTGCTCGCGGGCAGCCTCCACTACCCGCGGATGGCAATGACCCGTGCTCGTCACACCGATGCCGGTAGTGAAATCAAGATACGACTTTCCATCAGTCGCATGAATCCAGCTGCCAAGGGCATGATCAACAACCAGCGGGGTCGCTTGCTTCAGAAGAGGGCTAAGAGAAGTCATGCATCCAATGATGCGCATCACATCATCCTATTGTCAACAATCAAACGTTAGAGCGTTGTTGTTGCTGCTCCATCCCGCCAGATTTGTGTGATTCCTCCCACAGGGTTACATTGTAGACAATCTACTAAGCCCCATTGGAGGTGTGCTTTGCTCTTCAGCGAAGAGGAGTACGCGGCGCGTCTAGCTGGCGTACGGTTGCGGATGGAAAAGCAAGGCTTGGGCGCCCTGCTGGTCACTGATCCAGCCAATATTTACTATCTCACTGGCTACAACGCCTGGTCCTTTTATACCCCGCAGCTGGTTTTCGTGCCGGCGAGCGGACCCATGCTCCTCTTTACGCGGGCAATGGACGCCGGTGGCGCCTTCCGTACCACATGGCTTCCCCAGGACTGCATCATCGGTTACCCGGAGCAGTACGTACACCGACCGCATGTCCATCCTTTCGACTGGGTGGCCTTCGCCCTGCGTGAGCGCTTCCTTATAGCCCCGGCGGCGAAGGGGTGCGTGGGCCTGGAAATGGATTCCCATTTCTTCTCCCCCAAGGCCTACCGCTCCTTGCTTAATGCGATCCCGGAGTGGACCCTGGTGGACAGCTTTGAGCTAGTCAACTGGGTCCGCTCGATCAAGTCCCCGGCCGAGATCCAGCTGATGCGCGGAGCGGCGCAGGTCTGCATGGCAGCCATGCAGGCCGCCGTCGAGACGATCGATGTGGGCGTCCGTCAGTGTGATGCCGCCGCAGCCATCAGCGAAGCCCAGATCAAAGGCGCAGGAGGGGTAGGCGGGGACTACCCGGCCATCGTGCCTATGCTCCCCACAGGCGAAGCAGCGGACACCCCTCACCTGACCTGGAGCGAGGACCGCTTCGAGGCGAATCAGGCCGTGGTCATCGAACTGGCCGGTGCCCACAAGCGCTACCACACACCCCTGGCGCGTACCATGGTGCTCGGCAAGAAGCCGGAACGTCTGGAAAAGCTGGCGGACGCCGTCGCGGACGGCCTTAACGCGGTGCTGACCGAAGTGCAGCCCGGTGTCCCCGTCCGCGAACTGGCACGGGCCTGGAACTGGACATTGGCCAAGTACGGCCTGGAAAAGCCCTCCCGCATCGGTTACTCGATTGGCGTCGGTTATCCGCCGGATTGGGGCGAGCGCACCATCTCCATCCGCTCCGAGGATGAATCCATCCTTGCGGAGAACATGACCTTTCACTTGATCGGCGGCATGTGGATGGATAACTACGGCTACGAACTCTCAGAATCCATCCGCGTCACTGCCGACGGCGTGGAAACCTTCACCAGCTTCCCCCGCGACCTCATCCAGAAAGGCGCCTAGCCATGACGATCAACCACTTTGGGACCCGTTTCCCCGCTGCCCCTCCCTTAGCAGACCGAGCTGTCGGCCTGGTCGGTTCGGTCATCGACTCCAGCACGTCCCTGTTGGCAGCCCAGACGCATGACATTGTCCGGTTTGCCATGGGCTCGCCCGCTGACGAAGCCGTGCCGCTGGAAGAATTCCGGGACATCGCCGACAAGGTCATGGACCACAGCTCCCTGACCTACGGCGCCACCGAAGGCGAGCCGGTGCTGTTGAAAGCCCTCGTGGAGTACCTGGCTGGCACCTCTGACCCTACCGTCGAGGAGCGCGTCACGATCACCGCCGGCGGAATGCAGGGTCTTGACTTGGCCTGCAAGATCTTCATCAACCCTGGCGACCTGGTGATCGTTGAGAGTCCTACCTACACCAACGGCAGCGGCACCGCCCTGAGCTACGGGGCCGAGCTGCTTGAGGCGCCTATGGACCAGAACGGTCTCATCGTCGAGGCCCTTCCGGATCTGGTAGCAGCTGCTGGCCGTACCCCCAAGGCCATCTACACCATTCCCAATTTCCAGAACCCGTCCGGTGTCACCCTCTCGCTGTCCCGCCGCCACCAGCTGCTGGAGCTGGCCCACGAGTGGAATGCCGTCATCATCGACGATGACCCGTATGGCCTGCTCCGTTTTCAGGGTGAGGACCTGCCCTCCTTCCAGGCATTGAGCCCCGGTGATCCACTGCTCTTTTCCGTCCGGACGTTCTCCAAGATCCTGGCCCCGGGGCTGCGGGTGGGCTGGGTTGACACTGATCCGTCCCTGCGCCAGTTGGTTATCAATGCCAAGCAGGCGATGGACACCTGCACCAACGTCCCTGCCCAGCACATCGTGGCCGAATTCATCCGCCGCGGCGGCCTGGACAACCATCTTGCCGGCCTGCGCTCGGAGTACAAGAGGCGTAAGGACGCCATGCAGGAAAGCCTGCACCGCAACCTCGGCAGCAGGATCACCACCACTGACCCCGAAGGTGGATTCTTCCTCTGGCTCACCCTCCAGGGCGAAGACGCGAGGATCAACACGAGCAAGCTCTTCGAGACGGCGCTGGCGGAGGGAGTCGCTTTCATCCCTGGGCCGGCACTGTCCGCCAGCGGAAAATTTGGGGACGCGCTGCGGCTCTGCTTCGCGTCCACCACTCCCGAGCGGGCAGAGGAAGGCATCATCCGCCTCCGCCGTGCGATGGACCGTGAGCTTGCGGCCCTGGAAGAGGGAGCCAGCGCGTGAAAACCGCTGCTCTCGGGCAGGATAGCCAGCAGGATTCTGCGGGCAAGAACCTCGAACAGAAGGTCCTGGACCTAATAAACGAAGCGGAGCTCGTCTCACTGACCACAGCGCTGGTGGCAGCCGGCGGCGAAAACCCTGGTGGCACCGAAGAAGCAACAGTGGCGGTCATGAAAAGCTTTAGCTTGGATGCAGGCCTTGACGTGTCGGCCGAGACCGTCGCGCCGGGACGTCCCAACTTCACCGCCGTCCTGCCGGGCGGACCTCAGCCGGGGCTGCTGTTTCTGGGCCACTCCGACGTGGTGCCCGCCGGTAGCGGTTGGGAGCAGCCGCCGTTTGCGCCGTACGTGCGGGACGGACGGCTGTTCGGCCGCGGCTCCACGGACATGAAGGGCGGGTTGGCCGCGGTCCTTATAGCTTTGAAGGCCCTCAAGGACGCGGGCGCGGAGTTGCGCGGCAACGCCGCGCTGGCCTGCACTGTGGACGAAGAGGACTTGGGTATTGGCATTCGGGCCTACACGCCGGCAGCGCTGGCGGATCCTCATTTTTCCTACTCAGGGTGCGTCGTCGCCGAACCCACCGACCTGGAAACGGTTATCGGTTGCCGTGGCGACAGCTATATCGAGCTAAAAATCACTGGCAAATCCGCACATTCGGGGCGTCCCGCTGATGGGCGCAACGCCATCGACTCCGCGGCGAGGATTCTAGATCTGGTCCGCGCGGATCACGCCCGACTCCAATCGGCAATGGATCCGCTCCTTGGTGCCGGAAGCTGGAACACAGGCCTCATCCGCGGCGGCACGGGAACATCCATGGTGGCAGCCGAATGCACCGTCTCCCTGGACCGCCGGCTCATGCCCGATGAGAACGCCCAAGTGATCCTTGACCAGCTCCTTGGCCAGATCAACGGCGCAGGCATTGATACGGACGGCATCACGGTGGAAGCAAAGGTCACCATGGACATGCCGGGCTTCCGCACCCCTGAGGTCCACCCCCTGGTGGCTAACTCAGTGGCCGCCCTGGCCGATGCCGGCGTGGACAGTGCCGTGACGGGCTGGACCGCAGCCTGTGATGGTGGCTTCATTGCCCGTGACCTCGGCGTCCCCACCATCGTTATGGGGCCCGGCGGACTCAACGACCAGGCCCATCAGGTCAATGAATCAGTGAAGATCGCAGAGCTTGTGGCGGCGGCCCGCGCCTATGCACTCATGTGCCTCCGGCACGGGCATAGCTGACGTAAAACGAAGAACGGCCGACGGCATGTAGCGCCCTCGGCCGTTCTTTGTCGTTTCTTGGGGGTGTCTATTCAGAGTCCTCAGCGCGGCTGTAGGTCAACGTCTCATCCCGGGCACCGCCCATCCAGATATCCTGGCAAGCCGCCGCCATCTCATCCAGGCCTTCAACAATGGTGGCAAAGACGTTTCCGGGAACCCAACCCGTGTCGCCGTTGAGCAGCAGGTTGTTCCGCCCGTAGAAAACGGCGAGGTCGACGATGGTCTGGACTTCATCAGTCCCTGAGTCCGCCTCATACCCGTGCGAAGGCGTCTTCAGGTCATTGGACGTGAACGTGAAGTAGCAGACGTCGCCGGGAATCGGCGTCACCGTGGTGTTCTCGGCGCCGGGCTCCTTAGGAGCGAAAGCCGGGACGAGGTTGTATATCTCATTACGGGCATACTTCCCATGGAATACCTGGCTGCTTAGTGGTAGAGCGTCCCAGACTGCATTGCTCGTGCGGGGCGCAACGTCGTCGAGTAGGACCGCCTTGCAGGTCACTCCCCGCTTCTCGAGAGTGATGTTGATGTAACGAGCCATGTTTCTGCCTGTCTTCCTTTAGTGCACGCCGCAGGGTGCACGGTGCTTATATAGGTCGCGTTGAGACTATGTGGGTAGGATCACAGTTGTCAACAATCCTACCAAACTGCCTTGGTGTCCAAAAGATGCGCTAGGGCTCGCGGCGGTGTACTATTGTCAACAATCTACCTCGTACATGTAAGGCGATACTCATGCTCCACGGCAAACAAGTGGCATACGACAGGGTCACGGGCAGCGGCCGCGTGAAGCGGGGCATGGCTGAGATGCTCAAGGGCGGCGTCATCATGGACGTCGTCAACGTCGAACAGGCCCGCATCGCCGAGGACGCCGGTGCCGTGGCGGTCATGGCGCTGGAACGCGTTCCGGCCGATATCCGCGCCCAGGGCGGCGTGTCCCGCATGTCGGATCCGGACATGATCGACCAGATCATCGATGCCGTGTCCATCCCGGTCATGGCCAAGGCCCGGATCGGCCACTTCGTGGAGGCCCAGATCCTGCAGTCCCTCGGCGTGGACTACATCGACGAGTCCGAGGTCCTGACCCCGGCCGACTACGTCAACCACATCGACAAGTGGAACTTCAAGGTTCCCTTCGTCTGCGGCGCCACCAACCTCGGTGAAGCACTGCGCCGCATCAACGAGGGTGCCGCCATGATCCGTTCCAAGGGCGAGGCCGGCACCGGCGACGTCTCGAACGCCACCGGCCACATGCGCCAGATCCGTTCCGAGATCGCCAAGCTCGCCGCCCTGCCCGAGGACGAGCTCTACGTCGCGGCCAAGGAACTGCAGGCACCGTACGAACTGGTCAAGGAAGTTGCCGCCGCCGGCAAACTTCCCGTGGTCCTGTTCACCGCCGGCGGCATCGCCACCCCCGCTGATGCTGCCATGATGATGCAGCTCGGCGCTGACGGCGTGTTCGTCGGCTCCGGCATCTTCAAGTCCGGCAACCCGGCCCAGCGCGCCGCCGCCGTCGTCAAGGCCACCACCTTCTTCGATGACCCCGATGTCATCGCCAAGGCCTCCCGCGGCCTCGGCGAAGCCATGGTGGGCATCAACGTCGACGAAATCCCGCAGCCGCACCGCCTCGCCGAACGCGGCTGGTAACCCCCTTCATGTTCGAAAGGACATACGTGTCTACCACAGAATCAGTCCACGAGGACCCGCTGCACCCGGCGCCCGCCGCCCCTTTCGCCTTTCCGCCTTCGTCGGAGTTCGCTGCGAACGCTGTGGTCACCGCGGATGAGTATCAGAAGGCCGAGGCGGACCGGCCGGCTTTTTGGGCACGGCAGGCGCGGGAGCTGCTGACCTGGAGCAAGGATTTCGACGAGGCGCTGGACTGGTCCAATCCGCCGTTCGCCAAGTGGTTTGTGGGCGGGGAGGTCAACGCCGCCTACAACGCGCTGGACCGGCACGTGGAGAACGGCCGGGGGGACCGGGTGGCCATCCACTTCGAAGGCGAACCGGGTGACACCCGCACCTACACCTATGCGCAACTGACCGATGAGGTGAAGAAGGCAGCGAACGCGTTCGAGTCCCTCGGCGTCGCCAAGGGCGACCGGGTTGCCGTTTACCTGCCGATGATCCCCGAAGCGGTGATCACGCTGCTGGCGTGCGCCCGGATCGGCGCCGTGCACTCGGTGGTGTTCGGCGGGTTCTCCGCCGACGCGCTGCGTTCCCGCATCGAGGATGCCGAGGCCAAGCTCGTGGTCACCGCGGATGGCACGTACCGCCGTGGCAAGCCCAGCGCCCTCAAAACGGCCGTCGACGACGCCCTTGCGCGCCCCGGCCATACAGTGCAGAACGTCATCGTAGTTCGACGTAATGAGCAACCAATTACATGGGTTATGGGCCGGGACCAATGGTGGGCGGACACCATGGAGGCCGCCTCCACCGAGCACACAGCGGTGGGCCACGATTCCGAGCACCCGCTGTTCATCCTCTACACCTCCGGCACCACGGGTAAGCCCAAGGGCATCCTGCACACCACCGGCGGGTACCTCACCCAGACCGCCTACACGCACAGGGCGGTGTTCGACCTGCACCCCGAGACGGACGTGTACTGGTGCACGGCCGACGTCGGCTGGGTCACCGGCCACTCCTACGTCGCGTACGCGCCGCTCATCAACGGCGCCACCCAGGTGATGTACGAGGGCACCCCGGACTCCCCGCACCAGGGCCGCTGGTGGGAGATCGTGGAGAAGTACAAGGTCTCCATCCTCTACACCGCCCCTACCGCGATCCGGACGTTCATGAAGTGGGGCAGGGAGATCCCGGACAAGTACGACCTCTCCTCCCTGCGCGTCCTTGGCTCCGTGGGCGAATCCATCAACCCCGAGGCCTGGATGTGGTACCGGAAGGTCATCGGCGGGGACAAGGCCCCCATCGTGGACACCTGGTGGCAGACCGAAACCGGGGCCCAGATGATCGCCCCGCTGCCCGGGGTCACGGCCACCAAGCCGGGCTCCGCGCAGGTGCCCCTGCCGGGTATCGCTGTTGACGTGGTGGACGAGATGGGCGAATCGGTTCCCAACGGCCACGGCGGGTTCCTGGTGATCCGCGAACCCTGGCCCGCGATGCTGCGCGGCATCTGGGGAGACCCGCAGCGGTTCAAGGACACCTACTGGTCCCGCTTCGAAACCATGTACTTCGCTGGCGACGGTGCCAAGAAGGACGAGGACGGCGACATCTGGCTCCTGGGCCGGGTGGATGACGTCATGAACGTCTCCGGGCACCGGCTCTCCACCACCGAAATCGAATCCGCCCTGGTCTCCCACCCGGCCGTGGCCGAAGCCGCCGTCGTCGGGGCAGCGGACGAAACCACCGGCCAGGCCGTCGTCGCGTTCGTCATCCTTCGCGGTGACGCCGTGGATTCCGGGCATGAGATCGTCCAGGAACTCCGGAACCACGTGGGTAAGGAAATCGGGCCCATCGCCAAGCCCAAGAACATCCTGGTGGTCCCGGAACTGCCCAAGACCCGGTCCGGCAAGATCATGCGCCGCCTGCTCAAGGACGTCGCAGAAGGCCGCGACCCCGGCGACGCCACCACCCTTTCCGACCCCACGATCATGCAACAGATCGCGCAGTCACTCAGGAAGTAAGTGCGCGGAAAGGACCGGTAATAGGGCAGGTTGGTGCCGACCTCTGAATTAGCGACGCTCAGGGGGTGATGGGAAGAAGTAGACCTCCGGAGGCAATAGGTTTGTGGCGAAATCCCGTTCCACATAGGGAGCGGATCCATGTCTTACGTTGGCACGCGCCCGCCTCTCACGTCGGCACACGCCACAGCGCTGCCAATTCCAAAGTGCCACCTGCGACTGGCCATGGTTTCACGGAGTGCTGTGCTCCAGAACTTTTGGGAACCAGTTAGGGGCTGCGGCGAAAAAGGAGCTCTTCCACCAAACTGAACAGCAGGAGCCGGGCATGCCGACACCGCTGATGATCCCCCGAGCACTGCTGTTGCCAGGGACTTGCGGCCCCCTCGGAGAACAGGCTCCGCCAGTAGCATCATGTGGGCACCTGCCCCTCAGGTGGAGGCTATTTTGTAACGTACCCCAGTTTTTTGTCTACCTGGTTGAGAAGTGGCTCGCTTTGGAGCCAGCGATCCAGATTCGCTGCGAACTGGTCCGCGAGGGTTTCTCGCCAGCCCACGACATCTCCGCACATATGAGCGGAAATATGGACGTTGTTCATGCTCCAAAAAGGATGGTCGTCTGGCAGCGGTTCGACGTGAAAGACGTCCAGTGATGCCGCACCAATACTGCCGGCCCGGAGGGCTTCCACCAAAGCGTCTTCGTCCACGAGGGCACCCCGCCCCACGTTCACAACATGGGCGGAAGGCTTCATCGCAGCCAGCACCGAACTGCTCAGGATCCCACGGGTATCCCTGGTCAAGGGTGCAATCAGCACCAGGTGGTCTGCCCAGCTGGCGTGGCTGACGAGGTCCTCGCTGGCCACTACCTCGTTGAAGTCCGCGTCGTAGCTGCGCACAGTTCGTCCCGCGCCGATAACATTCAGGCCCACCGCTTTCAGCAGCTTGGCAGTGGCCCGGCCGATTCCCCCGGTACCAACGATCAGGGCGTTCTGTCCGGCAGTCCGCTGGACCTCGCGGTGCTTCCAGACCTTCTGGTTCTGCAGATCTTTACTGGTATGCAGTTGCTTGTCATGAGCAAGGATCGAGGCGAGCACAAACTCTGCAATTGATCCATCGAAGGCCCCGTGGGCGTTGGTAACTAAAACCTCCGAATTCCGCAGCTCGTCAAAGAGCAGCGAATCCACGCCGGCAGCCGCGACATGCACCCAGCGCACCGAGTCAGCATGCTCCCAGGCGTCACGCAATGCAGTGGAGAAGAAGTCCCAAAGGAATAGGACCTCCGCTCCGGGCAGTGCCTCGGCCAGCCCAGCTGCATCGGTCGTAACCACATCGGCGCGCGATCGAAGGGTCTCCAGATTATGGGGAGGAACAACGCCCTCCGCCGTCAGAATAACGATCTTTGGGCGGGGCGTGTTGGCTGGCTTGGTCGTTGTATCCACCTCTTCACCCTAACCCAATCTGCCGATTGTTGACAATAGGATGATGTGATGCGCATCATTGGATGCATGACTTCTCTTAGCCCTCTTCTGAAGCAAGCGACCCCGCTGGTTGTTGATCATGCCCTTGGCAGCTGGATTCATGCGACTGATGGAAAGTCGTATCTTGATTTCACTACCGGCATCGGTGTGACGAGCACGGGTCATTGCCATCCGCGGGTAGTGGAGGCTGCCCGCGAGCAGGTGGGGAAGATCATCCACGCCCAGTACACCACGGTGATGCACAAGCCCTTGCTGGCGCTGACCGAGAAGCTTGGTGAGGTACTGCCCGAAGGCCTGGATTCGGTGTTTTACGCCAATTCCGGATCGGAGGCCGTTGAGGCCGCGATCCGCTTGGCGAGGATGGCCACGGGCCGGCCGAACATTGTCGTGTTCCAGGGCGGTTTCCATGGCCGGACGGTGGCGGCGGCGTCGCTGACCACTGCCGGAACGAAGTTCTCTGCCGGTTTCTCCCCCCTGATGTCCGGGGTGCACATGTCCGTCTTCCCGTACGCCTACCGCTACGGCTGGGATGAGGCGGCCGCGGTGGAATTCGCGTTGAAGGAACTGGACTACCTGTTCCAGACCCGGACCGCGCCTAACGATACTGCAGCGTTCCTGATCGAACCGGCCCTCGGTGACGGCGGATACCTGCCCACCCCGGCGGCGTTCCTGGAAGGACTGCGCGAACGCGCCGACCGGCACGGCATCCAGCTGATCTTCGATGAAGTCCAGGCAGGCGTGGGCCGGATGGGCAAGTTCTGGGGACACCAGTACTCCACCGCAACCCCGGACATCCTGATCACCGCCAAGGGCATCGCCTCCGGGTTCCCGATCTCCGCCATAGCCGCCTCCACCGAGCTGATGTCCAAAGGCTGGCCCGGGTCCCAGGGCGGAACCTACGGCGGGAACGCTGTCTCTGCCGCCGCCGGCGTCGCCACCCTCGATGTCGTCCGCGACGAAGGGCTCGTCGAGAACTCCCGGATCCGCGGCGAGCAGCTCCAGACCGGACTCAAAGACATCCAGGCCCGCTTCCCCGTCATCGGCGACGTGCGCGGTAAAGGCCTGATGCAAGGCATCGAATTCACCACCGAAGACGGCACCCCCGACGCCGCAACCGCAGCAGCAGTCCAACAGGCCACCACCAACCACGGCCTGCTCACACTCACCTGCGGGCCCGCCGGCAACGTCGTCCGCCTCATCCCCGCCCTCATCGTCACCGCCGAAGAAATCACCACCGGCCTCGAACGCTTCGAAAACGCCATCGCCACCGTCACCGCAGCCGTAACCGTTTCCACTGGATCCTGAGCCCCGCCATGATTGATGCTGTTCGCTCCCCCGCAGGACCGGCAACGGGTACCCGCCGGACCGGTGCACCAGTTGCCGGTTCCCCTGCTGTGCTAGCACGTCTGGCATCGGCAGGCGTGGCCGCCGACAGCTCGCCGCGCCGCCTCGCGGAATACTCATATGACGCTTCCAACTACCGGGTAGCACCACTTGCCGTAGTGTTTCCACGGACGGTTGAGGACGTCGTCGCGGTTGTTGCTGCCTGCCGTGAAACCGCAACGCCGCTAATTGGGCGCGGCGGCGGGACCTCCATGGCCGGCAACGCCATGGGTCCAGGCGTGATACTGGACTTCTCCCGGCACATGAACGTTGTCCACGAGATCGACGAAGCTACCGGGACCGTAAGCGTCGACCCCGGGGTGGTGCTCGCCGTCCTCTCCCGGGAAGTGGAAAAGGCCACTGGCAACCGGTACACCTTCGCCCCGGACCCGTCCTCCAAGAACCGCGCCACCGTGGGCGGCTCTCTGGGCAATGATGCGTGCGGCAACCACTCCGTCCGCTATGGCCGGATATCTGACCACGTAGTGGAGATCGATGTCGTCACCTCCGACGGCGCCCGCCTGACCGCCACCGCCACGGGGTTGCGTGCCACCGATCCTGAGGACAATGCCTCGGCAGCACGTGCCGGTGCATTGACCGCCTCCTTTAAGCAACTGGCCCACAGCCACTTGTCCGAGTTCCGCCTGGAACTCGAACGGATCCAGCGGCAAGTCTCCGGCTACCACCTGGCCAACCTGCTCCCGGAAAACGGGTTCAACATCGCTCGCGCCCTCGCAGGTTCCGAGGGAACCTGCGCCATCATTGTGGGCGCGCGGATGAAGCTCGTCCCAAAACCAGCCAGCGCCCTGCTGGTGTGTTTGGGTTATGCGGACGTCGTCGACGCTGCCCGTGACATCATGACTATTCTGGAGTTTTCCCCGGCCGCCGTCGAAGGTATCGACGAGGCGATTGTGGACACTATGCGTTTCCGCCGCGGCAAGGGCTCAGTAACGGGCTTGCCCGAAGGAAAGGCCTGGCTGTACGTGGACCTGGACGGCGAGAACCCGGGCCAGGTCCGGGCAGAAGCTGACCGGTTGTTGGCACGGCTCAGGGAAAACGGCCGCCTGGTGGATGGGCGCATGGTGCCGGACCTCCAGGAACGAGCGGCTCTGTGGCGGGTCCGCGAGGACGGCGCCGGGCTCTCCGCTCGCCTCTCCACGGGTGGTGAGTCCTGGCCCGGGTGGGAGGACTCGGCGGTTGCCCCTGAGAACCTCGCGGACTATCTTTCGGACTTCCGCGAACTCCTGGCCCGGCATGATCTGACGGGCGTTATGTACGGCCACTTCGGTGCCGGTTGCATGCATATCCGTATCACCTACGACCTGCGCACGCAGGCCGGCCGCGCCGTATTCCGCGGCTTCACCAAGGAAGCTGCCCAACTGGTGGTCCGCCACGGCGGCTCGCTCTCCGGCGAGCACGGCGACGGCAGGGCACGCTCGGAATTGCTGCCGCTGATGTACTCGCCGCGTATGCTGGCAGCCTTCGCCACATACCGGCGCACCTGGGACCCGGCACAAATCCTTAATCCCGGGTCCCTCACCGAACCTGACCCCATGGACGCCAACCTGGCGCTCCAAGGCATCCCCGAGCGGCAGTGGCGCACCACCTTCGACCTTCGCCCCATCACAGCCGGTGGCGGCTCGACCACCGAGACCGATACGCCCGAAACCTCTACCGGCAGCGGGACGGATCCGTGGATCCACGCGGTTCAAAGCTGCATAGGCGTAGGCCGCTGCCGCACGGACGCGGGCGGCGTGATGTGCCCCAGCTACCGCGCCACGAAGGATGAGAAGGACTCCACCCGTGGCCGGTCCCGGGTGCTTCAGGAAATGGTCCGCGGCGCCCGCACCATGGAGGAAGGTTGGAAGTCCGAGGAGGTCCGCGAGGCCCTTGACCTATGTTTGTCCTGCAAGGCCTGCTCCAGCGACTGTCCCACGGGCGTTGACATGGCCACCTATAAGTCCGAGTTCTTCTCCCATTACTACAAGGGCAAACTCCGCCCGATGTCCCACTTCTCACTGGGCTGGCTTCCCCGGTGGCTTAAGATCACGGGCCGCACCGCGCCACTTGTCAACGCTGTGATGTCCACCCCACTGGCCAAGGTCGCATCCGCCCTGGGCGGACTCACCACCCGGCGGGCAATGCCACGCTTCGCCGGAGCAGGCGAGTGGCGCCGCGAAGTAGCGGCTGCCGGCATCGGACCAGTAACAAACTCCAACGGCGGCATTGCTCCGGCCGTCAACGGTGTTGTGCTGTTTGTGGACACGTTTACCCGCGGGTTCCGTCCGGAGGTGGCTGGTTCCGCTGCTCGCGTCCTGGCCGGTGCAGGTTCTGTGGAATGCTCAGCTGACGCATGCTGCGGCCTGACCTGGATATCCACCGGTCAGCTGGACACCGCCAAAAAGCTGATGGCCGAGGCAGCGGTGGCATTGGATGACGGGACCGATCGGCCCATCGTGGTGGTGGAACCCAGCTGCGCGGCGGCGCTGCGCAAGGACCTTCCCGAACTGGTCCACACGGACCAGGCCCGCCGGGTTGCTGCCCGGGTGCGGAGCTTTGCGACACACATCGAAGAGCTCGCCCAGGCAGGTTGGAAACCGGCGTCGACCCAACCCCTTCCGGAGCAAGTGGTGCTGCAAACGCACTGCCATGAATACTCCGTGTTCGGAGCCGGCGTTCAGCGCGCTGCACTCAAAGCCGTGGGTGTAGACAGCGTAGTGGATGCCACCGGCTGCTGCGGCGTGGCCGGCAACTTCGGCTTCGAAAAGGAGCACTACGACGTCAGCATGCTGGTGGCAGAGCAGGCGCTGGCCCCGGCCTTGCGCCAGACCGACTCCAATACCGTGATCCTCACGGACGGATTCTCCTGCGCCATGCAGGTAAAGCAGATTGATAACTCCAGGCCGGGCCGTCACCTTGCCCAACTACTGGACCCCGCCGAAAAATCGGCAATGAACTCCGAGCACAGCCACCAGCCACTCCCTTCCAACCTAGAAAAGGATCCATCATGAGCATCCAGGCAGCCGCCTCCCGGACCTCGCAAAAGGCGCTCGACGCCGTCGCCAAGGTCAGCACGAACCTCTACATTGACGGAGAATGGGCCGAAGCAGCTTCCGGTGCCCGGTTCAATGTCATCAATCCCGCTACCGAGGAAGTCATCGCCAGTGTCGCTGACGGGGGCCCCGAAGACGCACGCCGTGCCATTGAAACCGCCGGACGTGCACAGAAACAGTGGGCCAAAACCGCGCCCCGGGAGCGCAGCGAGATCCTGCGCCGTGCCTTCGACCTGATCATGGCCCGCCAGGACGAACTTGCTTTAATCATGACCACGGAAATGGGCAAGCCCTTTGCTGAGGCCAAAGGCGAGGTGGCCTACGCCGCTGAGTTCTTCCGCTGGTTTTCAGAGGAAGCTGTCCGTATCGGCGGAGATCTGACCACCACCGGCGACGGCAAGAACCGTATCCTCGTCTCGAAGGAACCCGTCGGACCTTGCGTCTTGGTGACGCCATGGAACTTCCCGTTGGCTATGGGCACCCGAAAGATCGGCCCCGCAATCGCCGCGGGCTGCACCATGGTCTTCAAACCGGCCAACCTCACGCCGCTGTCATCGCTGGCGCTGGCGGACATCCTGATAGAGGCCGGCCTGCCCAAGGGCGTGCTGAACGTGGTAACCACCACTAATGCCTCTGACGTGGTGACACCATGGATGGAAAGCGGCATTGCCCGCAAGGTCAGCTTCACCGGATCCACCGGCGTGGGCATTCGTCTTCTGGAACAGGCTGCCAAAAACGTCATGCGCTCCTCAATGGAACTGGGCGGGAACGCACCCCTCATCGTGTTTGAAGACGCCGACCTGGACCGCGCGGTGGAAGGTGCGTTCGCTGCCAAGATGCGGAACATGGGTGAGGCTTGCACCGCCGCCAACCGGATCTTTGTCCAGCGCTCCGTTGCAGCCGACTTCTCCGCCCGCCTCGCCAAGCGCCTGGGGGATCTGAAGGTGGGCGACGGCGCAGTGGAAGGCACGGACGTCGGACCCCTGGTTGAGGAGAAGGCGCTGAACAAGGTCCAGGAGCTGGTCGATGATGCCGTTTCCAAGGGCGCCACCGTGGTCTGCGGCGGTTCCCGTCCCGAGGGCAACGGCTACTTCTACTCCCCCACAGTGCTGTCCGATGTCAGTTCCGACGCGGCTCTGATGAGCGAAGAAATCTTCGGCCCGGTGGCTCCGGTCATCCCCTTCGACACGGAAGAGGAAGTGGTCCGGCTGGCCAACGACACCCCGTGGGGCCTTGCCAGCTACGTATTCACCCAAGACCTGGACCGCGCCTTCCGCGTCGGCGATGAACTTGAGGTGGGCATGGTGGGTCTGAACACCGGTATCGTGTCCAACCCGGCAGCTCCGTTCGGCGGTATTAAGGCCTCCGGCCTGGGCCGCGAAGGCGGCAAGGTCGGCCTGGATGAGTTCCTGGAGATCAAATACATGGCCATCCCGCGCGTCTGACCGCAGCCTCTAAGACCTTTCCAATAAAAATTCCAACCCTCTCTTCATCCGCAGCCCCACCTGACGGCTCTCTCACCTTTCCTCACCAATGGAAAGCTGAGAGAGCTTTGGGTCGAAAGGTGCGAGAGGGTTAATACGTCGATTCTGGTTCCACGCACCTACTACGCATAGACGCAGTGGCCAGCAGGAGGAAACGAAATGAGTGATCTGACCGATCTGACAGCGGCTGAGCTGTTGGCGGGCTACCGCGAGGGCACGATCTCCCCTGTGGATGCCACCCAGGCTGCCCTTGATGCCATTGAAGCGGCGAACAAGGACGTCAATGCTTTTGTCTCGGTTGAAGCCGAGACGGCATTGCAGGAAGCACGCGAATCGGAAGGGAGGTGGCGCAAGGACCAGCCCCTGGGACCCGGTGACGGCGTCCCGACCTCCATCAAAGACATCTTCTACACACGCGGCCGTCCCACGCTCCGCGGCACCAACCTCATTAACGCCGACGCAGCGTGGGACCAGGATGCGCCTTGCGTTGCCAGGCTGCGGGAGACCGGTGCCGTGCTGATCGGCAAGACCACTACCCCGGAGTTCGCGTGGAAAGGCGTCACCGATTCGTTGCGGCACGGATCCACCGGGAACCCCCGGGCGGCAGGCCTCACATCGGGCGGCTCGAGCGGCGGCAGCGCCACTGCCGTTGGCCTGGGCATGGGCCCCTGGTCCGTCGGGACTGATGGCGGGGGCTCTGTCCGCATCCCGGCCGCCTTCACCGGGACGGTTGCCATCAAGCCGACATATGGCCTCGTTCCCATGTTCCCGGCCAGTCCGTTTGGCACCTTGGCACATGCAGGCCCCATGACCCGCACCGTGGAAGACACGGCATTGCTGCTTGACGTCATTACGGGCTTTGATGCACGTGACTGGTCAGCCCTTCCTACGCCTGCCAGGTCCTTCCTTGAGGGCCTTAATGACGGCGTGAAGGGCATGCGGATCGCGTTTTCACCCACGCTGGGATTTGGCACCAACGATCCGGAAGTCGAGCGGCTGGTCAGGGCTGCAGTTGACGTACTGGCCAACGCCGGCGCGATCATCGAGGAAGTGGATCCGGGTATTTACGATCCCGTTGAGGCCTTCCATGTCCTTTGGTTCGCCGGGGCGGCGAAGGTCCTGGAGGCTTACGGCCCGGACGCCATCACCAAGGTGGATCCCGGGCTGCGCCGCTCCATTGAGGAACAGGGCGATCTGACTGCCTCGGACTTCCTGGACGCCACCGCCGTGCGGATGGATTTGGGAGTGAAGATGGGTTTGTTTCACGAGACCTACGATCTCCTGCTGACCCCGACACTGCCCATAACGGCCTTTCCCCGGGATAGGGATGCACCTGAAGCCTGGCATTCTCCGAACTGGACCAGCTGGACGCCGTACACGTACCCGTTCAATATGACTCAGCAGCCCGCCATCAGCGTCCCTTGCGGCTTCACGGAAGCAGGATTGCCCGCGGGGCTGCAAATCGTCGGCCCACGCCACGCGGACCGCAAAGTGCTCCGCGCCGCGCAAGCGTACGAGAAGGCAGCCGCTTGGGGCACGGAGCGCCCCGCACGCCCCCGAGCTCACAGCACGAAGTAGCTCAGCCCAAGAAAGCCCCCCGTTGGTTCCTGGTTCAGGAACCAACGGGGGCTTTCTGCAGTCGACGATCATCATGCCATGAACTACTCTTCCAGCCGAGGCGGGGCAGGGTTGCTTTCGTGATCGCGGAAAATTTTCATGTTCCGCCGCGGTGCTCGGGCGGTCTCCGGCACTTTCCCGACTGTGACAAGGCCCACAAGACAGGCAGCCACTATGTAGTCCGGCGGCTTCAGGACGTTCCCTGTGGCAATGATCAGAAGGCCATTGACATCTGGCCCGTTCCGCCAAGAGCGCCCGCGCCAACGTTGTTGTGGCACTGAAGCGATACACGGTGGCGAACACAGTGGAGAAAGCGTTCAGCAGGTGCTAGCACTGGGACAAATGCCACCGCTGGCTTCCTGGTTTAGGAATCAAGGGGGCTTTCTGCTGTCCGGCCCATCGTGAGGTGGGTACCCTTCCAGCCGATGCGGATGGTACCACCCTTCATGATTCCTAGAGCGAGAGCTTTCATGTTCCACAGCGATGCTTCGGCGATCTTTGGTGTCTTCCAGACCGCGACGAGGCCAACCAGGAAGACAGCGTTATGTCCTCGACGGCTTCAGGACGAGCGAAGCTGGCGTAGCACCCGGGCCGGCCCATAGCCCGGAAGTTGTCAGCAGGTACAGGAACCCAGACGAAAGCCCCCGTTGGCTCCTGGTTCAGGAACTAACGGGGGCTTTCTAAAAGCCTGCCCGGTCGTGAGTGGACTACCCTTCCAGCCGGCGCGGGATGTGCACTTTTTTGATCCCGGGAATTTTCATGTTCCGCAACGATGTTCCGGCGGTCTCCGGCATCTTCCAGACGGCCACGAGGCCCACCAGGCAGGCGGCCATCATGTAGAACGCTGGCATCAGAACGTTCCCTGTGGCATTGATCAGGAGTTCGTTGACCATGGGGGCAGTTCCACCAAAGAGGGCCGTGCTGACGTTGTAGGTGATGGCGAAGCCGGCGTAGCGCACCTGGGTGGGGAACATTGCCGGGAAGGTGGCCGAGATGGTGGCCAGTTGCGGAAGATACAACAGGCCCAGGACGGCGAAGCCAAGCATCGCAAACCAGAAGCCATTGGCCATGATCATGTACATGGGGATGGCTAGGACGAACAGACCTGTCAGCGAGAAGAACCACATCGGCTTACGCCCGATCTTGTCTGAGCGGGCACCGGCCAAGGGGATCATAAGCATCATGGCCAATTGACCGACAAACATCAGGGTCAGCACAGTATTGGCATCCATACCCACCGTTCCCTCAAGGTAGGTGGGCATGTACGTGAGCAGGGTGTAGTTGACCAAGTTCAGCGGAATGACAAGGCCGGCCATGATCAGCATTGGACGCCAGTAGTTGCGGATCAGGTCTTTCAGGGCAGTGCTGGTGGCCGGTTCCAGCTCGCCGCTGGCCTCTAGTTCACGGAAGACTGGAGTGTCTTCAAGCTTGTTCCGCAGGTACATGCCGATGATTCCCATTGGGCCTGCAATAAGGAACGGCAGCCGCCAGCCCCATTCGGTCATGGCGTCGTTGCCCAAGATGAGGCTGCAGAGCAGGACAATAAGAGAGCCCAGGGCGAAACCGCCCAAAGTGCCGAACTCGAGGAAGCTTCCGTAGAAGCCGCGCTTCTTGTCCGGTGCGTATTCGGCCATAAATGTAGCAGCGCCGCCGTATTCACCGCCGGTGGAAAAGCCTTGGAGCATGCGCAACAAAATCAACAGGGCCGGGGCCAGCCAGCCAGCCATCGAATGAGTCGGCAGAAGTCCGATCGCGAACGTTGAACCTGCCATCAGGATGATGGTCAGCGCCAGGACCCGTTTGCGTCCGATTCGGTCTCCCAAGGGACCCCAGAACAGCCCACCAAGGGGACGTACCAGGAACGACAGTGCGAAGGTGGCCAGCGTCCATACTGTTCCCATAGCGCCTTCGCCCGGGAAAAAATTGGCAGTTATGTAGGTTGCTGCTACTGCATAGACGCCGTAATCAAACCATTCGGTGGCGTTGCCCATAGCTGAGGCCCCGATGGCCCGGTGAAGTACCTTCTTGCCTTCCCGGGACGTTTCGTCTGGACCTGTGAACCCCGCGCCGGCGCCGTTGCCGGCCCCGTGTGGTTGTGCGTTAGACATGACAATCCTCGATAGAGAGCAAATGTATCGCTCATCACACTACCCCTAATGTCCCATTGTTGACAATAGGAGATTTCGAGGACGTGCCCGCGGTCGCGGTGGTTCAACGGAAACGCGGCGTTAGCGTATTTCAGAAGGGGATCGCGGACGAGGATGGTAGCGAGGCCAGTGCGAGTGAGCGGACAAGTTAGTCGTACTTACTCGAGCTCGTGCTCGTACTGGTTATGACGGTTGCTGCCGGGGAACTTGCCCCGGATATCGCCGGGCGAAGCCGGCTTATCCTCGCCCTGCTCATGACGAGGGATCCGTGTATTCGTTCGCGGGACGGCGCGGACGTGTTGCGGTCTAAGCAAGAGGCAGATCCAAGAAGCGCGCCGCCCGCCACCCTGAGGAGTCCCGAGCTGGAACGTCTGCATCAGGAGACAGGACCATTGTGGGCGGAAGGGGGTGCGGCTTGGGCATTACGGGCTGGAGGGCACAAAGCCACGGTGAAGGTACGGGTCCTGGTCGCTTTCAAGGGTGGCTTTCCCTTCCGAGTTCTGCTGGAAGTCTCAGGCCTTGCCCGGTCCGCAAGCGGAAGCCATGAACATTCCTTTACAGTGTCGCCAGCAACCACGACAGCAAACTGCATGACGTAACCGCCGCCGGCTCATCCAACAGCTGTCCGGCAAGCAACATTTGAACCCACTCACTGCTGCAGGATTGCCCCAGAAGGTGTTCTTGCCAAACGTCTCAAGCCGGTTCAGTAGAGAACTCAGACCCTTGGTGTTTGCTCACCTCAAGAGGCGGCGCGTACTTTCAGGGAAATGTCGGGAGGCCTGGAGAACGCCTAGGGGATCAGCCGCATCAGCGCGTCGTCCATGTGCTCCGCCATGAGCTTTTCGGCAAGGTCTGCATCCCCCCGGGAGATGGCCTCCGCGATGCCCTTATGCTCAGCGATGCGCCGATCAGCCGTATGGTAGGTACTTTTCAGGGCATTAAGGCACATCCGCGTCTCAGTCAGGAGAGTGTCGTGCATCCTCTTGAGGCGGGGACTGCCGGCAAGTTCAACCAGGAGGGCATGGAAGCTCATGTCCGCTTCGGTCATGGCTTCGCTGTTGGGGGAATCCGCCGTGTCCTCCATGGCGTGCACTGCTTCCATTAGCTTGGCCGCATTGCCCTCAGGATTCGTGCTGGCCACGCGGCTGATGGCGGCGGCCTCAACTGCGGTTCGGGCCAAGTACACATCCCGGAAATCGTCCTCGTCCATGGTTACGACAAAGAGACCCCTGTTCCTGTGGCTGACCAGTAGTCCTTCCTGCGTGAGCCGCTGCATGGCCTCCCGCAGGGGGCCCCGGCTGACTCCCAGTTCCTTGGCGAGCTCGGCTTCACCAAGTTGAATGCCGGGAGCGAAATCGCCACGGGCAATTGCCTCACGGATCCGACGGGCAATAATTGCCGGCGTGGACTCCTGCACGACCGGGTCCAGGGCTCCCCTTTTCATTCGGCTCTCCATCCCTTGCTGCAGTGAACTCCACCAGACTTCTGGCTAGAGTCATCAGTGGATTCGCTGATGCGTACCCATGTCTTATAGTTGACAATTTAACATTTTACTCCGCGTGCAGCGAAGTAAGGAGCGCCTGGTTCAGACCGTAGCGCAATATCTTCCGATTGTAGACAATCGAACGTATGCTATTCGTGCAGTGATGGACACACCTTCTGCCCCTGATGCGCTACGAGGAGACACGATGACAACCGTTGGAATGCTTTACCCGGGTCACAGCGCCGAAGATGAATACCCTTACCTTGAATCGGTCCTCGGTAAGGACGTCCATCTTCCTGTGGTCCATACCTCTGTGGGCGGACCCGATGAAATTACCACCCACGAGGTCCAGGCCCTGCTGGACCTTGGCAAGCCTGAACGGCTGTTGGAGGGCGCCAGTGAGATCTCGCGCAAGTACAGTCCCGATGCTGTCATGTGGGCATGCACCTCTGGCAGCTTCGTTTTCGGCTGGGAGGGCGCGCATCAGCAGGTGCGCGAAATTCAGGACGTCATCGATGTTCCGACGTCCTCCACTTCGTTGGCCTTTGCGGCGGCATTGAAGCACCTGGGCATCTCCAGGGTCTCCATTTCTGCGACCTATCCCGATGACGTTTCCCGCCACTTCGTGAAGCTTCTCGGTCATCAGGACATCCAGGTCCTGGACCTTGCCTCTCATGACATCGCCTCGGGCGAGGACGCCGGCGAGCTTGACCATGACGGGGTGATCGAGCTCGCCCGGAGCGCGAACGCCCCTGACGCCGAAGCAGTCCTGATCCCGGACACAGCCCTTCATACCGTTCGCTGGCTCAACGAGCTGGAGTCAGTCCTTGGAAAGACCGTTCTGACCGCCAATCAAGTGACTGCTTGGTATGGATTGCGGCTCGCTGGCCGGTCTGTGCACTCGGACCAATTGGGCACACTGTTCCGCAGCAGTTGATTCCGGCAAGCAGAAGGCCTCCTGACCGTCAGTACAACGGTGAGGAGGCCTTCTTTGCTAGGGCGGATGCAGGATTATTCTCTGGGCGCCGCCAGGAGGGCCTGGCCTGGCCCGACGGCGTCACGGCCGAGCAGCCGCAGCGCGCTCCACGCCGTGACCTGGTTAGCGGTGATCACGGGCTTTCCAAGTTCGCGCTCCATGTACGCGATGACGTCATAGGTGGGCAAGTTTGTGCAGCTGACAAAAATAGCCTCGGCGTCCGGTGCATCCGCCTTGCGGATCAGCTCGCAGGTGGCGGCATATGGGACCTTCCATATATTCCGGTCCAGCCCCAGGCCCTTTTGGGAGACTACGGACTTCCCGCCTTGTTCAAGAAAGGATGATAGGCGAGTGGTCAGCTCCGCAAGGTAGGGCGTAGCCACGGCCACCTTTGATACGCCCAATGCATCCAGAGCCATTAGTAGGCCTTCGGATGTGGTGATCGCGGCCGGGGCGCCGGCGGCGGCCATGGCGCTGGAAAGGTTCCTGGCGCCCTCTACCCCGTGGACAAAGCTGCCGGAGGTGCAGGCGTAAGTAACTACAACCGGGCTAATAGCCATCACGCTGCGGACCGCATCCTGAATTTCGGCCAGATCGCTGATTTCTTCTGCCATGTCCAGGCCTACGGGCTCGTCGTAGTACGGGGTGCGGGTAAAAATGAGGTTCACCCCCGCGGGCATCCAGCGCCAAAGTTCATGGTCGAGCGCCATATCGAAGGGGCACACGACGCCGATGTCGTGCCACGCCTGGGGACCCGGCGGATCAGCAACGGGCGCCAAAGTTGAGTTGGGTTCGAGTGTCATACACCACTTTCTCACGTTTGTTCTATTGTCTACAATGTCTGCTTATGGATAAAAAACAAAACACACCCCCGCAGCTGCCTCCCACCCCAACTCCCGCCGGAAACTACGTGCCCGTGCGCGAGCTGGGCGGAGTGCTTTACACGGCCGGCCACACCTCGGCTGTACAAAACCATCTGGAATACAGCGGGCGTATCGGCGAGGAGCTCACGGTTGAGGAAGGGCAGTGCGCGGCCGCCACCGCGGTACTGAACTGCCTGGCGTCGCTTGCCGCCCACGCCGGGGGGCTGGACCGTATCGGGGAGATCGTCTCAATGACCGGCTATGTGGCTGCCGGAAGCAACTTCACCGATCACCCGCTGGTCATGAACGGGGCGTCGGAGGTGTTGGTTTCCTATTTCGGAGAGCAAGGTCGTCCCGCCCGCGCAGCTGTCGGTGTGGCCAGCCTTCCCGACGGTGCACCCGTGGAGATATCGCTGATTGCCAGCCTCCGCAACGCCTGACTCAGTGCTGCAGAACAGCCCGAAGAAAACTCCTGGTCCGCTCCTGCTGTGGGTCCTTGAAAATCTGAGCCGGCGGCCCGCTTTCCACGGCGGCGCCGTTGTCGAACATCACGACCCGATCCGAGATTTCCTCCGCAAAGCGCATCTCATGCGTGACCATAAGCATGGTCATGTCCGTGGTGTGGGCCAGGTTCCGGATCACGTTCAGGACTTCACCGATGAGTTCGGGGTCCAGCGCTGATGTGGGCTCGTCAAAGAGCAGTACTTTCGGCCGCATCGCCAATGCCCGGGCAATGGCTACGCGTTGCTGCTGGCCGCCGGACATCTGCGGTGGGGTGTGGTTCATGTGCTTGCCCAGGCCCACCAGGTTCAGCAGCTCCGCAGCGCGTTCGCGTGCCTCGGCTTTGTTCATGCCGAGAACGTGGATAGGTGCTTCGATGATGTTTTCCATTGCAGTCATATGCGGGAACAGGTTGAACTGCTGGAAGACCATGCCAATTTTCTTGCGGGTCTCGCGCAATTGTCTGGTTTCCCTGACTTTTTGGCCGAGGCTGACGTCCCAGAGGGTGTCCCCATCCACAGTCACTTTTCCTTCGCTGGGGGTTTCGAGTGTCATCAAGATACGAAGGATGGTGGTTTTTCCCGAACCGGAAGGGCCGATGATGGACACTTTCTCTCCGGGTGCGACATCGAAGTTGAGTGATTTCAGGACATGGTTCGTTCCCCAGTTCTTGCTGACATTTTCGAACCGAATGATGGGATCCGGAGGCAGAGCAACGCCCGAAGTCCGGGGTTGGGGTTCAGTGCTGGGGCGCATAGCGCCGCTCCAATCTATTGACGAGCCGGGAGGCTGGGTAGCTTACTGCCAGGAACAGCAGAGCTGCGAGGGTGAGTGGCTCCAGATAACGGAAGTTGGAGCTTCCAATTGCCTGGGCGGTGGCCATAAGTTCAACCACGGTAATTGCGGATAGGACTGCTGAATCCTTGAACATCTGGATGAGGTAGTTGCCAAGCATCGGGACGACGGTGCGGATTGCCTGCGGCAGGACAATTCGGCCCCAGGTGCGGGTCCCGGGAAGGCTTAATGCTGTCGCCGCTTCCCACTGCCCCTTGGGGACACCTTGGATGCCGCTGCGGTAGACCTCGGCCATATAGGCGCTGTAGTTCACGCCGATCACCACGATGCCGGTTGTGAGTGCATCGAAGCTTATGCCATAGGAAGGGAGCACGAAGAAGGCAACGTAGGCCTGCACCAACAGTGGAGTACCGCGGACAAACACGACTAGGAAGGCAATGACCTTTGACAGCACGGGAATGGCAAGCCGTCGGAGAACAGCGAAGACAAGACCGAGCCCGGCTGCGAGCAGAGTTCCCACGACAGTTATATGGACCGTGGTCCACAGCCCCTGCAACAGGATCGGGAGTATTGATATCGCAAACGCATTATCCCAAATCATGCTGCACCCACCTTCATGAGAATGTTTTCCTTTTTCTGCAGAGTCAGGGCTTTGCGGTCAAGCGCGAAACGCTTCTCCAGCCAAGCTGTGAGCAGAGTCAGCAGGTAGGACAAAACAAAGTACATCACCAGGATTGTGGTGAAGATTGCAGTCGTCTGCCCAGTCGTGCTTCGAATCATCTGGGCGCTAAAGGTCAGATCCGCTACCGTGACCAGTGAAACGAGCGACGTGTTCTTCAAGAGGTCCACCATTACATTGCCAAACGGTGGGAGCATGGCAGGGATGGACTGCGGGATGATGATTCTGCGAAGCCTTAACGCGGGTTCCATGCCCAGGGCAATGCAGGCTTCTGTCTGCCCCTTGGCTCGGCTGGCGATGGCACCGCGGACCACTTCGGCGGCATAGGCCCCCTCGTTGAGGCCCAGTGCCAGGACTGCAGCTGTCAGCGGGTGGAGCTGAATTCCGAAAAACGGCAGTGCGAAAAACAACCAAAACATCTGCACCAGCAGGGACGTTCCGCGGAACACCTCAATGAAGACGCCGGCAGGCCACCGGAGGATTCGGTGCCGGGACAGGCGGGCCAGACCTGCGGCGAAGGCTACTACCAAGCACAGTGCACCCCCAAGCACCGTCACCATCAGGGTAGTTAGCAAACCCTGCCACAGCAGGGGCGCGTACTCGATAACAGCATTCACTCGGTGCACCCTCCCACTCCAGGGGTGATCAGCCTTCGGTCTTGCATAGTTCCTCAGCAGTTACGCCTTCAACGACGGTTGAATCGAAGCCCCACTTGGTGAGGATCTCCCCGAACTCCGGCGTGGCCTTGAATGCCGCAAGCTCCTTGTTGTAGGCCTCGTGGAAGGACGTATCGCCCTGACGGAAAGCTGCTCCCGAGCCAGTGCGCGGCGCATCTTCAATCGGTGCTGTGATGTCAAAGCTATTGTCGCTCTCGGCCAGAGACTTCAGCGACAGCGTGGGAAGCATGAAAGCGTCCGCGCGGTTTGCCTTCAGCGCTTCGAGGCCGCTTCGACCGTCATTGACCTTAACCTGCTGGTTGGCAGGAACGTTAGCCGCCTTGAGAACTCCTTCTTCAAATCCACCGGGGAGAACGGCGATACGCAAATCGGGATCTGCGATGATGTCAGCGATCGTGAGGATGCTTTTCGGATTGCCCTTGGGCGTGGCGAAGGATTCGGTAGAAACAATGACTGGCTCGGAGTAAAGAATCTGCGAGCATCGTGACTGCTTCATGAACAGGCCGGCTGCGATCACGTCCCAGCGGTTGGCATTCAGTCCGGGGATCATGGACTCATAGGGTGTGATGATGCCCTGAACCTCGTCGATTCCCAGGCGCTTACAGACTGCCCGCAAGACGTCGGGTTCGCATCCTGTGACCTGACCGTCCGGGCTGACCTGTGTATAAGGCGGCTCATTGGCGATGCCTACTCGGATGAAGCCCTGCGCCTTTGCAGTTTCCAGCAGGTTGCTCGTCGCACCCGTTGCCGGGTTACCAGCGGGAACACTGGAGCAGCTGGTTATCCAACCAGCGACCGTCACTCCGAGAGCGGCTGTGCCAGCACCTCGAAGGAGGTTCCGCCGTGTGATGTTGCTTCTCATTTCTTCTCCATTCGCCCGGCCTCGCCGGCGCTAAATCAGGACAACCGCCCTGTGAGCTGTGTTACACAAACCTAAGATAATGATGTAGCATTGTCAACAATACGAATGTACGATTCTGCAAGGGTGTCGAGGAGCCCGTCAAAGGGACAGGCTCGGGCCTTAAGCAGAGTTTGGATTGGAGTTACGAAATGATCATTGGTGTTCCCGCAGAAATTAAGAACAACGAGTTCCGGGTGGCCATCACCGCCGCCGGCGTCCACGAGTTCCGCACCCATGGACACACGATCCTGGTGGAGCGCGGGGCGGGACTCGGTTCGGGCATCACCGATGAGGAATACTCCATTGCCGGTGCCGAGATCGTTAACGAGGCAGACGACGTCTGGGCCCGCGCGGACATGGTCATGAAGGTCAAGGAACCCATCAAGGCCGAGTACCACCGGTTCCGCAAGGACCTGATCCTCTTCACCTACCTCCACCTCGCGGCCGAGCCCGAACTCACCCGCGAGCTCATCAACTCCGGCGTCACCGCCATCGCCTATGAAACTGTCCAGGAGGGCCGCAGCCTGCCACTCCTGGCGCCCATGTCCGAGGTGGCCGGCCGCCTCTCCGTCCAGGTAGGCGCCTCCGCACTGATGGCCCCCGCCGGCGGCAAGGGCGTCTTGCTGGGCGGCGTTCCCGGCGTCCGCCCCGCCAAGGTGGTCGTGTTGGGTGCAGGTGTTGCAGGCACCAATGCAGCGGCCATGGCCCTGGGCCTCGGCGCCGACGTGACCATCATGGATATCGACATCCACCGCCTCCGCGAGCTGGATGCCCAATACCAGGGCCGGCTCAAGACGGTGGCATCCAACAAGTATGAGATCGAAAAGTCAGTGGTGGACGCTGACCTGGTGATCGGCTCGGTCCTGATCCCCGGCGCCAAGGCCCCCAAGCTGGTGACCAACGATCTGGTGGCCCGCATGAAGCCGGGCTCGGTCCTGGTGGATATCGCCGTGGATCAGGGTGGCTGCTTCGAGGACACCCGCCCCACCACGCACCAGGAACCCACGTACAAGGTGCACAACACCATCTTCTACTGCGTGGCCAACATGCCTGGTGCGGTACCGAATACCTCCACGTACGCCCTGACCAACGTCACCCTGCGCTACGCGGTGGCCCTCGCCAACCTGGGCGTCAAAGCAGCGTTCGATCGCGACCCCGCCCTCGCTGCGGGCCTGAACATCGCCGCAGGCCACGTTGCCCACCGTTCGGTGTCCGGGGCACACAACCTGCCCCTCGTGAAGGACTGGCGCGAACTGGTTCCGGCCTAGCCCCCACTACCCCCAACTCGCTAACAGGAAAAAGATTCACTTCATAGGGAAGAACATGAAAAAGCGACTCCAACTGACGGCCCCCCTGATGCGTAACGTTCGAATGTCTCACAGCGCGCGGACCGGTGACCACTGCCCGGCAAACGGATGGTGGGCGCCGTTCAATGACGTTGAAAACCCCTACTTCATCACTGAGGGGAGCATCATGCCATCAGCCAACGGTGGGCCTAGTAACTGGAAACTGGTTATGAGCAATCAGCAGCAATCCCAGATACCGCGCCATGATCTTCCGTCCAGGGGAAATTTCCTCGATATCATTTGACTTTGGGGCCAGCGGAACCGGCCATCGGCAGTGGACGCTCAGAGGCTGTAGCAGGACGCCGGCGTTGATGACAAGAGAGTGGCCAACCGCAGGAATCATCAAGGGTTTAAAGAATGCTGGCCTGATTCCCGGATCAGCGAGCTCCCGGGAAGGCCCGTGTCGCTGTGGTTATTATTCCCGCCTGAGCCACACACGGAACAGCTGTCGGCTGTCGATTGGGATCAATGCGCTGGGTCTGCAATCCCTTACACCACGATGCGTCCCGCTACGGGAATATCTGGCGTAAAGAAGCATCTGTCCCTGCAGGACGGTGTCTTTCACCGTCCTTAGTCAATGAATACATGCCAAAGGAGAAACTGGTGCGAGAAACGGAAGAAGTTCCGGTCAACTCCTGCGTTGATCTATCGCCTGGAGATGAGATCGCCGCGACTCGCAGGGGGGGCGCTCGTGCACCGCGGGCGGGTGACGGATATAGCACCGGACCATGGGATGTTCTGGATCATGGACGATCTGAATGGGGGGCGCCGGTTACTTGACCTAGCCGAGGTGCAGGTTACGTGGACAAAGGGTGCAGCAGCAGGGACCCCCGCTGTCGGTTGAGAAAAAACGACCGCAGTTCATGGTTTCAGCTCTGCGCACTGCGGCTTGGTTAGCGGCATTGAGAAGGGACTCGTTTCGGAAACTTCTGCGCAGCTAGCCTCGGAATCGTGCTCTAGGGAAAGACTCTGTTGGTGCATGCCTAGCGCCAATAGGTCCCCCTAGGATCACTAAAACCAGGGGTATGGGGTCTTGGGACTATCACGGACCTTTAAATAAGTGAGCTCATGTTTAGGAACATCAAGGACCATGACGCCAACTAATGAACACCAAGTGCAACAGCACCAGGACGTGTGCTCCACTGCGACAACCGGTGACCTGGCACCGCTGAGTGGTTGGTGGAGGCCGGACGGGGACCCAGCGCCGTTTCGCTATCTAGAGCAAGGCGAGACCATGCCACTACTGCACGGAAGAAAAACTCTCTGGACTCTTGTGTTTGAATTGGCGCCCTCAGCCAGAGCTCATGGTGCCAAATACCCGAGTCTGGTTACTGGTACGCGTGCACATCAATTCGAACTATTGGAGTCTGTTAATGACGCTGTAGGATCAGCCTGATCGAAGTTGTGGGGAACGCGGCATCGTGGGTAGGCGGAGTGGTCTTGCCCAAAAACCTGACTCGCGGGCAGTCTCCTCTCCAGTTAGGGCACACCCCAACCTGACGTCAGGCGACCAGTCATCCGACGTCAGAAAAGAGCAGGTTCGCCCCTTCCCAGACAGGGTTCTCAACGAGTCTTAGATTTCATCCTGACAGCATTTAGGCTCAGGAGGCTTCGACTGGACGGGGACACCACAGTTGTCCTCTGGTCTTCACCGGCGAAACGCCTCCGTGGCCAACCTGATGCTTTAGATCGTGGGCCTCGTCGAATTCGATGCTGCGGAGGTGGATCGGCGTGCCGCATCCGTTGTTGAGAAGTCCGTCCTGGCCCGCGTGGTACGGAATCACCAGGAATTCGGTCTGCCAGCCCCTTGAGCCAGGCCAAGGACGAGCAGCCTAACAAGGCACCACTTGTAATATAAGTACAGCACTTATATCCTAAGTTGGCGGGCAAAGGAGCCCGGCCCCGCCCAAAGGAGAAACCGTGAGTACCGTCGACCTGATCCGGCACGTCAAACTGTCCACCGCCCGCCTTCCCCTCGCTGTTCCCATCAGCGATGCCAAGGTCTTCACGGGCAGGCAGAAGCCCATGACGGAGGTGGTCTTCCTGTTCGCGGAAATCACCACGGAGCTGGGGCACACCGGCGTCGGATTCAGCTACTCCAAGCGGGCCGGCGGGCCGGCGCAGTATGCACACGCCAAGGAAGTAGCCGAGGGCGTCATCGGCGAGGATCCCAACGACATTGCGAAGATCTACACCAAGCTGCTGTGGGCCGGAGCGTCAGTGGGCCGGTCCGGCGTCGCCACCCAGGCACTGGCCGCCATCGACATCGCCCTCTACGACCTCAAAGCCAAGCGGGCCGGCCTGCCGCTGGCCAAGCTCCTGGGCTCGTACCGCGACTCCGTGCAGACGTACAACACGTCCGGCGGATTCCTGAACGCAACCCTCGAGGAAGTGAAGGCCCGGGCCACCCAGTCACTCGAGGAAGGCATCGGCGGCATCAAGGTCAAAGTGGGCCTCCCCGACAGCAAAGAGGACCTGCGCCGCGTCGCAGGCATCCGCGAACACATCGGCTGGGACGTTCCGCTGATGGTGGACGTCAACCAGCAGTGGGACCGGGCCACCGCCCTGCGGATGGGCCGCCAGCTCGAGGAGTTCAACCTGATCTGGATCGAAGAACCCCTGGACGCCTACGACTTCGAGGGCCACGCCCACCTGGCCAACGTCCTGGACACCCCCATCGCCACCGGTGAAATGCTGGCGTCTGTGGCCGAACACAAGGGCCTCATCAACGCCAACGGCTGCGACATCATCCAGCCGGACGCTCCCCGCGTCGGCGGCATCACCCAGTTCCTCCGCCTGGCCGCCCTGGCCGACGAGCGCGGGCTGGGCCTGGCACCGCATTTCGCCATGGAAATCCATCTCCATCTCGCCGCTGCCTACCCGCGCGAGCCCTGGGTGGAACACTTCGACTGGCTCGACCCGCTGTTCAATGAACGGCTCGAAACCAAGGACGGCCGGATGATCGTCCCGGACCGCCCGGGCCTCGGCGTCACCCTCAGCGACCAGGCACGTGCCTGGACCACCGAGACCGTGGAGTTCGGCGCGTAACCTTGAAGCCATGAGTCGGAACCTCACCGCGGACCTCGCCGCTGACCTTCGCAACCGCATCGTTGACGGCGTCATCCAGCCGGGTGAGAAGCTCCCCAGCGAGAACACCCTCATCAGCGACTTCGGCGTCAGCCGGACGGTTGTCCGCGCGGCGCTGACCCGGCTCCAGGCCGAGGGGCTTGTTGAAACCGAGCGGGGGCGGGGAAGCTTCGCCCTCACGCCGCCGACGGACCGGCCCCAGGCAGCACCCGGGGCCCGTCCGGTGGCCACCATGGAGGACCGGGTCCACCTGCTGGAGTTCCGTATGGGCGTGGAAACCGAAGCCGCCGCGTTGGCCGCACGGAACCACACCGAGCGGCAGCTGCGCGCCGTCACCGCGGCCCTTGAGGAGTTCACCGCCAGCGCGGGGCACCCCGCCCGCGCCATGAAGTCGGATTTCGAGTTCCACCGCGCCGTTGCCGCGGCCTCCGGCAACCCCTACTACTCCGACTGCCTGGCGGCGCTTGGCCAAACGATGATCGCGATGCCGCGCACCCGCCTCATGACCGGCGTCGAGCATTACGCCCGGGACCACTTCGACCAGGTGGTCCAGGAGCACCGCTCCATCTCGGAGGCCATTGCGGACGGTGACGAGGCTGCCGCAGCGGCTGCCATGCGCAGCCACCTGGCCAATTCACGACGACGGTTCAAGGCTTCCGCGCGGCCCTAACCTGGCGTGCCGCCTGGCTATCGGGCACGAAACCTCAGCTTGTTCGCGGATCCAACCCTTCAAGGCCCGGATTCGCGAACAACCCCAGGATCGGCGCGTTAACGCAAAAAGAGCCCCGGTCTCTCGACCGGAGCTCTTTAGTTCTTTGCGTGCGCGAGGGGGGATTTGAACCCCCACACCCTTTCGGATACTGGCACCTGAAGCCAGCGCGTCTGCCGTTCCGCCACTCGCGCGCAACTTCTTTCACCAAGTTCCGGCCGGTTTCCCGGATCCGTTACCTTGTAAAAGCAGCGAGATCAAGCATAACGGAAGGTGGACGGAAAACACCAATTGGCCTCCGCCGGCCCAGGCAAGGCCCGGCAACAGACTGAACTTTTGGCGGCCCCCGGGCGTTGCTGATTAAGGTCATTCACAGCCCTGCCCAGTAGTATCTGATGTAGGAGTGGCTGCTGCAGGCAGGCACACCGCTGACTTGCGAGCTGCACTGCGGGTGAAGTTCCGGAACGAAAACTGCCCCGCGGCTGGGGGGAAAGGAGAAGAACCATGGGTCTGCTGGACAAGGTTGAACGCGGCATTGAAAAGGCTGTCCGGGGCGTCTTCTCTACCGGCTCGCGCGCCCAGGTCGAACCTGTGGAGATCGCCAGCAGGCTGCGCCGGGAAGTTGACCACAAGGCCCTGACTGTGGCCGCCGGCCGGACACTCGCCCCAAACGTTTTTGATGTGCAGCTCAGCGATGACGACTTCAAGCGGGCCCAGGAATGGGGAACCCCGCTGGCCGAGGAACTCTGCGACGTAGTCATCAACCACGTCCGCAGCCAGGGCTACACCCTTCAGGGCCCGGTACGGATTTCCTTCCGCCGGGACGCCGAGTTGCGCGCCGGCAACTTCGAAATCCTCTCTTCAACCGAGAAATCGAAGGGCGCACCCGCAGGCCAGCCACAACGCCCCAATCTGCCGGCCGCTCCGAGCCGCCAGCCGGTACGGCTTCAGCCCGTATTGGATATCGACGGGCAGCGTTACTCCCTCAACGCTCCATCCATCGTCCTTGGCAGGTCGTCCGAAGCCGACATCCATGTCGAAGACACGGGCGTGTCCCGCCGCCACCTGGAAATCCGCACGGCCAACGGCGTGACCAGCGCAGTGGATATGGGTTCCACCAACGGCAGCTATGTCAACGGGCAGAAGGTGTCAGGGAGCACCGAACTCACTGACGGCTCCACCATCACTATGGGACGGACAAAAATCATCTTCCGCCTTTTGCCTGCAAGCACGGGTGGCCGCACATGAGCGACCTCACCATCACCGTCCTGCGGTTCGGCTTCCTCCTGCTCCTCTGGGTGCTGATCTTCAGCATCGTCTCAGCCATGCGCCGGGACCTCATGGTGGGCCGGAAGGCAGCCTCCGGCGCGCCCACCCAGCGCCAGGTCCGCAGGAACCCGGAGCTTGCTGAAGCCCCTCCGCAGCCGGCGAAGCAGCAGGCGCACCAGCTGGTCGTCGTCGAAGGTCCACTCAAGGGAACCACCCTTCCGCTGGCTGCCAGTCCCATCCTCCTGGGCCGCGCCCAGGAAGCCACCCTGGTCCTGGAGGACGACTACGCGTCCGGCCGCCACGCCAGGCTGTTCCCCCAAGGCAGCCGCTGGTTCATCGAGGACCTGGGGTCCACAAACGGAACCTACCTGGCGGACCAGCAACTTACCCGTGCCCTGCCGGTTGAGCCAGGGGTTCCCGTGAGAATCGGCAAGACGGTCATCGAATTGAGGCCATAGCCGTGGCCGTCACGCAAACCCCCGCCAACGGGCCCCGGCCCGCGCAGCGGCCCCTCATCATGCGCTACGCCGCACGTTCCGACGTCGGCCGGATCCGCTCAAAGAACGACGACTCCGCCTACGTGGGACGGCACCTCGCCGTCGTCGCGGACGGCATGGGCGGCCACGCGGGCGGCGACGTAGCCTCCGCCGCCACTGTCCTGGACATGATCCACCTGGACCGCGGCGACTACGACGGCGACGCCGGCACCGTCCTTGCCGACGAAATCCAGACGGCCAACTCCCTGCTTTCCGAACTCGTGCACCAGAACCCCAAACTGGCGGGGATGGGCACCACCGTCACGGCGCTCCTGCTGGCCGGGGGCAAGCTCTACTTTGCACACATCGGCGATTCCCGGGCCTACCTCCTGCGCGACGGCGAATTCAAGCAGGTCAGCGTGGACCACACCTTTGTCCAGCGCCTCATCGACGAAGGCCGGCTCCGCCCTGAGGAGGCCGAAAGCCACCCGCACAAAAACGTCCTGATGCGCGTCCTGGGCGACGTGGACGCCAGCCCGGAACTCGATCTCGATACCCTGGACGTCCGCCCCGGCGACCGCTGGCTGCTCTGCTCCGACGGGCTCAACTACGTTGCCGGCCACGCCGTGGAACGGACGGTGCGGGAAACCAAGGACCTCCGCGAGTGCGTGGAAACCCTCGTGGACCTGACCCTCGAAGCCGGCTCCCCGGACAACGTCACAGTGGTCATGGTGGAAATTGTCGAGGAAACGCCCGACGACGTCAGAACCGCCGCCGTCGAAGTCGTCCCTTCCACAGCCATCGCCGCAGCCCCTGCCGCAGCAGTCCAGCCGGCAGCACCGCCCGCCGCAGGGCCGCAGGATCCGGCTGAGGGCACCAAAGCTCCCGGCAAGAACACGTCCGGCACAGAAAGCCCTGACAAGGGCGCCGGCGCGGGCAACGACCCAGCAGCCAGCGCCGTTCCGGCCGCCGCCGGACCTTCCAAGGAGGGCCCTGCCAAGGACGGCCATGGACAGCGCTCAGTGGAACCGGGCTCCACCGACCCGCACTTGGGCGAACACCTGTCCGCTGAGGTCCTGCGGGACGAACTCGCCTCACGCCCCCACGAGCTTGTGGGTGCAGCGGCAGCAGCGGCAGAATCCGGGTCCATTCCCACCATCGCCGGACGCACCGTGGCGCGGAGGGCAGCCACCCTCCTCACCCACAGGGCAGAACAGTCCGGCACCGAAGCTGATGACAACGTGGTGCCGCTCAAGCCGCGGCGCTGGATTACCTGGGCGATCGCCGCATCCGTGCTGGTGGCCCTGACAGTGGGCCTCTGGCTGGGGTATGCCTGGACCCAGACGCGCTACTACGTCGGCGAGTACGACTCCCGCGTCGCCATCTTCAACGGCGTCTCCCAGCGCCTTGGCCCCATCGGCCTTTCCAGCCTTGAAACCGTCACAGAAATCCGGATGGATTCCCTGCCCCCGTTCTCGCAGCAGCGCGTGCGCCAGACCGTGCCCGCCAATGACCTCTACGATGCCCAGCGGATCGTGAAGAACCTCGAACTCACCGGGACCACCTCCCCAGAGGAAGGGTGTCCAACAGTTTCCGCGTCACCTGGAGCATCCACACCGGCGCCGGCCCCTACGGACCCGGCCGCTCCTGCACCGGCCCCGGAGGCAACCGCCGCTCCGGCAAGCCAGTCCCCCAGCCCCACCGTCACCTGCAAGGCGGTCCCATGAGCCAGCTCAGCACCATTCCCAAGCCACGGCGGAACGTCGAACTCGCACTGCTCCTGCTGGCCCTGGCCGTCGGCATCGGCGCCAACATGCTGGTGGGCGTCGACCAGGAAAAGGCCTTTGACTCGGATTTCTGGTTCCAGTCCAGCCTCCTCGCCGTTGCCTCCCTGGTTTTCCATGCAGTCCTGCGCTTCCGCGCCAAGTATGCCGACCCGGTAATACTTCCACTGGTGGTCGCCCTTAACGGACTCGGGCTGGCCATGATCCACCGCCTGGACGCACCCGGTGATGACACCGGCAACAACCAGCTGCGGTGGACCCTCATTGCAATGGCGGTGGCGATCGCGGTCATCTGGCTGCTCAAGGACCACCGCGTGCTCCGCAGGTTCACCTTCATCTCCCTGGCAGCCAGCGCCGTCCTCCTGCTCCTGCCGCTGATTCCCGGCATCAGCGCGGGCGAGATCCTGGGCGCCCGCGTCTGGATCCGGCTCGGTCCCATGACGTTCCAGCCCGGCGAGGTCGCCAAGATCACCCTCGCCATATTCTTTGCCGGTTACCTTTCATCCAACCGCGACCTGATCCTCCTGGCCGGCCGGAAAGTCGGTCCGCTGCAGTTCCCGCGGTTCAAGGACATGGGCCCCATGATCACGGCCTGGCTGGTCAGCATCGGCGTACTCATCTTCCAGCGGGACCTTGGTTCATCGGTTCTCTTCTTCGGCCTGTTCATCGTGATGATCTACGTGGCCACAAGCCGCATCAGCTGGGTAGTAATCGGCCTGGCCCTCATCTTTGGCGGCGGCTTCATCGCCGCCCAGGTCTTCTCCCACGTTGCACTCCGGATCGACGGCTGGCTCAACGCCTTCACTCCGGAGGTCTACGACCGCTCACCGGGCGGAAGCGGCCAGATTGTCCAGGGGCTCTTCGGCATGGCCAACGGCGGACTGGTGGGAACCGGACTGGGGCAGGGCCGCCCGGACCTGGTCCCGTTCGCCAACAGCGACATGATCATCGCGTCCCTTGGCGAGGAACTCGGCCTGGTGGGCCTGTTCGCCGTCGTCCTGATGTACCTGCTGCTGTTCACGCGCGGGTTCAGGGCCGCGCTGGGCACCCGGGACGCGTTCGGAAAGCTCCTCGCCTGCGGCCTCTCCTTTGCCGTGGCGCTGCAGTGCTTCGTGGTGATCGGCGGGGTCACACGGCTCATCCCCCTGACCGGCCTGACAACGCCGTTCCTTGCAGCCGGCGGTTCGTCGCTGCTGGCCAACTGGATCATTGTGGGCCTGCTCCTGATGATTTCCCATACAGCCCGCGGCCCGGTGGACACCACACCGCTGCGGCCGGGCGAGGCAGCAGATTCGATGGGCATTGATACTCCTACTGAGGCGGTGAAGCACTCGTGAACCAGGCAATACGGCATTCATGGGTGGCGGCCGTCGCCATGTTCGCCCTCATCTTCGGCGCCATCAGCTACGTCCAGGTGGTGGGAGCCGATGAGCTCAAGGCCAACCCGTGGAACCAGCGTGCCATCCTGCAGAACTACTGCAACGACCGCGGTGCCATCATCGTGGGCGGCACTCCGGTAGCAGAATCGGTCGAAGGCACGTCGGAGACCTGCAAGTTCCAGCGGACCTACCCGCAACCGGAACTTTATGCAGGAATCACGGGATACTTCTCGCAGAATTTCGGTGCCACCGGCCTGGAGCAGGCTATGGGTGAAGTACTCACCGGCAACTCGGACCAGCTGTTCCTGGACCGCGTGGGCCAGCTCTTCCTGGGGAACCAGCCCAAGGGCGCGTCGGTGGAGCTCACCATTGACCCCAAAATCCAGCAGCTCGCCTACAGCCTGATCCCGGACGGGCAGCGCGGGTCCATCGTGGTCACCAATCCCAAAACCGGGGCCATCCTTGCCATGGTCTCCAAACCCTCCTACGATCCGAACCTGATCGCCATCCAGGATCCGAACGCCGAGACCGCCAACATCAACGAACTGCTCAAGGTCCCCGGCATCAACCTGAACCAGAACGTCAGCGGACCCACCGGGGAACTGCTGGCTCCCGGTTCGGTCTACAAGCTGGTGGACACCGCCGCGGCGCTTGCATCGGGGAAGTACAACAAGGACAGCGTGCTCCCCAACCCTGCGGAAATGCCGTTCGAGGGAATCCAGTACAAGCTTCCCAACTATGCGGGCGGCAACTGCTACACCCGGGACACGGCGACCTTCGCCTTCGCGCTGCAACAGTCCTGCAACACCCCGTTCGCCAGCATTGCGCTGGACCTGGGCCGGGACGCCATCGCAGAGCAGGCGAAAAAGTTCGGTTTCGGTGAGGACATGGGTGACCAGATCAAGCTCGGCTATGCCCGGGGCAACGGCTTCCCGGATGACCTGGACGCTCCCGGGCTGGCCCAGTCCGCCATCGGCCAGAAGGACGTCCGTGCCACGCCGCTGCAGGTTGCGTTGATGACCGCGGCGATTGCCAACGACGGCGTCCAGATGAGGCCCACCCTGGTCAAGACCCTGCGCTCTCCGGACCTGCGGGTCATCGATGAACCCCGGCCCCAGCAGCTGCGGACCTCCACCACCCCGGATATTGCAAACCAGATCACCGAGTGGATGGTCAGTGCCGTCAGTGAAGGCATCGCCAACAGGGCAGCCGTTCCCGGTGTCCAGGTGGCCGGCAAGACGGGAACCGCGGAACTGGGGAACGGCACCAACAACTCCTGGTTCACCGGCTTTGCCCCCGCAAACAACCCGCAGGTGGGCGTCACGATCGTCATGGAAGGCGTGGACATCACCACGGGAGCCCAGCTAACCAGTCCGAACGCGAAGAGAATTTTTGAGGCGGTGTTGAATAAGTGAGGCCTACAACCGGAATCACCCTCGGCGGCAGATTCCAGCTGACCACGCGGATCGCGATCGGCGGCATGGGCGAAGTCTGGAAAGCGAAAGACCTCGTCCTGGGCCGCATCGTCGCCATCAAGGTGCTGAAGGAGGAGTACACCGGCGATCCCGGGTTCCTCCAGCGTTTCCGCGCCGAGGCCCGCCACACCGCACTCCTGAACCACGTGGGCATCGCCAACGTCTTCGACTACGGCGAGGAGGAGGGATCCGCCTACCTGGTCATGGAACTGGTCCCCGGCCAGCCCCTGAGCAACATCATCGAGCACGAGCAGGTCCTGTCCCCGGACCGCACGCTGTCCATCATTGCGCAAACCGCCCGTGCGCTGTCCGTTGCCCACGCGCAGGGCCTGGTGCACCGCGACGTGAAGCCCGGCAACCTCCTGATCACCCCTGACGGACGGGTCAAGGTCACCGACTTCGGCATCGCCCGCCTGGCTGACCAGGTTCCCCTCACCCAGACCGGACAGGTGATGGGCACCGCCCAGTACCTTGCTCCCGAGCAGGCCACCGGCCAGACCGCCACGGGTTCCTCGGACATCTATGCGCTCGGCGTCATCGGCTACGAGTGCCTGACCGGCCACCGTCCCTTCTCCGGCGAGTCCCAGATCGCCATCGCCCTGGCCCAGGTCAACGATGCGCCGCCGCCGCTGCCGGAATCCCTTCCCACCCCGGTGCGCGCCCTCCTGATGTCCATGCTTGCCAAGGACCCAAAGAACCGGCCGGAGAACGCCATCAAGCTGGCAGAGGCAGCCGAGGCCATCCGGAACGGCGACATCAGCGCCGCCCGGGCCGCCGTTCCCGGCATGCTCCTCTTCGACGCGGACAACACGGGCCCCATCACGGCTCCCGTGGACACCGCAACAGCGCCCACCGACGTCATCGGAGCCCAGCGCGACAGTTCGCCCACCCCCACCTCCGCTTTGCCGGTGCTGGGTGCGGGTGCGGCCGGCGCAGCCGCCGGGGCTGCCGGGGCTGCCGGGGCATCAGCGGCGGAGCCGGACGCTCCCCAGGGCGCACTTGCCCGGGCCAATGCCCTCGCTGCGGAGCGCAGGTGGGTTCCGGAAGAAACAACGTACGACGACGAGCCCGCCGATGAGCCGCAGCGTAAAGGCCGCAGTCCCTGGACATGGCCTCTGATTGCGTTAATCCTGCTGCTCCTGTTCGCGTTGGTGGGTTTCTTCCTCAGCCAGCGGGGCATTCTCTTCCCCTCGAATGACGCCACCTCCGGGGCAACCACAAGCAGCCCGGCGAGCACCAGTGCCAGCCCCACCAGGACCACGCAGTCGCCCACGCCCACGGCCACGCGCAGCACGCCTACGCCCACACCCACCCAGGAAACGGTCAATGTCATCCCGGCCGCCTACCTCGGGCAGGACTATCGCAAGGTTCAGGCGGAGCTTGCCGGGCTCGGGCTGGCCGTCACCGTGATTCCGCAGGAGAGTACCGCGGATGGCCCGGGCAAGGTCATAGAATTGAATCCTACGGGCCTGGTGCCCCAGGGCTCGCCCATTACTGTGGTCTATGCCGTAGCGCCGCCGGCACCCACCACATCTGCTCCCGCGCCGGCCCCGTCGCCCACCACGTCGGCGGTGGCGGCGCCCACCGTGGCATCGCCCCTGCCCGCCTGCACCGCCGGCCAACTGCCCGGCGCCCCGCCAACCTGCAAGCCGTAACCGCCAGGACAGCCAGTGAACGAGTCAGCGCGCACACCGTTGCACCGCGAGGACAGCCTCCCGGTGGATAACCGCCGTGTCCTCAGCGGCCGGTATGAACTGGGCGGCCTGATCGGCCGCGGCGGCATGGCGGACGTCTACCGGGGAGTGGACACCCGGCTGGGGCGGACTGTCGCCGTGAAACTGCTTCGGCCGGACATGGCGCGTGACCCGCAGTTCCAGGCCAGGTTCAAGCGTGAAGCACAGGCGGTTGCTGCCCTCAACCATTCCTCGATTGTTGCCATCTACGACACCGGCGAACACCTGGTCCACGATGGCTCGGAGGACAACGTCCGCGTGCCCTACATCGTGATGGAATTCGTGGAGGGCAAGACCATCCGCGACCTGATCCGTGCCCATGACGTCACCATTGACCAGGCAATCGACTACTGCCTGGGTGTCCTCGGCGCCCTCGAATACAGCCACAAGGCCGGCATCGTGCACCGGGACATCAAGCCGGCCAACGTCATGTACTGCGAAAACACCAACTCGGTGAAGGTGATGGACTTCGGCATCGCCCGCGCCATCGCCGACTCTTCAGCCACCATGACGCAGACCCAGGCCGTGGTGGGCACCGCGCAGTACCTGTCCCCCGAGCAGGCCCGCGGCGAAACCGTTGACGCCCGCAGCGACCTGTATTCCGCTGCCTGCCTGTTGTACGAAATGCTCACGTCCAGGCCGCCGTTCGTCGGTGACAGCCCGGTGTCCGTGGCCTACCAGCATGTACGGGAGATTCCCGAGCCTCCCAGCAGCCTCAACCCCGATGTGACTCCTGCCCTGGACAGTGTGCTGGCGAAGGCGCTGCAAAAGAACCGGGATGACCGGTTCCAGGATGCTGCGGCGTTCCGGCGTGCCCTGCGCGCTGCACGGTCCGGCGTCCCGGTCCCGGCGGTTCCGGCTTCCGAAGCGCCCACGGACCCCAACGACCATGTCCCGTCGCCGGCCACCGAGGCCTTCCCCGCCGCAGGGGCAGGCTTCCTCGATGACGCACCTACCGGCCGGCTGCCGGCGGCTATCCCTTCCTCTGCCGAGGACCACGAAACCCTGGTTCCCTTCGCGTCCGGCGTCGATGACCATCGGTCAGCTGATGCGTTGCCGCTGGGCCTGACTCCGGAACGTGAGCGCAGCCCGCGGCAGAAGTCCCGTCGTCGTGCATGGATTGGCACGCTGGTGGTCTTCACGCTCCTTGTCCTGGCAGGCGGCGCCCTGTGGCTGTACAGCATTATCAACCGCCCTGCTCCGGCGGCGCCCAAGATCACGGTCCCGGCAGTGGCCGCTATGACAGAGTCGGCGGCGCTGCAGGAACTGTATAACGCGGAGCTCCGGCCCCGGATTGTCCGGTCGCAGCACGACACCGTTGCCAAGGGTACGGCGATCGGTACCGATCCCGCGTCCGGTGCTTCGCTGGATCCCGGCGCCGAGGTGATCCTCAATATTTCAGAGGGCCCCAGCGCCGTCATGATCCCTGAGAGCCTTCCGGGCAAAACAGAGGCGGCGGCCCGGGATATCCTGCGTCAAAGCGGACTGGTAGGGGCCCCCTCCACCACCACGGCAAACAGTGCCACCGTGCCTGCCGGAATTGTGATCACCACAAGCCCCGCGCCCGGCCAGAAGGTGGGCGTCGGAACCAGCGTCGAACTGGTGGTGTCCACCGGCAAGGTAGCCATGCCTGAACTGCGGGGACGCACCCGCGAAGAGGCGGAAGCGGCGTTGAAGGAACTGAGCCTGGTGCCCAACGTCGTTGAGGCCGAGAATGCCCAGGTTGAGCCGGGCAGGGTGACGGAGCAAAGCGACCCCGTGAACGCGGCCGTGGACCAGGGCAAGACCGTCACCATCGTGGTGGCCAAAGCCCCGCCGCCCCCGCCAAGCCCCACACCCACGCCTACTCCGACGCCGACCTCCACCAAAAAGGGCTAAGCCCGGCACAGCGCTGCATCAATCGGATTCAGTGCTGAACGGGCCGGCTCAGCGCTGGATGAGCGGGCTCAGTTTGGCTGCCCGGGCAGCTGCGCCCTTCATTCCCAGCGACTCAAGCCAGTTGCCCAGCATCTGGTAGCCGCCCTCTGTGAGCACGGATTCCGGGTGGAACTGCACGCCGCACAGGGGCGCCGTCCGGTGCTGGAGGCCCATCACCACGCCCGTTGCTGTCTCAGCAGTGATTTCCAGGACGTCCGGAATCGATTCCCGCACGGCCGCCAGCGAGTGGTACCGCGTGGCGGTGACGGGGGAGGGGAGCCCGGAAAACACGCTGGTTCCCACGTGCTGCACCAGGGATGTTTTGCCGTGCATGAGTTCGGGGGCGTGCGTCACCTTGCCGCCGAAGGCCTCGGCAAGCGCCTGGTGGCCCAGACAGACGCCGAACATGGGCACGCTGTTCTCACCGCACCACTTGATCAGTTCGATGCAGACTCCTGCTTCAGCCGGGTTGCCGGGGCCGGGCGAGATCAGTACGCCGTCGCGGGTGCTCGCCAGTTCAATGGCCTCCGCCAGGGTGACGTCGTCATTGCGGACAACGGTGGTTTCGGCGCCGAGTTCCTGGAGGTAGCCCACCAGGGTGTAGACAAAGCTGTCGTAGTTATCCACCACGAGGATCTTGGTTGTGGTCATGGCTGGCTTGCTGCACCAATCGTTGAGTCGGTGAACTGGGTGTAGTGGGACATCCAGGGGAAAAGGAACTGAACCATCAATACCAGTGCGGCGGCAATGAGCACCAATGAGGTGACAATCCGCAGCCAAAGCGGCCCTGGGAGATGGCGGAATATCCAGCCGTACATGATCAGCCCTTTCCGATCGCCGAAGCCACCTGGTCCGCGATTTCCGCGGGCGGACCAGCTGATGCAGGGCGCCAACTGTCCAGCAGCGCGTAGGCGATGATGCGTTCTTCAGCGCCGAAGCGCGGGTTGCAGCTTGTCATGGTCAGGTATCTTTCGGTGGGGGTAACCCCGGGAAGCGTCGGCACCGGTTCCAGGACGTCGGTGCGGGACGGCATGACGATCTGGTTGTTGCGGAAGACGTAGACGTAATAGCCGTCTTTCGTCTGGACGTAAATTTTGTCCCCCGGAACCAGCGTGTGGATGTTGTCCAGCACTGCGCCATGGGTCTGGCGGTGCCCCGCGACAGCGAAGTTGCCCACCGCGCCGGGCATGGCCGTGGTCCCGTAATGTCCCAGGCCCAGGGTGTCCAGCACATCGCTGCTGGTTCCCTGGACAATCGGCCGCGTGTAGTTCGCCCCGAACCGGGGAATGTACATGATGCCGATCGTGCCGGCGTGGGCCGGCGCGGCAGCCACTGCTGGCTCGCCGAAGTCTTCACCAGCGGCAGGAGGATCAGCAGCGGCCGGCGCGGAAGGGGCGGCGCCGGCAATATCCTGCGCGAATTCCTTGATCACTTCGCTCTGCCTGGCGTCTGATTCCACGTTGGTCCACCACAGCTGCCAGGCCACGAACAGCAGGAGGATGATGCCGGCGGTGATGAGCAGCTCGCCAATAACCTGGACCGTTCCGCGCAGTATAACGACGCCGGCAGGCGGCGCAGCGGCTTGCCTCGCCTTCTCCTGCAATACCACGCGTTCTCCTCCGGGCGGTTCCGACGGGCACCGGCGGCCCCTGAACTACGGCTAGAATTGGCTGCTAGTAAGAATCCAGATTTGACCAAGATCGCGCAGACCGCTGGCAATTTCCTTCTTGCAGGATATCAAGGCCGGACCGCCGATCTTGCCTCAGCCCGCCAAGGAGAGCCAGTGCCCGAGTCAAAGCCGCGCAAGAAGACCGCCAGCACCCCGCAGCAGACTGCTTCCCAGGCGTACAAGCCCAACCCGGTATGGTTCAAGCCCGTTATGTTCGGCCTGATGATCATCGGGCTCTTCTGGATCATCACGTTCTACATCAGCGAAGGCCGCTTTCCCGTCCAGGCCTGGGAATCGTGGAACATCGTAGCCGGGTTCGGCATCGCCATCGTAGGCTTCCTCATGACCACCCGCTGGCGCTCCTAGGCCCCTTCAAGGACGAGATCCACTCCCGGACGGCCGGCCGGCCCGGCAGGTAATCCTAAAGGAGAAAAGCGTGACTCCTGACGCTGCCGGTGTCCTGGTAGGTGACGACGGCCTCGCCCGTCCCGCGTGGGCGTCCACGGACCCGCTCATGCGCGACTACTACGACACCGAGTGGGGCCTGCCGGTCAGGGACGAACAAGGCCTCTACGAACGCATCTGCCTGGAGGGCTTCCAGGCAGGGCTTTCCTGGGCCACCATCCTTCGCAAGCGCCCCGCGTTCCGTGCCGCCTTCGCCGGTTTCAGCCCGGATGCGGTTGCGCTGTTCACCGACGCCGACGTTGAGCGGCTCATGCAGGATGCAGGCATCGTCCGGAACCGGTTGAAAATCCGTGCTGCCATCAACAACGCCCAAGCCACCCTCGCGCTGCGCCAGGACGGCGGGCTGGTGGACTTCGTGTGGCAGTTCCAGCCCGCTTCCACTCCGCGCCCCGCCGTCCATGCGGACATCCCCACCCAGTCGGCCGAATCCGTTGCGCTCTCCAAGGCCCTGAGGAAAAAGGGATTCTCCTTCGTCGGCCCCACCACCATGTTTGCCCTGATGGAAGCGATCGGCATGGTGGACACCCACCTGGTGGGGAGCCACCGGCGCGGGTCCTCCGGGATCTGGCCCGCTCCTGCCCGCTAAGGGTTTTGTTTTTATCCCCAGCTGTTGGGAAAGTTATCCACAATGGGGATAAACGGCCGCACTGCCGACGTATGTACGTGCGTGGCCGCCTTTCACACGGCGGCCACGGCCGATCCCCACTGCACATGCGTTTATTAACAGTGTGGAATACCTGTGGATAATCCCAAGGACAAGGCGGTGCCCTACCGCTTACGCCGGACCGGGTGGTGGCTGGTGATGGAAACCCGGTTGAAGGCGTTCATCGTGATGGCCAGCCAGCTCACCACGGAGAACTCTTCCTCGGTGAGGTGCTCCCGGGCGTAAGACTCCTCGTGCTCCTGTGGACCGTGACCAGGCAATTCCGTGATGCTCTCGGTCAACGCCAGTGCAGCACGTTCCTTCTCCGTGAAAAGTGCTGTGTCGCGCCATGCAGGAAGTACCGCCAGCCTCTGCGGGGTCTCGCCCGCCTCGACAGCTTCCCTGACGTGGAGGTCCAGGCAGAAGGCGCAGCCGTTCAGCTGCGAAATGCGTACATTAAGCAGCTCCATGGTCCGGACTTCGATGCCGGCTTCCTGGGCCGCCTCCTTGACCTTGAGCCCCAATCCGTTCAGGGCCCGCCACAATGCAGGATGCTGCTTGTCCAGGAAAACGTGCTGGGCAGTGGCGGTCATAAATTCTCCTGTCGGGAAGGGGCTCAGGCGCAAAGGTAGGCACCTGAAGCTTATCCACTTACCAACATCGGGATACCCACAAGTTATCCACAGGTGTGGAAACAGGCCGGGACTCATGGGAAGGTCGGTGGCCCGCACATTGCGATGCAGCGGCGCAAACGGCCAAAAACTACACCGCTGTTCTTTATTAACAATGTGCATAACCCTGTTGATGGGACGTCCCTGACCCGGGGAGAACCAGGGGTGCCAAGGGGTTTTCACCGCGTTATCCACAGAACGGCTTTTTACGGGCTGTTTGTCCACTTAAGCACACCCCTATCCCCAACAGTTATCCACAGATGTGGAGAAGAATGGAACCTGCACCGCAAAATCCCTGCTACTCCGCGGTAGCTGAAGCGCCGAACGGAGAACTACAGGGATGTAAGTTACCAACAATGTGGATAACTGCTGTGGATAAGCAGAAACCCTGGCGTCCTTTCGGAGGCCAGGGTTTCTCTGCTCGGGCCGGCTTGGCGCCCGTGGCGGGGGACTAGACGGAAATCCTCACCCAGCTGACGGCTATCAGCAGGGCCAGCACGGCCACCAGTCCGGCGGCCTGGAGGAAGCCCTGCCGGGGCCCGCGGGGAGTGTAGGCAAGGACTGCTGCGCACAGCGCGCCCGTAATGAGCCCGCCCAAATGGGCTTGCCAGGCAATCTGGGGAATCAGGAAACCTATGACTCCATTAATAGCTATGAGGACCCACAGCTGCCGGGTGTCCCCGCCACGCTGGCGCTGGACCAACAGCATGGCGCCGAACAGGCCGAAGATCGCGCCGGATGCGCCCACTACTCCCACCAGCCCCTGGCCGGGCACAAGGACAGGGTTCAGGAGCAGGTAGCCGACGCTACCCCCCACGGCCGACAACAGGTAGAGGGCCAGGAAACGCACGCGGCCAAGGAGCGGTTCCAGGACCTGGCCGAAGATCCACAGCGTGTACATGTTCAGCAGGATGTGCAGCAGTGAATCGGGTGAGTGCAGGAAAGCCGCCGTCAACATGCGCCACGGCTCGAACGCCCCGTACTGGGGGGTGGCAAAGACATTGTTGTAGGCAAACTGTTCGTACACAGCCTGGCCCGGGATGAGCCACTGCAGCGCGTACACCACAGCACATACGGCGATTATTCCGAACGTCACCAAAGGCTTGCCAGCAGCGGCGACGCCGCCATAGACCGTCCGGACCTCCGGCGTCGAACGTTTTGTTTCGTTGACGCAGTCAATGCATTGGAATCCGACGGCGGCCGCCCGCTGGCAGTCAGGGCATGCGGGGCGACCGCAACGCTGGCAGCGCACATAGGAGGGCCGGTCCGGGTGCCGCGGGCATACCGGAACCTGCGCGGACGGCTCAGCCGACGGAATTCCGTAACTCATGGTTCGGTGTTACAGCTGTTCGATGTCGATGCTGTTGATGGTGACGTCCTCTACGGGACGGTCACCCATGCCGGTACGGACGCCTTCGATTGCGTCAACAACCTTCTTGGATTCTTCGTCAGCCACTTCACCGAAGATCGTGTGCTTCCCCTGGAGCCAGTCCGTGGGGATGGTGGTGATGAAGAACTGCGAACCGTTGGTTCCCTTGCCCATGCGGATGCCTGCGTTGGCCATGGCCAGCTTGTAAGGCTGGTTGAAGCTCAGTTCGGGGTGGATCTCGTCATCGAACTGGTAGCCCGGGCCGCCCACACCGCGGCCCAGCGGATCGCCGGCCTGGATCATGAAGTCCTTGATGATGCGGTGGAAGATGGTCCCGTTGTAGAGCGGGGTGCCGGTCTTGTCCTCACCCGTCTCCGGGTGGGTCCACGCCTGCTCGCCGGTGGCAAGACCTACGAAGTTCTTGACGGTCTTGGGAGCGTGGTTGCCGAAGAGGTTCACGGCGATGTCGCCGAGGCTCGTGTGGATGGTTGCTTTTGCGGTTGCGATGGCAGTCATAGCCTCCATTCTTCCATGGCCCATCCGGGCCGTTGCGGCTGCGGCGGCAGTTCCGCGCTGGGTGAAATCCGCCTAAAATCCGCAGTGGGAATAGCCGGTGAACACCAAGCAACGTAGGCTAACCACAGAACCGTCACCTAACCGGGAGGTAGTTGTGAAGAAGTCGGACCGTATTGCCCGTGACCTTGAGCTGCAAGTCGCCAGCGCCGTAGAGAACGCCAAGGATTGGGCAGCCCCCCGTGTGGAAGCAGCTGTTGACCGTCTCCAGCACGGCCTGGACACTGCGTCGCCAAAGATCCAGGAAGGCTTGAAATCCGCTGCCCACAACCTGGCGGACGGCGTGGCCACCGTGACCCCACGCATCCAGGACGGCCTGGCTCAGCTCGCGCCCAAGATCAACGAAGCTGTGGAAGGCGCCTCTCCCCGTCTTCATGAGGCCCTGGACAAGGCCACCCCGGTGATCCTCAACGCCCGTGACCGGGTTGTCGTTGAATACCTGCCGCGCCTGTCAGACCAGATCGGCCACGCCTCGGAGGCCGTGCACCGCACCCTGGAGAACACTCCCGCGCACGTTGACGCCGTTGCGCAGAAGCTTGGGGATGTGGGAATCATCCACGCCATCCAGGAGCAGGCCCAGGCCACCGGCACACAGCTCAAGGCAGCAGCAACGGAGGCGGGCCGGACCGTAGGGATCCAGCTTGCCGAGCCGGAGAAGCCGAAGAAGCGCGGCTGGCTCGTTTTCGGCGTCATTGCGGCGGCGGTTGCGGCTGCAGTAGCTGCCTGGAAGGCATCCAAGCCGGTTGAGGATCCGTGGAAGACCCCTTCCCCGGTGACACCCACGCCCGCACCGGTTCCGGCCACCACAGTGAACGAGGTCAAGGAAAAGGCAGCCGACGCCGCTGAACCTGCGGCAGCGCCGGTTTCCCCTTCGACCGACGCCGCCACGGCGGACAAGGCCGAGGACGCCGGGGAAAAGGCAAAGCACGTGGCTGAAGACGCCTCGGAAAGCGCGGCTCCAGCTACCGATGCCAAGACTGCCACCAAGAACATCGCGGCCAACATCAGCAACGGGAACAAGGGCACTACCCAGTCCTGATCAGCTGTCAGCTGTGTCGTCCGGCCAAGGCCGGAGAGCTTAGCCGGAAAGGGCTCCGCCGCAGGCGGGGCCCTTTTCCTGTCTCCCATGGTTTCCGCCATCCGGGAGCGGCTGCGGTTGGATGCTAGATTTGAACTGATGCCAGCCCAACAACCCTCTGGGGATGCCTTGAACGACGCAGCAAACCTGCCCCGCGTATCCATTGTCATCCCGGCCTACAACGAGGAGGGCGTTATCAGGCAGTGCCTGATAGCTGCCATCTACCAGTCGGTCCCGGCCCACGAGATCGTGGTGGTGGACAACCTTTCCAAGGACCGGACCGCTGACATCGTGCGCCAAATGCAGCTCGAATACCCGGAAAGCCCGCTGGTGCTGTTGAGCCAGGATCAGCAGCAGGGCCTTATTCCCACCCGGAACTTCGGGCTGGACAACGCCACGGGAGATGTCCTGGGCCGGATCGACGCCGATTCGGTAGTGGAGCCCGACTGGGTGGAGCAGGTGCAGAGGGCGTTCGTGGACCATTCAGTCCAGGCGGCCACGGGTCCGGTGGTCTATTACGACATGCCCATGCGCCGGTTCGGGCTCAAAGCCGATGACAAAATGCGCCAGCTGATGCTGAAGCTGGCTAAACACCAGTACCATTTCCTGTTCGGCTCCAACATGGCCCTCCGCTCCTCCGCCTGGGACGCCATCCGGGCAGAGACCTGCCTTGATGAAAAGGACGAGATGCATGAGGACATCGATCTGTCCCTGCACCTCGCCGAACACGACCTGAAAATCCAGTACTGCCCGCAGATGGTCTCCGGCATGTCCGCCCGGCGGCTGGAGGACTCACCGCGGGACTACCGCTATTACGTCACGCGGTTCGACCGCACCTACAAGGCCCACAACGTAAAGAAGATGGCGCTAAAGGCTCCCATGGTGGTGTTCTTTTCGGTGTACTTCCCCGCAAAGCTCCTCCGGGCCATCCACACGGTCAACACGGCCCAGCCTGTGCGCCGCGGCGGCCAGTAGGCCGCCGGACAGGGCGCCCTCAGTCCGTTCCCAGCTCTGCAAGCGGGCGGTCCGACGGCGGTTCCTCCTGCCCGTTCCGCGCTGGCCTTCCCCGGCGCCCGGACCTGCCCGACCTTTGGCCCGTCACGACGACGGCGAGTCCGGCCAGAATCAGGCCCAGCCCGGCATAGGTTCCGGCCGGGAGCGTCTCCTTGAGGAAGACCGCGGCGAGCAGCGCAGCCCCCGGAATTTCCAGAAGGATGATCATGGACACCAGCAGCGGGCTCATAGTGGCCAGCAGGTGATTGAACGCTGTGTGGCCCACAAGCTGCGCGCAGACTGTGATAGCCAGGATCCCCAGCCAGCCCGCCGCTTCGAAGCCCGCCAGCGGTTGCCCGGCCAGAAGAGCCATGACGGCCACGACTGCTGCACACATCCCGTAGCAGAGGGTGGTGTAGGTGCCCGTCGTCATGCTTTGCCGGGCCTTCCCGCCTGCCAGCGTGTAAAGGCCGGCCAGCGCGCCGCCGGCCACGGCCAGGAGGTCACCCAGCAGGGCCTGCGGGGAGGACCCCATGTCAAACCCGGTGATGGCTACAACACCGCCGAAAGCAATGCCCAGCCCGGCCAGCACCTGCCAACGGTGGCGGGTCCCGCGGAAGAGTTGAAACACCGCAATCCACGCCGACTGCAGGCACACCAGCGCAGTAGCTGCCGCGACAGAGGTGAGCTGCAGCGAGGTGATGAAGCAGGCAAAGTGGAATGCCAGGGCAATGGCGGCCAGCAGGCACCAGCGAAACTCACGTTTGGTGATCCTGCCGAATTGCCGGGGCTCCCGGACGAGAGTGGGGGAGGCCATCACGGCCGCGCCGATCGCATTGCGCCAAAAGGCAATGGCGAGTGCACTCACAGTGGTGGCGCCCAGGGTGGCAGCAATCAGCGGACCGGATGACGCGACGCCCAGGACGCCGAGGGCTGCAAGAAAGAAGTTCACTGACCAACCCTAATGCGCAGTTCGACTGCTGTTTGAGCTCATGCCGCGGACAAAGCAAAAGTCCCGGCCGGCGTTTCCGCTGACCGGGACTTTCCTATGGTGGAGGCACGGGGACTCGAACCCCGAACCCCCTGCTTGCAAAGCAGGTGCGCTACCAATTGCGCCATGCCCCCATAAGAAGCAACCCGTCAATCATACCCTAGAACCTGGAGGCCTTTGACCAGCTCCAGTCCGGGTCCCGGCGCTAGTCCACCGAGTCGGTTGACTTGCTCCAGGCATCTTTCCGGGCTTCGGATTCCTGTGCTTTCCGGTAGAGCAGGACGCCTGCGATCGCCGCTGCCAGTACAAGCAACTTCTTCACATGCTCCCCGTTCCGGTCCGGCTGCGGGTTACGCGAACCAGACCTGCTTGAACCTGCACAGGTTCCGTGGGCGTACCAGGACTTGAACCTGGGACCTCTTCGTTATCAGCGAAGCGCTCTAACCGCCTGAGCTATACGCCCCGATGCCTCATCGGGCCGAGACATGACTTTACAGCACATCCCGGCCCGATCTCAAATCGGGCGTTTTCGCCGGTATCTGGCCGGCGAAAACAGGGAACTAGTCGTCCGTGAGGGTGACGCCAATACCGCCCACAAGGGTGGCAGAGATGTTGTAGAGCACGGCGGAAAGCATGGAGAGAGCGGTCAGCAGGACCACGTTCACCACCGCGATGATGGTGGCGAAGGATGCCACCTGGCCCAGAGAAGCCACCTTCTTCAGCTCAAAGCCGCCGCCTTCGGAGCCGGCCAGGGTACCCAACAGGCTGTCCACCTGATCGAAGATTCCGGTGAGGTCAAGAACAGTCCACAGCACAATGGCGGCCACCACGGTGACAATTCCCAGTGCCACGGACAGCAGGAAAGCCATCTTGAGGACGGACCACGGGTCCACCTTGCTGATCAGCAGCCGTGCACGCCGGACCTTCGCTTTCGGAGCAGGCTTGACGAGGCCCGGGGTGCCTTGCCCTGTACCGGCCGACGGCGGACGCTGGCCGGGTGCCGGGCGCTGGCCGGGCTGTCCCACGGGACGCTGGGCCGGCGGTCCCGCCGGCCGGTCGCCCTGGGCCGGACGCTGGCCGGGGACTGCCGGGCGCTGCCCCTGGGCGGCGGCAGGGGCGGCAGGGCGCTGTTGCGGACGAACGGGGGCGTTTACCCGTGGAGCGGCTGAGGGCCGGCTGCCGTCGGGAACGGTACTGTTCGACTTGGGAAATGAGTCGGGATTACTCACTCGTTACCTCCGTGTAGTCTTCGTTCTGCTCAGCGTTGCCCGAGGCGTCCTCTGACTCAACGGCCAGTGGTTCTTCTGCCAATGCTGGGCTGGCTGATTCCTCGAGGGATCCGCCGTCTTCAGCCAACGTTACGTCATCCTCCGGTGATTCCTCGCCCTCGAGGCCGCGTTCGCTGTTGCGTGCCACCTCGATAATCCGGTCGTTTTTGTCCGGCTTGGCAAAGATCACGCCCATGGTGTCACGACCCTTGGCGGGGACGCCGGCAACGGAGGACCGGACCACTTTGCCGCCCTCCATGACCACCAGCACCTCATCCTCTTCCTGGACGATCAGCGCGCCCACGAGGTCGCCGCGTTCTTCGGCAAGCTTGGCTACCTTGATGCCCAGCCCGCCGCGTCCCTGGAGCCGGTATTCCTCCACCGCTGTCCGTTTGGCGTACCCGCCCTCGGTCACGATGAACACGTAGGAGCCGTCAGTCACCACATTGGCGGCCAGCAGCTCATCCTCCTCGCGGAACTTCATTCCGGTGACTCCGGAGGTTGCCCGGCCCATGGGCCGGAGGGCATCCTCGGTGGCGGTGAAACGGATGGACTGGCCCTTGCGGGACACCAGCAGGAGGTCGTCGGTTTCCGAAACCAGCTGCGCGGACACCAGCTCGTCGCCGTCGCGCAGGTTGATGGCAATCACGCCGGCGGAACGGTTGGTGTCGTAATCCTCGAGCCGGGTCTTCTTGACCAGCCCTCGCTTGGTGGCCAGGACCAGGTACGGCGCCTGCTGGTAGTCCTTCAGGTCCAGGACCTGGGCGATGTGTTCGTCCGGCTGGAACGCCATGAGGTTGGCCACGTGCTGGCCCTTGGCATCGCGGCCCGCCTCCATCAGCTCATAGGCCTTGGCGCGGTAGACGCGGCCCAGGTTGGTGAAGAAGAGCAGCCAGTGGTGGGTGGTGGTAACGAAGAAGTGCTCCACTACGTCGTCGCCGCGGAGCTGGGCACCCTTGATGCCCTTGCCGCCACGCTGCTGCGAACGGTAGTTGTCGCTGCGGGTGCGCTTGACGTAGCCGCCGCGCGTAATGGTGACCACCATCTCCTCTTCGGGAATGAGGTCTTCCATGGACATGTCGCCGTCGAATCCCATGAGGATCCGGGTACGGCGATCGTCACCGTGCTTGTCCACGATCTCGCCGAGCTCGGTGCTGATGATCTCGCGCTGGCGCTGCTCCGAGCCAAGGATTTCGTTGTACTCGGCGATCAAGGCTTCAAGCTCGGCGTGCCGGTCCTGGATCTTTTGCCGTTCCAGGGCGGCGAGGCGGCGCAGCTGCATGTCAAGGATGGCGCGGGCCTGGAGCTCGTCGATGTCGAGCAGTTCCATCAGTCCGTCGCGTGCCGCTTCGGTGGTGTTGGACGCGCGGATGAGGGCGATCACCTCGTCCAGCATGTCCAGTGCCTTCAGGAGCGCCCGCAGGATGTGGGCCTCTTCCTCGGCCTTGCGCAGCCGGTACCGTGTGCGGCGGGCAATGACATCCATCTGGTGGGTCACCCAGTGCCGGATGAAGGCGTCCAGGCTCAGGGTGCGGGGGACGCCGTCAACAATGGCCAGCATGTTGGCGGAGAAGTTGCTTTGCAGTTCGGTGTGCTTGTAAAGGTTGTTCAGCACCACCTTGGCCACGGCATCGCGCTTGAGCACGATGACCAGGCGCTGGCCCGTGCGTCCGGAGGTCTCGTCGCGGAGGTCCGCAATGCCCTGGATCTTGCCGTCCTTGACCAGTTCGGCGATCTTGATGGCCAGGTTGTCCGGGTTTGCCTGGTACGGCAGCTCGGTGACCACCAGGCAGGTGCGTCCCTGCAGCTCTTCGACATTTACCACCGCGCGCATGGTGACGGAGCCGCGGCCGGTCCGGTAGGCATCCTCGATGCCCTTGTGGCCCAGGATGGTGGCGCCGGTGGGGAAATCGGGACCCTTGATCCGCAGCAGGAGTTCTTCCAGCAGTTCTTCGCGGCTGGCGCCGGGGTTGGCCAGGTACCACTGCACGCCGTCCGCCACTTCGCGCAGGTTGTGCGGCGGAATGTTGGTGGCCATGCCGACGGCGATGCCGGAGGACCCGTTCACCAGCAGGTTGGGGAACCTTGCAGGCAGGATCGTGGGTTCCTGGTTCTTGCCGTCGTAGTTGTCCTGGAAATCGACGGTTTCCTCGTCGATGTCCCTGACCATTTCCATGGCAAGCGGGGCCATCTTCGTTTCAGTGTACCGGGGTGCCGCAGCGCCATCATTGCCCGGGGAGCCGAAGTTGCCCTGGCCGAGGGCCAGGGGGTAGCGCATGGTCCAGTCCTGGATGAGGCGGACCAAAGCGTCGTAGATCGCCGTATCGCCGTGCGGGTGGTACTGGCCCATGACCTCGCCCACCACACGGGCACACTTGTTGAAGGAACGGTCAGGCCGGTAGCCGCCGTCGAACATCGCGTAAAGGACCCGGCGGTGGACCGGCTTCAGGCCGTCCCGGACGTCCGGGAGGGCACGGCCAACAATGACAGCCATGGCGTAGTCCAGGTAGGACCGCTGCATTTCTGTCTGGAGGTCCACCTGCTCCACGCGGTCGATCAGCACGTCGCCTTCAAGAACGGTGTCCGGAGTGCCGGCGTCGGAGGCCGGGTTCTCGGGTGTTTCGTCGCTCATTAATTAATTTCCGTTTCAGGTATATGTGAGATTCCGAATATTAGGACAGCGTGCTTCCTAGATATCGAGGAACCTGACGTCCTTGGCGTTCTGCTGAATGAAGTTGCGGCGTGATTCAACGTCCTCGCCCATCAGGACCGAGAAGATCTGGTCCGCCGCGAGGGCATCGTCCATCGTCACCTGCAGCAGGGTGCGGTGGTCCGGATCCATGGTGGTGTCCCACAGTTCGGTGTAGTCCATTTCGCCGAGGCCCTTGTAGCGCTGGATGCCGTTGTCCTTGGGGATCCGGCGTCCGGCCGCCTGGCCGGCCACGAGTTTCGCGTCGCGTTCGCGGTCGCTGTAGACGTAATCATGGGCTGCGTTGGACCACTTGATGCGGTACAGCGGCGGCTGGGCAAGGTAGACATAGCCGTTCTCAATGAGGGGGCGCATGTAGCGGAACAGCAGCGTCATCAGCAGGGTGGTGATGTGCTGTCCGTCCACGTCGGCATCCGCCATCAGGACGATCTTGTGGTAGCGGAGCTTGGAGAGGTCGAAATCCTCTCCAATACCGGTTCCGAAGGCGGTGATCATGGACTGGACTTCGGCATTGCCCAACGCTTTGTCCAGGCGTGCGCGCTCCACGTTCAGGATCTTTCCGCGCAAGGGCAGGATGGCCTGGGTCTCCGGATTGCGGCCGCGTTTTGCGGAGCCGCCGGCGGAGTCACCCTCGACGATGTAGACCTCGCACTTTTCCGGGTTCTTCGAGGAGCAGTCAGAGAGCTTGCCCGGCATGCCGAAGGATTCCAGCGGGCTCTTCCGGCGGGCGTTGTCCCGTGCCTTGCGTGCGGCCATTCGGGCCTGCGCTGCGGAGATCGCCTTCCGGATGACGTCCCGGGCGGGCCCGGGGTTGCGTTCCAGCCAGTCACCCAGTCCGTCAGTTACCACGCGCTGGACGAAGCCCTTGACCTCGGAGTTGCCGAGTTTGGTCTTGGTCTGGCCTTCGAACTGGGGTTCGGCAAGCTTGACGGAAATGACGGCGGTAAGGCCTTCGCGGATGTCGTCACCGGTGAGGTTGTCGTCTTTTTCCTTGATGATTCCCTTCTCACGCGCGTAGCGGTTGATCAGGGACGTCATGGCAGCGCGGAAGCCTTCTTCGTGGGTTCCGCCTTCATGGGTGTTGATGGTGTTGGCGTACGTGTGCACACTCTCCGAGTAGGCGTTGGTCCACTGCATCGCCATTTCGAGGGCTATCTTGCGTTCTTTGTCCTCGGTTTCGAAGGCGATGACGTCTTCGTGGACCACATCCACCTTTTTGCCGGAGTTCAGGTGCTTGACGTAGTCCAGCAGGCCTTCGTCGTACTGGTACACCACGGTGCGGTGCTCTGCGCTGACTTCGCCCTCGGTAACGACGGCGTCCAGGTCCAGGTCGGCGTCGGCATCCGCCTCAGCAGCGGTGCGCTCGTCCGTCAGCGTGATGCGAAGGCCCTTGTTGAGGAAGGCCATCTGCTGGAAGCGGGCACGCAGTGTCTCAAAGTCGAATTCGGTGCTTTCGAAGATCGCGGGATCCGGGTAGAAGGTCTGGGTGGTACCGGTGAGGTCCGTTTCCTCGCCCTTGACCAGGCTGCCCTGCGGCTTTCCGCCGTCCGCGAAGGACATCCGCCAGACATGGCCCTGGCGCCGCACTTCAGTATCCACGCGGCTGGAGAGGGCATTGACCACGGAGATGCCGACGCCGTGGAGGCCGCCGGACACGGCATAACCGCCGCCGCCGAACTTTCCGCCGGCGTGCAGGATGGTCATGACGACTTCAACCGTGGGCTTGTGCTCCGTAGGGTGCATGTCCACGGGAATGCCGCGGCCGTCGTCCACCACTTTCACGCCGCCGTCGGCCTGCAGGACAACCTCGATGTGGGTGCAGTAGCCTGCAAGGGCCTCATCCACTGAGTTATCAACAACTTCGTAGACGAGGTGGTGGAGTCCGCGCGGTCCTGTAGAACCGATGTACATGCCCGGGCGCTTCCGTACCGCCTCCAGGCCTTCAAGGACAGTGATGTCGCTGGCACCGTATTCACGCGGCGTCGCCGATGCGGCCGGGGTGTCAGGCGTACGGGCATCCTCGACTGCGGGTTCAGCTGCCAGAATATCTGTATTGTCGTTAGCCACAGGCGCTGTCGACTCCTCTGTTCTCGATGATGGCCGGCCGAGTCCCCTCCTGGATCAGGAAAGTCATCCGCCAACAGGCACAAACTTATAGCGCCGGTGGCCTGCTGACGGTGGGGATCCGCACTCCGCGTGCTGTGAGCGCGCGAAAACGGACTCAGTCAACGTTTCACCCGCGCCCAGTTATCTACACCGATTCTACCGCGCGACAGCCCATTTCCCCGCATTCCAGGGCCGTCTGCGGACAGTGGTGTGCCCATGCGAGGGCATTGGCCGCGCCTAGGGCGCGCTGGAAGTACGGCCTCCGGGTGCCTATACGCCCGGCGTCCCTTACAGCGCTCTACACGCCGTTGGGCGGATTTTCAAGAGTCCGGTGCCGGCACTACCCGTAAGTGTCCCGGGGGCCCCGGCCGTTTACCGAACGGCCGCCCTTGCGCCAGCTCGGTGCCGCAGGGCCAAGCACCTTGATGCTGGTTACCACTCCGTCGCCCAGCTCCACCCGGAACTTCTCCAGGAGGCTGGTGCTTAGCAGGCGCAGCTGGGTGGCCCAGGCGGTTGAGTCGCACCGGACGTGCAGGGTGGTGTCGGTGAAACTTTCCGGGACGCAGTGGGCCGAGATTTCAGGACCAACCAGGGTTGCCCATTCAGCCATCACGGACCCCACCGCCACCGGGGAGGTCCAGCCGCGTTCCGCCACCAGGCGTCCCACCACCTTGCCCAGGCCAAGGGGGTCGCGGCCCGTGGCGTGGAACTGGCTGAAGCCTCGGGTGTCGCGGGTGCCCTTTTTCGCCTTTGAGGTGCCCGGGCGGTGCGCTGCCCTGCGGATTTCGCCGCGCGCTGCGGCTGCTTCCCGCATCCGGTTCAGGGCAACCTGCGGGGCATCGATGTTGTCGGGATCGCGGCCGGGCTGGAGCCCGCCGCCCTTCTCATTGTCCCTGCTCATCAATACCTCCCGGGATGACCTTCACCCGCCGTCCGGACAGGCCTTCCGGGATGTCGGCGTCGACGGCGGCGGTCACCAGGACCTGCTCCGCGCCGGAGACTATTGCGGCCAGTTTACGCCGCCGCTGGACGTCCAGCTCGGCAAAAACGTCGTCGAGGATCAGGATGGGAGCAGACCCTCCGGTACGGGCGTCGTCCAGCATCACGTAGTAGGAGGCGAGCCGCAGCGAGAGGCACATGGACCATGTTTCGCCATGCGAGGCATAACCCTTGGCCGGCGCCTGGCCCAGGATGAGTTCCAGCTCGTCGCGGTGCGGTCCCACGAGCGATATGCCCCGTTCGATTTCCTTCCGGCGGGATTCGGCGAAGGCGCGGACGTACCGCTCCGCCAACTCGTCCACAGAGAACCGGCGCAGGTCTTCCACGTCCGGCGAAGTACCTCCGGCCGCGGTGCCCGCGGCGGGAGGGAGCGCTGCGCCGTCGTCGTCCATCTGGCTCTGGAGGGTGGAGCGGTAGACGGCGTCTGCCGGTTTTGACGCGTCGGTGAGGTCCGCATATGCCCGCGCCAGATGCGGGCGCAGCCGCTCCACCAGTTCAAGCCTGGCGTGGAGCAGTTCGGCGCCGGCCTTCGCCATGTGCTGGTCCCACACGTCGAGGGTTGCCTCATGGGCAGGAGTGAATTTGCCTGCCCGGGCAGACTTCAGCAGCGCATTGCGCTGCTTCAACACGCGGTCGTAGTCGCTGCGGGTCGCGGCATGATGCGGAATAAGGCTCGCGAGCAGCTCGTCCAGGAAGCGGCGCCGGTTCGAGGGATCCCCCTTGACCAGGGCCAGGTCCTCCGGAGCGAAGAGGACCGTTTGGCATATGCCGAGCAGGTCACGGGCGCGCACCGGATTACTGCGGTTGATCCGGCCGCGGTTTGCCCGCCCTGCGTTGATTTCAAGTTCCAGGACCGTAGTCTGACCGCCCCGGACCAGGCGGGCCCGCACCAAAGCCCGGTCCGTTCCAAACCGCAGGAGGGGTGCATCCGAGCTGACGCGGTGGGAGCTGAGGGTGGCCAGGTAGCCGATGGCCTCCATCAGGTTGGTCTTGCCGATGCCGTTGTATCCCACCAGGACTGTGACGCCCGGAGCCAGGGCAAGGTCAACCTGGGCGTAGCTGCGGAAGTCGGTCAGGGAGAGGTGTTCGAGGTACACGCGGTTTTCGGCAATTCTGGGAACCTCGCGGGTTCCCGGCTGGATGCTATTTGGCGGGGCGGGTGGAGTGGCCGCCGAACTGGTGGCGCAGTGCGGATACCATCTTCATGGCCGGTGAGCTGTCCTCGCGCGATTCGAAGCGGGCGAACAGTGCCGCAGTGATGGCCGGGGCGGGAATTGCGTTGGCAATGGCCTCTTCCACCGTCCACCTGCCCTCGCCTGAATCCTCGACGTAGTCGTCGATGTTCTGCAATCCCGGGTCTTCATCCAGCGCCTTGACCAACAGGTCCAGCAGCCAGGACCGGACCACCGTGCCTTTTTGCCAGGCGCGGAAGGTTCCGGGAAGGTCGTTGATGATGTCTTTGGAAGCCAGCAGCTGGTATCCCTCGGCGTATGCCTGCATCAGGCCGTATTCGATCCCGTTGTGGACCATCTTGGCGTAATGCCCTGCGCCGATCCCGCCCACGTGCACGAAGCTGTCCTCACGTTCGCCCTCCGGGCGCAGGGCATCAAACACCGGAAGGGCGCGTTCGATATCCGCAGCATCTCCGCCCGCCATCAGGCCGTAACCGTTCTGCAGGCCCCAGACTCCGCCGGAGACGCCACAGTCCGCAAAGCGGATGCCCCTGGCGGCGAGGAGCTCACCGTGTTTCTGGTCCTCCGTGAACCGCGAGTTTCCGCCGTCGATCACCAGGTCGCCCTCGGCGAGTTTGTCGCCCAGTTCCTTGATGACGGCGTCCGTGATCTCACCGGCGGGAACCATGACCCAGATCAACCGCGGCACCGGGACTGCGGCAAGGAGTTCATCAAGGGTGGCGACGTCGGTGATGTCCGGGTTCCGGTCGAAACCGGTGACCTCCACGCCGCCCTTGCGCAGGCGTTCGCGCATGTTGAATCCCATTTTGCCAAGGCCGATCAGTCCAATGTGCATTCTGGAACTCGTTTCTGCGCTAGAGGTGTGGCTGCGGGACCGTGTTCCCAACTAGGTAGCGCTAAGTGTCGTTTTGAACCTCCAAAACGACACTTGGCGCTACCTAGTTGGAGGGGGGCTAGTTGGGCAGGCGGACCGGCATCACCAGGTAGCGGTAGTCATCCTGGTCCTCGCCGTCGGCGTCCGCCTGGGCTGTGATCATGGCCGGCTTGGGCGCAGTGGTGAACGAGAACCGGACGAACTTGGTCTCGATCACGCTGAGGCCTTCCACCAGGTAGTGGGGGTTGAAGGCCACGGTGATGTCGTCACCGGAAAGCTGGGCCTCAAGTTCCTCGGAAGCCTGGGCGTCCTCGCCGGTACCGGCGTCCAGGTTCAGGAGCCCCTGGGTGAAGGCGAGCCGGACGGGGGTGTTGCGTTCAGCTACCAGGGAGACACGGCGCACCGCTTCAACAAGCTCCTGGGTCTGAACCGTGGCATGGATGGGAGTCGAGTCCGGGAACAGCGACCGGATCTTGGGGTAGTCCCCGTCCACCAGCAATGAGGTGGTGGTTCGTCCGCCGCTTTCGAAACCGATCAGCCTGCTGTCGTCGTCGGCGAGGGCAAGGTTGATGTCACCGCTGTTGCCGAGGGTCTTGGCAACTTCGTTCAGGGTTTTTGCCTTGACCAGGGCGCTGGTGGAGATGCCCGGGGTGACCGGCTTCCACGGCACTTCACGCATGGCAAGGCGGTACCGGTCAGTGGCGAGCAGCGTGATGAGGTCGTCCTCGATTTCCATCCGCACGCCGGTGAGGATGGGCAGCGTGTCATCCTTGCTGGCGGCAATGATGACCTGTGAAACCGCCTGGGCGAAGGAATCACCGGGGACAGTTCCGCTGATGGGCGGGAGTGCGGGAAGCGGCGGGTACTCGGCCTCGGGCATCGTGGCGAGATGGAAGCTGCTTCGGCGGCAGGTCAGCGTGACTTTGTTGCCGTCCGTTTCGACGTCGACCGGTGCCGAGGGGAGGCTGCGGCAGATGTCGGCCAGGAGCCGGCCGGATACCAGGATGGTGCCTTCGTCCCGGATGTCCGCTGTGATTTCCAGCCGGGCGGAGGTCTCGTAGTCAAAGCTGGAGAGGCTCACGGTGCCCGCTTCGGCCTTCAACAGCAGGCCGGACAGGACGGGCACCGGCGGCCGCGGAGACAACGACCGGGCTGTCCAGGTGACGGCTTCTGCCAGGACGTCCCGATCGACTCTGAACTTCACGGAAGGGTGCCGCCTTTCATTGCTGCTGCCATAAGACCTGGAACTTCCCGCAGGCAGTTCCAAAAAGTGGGGTGCCCCACCACCTGAACCTGCATGGTCCGTGCTGCAGGAACCACACGAAAACCCAAGGATGGGAGCGCTGCTGACAGCTTAGCCGGAAGATCGGGGATTAACCCATCCCCGGTGGTCCCGACTGCCCGGAGGGCCGCCCGGCCCGGTGTGGTCTGGACGAGCGCACAGGTCTTGTTGTTTGAGGGATTTCAATTTTTTGGGATTAGTAGTGTTAATAACTGCTGTGGAAACTGTGGATAACCTCCCCCTGCCGCGGGTTCCAGCGGTTAAGCCCTGTTCATCCACTGTGGGCGGCGCAGGTTTTAAACAGGGTGTGGATGGGGACAAGATTTTTTGCGATTTTGCGAATCCACAGGCGCCTTAAGGGTTTTAAGCCCATTAACCGCGGTTGTCCCCTTAAGTATCCACAGGCTTATCCACATGCACCTGTTAATAAGGTATAGGTGCGGCCGGCTAGGAGTCGCGCTGCTGCTGCTTGATCCGGTTGGTCAGCTCAGTTACCTGGTTGTAGATCACACGCCGCTCGGCCATCAGTTCGCGGATCTTCCTGTCAGCGTGGATCACTGTGGTGTGGTCGCGGCCGCCAAGTTCCTGGCCGATCTTCGGCAGCGACATGTCCGTGAGCTCGCGGCAGAGGTACATGGCAATCTGGCGCGCCGTCACCAGGGTCCTGGTCCGCGACTTGCTGCACAGCTCTTCCATGCTCAGCTTGAAGTACTCGGCCGTCTGCTGGAGGATCTGGCCGGACGTGATCTCCTGGGCGCCGTCGTCGGTAATGAGGTCCTTGAGGACCATCTCCGCAAGTGCCACATCCACGGGCTGCCGGTTGAGGCTTGCAAAGGCAGTGACCCGGATCAGTGCACCCTCAAGTTCACGGATGTTGCTGGAAATCTTGGATGCGATGTATTCCAGTGCGTCATCGGGAGCAGAGAGACCTTCGCTCAGGGCCTTCTTGCGGAGGATGGCGATGCGGGTTTCGAGTTCCGGCGGCTGGATGTCCGTGAGGAGGCCCCACTCGAAGCGGGACTTCATGCGGTCCTCGAATCCTGCCAGCAGCTTGGGCGGCTGGTCCGAAGTGATGACCACCTGCTTGTTGTTGTTGTGCAGGGAATTGAAAGTGTGGAAGAACTCCTCCAACGTCCGGTCCTTGCCCGCGAGGAACTGGATGTCATCGATGAGCAGTACGTCCACGTTGCGGTAGGTGGTCTTGAAGCTGGCGCCCTCATCGTCACGGATGGAGTTGATGAAGTCGTTGGTGAACTCTTCCGAGTTGACGTAGCGGACGCGGATGCCGCTGTAGAGCCGGCGGGCATAGTGGCCGATGGCGTGCAGCAGGTGCGTCTTGCCCAGCCCCGAATCACCGTAAATGAACAGCGGGTTGTAGGCCTTTGCCGGCGCTTCAGCGACGGCGACGGCCGCAGCGTGGGCGAAGCGGTTGGAGGAACCAATGACGAAGGTGTCGAAGACGTACTTCGGGTTCAGGCGGCCGAACTCGTGCGAAGTGCTGGGCAGCATGGGCTGCGGCTTCTGTTCGATGAGCTGGTCCGGGGAGAAGGACGGCTCGACGACGACGGGCTCGGGTTCTTTGTGGATGGGAACCAGGTCCGTGTCCACGTCGATGGCGCACCGGATGTCCTCGGAGAAAACGTTGTGCAGTGCGTCATCCAGGGCGTCCTTGACCTGCGTCTGGAGCACTTCGCGGGTGAGTTCGTTGGGAACTGCCACCAGGAGCGTGGACCCGATCAGGCCCTGCGCCTGGGCAAGGATGACAAAGCCACGCTGCCGCGGTGAGACACGGTGGTCCTGTTCCAGCAGGCTGACAACGCGCCGCCAGGAACTTCCGACAGTATTGGCGTGGTTGGCTTCGTCTACTGTCAT